>NZ_PUIC01000005.1:273580-520202 GCF_022750545.1 Caulobacter sp. CCUG 60055
CGCCGCCAGGCCGACGCCGCCCGGCGCGCCCAGGCCGACCAGCAGCGCGCCCAGCAGATGCAGGCCCAGCATCAAGCCGACCAGCAGCGCTTCCAACAGGCCCAGGCGCAACGGCAGGCCGAGCAGCAGCAGCGCGCCCAGCAAGCCCAGGCCCAGCGGCAGGCCGAACAGCAGCAACGCGCCCAGCAGGCCCAGGCTCAGGCTCAGGCCGAACAGGCCCGGCAGCAGGCCGAGGCCGCCAAGCGCGCCCAGGCCAAGGCCGCGCACGACCCGGCGCAGGATCGCAAGGACGCCAAGGACCAATCGTCGAAGAACTGAGACTGGACGGTTCCCGGCGGCCGCGGCGCCGTTATAACTCGCTCCTGGCCGCTCGCTGTCCGGCCGCGTCTTGGGCCGGCTGCGGCCGGCAGGAGCTTCGATGAACCTCGCCCGCTTTCCGCGCCGCCGCTACACGCCCGCGCCCACGCCGATCGAACGCCTCGAACGCCTGAGCCGCCATCTCGGCGGCCCGGACATCTACATCAAGCGGGACGACCAGACCGGCCTGACCGGCGGCGGCAACAAGACCCGCAAGCTGGAGTTCCTGGTCGCCGACGCCCTGGCCAAGGGCTGCGACACCCTGATCACCGTCGGCGCGGTGCAATCGAACCACTGCCGCCTGACCCTGGCCGCCGCCGTGCGCGAGGGGCTGAAGTGCCGGCTGGTCCTGGAACAGCGCGTGCCGGGCAGTTATCGGCGCGACGCCAGCGGCAACAACTTCCTGTTCGACCTGCTCGGCGTCGAGGCGGTGACGGTGGTCGAGGCGGGGACAGATCTCGACGCGGCCATGCGCGCGCTCGCCGCCGACCTGGAGCGCGAGGGTCGGCGCGGCTACGTCATCCCCGGCGGCGGCTCCAACCCCCTGGGCGCGCTCGGCTACGTCGCCTGCGCCGAGGAGCTGCTGGCCCAGACCTTCGACCTGGGGCTCGATCTCGACCACGTGGTCTGCGCCAGCGGCAGCGGCGGCACCCATGCGGGCCTGCTGGCCGGCCTCGTCGGCGCCAACGCCGGCCTGCCCTTGACCGGGATCAACGTCCGCCGCCCGCGCGCCGAGCAGGAAGCCAACATCCGCGCCCTGACCGAGAGCACCCTGGCCCTGCTCGGCGTCCGCGCGCCCCTGGCCGACGACGCCGTGATCGCCCTCGACGAGTGGGTGGGCCCCGGCTACTCGCTGCCCACCGACGAGATGGTCGAGGCCGTGCGCCTGCTGGCCCGGCTGGAGGGCGTGCTGCTCGACCCGGTCTATACCGGCAAGGCGTTCGCCGGCCTGATCGGCCTGATCCGGCGCGGCGCCTTCAAGGCCGGCGAGACGGTGCTGTTCGTGCACACCGGCGGCTCGCCCGCGCTCTACGCCTACCAGCCCGTGCTGCAGACGCCGTGAGCCGCGTCGTCGGCGTCATAGGCGGCATGGGCCCGGCGGCGACGCTGGACTTCTACGCCAAGCTGATCGCCGCCACCCCGGCGACGCGCGAGCAGGACCACCTGCGCGTGCTGATCGACAGCAACCCCGGCGTGCCCGACCGCAACCTGGCCCTGGCCGGCGGCGCGCCTTCGCCAGAAGCGGCGCCGGGGCCGGTGCTGGCCGACATGGCCCGGGGCCTGGAGCGCGCCGGCGCCGACCTGCTGGTGATGGCGTGCAACACCGCCCACGCCTTCGAGGCCGACATCCGCCGGGCGGTGGCCATCCCCTTCGTCAGCATCATCACCGAAACCGCCGACGCCGTGCGGCGCGAGCATCCGACAGCCCGGCGCGTCGGCCTGCTGGCGGCGGCGGGCTGCCTTGAGGCGGGACTGTACCAGCGGGCCCTGGCCGAGCGCGGCGCCGAGCCGGTGGTCGCCGAGGGGGCGCTGCGCGAGCGGTTCATGACCCTGCTCTACCGCGTCAAGCTCGGCGAGGTCGGCCAGGGCGCCCGCGACGAGATGCGCGCCATCGCGGAGGCCTTGATCGACCAGGGCGCCGAGGTGATGGTGGCCGCCTGCACCGAGGTTCCCCTGGTCATCGGCCAGGAAGACCTGCCCGTCCCGCTGATCGATTCGAGCGCCGTCCTCGCCCGGCGCGCGGTCGCCCTGGCCCTCGCCGCCGACTGACGGCGGGATCGGCCGCCCCCGCAAGGAGTCTCGCCCATGGCCGACGCCGCCCTTCATCGCCGTCGCTTCCTGCTCGCGGCGGCGGCCGTCGGCGCGGCGCCGGCCGTCGCCAGAGCCGCCGAGCCGGGCCTGCTGCTGCATGGCGGCCCGATCTACACCGGCCGCGACGACGCCCCGCGCGCCGAGGCGGTGCTGACGCGCGGCAAGCGCATCGTCTTCGTCGGCGCGCTGTCGGAGGCCCGGGCGCTGGCCGCCGGCGCCCGCGAGATCGACCTGAAGGGCGCGGCCGCCTATCCCGGCTTCGTCGACGCCCACGCCCACATGACCGAGATCGGGCTGCAGTCCTTCGTCCTCGACCTGACCGGGACGACCTCGGTCGCCGACCTGCAGGCGCGCCTGCGCGCCTACGCCCAGGCCAATCCGGGCCCAGGGTCGATCTTCGGGCGCGGCTGGATCGAGACCCACTGGCCCGACAAGCGCTTCCCCAATCGCGACGACCTCGACGCCGTCGTTCCCGACCGGCCGGTGCTGCTCGGCCGCTCGGACGGCCATGCCGGCGTGGCCAACAGCCAGGGCCTGGTCCTGGCGGGGATCGCGCCGGCGACGCCCGATCCGGACGGCGGGCAGATTCTGCGCGACGGCTCCGGCCGCCCCAATGGCATGCTGGTCGACCACGCCTGGGGCGAGGCCGAGCATCGGCTGCCCGACGCGCCGACGGCCGTCCGCCGCGAGGCGCTGCGGCGGGCCGACCGCCTCTACCTGTCGCGAGGCTGGACCGGCCTGCACCATATGAGCGTGTCGGCTGAAGACCTCGGCCTGCTGCGGGGCTTGGCCGGCGACCGGGGGATCGCGCTGCGCGTCGACAACTTCATGGCGCCGGAGGCCGCCGACGACGTGCTGGCCAGGGGGCCGTCCGCCGACCCCACCGGCCTCGTCCGGGTGCGGGGCGTCAAGATGTACATGGACGGCGCCCTGGGCTCGCGCGGCGCGGCGCTGCTGGCCCCCTACGCCGACTCGCCCGGCTCGACCGGCCTGCTGCTCTCCGATCCGGCGCGGATGGCCCCGATCCTCGACCGCGCCTGGAAAAGCGGCGCCCAGGTCGCCACCCACGCCATCGGCGACCGGGGCAATCGCCTGGTCCTCGACGGCTATCAGGCGGCGTTCGCCCGCGCCGGCGGCGAGGGCCGCCGCGCCCGCTGGCGGGTCGAGCACGCCCAGATCCTGGCGCCGGCCGACATCCCCCGTTTCGCCAGGCTGGGCGTCATCGCCTCGATGCAGCCCTCCCACGCCATCGGCGACCTCTATTTCGCCGGCCAGCGCCTGGGCCCGGACCGGCTCAAGGGGGCTTACGCCTGGAAGAGCCTGCTCGATTCGGGCGCGGTGGTGTGCGCCGGCAGCGACGCGCCGGTCGAGAAGGGCGATCCGCTGATCGAGTTCTACGCCGCGACCTGGCGTCACGCCCTCGACGGCTTCGCCGGCCCCGACTGGGGCCTGGGCCAGGCGGTCAGCCGCCAGCGGGCCCTGGCCATGCTGACCAGGGCGCCGGCCTATGCGGTCGGCCGCGAGCATGAGCTGGGCGTGCTGGAAGCGGGCAAGCTGGCCGACCTGACGGTGTTCTCGACCGACATCATGACCGCGCCGCCGGCCGACATCCTCAAGGCCAGGGCGGTGTTGACGGTGGTGGACGGGGCGGTCGCCTACGAGGCGTGAGGCCGTTGCGAGACCGATCCTCTTTTGATTGTGTTTTTCTATTTTAGATTGCATTATGACGGTGCGGAACGCGTCGCCGCTCGTCGCCCCAGCATAATCGACGATACGGCGCGTTCGACGGGCGGCTTGGCCGGTCGACCATAGGAAAAGCCCCGGGAAGATCCTTGCGATCCGTCCCGTCCAGGTTCGACGCCACTTGCGCCGCCCGGGCGCCGCGTCTGGCTCCCCCCGCCAGGCGCGGCGCCTTTCCCGCCGTTCGCACGCTTGCGCGGCGGTCCCGATTCTCCCACCTTGAGGATATGAGTGACCGCCCGACCGGCGCGGCCCCGTCGCGACTGACCGCGGTCCTGGGGCCGACCAACACCGGCAAGACGCATCTGGCCGTCGAGCGGATGCTGGGCCATGCGTCCGGCATGATCGGGCTGCCGCTGCGGCTGCTGGCCCGCGAGATCTACGACCGCATCGTCAAGCTGCGCGGCGCGCGCTCGGTGGCCTTGATCACTGGCGAGGAGAAGATCGTCCCGCCCCGGCCGGCCTATTTCGTCTGCACGGTCGAGGCCATGCCGCTGGGGCGCGAGGTCGATTTCCTGGCCGTCGACGAAATCCAGCTGTGCGGCGACCCCGAGCGCGGCCACGTCTTCACCCACCGCCTGCTGCACGCTCGCGGCAAGGCCGAGACCATGTTCCTGGGGGCCGGGACCATGGCCCCGCTGGTGCGCCGCCTGCTGCCCGAGGCCGAGATCGTCACCCGCGAACGCTTCTCGCGCCTGAGCTACGACGGACCCAAGAAGTTGACCCGCCTGCCGCGCCGCTCGGCCGTGGTCGCCTTCAGCGCCGACGCCGTCTACGCCATCGCCGAACTGATCCGCCGCCAGCGCGGCGGCGCGGCCGTGGTCATGGGCGGGCTGTCGCCGCGCACGCGCAACGCCCAGGTCGCGCTCTACCAGTCGGGCGAGGTCGACTTCCTGGTGGCCACCGACGCCATCGGCATGGGCCTGAACATGGATGTCGACCATGTCGCCTTCGCCGGGCTGCGCAAGTACGATGGCCGCCGCACCCGCTGGCTGCACGCCCCCGAGATCGGCCAGATCGCCGGCCGGGCCGGCCGCTATCGGCGCGACGGCACCTTCGGCGTCACCGGCGAGTGCCCCGAGATCGACCCCGACCTCGTCGAGGCCGTCGAGCACCACGCCTTCGAGCCCGTGCCGGCCGCCGAGTGGCGCAACGCCCGGCTCGACTTCGATTCCCTGCCCTTCCTGCTGCGCTCGCTGGCCGCGCCGCCGCCCTATGGCGGGTTGAACCTGGCCAAGGAGGCGGTGGACGAGATCACCCTTCGCCAGCTGGCCCGCGACGAGGACGTCGCCCGCCGCGCCCGCGACCGCGCCAACCTGATCCGCCTGTGGGACGTCTGTCAGACGCCGGATTTCCGCAAGGTGTCGCTGGAGGAGCACGTCCGGCTGGTCGGCGACCTGTTCGCCCACCTGACGGGCGCGCGGCGCCGCGTGCCGGACGACTGGATCGACGGCCAGTTCAAGGCGCTGGACCGGCTGGACGGCGACATCGACGCCCTGTCGGGCCGCTTGGCCAACGTTCGGACCCTGGCCTATGTCGCCAACCGTCCCGACTGGCTGCGCGACCCGCCCCACTGGCAGGAGGCGACGCGGGCCCTGGAGGACCGCCTGTCCGACACCCTGCACGAGCGCCTGATGCAACGGTTCATCGACCGCCGCACCAGCGCCCTGATGCGCGGCCTGCGGGTGCGCGAGGAACTCGACGCCGGGGTCGCGGCCGACGGCCAGGTGACGGTCGAGGGCCATGTGGTCGGCCGCCTGACCGGCGTGAACTTCGAGCCCGCCAAGGGCGCTTCGGTGCTGGAGGACAAGGCCCTGCGCGCGGCGGCCCAGACCGCCGTCGGCCCGGAGATCGCCAAGCGGCTGGGCCGCCTGGCCGCCGAACCCGACGCGGCCTTCGCCCTGACGCCGGACGGCATGGCGCTGTGGCGGGGCGACGCGGCCGGGGTGCTGGCGTCCGGCGAGCCGTTCAATCCGCGCGTGCGGCTGCTCGGCGAGCTGGGTCCGCCGCCGGCGCGCGAGCGGGCCGCCAAGCGTCTGGAGGCGTTCGTGGCGGCCGAGGCCGCCCGCCGCCTGGCGCCGCTGCGCAAGCTGGAGCGGGCCGCCGCCGAGGGCAAGGTGCGCGGGCTGGCGCGCGGGATCGCCTGGCGGCTGTTCGAGGCCGGCGGCGTCATCGACCGGCGCGCGGTCGAGGCCGAGGTGCGCGCCCTCAGCCAGGCCGAGCGCCGCGTGCTCAAGAGCCTGGGCGTGCGCTTCGGGGCCTTCAGCCTGTTCCAGCCGCGCCTGCTGACCGCCGAGGCCCTGGCCTTCGCCGCCCCGTTCGCCGGCCTGGCCGCGCCGGGATGGTCGCCGCCGTCCGACCGCCTCGTCGCCCTGCCCGACCCCGCCCCGACCGATCGCGCCCTGGCGTGGCGAGGCCTGAGGGCCGTCGGCCGGCTGGCCGCCCCGGTCGAGACCCTGGAGCGGCTGGACGTCCTGCTGCGGGCCGCGCCCCGGCAAGGCGGCGGCGCCCTGCTCGGCGAACAGGCCGCCGTCGAGCTGGGCTGGAGCCCGGAGCAACTGGCCCAGGTGCTGCGCGCGCTCGGCTTCGCCCCGGCGGTCCGCGCCCGTCCCGGCGAGCCGACGGCGTGGCGGCGGCGCCAACCCGCGGCCGCGCCGGAGACCACGGCGGCGGCGGCCTCGCCCTTCGCCGCCCTCGCAGCCCTGAAGCCGCAGCCCGCCGAGCCCCGCGCCCGCCGGCCACGGCGACGCCGGCGCGCCGGAGGCGGCGCGTGAGCGGCGAGGACGCCTGCCGCGTCGACGTCTGGCTATGGCGCGCCCGTTTCTTCAAGACGCGGTCGCTGGCGGCGCGGATGGTCGAGGAGGGCCGCGTGCGCCTGAGCCGGGCCGGCCAGGAGACGCGGCTGGACAAGCCCAGCCGCACGGTGCGTCCCGGCGACGGCCTGGTGTTCGCCGTCGACGGCCGCCTCACCGCCGTGCGCGTCGAGGGCCTGGGCGAGCGGCGCGGCCCGGCGGCGGAAGCCCAGGCGCTCTATTCGCCGCTCGACGCCGGACCGGTCGGTTGAGCTGAGCGAGCGGAGGCGATCCCGCCGTCCGCATGCAGATTTCCTGCGGCCGGCCGCGCACAACGTGCATTGACAACGGCGGCCGCGGACTCAAAAAGTCGCCCGCCCGCGCCCCAAGCGCAGGCTGATACGGACGCCGCGAGTTCTGATGACCTATATCGTCACCGACCCCTGCATCAAATGTAAGTACATGGACTGCGTCGAAGTCTGTCCGGTGGACTGCTTCTACGAAGGCGAGAACTTCCTGGCGATCAATCCCGACGAGTGCATCGACTGCGGCGTGTGCGAGCCGGAATGCCCGGTCGACGCCATCAAGCCGGACACCGAGGACGATCCCGACGGCAAGTGGCTGCGGGTCAATTCCGAATACTCGCGCGTCTGGCCGAACATCACCGTCAAGGGCGAACCGCCGGCCGACCGCGACGATTGGGAGCGCGTCGCCGACAAGTTCGAGAAGCATTTCAGCGAAAAGCCGGGCAAGGGCTCTTGACCCGGCGCGTCCGTCCCCCCGGCGGCGGCGGGCGCAACCCTTTCATCTGACTCATTTTTGTGATACCGTCACAGACGACGTGGCGATAGCGCCTGCGCGCCCGCCCAACGTCGTGTCGAAAACAGCCGTCCCTAACCGGCGCGCGCCTGATCGAAGGCGAAGGGTGTCTTAGAGAACATTTCCCAATTCGATTTCGCCGCCCCGCCTTCGCGGGAGTGAGGACATTTTTGTCTCAGGCCGAGTCGAAAGCGTGCAGCGTGATGGTGCGGCGTACCGCTTCCCGGCCGGAAGCGGAAGACTGAAAAGAGGACTATCGATGAGCAAGACCGGTCACGAGTTTTCCGTCGGGGATCACGTCGTTTACCCTGCCCACGGCGTAGGCAACGTGGTGGGGATCGAGACCCAGGAAGTGGCCGGCATCACGCTCGAAGTCTATGTCATCACCTTCGACCACGAGAAAATGACCCTGCGGGTCCCGACCAAGAAGGCCAAGACCGCGGGCCTGCGCCCGCTGGCGGCCAACGACGTCGTCACCCAGGCCCTGACCACCCTGAAGGGCCGCGCCCGGGTGAAGCGCACCATGTGGTCGCGCCGCGCCCAGGAATACGAAGCCAAGATCAATTCGGGCGACCTGATCTCGATCGCCGAGGTGGTCCGCGACCTGCACCGCGCCGACAACCAGCCGGAGCAGTCCTATTCCGAGCGCCAGCTCTATGAATCGGCCCTGGACCGCATGGCCCGCGAAGTCGCCGCCATCGAGCGCATCGACCGCGACGCCGCCATCGGCATCCTGACCAAGTCGCTGCAGAAGGCCGCCTGACGGCGGACCAACGCTCCGACGACGAGTTCGAAGACGCCTCCCGCCTCGCGGGAGGCGTTTTTCGTTGGAGCCGCGCCCCTATCCGCCCGGCGCCGCCGGGCCGGCTCCCCGCACGATGGTCAAGGAATAGGCCGGAAGGTCGAGCGCCGCGCCGCCCTTGAGGGTTCGATGCTCCGGCGGCAGCGAACGCGCCGGCCGGCTCTGTGGACCGGCGTCCTTCCAGGCGTACTGCGCGCCCGAATACTGGAACACCTCCAGCGGCCCGGTCAGCCCGCCGAGCGGGCCGGCCGCGCCCTTGAAGTCGATGCGGACCGGATGGGCGCGGTCCTTGTCGCGGTTGACGATCATCAGCGCCCAGCGCCCGTCCGGCCGATGCGCGGCGTAGGCCGTGACCAGGACCTGCCCCTTGGCGTCGCGCAGGTTCGAGGCGGCGGGATACAGGGCGTGCACGCCGTCGCCGGGCTGGGCCCATTCGCCGGTCATCATCCGCGCGCCGTAATAGGCCGGCATCTTCCACTTGGCCTGGCCGTTCTCGTCGGCCTGCCACAGCATCATGTTGCCATAGCCGGCGCAGGGCTGGTGCTGGTTGATCGGCACGTTCGGCGTGTAGCCGAACAGGTAGGTCGCGTCCCCGCCGAGCGTCATGAACTGGCCGACGATGTCGGCGTTGAGCAGGGCGCTGGGCAGCTCGGACATCGCCCGCCCGGAATAGGCCGAGAAGCCGTACTCGGCGATGATCCAGGGGATGTCGCGCGGCACGCCGTCGTCGTCCAGGCGCTTGAACAGGTCGGCCATCAGCGTGGTCTGGCGGATCAGCTTCTGGTCGATGCGCCCGCAGATGTCGTCGAACGGATAGTGCTCGAACGAGAAGAAGTTGAAGTCGCCCAGCCGCCCGCGATCCTTGAGGAACCTGACGAAGCGCCGGGTCCACGAGCGGTCGTCCTCGCGCTCCATCCACACGTCGGCGAAGCCGCTCTGGAAGCTGGGCCCGCCCAGCTTGATCGCCGGGTCGACGGCGTGGACGGCGTCGGCCACCTGCAGGTAGATCTCGGCGTAGTCCTCGGGCGAGCCGTACTGGCCGTCGGGCTCCTCGCCGATCTCGACCTGTTCGACCTTGTAGCCGCGCCGCTTGAGGAAGCGGATCTCGGCGGCGGCGTTCTCGGGCGTGTCGTAGAAGGCCGGAACCGGCGTCAGCATCGGCAGGCCGCTGGTCAGGCCGCCCCGGAAGATGCGGTCGAGGCCGGCCTGTTCGAGGTCGAGGTCCTTGTCGACCGCCCGGTGCCAGGGATCGGTCGAGGAGACGTGCATGACGCTCTGCGTCTCTTTCGACTTGCCGTGGCGGACGACGTCGCGCAGCCGCCCGGCCGGGTCGAGGGTCCCGAACGCCACCTCGCGCACGGCGTAGCCCAGGCCGTCGCGGACGTCGGTCGAGCCGGCCGGCGCCGTGCCCGAAGCCTTGCGCAGCATCAGGCGCAGGAAGCGGGTCTTCACCGGCTGGGGCGAAAGCTTCAGCGTGACGTCGCCGCCGGTCGCGCCCCGCACCGCGCCGGCGGGGAAGGTCGCCCAGCGGCCGGCCGGGTCGTAGTCGTCGCTCCCCACCCAGTACTGCACGTCGTAATCGACGGCGTAGGGATCGGCCCACTGGATGCGGGCGGCGTCGACCGGCTTCTCGCCGCCCAGGTCGACGATGGCCCATTGCGGCCGGGCCGGCGCATGGGTGTAGCGGCTGTCGAGATAGGGATTAGTCTTCCAGAACGTCTCGGGATCGCCGTCGTCGAGGCGCGAATAGCCGAGGTTGTTGGCCTGGTCGATGGTGTTGCCGCGGCGGGGCAGGTTGTAGCCGTGCGAGATCAGCACCGGCTTGGCCGGATCGTCGCTGGAGGTCCAGTAGCCCTGGGCGCGGGCCGGGTCGCTCCAGGTCCCCTCCTCGTTCCAGTGCCAGGCCTCGTTGCCCAGTTCGGTGCGCAGCCGGTAGGTCAGCTTGCGCAGGCCGCCCTCGCGCATGGCCGCGATGTTGTGCGGGGTCAGCACCAGATCGACGTCGTCGCGCCCCATGCCGTCGACGCCGCCGCCGAAGGCTTCGTCCGGCCGGAAGGTGTTGGCCGGCTTGCCGGCGGACAGGTCGACGACGATGCGCCCTGGGGCGGCGGGCTTGCCGGCGGGCGCGGCGGCGGCGGGCGAAAGCGCGGCGGCCAGACACAGGACGGAACAGGCGAAACGGAAGGCGGTCATGTTCAGGGCTTTAGCGGGCCGCGCGGCCGCAGCCTATCCGCGGAACGTGAAATCGCTCAGGATTCGCGCAGCAGCTCCACCGCCTCGGGGTGGTCTAGGCGCATGACCTCGCCCGAGACCACGCCGCGCGCCCGCACCAGCCGCCCGGCCAGGGCCTCCGGCGCCTTGCCCGCATGCCGGAAGTCGCCCAGGGCGCGGGCCGGCGCCTCGACGGCGAAGCCGCGCCCGTCGGCGGAGAAGTCCAGATAGATACGGCCATAGGCCGACCCGCCCCGCCGCACGCGCCCTTCGACGATGCGGAAGCCGCTGGTGGCCGGGCCGACCTCCTCGGGCAGCAGCACCGCCCCCGCCCGGGCCCACAGGCCGCGGCGGGCGGCGCGGGCCCGGGCCTCGGCCGCCAGCATGGCCGTGGCCAGGGCGCGGTTGTCGGCGTGGGTGCGCACCAGCACCAGCCCCTGCTCGAGCAGGGCCTGCTGCACCCACACCCGGCCCTCGCGCACCCGCAGCTGGGCGACGGCGCGGCCGTAGCCGTCGCGGTTGGCGCCGCCATAGAGCAGATCGATCTCGCGACCCGAGGTCAGCCGGTCGAGGGCCGCGCGCGCCGCCGCCTCCCAGGCGCCGTCCCATCCCGGAGGATCGACGCCGGCCAGCCGCACCACCAGGCCGGAAGCCAGCACCACCACGCCGCCCGAACGCGCCTCGACCACCCGGCCGCGCTCGCCGGCGGCGAGCTGGTCGAGGGCCGGCTCGCGGCCGCAGGCGGCCAGCGCCGCCGTCAGCACGAGGCCGGCGGCGGCCCGCCCCAGGGCCCTGCGGTCCGGCCGGCTCAGGCGCGGCCCTCGCCGAGGACTTCGCCCGCCGACGGCCCGCGCGCCAACTCGCCGCGCAGGCGGTCCATGTCCAGTTGCCCCTCCCAGCGCGCCACCGCCAAGGTGGCGACGCCGTTGCCGACCACGTTGGTCAGGGCCCTGCACTCGCTCATGAAGCGGTCGACCCCGACCAGCAGCGCCAGGGACTGGATCGGGATGTCGGGCGCCACCGTCAGGGTCGCGGCCAGGGTGATGAACCCCGCCCCGGTGACGCCGCTGGCCCCCTTGGAGGTCAGCATGGCCACCACCAGGATGGTCGCCTCCTGCTGCCAGGTCAGGTGCACGCCGGTGGCCTGGGCCAGGAACAGGGTGGCCAGCGTCATGTAGATGTTGGTGCCGTCGAGGTTGAAGCTGTAGCCGGTGGGGATCACCAGCCCGACCACCGACTTCGGCGCGCCCAGCCGCTCCAGCTTCTCCATCATCTGCGGCAGCACCGCCTCGGACGAGCTGGCCCCCAGCACGATCAGCAGCTCCTCGCGCACATAGGCGAGGTAGCGGAAGATCGAGAAGCCGACGACGCGGGCGATGACGCCGAGCACCACCACCACGAACAGGATCGCCGTCAGGTAGAAGGTGGCGATCAGCGCGCCGAGCTGGACCAGCGAGCCGACGCCGTACTTGCCGATGGTGAAGGCCATCGCCCCGAAGGCCCCCACCGGCGCGGCGCGCACGACGATGTGGATGATCGAGAAGAACACCCGCACGGTCTTGTCCAGGGCGGCGGCGACCGCGTGGCCGAACTCGCCCAGGCGGGCGCAGGCGAAGCCGGTGAGGATGGCCAGCAGCAGCACCTGCAGCAGGTTGCCCTCGACGAAGGCGCTGACGAAGGTCTCGGGGATGATCCCCAGCAGGTGGTCGACCACGGAATCGGCATGGGCCTTGGCGGCGTAGCCGGCGGCGATCTTGGGGTCGAGCTGGGTCGGGTCGATGTTGAAGCCCCGTCCCGGCTGCACCACCTCGGCGACGACCAGGCCGATCAGCAGGGCCAGGGTCGAGACCGCCTCGAAATAGATCAGCGTCTTGGCGCCCAGCCGCCCGAAGGTCTTCAGATCGCTCATATGAGCGACGCCGGCGGCGATGGTGCAGAAGATCACCGGCGCGATCAGCATCTTGATCAGGCGGATGAAGCCGTCGCCCAGCGGCTTCATCGCCACCCCGGCCTGCGGCCACAGCGCGCCCAGGACCACGCCGACCAGGATGGCCAGCAGCACCTGCACATAGAGGATCTTCAGAAACCGCACCGCATGCTCCCCGCCCAAGACCGGCGGAGGCTAGCCTCCTTCGCCTCGCGGGGAAATCGCCGCCGCGCCGATGAGGCGGTTGGTCACGGCCGACGGCCGGGAACGACCTTGCCCCGCGGCGGCGGCTTGGGCGGCGGGGCCGCACGGGCGCGGGCCGCCGCCGGGGCGCGCCAACCCTGGCGCAGATCGCCCCGCAGGGCCTCCATCGGGTCGCGCGCCGCCTCGTCGCGCAAGGACCAGGCCACCATGCCGGCGCCGCGCGGCTCGATGGCCAGCAGGCGTTCGCGCCGGCGCAGCACCACCCGGCCAAGGGCGACCACCCCGGCCCGGGACATGGCCTCGCGGATCACCGCATAGGCCTCGACGGCCGTCCTGCCGTCGGGGGCCAGATAGCCGGGCTCGCTCCAGCGGAGCCGGTCGACGGCGTCCTCCTCGACGAAACGGTCGATCTCGATGGTCCGCCCGCTCTCCAGGGCCCGCCTGCCGATCTCGCCCGGGGCAGCGACGAGATAGCGGCCATTCTCGAACCCGAGGCCCTCGACAAGGTCGGCGAGGCCCGCTTCCGGATCGGCGGCCGCCGCGTGGACGAGGCCGCCGGCGGTCTGGAACGGCCGGTTGAAACCCGTCCCGCCGATCTGGTCGGCGGCGGCGTAGAGCACGACAGGACAACTCAACAGCGACAGTTTCAAATGCCCCTGCCAGGTCGGGCGCGGCGCCATGTTCGGCCTCTCGGATGGGGGAACGGCGCTCCTACAACGCGCCGCGCGGCCGGGCGTTCATTTCTCCGTTCCGTTGGAACTCCGAGCGTCGCCGACGACTTATCCGCACACGCCCCCGATTCGTCCGCGCGAAGGCCGATCATGAAGATCGCCCAGGTTCCCCCGCTCTACGAGGCGGTCCCCCCAAGGCTCTATGGCGGCACCGAGCGGGTGGTCGCCCATCTCTGCGACGCCCTGGTCGACCTGGGGCACGAAGTCAGCCTGTTCTCCAGCGCCGACGCCGCCACGCGGGCGCGCCTGGTCCCGGTGCGCGACCAGGCCATCCGGCTCGATCCGGCCCCGTTCAAGTCGGACCTCGCCGCCCACATGGCCATGCTGGCCGAGGTGCGCCGGCGCGCCGGCGAGTTCGACGTCATCCACTTCCACACCGACATGGTCCATTTCCCGTTCTTCGAGGACATGGCCGGCCGCACCCTCACCACCCTGCACGGGCGGCTGGACCTGAAGGACCTGCCCGAGGTCTATCGCCGCTGGCGCGGCTTTCCGCTGGTCTCGATCTCGGACGCCCAGCGCGGCCCGCTGTCGTTCGCCCGCTGGGCCGGCACGGTGCATCACGGCTTTCCCGCCGACCTCTATCGGTTCAGCCCGCAGCATCGGGGCTACCTGGCCTTCCTCGGCCGCATCTCGCCGGAGAAGGGCCCTGACCGCGCCATCGCCATCGCCCGCCGCCTCGGCCTGCCGCTGCGGATCGCCGCCAAGGTCGACCAGGCCGACGTCGGCTACTTCAAGGAGGTGGTCGAACCGCTGCTCGCCCATCCCCTCGTCGAGTTCGTCGGCGAGATCGGCGACGCCGAGAAGTCCGATTTCCTGGGCGGGGCGGCGGCCCTGCTGTTCCCCATCGACTGGCCCGAGCCGTTCGGGCTGGTGATGATCGAGGCCATGGCCTGCGGCGCGCCGGTGATCGCCTTCGATCGCGGCTCGACCCGCGAGATCGTCGAGCACGGCGCCACCGGCTTCATCGTCCGCGACGAGGACGAGGCGGTCGAGGCCGGCCGCCGCATTTCCGACCTCAGCCGGCGCGATGTTCGTCGACGCTTCGAACTGCGCTTTTCGGCCACGGCGATGGCGCGGCGCTATCTTGACCTGTACGCCGGCCTGCAGGACCGCCCGCCGGCGGGCCTCACCGCCGCGTCGGCCTGAGCGCGCGTCGCCTCCCCGGGGGCGTCGCGCCAGAACGAGGACGCGCGCATGGACGATCTGGCCCCGTCGCCGCAAGCCGAGGCCGAGACCGGCGAAACCGCCGAGCCGCGGGTTCCGCACCGCCTGTTCGCCCTCAAGGACGCCGACACCTTCCTGGTGGCCGACGCCTATGGCGACGTACTGGGCGCGGCCGACGGGCTGTTCCGCGACGACACCCGGGTGCTGTCGCGGTTTCGGCTGCTGGTCGGCGGGGCGTCGCCTTCGCTGCTCAGTTCGGCCGTCTCGCAGGACAACGTCTACTTCACCTCGAACACCACCAACCGCCCCCTGCCGTTCACCGGCGGCCGGGCGACCCCGCACGGCGTCATCCACCTGGAGCGCAAGCGCTTCCTGTGGGACGGCCGCCTCTACGAGCGGATCTGCTGCACCAACTACGGCCGCGACGAGGTGATGGCCCCGGTCTCGATCGAGTACGGCGCCGACTTCCGCGACATGTTCGAGGTGCGCGGCCAGCACCGCCCGAAGCGGGGGCGCGTCTTTCCGCCCGAGATCGACGGGCGGCGGACGGTGTTCCGCTACGAGGGGCTGGACGGGGTCGTCCGCGCCAGCGTCATCGCCTTCTCCGATCCGCCGGGCCGGATGAGCGGCGCGCGCGCCGACTTCCTGTTCCATCTGCCGCCCGAGCAGACCGTCGAGTTCTATGTCGAGGTCGGAGAGCGCGAGGACGAGACGCCGACCCGCGCGCGCTTCCGCGCCGCCGCCGCCCGCTCGCGGCTGGTCATGCGTCGCAAGATCCGCCAGGGCGCGCGCCTGAAGAGCTCGGGCCGGCTGTTCAACGAATGGATGGACCGTTCGCGCTCGGATCTCGCTCTGCTGACCACCAACCTGGCGACCGGCCCCTATCCCTACGCCGGCATCCCGTGGTTCTCGACCACCTTCGGCCGCGACGCCGTCATCACCGCCTGGCAGGCGCTGTGGCTGGAGCCGGCCCTGGCCAGGGGCGTGCTGGCCTTCCTGGCCGACAACCAGGCGACGGAGGTTTCGGCCTTTCGCGATTCCGCCCCCGGCAAGATCCTGCACGAGGCCCGCAGGGGCGAGATGACCACCCTCGGCGAGCTGCCCTTCGGCCGCTACTACGGCGGCGTCGACACCACGCCGCTGTTCGTGGCCCTGGCCGGCGCCTACGCCGAGCGGACCGGCGACATGGCCTTCATCGACCGGCTGTGGCCGGCCCTGGAGGCGGCGGCCGGGTGGATGGACGCCTTCGGCGATTCCAACGGCGACGGCCTGATCGACTACGCCCGCGGCGCCGACACCGGCCTGTCCAACCAGGGCTGGAAGGACAGCGAGGATTCGGTGTTCCACAAGGACGGCCGTTTTCCCGAGGGGCCGATCGCCCTGGTCGAGGTGCAGGGCTACGCCTTCGCCGCCTATCGCGCCCTGGCCGGGCTGGCCGGCCGGCGCGGCGGGCAGGCGGCCGCCGAGCGCTGGCTGCGCCGCGCCGAGCAGGTGCGCGAGGCGGTCGAGCGGCGCTTCTGGATGGAGGAAGACGGCTTCTACGGCATCGCGATCGACGGACGCGGGCGGCTGTGCCGGGTGCGCGCCTCCAATCCCGGACACCTGCTGTTCGCCGGCCTGCCGTCGGCCGAGCGGGCGCGGGCGGTCGGCCGAGCCCTGCTGTCCACCGGCTTCAGCTCGGGCTGGGGCATGCGCACCCTGGCCGTGGGCGAGGCGCGCTTCAACCCGATGTCGTACCACAACGGCTCGGTCTGGCCGCACGACACCGCCATCTGCGCCGCGGGCATGGCCCGCTACGGCGAGCGGGACGGCGTGGTGCGCATGCTGTCGGCGCTGTTCGAGACGGCGGTGCATTTCGAGATGCGCCTGCCCGAGCTGTTCTGCGGCTTTCCCCGTCAGCCGGGCGAGCCGCCAGTGGCCTATCCGGTGGCCTGCATCCCGCAGGCCTGGGCGGCGGGGGCGGTGTTCATGGTGCTGCAGGCCTGCCTGGGCGTCACCATCGACGCCTGGCGGCGCGAGGTGCGCGTCGACCATCCCCGCCTGCCCATCGGCGTCGACCACCTGGCGATCGAGGGGCTGACGGTGGCGGGCGCCCGCGTCGATCTGGTGTTCGAACACGTCGGCGATCAGGTCATCGTCATGCCCGGCCGCGCCTCCGATCCCGACATCGCCATCGTCACCCGTCGCTGAACCCGGCCGCCGCTTGACGCTCAAGGGCGAAAGGCGGGAGATGCCGGCACGACCCCCGCTGGAGCGCCCATGGACCTCGACGCCTTCGTCACCGGCCTGCCCAAGGCCGAACTGCACCTGCACATCGAGGGCAGCCTGGAGCCCGAGCTGATGTTCGCCCTGGCGCGGCGCAACAAGGTCGCCCTGCCCTACGCCTCGGTCGAAGACATCCGGGCCGCCTACCGCTTCTCGAACCTGCAGGACTTCCTCGACATCTACTACGCCGGCGCCGGCGTGCTGCGGACCGAGGAGGACTTCCATGATCTGGGAGCGGCCTATTTCCGCCGGCTGGCCGCCGACGGCGGGCGGCACGCCGAGATCTTCTTCGACCCGCAGACCCACGCCGACCGGGGCGTGCCGTTCCCGACGGTCGCCGACGGGCTGCTGGCGGCCATGGCGGCGGCCGAGCGCGAGCTGGGCGTCACCTCGCGGCTGATCCTGTGCTTCCTGCGCCACCTGTCCGAAGACGAGGCCTTCAGGACCCTGGCCGAGGCCGAGCCCTACCTCGACCGCATCGCCGGGGTCGGGCTGGATTCCTCGGAGGTCGGCCATCCGCCGGGCAAGTTCGCCCGGGTGTTCCAGGCCGCCGGCGAGCGCGGGCTGAAACGCGTCGCCCACGCCGGCGAGGAAGGCCCGCCCGCCTATGTCTGGGAGGCGTTGGACGGCCTTCGCGTCGACCGCATCGACCACGGCAACCGGGCCCTGGAGGACGAGGCGCTGGTGGCGCGGCTGGTCCGCGACCAGATCACCCTGACGGTGTGCCCGCTGTCGAACCTGAAGCTGTGCGTGGTCGAGGACATGGCCGCCCATCCGATGCGGCGGATGCTCGACCTCGGCCTGCGCGCCACGGTCAATTCCGACGACCCGGCCTATTTCGGCGGCTACGTGAAGGACAACTACCTGGCCGTCGCCTCGGCCCTGGAGCTCACCGCCGACGATCTGGTCACGCTGGCCCGCAACAGCTTCAAGGGCTCGTTCCTGCCGCCGGCCGAGATCGACCGCCGCCTGGCCGAGATCGACCGCTACGTCGCCGGAGCCGTGGTGACGCTCTAAAGCCCCGCGCCGGGCTAGGCCGCCGCCTCGACCTTGGCCTGGCGCAGCGCCAGGGCCTGGCCGATGGCGGCCAGCAGGGCGTCGGGCCGCACCGGCTTGGACAGGTGCAGGTCGGCGCCGGCCTCCAGGCTGGCCTTGACGTGCTCGTCCAGGGCGTTGGCGGTCAGCATGATCACCGGCACCGGCGGCGCGCCCTCGACGCATTCGCGGATGCGCAGCTTGATGGTGGCGGTCAGCCCGTCCATCTCGGGCATCTGCATGTCCATCAGCACCACGTCGAACGGCTGGTCGGCGAGAGCGTCCAGGGCCTGGGCGCCGTTGTCGACCACCGTCAGGTCGAGCCCGGCCGCCTCCAGGATCAGGCGCACGACCTTCTGGTTGGTGGGATGGTCCTCGGCCAGCAGCACGCGCACGCCCTCGGCGGGCGGCTCGGCCGGCGGCGCCTCGGGCGCGGCCTTGGCGACGACGCCGCCGACCCGCTCCAGCGGCAGGCGCAGGGTGAAGGTCGACCCCTTGCGCGGCTCAGACTCCACCGCGATCGTTCCGCCCATCAGCTCGGTCAGCGACCGGCAGATGGCCAGGCCCAGGCCGGTGCCGCCGAACCGGCGGGTGATCGAGGCGTCGGCCTGCTCGAACCGTTCGAACAGCCGCACGCCCGCCGCGTCGTCGAAGCCGATGCCAGTGTCGCGCACGGTGAAGCAAAGGCCCTCGGGCGTGGCGGCTATGGTCATGTCGACCTCGCCGGCCTCGGTGAACTTGACCGCGTTGGACAGCAGGTTCGAGAGGATCTGGGTGATCCGCACCGGATCGCCGCGATAGACGCCGAACGCCGAGACGTCGACCGACCAGCGCAAGGTCAGGCCCTTGGCCTCGGCGGCGGCGCGATGCAGGGCGGCGATGCGCGCCGACAGGGCCTGGGGCTGGAACTCGCTGATCTCCAGGCCCATGCGCCCGGCCTCGATCTTGGAGAAGTCGAGGATGTCGGTCAGCACCTGCTCCAGCAGCCGGCCGGACGAGACGATCAGTTCGGCCAGCTCGCGGGTGCGCTTGGTCTTCTGCTCGCGCGCCAGGGTCTCGGACACGGCGACGACGCCATTCAGCGGCGTGCGCAGCTCGTGGCTCATATTGGCCAGGAACCGCGACTTCTCGTGGTTGGCCGCCTCGAGCTGGGCGGTGCGTTCGCGCACGCGCTGCTCCAGGCTGGCCAGGACCTCGTCGGCGCGCTCGCGCTCGGTGCGCAGCGCCCGCGCCAGGGCGCCGACCTCGTCGGCGCGGGCCTCCAGGTCCTCGACGCCGCGCCCGCCGATCCGCGCCGCCTCGGTGGAGGCGGCCAGCCGGCTGAGCGGCCTGATGATGGTTCCGCGGGCCACCGCCACGATCAGGGCCGACTGGGCGAGGGCGGCCAGCAGGCCGATCATCAGGATCCACGCCGCCGAGCGCAGGGCCGAGACCATGATGGCCGACTTGGGCGAGGCGATCAGGAAATACCAGTCCGGACCGGTCAGGAAGCCGTAGGCGACGATCTGCTTGCCGTCGGGGCTGACGACCACCCCATGGTGCTTGCCGTCGGCGCGAATGGTCTCGATCAGCGACTTCAGCCGCAGACTGCGCTCGTAGGCGGCGACGGTCCCGGGCGAGGCGACGCCGGGCCGGGCGAAACCGGGATAGGCGATCAGGTCGCCATGGTTGCTGACGATCAGGTTCGAGGTCCCCGGCGTCGCGTCGCCGACAGCGCGCATGAAGTAGCCGGTCAGCTGGATCGAAGAGCCGAAGCCGCCGACCAGGGCCCCGTCGATGTCGACGGGGGTGACGCAGGCGGTGGCCAGCCGCTCGCCGGTCTTGTCCTGGACCAGGCGCTGCAGCGAGGTGCAGCGGGTGGTGCGGGCGGGATTGGCGCGCGGGTTGAGGATATGGACCATCTCCTCCTGGCCGATGTCGAGGTCTGCCGGCGCGTCGTGCCGGTAGAACATCAGCCGGTCCGGCCGGTCGGGGCCGAACATCACCAGGCGGGTGTGAGGCGTGTAGAAATAGAAGTTGTCGTACTGCGGCCGGAAACCCTCGCCGAAGTGCGAGACCACCTGATAGGCGGCGACCAGCGCCCGCCGCTCCAGCGGCGGCACGCGGCGGCCGTCCGAGATGAAGCCCCCGATCCCGTAGACATAGTCGCCGGCCGCGTCCCGCCCGCCGTCGAAGGACTGCGGCCGCGTGCGACGGGTGCCGTCCTTCTGCAGCGGGAAATACAGATCGAACAGCCGGTCGGCCTCGGGCTGGGACATCGCCCTGACGCGGACCTTCAGCGCCTCGGACGCGGCCTGATGCAGGCCGGTCAGGTCGGAGAACCGACGGTCCTCCTTGTTGCTGCGCTCGGCCACGTAGTCGGACAGATAGCCGACCTGACGGCGTTCCAGCTCGCGCTGGAACGTCAGGAAGGCGGCGACCGACGCCAGGACGCTCACCGCCACGGTCATGACGCCGACGCTGAGCAGGAACCGACGGGCGAGTGAGTTCATGGTTCGTGGCAAGACGAAAATTCGCTGTCTCTCTGGCTAACGCGGCCACCCTTTAGTTTTGGTGTAGACCCTAGCCCATGCGGCGCGCGGTCACGGGCCGTCGGCGGGGGCGGGGCCGAGCCGCCGCCAGTTGCCGCCACGCCCCATCACCCGGTAAGAGGAAGCCAGCCTGGGCGTCGTCTGCGGCGCCCGCCAGAACATCCGCGCGCCGGTCGGGGCCGGGCGCGCTTCGGAGCGCTCCATGATCAAACGCCTGCTCGCCGCCGCCGCGCCCGCCGCGCTGGCCCTCGCCGTCATCGCCCCGGCCGCGCACGCCGCCGACGGCGCCGCCCAGGGCCGGGGTTTCACCGCCCGGGACATGGTCAATCTCGACCGCGTCAGCGACCCGCGCGTCTCGCCCGACGGCCGCTACGTCCTCTACGACCTGCGCACCACCGACTACGCCGCCAACAAGGCCGCCCACGCCATCTGGCTCGTCGACCTCGCCGCCAAGGGCGCCCAGCCCCGACGCCTGGCGGCCTCGGACGGCGGCGCGTCCAGCGCCCGCTGGTCGGCGGACGGCAAGGCGATCTACTTCGTCTCGTCGCGCGGCGGATCGGACCAAGTGTGGAAGACCGACCTCGCCGGCGCCAAGGCCGAGCAGGCGACCAAGCTGCCGGCCGACGTCGGCGCCTTCAAGCTGTCGCCGGACGGCAAGTCCCTGGTGGTGGCCATGGCCGTCCATCCGGATACGGAAAGCGCCGCCGCCCCGGCCAAGGCCGCCGACCAGGCCAAGGCCACGGGCGTCCTCTACGACAAGCTGTTCGTGCGCCACTGGGACGCCTGGGCCGACGGAACCCGCAACCACCTGTTCTCGCTCGCCCTCGACGGCCAGGGCCTGGCCCTGGGCAAGGCCACGCCGCTGATGGCCGGCTTCGACGGCGACGCCCCGTCCAAGCCCTATGGCGACGACGCCGAGTTCGGCTTCTCCAACGACGGCAAGGCGGTGTGGTTCGCCGCCCGCCTGGCCGGCCGCACCGAGCCGTGGAGCACCAATTTCGACATCTATGGCGCGCCGGTCGACGGCTCCAAGGCGCCGCGCAACCTGACCGCCAAGAACCCGGCCTGGGACACCGGCCTGGTCATGTCGCCGGACGGCAAGACCGTGGCCTACCGCGCCATGAAGCGCCCCGGCTTCGAGGCCGACCGCTTCCACATCATCCTGCGCGACGAAGCCACCGACGCCGAACGCGAGCTGGCCGCGGGCTGGGACCGCTCGGCCGACGACCTGAAATGGTCGCCGGACGGCAAGTCGCTCTATGTCGTCGCCGGCGACGTCGGCCAGACCCGGCTGTTCTCGATCGACGTCAAGAGCGGCAAGGTCACGCCGTTGACCGGCGAGGGCCACGTCTCGGCCTTCGACGTCTCGCCCAAGGGCCTGGTCTACGTCTCCGACAATCTGACCGCCCCGGCGCAGCTGTTCACCCTGCCGCTGGCCGGCGGCAAGCCGGTCCAGGTCACCAACGTCAACGCCGACAAGCTGGCCGGCGTGGCCATGGGCGCGCCCGAGCAGTTCAGCTTCCCCGGCTGGAACGGCGAGACCGTGCACGGCTACGTGGTCAAGCCGGCCGACTATGTCGCCGGCAAGAAGTACCCGGTCGCCTTCCTGATCCACGGCGGCCCGCAGGGCAGCTTCGGCAACCTCTTCCACTATCGCTGGAACGCCCAGACCTACGCCGGCGCCGGCTACGCCGTGGTGATGATCGATTTCCACGGCTCGACCGGCTACGGCCAGGCCTTCACCGACGCCATCAGCACCCATTGGGGCGACCGGCCGCTGGAGGACCTGCAGAAGGGCTGGGCCTTCGCCCTGTCCAAGTACGACTTCCTGGACGGCGACCGGGCCTGCGCCCTGGGCGGCTCCTACGGCGGCTTCATGGTCAACTGGATCGCCGGAAACTGGAACGGCCCGTGGAAGTGCCTGGTCAATCACGACGGCGTCTTCGACAACCGCATGATGGGCTATTCCACCGAGGAGCTGTGGTTCTCGGAATGGGAGAACGGCGGCGCGGCCTTCGCCAACCCGCAGGGCTACGAGCGGTTCAACCCGGTCAACCACGTCGCCGACTGGACCAAGCCGATGCTGGTCATCCACGGCCAGAAGGACTTCCGCATCCCGGTCGAGCAGGGCCTGGGCGCCTTCACCGCCCTGCAGCGCAAGGGCGTGCCCAGCGAGCTGCTGTATTTCGCCGACGAGAACCACTGGGTGCTCAAGCCGCAGAACTCGGTGCAGTGGCACGACTCGGTGCTGGGCTGGCTGAACAAGTGGACGGCCAAGCCGGGGGCCTGACCCTGATCCTCCCCTCCCCCGTTTCGCCTCGCCGTGCGGGGGAGGACGCCAGGTCGGAGACCGCTTAGTTCATGGACTGGACCGTCACGCTGATCGCCGCCGCCGCCGCGGCCGGCTTCTGCGCCCTCTGCGGATGGCGCGGCGCCCGGCCGCCCGACGTCCACCGGGGCCCGCGCATGGTGCCCTGGCGCCTGCTGATGGTCAGCTCGGCGGTGGTGGTGCTGGTCATGCTGGTGCACCTGGCCAACCTGGCCGGCGTCAACACCGGGCGCTGAGGCCGCCGTCCGGGCCTCAGGCCGGCTGCGGAGCGGCCTGCGGCGCGGCGGCCTCGCCGTTCTTCTTGGGCCGCTTGGTCAGGCCCGACACGCCGCCCGAGGACAGCAGGCCGACGTCGGCCAGCAGGATCGGGATCGCCCATTTGTGCGGAGCGGCGATGTAGCGCGGCTGCCAGACCGGGTCGTACTTGTCCTTGTAGCGGCGCACGCCCTGGAAATTGTAGATGTCCTCGCCGCGCTCGAACAACAGCCGGCCGACCCGGGACATGATCGGCGCCAGCGGCCGGTCTTCCAGCCCCGCCAGCGGGGCCATGCCGAACTCGAACGCCACATAGCCCTGCTCACGCCCCCAGGCGATCAGCTCGACGAACAGGAAGTCCATGATGTTCTTCGGCGCCTCGTCCGAATAGCGCATCAGGTCCATCGAGAAGGCGGTGCGGTCCGCCGTCGGCCACAGGGTGGCGAAGGCGACGACGGCGCCGTCCACCCGCACCAGGGCGCAGGGGAACTCGCCGACATAGCGGCGCTCGAAGCCGCCCATCGAGAACTTCTTGTCGCCGCCGGAATGGTGCGAGAGCCAGGTGTCGGAGATGCGCTCCAGCTCGTCCATCAAGGCGGCGACCTCGCCGGCCGGCAACACCTCGAAGGAGGCGCCGCTCTCGCCGGCCTTGCGCCAGTTGCGGCGCAGCACCTCGCGCTTGCGGCCTTGCAGCGAGAACGCCTCCAGCGGCACGGCGGCCGACTCGCCGGTCTTCTGGATCGAAAAGCCCAGCTCGACCACGTCGGGCAGCAGCTCCGGCCCGATGGCGTAGACGGCCGGGCGCGCGGCGTGGGCGTCGGCCAGCTCGCGGAAGCGCCAGAGCAGCTCCATGCGCTCGTCGCGCTTGCCGACCGGCGGCCCCAGCGCGATCCACGAGCGGCCGCGCACGCCGAACATCAGAAAGCTGTCCCCCGACTGCGAGAACAGGAACCGCTTGTCGCCGAGCAGGGCCAGGTTGGCGCCCGGCTCGGCCCCCTGGGCGGCCGCCAGGATGGCGCGCACCCGCGCGAAGTCGAAGTCCTGGTCGCCGACCACCGGCGGCGTCGCCGCCGTGGCGAACAGCCGCCAGATGCCGAACACCAGCAACAGGATCGCCGCCCCGGCCGAGGAGCGTATCGCCCGCTCGGCGTCGGCGTCCGACAGGGTGCGCCAGAAGGCCTGGTCGGCGTAGTCGGAATGCTGGAACGACCAAAGACCGAGCAGGCCCGCGCCGACGACGGCGGCCAGGGCCGACAGCATCCAGCCGGGGGTGATCTCCATCCGCGTCAGCCGCGCGCTGCGCGTGAACGCTTCGTGCAACGGGAACAGCAGCGCCAGCAGCAGCGACAGGATCACCGTCTCTTCCCAGTTGAACCCCTTGAACAGGGCCAGGACGGCGGCGAGGGCCAGCACCACCTGGGTCGCCACCCAGGCCGCGTCGAGCCGGGCCCGCAAGCCGAAGGCCAGCAGCAGCAGCACCAGGCCGAGGATGCTCGACACGAAGTGGCTGACCTCGATGATGATGGCCGGCGCGACGCGCATCAGCATGGCGAACCGCACCGGCACCGACGGCGTCGCCCCGGAGGCCAGCAGCATCATGCCGGCGGCCAGGACCAGTATGGCCGACGCGGTCGGCGCGACCGCGAGGATCGCCGGCTTCAGTTCTCGATAGAGACGCATTCGAATCCTGTAGGCGTCCAACCCGGACGCAATCATAGCGCGACTGGCGCGGCCTTTTCATGGCCCCGGACGAGCGCCCCCGCCCCGGCGCCGAACATTCGTTTGAATCGCCTTGCCCTGCCGGACGGCGACGCTAAGGTGACCATAACAATCCAAAACGATTTTTGGGAGCGCCCGATGGCCGATCTGGAAGCCTTCCGCAACGAGGCGCGCTCGTGGCTGGAAGCCAACTACCCGCCCTCGCTCAAGACGCCGATGACCGAGGACGAGGCGCCGTGGGGCGGCCGCAAGGCCGTCTACAAGAACCCCGACATCAAGCTGTGGATGGACCGCATGGCCTCGCGCGGGTGGACCGCCCCGACCTGGCCCAAGGAATACGGCGGCGGCGGCCTGACCGGCGAGGAGGCCAAGGTGCTGGAGCAGGAGCTGCGCCGCATCAAGGCCCGCCCGGCCCTGATGTCGTTCGGCGTCTGGATGCTGGGCCCGGTGCTGCTCGAATACGCCAACGAGGCGCAGAAGAAGGAATACCTGCCCAAGATCGTCCGCGGCGAGATCCGCTGGTGCCAGGGCTATTCCGAACCGGGCGCGGGCTCGGACCTCGCCGGCCTGCAGACCAAGTGCGAGGACAAGGGCGACCACTACCTGATCAACGGCCAGAAGATCTGGACCTCCTACGCCGATCAGGCCGACTGGATCTTCTGCCTGGTGCGCACCGACACCAGCAAGAAGCACGAGGGCATCAGCTTCGTGCTGTTCGACATGACCACCCCCGGCGTCGAAGCGCGGCCGATCAAGCTGATCTCGGGCTCCTCGCCGTTCTGCGAGACCTTCTTCACCGACGTGAAGGTGCCGAAGGCTCAGCTGGTGGGCGCGCTGAACAAGGGCTGGGACATCGCCAAGCGGCTGTTGCAGTACGAGCGCCAGAACATCTCGGCCGGCGGCTTCGGCGGAACCGGCGGCGGCCTGGAGATCGAGGACATCGCCAAGAAGTACGTCGGGACCGACGCGGACGGCCGCCTGGCCGACCACGACCTGCGCGCGCGCCTCGCGGCCCACAGGATGGAGGCCAAGGCCTTCGCCCTGACCGTCCGCCGCGTCGAGCAGGAGCTGCGCGCCGGCAAGGGCCTGTCGCCGGCCACCTCGATCATCAAGTACGCCGCCGCCAAGCTGAACCAGGACCGTTCGGAACTGGTGGTCGAGGCCATAGGCTTGCAGGGACTGGGCTGGTCGGGCGAAGGCTTCAGCCCGCGCGAAATCGGCGAGACCCGCGCCTGGCTGCGCTCGAAGGGCAACTCGATCGAGGGCGGCACCAGCGAGGTCAACCTCAACGTCGTCGCCAAGCGCGTGCTCGGCCTCCTGGACCATCAGTAGACCCGGCCATGCTCGAATTCTGGTACGAGTTCGCCTCGACCTATTCCTACCCGACGGCGATGCGCATCGACGACGCGGCGGCGGCGGCGGGGGTTACGGTGCGCTGGCGGCCGTTCCTGCTGGGGCCGCTGTTCCGCGACCAGCAGGGGCTGGACGACAGCCCGTTCAACGCCGCCCCGGTCAAGGGCCGCTACATGTGGCGCGACCTGGAGCGGGTCTGCGGCGAGGCCGGCCTGGCCTTCCATCGCCCCACCGCCTTTCCCCGCGACAGCCTGCTGCCGGCCCGCGTCGCCCTGGCCGGCGACGGCCAGGACTGGACGCGCGCCTTCGCCCGCTCGGTCTACGAAGCCAACTTCGTCCACGACCAGGACATCGCCTCGCCCGAGACGCTGGCCCCGCTGATCGCGGCGGCCGGCGGCGATCCGGCGACGGCCCTGGGCGCCGCGCGCGGCGAGCCGGTCAAGGCCGCCCTGCGCGCCAATGTCGAGGAGGCCGCCGCCCACGGGGTGTTCGGCAGCCCGAGCTTCATCACCCAGGACGGCGAGCTGTTCTGGGGCAACGACCGGCTGGAGCAGGCCCTGGAATGGGCCGCCCGCCGCCACGACGTCCAGGGAGAGTACGCCTGATGGCCATCCTGACCGAAGAACAGACCATGCTGCGCGACGCCGCCCGCGACTGGGTCCAGGCGCGATCGCCGGTCGGCGCCTTCCGCAAGCTGCGCGATTCGGGCGATGGCGCGGGCTACGACCCGGCGCTCTGGCGCGAGATGGGCGAGATGGGCTGGACCGGGGTGATCGTGCCCGAGGCCCACGGCGGCTCCGAATTCGGTTATCTGGGCCTGGGCCTGGTGCTGGAGGAGACCGGCAGGACGCTGACCGCCTCGCCGCTGCTGTCCACCGCCCTGACGGCGGCCTCGGCGCTGCTGATCGGCGGCTCGGAGGCCCAGAAGGAGGAATGGCTGTCGCAGATCGCCGCCGGCGCGATCGTCGCCGCCCTGGCGGTCGACGAGCATGCGCACCACGCCCCGGAGAAGACCGCCCTGACGGCGGTGAAGTCCGGGCGCGGCTGGACCCTGAACGGCGGCAAGGCGTTCGTGCCGGAAGGCGGCGCGGCCGACCTGATCGTGGTCGCCGCCCGCACCGCCGGCCAGCCGGGCGACGCCGACGGCCTGACCCTGTTCCTGGTCCAGGGCGACGCCGACGGCCTGACGCGCACGGCGCTGAAGACCGCCGACAGCCGCGGCTACGCCAACCTGACCTTCAAGGACGTGACCGTCGCCGAGACCGCCGTCCTGGGCGAGGCGGGCGGCGGCTGGCCGATCCTGGAAGAGACCCTGGACCGCGCCCGCGCCGGCCTCGCCGCCGAGATGCTGGGGACGGCCGCCCAGGCCTTCGACGTCACGCTGGACTATCTGAAGACCCGCACCCAGTTCGGCCAGGCCATCGGGACCTTCCAGGCCCTGCAGCATCGCGCCGCCAAGCTGTACACCGAGCTGGAGCTGACCCGCTCCTGCGTCGAGGCGGCGCTGGAGGCCATCGACAACGGCTCCGCCGACGCCGGGGCCCTGGCCTCTCTGGCCAAGGCCAAGGCCGGCGAGACCCTGCACCTGGCGTCGAATGAGATGGTCCAGATGCACGGCGGCGTCGGCATGACCGACGCCCACGACGCCGGCCTCTATCTGAAGCGGGCCCGGGCCGCCGAGGCGATCTACGGAGGCGCGTCCTATCACCGCGACCGCTACGCCCGGCTGCTCGGCTTCTGAAAATGGGGCGTCAGGCGCGATTGAGCGCCTCGGAAGCCGCCGCCGCAAGTTGAACCCCGATCCGAGCCCCTGTAGAGTAAGACGCTAGGGGTCACTGGGGTTTATCCATGAAGAAAATTGTTTCCGCCCTCGCCTGCGGCGCGGTGTTCGTCAGCCTGCTCTCGACGCCGGCCTACGCCCAGTACGGCATGGACAAGAAGGGCCCGAAGAACGCGGCCACGCCGGAACTGCCGCACTGCGACCGGCCCCTGGGCACGGCGGCGGTGCAGGAGCCGCAGAACCGCTGGTGGCTGCAGTACAACCTGTCCAGCCCCGAGGCGCTGCTGAAGCTGTTCGCCGCCCGCTCGGGCTGCCTGCGCATCGTCGACCGCAACGGCGGCCTGGCCATGCGCCAGACCGAATCCGCCCTGGGCCAGACCGGCGACCTGCGTCGCGGATCGAACGTCGGCCGGGGCCAGGTGGCGGCCGCCGACTACTTCCTGATCCCCGACATCGCCAATTCGAACTCCAATTCGGGCGGCAACGCCATCGGCGCCATCGCCGGCAGCCTGCTGCCCGGCGGCTTCGGCGCCCTGGCCGGCGGCCTGCGCACCAAGAAGTCGGAAGCGCACACGCTGATCACCCTGGTCGACGCGCGCACCACCGAGCAGCTCTACGTGGCCGAGGGCGTGTCGCAGAAGACCGACATCGGCTTCGGCGGCGGCGGCGGCCTCGGCGGCACCACCGGCTTCGGAGCCCTGGCCGGCGGCGGCTATTCCGACACCGACATCGGCAAGGTGATCTCGGGCGCCTACTTCAACGCCTATATCGACCTGGTCAACTACATCCGCTCCAGCCACGCGCCGGCGGCGGGAACCGCCTCGGCCAACGCCGGCTCGCAGGCCTACACCGTCAAGTCGAACCAGGTCCTGCGCTCCACGCCCTCGACCCAGGGCAAGGCGGTGCTGACCTTCCACGCCGGCGACATGGCCTATCCCACCGGTCAGAAGAACGGCATCTGGTGGCAGGTCGACGACGAGAACGGCAACCGCGGCTGGATCTCCTCGGCCTTCCTGACGCCGCGCTGATCGGCGAACGGCCGGGCGGCGCACCGCCCCCGGCCGTCTTCGCTCGCCTCGGGCCACCACCCATGCGGGAATAGGGCTGGACATCCCGCGTTCCGAGCGGGCATTGTCGAGGGCCTGTGTTTCCTCGATTTGCGGCGCATCGTGCCTTCCGACCTAGCCGCCCTGGTTCGCTTCATCGAACGCGCGCCCAGATGTGAACCTCTTGAAGCGCTGAACGAAGAGTTCGCCCTGCTGGTCGAACGCTTCGGCGTCAGGTGGTTCAACTATGTCCACGTCGCCGACCTGATGTCGCCGCCGGCGCCGCGAACCCTGTTCGGCCGGCCGGACAGCTTCTGGAGCGACCACTACAACGCCAAGCGCTACTTCGAGGTCGATCCCTGCGTGCCCAGGGCCCTGGCCGGCGGCGGCGACTTCACCTGGACCGAGGCCCGGCGCGGCGCGGAAGACCCCCGCGTCGCCCGCATGTTCGACGAGGCGCGCGAGGCCGGCCCGGCCGAGGGGCTGATCATCCCGATCCGCGAGGCCACCGGCGCGGTGACCGCCATGCGGCTGATGACGGTGGCGCCGGACTTCACGCCCACCACCCGCTCGATCCTGCACATCGCCACCCACGCCTATGTCGGCCGCGGCCGGCGCCTGATGAGCGCCGACGCGCCGCCGCGCGACTGCCCGCTCTCGCCGCGCGAGATCGAGTGCCTGACCTGGGCCAGCCAGGGCAAGACGGCGTGGGAGACCGGCCGCATCCTCGACCTGTCGGCCGCGACGGTGCAGAAGCACATGGACAACGCCAAGCTGAAGCTGGGCGTCAACAGCCGCATGCTGGCCGTGCTGGAGGCGCTCAAGCACGGCTGGCTGGCCGGCTGAGGACGAACGCCGCGACCGCAGGAACCTGGCCTTGCGCGCCGCCGTTCCTAAATGAGGTCGCCAACGGAGCCGCGTAATGAAGCTGAAACTGAAGCCGCTGAACGAACAGGTCGTCGTCATCACCGGGGCGACCTCGGGGATCGGCCTGTCGACGGCCCGCGCGGCGGCCCAGCGCGGCGCCCGGCTGCTGCTGGTCGCGCGCAACGCCGAGGCGCTGAAGGCCGTGTGCGACGACCTGACCGCCAAGGGCGCCAAGGCCGACTACTGCGTCGCCGACGTCGGCGACCAGAGCCAGGTCCGCGCCGTGGTGCAGACCGCCCTCGACCGCTTCGGCGGCTTCGACGCCTGGGTCAACAACGCCGGGGTGTCGATCTTCGGCCATATCACCGACACCCCGGTCGAGGACCAGCGCCGGCTGATGGAGACCAACTATTGGGGCGTGGTCTACGGCTCGCTGGCGGCGGTCGAGCATTTCAAGACCCGCGACGGCGGCGGCGCCCTGATCAACATCGGTTCGGTGCTGGGCGACCTGGCGGTGCCGCTGAAGGGGCCCTATTGCGCCTCCAAGCACGCGGTCAGGGCGTTCACCAACGCCCTGCGCCTGGAGATGATCGAGCAGAAGGCCCCGGTGTCGGTGACGCTGATCAAGCCCTCGGCGGTCGATACGCCCTACAAGGACCACGCCCGCAACCTGACCGGCGCGCCGGTGCGCAACCCGCCGCCGGTCTACGCCACGCCGCTGGTGGCCCAGGCGGTGCTGTACGCCGCCGAGCACCGCACGCGCGAGATCACCATCGGCGCCGGCGGCCGGCTGGTCGCGGCCCTGGCCGGGCTGGCGCCGTTCGCGGCCGACCCCCTGCTGGCCTGGTTCACGCCGATGCTCAATCGCGACAAGGCCGGACGGCGGCGGGTCGTGGGCGACAACCTGCATCAGCCCGGCGGCGACCTGCGCGAGCGGTCGTTCTACAAGGACGTGCGCGAGACCAGCCTCTACACCGCCGCCCAGATGCGGCCCAAGGCCGTCCTCGCCCTGGCGGTCCTGGCCGGCGCGGCGGCGGGGCTGGCCTTCGCCCTGGGGCGGCGGCGAGGCCCTGCGCCAGCCGTCGCCAAAGCCCGGGCGCAGCCGGACGCTTCGCCGGCCAGGGCCGTCAGGGCCAGGGCCTGAGCCCGGTCAGTTCAGCGGGAAATTCAGGCGCGCGCGCACGCCGGCGTGGCTGTCGGTGACCATCTCGCCGCGCAGCTGCTCGGCGAGGCCGGAGACCAGCCAAAGACCGAGCTTGGAGGTGTGGGCGGCCTCGCCGTCATAGCCCGCGCCATCGTCGCTCACCGCCAGCTCGGCGGCGTCACGGCCGGCGCCGCGCAGCTTGACGGTGATGCAGCCGGGGCGGCCGTCGGCGAAGGCGTGGACGATGGCGTTGGACACCAGTTCGTTGACGATCACCGCCAGGGCCGAGGCGGAATTCTCGCGCACCACCACCGGCTCGGCCTCGATCTCGATGCGCACCGGCCGCCTGCCGATCCGGCGGCGCCAGACGGGGGCCATCTCGGTCAGGAAAGCGGAGAAGTCGCCGGCCTCGGCGGCGCCGATGCGGTGATGAAGCACGCCCAGGGCGCCGGTGGCCTCGAGCAGCCAGCCCACCTGGCGCCGCGCCTCGGCGTCCTGGGTCCTTGAAAGCCGCATGCGCCCAAGCGTGGTCAGCAACTGCAGGACGTTGCTCAGACGATGGCGCAGCTCGGCGGAGACCTCGGCCTCGTTATGCATGCACACCTCGATCAGCCCCGTCGAAGCAACGTAGCAACGCCGCCCTTGTTCTGCGTCGCGACCATCCGCCGCGCGTCAGGATCGCGCTTCCTGCGCGTCCCCCGAATTGGGGGCTTTGTTTCAACTTTGCAATCACGCGCCCCTGCGACCTATTGGCTCGGCATCGGCGGCGACTGCATGCGCCCTATGATAGAAAACGAAGACACCCCGCGGAGACCACATGCTGAACGTCGAAAAAACCGACACGGTCGCCGTCGTCACCTTGAACCGGCCCGAAGCCATGAACGCCCTGTCGCGAGGGCTGCGGACGGCCCTGCGCCAGTCGCTGCTGGACCTTGCCGCCGACGACGGCGTGCGCGTCATCGTCCTGACCGGCGCCGGCCGCGCCTTCTGCGCCGGCCTCGACCTCAAGGAGCTGGGCCAGGCCGAGGGCGAGCTGGGCTCGGCGGTCGGCGCCGACCCAAGCGCCAATCCGGTGGCCGCGATGGACACCTGCCCCAAGCCGATCATCGGCGCGATCAACGGCGCGGCGATCACCGGCGGCTTCGAACTGGCCCTGGCCTGCGACGTGCTGATCGCCTCGACGGCGGCGCGGTTCGCCGACACCCACGCCCGGGTCGGCATCATGCCCGGCTGGGGCCTGTCGCAGAAACTGTCGCGGCTGATCGGGCCGTACCGGGCCAAGGAGCTGTCGCTGACCGGCAATTTCCTCGACGCGGCGACGGCCGAGCGCTGGGGCCTGGTCAACCGCGTGGTCGAGGCGGACGCCCTGATGCCGGCCTGCCTGCGGCTCGCCCGCGACATGGCCTCGGTTCCGGCCGAACCCCAGCGTGACTACAAGGCCCTGATCGAGGCCGGCTACGCCCTGCCGTTCGGCGAGGCCATGGCCTGCGAGGCGGAGGTTTCGGCGCGGCTCAATCCCGGCGTCAGCGCCCAGTCGGTGGCCGCCCGGCGCGCGGCGGTGATGGAGCGCGGACGCGGCCAGACCTGAGGCCGGCGGCCCCCGCGAGGGAACTTCCCTGTCCGGCCGGGCGTTTCCGATACGCCCGGCCCTCGGTTTCCCGAGAGCCGGCGCCTGACGTTAGCATCATATCGGGAGCGGCATGACCGACACCGAAACGGCCGAAAGGCTGGCTGCGCCGCCGCGCCTGGACCTTGGCCTGACGGCCCTGTTTCTCGACCTCGACGGCGCCGTCGCGCCCATCGCGCCGACGCCCGACGCCGTGAAGCCGGACGCCCGGCGCAACGGCCTGCTGGCGGCCCTGCGCGAGCGGGCCGGCGGCCGCCTGGCGGTGATCAGCGGCCGCCCCATCGCCGACGTCGACCGCATCCTCGAAGGGGCGGTGACGGCGGCGGCCGGCGTCCACGGCCTGGAGCGGCGCCGCCAGGACGGCGCGGTGATCCGCGCCCCCGCCCATCCCGGCGTCGCCGTCGCCAAGGCCGCCTTCGAGGCCCTGGCCGGCGCCGATCCGGGCCTGCTGGTCGAGGACAAGGGGCTGAGCGTGGCGCTGCACTATCGCCGCTCGCCAGACTGCGCCGACGCGGTGCAGGAGACCGCCCGGCGCATCGCCGCCCAGGAACGGCTGACCCTGCAGGCCGGCGACATGGTGGTCGAGCTGCGCACGCCCGGCGCCGACAAGGGCGACGCCCTGCGGGTGTTCATGGCCGAGCGGCCGTTCGCCGGCCACGCGCCGGTCTTCGTCGGCGACGACCTGACCGACGAGGACGCCTTCGCCGCCGCCCGCGACCTGGGCGGCTTCGGCGTGCTGGTCGGCCCCGGCCGGCCGACGGCCGCCCGCTTCCGCCTGCCCGACGTGGAGGCGGTGCTGGCCTGGCTGGAGGCGGCGGCGTGAACGGCGGCCCGCACGATCTCGACCTGTTCCCGATCGGCAACTGCGCGGCCAGCGCGCTGATCGACCGCCAGGGCCGCTTCGTCTGGGCCTGCGCCCCCCGCGTCGACGCCGACCCGGTGTTCTCCAACCTGCTGTCCAGCCGCGATCCGGCCGATGCCAAGGCCATAGGCTTGTGGGCGATCGAGATCGACGACCTCGCAGAGGTGCGCCAGAGCTACCTGCGCAACACGGCCGTGCTGCGCACCGAGCTGATCGACGCCGCCGGCGCGGCGATCGAGATCATCGACTTCTGCCCGCGCTATCGCCAGTTCGGACGCATCTACCGCCCGACCGCCTTCGTCCGCATCGTACGCCCCCTGAGCGGGACGACGGCGGCGCGCGTCCGGCTGAAGCCGGCGGCCGACTGGGGCGCGCGCGAGGCCGAGAGCACCTCCGGCTCCAACCACGTCCGCTTCCTGTGCTCGGACGTCACCTTGCGCCTGACCACCAACTGCCCGGTCAGCCACGTGGTCTCTGGCCGCACCTTTCGCCTGGAGAAGGAGCTGGGCTTCTTCCTCGGCCCGGACGAGGGCTTCGACGCCGAGCTGCTGTCGACCCTCAAGCGCATGCGCGACGAGACGGTGACCGCCTGGCGCGAATGGGTCCGAACCCTGACGGTGCCGCTGGAATGGCAGGAAGCGGTGATCCGCGCGGCCATCGCGCTGAAACTCTGCGCCTACGAGGAGACCGGCGCCGTGGTCGCGGCCCTGACCACCTCGATCCCCGAGGCCCCGAACAGCGGCCGCAACTGGGACTATCGCTATTGCTGGCTGCGCGACGCCTATTACGTCGTCCAAGCCCTGAACCGCCTGGGCGCGGCCGACATGCTGGAGAACTATCTCGGCTATCTGCGCAACCTCGTCGGGCAGGCGGGCGGCGGCCATATCCAGCCGGTCTACGGCGTCGGCCTGGAGCTTGGCCTCGGCGAGCGCACCGTCGACGCCCTGCCCGGCTTTCGCGGCATGGGACCGGTGCGGTCCGGCAACCAGGCCTATGAGCACCACCAGCACGACGTCTACGGCCAGATCATCCTGTCTGCCGCCCACGCCTTCTTCGACGAGCGGCTGCTGCGGCCGGGCTCGATCGAGGACTTCCATGCCCTGGAGAAGGTCGGCGACCGCGCCTTCGCCCTGCACGACCAGCCCGACGCCGGTCTGTGGGAGTTCCGCACCCGGGCGGCGGTGCACACCTATTCCTCGGTGATGTGCTGGGCGGCCTGCGACCGGCTGGGCAACGTCGCCGAGGCCCTCGGCCTGACCGACCGCGCCGCCTTCTGGAAGGCGCGCGCCGAGATCGTCCGCGCGCGGATCGAGAAGGACGCCTGGAACGCCGAGCATGGCCGCTTCGCCGCCAGCTTCGGCGGCGACGAGCTGGACGCCAGCCTGCTGCAACTGGTCGACCTGCGGTTCCTGTCGCCCGACGACCCGCGCCACCAGGCCACGTTCCAGGCCGTCGAGCGCGACCTGAAGCGCGGCCCCTATCTGATGCGCTACGTCATTCCCGACGATTTCGGCGCGCCGGAGACGGCGTTCAACTTCTGCACCTTCTGGCTCATCGAGGCCCTGCACCTGTCCGGGCGGAGCGACGAGGCCCGCGCGCTGTTCGAGGAGATGCTGTCGCACCGCACCGCCGCCGGCCTGTTGTCCGAGGACATCTCGCTCAGCGACGGCGCCCTGTGGGGCAACTATCCCCAGACCTATTCGCTGGTCGGGCTGATCAACTGCGCCGCCCTGCTCAGCCGGCCGTGGAGCTCGGTGCGATGAGCCGGCTGATCGTGGTCTCCAATCGGGTGACGCCGCCCTCGCCCAAGGGCTCGGCGACCCAGGGCGGCCTAGCCATGGCCCTGGCGGCGGCGCTGCGGGAATATTCCGGCGTGTGGTTCGGCTGGAGCGGCGAGACCACGCCCGAGTTCACCGGCCACCTGTCGATGAAGCGGGCCGAGGGCGTCACCGTCGCCACGGTCGACCTCGAAGAGGTCGACGTGCAGGAATACTACAACGGCTACGCCAACAAGACGCTGTGGCCGCTGTTCCACTACCGCATCGACCTGACCGCCTACGACCGCTCGTTCGGCCAGGGCTACGACCGCGTCAACCGCCGTTTCGCCGAGACCGTCCGCCCGCTGATCGAGAAGGACGACCTGGTCTGGATCCACGACTACCACCTGATCCCGATGGCGCGGGAGCTGCGCCGGCTGGGGGTAGACAATCCCATCGGCTTCTTCCTGCACATCCCCTGGCCGGCGCGCCAACTGGTGGCGACGCTGCCCCGGCACCGCCAGCTGGCCGAGGCGCTGTTCGCCTACGACCTGATCGGCTTCCAGACCGAGGAGTGGCTCGACGCCTTCCGCGACTACGTCTCGCACGAGGTCGGCGGCGAAGTCCTGCCCGACGGCCGGCTGTCGGCGTTCGGCCGGACGGTTCGGGCCGGCGCCTTCCCCATCGGCATCGACGCCGAGGACTTCGCCCGCGCCACGCGGTCGGCGGCGGCGGCGCGCACCTATGACCGCATCGCCGCCTCCGGCGCCTTCCGCGCCATGATCGTCGGCGTCGACCGTCTGGACTACTCCAAGGGCCTGGAGGAGCGGTTGCAGGGCTTCGAGCGGCTGCTGGCCGACAATCCGGCGCTGCGCCGCGAGGTCTTCATGCTGCAGATCGCCCCGCCCACCCGCGATCAGGTCGACGCCTACCAGGACATCCGCGCCCGGCTCGACGCCCTGGCCGGCCATATCAACGGCGCCTACGCCGACATGGACTGGACGCCGGTGCGCTACGTCAACCGCAACTATCGGCGCGACGAGCTGGCCGGCATCTACCGCGCCGCCAAGGTCGGGCTGGTCACGCCGCTGCGCGACGGCATGAACCTGGTGGCCAAGGAGTTCGTCGCCGCCCAGGACCCGGCCGATCCCGGCGTGCTGGTGCTGTCGCGGTTCGCCGGGGCGGCCACCCAGATGAAGGACGCCCTGATCATCAACCCGTTCTCGCCGGAAGAGACCGCCGAGGCCCTGAAGCGGGCCCTGTCGATGGACCGGGCCGAGCGCAAGCGGCGGTGGGAGATCCTGCAGCACGGCGTCGCGACCCACGACGTCGCCGCCTGGCGCGACGCCTTCGTTCAGGCGCTGGAGGCGGTGCGCCGCCCCGTTCCGCGCGGCGCGGCCCAGACCGCCTGAGGCGGCGGCTTTCACGCCGATTTCAGTCCCGCGCCGCCGGCGCCATGCTATTCAGGCCCGATGGCGTCCCGTCCGACTCTCGATTTCCTGAAGACCGAAGCCGGCGCCGGCGCCTTCCTGGGCGTCGCCGCGCTGCTGGCGCTGCTGTGGGCGAACTCGCCCTGGGCGGCCCGCTACTTCGCCTTCATCAACGCCGACCTGACCATCCATATCGGCGCTTTCGACCACACCAAGTCCGTCCTCAAATGGACCAAGGACGGCTTGATGGCGGTGTTCTTCTTCGTCGTCGGCCTGGAGATCAAGTACGAGATCCTCAAGGGCGAGTTGTCCAATCCGCGCAAGCTGGCCCTGCCGGTGCTGGCGGCGGTCGGCGGGATGGTCGCGCCCGCCCTGGTTTATCTGGCCTTCAACCTCGGGCCGAACGGCCAACCCGGCGGTTGGCCGACGCCCGCCGCCACCGACATCGCCTTCGCCCTGGCGGCGCTGGCCGCGATCGGGCCGCGCCTGCCGGCCTCGCTGCGGGTGTTCCTGCTGACCCTGGCCATCGCCGACGACCTGGGCGCGGTGGCCCTGATCGCCGTGCTGTTCACCGCCAAGGTGCAGGTCTGGGCCCTGGCCGCCGCCGGCGGCGTGCTGGCGGCGATGGCGCTGATGTCGTTCTGGCGTTCGGCGCCGCTGTTCCTCTACGCCGTCGGCTTCGCGGCGGTGTGGGCGCTGGCGCTGGAATCGGGGGTCAACACCTCGCTGGCGGGCGTCGCCGCCGCCCTGACCGTGCCGATCGCCGCCCCGCGCCCCGGCCGCGAGAGCGCCCTGAAGCGGGCGATGAGCGGCCTGCACCCCTATGTCGCCTACGGCATCCTGCCGTTCTTCGCCTTCGTCGCGGCCGGCTTCTCGTTCAAGGGGTTGTCGCTGGGCCAGCTGTTCGCGCCGGTTCCCCTGGGCATCATGGCCGGGCTGCTGATCGGCAAGCAGGTCGGGGTCCTGGCCCTGTCGGCCCTGGCGGTGAGCCTTGGCCTGGCGCGCCGGCCCTCGGGCGCGACCTGGCTCGACCTCTACGGCGCGGCGCTGCTGTGCGGCGTCGGGTTCACCATGAGCCTGTTCATCGGCGCCCTGGCCTTCGATCCGCGCGACCCGCTGATCCAGACGCAGGTGCGCCTGGGCGTCATCGCCGGATCGGCGGCGTCCGCCCTGGCCGGCATGGCCGTCCTGGCCTGGAGCGCGCGCCGCAGGCCGGTCGAGGCCTGAGGCCCCGCCAAAAGCTGTCGCTTTTCCGTCACAGCGTCCAGTTTTCGTCATCGAACGCGGTTTGACGGCTTTGCGCCCTTCCGAACGGCCGTTTAGCGTTGCGCAACGACCCCGAATACGGGGCGCATTGCAACAAGGCGGCGCGCGCGCCGCGCTACACCGGGGTAGGAAATGAGGTTCTCCCAATACGTCAAGGCGACGGCTTCCGTCGCCGTGCTCGCCGTCGTGACCGGCGCCGCCGTCGCGGCCGAGGCCCAGGAGGCGCCGCGCACCGTCGACGAGATCGTCGTCACCGCCCAGAAGCGCGAGCAGAACCTGCAGGACGTCCCGATCGTGGTCACGGCCCTGCCGCAGAAGCTGCTGCAGGACACCGGCGTCAAGGACATCAAGGACCTGACGATCCTGACCCCCGGCCTCACCGTCACCTCGACCACCTCCGAGGCCTCGACCACCGCCCGCATCCGCGGCGTCGGCACCGTCGGCGACAACCCCGGCCTGGAATCCTCGGTCGGCGTGGTGATCGACGGCGTCTATCGCCCCCGCAACGGCGTCAGCTTCGGCGACCTCGGCGAGATGCAGCGCATCGAGGTGCTGAAGGGCCCGCAAGGCACGCTGTTCGGCAAGAACACCTCGGCCGGCGTCATCAGCATCATCACCAAAGAGCCGGAGTTCACCTTCGGCGGCAACGCCGAGCTGACGGCCGGCAACTACGGCGCCGTCGGCGGCTCGGTGTCGGTCACCGGCCCCATCGTCCAGGACGTCGCCGCCGGCCGGCTCTATTTCGCCGCCCGCAAGCGCGACGGCTTCAACGACGTGGTCAACGGCAAGGGCCCCAGCACCACCACCGAGGACGCCGACCAGAACTTCTGGACGATTCGCGGCCAGGTGCTGTTCACGCCTTCGTCCGACGTCAGCATCAAGTTCATCGCCGACTACACCAAGCGCGACGAGAACTGCTGCGCCGCCGTGCAGATCCGCACCGGACCGACCGCCGCGATCATCAACGCCCTGGCCGCGCCATCGACGGGCCTGTCGATCTATCCGAACCCTTCGGCGCGCAAAGCCTATTCCAACCGCGCGGTCGGCTCTCAGGTCGAGGACGGCGGCGTGTCGGCCGAGGCCAATGTCGACCTGCCGTTCGGCAAGCTGACCTCGGTCACCGCCGTGCGCCGGTGGGAGACCAAGAACGGCCAGGACTCCGACTTCACCACCGCCGACATCACCTACCGCCAGAACGACGGCACCAACTATTCGCGCTTCACCACCATCAGCCAGGAACTGCGCCTGGCCGGCCAGGTGGGCAAGGTCGACTGGCTGGTCGGCGGCTTCTTCGCCGGCGAGCAGCTGAGCAACGGCGCCAACTTCCTCTACGGCTCGGACTACGAGAAGTACCTGAGCATGCTGCTGTCCGGCGGCAACCCCAACTTCGTCGCCGGCCTCAACGGCCGCGCGCCGGGCACCAGCTTCGCGGCGGGTCAGGGCCTCTATGACCACTACACCCAGGAGAGCAAGACCTACGCCCTCTTCACCAACGACACCTGGCACATCACCGAAAAGCTCGACCTGACCGTAGGCCTGCGCTGGACCTCCGAGGACAAGTCGCTCAACACCTCGCAGAGCACCAGCGACGGCGGCATAGGCTGCGCCACCGCCATCGCGCGGCAGGCCGCGGGGGCGTGGACCGCCCTGGGCATCCCGCTGGCCGCCCAGCCGACCATCCTCGGCAACATGTGCCTGCCCTGGGCCAACCCGCTGTTCAACGGCCGCGCCAATTCGCAAAGCCTGTCGAGCAGCGAATGGTCGGGCACGGCCAAGGTCGCCTACCGGTGGTCGCCGGAGGTGATGACCTACGCCTCCTACGCCCGCGGCTACAAGGGCGCCGGCTTCAACCTCGACCGCACCCAGTCGTCCAACGGCCTGCAGAGCGGCCTGCCGGGCATCATGCCGATCTACGACACCTCGTTCCCGGCCGAGTTCGTCGACAGCTACGAGCTGGGCGCCAAGACCACCCTGCTCGACCGCTCGCTGCTGCTGAACGCGGCGCTGTTCTACCAGAAGTTCACCGACTTCCAGCTGAACACCTTCCTCGGCACCTCGTTCGCCGTGCGCTCGATCCCCGAGGTCGAGTCCAAGGGCGTCGACATCGACCTGCTGTGGTTCACCCCGGTCCAGGGCCTGAGCGTCCAGGGCGGCCTGACCTACGCCGACACCACCTACGGCGACCAGAAGATCCCCAACGATCCGACCAACGCCCTGGCCCTGCTGCCCGGCTCGCGCCTGTCGTTCGCGCCGGAATGGTCGGGTTCGGCCTCGGTCACCTACGAGACGCCGGTCAGCGACATGCTGAAGGCCCGCTTCAACATCGGCGCCAAGTACACCTCGGACTACAATACCGGGTCGGACCTGTTCCCGCCGAAGATGCAGAAGGCCTTCACCCTGTTCAACGCCCGCGCCGGCCTCAGCACCAAGGACGACCGCTGGACCGTCGAGGTCTGGGCCCAGAACCTGTTCGACCAGGAATACAAGCAGGTGGTGTTCAACGGGCCGCTGCAAGGCTCGTCGGGCCTCGACGCCACCCACACGACCTACGACCCGACCCGCGACACCATCACCTACGACGCCTTCCTCGGCGCGCCGCGCACCTACGGCGTGACCCTGCGGGCCAAGTTCTAAGAGCTAAAAGAGGGGACGGGGCCGCACGCCGGCCCCGACTGGGCGGCCTGGAGCGATCCGGGCCGCTCTTTTCTTGCCCGGGTTTAACTGGCGGCGGCCGTGGCGGGCGCGCAGAGTGCGGCCATGACCTGCGTCGCCGATCGCCAGCAGCTGCCGTCCGGCGCGAGCCTGCCCCGCCACCGCCACGGCGAGGCCTATGTCGCCCTGGTGCTGGAGGGCGGCTACGAGGAGGCCGGCGTGCTCGGCCGCGTCCGCGTCGAGCCGGGCCAGGCGGTGCTGCACGGCGCCTTCGAGGGGCATCGCAACCGCATCGGCGCCCGAGGGGCGCGCGTGCTCAACCTGACCCTGCCGGCCGGCCTCGACCTGGCGACCGGCCTCGGCGCGGTCCGCGACGCCGACGCGGCCGCCCGGACCGCCGAGCGCGATCCGGCCGCCGCCCTCGCCATCCTGCTCGACGGCCTGGTCCGGCTGGCGCCGCGTCCGGCCGACTGGCTCGACGAACTGGCCGGGGCGATCGCCGCCGAGCCCGCCCTGCGCCTGGGCGGGTGGGGCCGCAACCGGGGACTGTCGCCCGCCGCCCTGTCGCGCGCCTTCGCCGGCGCCTATGGCGAAACCCCGATCCGCTTTCGCCTGGAGACGCGGGCCCGGCGGGCCTGGCGGGCCATCGTCGACGGTCGGGCGCCCCTGGCCGACATCGCCGCCGAGGCCGGCTTCGCCGACCAGGCCCATATGGGCCGGGCCGTGAAGGCGCTGACCGGCCGCACCCCCGGCGCCTGGAGAGCCGAGGCCGGACGGCCTGCAAATGGATTCAAGACCGCCGCCTGAACCGGCGCGATGCTGGCGGCATGAACAGACGCCAGATCCTCGCCTCCGCCGCCGTGGCCCTCTGCGCCGCAGCGCTCGCCCCCGCCGCCAGCCTGGCCGCCGCCGTGCGCACCCGATGGCGGCTGGGCGGATCGGAGGGTTTCGACGCCCTGTGCTTCCTTGGGCCGCTGTCGGGCAAGCCGTTCTACGCGCGCTTCTACGAACAGGAGCTGGCCGCCTTCAAGCCCAGGCTGTCCCAGCCGGCGACGGACGCCTTGATGAGCCTGCACGCCGAGGCGGACAAGGCCGGCGCCCTGCTCGGGCCGGGCCTTTGCACCATCCTGTCGGGCGGGCCGACCGCCAGCCTCGACGACCTGATCGCCTCGACCCGCGCCGCCGAGACCGTGCTGCTGCCGCCCTACAAGGGCGGGGCCTATTGGGACGAGGCCGACTGGACGCGGTTCACGGCCGGGCGTGAGCGGCTGCTCACGGTTTTCGAGGCCCTCAAGGCCGCGGACTTCGCCGGCTTCCGGCATGGCCTCGTCGACGCCGCCCTGGCCAGGCGCGCGCCGGCGCTGCAAGCCCGCCTGGCCGGCGCCGACGTGGCGGCCGAACAGGAGCGCCTGCTCGGCCGGCGGATCGATCCGCAGGTCGAGGTGGTGTTGCTATGGTTCTCCAAGCCGCACGGCGTCCGCGTCCAGGGCGGGCGCTTCCTGTGCCACGTCGACTATCCCGACGACGCCATCATCCGCATCGCCGGCCACGAGGGGATGCATCCGCCGTTCGACATGAAGGGCCCGGCGGCCCAGGCCGCCTATCTGGTGCTGGAGAAGGACGCGCTCCTCACCCGCATCATCGCCGAACACGACCACGCCTTCGGTTACAACACGCTGGAGGGCCTGCTCAACGAGGACACCGTCCAGGCGCTGGACCAGATCGTCGGCGAACACCTGGGCGTGGCCAAGCCGCCGGCCGAACGCTGGGCCAGGTCGGACGACGGCATGCACGTGCTGGCCGCCGGCCTCTACGGCCTGCTCAAGGCCGACGGCTACGACCGCACGGGCGGGAACATCGCCGACTGGATCAGGGCGGCGGCCAAGGGCGGCCGGCTGGGCCCCGCCAGCCTGCACGCCGCGGCGGCCAGGGTGCTGGGCCTGCCCGCCGACCAGCTGTGGCCTAGGCCAAGGCCCGCTTGAGCCGGGCGGCGGTGTCCTCGATCGCGGGGATCACCGCCGGCGCCACGCCGGCCATGATATAGAAGTCGTGGACGAAGGCCGGGTGCTCGACATGGTCCGCCGCCACGCCGGCCTTAGCCAGACGCTCGGCGTAGATGCGTCCCTCGTCCTTGAGCGGGTCGAAGCCGGCCGTGACCACCAGGGCCGCCGGCAGCCCCGACAGGTCCGCGACATGGGCCGGCTCGGCGCGACGGGCGTCGGGGTGGCCGGCAACGGCGAAGTTGTCGCCGAACCACTTCATCACCTCGGCGGTCAGCACATAGCCGGTGGCCAGCGCCGCGCGCGAGGGCGTGTTCTGGTCCATGGCGGTGGCCGGATAGAGCAGCAGTTGGAAAGCCAGCCTGCGCCCAGGATCGTCGCGCATCTCCAGGGAGATGCAGGCCGACAGGTTGCCGCCGGCGGAATCGCCGCCGACCGCGATCCGCGCCGGGTCGAAGCCGATCTCGGCGGCATGGTCGAAGGCCCAGCGCACGGCGGCCAGGCCGTCGTCATGGGCGGCCGGGAACGGATGCTCGGGCGCCAGGCGATAGTCGACCGACAGCACCCGCACGCCCGAGGCCGCGCTCAACCGGCGCAGGAAGTCGTCGTGAGTATCGAGGTCGCCGATGACGAAGCCGCCGCCATGGAAATAGACGATCCCCGGCCCGACCGCCGCCGCGCCCTTGGGCGTATAGAGCCGCGCCTTCAGCGGCCCGGCGGCGCCGGCGACCTGGAGATCGCGAACGTCGAGGTCGCGCGGCGCGCCGGCGTCGATGCCCACGCGCTGCATGCGGTAGCCGGCCCGGACCATCTCGACCGGGACCAGGGCGACCGGCGGGGTCTCCACCGCCGCGAGGGCGTCGAGCATGGCGCGAAAATGCTGATCGAGCATGGGATGAAGTCCCCTACAGGCTGAAGACGCCGTCGGCGGCGGAATTGGCGTAGAGCGCGGCGACCAGGCCGGAGCGGCGCTCCAGGGTGGCGCGCTGGTTGACGTAGCCCTTGTCGGTGATCTCGCCGGCGTCGATCGACGGCGGCTCGGTCATGATCGTGAAGCGGCCGACGCGGCGCGACGAGCCGCCCGCATCGGCGTTGAAGGCGGCCAGGCGGTCCTTGAGGATGACCGCCAGCTTCTCCAGCGGCGAACCCGGCCCCGGATCGGCGGCCAGGGCCTGCAGCCCGGCCATCGACGGCCAGAACAGCGCGCCGATGAACGGCTTGTCCTGACCGGCGATCACCGCGTCGTGGACATAGGGACTGCAGGCGGCGACCAGGTCGGGCCTCAGGGTGCCGACCGAGACCCAGGTGCCGCTGTCGAGCTTGAAGTCCTCGGTCACGCGGCCGTCGAACACCAGGCCCTGGGCCGGGTCGGCCTCGTCGACGAAGCGGGCGGCGTCGCCCAGCTTGTAGAAGCCTTCCTCGTCGAAGGCCTCGGCGGTCTTCTTGGGATCGTTGTGATAGCCGCTGGTGACGGTCGGCCCCTTGACCCGCACCTCCAGCTTGGTCCCGTTCGGCACCAGCTTGAGGGTGATCCCCGGCAGCGGCAGCCCGACCAGCCCGACCCGCTCGGTGGCCCAGTGGGTGACGGTGACGCCTTGCGTCTCGGTGGCGCCGTACATGGTGGCCAGCGGGATGCGCCAGCCGGTCTCGGCCACGGCCAGGGCCTGGATGCGGTCGTAGACGTCGTTGGACAGGGTCGCGCCGCCATAGGCCATATAGCGCAGGTTCCTGAAGAACGAGCGGCGCAGCACCGGGTCGCGCTCCATGGCCTCGGCCAGCATGCCGAAGGCGATCGGGGCCGAGCCGAACACGATCGGCGAGACCTCGTAGAGGTTCTTGATCGTGGTTTCGAACATGCCGGGCAACGGCTTGCCCTCGTCGAGATAGACCGTGCCGCCGTTCCACAGCACGGCGTTGAAGCCGATGTTGCCGGCCGAGATGTGGCTCCACGGCATCCATTCCAGGCTCTGCGGAACCAGGTCCGGATCGGGCTCCTCGTCGCGCAGGCCGTCCTGGCCGGCGATGACGCCCGCCATCATGCCGAAGGTCTGGGGCACGCCCTTGGGCATGCCGGTCGAGCCGGAGGTGAACAGGTACTTGGCCACCGTGGCGTGGTCCAAGGTCTCGCGCGCCGCCTCGACCGCCGCCGTCGGCTCGGCGCCGGCCGCCTCGGCGTAGGGGATGGCTCCCTCGCCCGCCCCGTCGACGGTGACGAAGATCAGGCCGGGGTCGAGGGCGCGCAGGGTGTCGAACGCCCGGGCGAAGGCCGCGCCGCTCTGGGCGAACACCACCTTGGGCCTGACCACCTTGAAGCAGTGCCTAAGCTTGGCGTGGTCGGTGGAGATCAAGCTGTAGGCCGGGCTGATCGGCGCCGCCGGCACGCCGGCCGTATAGGCGCCCAGGGTCATCACCGCGTGCTCGATCGAGTTGGCCGACAGGATCATCACGCTGTCGGCGGCGGTCAGGCCGTGGTCCAGCAGCCACTGGGCCACGCCGTCGGCCGCGCGCTTGGCCGCGCCGTAGGTGACGCCGCTCCAGGGGCCGTGGCCGGGCGCGCGCTGGTGCATGTAGGGGCGGTCGGGATGGGCGGCGGCGCGCTCGGCCAGCAGGTGCGGGATGGAGCGCGGACCGCATCCGGGCGCATGGCGCGAACGGATCAGGATCGAGCCGTCGGCCCGGCGCTCGACATCCACCGACGCTCCCTTCATCGGCAGGGGCTTGAACGGCGGCAAGGCTTCGGTGGCGGGCGCGGCGGCGCCGTCCGCTGGGCTCATCCTGGCGTCTCCCGGTAGGTTATCATTGTTTTGTTGAGACAGTAGCCGATGGGCCGGCGACGTCAAACGCCCGTTCGCCACGCCGCCCCGAGGGACGCCCCGCATAGGGCCCCATCTCTACCCGACCATGCGCCCCTTGCCTTCCCAATAGGGCGCGCGCAGCTCGCGGCGCAGCACCTTGCCCGAGGGATTGCGCGGCAGCACGGCGACGAAATCGACCGACTTCGGCGTCTTGTAGCCGGCGATCCGCTCGCGACAGTGGGCGATGATCGCGCCGGGGTCGGCGACCGCGCCGGGCTTGAGCACCACCACCGCCTTGACCGCCTCGCCCCAGCGTTCGTCGGGCACGCCGATGACGGCGGCGTCGGCCACGTCCGGGTGGCCGAACAGGGCGTTCTCGACCTCGGCCGGATAGACGTTCTCGCCGCCGGTGACGATCATATCCTTCACCCGGTCGTGGATGTAGAAATAGCCGTCGCCGTCGACATAGCCGGCGTCGCCGGACTTGAACCATCCCTCGGCGTCGATGGCCTCGCGGGTGGCGTCGGGGCGGTTCCAATAGCCCTTCATCACCCCCCTGGAGCGGATCTGCAGCTCGCCGACCTCGAACGGCGCGGCGATCTCGCCGCCCGGCTTGACCACCCGCATCTCGAAGCCGGGCCAGGGCTTGCCGCAGGCGCGCAGCTTGCCGCGCGCGGGATCGTGGTCGAGCGGCGGCAGATAGGCGCCGCCGCCGATGGTCTCGGTCAGGCCGTAGAGCTGGGTGAAGGTGCAGCCGAACAGCGCGGCGGCGCGGATCAGCACGTCCTCGGCGATGGGCGAGGCGCCGTAGAAGATCCGTTTCAGCGAGGAGAAGTCGGCCTCGCCGGCGCCGGGGAACTGCAACAGCATGTTGATCAGGGCCGGAACCAGGAAGACGTGGTTGACCCTCTGGCCCTGCAGCGTCTCCAGCAGCGCGCGCGGTTCGACCTCGCGCATCACCACCAGCCGGCAGCCCTGCAGCAGGGCGAGGACGCCGGTGTTGGCCCCGGCGACGTGGAACAGCGGCGCGACGTCCATGACCACGTCGCCCGGATCGTAGCGTCCCCAGTCGGCGGCGATGGCGCACTCGAACAGGGCCGCGTAGTTGCCGTTGGTCAGCTGCACGCCCTTGGGCAGGCCGGTGGTGCCGGAGGTGTAGAGCTGGATGACGTCGTCGTCCTCCAGCGCCGGCAGCTTCGGATCGCGGTCCGGATGGGCGCCGATCCAGTCGCGGAACGCCGGCCAGCGGGCGTGGCCGGGCTCGAACTGGACCAGGCGATGCAGCTCGACCTCGCCCAGCATGGTGTCGACCACGTCGGCGTAGTCGGCGCCGCAGACCAGCACCTGGGCGCCGGCGTCCTTGAGGATGAAGGCGATCTCGGGCGGGGCCAGCCGCCAGTTGACCGGCGTCAGGCAGGCCCGCGCCTTGGCGCAGCCCAGCCACAGCACGAAGAAGTCGTCATTGCCCTTGGCCAGCACCCCGACGCGGTCGCCGGGCTTCACCCCCGCGTCGATCAGGGCGTTGGCGCATCGCGAGGCCAGCCGGTCCAGCTCCGCATAGGTGGTCTCGCGCCCCTCGAACCACAGGGCGACGGCGTCGGGGCGCGCGCCGTCCTGCACGCGCGAGATGTCCGCCACGAACCGCGCCGGCGTCGCATCCGCCATGGTCTTCCTCCGGTGTCTCTTCCCATCGCGCCCGGTGTTCCGGGTCGCCTGCGCCAAGAAAGCGAAAGGCCCGGCGAAGTCTCCTTCGCCGGGCCTCGTCAGCCTATTCCGCGGCCTGCTGGGCGCCGTAGCCCAGGACCGCCTTCACCTCCAGGAACTCGTGGAAGGCGAGGTCGCCCCACTCGCGGCCGTTGCCGCTCATCTTGAAGCCGCCGAACGGCGCCATCAGGTCGGGCGCGGCCCCGTTGAGGTTGACCTGGCCGGCGCGCAGGCGGCGGGCCACTTGGCGCACCGCCTCCTGGTCGGTCCCCGAGACGTAGGCGGCCAGGCCGTATTCGGTGTCGTTGCCGATATCCACCGCCTGGTCGACGCTGTCATAGCCGAGGATCGACACCACCGGCCCGAAGATCTCCTCCTTGGCGATGGTCATCTCGTTGGTGACGTTGGCGAAGACGGTCGGCTTCACATAGTAGCCCTTGTCCAGGCCCTCCGGCCGGCCGACGCCGCCGGCGACCAGGGTCGCGCCCTCGTCGATGCCCTTCTGGATCAGGCCCTGGATCTTGTTCCACTGGGTCTCGGAGACCACCGGGCCCAGCTTGGAATTGCCGTTCGGATCGCCGACCGTGTGCGCCTCGGCGGCCGCCCGGGCGATGGCGATGACCTGGTCCATCTTCTTTTCCGGCACCAGCATCCGGGTCGGGGCGTTGCACGACTGGCCCGAGTTCATCATCACCGACGAGACGCCGCCCGCGACGGCCTTCTCGAAGTCGGCGTCCTCCAGGATGATGTTCGGCGACTTGCCGCCCAGCTCCTGGTGCACGCGCTTGACGGTCGGGGCGGCGGCCTTGGCCACCTCGACGCCGGCGCGGGTCGAGCCGGTGAACGAGACCATGTCCACTTCCGGGTGCGAGCTGATCGCCGCGCCGACGCCGGGGCCGTCGCCGTTGACCAGGTTGAACACGCCCGCCGGCACGCCGGCCGCGTGCAGGATCTCGGTCCAGATGTAGCCGCTGAACGGCGCGATCTCGGACGGCTTCAGCACCATGGTGCAGCCGGTGGCGATGGCCGGGGCCACCTTGCAGGCGATCTGGTTGACCGGCCAGTTCCACGGGGTGATGAAGCCGCAGACGCCGATCGGCTCCTTGACCAGCCGGGTGGTGCCGCGCTCTTCCTCGAACTTGTAGTTCTTGAGCACGCCGATGGCGGTCTGCACATGGGCCAGGCCCATGGCCGCCTGGGCCCGCTGGGCCAGCCAGGACGGAGCGCCCATTTCCTCGGTGATGGCCTTGGCCATGTCCTCGTAGCGCTTCTGGTACTCGACGACGATGCGCTCCAGCACGTCGATGCGCTCTTCGCGGCTGGTCAGCGACCAGGTGGCGAAGGCCTTGCGCGCGGCCTTGGCCGCGACGTCGACATCGGCCGCCGAGCCGATGGAGATGCGGCCCGCGACCGTCTCGTCGGCCGGGTTGATGACGTCCAGCGTCTTGGGCTGGATCGGGTCCACCCACTCGCCGTCGATGTAGAACTTCAGATAGTCGCGCATGCGCTTCTCCTCGCCTTCCCTCGGGCCATGGAGGCTGGGACCAGCCGGCCTTCTCGGGGACATATTAGTGATCGTCGTTCAGGGTGGAAGGGGGCTGGCGTTCAAACATGCGTATCAATCGTGCGCGAGGCTCTCCGTTTCGACGAGGACCGGCCGCAGCCCCTCCCACCATTGTCCCAGGGCCTCGAAGATCGGGATCAGCTCCCGCCCCTGTTCGGTCAGCTCGTAGTCGACCCGCGCCACGGCGCCGGGATAGACCGTGCGCGAAATGACCCCGGCCGCCTCCAGTTCGCGCAGTTCGAGGGTCAGCATGCGCGGCGAGATCTTCGGATTGTCCCGTCGCAAGTCGCCGAAACGTTTCGGCCCTTCGATCAGGTAATAGAGAACAAGAGTCCGCCAGCGCCCGCTAAGAAGACGCATGGACTCGTGAATGTTGCATCTGGAGACTGCGTCTTTCAAACCGTCACCTGGTATAAAAAATGTGAGCACGCACATTTTTGTGCGTAATTTACACGATATGGAGGCGAGACCATATCAACGCCAGCCGCGGCCCTCACACCAATAGCTGGAATCGACATGGAACCTCTGCTCTTCTACGGCGTCCCGCACGGATGCTCCTTCGGCGCGATCGTCGCCCTCGAATGGTCGGGCTGCCCTTACCGCCTCTGCCGGGTCGAGATGCCCGTCCAGACGCGCGGGGCGTTGTTCTCGCGCATCAATCCCAAAGGCAAGACCCCGGCCCTGCTGACCGAGACCGGGACCCTGTTGAGCGAAAGCTCGGCCATCCTGCACCACCTGGCCGCGGGCGACCCGGCGAGGCGGCTGGTCGGCGACCAGGGCTCGCCGGCCTTCGATCGCGTCAACCAGGCCCTGGCCTTCCTCAACGCCGGTTTCGTGCCGATGTTCACCCCGCTGTGGGCGGCCCGCTACATGGCCGAGGACGACCCGGCGCGTCCGGTCCTGACCGCGTTCGGCCGGGAACACGTCGGCAAGGCCCTGGACCAGATCGAGGCCATGCTGGAGGGCCGCGCCTGGCTGGGCGGCGACGCCCGCTCCATCGCCGACGCCTACTTCACCGGCGTCATCCGCTGGGTCGAGCACCTCGACGCCGCCCGCCTCGCCGACCGTCCGCGCGTTCAGGCCCTGGCGCACCGGCTGGAGGACGATCCGGCGGTGCGCTTCGCCCACGCCATCGAGGCGGGGGAGGATGCCGTCGGCGCCGGCGGTTTCCTGGGGCGCGTGACGCTGGAAGACGTCGTCGGGCGGCTGGCCGCCTGATCGCGCAAGCGGTCAGGACGGGGCGTCCGGCTCCAGGCCGAGCCGGCGCAGGACGCCCCGCGCCGCCGCGACGCCGGTGGCGAAGCAGGCCTGTAAGAGGTAGCCGCCCGTCGGCGCCTCCCAGTCCAGCATCTCGCCGGCGACGAACACGCCCGGCGCGGCCTTGAGCATCAGGGCCTCGTCCACGGCGCCCAGCGTCACGCCGCCGGCGCTGGATATGGCCCGATCCAGGCCCCGCGCGGCGGTCAGCCGCACGGGCGCGGCCTTGATCAGCCGGGCCAGGGCGGCGGGGTCGGCCGGCGGGGTGCCGCCGGCCGCCTCGCGCAGCAGGTTCGCGGCGACCGGGGAAAGGCCGGCGACGCGGCGCAGGTGGTTGGCCAGGCTCTGTCCGCCGCGCGGCCGCGCCAGGCGCTCGGCCAGCCGGGCCTCGGCGAGGTCGGGGCGCAGGTCGATGGTCAGCACCGCCTCGCCGTCCCGCGCGATCGCGTCGCGCAGCGCCGCCGACAGGGCGTAGATCGCGCCGCCCTCCAGGCCGTAGGCGGCGACCGTCGCCTCGCCCCGCACCGCGCGCCCGGCGAAGCTCAGCGCCACCGTCTTCAGGGGCTGGCCGGCGAAACGCTCGCGGAACAGCGGGGTCCAGGCCGCCTCGAAGCCGCAGTTGGCGGGGCGGAACGGCGCGAGCGGAACGCCTTGGGCCGCCAGCAGCGCCCCCCAGCTCCCGTCCGCCCCCAGCCTCGGCCAGCTGGCGCCGCCCAGGGCCAGCACCGTCGCGTCCGCCGCCTCGGGCGCGACCGCGCCGTCGGCGTCGCGAAACAACGGCCGGCCCGCCGCGTCCCAGCCCAGCCATTGCGACCGCGCCTTCAAGGCCACGCCCGCCGCCTCCAGCCGGGCCAGCCAGGCCCGCAACAGCGGCGAGGCCTTCAGCGCCTTGGGGAACACCCGACCGCTCGACCCGACGAACACCGGCTGGCCCAGCCCCTCGGCCCAGGCGGTCAGGGCCGCCGGGGGAAAGGCCGCCAGATAGGGCCTCAGCCGGCCGGCGGCCTCGCCGTAGCGCCCGGCGAAAGCCTCGAACGGTTCGGAATGGGTGAGGTTCAGCCCGCCGCGCCCCGCCATCAGCAGTCGGCGCCCGAAGGTCGGCATGCGCTCGTGAACCACCACGCAGACGCCCGCCGCGGCCAGGGTCTCGGCCGCGATCAGCCCGGCCGGACCGCCGCCGACGACGGCGACGCGGGGCGGGACGGCGGGGCGGGAAGGCGACATCGAAAGCTCGTCTGCGGCGCGCGGACCAGCCGCCGGGAGACCCGGACTTACGCCATCGCGGCGGCGGCGTCGCCTGCCGCGGACGACGACGTCGTCGAACCTTGGCGCGACAGGCCGGCCGGCCTCGCCTAAGAGATGCGTCTTACGCCCTGACGATTCCCGAGGACGTCGATGAAGCCTTCGTTCGCCGCCCCCCTGGCGTTGACCGCCGTCCTGATCGCCGCCCTCGCGGCCGGCTGCGCCGTCGCCCAGTCGTCGTCGATCGCTCCCGGCCGCTGGACGCATCGCAGCGACTACACCTTGAACAACCAGACCGTCCCGCCGGCGGGCGGCGGCGAATGCCTCAGCGCCGCCGCCGCCAAGGACCTGCGCGCGACCATCGCCGCCCGGCTGCAACGGGACGTGGTCGCCTGCAAGATCACGCAGTGGAGCCAGACCGGCGGGACGCTCAACGTCGGCGTCGCCTGCGACAACGGCCAGGGCGCCGCCACGGGCCTGGTGTCGGGACCCGTCTCGGCCGACAGCTACGAGCTCAAGGGCGTGCTGAAGGGCCGCAACGAGGTCGCCGGCCCCTTCACCATCGGCGTGCGCTGGTCCGGCAAGCGCGTCGGCGCCTGCTAAGGCGGGCCGGGGTCACCACAACGGGTCAGCCTCGGCGCCGCCCAGCGCCTCCTCGATCCGCCGCCGGGTCGAGGCGGTGACGCCTTCGGGCAGGGCGTCGGGGGCGAACCAGTCCAGGGCGTGGATCTCGCCGCGCGAGGTCGCCTCGCACGGCTCCCAGGCCTCGACCCGGTAGATCAGCACGTGGTCGCCGGGGTGGCGCAGGTCGTTGGAATGGAACGAGACCAGGCGCGGGCGGGCGGTGAGCCGCACCCCGGCCTCCTCGACCAGCTCCCTGGCCAGGGACTGCTCGGCGATCTCGCCGCGCTCGACGCCGCCGCCGGGCATGTACCAGCCGGGCAGATAGGTGTGCTCGATCAGCAGCACCCGCCCCTGGCTGTCGGTGACCAGCCCGCGCACGCCCAGCGTCATGCCCCGCGTCAGGCGGAAGGCCGCATGGACGAAAGGACGGGTGAAGGGTTCGATTCGGCGGCGCCACGGCATGGTCGCCAGACTAGAAGCAAACCGGAGCGAGGCGAAGGTCCCGGGCCTAAGGCTCGGCCCGCGCGACGGTGATGATTTCGGGGCTGTCCGCCACGAACGGGCCGCCCTGGAAATCTCCGAACCGTTCCTCCACCGCCAGTCCAGCGCCCCGCAGCAGGCGATCCACGCCGTCCCCGTCCAGGAACCGGAGCGTGCTGCGGCTGACCAACGGCAGCGCCGGATGGTCGCCTGTAAAGGTGTGGATGAAGGAGACGGCGTCGCCGTCGAACCCGGCCACGATCCGCGTCGTGATCGTGACGTCTTCGCCTTCAGGCCCTCGCACCGACACCGCATTTTCGGGCCGCCAACGTTCCCAGGCGCGCGCCGCCGGATTTCGCGTCTCGAACGCAAAGCGGCCGCCGGGCGCCAGCATCTGGCGCACGGCGGCGGCGAACGCCTTGAGCTCCTCGTCCGCGACGATGGCTTGAAAGGCGTGGCCGGTCATGACGATGAGGTCGAACGGACGCGCCCAACGCGTCGTGGCGAGATCGCCCAGCACCCATTCGACGTCCTGGCGCCGCCGCGCCCGTTCCAACATGCCGGTCGCGGGATCGAGACCACAGAGTCGGCCGCGATGCCCTCGTCGACGGGCATCCGCGAGCAGCACGCCCGTGCCGCAGCCGACGTCCAGCACCGACTCGGCGGACATGATGCGCGGCAGGTAGAAATCGTAGTCGTCTCGCTCGGATCTTGGGTGCCAAGCGTCGTAGAGCGCGGCGAGATAGGTGTCGGCGAAAAGATGATCGACCATGTTCACCTGGCTGACGGACGTTCCACCAAAGTCCGCCCCCCTTAGGCGACGGGCTGTATCCACATCGGCTTCACCCAATCAGGACCGCACCATCGATCCTGCATCCGTTCAAAGCCTTCACCTCGAAGGTCTTCCCGGAGATAGAGACGCCGTCCCAGAACGACAAAGACGGTATCGAAGCCCGAGGACATAGGTTGCCCGTTAAATGCTTTGGCTGGAGGAAAGCCCGAGTAACCGCAGATGATATCTTCGTTACTCGCCCGACGCCGCACCATGAAGTGCAATTCTCGCGACGCCTTCAGCGGACCGTACACGTTTTGCCCGGCCTCATCCCTTCCAACATAGAAGCAGCACGCTTCAGAGCCTGCGCGCGCATTCAATATTTCCAGGATTTCCTCATTGAGCAGCGTCGCGGAAGCGCCCCTTTCATGTGCGAACCCGCCGACCTTTCGATCACAGGCGGCGAACAATAGCACCCCCGCGACTAGAACGGCCGCTCGCTTCAAGGCCCCCTCCCGATATTGAGCATAGAAAGGTCTGATAACATGCCGGCGGGCGGCGATTCTCGGAACGATCTCGGCGGTCTGTCAACGGGCGTCGGCCGGGGCGGCGACCTGGCCGCCCTTGCGGTTCCCGGCCGGCGCCGCTAAAGCCCGGATGACCGTTTTGCCTTGTCGGAGTCCGCGCCATGTCCGCGATCCTGATGATCGTCGCCTTCCTCGCCGTGATCGTGGCGCTGAACATCATCGAATTCGGCCGCGCCGACTAAGCGCGAGACGACTGCGCGCCATGGCCGGGACGTCTCGCGGCGCGGCGCTGGTCACCGGCGCGGGCCGCCGCATCGGCCGCGCCCTGGCCCTGGAGGCCGCCGCCTGCGGCTATGACGTGGCCGTCCACGGCCGCGCCCCTTCCGACGACGCCGACGCCGTGGTCGCCGAGATCCGCGCGACCGGCCGCCGCGCCGCGGCGTTCTGCGCCGACCTGGCCGACGCGGCCGCCCTGCCGGCCCTGGTCGCCGAGGCCGGCGCGGCGCTTGGGCCGCTGGCCCTGCTGGTCAACAGCGCATCGCTGTTCGAGGACGACCGGCTCGACACCCTCACCCCCGCCTCGTTCGACGCCCACGCCGCCGTCAACCTGCGCGCGCCGGTGCTGTTGATCCAGGCCTTCGCCGCCGCCCTGCCGCCGGGACGCGAGGGCCTGGTGGTCAACATCATCGACCAGCGGGTGTGGAAGCCGACCCCGCAGTTCTTCAGCTACGGCCTGGCCAAGGCCGGCCTGTGGGACGCCACGCGCATGGCCGCCCAGGCGCTGGCCCCGCGCATCCGCGTCAACGCCATCGGGCCAGGCCCGGTCCTGCCCTCGGTCCACCAGCGCCCCGGCGAGTTCGAGGCCGAGGCGCGCGGCGTGCCGCTCGGCCGGCCGGTCGATCCCGCCGAGATCGCCGCCGCGCTGCGCTATCTGGTTGACGCGAGGTCCGTCACTGGCCAGATGATCGCCGTCGACGGCGGCCAGCACCTGGGCTGGAAGACGCCGGACATCGTCGCACCCTGAAGCCCGTGGCCCAGTCCTTCCCCATCTCCGCCCCCGATGACGCCATCGACGCCACGCCCGCGCGGGTGGTGATGATGAAGGTGTTCGTCCGAGCCCTTCAGCTGGACGTCGAGATCGGCGTCTACGAGCACGAGTACGGCCGTCGCCAGCCGCTGGTGGTCGATGTCGAGCTGGACGTCGCCACCCATGACTGCGAGCACATCGCCGACACGGTCAATTACGAGACCGTCGTCGCCAAGGCCCGCGCGGTGGCCGCCGCCGGCCACCTCAAGCTGGTGGAGACCTTCGCCGAGCGGCTGGCCCAGGCCTGTTTCGACGACCCCCGCGTCACCCGCGCGCGGGTGCGCGTCGAAAAGCCCGAAGCCCTGGCCCCCGCCGCCCTGGCGGCCGGCGTCGAGATCATCGCCGTCCGCGGCTGACAAAAGCTTCATCGTAAAACCGCCGACGGACGATTGCGCCTGCGGGTTTTTGAGACGACCATTCCGAACCTCAGGAACCGGCCCGCCTCGGGCCGCAGAGAGGACCGCATGGCCGACGCCGCCCCCGAAGCCCCTCAGCCGCAGCCCGTCGCCCCGGCCGACGACAAGACGATGCCCATCGTCGTCTACGCCCTCTATCTGGCGACCTGCCTGACCTTCGGGCTGGCCTCGGTGGTCGGCCTCGTGCTGGCCTACGTCAACAAGGAGGCCGCCCCCGACTGGATCAAGAGCCACTACGTCTTCCAGATCCGCACGTTCTGGATCTGGCTGATCGCCAGCTTCGTCGGCGGCGTGCTGACGGTGATCGGCGTCGGCGTGCTGATCCTGCTGGCGGCGGGCGTCTGGTTCGCGGTCCGCTCGATCGTCGGCCTGGTCAAGCTGATCAACGGCGAGGCCTATCCGAACCCGCAGTCCTGGTTCATCTGAGGAGCCCGCCCATGAGCGCCGCAGACGCCGAACCCGCCCCCGCCAGGGGCTCCGAGGACCGCCTCGCCCCAGCCATCGTCTATGGCCTCTACCTGCTCGGCCTGACCCACGGCCTGACCATCGTCATCGGCCTGGTGGTCGCCTATGCGACGCGGGGCGGGGCGGGCCCCCGCGCCGCCAGCCACCTGACCTTCCTGATCCGCACCTTCTGGCTGTCCATCGCCTGGTTCGTGATCGGCGCGGCGCTGACCGTGGTCGGCGCGATCTTCACCCTGGTGCTGGTCGGCATCCCCGTGCTCTGGCTGGGGCTGACGATCTGCGGCCTGATCTGGCTCTGGATGCTGATCCGCTGCGTGGTCGGCGCGATCGTCCTGGCGCAGGGCGACGCCCATCCGCGGCCCTACACCTGGTGGTTCTAGGCCGCTCGGCGCCGGGCGAGAAAAAAGGCCCTCCCCTTGCGGGGAGGGCCTCGTCGTTTCAGGCTGGGGCTGGGCGGCTCAGGCCACCGCCGCCAGTTCGCGCCGCACCAGCTTGGCGTAGTCGTCCATCAGGGTGAGCGAGATGTGGCCGGGCTTGTAGACGTGGGGGCCGATCTCGGCCACCGGCGTCACCTCGGCGGCGGTGCCGACGATGAACACTTCCGAGAAGGTCGGCAGCTCGTCGCCCGGAATGTGGCGCTGGACCACCTCGAAGCCCCGCTTGCGGGCCAGGCCGATCACCGTGCGGCGGGTGATGCCGTCCAGGAAGCAGTCCGGCTCGGGCGTGTGGATGACCCCGTCGCGCACCAGGAACATGTTGGCGCCCGTCGCCTCGGCCACATAGCCGCGCCAGTCGAGCATCAGCGCGTCGGCGTAGCCCTCCTTTTCGGCGGCGTGCTTGGAGATGGTGCAGATCATATAGAGTCCGGCGGCCTTGGACGCGGTCGGCGCGGTCTCCGGCGACGGCCGCTTGTACTTGGCGAAGGTCAGGCGGATGCCCTTGGCCTTCTCTTCGGGCTTGAAGTAGCTCGGCCAGTCCCAGGCGGCGATGGCCACGTGGATCTTGGTGGCCTGGGCCGACACGCCGATCTGCTCGGGCCCGCGCCAGGCGATCGGGCGCAGGTAGCAGTCGGTCAGGCCGTTCTTGGCGGCGGTCGCCTTGCAGGCCTCGTCGATCTCCTCCACCGTGTACGGAATCTTGAAGTCGAGGATTTCGGCCGACCGGAACAGGCGCTCGGTATGTTCTCTCAGCGCGAAAATCTCCCCGCCATACATGCGTTCGCCCTCGAACACCGCCGAGGCGTAGTGCAATGCATGGGTCAGTACGTGCACCTTCGCGTCCCGCCAGGGCACAAATTGCCCGTCCAGCCAAATAAAGCCGTCGCGGTCATCGAAGGGAACGAGTGACATGAGCGAAAATTCTCCTCTCGCATTGACGGGGGATTTAAACGCTTCCAAAGACGCGGCGTCAAACGATACGCGCGCTATAGCACCGATCTTTTTCGCATGAACGCCCTTCCCGACGCCCGCCTGGTCCTCAGGGAGGAAGAGCTCGACGCGGCGCTGGAGCTGCTGATGCTGTCGGAGGCCGCGCTGTGGGCCGCCTGCGACGCCGCCCTGGACGCCGAACCCGAGCGCCGGCCGCCCCTCGGGCGCGGCCATTATCGCGCCGCCTTCCTGCTCAAGCGCCGGCCGGGGGTCGGCGTCCAGGAGCTGTCGCGCCTGACCGGCCTGTCCAAGCAGGGGGCCAGCAAGGTGCTGGGCGACCTGGAGCGGCACGGCCTGGCGGCGCGCGAGGCCGGCGAGCACGACGCCCGCCGCCGCCCCGCCAGCCTGACGCCGGCCGGGGCGGTCTTCGAGGCGCGGGTGTCGGAACGCTTGCGCGGCCTGCTGGCGCGGGCCTATCGCAGCGGGGGCCTTGACGCGGTGGGCGGGGCCCGGCGCATCCTCGCGGCCATGGCCGGGCCGCGCCTGAACGTCGGCCGCAGCCGTCGCGGAGAGACTGAGTGAACGGACGCAACCTCGATGGCCGTGAACGCCACCTGCTGGTGGTCGACGACGACAACCGCATCCGCGACCTGCTCAAGGAGTACCTGAACCGCGCCGGCTTCCGGGTCACCGGCGCCGCCGACGCAGCCTCGGCGCGACGGCTCATGGAGACCCTGGACTTCGACCTGCTGGTCTTCGACGTGATGATGCCGGGCGAGGACGGCTTCTCGCTGACGCGCTGGGTGCGCGAGCGGGCCGACACGCCGGTGCTGATCCTCACCGCGCGCGGCATGGCCGGCGACCGCATCGAGGGCCTGACGATCGGGGCCGACGACTATCTGCAAAAGCCCTTCGACCCGCAGGAGCTGCTGCTGCGGATCGAGGCCATCCTGCGCCGCACCGGCGCCAAGCCCAGGCCGGGCGGCCGGGTGCAGTTCGGCCGCTGCGCCTTCGACCTCGACCGGGGCGAGCTGTTCCGCGACGAGGCCCTGGTGCGGCTGACCGAGGCCGAGACCCAGCTGATGCGCCGGCTGGCCAACAGCCCGCACGCGGCGGTCGACCGGCTGGACCTGGCCCGCGACACCGCCGACATCACCGGCCGGGCGGTCGACGTCCAGGTCACCCGCCTGCGCCGCAAGATCGAGGACGATCCGAAGGCGCCGCGCTATCTGCAGACCGTGCGCGGCGTGGGCTACATGCTGGCGGCCGACTGATGCGCCGCCTGCTGTCGCGCTGGCTGTGGCCGCGGTCGGTCAAGAAGTGGCTGCCGACCACCCTGTTCGGCCGCAGCCTGCTGATCATCATCCTGCCCGTGGCGATCATGCAGGTGGTGGTGACCTGGGTGTTCTTCGACGCCCACTGGGAGGCGGTGACCAGCCGGCTGTCCGACAGCCTGGCCGGCGACATCGCCTGGGCGGTCGAGAGCTATCAGGACGATCCGAGCCCGCCGGCCCTGGCCCGCCTGGCCGCCCGCGCCGAACGGTCGATGGGCCTGTCCATCGCCCTGCAGCAGAACCGCAACCTGCCGACGGGCCGCCGCGCCTCGTTGTTCGCCGCCCTCGACCGGTCGCTGCAGCGCGCGCTGGAGGACCGGCTCGACGCCCCCTTCTGGTTCGACACCACCCGCTACCCCGCCTATGTCGACATCCGCGTGCAGGTCAAACAGGGGGTGTTGCGCATCATCGCCCCGCGCGACCGGGCCTTCGCCACGCGCGGGCACATCTTCATCCTCTGGCTGGTGGTGGCCACGGCCCTGCTGACCGCGGTGGCCGTCCTGTTCATCCGCAACCAGGTCCGGGCCATCGAGCGGCTGGCCGAGGCGGCCGACGCCTTCGGCCGGGGGCAGGACTCTCCCGACTTCAAGGCCCACGGCGCGCGCGAGGTGCGGCAGGCGGCGAACGCCTTCATCGCCATGCGCGAGCGCATCCAGCGCCACATCGACCAGCGCACCGCCCTGCTGGCCTCGGTCAGCCACGACCTGCGCACGCCGCTGACCCGCCTGAAGCTGGAAGCGGCCCTCGCCGAGCCGTCCCCCCGCGTCGAGAGCATCAAGCAGGACCTCGACGAGATGGAGCATATGATCGACGAGTATCTCGCCTTCGCCCGCGGCGAGGGCGGCGAGAGCGTCGACGCCGTCGCCCTGCGCCCGCTGGCCGAGGAGGTGGCCGAGGCCGCCGGCCGCGCCGGCGCGGCGGTCACGGTCGACGTCGACCCGGCCCTGACGATCGAGGTGCGGCGCAACGCCATCAAGCGGGCCCTGTCCAACCTGGCGATGAACGCCGCCGCGCACGGACACGTCGTCGAGATCGCGGCCCGGGCCCGCGTCGGCGGGGGGGTCGACATCGCCATCGACGACGACGGCCCCGGCATTCCCGAGGACCGGTACGAAGAGGCGTTCAAGCCGTTCAACCGCCTGGACGAGTCGCGCAACCAGAACGAAAAGGGCGTCGGCCTGGGCCTGGCCATCGCCCGCGACGCCGCGCGAAGCCATGGCGGCGACGTGGTGCTGTCGCGCTCGCCCCTGGGCGGCCTGCGCGCCGTCCTGCGCCTGCCCGGCTAGGAACGCCTGGCCCCCGGGGCGTCACGGCGGCGCCACGATCGGCCTTTAACCGTTGGCGGTCGAACAGGGGGGCGCATGACCATGGCCAAGACGACGAGATGGACCGGGCGGACGGCCCTGGGGGCGACGGCGGCGCTGGTCCTGGCGCTCGCCGCCTCGGCCGCCCCGCGCGAGGCCCTGACCAGCCAGGGGCTCGGGCCGGTCAAGGTCGGCATGACCCTGGCCGAGGCGCAGGCCGCGCTGGGCGGCGCCAAGCTGACGACGGCCGACAACGAGCCGGAGAACCCGCAGGGCTGCAAGATCGCCCGGCGCCTGGGCGCGGCGGTCAGCTACATGATCGAGAAGAACCGGATCGTCCGCATCGACGTCTTTCCGACGCCGGAGACCGGCCGCGTCCCACCCGACGTGCGCGCCGCCGCCGGGGTGGGGGTCGGCTCGACCGAGGCCGACCTGCGTCGCGCCTACGGCCGGGCGTTGAAGTCGTCGCCGCACCCGTATGACGAGAACGGCCGCTATTTCCGGGTCAACGACGCCGGCGGCCGGTCGGGCCTGATCTTCGAGACCTCGCACGGCCGGGTGACGTCGTTCCGGGCCGGACGCGAGCCGGCGCTGAGCTATATCGAAGGCTGCTCCTGAACCGGGGCCGCGCGTCCTAGAAGCCGGCGCCGACCTGCTTCAGCCGCTCGCGCAGGGTCTTCAGGCGCTTGTCGAGCTCGGCCATGGTGCGGTTGAGCGCGCCCTCGTCGTCGCGCCAGACCTGGAGCACGCGGGCCCACACGGCGGTCATCGCCGCGATGCGGACCGGCGTCGCCTCCACGCCGCCGGCCTCCAGCAGGGCCCGGGCGGTGCGCGGCAGACGCCGGGCCGCCGGCAGCGGGCCGTCGGCCTTGGCGACGGCGATCAGGGCGGCGCGGTGCGGCTCCATCGCCTCGATGCGGGCCATGGCCGCGTCGAACAGCCGGTCGTGGAGGTCGGCGTCGCCTTCGTGCGCGGCCGTGGCCAGGGCCGCGCGGTCGAAGCGGCGGGCCAGGTGGTCGACGATCCGCCCCTTGCTGTCGGCGAGCGCATAGAGGTCGGCCAGGGAGATCTCGGCCTTGGCCGCGATGTCGCGCAACGAGATCTGCGGCCAGGGGCGGTCGGCCGCCAGGGCCAGGGCCGCGGCGGCGGCGCGATCGAGGATGTCTTCGTCCGGCTTGCTCATGCCGCCTAGATGGCCGCTCGCGCCCGCCGCCACAAGGCGGCGTCAGCCAGCCAGTTCGCGCGAGCGGCGCACGGCCGCCTCGACCGCCGCGTCGAGCAGCGGACCAAGCCCGGCCTCGCCCGTCAGCACCGCCAGGGCGGCGGCGGTGGTGCCCCCCGGCGAGGTGACCTGCCGGCGCAGTTCGGCCGGCTCGCCCCCTTCGGCGTCGAGCAGCGCCGCCGCCGAGACGATGGTGGCGCGCGCCAGCGTCCGCGCCGTCTCGGCGGCCAGGCCCTGCCGCTCGCCCGCCGCCTCCAGGGCCTCGATGAAGGCGTAGAGGTAGGCCGGCGCCGATCCGGAGACGCCGACGGCGGCGTCCATCTGGGCCTCGTCCTCGATGTCGGCGGTGGTCGCCACCGGATCGAACAGGGCGTGGGCGGCGGCGCGGGCCGAGGCGTCCTCGGCGAAGATGCTGGCGACGCCCTTGGCGATGGCCACCCCGGTGGTGGGCATCACCCGCGCCGCGCGCCGGCCGCCGAAGGCCTGGGCGATGTCGGCTCCGCGCACGCCGGCGGCGATGGAGACGATCACGGCGTCCGCATGCAGACGCGGCGCGATGGCGGCCGCCGCCTCGCGCCAGGTCTGGGGCTTGACCGCCAGGAGCAGCGTCCGCGCCTCGGCCAGGGCCTCGTCGCCGGGGTTGAGCCGCGCGCCCGCCGCCTCGGCGGCGCGGGCCTCGTCGGAAGGATGCGGGTCCTTGATGATCAGATCGGCCGGCGCATAGGCCCCGACGCGGGACCAGCCCCGGATCAGGGCGCCGCCCATGCGGCCGGCGCCCAGCAGGAGAATCGGCGTCGCGGCCATCGCTTGCGCTCCCGTCGGCGGCGCGCCGCCGGAACTGGCCTCAGGCCTGGCCCACGGTCTCGAACATGCAGGCGGCCATGGCGTCCTCGGGGCTCTTGGAGCCCTTCAGCAGGAAGTCGAAAGCCGGATAGAAGCGGTCGGCCGCCTCCACCGCCGCGTCGATCATCGAGGCGGCCTGGGCCAGGGTCGGGCGCTCGCCCGACGGCAGGGCCAGCGAATGGCGGAACACCACCTCGCCGTCCTCGGTCCAGACCTCGAAATGGCCGAGCCAGACGCGCTGGTTGATCAGGGACAGCAGCTCATAGGCGGCGGCGCGCTTGGACTTGGGCGCGCGCATGTCCAGCGACAGGCAGAGCTGCAGGCAGTCGGCCTCCGGCCGCCAGGCGAACCACAGCTCGTAGTCCTTCCAGTCGCCGGCCAGGGCGAACGCCAGGTCGCCGTCCTCGGTGCGGTCGAAGGTCAGGTTCTCGGCCGTCAGGACATGCTCGACCACGTCCAGCGGATCGAGGCCGAAGTCGACTTCGTCTTCTTCCGAATGGGGGGTGTCCATGACCCTGACCAATCCTTCCGCGGGGCCCAGGACGGCGGAGATCCGCCGCTTTCAATCGCCCCTGATTTGGAATCCTAGTCTGCTTCGCGCAGTTCGTAACCGCCTTCACGTGGCGGGCGAGCCTATTTCGCGGGTTCGTCCACAGACTGTGTTTTCAAGGCCGCGACCTCGGCGCGCAAGGCGGCGATCTCGGCTTTCAGGCCGTCGAGCTCGTCGCGCCGCACCAGATCGAATTCGGCGACGGCGCGGTCGACCTGGGCGCGGAACGCGGCCTTGGCCTCCTCGCCGGCGGCCTGGGCCATGCCCATGGCGCTGGTCGTCAGCTTGGCGAACTCGTCGAGGAGCGGATTTTGCGTATGCATGCCCGCCTTATATGGGAAACCGGCCGCGAAAGCGAATAGGCGGCGAAATCCCCGCCTCCCCGCGCCGCGCCCGGCCTGCTAAACCGCTTGTCGAACGACCGTCGGGACCGGCCTGGCCGCCCCTGCGCAGAAGGATCGTCCATCGTGGTGTTTCCGAATTTCGACCCCTATGTGCTGGGCCTGCACTACGGCGACTTCGGTCTGCGCTGGTATGCGCTGGCCTATATCGCCGGCATCCTGCTGGGCTGGCGCTACGCCTCGGGACTGACGCGGAACGCCCGGCTGTGGGGAACGCGGACGCCGACGGCGACCCCGCCGCAGATCGACGACCTGATCCTGTGGATCACCCTGGGCGTCATCGGCGGCGGCCGGCTGGGCTACATCCTGTTCTACATGCTGACCCGCGCCGACCAGCGCGCCCTGATCGCCGAGCACCCGCTGGAGCTGATCAAGGTCTGGCATGGCGGCATGAGCTTCCACGGCGGCCTGATCGGGGTGATGCTGGCCGTGGCGTTCTTCGCCCGCGCCAACAAGCTGGACCTCCTGCGCGTGGGCGACCTGGTGGCGCCGGCCGTGCCCATCGGCCTGTTCTTCGGCCGGCTGGCCAACTTCATCAACGGCGAGCTGTGGGGGCGGGCCACCGACGCGGCCTGGGGCGTGGTCTTCTGCAACCAGCGCATCATGGAGGCCAACGGCGGCTATTGCCCGGCCGGGGACGCGCCGCGCCATCCCAGCCAGCTCTACGAGGCCCTGCTCGAGGGCGTGCTGCTGTTCCTGATCCTGCGCGTGGCCACCCACCGCCTGAAATGGCTGCAACGCCAGGGCGGGGTCAGCGGCCTGTTCCTGCTGTGCTACGGCCTGTTCCGCATCAGCCTGGAGAACGTGCGCGAACCCGACGCCGGGCTGAACCACCTGCCCCTCGGCCTGACCATGGGCATCCTGCTGTCGGTTCCGATGGTGGCCGGCGGCGCCTGGCTGGTCTGGCGCGCCGCGCGCGCCGCGCCGCCGGTCGAGGCCGCCGCGACGCCGCCGGCGGCATGAGCCTGAAGGACCGCCTCAAGGCCCAGATCGCCGCCGAAGGGCCGCTGACCGTCGCCCAGTACATGACCGCCTGCCTGCACGATCCGCAGGACGGCTACTACGCGGCCCGCCCGGCGCGAAGGCCCGTCCTCGGCGAGGACGGCGACTTCATCACCGCCCCCCTGGTCAGCCAGATGTTCGGCGAACTGATCGGCCTGTGGGCCGTCGAGGCCTGGAGCCGCCTGGGCCGGCCGGCGCGGTTCCGCCTGGTCGAGGCCGGGCCCGGCGACGGGACCCTGATGAGCGACCTGCTGCGCGCGGCCCGCCTCGCGCCCGACTTCCTGGCCGCCGCCGACCTGTGGCTGATCGAGACCTCGGCGCCGTTGCGCGCCCGCCAGGCCCAAGCCCTGGCCGGCCTCGCCCCGTCGCCCCGCTGGGCGGACGGCCTCGGCGAGGTTCCGGGCGGCGCGCCCCTGATCCTGGTCGCCAACGAATTGCTGGACTGCCTGCCGGTCCGCCAGTTCGTGCGCGACGCGGGCGGCTGGGCCGAGCGCATGGTCGGCCTCGGCCCCGACGGCGAGTTGGCCTTCGGCCTGCGCAAGGTTCCCGCACCCCGCATCGGGGCCGCCCCGCCCGTGGGCGCGGTGCTGGAGATCTCGGCGGCGCAGGCCGCCTTCGGCGCCGAGCTCGGGGCGCGGCTGGCCGCCGACGGCGGCGCGGCGCTGCTGATCGACTACGGCCGCGACCAGCCCGACGTCGGCGACACCCTGCAGGCCCTGCGCCGGCATCGGAAGGAATCGCCGCTGGCCTCGCCCGGTGAGGCGGACCTGACCGTCCACGCCGATTTCCCCGCCGTGCGGGCCGCCGCCGAGGCCGCCGGGGCGGCCAGCGCCATCCTCGCCCAGGCCGGGTTCCTGGAGCGGCTGGGCGTGCGCCAGCGGGCCGAGGCCCTGGCCCGCGCCCGCCCCGACCGCGCCGCGACCGTGGCGCGACAGCTTGCGCGGCTGACCGAGGCGGACCAGATGGGGGTTCTGTTCAAGGTCGCGGCCTTCTGGTCGCCGCCCGCCGCCGTTCCGCCCGCCTTCGAGGACGTCTGATGGCCGAGCTTCCCGTTCTGCGATCCGCGCTGCTGGCCGACCTGCCCGGGGTGCGCCACGCCTTCTTCAGCCGCAAGGGCGGGGTGTCCAAGGGGATTTATGAAGGCCTCAACGTCGGGCGCGGCTCCAAGGACGACCCCCGCGACGTCGCCGAGAACCGCCGCCGCGCCGCGGCCCATTTCGGCGCCGAGCCGGGCGCGCTGCTGACCTGCCACCAGATCCATTCCACCGTGGTGACGACCGCCGACGCGCCCTGGGGCGACGCCCGGCCCGAGGCGGACGGCGTGGCGACGACGACGCCGGGCCTGGTCTGCGGCGCCCTGGCCGCCGACTGCGCGCCGATCCTCTACGCCGACGCCGAGGCGCGGGTGGTGGCCGCCGTCCATTCCGGCTGGCGCGGCGCGCTCGGCGGCGTCCCCGGCGCGGCGGTCGAGACCATGATCGGCCTGGGCGCCGAACGCAGCCGCATCGTCGCCGTGGTCGGCCCCTGCATCGGCCCGGCCTCCTACGAGGTCGGGCTGGAGTTCCTCGACCGCTTCGAAGCCGAGGCGCCGGGCTCGGCGCGGTTCTTCCGGCCGGGCGCGGCCGGGGACAAGCGCCTGTTCGACCTGCCCGCCTTCGTGCTCCACCGCCTGGCCGAGGCCGGCGTCGCCCGCGCCGAATGGATCGGCGCCGACACCTGCGCCGACGAGGACTTCTTCTCCAACCGCCGGGCGTTCAAGCGCGGCGAGGGCGACTACGGCCGCCTGCTGTCGGCGATCGCCCTGGCCTGACGCCTTGCCGGCGGCGGCGATTTCGCGCAGACCGGGCGTGGGCGAACTGGAGGCGCAGGATGGAAGCTCCCGAGGTCGAGGGTCACCACTCTCATCATCACACGGGACACCGGTGGGTCGACCTGCTGCTGGCCGGCTGCGCCATCCTGATCTCGGTGATCTCGCTGTTCCTCGGCATCCATCACGGCCATACGATGGAGAAGCTGGTCCAGGCCAACACCTGGCCCTATCTCGACTACGGCACCAGCAACGCCACGCCGGACGGCGGGACCGACATCACCCTGCAATGGCACAACGCCGGGGTGGGGCCGGCGCGGGTCGAGACCTTCGAGGTGTTCTACAAGGACAAGGCCGTGGCCTCGCCGCGGGCCCTGTTGGACGCGTGCTGCCAACCCGCGGAGGGCGCCGGCAAGCCCCGCTTCATCACGTCGAGCCTGGGCGACATGGTCCTTCCGGCGCGGGAGACCACGCAGTTCCTGCGCATGCGGCCCGGCGATTCGTCCCCGGAGGTGATGCGCGCCTTCGACCAGGCCCGCGCCTCGATCGCCTCGCGCGTCTGCTACTGCTCGGTGTTCGACGAATGCTGGCTGCGCGACAGCCGCCAGCGCAAGCCCGAGGCGGTCAAGACCTGCCCCACGCCCGCGACGCCCTATCGCGACTGACCCCGTGCGGCGACTTTTCGCACCGCCGTATGATCAATCGAAACGAAATGGCTCTAGAAGCCTTTATCAGGCTGGTGCGCGTCGGCCGTCGAAACCGCTTCCCCTTTCGGCTGACGCGCACTAGAAGCTCGCGCGCATGACCCCCCAGGGAGTGTGACAGACCCATGAAGCTGCTCGCCGGCAACTCCAACCGCACCCTGGCCGAGGCCATCTCGGACTATCTCGACAACCCGCTGACCCGCGCCCAGGTGCGCCGGTTCGCCGACAACGAGGTGTTCGTCACCATCGACGAGAACGTCCGGGGCGAAGACGTCTTCATCATCCAGTCGACCAGCTATCCGGCCAACGACAACCTGATGGAGCTCTTGATCTGCATCGACGCGCTCAAGCGCGCCTCGGGCAAGCGGATCACGGCGGTGATGCCCTATTTCGGCTACGCCCGTCAGGACCGCAAGACCGGCGGCCGCACGCCGATCTCGGCCAAGCTGGTGGCCAACCTGATCACCCGCGCCGGCGCCGACCGGGTGCTGACCATGGACCTGCACGCCGGCCAGATTCAGGGCTTCTTCGACATCCCCACCGACAATCTTCTGCCGACGCCGCTGATCGCCAACGACATCCGCAACCACTACGGCCAGGGCGAAGGGGTGATGATCGTCTCGCCCGACGTCGGCGGCGTGGTGCGCGCGCGGGCGCTGGCCAAGCGGATCGACGCCGACCTGGCCATCGTCGACAAGCGCCGCTCGGGCCCGGGCGAGAGCGAGGTCATGAACATCATCGGCGAGGTCAAGGGCCGCCGCTGCATCCTGTTCGACGACATCGTCGATTCGGCCGGCACCCTGTGCAACGCCGCCGCCGCCATCATGGACCAGGGCGCCGAGTCGGTTTCGGCCTATGTGACGCACGGCGTGCTGTCGGGCGCGGCCAGCGACCGGGTGACCAAGTCGGTGCTGCGCGAGCTGGTGGTCACCGATTCGATCGAGCCGGCCGACCTCGTCCGCGGCTGCGAGAAGATCCGCGTGGTCAGCGTCGCGCCGCTGATCGGCGAGGCGATCCGGCGAATCGCCAACGAGGAATCGGTCTCCAAGCTGTTCGATTGACCTGGCCGGCGACGCGGGGCGCGGGCGGATGACCCAGTTGATCCTCCTGCCCGGCCTGCTGAACGACGCCGAGCTGTGGCGCGACGAGATCGCCGCCCTGTCGCCCCTTGTCGATTGCCGTGTCGGCGACCTGACGCGGGGCGAGACCATGGCTGCCCTGGTCGACGACGTCCTCGCCGTGGCCGAGCCGACCTTCGCCCTCGCCGGTTTCTCGTTCGGCGGCTATGTCGCCCTGCAGGTGCTGGCCCGCGCGCCGGAACGGGTGGAGCGCCTCGCCCTGATCGGCACGTCGGCCCACGCCGACGGTCCGGCGCGACAGGCCCAGAGGCGGGCCCTCGACCAGGCCGCCCGCCAACCCGGCCGCTTCACCGGCATCGGCGAGCGGATGCTGGCCAGCTATGTCGCCCCCGCCCGCCTGGGCGACCGCGAGCTGGCCGAGCGCGTGCAGGCCATGACCCGCCGGCTGGGCCGCGACGTCTTCCTGAGGCAGAACGCCGTCGAGCGGCCGGACGGCGAGGCCGCGCTGCGGGCCTTCCCGCGCCCGGTGCTGATTCTCTGCGGCGAACACGACGTCATCCGCCCGCCCGCCGAGCACCGCGACATGGCCGGAATGGCGCCGGACGCCGAGCTGATCGTCGTCCCCGACGCCGGGCATCTGGTTCCGATGGAGCGCCCCCTCGACGTCGCCGAGGCCATGCGGCGCTGGCTTTCGCGGCCGCCCAGAGATTTTCCCTGAGGCGTCGCCGTAATGCGCGGCCGAACGGTGCGTTATGGTCAACACATGGTTAAGATCGGCGCGGCCATAATCTCGACCACACCGCTTTATAGCTCTCCGCAAACTGTATCCTTGGGGGACACGCCGGCATGAAATCCGCTCAGCGCGCCCGATATTCCGCGACCTTGGCGGCGATCTTCGCCGCCGGACTGGCCTTGGCCGCCTGTAATACGCCCGCGCCGCCGCCGCCTCCGCCGCCGCCTCCGGCCGCGCCGCCGCCCGTGGCCCTGACCTCGCGGGTCATCGAGGCCGCCGCCGCCTACAAGGCCTACATGGACAAGACCGCCAAGATCAGCCCCGACTTCAAGGACGGCGATCAGGTGGCCCAGTCGGTGCGCGACGCCGCCGGCTACGAGACCGGCGGCCTGCAGAAGGGCGCGGCCGCCTACGCCGCCGTCGCGGCGTTGCAGGACGCCGGCTTCGTGGCCAACGTCCGCGTCTACGCCGTCGATCCCGCCCAGCGCCGCGACATGGTCGCCAAGATCATGGCCGACCCGACCTACGTTCTGGGCGTCAAGGGCGCGGACGCCGCCGCCGGCCTGGCCGTCGCCGCCCTGGACGACGCCGGCGCCAAGGTCGTGACCAGCGGCAAGGCGGTCAAGCAGGCCGCCTACAGCGTGCAGCACTCGGCCTGGTCCAAGGCCGACGTGCCGGGCCGGGACGCCCGCCTGGCCCTGGCCAAGAGCCTGTCGGGAACCATGCCGCCGGCGGCGGTGGACGATTCGGCCAAGCTGCAGTCGGCCACCACGGGCGCGCCGAGCTCGCTGGGCCTGACCGGCGCGGCCTTGCCGCCGCCCTATACGCCGACCGTGGTGCGCGGCCTGGCGGTGGCCGCCATCGCCGCCCTGGGCGAGGCCACCGACGTCAACGCCGACAACCTGATGCTGCTGCTGGCCGACCCCGGCACCGAGCAGTGCCTGAGGATGGCCAAGCTGAACCTCTATCAGTGCCTGGCCGTGGCCCGGCCCCATTACGAGGACATCTTCTGCCTGGGCCAGCACGAGATGATCGACACCGGCCAGTGCATCGTGAAGGCGGCCGGGGCGCCCAAGCCGGTCGAGGCCGTAGCGCCGCCGCCGCCGGAGAAGCCCGTCCCGGCCAAGAAGCCGACCAAGAAGGCGGCGGCCAAGAAGAAAAAGAAGTAGCTTCGGCTCCTTACGAACGACACGGTCCGCTCCGCCTTGCATGGCGGGGCGGATGCGTGTATCTAGCCGCACCCTATTCATCCGACCGACGCCGCGCGGATTTGCGCGGCGGTTTCGTTTTGAGAGCATGGCCATGGCCGAGATCGTCCTTAACGTCGAAGTCCGCGAGCGCACCGGCACCGGCGGCGCCCGTGAAACCCGCCGCGCCGGCCTCGTGCCCGGCGTCCTTTACGGCGGAGACCGCGACCCGGTCGCCGTGGCCGTGAAGTCCAACGAGTTCCGAAAGGCGCTCTACACCGGCAAGCTGCTGGGCCACCTGGTGACCCTGAAGCACGGCGCCGAGACCCAGCCGGTCATCGCCAAGGCCATCGACTTCCACCCGGTCACCGACGAGCCGTGGCACTTCGACCTGTACCGGGTCGACGAGCACCAGCAGGTCAAGATCGCGATCGTGGTCCACTTCAAGAACCAGGACGCCTCGCCAGGCCTGAAGCGTGGCGGCGCCCTGACCGTGGCCCTGCACGAAGTCGAAATCCTGGCCGCCGCCGACCAGATCCCGGAAGAACTGGTCGTCGACCTGACCGGCCTGGACATCGGCGCCCACATCAACGCCTCGGACATCAAGCTGCCCAAGGGCGTGACCCTGGCCGGCAAGGAAGACCTGGTCGTCGCCTCGATCACCGGCTCTTCGGCCCAGGCCGCAGAGGAAGCCGCGGCGGAAGCCGCCTCGGGCGAAGCCTGATCCGCTTCAGCCTGTAACGGGCGCTGGCGATGTTGATCCTGGCTGGTCTCGGCAATCCCGGGGCGAAGTACGAGAACAACCGCCACAACATCGGCTTCATGGCCGTCGACGAAATCGCGCGCCGGTGGAGGTTCTCCGCCGGCCGCAGTCGTTTTCAGAGCCTGACCGCCGAGGGGCAGATCGACACGCCCGAGGGCCCGGTGCGCGCCCTCCTGATGAAGCCCCAGACCTTCTACAACGAGACCGGCCGCGCGGTGGGCGAGGCCATGAAGTTCTTCAAGCTGACCCCGGCCGACGTGGTGATCTTCTACGACGAGATCGACATGGCCCCCGGACGGTTCCGCATGAAGACCGGCGGCGGGGCGGCCGGCAACAACGGCATCCGCTCGGTGACCAGCCAGATCGGGCCCGACTTCCGCCGCGCCCGCCTGGGCACCGGCCATCCGGGTCACAAGGACCGGGTGATGGGCCATGTGCTGTCGGATTTCCACAAGGTCGAGCGCCCCTGGGTCGAGGCCCTGACGCGGGCCTGCGCCGACGCCCTGCCCCTGCTCGCCGCCGGCGAGGACGAGCGCTATCAGGCCGAGGTCATGCGCCTGGCCCCCGCCGAGAAGATCGACCCGCGCAAGGCGGCGCGCGCCTCGGATTGACCGGGCCGGCTCCCATATAGGATAGCTCTTGCCGGTACCTGCGAAGGCGTCCTGATGTCCCTGCCCCTGCCCCTGCTGGGCCTGTCCCTGCTGTTCTCGATCCTGCTGTGCGTGCACGTGGTGCGCAGCGGCCGCGAGATGTACTGGCTGTTCATCATCCTGATGTTCCAGCCCCTGGGCGGACTGGTCTATCTGGTCGCCATCGTCATGCCGGAGATGATGCGCGGACCCGCGGCGCGGAAGATGGGCGAGGCCGCGCGCGACACCCTCGATCCCCAGCGCGAGTACCGCGAGGCCAGGCAGGCCTGCGACGACAGCCCCACCGTGCACAACCGCATGAAGCTGGCCGCCGCCGCCGCCGACCTCGGCCGCCACGACGAGGCCGAGGCGCTGTACCGCGAGGCGGCCCAGGGCGTGCACGCCGACGATCCGGCTCTGCTGACCGGCCGCGCGCGGGCGCTGGTCGAGCTGAACCGGCCGGCGGAGGCCCTGGCCTTGCTCGAACAACTGGACGGCTCGGGCGACGCCGCCCGGACGCCGCAGGCGACGCTGACCCGGGCGCGGGCCTACCAGGCCCTGGGACGCGTCGGCGAGGCCGACCGGGCCTATCAGGACGCCGTGGTCCGCTTCCACGGCCTGGAGGCCCTGGCCCGCCAGGCGGCCTTCCTGGCCGAGGCCGGCCGCAAGGGCGAGGCCCAGGCCGTGCTGGCCGACATCGACGGCCGCATCGCCAAGGCCAATCCGCATTTCCGCAAGGAAGGCCGCGCCTGGCGCGACTTCGCTGCGATGGCAGTGGCGGGGCGTTAGTTCAGGACGCGCCCGGCAGGACGCAGCCCTTGGCTGCGGGCGCCTTCTGGCAAAATCGCCCCCGGGTCTCCTTGAAAATCTCCTTCCACTGATTGCGGAGGGCTGTTCCAACATCCCCCGCAACCTGCTTTTGCTGTCCCACAAGGTGTCGCCCAGTGGCTCCCTCGAAAAAGGCGAGCGCTGTGTCAAGTTCGTCTGGGGTAAATGTTCGCGCATAAACTTCTGCGGCGGTATCGATGAGCTTAGGCTTGTATTCCACGGCTATTTCCTGCGCCGCTTCGAACAGCGCTTTACGCTCGTCAGCCGTGAACGTGGAAGCTCGATCCTCCGCGTAGAGGCCGCCCAACACGCGCTCCTGATAGGCCTTCACCGCTGAATCCAGTCCCATGGCGAGAACCAGCCGACGGGCTTTGGCGACGATTTCTGGCGCGGATGGCGGCGGCGCCGGCCCATCCTTTGGGACGGAGAAACGCAGCGGTATGCGAACCTCGCTTTCTACTGGCTGCCCCTTCCTGAGCGCCGGGCGGAAGCGAAGCTGCGGAGTCAAGCTGAGCGCCGCCTCTCCGAAACCCATTCCTTGGGGCTCCTCCGTCAGCACGCCGCAGGCCTTCAGGTTTCCCTCCACGGCGACGCGGCATTGGAGCTGGACATAGCCTGGCGTCTCGCTCTTAGCGGCAGCCTGCGGGTACACCCACATCATCTGTTCATCGGTCGGCTTCACGAGCCAATCCGGCTTCGTATCGATGTGAGCATCGGCCATAGTTGCGCCCATGGACGCGACGGCCAGAAATACGGTCAGCATGGCAGTCCCCCCTTCGCACAGACTCTCGCCATCGCTGCGCAGAAGATCAAGGCGCGCATGACGCGAGTTGGCCGCTATTCTGGTTCGCCATCGGGGTGCAGTCGTGCTAGGTCGCCCCGACCTGATCTCCACAACATTCGCATTCGAGACCCATGGCCCTGAAAGTCGCCATCGTCGGGCTGCCCAATGTCGGCAAGTCGACCCTGTTCAACGCCCTGACCCAGACGGCGGCCGCCCAGGCGGCGAACTATCCGTTCTGCACCATCGAGCCGAACGTCGGCGACGTGGCCGTGCCCGAGGCGCGGCTGGAGGCGCTGGCCAAGATCGCCGGCTCCAAGGAGATCATCCCGGCCCGGATCAACTTCGTCGACGTCGCCGGCCTGGTGCGCGGCGCCTCCAAGGGCGAGGGCCTGGGCAACCAGTTCCTGGCCAACATCCGCGACTGCGACGCCGTGGCCTTCGTCGCCCGCTGCTTCGTCGACGACGACGTCACCCACGTCGAGGGCCGGGTCGATCCGCTGTCGGACCTGGAGATCATCGAGACCGAGCTGATGCTCGCCGACCTCGAGAGCCTGGAGAAGCGCGTCCCCAATCTCGAGAAACGCGCCCGCGCCGGCAGCGACAAGGAAAGCGCCAACACCCTGCGCTTGGTCAACCTGGCCCTGGAGCAGCTGCGCGAGGGCCGCCCCGCCCGCGCGGCGACGATCAGCAAGGAGGACGACAAGGGCTGGCGCATGCTGCAGTTGCTGACCGCCCTGCCGGCGCTCTATGTCTGCAACGTCGACGAGGGCTCGGCCGACAAGGGCAACGCCCTGTCCGACCTGGTCGCCGAGCGGGCGGCCAAGGACAAGGCCAGCGCCGTGGTCATCTCGGCCAAGATCGAAAGCGAGATCGCCCTTCTCGACGCCGGCGAGCGCGCCGAGTTCCTGGAGACCCTGGGCCTGGAGGAGCCGGGCCTGAACCGCCTGATCCACGAAGCCTACAAGCTGCTCGGCCTGCAGACCTATTTCACGGTCGGCCCCAAGGAAGCCCGCGCCTGGACCATCCATGTCGGCGACACCGCGCCCCAAGCGGCCGGCGTCATCCACACCGACTTCGAGAAGGGCTTCATCCGCGCCGAGACCATCCCCTACGCCGAATACATCCGCCTGAACGGCGAGGTCGGCGCCAAGGAGGCCGGCAAGATGCGGCTGGAGGGCAAGGAATACGTGGTGCAGGACGGCGACGTCATGCACTTCCGCTTCAACGCCTGAGGCCGGCCGGAGAAATCCGGCCCGCGGCCGTCGCGACTCGGGGCGTCAAGTCTGGTTCTGGACGCCCCGTCGCCTATCTGCTGGTCTCCAACGCGACGGAGGATCCCGCGTGAGCGACACCATCGAACTGACCAGCCCCATCGACGGCTTTTCCTTCACCGCCCTGCACGCGCAGCCGACCGGCCCGCGCAAGGGCGGCGTCATCGTCATCCAGGAGATCTTCGGCCTCGACCAGTACGTCCAGGCCGACGTCGACCGCTGGAGCGCCCTCGGTTTCGAGGTCGTCGCGCCGTCGATGTTCGACCGGCAGGAGCGCGGCTACGTCGCCGAGCATGACCCGGCCGGCTTCGAGACCGGCCGCAAGCACGTGTTCGCCAACGGCTTCGAGAACCCGATCGCCGACGTCCAGGCCTGCGTCGACTTCCTCAAGGCTCGCGGGCCGGTGTTCCTGGTCGGCTATTGCTACGGCGGGGCCATCACCTGGCTGGCGGCCAACAAGGTCGCCGGCCTGTCGGCGGCGGCGAGCTATTACGGCGGCATGGTCGCCCAGAACGCCAGCCTCACCCCGGCCTGCCCGGTCATCTGCCACTTCGGCCGCAAGGACCAGCACATCCCGGCCGACCAGACCAAGGCCGCCATCGAGGCCGCCCAGCCGAACGTGCCGGTCTATATCTACGAAGCCTCGGGCCACGGCTTCAACAACGACGGCCGGCCGGACTCCGACCTGGAGGACGCCAAGCTGGCCCGCCGCCGCACCCTGGAGCTGTTCCAGGCCAACGGGGCGGGATGATGGGCGAGCGGATCGCCCTGACCAACCCGGCGGACGGCTTCGCCTTCGGCGCCTATCACGCGCCGCCGGCCGAGGCCCGACGCGGGGGGCTGGTGATCCTGCACGCCATCTGGGGGGTGACGCCGCACCTGCGGGCCCTGGCCGACGACATGGCCGGCGAGGGCTACGAGGTGCTGGTTCCCAGCCTGTCCGACCGGTTCGAACCCGGCTTCCCGGACAACGACGTCGATCCCCCGCGCCTGCCCCGGCGCGAGGTCTGGGCCGAATCGGTCGGCTGGGGCGCCGGAACGCTCGGCGACGTGCAGACGGCCATCGACCATCTGGCCGGACCGGTGTTCGTGATGGGCTTCTGCTTCGGCGGCACCACGGCTTGGCTGGCCGCCAGCCGATGCACGGGGATCGCGGCGACGGCCTGCTTCTACGGCGGCGCCATCGCCCGCTATGTCGATGAGACCCCGCGCTGCCCGACCATCCTGCACTTCGGCAAGACCGACCCGCTGATCCCGCCGGACGAGGTGGCGGCGATCACCGCCGCCCACCCAGACATCCCGGCCTTCCTCTACGACGCCGGCCACGCCTTCGTCGCGCCCAACGCCTATCACGCCGACAGCGCCCGGCTGGCCATGCTGCGCACCCGGCAACTGTTCCAGCGCTCGGGCGGCGGCCGGGGCGAGGCCTGAAACGACGCCGCCCCGGCGTTCCTCATCAGCCCTTGATGAAGGCCAGCAGGTCCGGATTGATGACGTCGGCGTGCGTGGTGCACATGCCGTGCGGCAAGCCCGGATAGACCTTCAGCGTGCCGTGCTTGACCAGCTTGGCCGACAAAAGCGCGGAATCGGCGATCGGCACGATCTGGTCGTCGTCGCCGTGCAGGATCAGCACCGGCACGTCGATGGCCTTGAGGTCCTCGGTGAAGTCGGTTTCCGAAAACGCCTTGATGCACTCGTAGTGGGCGTTGGCCGCCCCCGTCATGCCCTGGCGCCACCAGTTGTCGATCACTCCCTCCGACACCTTCGCGCCGGGACGGTTGAAGCCGTAAAACGGTCCCGCCGGCACGTCGCGGAAGAACTGGGCCCGGTTGGCGGCCAGCGCCGCGCGGAAGCCGTCGAACAACTCGATCGGCAGGCCGCCGGGATTGGCCGGGGTCTTCAGCATGATCGGCGGCACCGCCCCGATCAGCACCGCCTTGGCGACCCGGCCCTTGCCGTGCCGGGCCACATAGCGCGCCACTTCGCCGCCGCCGGTGGAATGGCCGATGTGCACGGCGTCCTTCAGGTCCAGGTGCGCCGCCAGCGCCGCCACGTCGGCGGCGTAGGTGTCCATCTCGTGGCCGGACGCGGTCTGGCTGGAGCGGCCATGGCCGCGGCGGTCATGGGCGATCACCCGATAGCCGTGCTGCAGGAAGAACAGCATCTGGGCGTCCCAGTCGTCGGACGACAGCGGCCAGCCGTGATGGAAGACGATGGGCTGGCCGGAGCCCCAGTCCTTGTAGAAGATTTCGGTTCCGTCCTTGGTCTTGATCAAAGGCATGGGATGACCTCTCGTCGGGGCGGCGCGCCGCCGTGAACAGCGGAGACTGCGTCGCCGCGGGGAGGAGCCTCGGCTCCGACAACAAAGCGCGGCCGCGCAGAAGGTTCTTGCGGAAAGATTCGCACCAGGCGGCGGCTAGCTTCGGCCCAGCACCCGGCCGGCGACGGCGTCCAGCCTGGCCGCCAGGGCTGGATCGCGGGCGTGCGGCGGGGTGATGATCGCATCGTCGAGGCAGGTGTCAATCGGCGAGGGCGCGCGCTCGGCCGGCAGCAGGTCGGCCAGCCGCCGCACCAGCGTCCGCGCCTTGTCGGCGTTGTCGCGCAGCACCTTGAGGATGTCGCCGACCTCGACCGGCTCGCCCTCGTCGCGCCAGGCGTCGTAGTCGGTGACCATGGCCACGCTGGCGTAGGGCAGCTCGGCCTCGCGGGCGAGCTTGGCCTCGGGCATGTTGGTCATGCCGACGACGTCGCAGCCCCACGACCGGTAGAGCCGGCTCTCGGCCCGGGTCGAAAACTGCGGGCCTTCCATGGCCAGATAGGTCCCGCCCTCGAAGGTCGGGGCGCCAGCCGCCCTGGCCGCCCGCGCCGCCAGGGCCGACAGACGCGGGCAGACCGGGTCGGCCATCGAGACGTGGGCGACCAGCCCCTCGCCGAAGAAGCTCTTTTCGCGGGCGAAAGTCCGATCGACGAACTGGTCGACGACGACGAAGGCACCCGGCGGCAGGTGGTCGCGCAGGCTGCCGACCGCCGACAGCGCCAGGATGTCGGTGCAGCCCGCCCGCTTGAGGGCGTCGATGTTGGCGCGGGCGTTGACCGCCCCGGGCGGCAGGCGATGGCCCTGGCCATGCCGGGGCAGGAACACCAGTTCGACCCCGCCCAGCCGGCCGCGCGACAACGCGTCGGACGGCGCCCCCCAGGGCGTCGACGCCGTCTCGCGGCGGCGGTCCTCGAGATCCAGGTCGTAGAGCCCCGAGCCGCCGATGATCCCCAGCACCCAGCCCGTCATGCCGCCCTCCCCGCGCCTGCTTCGCGCCGCCAGCCTAGCTCCAGGCGCGTAGGAAGTCCGGCAGGCACGGCAGGAAATCGAGGGCGACGTGCAGCAGGACGACCAGGCCCAGGCTGCGCGTGCGGCTCCAGATCACGCCGAACAGCAGGCCGACGGGCGACAGGCCGGCGACCCCGAGGGCCATGGCCTGCAGCAGGCTGGCGCCCGGTCCGGCGTAACTCGCCTCCGGACGCAGATGCAAGCCCCAGGCGTGGCCCAGGCCGAACAGCAACGCCAGGAGGGCGGCCGCCCCCAGCGACGAGCCGAGCATGGCCTCCAGCCGCCCCTGCAGGCCGACACGGAACACGAACGCCTCGCCCAGGGCGACCGCCACGATCAGCCAGAGGAAGCAGGCCGGCGCGGCCCAGCCCAGGGTCGCCGCCGACGGGCGCAACGCGGCGACGCGGGCCAGGCTGGGCCCGGCGAACACCACGGCGGCGAGCAGGGCGGCGGCGGCGGCGATCAGGATCGCCCACGGTCCGAGCCGGCCCGCTCCGCGCGGCCCGCGCCATCGGCCGCCGACCGTGGCGACCAGAAGCGCCGGGGCCAGCCCGTAGGCGGCGATCCTGGCGGCGGTTCCGGCGACGGACCCGCCCGCCGTCCAGCCCGAGGCGACCAGCCCGTGGACGGTGAGGACCACGGCGGCGGCGGCCAGCAGCCGGCCGACCGGCCGCTCCGGCGACGACGGCGCGGCCGGCGCCAGCGCCCAGACCGCGGCGGAGGCCGCCAGGCCGGCCAGGCCGGTCAGAATGAAGGGAAACGCGGCGCCGGCCTCGGGCGCCTCAAGGAGAAACGCCGACGACGCCGCCCACAGGCCGGCGTAAATCATGACGCAGCCGGTCGTTACGCTTGATGATCGAGCCGGATCGCCCACCTCGATCCTCCCCAATGTTCTGTACTATGACGACTTCGTCGGGCGGACACTGCCTCGACCAGCCGGCGTCGCCAAATGAGACTTTGTTCATGATCGGGCCCAGGCCTTTGGCGTGGCGAGCGATCGGGCGGTTCCTCCCCCTGGCGGCCGCCCTGGCCTCGCCGTCCGCGGCGGCTTCGGCGGAACTGGCCTGCCGGATGGAAGGCGCCGTTCTGCTCGTTCCCGCGCGGGTGGCCGGGGTGGCCGGCGAATACATCCTCGACGCCGGCGCGCCGCGGACGCTGCTGCACGACACCCGCGCCCAGGGCGCCGGCCTGGACGTCGTCGCGCTGCGCGCGCCGGTCCGCGTCGGCGGCGTCGATCTGGGCGAAGCCGCCATCGCAGTGGTCGACCTGGACGCCCGCACCCGCCGCCTGCCGATCCCGGCGGCCGGCGTGATCGGGTCGGACGTCCTGTCGCGGCGGACAGTCGACATCCGTTTCTCGCCGTGCCGGGTCGCGTTTCTTCCCCCCGCCGGCCGCGCGGCGGCCAGGGGGCGGCGCCTGCCGATGCGGCTGATCGACGGCGCGCCGGCGGTCGAGGCCGCCGTCTCCGACGGCGCGACCAGCCGCCGGGGCTGGTTTCGCGTCGACACCGGATCGCCGCTAGCGGTCAGCCTGTCCGCCGACGGGGCCGTCGCCCTGGACGAGGCCAGCCGTCCCGTCGCGCCGGAAACCACGTCCCCTGACGCCGTCCGCCCGCGCCTGGGCCAGCTGCGGGCGCTGTCGGTGGGCGCGATGCTGATCGAGAACCCGCCAGCGGGGCTGGCCCAGGTTCAGGCCGGGCTGGCCGGGGCGCTGGGCGCGCCGGTGTGGATGACCGCCGGCCGTCTGCGGCTCGACTACGCCCATGGCGATCTGATGCTCGGCCCGCCCTGATCCCCGGCCAAGCAAAAGGCCCGCCGGATCGCTCCGGCGGGCCCTTGCATCGCGTCCGGCGCGAGCGCGTCCAGGTCAGTGCGACTGGTTGCGCCACACCCGGCGGTAGCTCGCATAGAGCAGACCGGCGAAGGCGATGAGATAGATCATCACCGCGAAGCCGACCTGCTTGCGCTCGACCATCTTGGGCTCGGCCGCCCACATCAGGAACGCCGCGACGTCCTTGGCTTCCTGCTCGACGGTGGCCTTGGTGCCGTCGTCATAGGTCACCTTGTCGGCGGTCAGGGGCGGAGGCATGGCGATGAAGCCGCCTTCCGGCGTCTTGTGCTTGTCGCCGCTCCAGTACGAGCCCAGGTCCCCCGACATGTAGGGGTTGTAGTGCTGGGTCGGACCGGCCTTGAGCCCGGCGGGCGGCGCCTCGTAGCCGGTCAGGATCGAGTAGATGTAGGCCGGGCCGCCTTCGCGGGCCTTGGCCATCACCGACAGGTCCGGCGGCGCGGCGCCGCCGTTGCCGGCCGCCGCGGCGGCGGTGTTGGCGTAGGGCGAGGGGAAGTGGTCGGCCGCGGTGGCCGGACGCTTCACCGGATCGCCGGTCTCGGAATCGATGTCGTCGACCTGATAGTCCTTGGCGAGCGCCTTAACGTACGGGCTCTCGTTCGGGTTCTTGTACTTGGGGTCGTAGAACGGTCCGCCCGGCTGGGCCAGGTTGCGGAAGCTGACCAGGTTCATCGAGTGACAGGTCGCGCAGACCTCGCGATAGACCTTGTAGCCCCGCTGGAGCTGGGCCTGGTCGAACTTGCCGAACGGGCCTTCGAAGCTCCAGTGGACGTCCTTCGGCTCCTTGTGGGTGGTCGCCGCCTGAGCCGAGGCCCCCGCCAGCGCCAAGCCGAGCGCGGCTGCGAGAACGATACCTTTGCGCAGCATCGGGGCTCAGTCCTTCTTGGAGTGGTCGCCGGCGAGCACGGGCGACGAGATGGATTCGGGAACCGGCAGCGGCTTCTCGCGCAGACCCAGGACCGGCAGGATCACCAGGAAGTAGGCGAAGTAGTAGAAGGTCGCGATCCGGGACAGCCACACGAAGTTCAGGCCGATCGGACCGGCGTCGGTCTCGCCCACCTTGATGACCATGTCGTCCGGCAGGTTGCCGCCGCACCAGCCCAGGACCAGGCAGGCCGCCAGGAAGATGAAGAAGAACAGCCGGGCGGTCGGACGGTAGCGCATCGAGCGCACCTTGGACGTATCGAGCCAGGGCAGGATGAACAGCATGCCGATGGCGCCGAACATCAGCAGCACGCCGCCGAGCTTGTCCGGCACCGCGCGCAGGATGGCGTAGAACGGCAGGAAGTACCATTCAGGCACGATGTGCGCCGGCGTCACCAGCGGGTTGGCCGGGATGTAGTTGTCGGCGTGGCCCATGGCGTTCGGGTTGAAGAACACGAAGGCCGCGAACAGGATCAGGAACAGCACCATGCCGAACCCGTCCTTGACGGTGGCGTAGGGCGTGAACGGCACCGTGTCGGCCTTGGACTTGGGATCGACGCCGGTGGGGTTGTTCTGGCCGGTGACGTGCAGGGCCCAGATGTGCAGCACCACGACGCCGGCGATCATGAACGGCAGCAGATAGTGCAGCGAGAAGAAGCGGTTCAGGGTCGGGTTGTCGACCGCGAAGCCGCCCCACAGCCAGGTGGTGATGGCGTCGCCGACCACCGGGAAGGCGCCCAGCAGGTTGGTGATGACGACCGCGCCGTGGAACGACATCTGGCCCCAGGGCAGCACGTAGCCCATGAAGGCGGTGGCCATCATCAGCAGGTAGATGACGCAGCCCAGGATCCACAGCACCTCGCGCGGGGCCTTGTACGAGCCGTAGTACAGGCCGCGGAAGATGTGGATGTACACCGCCAGCAGGAACATCGAGGCGCCGTTGGCGTGCAGGTAGCGGATCAGCCAACCGTAGTTGACGTCGCGCATGATGCTTTCGACGCTGGCGAAGGCGTGGCCGGCGCTGGGGTCGTAGTGCATGGCCAGCACCACGCCCGAGACGATCTGCAGGCCCAGGCACAGCGACAGGATGCCGCCGAAGGTCCACCAGTAGTTCAGGTTCCGGGGCGTCGGGTAGTCGACGAAGCTGTCATAGCCCAGCCGGACGATCGGCAGGCGGGTGTCCAGCCAGCGGGTGAAAGCCGTTTTCGGCTCGTAGGTCGAATGTCCGCTCATGGGTCCTATCAGCCGATCTTGACCTTGGTGTCGGAAAGGAACGCGTAGTCAGGCATCACCAGGTTCTTGGGCGCCGGACCTTTGCGGATGCGGCCGGCGGTGTCGTAGACCGAGCCGTGGCACGGGCAGAACCAGCCGCCGTAGTCGCCGCCGCCGAAGGTGGGCACGCAGCCGAGGTGGGTGCAGGTGCCGACCAGGATCAGCCATTGCGCCTTGCCGGGCTTGTGACGCTCGGCGTCGGTCTGCGGGTCGCGCATCTCGGCGTGGTCGTCCTTGACCGCCGCGGCGATTTCCTTGGCCGTGCGGTTGCGCACGAACACCGGCTTGCCCCGCCACTTGACCACGACCTGCTGGCCCTCGGCCACCTTGGTCAGGTCGAACTCGATCGACGCCAGGGCCAGGGTGTCGGCGGCCGGGTTCATCTGGTCGATGAACGGCCAGGCGATTCCGACGCCAGCCCCGGCCGCGGCCGCGACCGCAGCGATGTGGATGAAGTCGCGCCGGCTCGGATCGTCGGCCACGTGCCCGTCGCCGGGTTTGGTTTCCACCACGGTGTCAGCCACCTTGAGCACCCTTCGATATCGAACGCCGTCGCTTGCGTTCGGAAAGCTTCCATGCGGGCCCGACCGGACCCCCGTCCCCATTCCGTCTGCGACACATGGCGGGCCTTGAACAGCGGCTCAGGGTTGCAGCAGAACGCCGCAACAGTTTACCGCCTGAGTCGTCGTCAGCCCGCCGACGTGCCGTGGAATGGACCGCTTAGAATGCGTGTGGCGCTTTTTCAACCGGACATTCCGCAAAATGTCGGAGCGGCCATCCGTCTGGCCGCCTGTCTGGCCGTCCCGCTGGACGTCATCGAGCCCTGCGCGTTTCCGCTTTCCGACAAATCCGTGCGCCGCGCGGCGATGGATTACGCAGCGTCGGCCGAGGTTTCGCGGCACGATTCCTGGGCGGCGTTCCTGGCCGCGCCGGCCCGCGCCGAGGGCCGGCTGCTGCTGTTCTCGACCCGGGCGGCCGAACCGTTCCAGCACTTCGCCTACGCCCCCGGCGACACCCTGCTGTTCGGCAGCGAGAGCGCCGGCGTCCCCGAGGCGGCGCACGCGGCCGCCGACCATCGCCTGTTCATCCCCCTGGCCCCCGGGGCGCGGTCCCTGAACGTGATCACGGCCGCCGCCATGGCCCTGGCCGAGGGGCTGCGTCAGACAAATGCTTTTCCCACATAAATTGTAGGGCTATAGAGCCCTCACGATCAATCCGAATGAGCGACGCCCCATGACCGAATCCGCCCTGCTCGACGCGCGCAAGGCCCAGGCCCGCGCCTGGTTCGAATCCCTGCGCGACCGGATCATGGCCGCCTTCGAGGCGCTGGAGGACGCCGCGCCGGCCGCGCTCTACGGCCCGACGCCCGGCCGGTTCGACAGGAAGCCCTGGACGCGCGAAGCCGGCGGCGGCGGCGTGATGGGCATGATGCACGGCCGCTTCTTCGAGAAGGTCGGGGTGCACGTCTCGACCGTGCACGGGACCTTCCCCCCCGACATGGCCAAGACCGTCCCCGGCGCCGCCGAGGACCCGCGCTTCTTCGCCACCGGGATCAGCCTGATCGCCCACATGGCCAATCCGCGCGTGCCGGCCGTGCATATGAACACCCGCTTCATCGCCACCACGAAGAGCTGGTTCGGCGGCGGCGGCGACCTGACCCCCCTGCTGGCCGACCAGCGCCGGCAGGACGCCCCCGACGCGGCGGTCTTCCACGCGGCGTTCAAGCGCGCCTGCGACGCCCACGACCCGGCCTGGCACCCGAAATACAAGGCCTGGTGCGACGAGTACTTCTTCCTGCCGCATCGCAACGAGCCGCGCGGCGTCGGCGGCATCTTCTACGACCACCACGACAGCGGCGACTGGGACCGCGACTTCGCCTTCACCCGCGACGTCGGCGAGGCCTTCCTGGAGGTCTATCCCAAGATCGCCCGCCATCGCATGGACGAGCCCTGGACCCCGGCCGAGCGCGAGGAGCAGTTGGTCCAGCGCGGCCGCTACGTCGAGTTCAACCTGCTCTACGACCGCGGCACCACCTTCGGCCTGAAGACCGGCGGCAACGTCGAATCGATCCTCAGCTCGATGCCGCCCGTGGTGAAGTGGCCGTAGGCTTCCACCCCGCTACCTCATCCCGGCCGCAGCGCCCGAAGGGCGCGGAGCGCCGGGACCCAAGCTAAGCCTCAGCCGCCGCATGGATCCCGGCTCGCCCCTGCGGGGTGTCCGGGATGACGGCGCACAGTGGCGGTAAGGTCGGGCCAGCCGACATCCGCCGAAGCGGACGGCCCCCGGTCTGAGAAGGGTGGCTAGCGGCCCTTGGCCGATGAACTGTTCGCCAGCCTTGCGATAGTCATGTTGTACGTCGACGCATAACCCTCCGCGACTGACCGAAGCTCTTGGCAACCTTCAGTCGTGGTGTCGCTCGTTTCGGTCAGCATGACGTGAGGTAACAGGCTAACTAAGTCCTCGCTCACGCCGGGGACCGTACCAACATATCCGCCCAGCATAACTAAGTGATTGTCGCCGCGCGCGTGCGCCGCTTCGGCGTCCGCAGTTGCATCTGCAGCTTTTAGCCTTTCAAGGCTCGGGCAACCGCGTGCTCTCCCGCGCTGAGAGGACAGATCGACGACGTACGCCCCAGCCGCCAGCAGCACTATGCCCAGCAATGCCGTAGTTGCGATCCGCTTCATCATGGCCTCCGCCAGGGGTCGTAAAGCCGCGTCAGCCGCTTGATTGCTTGCATCGTCGCAGGCCTCGACCAGACGGAACGGCCTCAGGCCTGCTTCACCCAGGCGATGACGAAGCCGTCGTGGCCCTTGCTTCCCACCGTCTGCACGGCGGTGCCCTCGACGCGGGGTTCGGCGGCCAGCATGTCCATCAGCCGGCGCACGCCCAGGACGGCCGGATCGGCGGTCCCGGCCTCGATCACCCGGCCGGCGCGGACGACGTTGTCGACCACGATCACCGAGCCGGGCCGCGACAGCCTGAGCGCCCAGGCGAAATAGTCGGCGTTGCTCTGCTTGTCCGCGTCGATGAAGGCGAGGTCGAACGGCCCCACGCCCTCGGCGGCGAGCTTGGGCAAGGTCTCCAGCGCCGGCCCGAGCCGCAGGTCGATCAGGTCGGACAGGCCGGCCCGCTCGAAATTGGCGCGCGCCACCTCGGCGTTGCGCGGATCGATCTCCAGGGTGGTCAGGCGGCCGCCCGGCGCCAGGGCCCGGGCCAGCCAGATGGCGCTGTAGCCGCCCAGCGCGCCGATCTCGAGGATGCGCCTCGCGCCGACCATGCGGGCCAGCAGATGCAGGAGCTTGCCCTGGTTCGGCGCGACGTCGATCGCCGGCAGGCCCGCCGCCCGCGCCGCCGCGAGCGCCCCGTCCAGCGCCGGGTCAGCGGGAACCAGACGGTCGATCAGATAGCCGTCGATCGCCGTCCATTGCGCCTGGGTCATCGCCGCCTGCTCCTTCGCCGGTGAGTCGCCGCTAGTAGGCCATGCCCTGGGCCACGGCCTTGAGCCGTTCGATGGCCGAGAACTTGTCGTCGATGAAGTCGTGGTCGATCCACCAGGCCTCGACCTCGCGCAGCACCTCGCCGACCATCGGCCCGCGCGGCACCCCGGCCTTGACCACGTCCTCGCCGTTCAGCGGGAAGGCCGGCGGGGCCCAGGTCGCGCCGACCGCCAGCAGGCCGCGCCATTGCGGCGTGGTCGCCGGGCGGTCCGAGGCGGCCCAGGCCAAGCGCACCCGGTCGGCGAAGGCCTCGGCGCCCAGGCGATAGACCAGCCGCCGCGCCTCGCGCGGGCTGGCCCACGAGACGATGCGCGGATCGGTCCCCAGGGCCGCCGTCAGCCGGTCGCGCTGGGCGTTGGACAGGCGCAGCCGCTCGGCCGCGCGCAACGCCGCCGCCGGATCGTCCGGCAGCAGGGCGGCCAGGCGCAGCAGGGCGTCGTTCTCGAACAGCTGGTCGGTCTGGACCTCGACCAACCGCTCCAGGCGGGCCGTCCCGACGGCTTCGGGCAGGATCTCGGCCAGCACGCCGGTCTGGGCCATCAGGCGGACCGTCGGGCGCGGATCGTCAGCGGCCAGCAGCTTGAGCAGCTCCTTGGCCGTCCGCTCGGCCGAGACCGCCGGCAGCAGGCCCTTGAGGCGGGCGCAGGCGGCCAGCGCCCCGGCGTCCGGCTCGCCCCGCCCGTACCAGGCGGTGAAGCGGAAGAAGCGCAGGATGCGCAGGTGGTCCTCGCGGATGCGGGTCTCGGCGTCGCCGACGAACACGATCCGCCCGGCCAGGGCGTCGTCGATCCCGCAGCCGACCGGGTCGAACACCGTCCCGCCGGCGTCGGCGTAGAGGGCGTTCAGCCTGAAGTCGCGCCGCGCCGCGTCCTCGCTCCAGTCTTCGGTGAAGGCCACCACCGCCCGGCGGCCGTCGGTCTCGATGTCGCGGCGCAGGGTGGTGATCTCGAACGGCCGCCCGCCGGAGACGGCGGTGACGGTGCCGTGCTCGACCCCGGTGGGAACCGCCTTGAGCCCCGCCGCCTCGATGGCGGCGATCACCGCCTCGGGCCGCAGGACGGTGGCGATGTCGACGTCGTCGACCGGCCTGCGCATCAGGGCGTTGCGCACGCAGCCCCCGACGAAGCGCGCGCAGTCCGGCCCGCCGGCGGCCTCCAGCGCGGCCATCACCGCCCGGGTCTCCGGCGCGGTCAGCCAGGGCTGCGCGCCGACGCCTGCGGCCTCATCCTTCGCGGCGACCATTCCCATTCCTCACCTCTTGTCGAACCGGCCCGGGACGATCCTGCCGTCGCCGGACGCTTCCGCGGGCACATAGACCTTGGCCCGGTTGTCGTCATGAAACACCGCCCCGGCCATCAGGGACAGGGCGAACAGCGCCGCCGCGATCGCCGCCAGCCAGGCCCAGGGCGTCGCCCCCATCGGCCGGCCCGAGCGCCGCGCGATCTCGCGCCAGACGAACCAGACCACGAACGGCAGGGCCAGCAGCACCAGCCGCGACAGGACGATCCTAAGCAACCGCTTCCCCGTACAGCCGCTCATAGAGGCCGCGCAGCATCCCCGCCGTCGCGCCCCAGATGAACCACTGCTCGTAGGGCATGGCGTAGAAGTAGCGCCGCCCGCCGCCCGGCGTCTCGCGCGACTGGCGCTGGTGGTTGGCCGGGTTCATCAGGAACTCGAACGGGGCCTCGAAGACGTCGGCGACCTCGTCGGGATTGGCCTTGAGCGTGAAGCCGGGCTCGATCCAGCCGACCACCGGCGTGACATAGAAGCCGGTGACCGTCTGGTAGCCGCTGAGCAGGCCCAGCGGACGCGCGAAGCTCGACTCCAGGCCGATCTCCTCCCAGGCCTCGCGCAGCGCGGTCTCGACCGGCGTCTCGCCGGGGTCGCAACCGCCGCCGGGAAAGGCGATCTGGCCGGTGTGGCTGCGCAGGGCGTCCGAGCGCCGGGTCAGGATGACGTTGAGCCCATGCTCGCGCTCGACCAGCGGGACCAGCACCGCCGCCGCCCGCAGCGAAGCCAGCTCGCCCCGGCGCAACTCGGGATTGAGGTCGTAGTCCGAATGCGCGGCGGCGCGCCCCGGATGGTGGGCGTCCAGCGGGTCGAGCCGGCCGGCGATCCAGTCGCGCAGCTCGCCGGGCGGGGCGTCCGGGCTCATGGCCGCGCCGCCTCGGCCGGGCCGATGGGGAACCAGGCGCCGTTGGAGGCGACGCCCAGCCGCCCGGCGTCGGCCGCGCCGGGGGCGGCCATCTCCACCAGCTCGTAGAACACCGGCCGGGCGATGCGCGCCTCCAGCCCCCGCCGCACGTGCACATAGGGGCGGGGCTCGCCGGTGACGGGGTCCTCCTCGACGCGGATGGGGTTTTCCGGCCCGGCCTCGACCTCGTCGCCGACATTGGTGACGAAACGCAGGGCCTCGCCCACACGGTCGACGCGGACGGCGACGAACGGCGCGTCCTCGACGACGATGCGCATCTTCTCAACCGGCGTGACCAAATGGAAACCGTCGGGGTCCTTGCGCAGCACGGTGGAGAACAGCCGCACCAGGGCCTCGCGGCCGATCGGCGTCCCCTCGTGCACCCACGCGCCGTCGCGGCGGATGACGATGTCGATTTCGCCGCAATGGGCGGGATTCCACAGGTGGACGGGCGGCGGCCCGCGCCCCGGAGCCTGGGCGCGGGCCGCCGAGGCCACGGCGTCGAGGCCGGTTTTGGACTCAAGGTCTGTCATCATCGACAATCTAGGTCGCGCACGGCGCGAGGCAAATCCCGCGCGCCGATCCGGCAGGCCATTTTCAACGCCGCCCGCCCCGGTTCCGATACGCGCCGCCCTCCGGGACGCCGTCGGCGCTAGGGCGCGACCACCGCGCCGGCGAAGGTCCCGGCGTCGGCCGCCAGGGGATGGATCAGCACCCGGCGCGGGTCGACCGGGCCGGGCAGCACGATCGAGCCCGGCGCCGTGGCCTGGAAACCGAAGCGTTCGAAATAGGGCGGGTCGCCGACCAGCAGCACCGCCCGCTCGCCCGCCGCCTTGGCCGCCTCGCAGCCGCGCGCCACCAGGGCGCCGCCGACGCCGTACTTGCGCATCTCGGCCTCGACCGCCAGCGGCCCCAGGAAGATGGCCGGCGCCGCGCCGATGCGGATGCTCCACTGCCGGACCGAGCCGACCAGCCGCCCGTCCGGCGCCCAGGCGCAGAACGACAGGTCGGGACGGAAGGCCGCCATCTCGCGCACGCGCTCGGACGACTTGACGAAGCGGCCCGGCCCGAAGGCGTGGTCGAGCAGCGCCTCGATGGCGTCGGAATCCTCCGGGCGCTCGGGGGCGAGCGTCGGATAGGGCGAGGTGTCGGCGGAAATGGAGAAGGTCATGGGCTCGATGCGGGATAGGACGAAAGCCATAGTCCCGGATCGTGAAGCACGGGCGACAGTCGCCGCCGTGAGGTCCGGGCGCGGTTCAGGCGCGGAAGCGGCTCCGCGCTAGGCTCGTTCGTCGCAGGCGTCGCATCGACCCGCAGCTCCATCCCATCAGGAAGCGGCGCACATAGGGCCCGTGCGTCGCCCCGTCAATGAAAGATGCATGAAGATCGCCCGCGCCGCCGCGCGCGGCCCCCGCCGGCCCTTGCCGCACAAGGCGGTCCGCGCCAAGTTCGCCGCCGATGCCAGACGAGCCGTCTTCCCCGCCCCCCACCGACGGCGCCGAGGCCGCCGCCCTGCTGCGCCAGCGCGATTTCATGCTGTTCTGGGGCGCGCGCTTCACCAACGCCCTGGCCGTGCAGATCCAGGCCGTGGCCATCGGCTGGCAGGTCTACGACATCGCCCGGCGCGCCGCCTCGATCGAGAAGGCGGCCTTCATCGTCGGGATGATCGGCCTGGCGCAGTTCCTGCCGCTGTTCGCCCTGACCCTGAACGCCGGCGAGGCCGCCGACCGCCACGACCGGCGGCGCATCATGACCGTCGCCCTCGCGGTCGAGGTGGTCTGCGCCGGCCTCCTGGCCTGGCTGGCCTGGAACGGCCATCCGCGGCTATGGCCCATTTTCGCCATCGCCGTGGTCTTCGGGGCCGGGCGGGCCTTCTTCTCGCCGGCCAGCGGGGCGCTGGGGCCGATGCTGGTCCCCCGCCAGCTGTTGCCGCGCGCCATCGCCTGGAACTCGCTGGCCTGGCAGAGCGCCTCGATCGCCGGCCCGGCCCTGGGCGGCGTGCTGGTGGCGATCTCGCCCGCCCTGGCCTACGGCGCGGCCCTTGGCCTGTTCCTGGTCGGCGCGACCCTGCTGCTGCTGATCCGGGCCGACGCCAGGCCGACGCCCCAGCCGGGCTCGCGCGGGGCCCTGATCAAGGAGGGCCTGGTCTATGTCTGGACCAACAAGATCGTCTTCGGCGCCATCTCGCTCGACCTGTTCGCCGTCCTGCTCGGCGGCGCCAGGGCGCTGTTCCCGGTGTTCGCCCGCGACGTGCTGCACGTCGACGCCCAGGGGTTCGGGCTGCTCAGCGCCTCGCCCGCCGTCGGCGCGGCGGCCATCGCCGTCTTCCTGGCCAGCCGGCCGATCCGGCGCCACGCCGGCCTGACCATGTTCGCGGGCGTGGCGGTGTTCGGCGCGGCCACCGTGGTCTTCGGCCTGTCGAGGTCCCTGCCGCTGTCCTGCCTGACCCTGGCCGTCCTGGGCGGGGCCGACATGCTCAGCGTCTATGTCCGCCAGACCCTGGTGCAGATCGTCACCCCCGACGCCATGCGCGGCCGGGTGTCGGCGGTGTCGGGCCTGTTCATCGGCGCCTCCAACGAACTCGGCGAGTTCGAGAGCGGCGTAGCGGCGCGTTTCCTCGGCCCCGTGGGCGCGGCGGTGTTCGGCGGGGTCGGGGCGATGATCGTCACCGGCGTCTGGGCCAGGCTGTTCCCCGCCCTGCGCAGGGCCGACCGCCTCTAGCCGCAGGCGCGCGCCTCTTGCCTGACCTTGCGTAGGCCTTCTAGCGTTCGCGCCGAGGTCTGTAAGGGAGACGCGCCATGGGCGTTCTGAGCGGTAAGGTGGTGCTGGTCACCGGCGGCGCCGGCGGCATCGGCAAGGAGTGCGCCCTGTTGGCGGCGCGCGAAGGCGCCAAGGTGGTGGTCAACGACCTGGGCGGCTCGGTCGGCGGCGGCGATGCGGGCGACGCCGGCCCGGCCGAAAAGACCGCCGCCGAGATCCGCGCCGCCGGCGGCGAGGCGGCGTCGAACTCCGAGAGCGTCACCAGCATGGCCTCGGTCAAGGGCATGGTCGAACAGGCGCTCGACACCTTCGGCGGCCTGCACGCCATCATCAATCCGGCCGGCATCCTGCGCGACGGCATGTTCCACAAGATGGCCGACGCCGACTGGGACGCGGTGATCGAGGTCCACCTGCGCGGCGCCTACAACGTCTCCCGCGCCGCCGTCGAACACTTCCGCGACCAGCAGGAAGGCAGCTTCGTCCACTTCACCTCGACCAGCGGCCTGATCGGCAACATCGGCCAGGCCAACTACGCCGCCGCCAAGCTGGGGGTGATGGGCCTGTCGCGCATCCTGGCCATGGAGGGCGCGATCAAGAACGTGCGCTCGAACATCATCGCCCCGTTCGCCTGGACGCGGATGATCGCCACCATCCCGGTCAAGGACGAGGCCTCGGCCCAGCGCGTCGAGCGGATGAAGAACGCCATGCGCGCCGATCAGGTGGCCCAGTTGGCCGTCGCCCTGGCCAGCCCGGAGGCCAAGGACGTCACCGGCCAGATCTTCGCCGTGCGCGGCAACGAGGTGATCCTGTTCGACCAGCCGCGCCCGGTGCGCTCGATGGCCAAGGTCGAGGGCTGGTCGCCGCGCTCGCTGCTCGACGTCGCCCTGCCGGCGATGAAGAACAGCTTCTTCGACGCCGGCGCCACCGCCAGCGTATTCCCCTACGACCCGGTCTGACCGGCCCAGCGCGCGAGGAAGTCCTCGCGCGCGACCTCCCAGTACAGCGAACGGCGAACGGTCCCGTCGGGCCGGACGGCGTCGCGCTCGCCCATGCGCGCGAAGCCGGCGGCGTCGATCAGCTTGGCCGAGCGGACGTTGTCGAGCGCCGCCGTCAGGCACATCAGCCGCACGCCCAGGGCCTGGAAGATCCAGCCGAAGGTGTGCAGCGCCCCCGCCCCGCCCGAGCCGCCGCCCTGGCGGTCGGCCCGCAGCGCCCCGCCCAGCTCCGCAGCCGACAGCTGCGGCCAGACGGTGATCTTGGAATAGCCGGTCGCCACGCCTTCCGCGTCGAAGGTGAAGATCAGCAGCCCTTCGCCGGCCGCGCGCGCCCGCATCCCCTCGGCGATCCAGGCGGCGACGCTGTCGCGGGTGAACGGCCGGGGCAGGTCGTAGATCGGGTCGGACACCGCCGGGTCGGCGAGCAGGCCCAGCACCGCCTCGACATGCTCCGGCGCCGCCAGGGCCCGCCCTGGCCCCAGGGTCAGCGGATCGGCGGCGCGGACCCGCGCGCGGATCGCCTCGGCCTCGTCCGGGCCGACGTCGAGGACGGTCTTCGGCGGCGCGCTCACGCCGCCTCCGCCAGCCGCTCGAGCGCCTCGCCGGTCATCCGCCGGGTGATCCAGTCGTCGAGGCTGGCCGCGCCGAGGCTGTCGTAGAAGGCGATGGACGGGGCGTTCCAGTCGAGCACCGCCCATTCCAGTCGCGCCAGGCCCTCGTCCCGGCAACGGCGGGCCAGGCGCGCGAGCAGCGCCTTGCCGGCCCCCGCGCCCCGCGCCTCCGGCCGCACATAGAGGTCTTCCAGATAGACGCCGTGGCGGCCCCGGAAGGTGGAGAAGTTGTAGAACCACACGGCGAAACCCACCGGCCGGCCGTCGAGCTCGGCGATGTCGCAGAAGGCGCGCGGCCGCTCGCCGAACAGCGCCGCCTCGACGTCGGCCCGCGTGGCGGCGACCTCGTGCAGCAGCTTTTCGTATTCGGCCAGGTCGCGGATGAAGCCGAGGATCAGGTCGGCGTCGGCGGGAACGGCGGGACGGACGGTCACGGTCATGGGCTTGCAGGCTCGCGCCGATCAACCGATCTTGACGCCCGGCGGCGGGACGCTGTCCTCGGGCACGAAGAAGTCGGGCATCAGCGGCGAGGTCGGGTCGACGCGATACCGGTCGAAGTCGCGCACGCCCTCGCCATAGAGGAAGCTGTCGTCGATCAGGAAATTGCCGCTGAACTCGGCCGCCTTCTTGGTGAAGATCGCATAGGCGGCGTCCGAGATGATCTCCGGCGTGCGGCACATCTTCATGCCCTCGTCGCCGGCCAGGGCGAACTTGATCGCCGCCGTGGCGATGCCCGTGCGCGGCCACAGGGCGTTGAAGGCGATCTCGCCCTTGAATTCCTCGGCCATGCCCAGCACGCACAGGCTCATGCCGTACTTGGCGATCGAATAGGCGACATGGCCGCCGAACCAGCGCGGCTTCATGTCCAGCGGCGGCGACAGCATCAGCACGTGCGGATTGGCCGCCTGCTTCAGGTGCGGGATGCAGGCCCGGGAGACCAGATAGGTCCCGCGCGTATTGATCTGGTTCATCAGGTCATAGCGCTTCATGTCGGTCTGCAAGGTGCCGGTCAGCGAGATGGCCGAGGCGTTGTTGACGCAGATGTCGATCCCGCCGAACGCGGCGACGGTCTTCTCGACGGCGTCGTAGACGTTGGCCTCGTCGCGGACGTCGACCACCAGGGGCAGGGCCCTGCCGCCGGCCTCCTCGATCTCCTTGGCTGTCGAATAGATGGTGCCGGGCAGCTTGGGGTGCGGCTCGGCGGTCTTGGCGGCGACGGCGATGTTGGCGCCGTCGCGGGCGGCCCTCAGCGCGATCTCGCGGCCGATGCCCCGGCTGGCGCCGGTGATGAACAGGGTCTTGCCCTTCAGGCTCATGACATTTTCCTCCGGCGGCCCCGACCAGGCGTGACACTATCGCCTTCCGCCAATGTCCTAGAGGAGCAGACCATGCTCAAGCGCTATGTCATCGAGCGCGACATCCCTGGCGTCGACAAACTGAGCCGCGACGAACTGCGCGGCGCGGCGGCGACGTCCTGCGACGCCCTGTCCAGGCTGGGCCCCAAGGTGCAGTGGGTCGAGTCCTTCGTCGCGCCGGACAAGACCTTCTGCATCTACCTGGCCGAGGACGAGGCGGCGATCCGCGAGCACGCCCGCCTCAGCGGCTTTCCGGCCACCCGCATCACCGAGGTGACGACGGTGATCGATCCGACCACCGCCAACGCCTGACCTAGCCGGCGCCGGTGGTCTCCACCGACAGGGCCCACAGCCGGTCGGCGGCGGCGGCGTCCAGGGCGTAGGGCAGCACGCCGCGCCAGGGCGTCTCCTTGCTCCACGGCTCGGCCTGGGCGCAGTCCTCCAGATAGAGGCCGCCGACGTCCTCGAGCTCGTCGCCGACGGCGGCCCAGACGCTGGTCGAGGCGCCCTGCTCGGGGGTCTTGAAGCCGTCGCGCACCTTGCCGGCGGCGTCGATCCAGCCCATGGCGATCTGCTCTTCCATCGTCATGTGGCGCTGCAGCGGCGTCATGATGCCGCCCGGCATGACGGCGTTGGCGCGCACGCCCTTGTCCTTGAAGCGGGCGTCGAAGCCGACGGCGAACAGGGCGTTGGCGGTCTTGGCCTGGCCGTAGGCCTCCCACTTGTCGTAGGGCCGGGCGCGGAAATGCGGGTCGTCGAAGTTCACCGGCGAGCGGCGATGGCCGATCGAGGACAGCGACACCAGCCGCGACGGCCGGCGCGCCTCCTCGGCCCCGTCGACCAGCACCCGGGCCAGCAAAGCCCCCAGCAGGAAGTGGCCGAAATGGTTGGTGCCGATCTGCATCTCCAGGCCATCGCCCGTATAGGCCAGGGGGCAGGCCATGACGCCGGCGTTGTTGATCAGCAGGTGCAGCGGCTCGCCGCCCCAGCCCGTCGCGAAGGCCCGCACCGAGGCGAGATCGGCCAGGTCGAGCATGCGCCAGTCGGCCGGCGCCTTGGCGGTCTTGTTGATGTCGGCCACGGCGGCCTGCGCCAGGTCGGGCTTGCGCGCGGCGATCGTCACGCGGGCGCCGGCCTCGGCCAGGGCCCGGGCGGTCTCGATCCCGATGCCGGTGGCCGCGCCGGTGACCACCGCGCGGCGGCCGGTCAGGTCGCGGCCGGCGACGACGTCGCGCGCGGGGGTGTATGCGCCGAAGCGCGAAGTGATGCGGTCGGTCATGTTCGTCTCCATCCCTGCCGCCAGCATAAGCGCCCCCGGCGGCTCGGCCAGCCCTGCGACGGAATCGCGCATCCCCGTCGTTGGAGGCTTCGCCGGCGCCTCCACGCAGGCCCCTCGAAGCAGCCCCCGAACAGGATCGCCACCGAATGCGCCTCGCCGTCCCGGCCGCCCTGAGCTTCGCCGTCGCCGCCATGGCCGCGCCCCCGATCGCCGCCGCGACGCCGGCGGCCGAACGCATCGAGATCCCCATCAAGCTGGTCGAGCAGGCCGACCACAACCTGCGCTTCAGCATACCGATCACGGTCGGCGGCGCGCCGGTGGAGGCCATGCTCGACACCGGCTCGGGCGGGCTTCGCCTGCTGGCCGGCGCGGTTCCCGACGGCGCGGTCGCGCCGACCGGCCGGCGCAGCGTCGCCACCTACGGCAGCGGCGTCAGGCTGATCGGCGAGGCGGCCAGGGCCAGCATCGGCGTCGGGCCGGCCACGGTCGAGCTGCCGGTCGAGATGACCCGCAAGATCGAGTGCGTCTCCGAGAAGCCGCGGTGCCCGGCCTCGAAGGTCGAGCCCGAACGCTACCGCATCGGCGGCGACGCCCGGCGCGGCGAGGGCTTCGCCGCCATCCTCGGCATCGGGTTGCGCCCGGCCGACACGCCCAACCCGCTGGCCCACATCGGCGACGGCCGCTGGATCGTCGAGCTGCCCCGCCCGGGCTCGGCCGCGCCGGGCAGGCTCGTCCTCAATCCGACCGAGGCCGAGCAAAAGGGCTTCATCCTCCATCAGCTTCCCGCCGCCGCGCGGCGCGACGCGGTGGGCGGACCGGCCTGGCGCGACAACCAGGTCCCGGCCTGCGTGCTGAACCTCGACGCCGGAACCTCGGAATGCGCCCCGGCCATGCTGGACACCGGCGCCCTGGGCTTTCGCTTCGCCCGCCGGGAGGACCCCAAGCCGGCCTGGCCGGCCGGGGTCCGCGCCGCCATCGCCTTCAAGCTCGACGGCGACCGCCAGATCGAGGACCGGTTCACCACCAACAGCCGGCCGGGCACGCGCGTGCGCTACGCCCGTCCGACCACCGACGACTTCGCCGAGGGGCTGAACGCCGGCTTCTATCCCTACTTCGCCTTCGACGTGCTCTACGACGCCAAGAGCGGCCAGATCGGCCTGCGGCCGCGCTGAGCCGCCTCAGGCGATCTTGGAGAAGTCCGGCGCGCGGCGCTGGGTGAAGGCGGCGAAGGCCTCGGCCGCCTCGGCGCTCCGCAGGCGCTCGGCGAAATGGGCGCCCTCGACGTCCATCAGGGCGGCGATCCGCTCGGCGTCGCGCATCAGCGACTTGGTGATCCGCAGCGCCCCGGCCGGCTTTTGCGCCAAGGCGCGGGCGGCGGCCAGGGCGGCGGGGCGCACCTCGGCCCGGGGCAGGGCCTTGTTGGCGAGGCCGACCGCCGCCGCCTCGGCGCCGGTCAGCGCCTCGCCGAGGGCGAACATGGCGTAGGCCCGCGCATGGCCGATCCGCGCCGGCAGCAGCAGGCTGGAGGCCGCCTCCGGCACCAGGGCCAGGTTGACGAACGGCGTGGTCAGCCGGACGTCCTCCGCCGCATAGACCAGGTCGCAGTGCAGCAGCATGGTCACGCCCACCCCGACCGCCAGGCCGTCCACCGCCGCCACCAGCGGCGTCTGCGCCCGGGCCAGGGCCTTGAGGAAGCGGGTGACGTTGCGCTCGCCCATGCTGCGGTCGGTGTCGCCGCCGGCGTTCTGGGCGGCGAAATCCATCAGGTCGTTGCCGGCGGTGAAGGCGTCGCCCTCGCCCTGGAACAGCACCGCCCGCACGGCCGGGTCGCGCTCGGCGTTCTCCAGGCTGTCGGCCAGCACGCCGTACATGGCGTCGGTGATGGCGTTCTTCTTGTCCGGCCGGTTGAAGGTCAGGATCAGCACGCCCTCTTCCTGGGCGACGACGACATGATCGGTCACGACTTACTCTCCTCTCGGGAACTTGGCCGCCAGGCCCTTCAGCCAGCGCGACACCACGGCCAGATCGGCCTCGCTGAAATCCTCGGCCAGGCGCCGGTTGAGCGCCTCCACCCCCGCCCGCGTCCGCGCCAGGGCCTCGCGCCCCCGGTCGGTCAGCCACAGCCGCTGCGCGCGGCCGTCGGCCGCGTCGGGGCGCCGCTCGACCAGGCCGGCCCGCTCCATGCGGTCGACCAGGCCGGTCATGGCCGAGGGGGCGATGTCCACCGCCTCGGCCGCCTCGCCGATCAGGGCGCCGTCGGACCCGGCCAGCACGAACAGGACGCCCGACTGCGCCGCCGTCAGCCCGCCGTCGCGCGCCATCTCGGCCTCGACCCAACGCTGGACGCGCCGTTGGCCGGAGGCGAGCAGGAAATACAGGCGGCGATCCTCGATCGGGGCGGACATGCGGCCGAGGATATAGTTCGCGCGCGAAACATCAAGACGCTTCGCATGCGAAATATCTCGGCGGCGGCACTTCACGTCAATGGCGGCTGGAAACCTGGATCGGCCTTGGCCATGGCGCGCTGGAAGGCGGGTCGCCCGCCGATGCGCGCCAGATAGGCGCCGATGTTCGGATGGCCGGCGAGGTCGCGCGGCGCGAAGACGCGCATGGTGGTCAAGGGGAAGACGGCCATGATGTCGGCCGCCGTGAACGCCTCGCCGGCCAGATAGGGCGCATCGCCCAGCCTGGCCTCGATCTGGTCGTAGGCGCGGTCCAGACGGGCCCGCAGCGTGGCGAAGACCTCGCCGCCGCCCTCGACCCGCCGGCCGATCGAGTCGATCAACGCCGCCGGCATCAGCGAGCCGTTCGCGAAATGGAACCAGAACAGGTAGTCGGTCCACGACGGATCGCCCGGCCGGACCTTCAGCCGCCCCTGGCCGTAGGTCTCGATGACGTACTCGACGATGGCGGCGGATTCGCCCAGCACCAGACCGCCGTCGACGACGACCGGCGCCGTGCCGAAGGGGGTCAGCGCCCGATAGGCCGCCGGCGCGAGCCGCGTCCGCGGATCGCGCTCGTACCGGACCAGTTCGTAGGGGACGCCCAGTTCCTCGCACAGCCAGACGATGCGGTCGGACTGCGACACGCCCAGATGGTGGACGACGAGCATGGCCGTTGCTCCTTGACCTCGATGGCGGGATTGACGATGCGTATCAGGCTCCTGACATCTAATATCAGGTCCTTGATATGTCAAACGCCGCCGACCCGCCCCCGATCCAGTTCGGCTACCTGCTGAAACGGGCCCAGCACGCGTTCAGGACGCGGATCGACGACGCGTTGCGCCCCCTGGGCCTGACGGCGCCGCAATACGCCGTCCTGTCCGCCGTCGACGCGATCGCCGGCGTCTCCAACGCCGAACTGGCGCGCGCCGCCTTCGTCACGCCGCAGGCGATGCAGGGCGTCCTGGCCAATCTGGAGCGCGACGGCCTATTGAAGCGCACCGCCCACCCCGATCACGGGCGCATCCTGCGCAACGAACTGACCGCCGAAGGACGCCAGGCCCTCGGCCAGGCCCGCCTGCACGTGCAGGACATCGAAGGCCTGCTCTCGCAGGCGGTCGGCCAGGAGAACGCCGCCCTGTTCGCCGAAGCGCTGGCCCGCTGCGCCGACGCGCTGACGCCCGCCTGATGAAGCCAATGCGGCGCATGCTTCACATGCGAACTGGATAGCCGCCGCCCTTCGGATGCGGGCGCTTAAAATGTCTGTGGAGGATGGCTTGCGGCCGTTCCGCTTCATCGCCGGCCCTTCTATTCCAGACGGACCGATGGCGGACCGGAAGGGCGGGCGGCGGATGTCAGGCGAGCGCAGCGTCAAGATCATTCCCGTGCGCACGCCGGAGTCGAAACAGTTCGTCGCCGACGTCGAAAGGGCCATGGCCATCACGCCGGTCCTGAACCGCCTGACCTACGCCGACACGGACGAGGTGCGGTCGCTGTTCGAGGAACTGGCCGGCCACAAGGTGGGCGAACACTTTCGCCTGGTCCCGCCGTTCTACACCGACTGCGGCAGGAACATCCGCGTCGGCGCCCGCGTCTTCATCAACCAGAACTGCACCTTCTACGCCCTGGCCGAGATCGTCATAGGCGACGACGTGCTGATCGGCCCCAATGTCAGCCTGATCACCTCCGAGCACCCGGTCGCGCCGTCGCAGCGCCGGGCCCATCTGCTCGGACGGCCGATCACCGTCGAGAACGGGGTGTGGATCGCGGCGGGCGTCACCGTCATCGGCGGCGTGACCATCGGCGAGAACTCGGTGGTGGCCGCGGGCTCGGTGGTCACGCGCGACGTTCCCGCCAACACCCTGGTCGGCGGCGCCCCGGCGCGGGTCATCCGGTCGATCGCCGGCGAATAGGGCCCATCCGCGACGCGGAGGCGGGCCCGCCCCCGCTCAGGCCGCGCGGTACCAGGCGACGCCGTCGGCGTCGGTCTCGGCCACGGCGGCGCCGCGCCCGATCAGGCAGTTGAGGTGAGCCAGGGCCTCGCCCGTGGCCATGCCCAAGAGGTCCGGGCCGATCTTGCGGGCGAACAGCGAGCCGAACACGTCCACCGCCCGCTTGGGCTCGGCCAGCGACTTGAGCAGGCGCTCCAGGCCGCGTTCGTGGCCGCGAGCCAGGTGGTCGAGGCGCGCGTGCAGACCACGGAACGGCTCGTTGTGGGCCGGCAGCACCAGGACGTCGTCGGGCACCTCGCGCTTGACCTTGGCCAACGAGTTCAGCCAGTCGGTCAAGGGATCGCCGTCCGGCTCGGTGGGGAACACCGAGACGTTGGACGAAATCTTGGGCAGCACCTGATCGCCCGAGATCAGCAGCTTGAGGTCCGGACAGTAGAGGCAGGCGTGCTCGGGCGAATGGCCCGAACCGACCACCACGCGCCAGTCGTGGGCCCCGATGCGCACCAGGTCGCCGTCCGACAGGCGGTGATAGCTGTCGGGCAGAGCGTAGAGCCCCTTGCCGAAGCCGCCGAAGCGGGCGCGGTAGTTCTCGATCGCCTCCTCGTCCCAGCCGGCGCGCTGATAGAAGCGCACGCCGTCCTCGGGCGCCTCGCGGCCGGTGTCGGCGGCCAGCATGCGGCAGGTGACGTATTCGAGCCGGCTGATCCACAGGCGGCAATCGAATTTGCGGGTGATCCACCCGGCCATGCCGATGTGGTCGGGGTGCATGTGGGTGACGAAGACGCGGCTGACCGGGCGGCCCTGCATCGGACCGGCGAAAGCCTGGCGCCAGGCCCCGGCGGTCTCGCGGGTCTGCACGCCGGTGTCGACCACAGCCCAGCCGTCGCCGTCCTCGACGGCCCACAGGTTGATGTGCGACAGCGCGAAGGGCAGCGGCATGCGCAGCCACAGGACGCCGGGCGCCACCTCTATGGTCTGGCCGGGCCCTGGAACGGTGTCGAACGGATAGACCAGCTGCGGCCGACGCTCGCCCGTTTCGCCGTCTTCAAGCCCGTCGCTCACGGCTGGTTCTCCCTGAGGCCGGCCGCCGTCCGTCCTCGGCCGCCCTGCCGGCATAAGGCGTCCTCGGCGAAAGACAAGGCCTCACGCGGCGGAACGGCGGCGGACGCGCTTGACCCCCGGGGCGGCGGGGCGTTTAAAACGCGCCACGGAAGGATTCACCCAGGAGAATTTCCCATGAGGCCAATCGGAATCGGTCTTGCGGTCGCCTTGATCGCCGCGGCCGCCATTCCGGCGTCCCTGTCGCTGGCCGCCAAGTCGTCTGGCGGCGGCGTCTCGGACCAGCAGCACAAGCAGGGCATGGAGGCCGCGCCGGCGCTGATCCAGGCCGCCAGCCTGCCCTGCACCCTGTCGGACGCCCGCTTCATCGGCCAGGGCAAGACCAAGGAAGGCGACAAGGAAGTCGTCAGCAAGTTCGTCGAAGTGGCCTGCTCGGAAGGCCCCGGCTACGTGTTCGCGGCCAAGGACGGGGCCACGCCGGACGTCTATGACTGCCTGGCCACCTCGGGCAAGGACGCCAGCGGCAAGGACAACACCCTCAAGTGCGCCCTGCCCGCCAACGCCAACCCCAGCGCCGGGCTGCAGTCGGGCATCACCAAGGCCGGCAACCCCTGCCAGGTGGCCGACGCCAAGTACATCGGCCAGAACAAGACCGCCGCCTTCTATGAGGCCAAGTGCTCCAGCGGCACCGGCGTCGTCGTGCTGCAGAACCTGCCCCGCACCGCCGCCGCGCCGGAAGTGCTGAGCTGCCTGGCCTGGGAAGGCATGGGCAAGACCTGCGAGCTGACCACCCATGACGCCAACCTGGCCCCGGCCAAGGCCCTGGCCGGCAAGGCCAACGCCTCTTGCCAGGTCAAGGACCAGCGCTACGTCCTGACCAGCAAGGCCGGCGACGACTATTACGAGTTCTCCTGCGCCGACAATTCCGGCTTCATGGTCCAGGCCAACAACAAGGGCGAGTTCGTCAAGACCATCCCCTGCGCCCAGGCCGACTTCGTCAACGGCGGCTGCACCCTGACCAACGCCCGCCAGGCCCAGACCGCCCAGGCCTCGCTCTACACCAAGCTGGCCAAGAAGGCCGGCTATGACTGCGAGGTGTCCAAGTACGCTGTGTTCCCGTCGGCCCCGCCGCAAAGCGAGGCGGTCGAGCTGTCCTGCGGCAACCGGGCGGACGGCGCCGTCGGCATCTTCTACGCCGACCACGCCAGCATCTACGACTGCGCCATGTCGCAGCTCGAAGGCTACCGCTGCTCGTTCACCAAGCAGGACGCGGCCTATCCCAAGCTGACCACCCAGCTGAAGGCCAAGGGCAAGAACACCTGCACGGTGTCCAACGCCCGCGCCATCGGCACCGCCGCCAACGGCGAAGGCTATCTGGAAGTGGCGTGCTCGGACGGCCTGCCCGGCTGGGTGCTGGTCTATCCGAAGGGCGCGGCCGACGCCAAGGAAGTGCTGGCCTGCAACCAGGCGTCCGGCATCGGCGGCGGCTGCAAGCTGCCCGGCAACACCAAGGGCTGATCCGATCGGCCCCGACTGACCGACGAGGCCCCGCCGGAGCGATCCGGCGGGGCTTTTCGTCGGCGTCCCACCTTACCGCTAATTCACTTGCCCGAGGTCGCCGGGAGGGGCGTGCTGGACGGGTCGGGAGATCGAGGGGCGAGCGGCCATGGGCGTCAGGTTCGGCATATGGGCGGCGACGACCGCGGCCATGATGGCGGCGACCGCCGCATCGGCCGCGCCTTCAGCCCCGGCGGCGACGGCCCAGACCCCGCGCGCCGTGGTCGACCGCGTCGCCAGGCTGATCGAGGACGACTACGTGCACCCCGACCAGGCCCGGCGGATCGCCGCGGACCTGCGTCAGGCCGCCAAGGCCGGCGCGTTCGACAAGCTGACCGACAACGGCGACCTGGCCACCGCCCTGACCGCCCGGCTCAAGCCGATCGACGCCCACTTCAACGTCGCCTGGCGGCCCCCGGAACCGGCGGCGCAGGAGCCGCCCCGGCCCATGATGGGGGGCCCGTCCCTGGAGCGCCGCCGCGGCTACGGCTTCCGGCGCGTCGAAATCCTCCCGGGGAACATCGGCTATGTCGACCTGCGGATGTTCGCCGATTTCGAGAAGGCCGACGCGCCGGCCAAGCGCGCCGCCGACGCCGCTATGGCCCAGGTCGCCGACACCGACGCCGTGATCATCGACCTGAGGGACAACGGCGGCGGCGCGCCGAACATGGTCGGCTATCTGGTCAGCTGGTTCACGCCGCCCGGCGCCGACATCTACAACACCTTCCACGAGCGCGCCGGCGCCGGCGTCGAGATCTCCAAGGAGACGCCGCCGCTGGACAATCCCGGCCCCCGGCGGCTGACGGTCCCGCTCTACGTCCTGGTCAGCGCCCGCACCGGATCGGCGGCGGAAAGCTTCGCCTACACCCTGCAGACCGCCCGTCGGGCCACGATCGTCGGCGAGACCAGCGCCGGCGCCGCCAATCCGGGCCAGCCCTACGACGCCGGCGGCGGCTTCTCGGTGTTCATCTCGTCGGGCGAGCCGATCAACCCGATCACCAAGACCAACTGGGAGCGCGTCGGCGTGCGTCCGGACGTCGCCGCGCCGTCGGCGCAGGCGCTGGACCGGGCGCAGGCCCTGGCGCTCGAGGCCGTGCTCAAGACGGCGCCGGCCGACGAGACCGCCGATGCGCGCTGGGCCCTGGAGGCCCTGCGGGCCAAGGCCCGGCCGCCGACCGGGCTGGCGCTGGGCGACTATGTCGGCGCCTTCCCGCCGCTTAGCCTGACCACCGAGGACGGCAAGCTGCTCCTGCACAATGGCCGCCGCCCCGTCCTGACCCTGGCGCCCCTCGGCGTGGACGCCTTCACCGTCGAGGGCGAGCCGACCCGGCGGTTGACGTTCGCCCGCGACGGCCAGGGCCGCGTCGTCGCCGCGAAGCTGGAGACCTCGGACGGTTCGGTCAGCCGCTTCAAGCGCGGCGACTGAACCGCCTAGCGGATGGCCGCCTCGATGAAGCGCGGCCCCGGGGTCGACATCGCCCGGGCCATGGCCTGATCGAAGCTTTCGGCGCTGACGCAGCGTTCGGCCGGCAGGCCGAGGCCGCCCGCCACCTGCACCCAGTCGATGCGCGGGTCGCCGAGATCGAGCAGGGTCCTGGCCGCCGGCCCGGCGTTGCCGGCGCCGGTGCGGGCCAGCTCGATGTTGAGGATGCGATAGGCGTGGTTGGCGAACACCACCACCGTCACGTCGAGGTTCTCCCGCGCCAGGCTCCACAGGCCCTGCACCGTGTACATGGCCGCGCCGTCGCCGTTGAGCGACAGCACCTTGCGGTCCGGGCAGGCCACCGCCGCGCCGAGGGCGAGGGGAACACCCTGGCCGATGGCGCCGCCGGTCAGGGCCAGCCAGTCGTGCGGCCGCGCCGCCTTGGTCTGCATGAAAATCGGCAGGCCGGCCGTGACCGCGTCGTCCGAGATGATCGCGCCCTCGGGCATGTGGCGGGCGATGGAGGCGCCGATGGCGTAGGGGTTGAGCTCGCCGGTCGGCGCGTCCGGCAGGTCGAGATCGACGACCGGGATCGCCTCGGGCGCGCCCAGCGCGTCGGCCAGGGCCGCCAGCGCGCCCGCCGCGTCCTGGGCCTTGTCGGCCAGGTCCAGGGTCCGGCAACCGTCGGGAACCAACACGCTCGGCTTGTCGGGATAAGCGAAGAAGGCCACCGGAACGCTGGTCCCGACCAGCACCATCAGGTCCGCGCCGGCCAGGTCCATCATGGCCTGCTCGCCGAAATACATCATGCGGTCGGGCGAGAAGCGCCCGGCCCCGCGCGGCTGGCGGGCGATGAAGGTGTCGTTGAGCACCCGCACCCCGGCGGCGGACAGGCGGCCGGCGGCCTTGAGCCCCTGTTCGGTGACGGCCGGATTGCCCAGCAGGACCACCGGCTTGGCCGCGGCGCGCACCGCCCTGGCGGCGGCCTCGATCGCAGCGGCGGCGGGCATGGCGCGGGTCGGCGGCGCGATCCTCGGCCCCTTCACCGTGGTCGGCGACCAGGCGCTGTCGGCCGGCAGGATCAGCGAGGCGCAGCCGCCCGGCGGGCCGTAGCTGGCGGCCACCGCCTCGGCCGCCAGGGGGCCGACCGCGTCGGCGCTGTCGGCCGACTTGACCCAGTTCGAGTTGGGCTTCGCCCAGCCGGCGACGTCCGAGGTCAGGGGCGCGTCGTACTGACGGTGATAGGTGGCGTGGTCGCCGATGACGTTGACCACCGGCGTGCCGGCCCGGCGGGCGTTGTGCAGGTTGGCCCCGCCGTTGGCGTAGCCGGGCCCCAGGTGCAGCAACGTCGCCGCCGGCTTGCCGGCCATGCGCCCGTAGCCGTCGGCCGCGCCGGTGGCGACGCCCTCGAACAGGCACAGCACCGGGCGCACGCGCGGCTCGCGGTCGAGGGCGACCACGAACTGCATCTCGCTGGTGCCGGGATTGGCGAAACAGGCCTCGACGCCGTTGTCGGCCAGGGTCTCGATGAGCGCGTCGGCGCCGTTCATGGGCGAACCTCGTCCGTCTGGGGAAAGCTTAAATTGGCGGCGCGGGCTAAAAGACCAGCACCTCGGGATCGGGGGTGGAAGCGAACAGCCGCTCGACCTCGGCGGCGCGGCGTTCGCGGGTCAGGGCCTGGTTGATGTAGCCCTTGTCGGTGATCTCGCCGGCGTCGGGATCGGGCGCGCCGTCGAGGATCAGGGCGCGGGCCACGCGGCCGCCGGGGCTCGACGCGGCGGCGTTGAAGCCGGCCAGCCCCGCCGTCACGGCGGCCCTCGCCGCCGCGTCGCCCAGCCGCTCGCAGAACGGCGCGTTGAGGAACAGCAGCAGGCCGACGCCTTCGCGGCCCTCGCCGCAGACCACCGCGTCGGCGACCGCGCCGCCGATCGCCGACACCGCCGCCGTGCGCAGCGCCCCGGCCGCGACGAACGAGCCCGAGGCCAGCTTGAAATTCTCGACCAGCCGGCCGTCGAACACCAGGCCAGCCTCGGGCCGGTCGGGTTCGGCCAGCCGGGCGGCGTCGCCCAGGCGATAGAAGCCCTCCTCGTCGAAGGCGGCGGCCGACGCCTCGGCGGCGTTCAGATAGCCCGGCGAGACCTGCGGCCCCTTCACGCGGATCTCGAACTTGGCCCCGTCGGGGGCCAGCTTCACCGCCGTGCCCGGCACCGGCAGGCCGATCATGCCGGTGCGCTCGTTGACCCAGTGGATGTTGCAGGCGGTGGGGCCGGTCTCGGTGGAGCCGTAGCCGGTGGCGAAGGTGATCTTCTCGCCGACCGTGCGCAGGGCCACGGCCTGCACCCGGTCGCAGACGCTCTGGGGCATGGCCGCGCCGCCGTACTGCAGCACCCGCACCCGGGCGAAGAAGGTCCGCGCCAGGGCCTCGTCGCGCTCCAGCTCGCCGGCGAACAGGCTCCAGCCGGCCGGGACCATGTTGTGATAGGTCGGCGAGACCTCGTGCAGGTTGCGCACCGTCTCGCCGAACCGCTGGGGGGTCGGCTGGCCGGCGTCGATATGCAGGTCGCCGCCGCGATGCAGCACCATGTGCAGGATGGCGTTGGCGCCCAGGCTGTGGCTCCACGGCGCGGCGTTGACCACCGCCGGCGGGTCGGGATCGTCGAAACAGGCGGCGATCTGCGCCGCGTTCAGCGCCATGTTGCGGTGGGTGCAGATCACCGCCTTGGGCCGGCCCGTCGAGCCGGAAGTCAGCAGCAGCTTGGCCGCGTCCTCGGGCCGGGCGAGGTTTTCGACCGCCGCCGCGCGCAGCAGTCGGCCGAAGGCGACGTGGCCGGGGCCGGGATTGCGGCTGGCGACCACCGGCAGCCCGGCCAGGGCCGGCAGGGCCAGCGCCCCGGCGAAGGCCTCGGCGTCATCGACATAGACGCAGCGCGGCCCGATCAGGCCGACGGCGTGGTTCAGCCGGGCGGGATCGGCCCCCGACAGGCCATACTGCGGCGAGACCGGAGCGGCCGCCGCGCCGATCCGCATGGCGGCGTAGCTGATCAGCGCGTGGTCGATGCCGTTGCGCGCCAGGATCAGCAGGGCGTCGCCGCGCCCGAGCCCCAGCTCGCGCAGGCCGCCGGCCAGGGCCGCCGCCATTCCATGCGCCTCGCCGAAGCCGACGCGCCGCCAGCCCTGGCCGGCGCGCTCGGCCAGCCACGACCGGGCGGGAGCGACGGCGGCCCAATGGTCGAGGGCGGCGTTGGCGGTCTGGAAACGGTCGTCGTAAGCGGTCGGATTGGTCAGGACCAGCGTCCCGTCGCCGCGGCGTTCGACCTCCAGCCGACGCGGCGCGTAGCGGGGATCGCGGAACCGCGTCCCTATCCCGCCCTGGGCCAGCGAGCCGTCTTCCATGCGATCTCCGCCGCGTTGCGCTTCCCCGCCGAATCGGTAGCCCGCCCCGCCGGCGATGGGAAGGGTCAGCCGGCCGGCCGCGCCGGCTTTCGCGCCAGGAACCGGGCCTCGGGCCGGTCCGCCGCCGGCCGCCGCCCAAAAAGAAGCGCGACGCCGTGACCGGCGCCGCGCGCGAGTGTCTTGGCCGCGGGTAGGTGCGGCGCACCCATTAAACGCCTGGAATCGGAAATCCGTCGCCAGCGTCAAAAAGCCTCACGCTTCCGGCAGGGTCTCCAGGAAGCGGGCCGGCTCGCCGGTTCCCTCGGCGACGATCTCGTCGTCGCGCATCACCACCCGGCCGCGGATGATGGTGGCCGTCGGCCAGCCCTTGGCCTCGAAGCCGTCGAACGGCGTCCAGCCCGAACGAGTGGCCATCCAGTCGTGGGTGATCGTCCGCCGGGCCTTGAGGTCGACGATGGTCAGGTCGGCGTCGAACCCCTCGGCGAGGCGGCCCTTGCCGGCCAGGCCGAACACGCGGTTGGCGCCGTGGCTGGTCAGGTCGACGAACCGCTCCAGGCTCAGCCGCCCCTCGGCGACGTGGGTCAGCATGACCGGCACCAGGGTCTGCACTCCCGGCATGCCCGACGGCGAGGCCGGATAGGGCCGGGCCTTCTCCTCGCGGGTGTGCGGCGCGTGGTCGGAGCCGAGCACGTCGGCCACCCCCATCTCGATCGCCCGCCACAGCCCCGGCTGGTGGCTGGCGTCGCGGATCGGCGGGTTCATCTGGGCGAAGCCCTTGAGCCGCTCATAGGCCTCAGGCCCGGTCAGGGTCAGGTGCTGCGGCGTCAGCTCGACGCTGGCCACGTCCTTGTTGCGGGCCAGGAACTCGATCTCCTGGGCGGTGGTGACGTGCAGGACATGGATGCGCTTGCCGGTCTTGCGCGCCAGGCGCACCAGCCGCTCGGTCGACTGGATGGCCGACTGGGCGTCGCGCACCTCCGGGTGGCTGGTCCAGTCGCCGATGCGGGCCAGGGGGCGGCGCTCGGCCAGGCGATATTCGTCCTCGGAATGGAAGGCGGCCCGCCGCTTGATGCTGCGCAGCACCGCCTCGACGCCCTCGTCGTCGGCGACCAGCAGGGTGCCGGTCGAGGCCCCCATGAACACCTTGACGCCGCAGCAGCCCGGCAGGCGCTCCAGGTCGCCCAGGAAGGCGGCGTTCTCGTGCGTGCCGCCGACATAGAAGGCGTGGTCGCAGTGCATCCGCCCCTTGGCCCGCGCCAGCTTGTCGGCCAGGGCGTCGGCGTCGGTGGTGGTCGGCTCGGTGTTGGGCATCTCGAACACGGCGACGACGCCGCCGAGCACCGCGCCGCGGCTGCCGCTCTCGAGGTCTTCCTTCCACTCCAGGCCCGGCTCGCGGAAATGGACCTGGCTGTCGATGACGCCGGGCAGCACGGTCAGGCCGGCCGCGTCGAACACCTCGCCCGCCGAGGCCTGGGACAGGTCGCCGACGGCGGCGATCTTGCCGGCGCGCACGCCGACGTCGGCGAGGCCGCGTCCGGCGTGGTTGACCACCTCGCCCCCGCGCACGATCAGGTCGAAGGTCTCAGGCATCGGGAAACTCGCTTTCGGTGTCGGCGTAGAGCTTCTTGGCCGCGCGGATCACCGATTCCACCGGCAGGTCGAGCATATGGCAGATCGGCTGCGAAAGGTCGGGATCGACCCTGCGGATGGCGTCGAGGTCGCGCGGGCCGCGCAGGGCCATGGTGTGGCGGCCCCAGGGTCCGTAGAGCCGTTCGTCCGAGGGGCCGAACAGCCCCAGGGTCGGCGCCCCGGCGGCGGCGGCCAGATGCATCAGGCCGCTGTCGTTGCCGATGAACATCCGCACGTGCTTGAGGCAGGCGAAGGCGGTGAGCAGGTCGATCTGGCCGGTGAGGTCGATCCACCGCTCGCGCGGGATCGACTTGCGCAGCGGCTCGGCGGCGCGCCAGTCGTCGGGACCGCCGAGGATCAGCAGCCGTCCCGTCGGCATCGGCCCGTTCGGTCCCAGGAGCTCGATGGCCGCGCGGGCGAAACGGTCGGTGGGCCAGGTCTTGCCGATCCAGTTGGCGGCCGGCCCGACCGCCAGTATCGGCCCCTGCCCGGCCAGCAGCTCCTGGGCGCGGGCCTCGGTCTCGGCGCCGACATGGAGATACGGGGCCGGCGGGTCGCCGTCGATCTGCAGCACGCGGGCGGCCTCGACCACCTTGTGCACCGGCTCGCCGAAGCCACGGCGATGCACGGCCCGCCGGCGACGGCGCAGGAAGCGGCTGATCGCCGAGCCGCGCAGGTCGACCACCAGCCCCCAGCGGCGGCGGCGCACGCGGTTCCACAGGCGGAACCAGTGGCGGTCGCCCTTCTCCTTGCGCATGACGATCAGGTCGTCGAGGTTGGGCATCTCGCGGAACAGCGGCGCGGCGACCGGGCCGGCGACGATGGTGAAGCGGGCGTTGGGGATCTCGTCGGACAGCCGCTTGACGAGGCCCGACGACAGCACCGCGTCGCCGATACGCGTGGCGGTGATGAATAGAATCGGAAAACCTGGGCCGGTCATCCGTCCTTCTATAGAGCCGACGGCCCTGGCGCTCCAGCGGCGGCGGCGCCACATGGGGAGCATGAGCGCTTCGCCCTTCTTCGCAGCCCTGCCCAGCCGGGCGCTGATCTCGGTGGCCGGCCCCGACTGGCGGGATTTCCTGCACAACCTGCTGACCAACGACGTCGCCGCCTTGAAGGCGGGCGAGGTCCGCTTCGCCGCCTTGCTGACGCCGCAGGGCCGGCTGCTGTTCGACCTGTTCGTGATCGGCCGCGAGGACGGCTGCTGGCTCGACTGCCAGGCCGAGCGGCGGGCGGCGCTGATCCAGAGGCTGTCGATCTATCGCCTGCGGGCCAAGGTCGAGATCGCCGCCGACGAAGCCGGCGTCGGCGTGCTGTTCGGCGACGCGGCCCTGGCGCCGCGCCCCGGCTGGAGCCCCGATCCGCGCCTGCCGGCCCTGGGCCTGCGCGGCTACGGCCAGCCGGCCCCCGCCGACGCCCGGCCGGCGGACGAGGCCGACTACGAGACCCTGCGCCTGGCGCTGGGCGCGCCGGGCCCTGGCGACTGGGGCGAGGACCGCGCCTATCCCATCGAGGCCGATTTCGACCTGTTGGGCGGCATCGACTTCCACAAGGGCTGCTTCATCGGCCAGGAGACCACCTCGCGCATGAAGCGGCGCGGCGTGGTCAAGAGCCGCATGGCCCCGATCGCCTTCGACGGGCCGCCGCCGCCGCCGGGGACCGAGATCCTGGCCGGCGAGCTGCGGGCGGGCGAGGTGCTGTCGGGCGTCGAGGGCCGGGCCATGGCGCTGCTGCGGCTGGACCGCGTGGCCGGCGCCGCGCTGACCGCCGACGGCCGGCCGGTGCGGATGGAACGGCCGGCCTGGTTTCCCGCCGACGCTTGACGCTTCGGCTGCGCGGCGCTCCCATGGCGGCGGATCGCCCGGCGCAAGACCGGGCCGCAATGCTCCATGGGGGACCCCTGCGATGAAAACCAAGCTGCTGGCGGCCTCGGCCGTCGTGGCGATGCTGGCCGCCGGCGGCTTCGCCGCGCACGCCGCCGCCAAGGCTCCGGCGAAACCCGCCGCCCACGCCGCGCCCACGGCCGCCGAGGCCAAGGCCTTCGTCGCCCGCGCCGAGGAGGCGCTGGCCAAGGAAAGCGAATACGCCAGCCGCGCCCAATGGGTGCAGAACACCTACATCACCGACGACACCAACTGGCTGACCGCGAAGGCCAACGCCGAGGCCACCGACCTGTCGGTGCGCTACGCCAAGGAGGCCGCCCGCTTCAACGGCGTCAAGGTCGACGCCGTCACCCGCCGCAAGCTCGAGCTGCTCAAGGGCGGGCTGGTAATGCCCGCGCCGGGCCGCCCGGGCGCCAGCCAGGAGCTCGCCGACATCCAGGCCCGGCTCGACACCGCCTATTCGACCGGCAAGGTGACCATCGACGGCAAGACCATGGGGCTCGACGATCTCGACGACGCCCTGCGCACCGAGCGCGACCCGGCCAAGATCAAGGCGATGTGGGACGGCTGGCACGCCGTGGCCAAGCCGATGAAGGGCGACTACGCCAAGCTGACCGCCCTGGCCAACCAGGGCTCGCGCGAGCTGGGCTACCCGGACACCGGGGCGCTCTGGCGATCCTGGTACGACATGCCGCCGGACGATTTCGGCAGGGAGACCGACCGGCTGTGGGCCCAGGTCGAGCCGTTCTACAAGAACCTGCACTGCTACGTGCGCGCCCGGCTGAACGACAAGTACGGCGACGCCGTCCAGCCGCGAAAGGGGCCGATCCGCGCCGACCTCCTGGGCAACATGTGGGCCCAGGAATGGGGCAACATCTACGACATCGTCGCGCCCAAGGCCGGGGCCGGCCTGAACTACGACCTGACCAAGCAGTTGGTCGACCACGGCTACGACCCGGTGAAGATGGTCAAGACCGGCGAGGGCTTCTACACCTCGCTGGGCTTCTCGCCCCTGCCCGACACCTTCTGGAAGCGCTCGCAGATCACCCGCCCGCGCGACCGCGAGGTGGTCTGCCACGCCTCGGCCTGGGACATCGACAACAAGCAGGACCTGCGCATCAAGATGTGCACGCGGGTCAACGCCGACGACTTCTTCACCGTCCACCACGAGCTGGGCCACAACTTCTATCAGCGCGCCTACGCCGACCAGCCGTTCCTGTTCAAGAACGGGGCGAACGACGGCTTCCACGAAGCCATCGGCGACTTCGTCGGCATGAACGCCCTGACGCCGACCTACCTCAAGCAGATCGGCCTGATCGACACGGTTCCCGGCGCCGAGGCCGACATCCCGCTGCTGCTCAAGCGGGCGCTGGACAAGGTGGCGTTCCTGCCCTGGGGCCTCCTGGTCGACAAGTGGCGCTGGGAGGTGTTCTCGGGCCGGGTGACGCCGGAACAGTACAACAAGGCCTGGTGGGACCTGCGGCTGAAGTACCAGGGCGTGACCCCGCCGGACGAGCGGCCGGCCGACGCCTTCGACCCCGGCGCCAAGTTCCACGTCGCCGACTCGACGCCGTACATGCGCTACTTCCTGGCCGACATCTACCAGTACCAGTTCTACCGCGCCGCCTGCCGCCAGGCCGGCTGGAACGGACCCCTGAACCGCTGCTCGGTCTATGGCGACAAGGAAGTCGGCCAGCGCTTCCAGGCCATGCTGGAGCTCGGCCAATCCAAGCCCTGGCCCGAGGCGCTGAAGACCTTCACCGGCGAGGACCGCCTCGATGCGAGCGCGATCACCGAATACTACAAGGCGCTCAACGACTGGCTGACCCAGCAGAACAAGGGCGAGGCGTGCGGCTGGTGACCGGCCGGCCGGCTTCCTGACCGCGGCGGCGCGGGGCCCGACGGCGGGCTCCGCGCCGGACCGCCGCCGCAGATTCAAGCGGCGTTAACCGACTTTGCTGGGCGTTCGTTTACCGCGTGCGCCGCATGCTGCCGAGGCTTGGGGAAGGTCCGCCCATAATTCGGCGAGGATGCATGGCTTGCGCGTCTAAAGAAAAGACGGGCCGGAATCGGCTTTGGAACGGCGCGCGCGCCTTCGCCCGCGATCGCAGCGGCGCGGCGGCGGCGATATTCGCCATCGCCATGCCGCTGGTGGCGGTGCTGGCCCTCGGCGCCGTCGACTACAGCCGCGCCTCGTCCGCCCGGCAAAGCCTGCAGGATTCGCTGGACTCGGCCGCCCTGGCGGTCGCCCGCTCGACCCTGACCGACGCGACCCAGATGAACACCCTGGGCGTCTCCATCCTGCGCTCGCAGCTCAACGCCAACGGCGGCATGACCCTGGTCTCGTCGCCGCAGAACTTCGTGGCGAGCAACAACACCATCGTCGCCGACGCCTCGGCGACCATCCAGCCGGTGCTGACCTCGCTGTTCGGGGCCACCATCACCCTCGCGGCCCACTCCGAAGTGGTGCGCTCGATCAACAAGATCGAAGTGGCCATGGTGCTCGACAACACCGGCTCGATGGCCGACACCCTGGGCTCGGGCACCAAGATGACCGCCCTGAAGTCGGCGGCGTCCTCGTTGGTCGACATCCTGTCGGCGGCGGCCCAGCGCGCGTCGGACCCCAACTCGGTCAAGATCGCCGTCGTGCCGTTCTCGATGACCGTCAGGGTCGCCCCGTCGAACAAGAGCTCGGGCTGGATCACCGGCGTGCAGCCGGCGGCCTACGGCGCGGACCTGTTCACCCAGGCGAACACCGACCGGTTCGCGCTGCTGGCCAAGATGGGGCTGACCTGGGCCGGTTGCGTCGAAAGCCGGCCGGCGCCCTATGACGTCCAGGACACCGGCTCGAGCCCGAGCGTTCCGGCGACGATGTTCGTGCCCTACTTCGCGCCCGACGAGCCCGACAACAACAAGATCTCCAACGGCTGGGGCTACTATTATTCCTTCACCAACAACTACATCACCAACGACCTGACCGGCACGACCTGGCAGGCGCGTCAGGGCAACGCGAACAAATACGGCACGTCCAACTGGTCCGGCTTCTCGCGCACCGACAACGGCACGGGCTCGAAGGGCCCGAACAAGGGCTGCTCGATGGCCGCCATGCAGCCGCTGCTCACCGTCAACACCGCCGCCAACGCCACGGCGGTCAAGAACCAGCTGAACAACATGCAGCCGAACGGCAACACCAACATCGCCATGGGCGCGATGTGGGGCTGGCACATGCTGTCGCCGACGCCGCCGTTCACGCCCGCCTCGCCCTATTCGGCCGGCGCGCTCTACACCACCGACAAGCTGTCCAAGGTGATGATCCTGCTCACCGACGGCGACAACACCAACGACACCTACAACAACCCGGAAAACTCGATCTACACCGGGGTCGGCTACATGTGGCAGAAGCGTCTGCTGGACGCCAGCTTGACGCCGCTGGACGAGACCTCGTCGTCCGATGACCGCATGCTGGCCATCGACTCGCGCGAGGCGCTGGTCTGCACCAACATGAAGGCCAAGGGCATCATCATCTACACCATCGGGGTGGGCGTCTCCGACCACTCGCGCAGCGGGCTGAGCGCCTGCGCCTCGTCGCCCGACAAGTATTTCGACGTCACGGACTCGGCGCAGCTGAGCTCGGTGTTCAGCACCATCGCCGGCCAGATCAACAACCTGCGCATCTCGAAATAGGCCGCCGTCAGGCGCTGCGGCGGGCCTCGCGCGCGGCGCCGACGGACACGGCGGCGCGCACCGCGTCGATCAACGCGGTCGCCGAGATCGGCTTGGCCAGGTGGTGGTCCGCCCCGGCCGCCCGCGAAGCCGCGACATGCTCGGGCAAGGCGTTGGCGGTGAGGGCGTAGATCGGCGTCGGCGCCAGGCCCGCCGCCGCCTCGCGCAGACGAATGGTCCGGATGGCGGTCAGGCCGTCCATCACCGGCATCTGCATGTCCATCAGCACCAGGTCGAAGGCGGCGGCCTCGGCGGCGGCCACCGCCTCGGCGCCGTTCTCCACGCAGGTCAGCACCGCGCCGACCGCTTCGAGGATCAGCGAGACGACCCGGCGGTTGGCGGGATTGTCCTCGGCCAGCAGCACCCGCGGCGGCGCGGCGTCCTCCAGGGCCGGGGATTGGGCCGGCTCGGGCCGCGCGTGCTCCTGATCGCCGCCCTCGGCCTGGCGCGGCAGGTCGACCGTCAGCCGGAAGCTGGAGCCAAGTCCGGGGGCCGATTCCACCGCCAGCTCCCCGCCCATGGCTTGGGCCAGGGTCCGCGAGATCGCCAGCCCCAGGCCGCTGCCCCCGAACCGGCGGGTGATCGAGCCGTCGCCCTGCTCGAAGCGGCGGAACAGCCGGGCCTTCACATCGGCGGGAATGCCGACGCCGGTGTCGCGCACGGTGATCGCCAGCCGCTCGCCGTCCTCGATCCGCGCGACCTCGACGCGGACGGCGACGCCGCCGCGCTCGGTGAACTTGACCGCATTCGACAACAGGTTGGCCAGGATCTGCCGCAGCCGGACGACGTCGCCGCGATAGCCGCCGCGCGCGGCCGGCGCCACGGTGACGGCGAAGTCCAGCCCCTTGGCCCGGGCCTGGGCCCGGAACAGCGCGGCGACCACGCCCACCGCGTCCTCCAGGTCGAACGGGTCGTCCTTGAGCTCGAGATGGCCGGATTCGATGCGGGCGAGGTCGAGGACGTCGTTGAGCAGGCAGCCCAGGGTGTTGGCCGAGTCCTCGATCAGCTCGACCATCTCGCGCTGGCGCGGCCCAAGCTCGGTGCGGGCCAGCGCCCCGGCCACGCCCAGCACGCCGTTGAGGGGCGTGCGGATCTCGTGGCTCATATTGGCCAGGAACTCGCTCTTGGCCTGGTTGGCGGCCTCGGCGGCGTCGCGCGCCTGACCGGCGGCGATCTCGCCCAGCTTGTGCGCCGTGATGTTCTTGAACACGCCGACCAGCCGCTCGATGCGGCCGTCCTCGCCGCGCACCATCTCGCAGGACGAGCTGACCCAGACCTCGACGCCGTCCTCCCGCGCGAGGCGGTGATCGCAGCGATAGGGCGTCCCCTCGGCGACATGGCGGTCCCACTGGGCGACGGCCTCGGCCCTGTCGCCGGGATGGACGCACGCCCAGATGTCGGGGGCGAGCTCGTCGAAGCTCGGGCGCCGCCCGAAGAAGTCCTCCGGCCGCGCGCCGTGCAGCTGCAGGGCGCCGCGGGCGAAGTCGAGCTCCCACACCAGCAGATCGCCGATCTCGACCGCCATCTCCAGCCGCCGCTCGGACCGCTCGACCTGGCGCAGGGAGCGGACGATGTCGCTGACGTCGTGGGTCATCATCAGCAGGCCGCCCACCTCGCCGCCGGCGTCGCGCCAGGGGGTGATCTCGCAGCGGACCCACATGGTGCGGCCGCCCGGCAGCGGCATGGCGATCTGTTCGGCGTGCACCGATTCCCCCGCCAGGCAGCGCTGGTGGACCTCGCCCCAGCGCCGGTGGATCTCGGGGAACAGCTCGCGGACGCTGCGGCCGGCCACCTCGGCCCCTTCCATGCCCAGGTCGGCGCGCCAGCGCTGGCTGACGTGCACGAAGCGCATGTCGCGATCGGTCATGGCCAGGGCGACCGGCGCGGCCTCGACCATGGCCCACAGCAGGCGCTCGGCCGAGCGCGCCTGCGCCTCGGCGCGCTCCAGCTCGCGCAGGTCGCGGCGGCGGTCGCAGTCCAGCGCCACCAGGGCGGCCAGGTCCTCCAGCCGCGCCGCCAGCTCGGGATCGAAGGCCTTGGCCTCGGGGCCGCCCACGCAGATCGCGCCCGGGCGCACGCCGTCCTGCAGGCGGATCGGCGCGGCGGCGAAGAAGCGCACGCCGGGAGCGCCGACGACGAAGGGATTGTCGGCGTAGGCCGGATCGCGCCGGGCGTCCTCGATCCACACCAGCTGGTCGGTCAGAACCGCCCGGGCGGTGACCGAGATGTCGCGCGGCGTCAGGCGGCCGCCGACGCCGGGGCGCCAGACCCCGTCGGCCTGCATCATCGCCACATGGGCCAGGGGAACGCCGGCCAGGGCCGCCGCCAGCCTGGCCAGGCGCTCGAAGGCCGGCTCGGCCGCCGCCAAGTCCAGCGCGGCCACGGCGGCCAGGCGCTCCGCTTCTTCCGAAGGCGACGGCGCAGGGGTCATGAGGATCGCTCGTCCAAGTCTGTGGCGAGCACCCTGGAGCGGCGTCCTTAATTTTGCGTACGCGTGAGAGACCGGCGTTAGATCAATTTGATCTCGCGCAGGCGCTCCTGGAGGAAGTCCTCGGCGGTGATCGGGACCGGATAACGGTCGGGGCGGTCCGGCCCGATGCAGGACGGCAGGGTGCGGATCAGATATTCAGGCTCGAAATGCAGGAAGAACGGCGTCGAATAGCGCGAGACGCCGCGCCGCTCGGGCGGCGGATTGACCACGCGGTGGCTGGTCGAGGGCAGGACATGGTTGGTCAGCCGCTGCAGCATGTCGCCGATGTTGCAGACCAGCGAGCCGGGCGGCGGATTGATCGGCAGCCATTCGCCTTCGCGCGTCATCACCTCCAGGCCGCCCTCCTCGGCGCCCAGCAGCAGGGTGATGACGTTGATGTCCTCGTGCGCGCCGGCGCGGACGTGGCCGCCGGCGTCGGCGGGCGTCGGCGGATAGTGCAGCAGGCGCAGCACGCTGTTGCCCAGCCGCACGGGGTCGTCGAAGAAGCCGACGTCGAGGCCCAGATAGCGGGCGATGGCCCGCAGGACCCGCACGCCCATGGCGTCGAGGGCGCCGTAGAGGCCGCCCACCGCCGGATGGAACCCCGCGACCTCGGCCGGCCAGACGTTGTCGGGCATGTAGCGGCGATAGCCGTGGCCTGGCGGCAGGTCGCGGCCGACGTGCCAGAATTCCTTGAGGTCCGACAGCTGGGCGCCCTTGGCGGTCTCGACGCCGAAGGCGGTGTAGCCCCGCGCGCCGCCGGCCCCGGCCAGGATGTACCGGCGCTTGACCTCCTCGGGCAGGGCGAAGAAGGCCTTGGTCGCCGCCGCCGCGTCGTCGACCGCTCCCTGGGGCAGGTCGTGGTCGGCGATCACCGCGAAGCCGTAGCGCGCGAACGACGCGCCGAGGGCCTCGGCGAAGCCGTCGAAGTCCCGGTCGTACAGGGCGTAGGAAACGGGTTCGATGGCGGCGGGCACGGGCGGGCTCCTGCGGACGGCGGCGAAGGGGTCGATGTTCTACACGCTCCGGCCCCGCAGGCGAAGGCCGCCGGGCCCGGCAAGATTCCGCAGGCCGCGCCCGAAGGCCGCCCCGGCGGGCCAGGACGCCGGGAGCGGCCGCCGGCCGGCCGGCGCAGACGCGGCGAAGTGCAGCGCGCGGACGGCCCAAAGCCTCGACTTCGCGGAACCGGCGCGCGCGGCCCGCGTTAGGGCGTCGACACCTGAGAGGACTCCGTCATGCTCAAGAAGATCGCCGTCAGCATCAGCCTGTGCGGGGCCATGGCCCTGGCCGCCTGCGAAACCACCGACCCGAACACCGGCCAGGTGGTGCGCAGCAACGCGCGGACCGGCGTCCTCGCCGGGGCGCTGGGCGGGGCCGCCCTCGGCGCGCTGACCAACACCCACAGCGGCAACCAGGCCGCCAAGAACGCCCTGCTCGGGGCCGGCATCGGGGCCCTGGCCGGCGGCCTCGTCGGCAACTACATGGACAAGCAGCAGGCCCAGCTGCGCCAGCAACTGGCCGGCAGCGGCGTCGACGTGCAGCGGCAAGGCGACAACATCGTCCTGAACATGCCGGGCGACATCACCTTCGACACCAACCAGGCCGACATTTCGTCGCGGTTCTATCCGACGCTGGACCAGGTGGCGCAGACGCTGTCGAGCTATCCGCAGACCTATGTCGACGTGGTCGGCTTCACCGATTCGACCGGCTCGGACGCGCTGAACCAGGGACTGTCCGAACGACGCGCCCAGTCGGTCGCCGCCTATCTGCAAAGCCACGGCGTGGTTCAGCAGCGCATCACCGTCACCGGCATGGGCAAGCGCAACCCGATCGCCACCAACGCCACCCCCGACGGCCGCGCCAAGAACCGCCGCGTCCAGATCGTGCTGACGCCGGTCACGGCCTGACCGGCCTCTGCGTCCCGGCGCCCGGCTTCCCGGGGGCCGGGCCTCAGACGCGCTCGATCTCGGCCTGCTCGCGCAGCTCGTCGTCCAGGCTCGAGGTGTCCCAGGCGTCGTCCACCGTGTCGGGCCGCATGCGCTGCAGGTCGGCCTGCAACAGGCGGTCCATGGTCTGGGCGGCGTCGCGCGAGGCCAGGATGTAGTTCTCCTCCTGCCCCCAGATCGGGGCCAGCTCGGCGAACGTCCGCCGGTCGTGCCGCCGGAACAGGTTGGCGGCGCGATGGGCGCGGTGGCTGCGGAAGCCCATCAGCTTGAGCGCCTTCTGGCCGAGGAACAGCGCCCCCTCGAAGGTCTCGCGCTCGACCACGTCGGCGCCGTTGCGCAAGAGGTCGTAGGCGTGCCGCCGGTCCCAGGCCCGGGCCAGGATCTTCAGGTGCGGGAAGGCCTCCCGCGCCTTCTCGGCCAGCTCCACCGTCTTCTCGCGGTCGTCCAGGGCGATGACCAGCAGCTTGGCCGTCTCGGCGCCGGCGCTGCGCAGCAGGTCGATGCGGGTGGCGTCGCCATAGTGCACCGGCCGGCCGAAGCGACGCAGCAGGTCGATCTGCTCGATGTCGGAATCCAGCACCGCCGTCTGGAAGCCGTTGGCGGTCAGCAACCGTCCGACCACCTGGCCGAACCGGCCGAAGCCGGCGATGACCACGTCGGGCGGGCCCTCGTCGAAGGGGGTGTCCTCCGGCTCGACGCTGGGCATGGCCGCGTCGAGGGCGGTGGCGATCCGCTCGTAGGCCAGCATGGCCAGCGGCGTCAGCGCCATCGAAAGGGCGACGGCGGCGGTGAGCAGAGCCGCCAGCTCGGCGCCGATGACGCCGGCGCCCACGGTGAAGGTGAGCAGCACGAAGGCGAACTCGCCGCCCTGGGCCAGGGCGGTGGCCACGGCCGCCGCCGGCCGGCTCGACGCGCCGGCCAGCCGGGCCAGGCCGAACATCACCAGGAACTTCAGCGTCATCAGGCCCAGCACCACGCCGACCAGCTGCAGCGGCCGGTGGGCGACCAGGCCGAAGTCGATCCCGGCGCCGACGGTGATGAAGAACAGGCCGAGCAGCAGGCCGCGGAACGGCTCGATGTCGGTCTCCAGCTCGCGGCGGAACTCGCTCTCGGCCAGCACCACCCCGGCCAGGAAGGCGCCCAGGGCGGGCGACAGGCCGACCAGCTCCATCAGCACGGCCACGGCGACCACCAGCAGCAGGGCCGAGGCGGTGAAGATCTCGCGCAGGCGGGCGGCGGCGATGAAGCGGAACACCGGCCGCACCAGATAGCGCCCGCCGCCGACCACCACCGCCACCGCGCCGAGGACGGCGACGGTCTGCAGCCAGGCCGGCAGGGCGGCGATCAGGCTGTGCGACTGGGCGGCGGAGGCCGAGGCGTGCGCCGCCCCGCCGTCGGCCGACAGCAGCGGCAGAAGGGCGAACAGCGGGATGACCGAGAGGTCCTGCAGCAGCAGCACCCCGAACGCGGCGCGGCCGACCGGCCCGCTGCGCAACCCCTTCTCGTCGAGGGTCTGGAGCACGATGGCCGTCGACGACATGGCCAGGACCAGACCGACCGCCAGGGCCTGGCGCCAGTCGAGGCCCAGCGCCATGCTGGCCCCCGCCACGGTGACGGCGGTGGCCGCCACCTGGGCGCCGCCGAGGCCGAAGATGGCCCCGCGCATGCTCCAAAGGAGCGCCGGCCGCACCTCCAGCCCGATCAGGAACAGCAGGATGACCACGCCGAACTCGGCGAAGCTCATCACATCCTTCTGGTCGCCGACCAAGTTTAGCGCCCAGGGGCCGATCACCGCCCCGGCGATCAGATAGCCCAGCACCGAGCCCAGGCCGAGGCGCTTGGCCACCGGCACCGAGACCACGCTGGCGGCGAGGTAGACCAGGGCCTGGATCAGGATCGCGCTCACCGATCAGGCCTCCATCTTGGCGAGGTCGGACGCCCCGATCAGCCGTTCGATGCGCGAGCGGTAGCGGGCGGCCTCGATCTTGAGGGCGTCCTCGTCCTTGATCGCGGCGGCGTGCACCACGAACGGGCGCATCCATTTCATGCCGCACAGATAGGCGGTCTGCTCCAGCGGGCGCAGGAACTCGTCGATGGTGAAGTTGTTGGAGCCTTCCGGCCGGTAGGCCCCCGCCCCGCCGCCGGTGGTGCAGGCCACGAACAGCCGCTTGCCGACCAGGGCCTTGCCCTCCTTGCCGTAGGCGAAGCCATGCAGCCAGACGAGGTCGAGCCACTCCTTGAGCAGCGAGGGCACCGAATACCAGTAGAGCGGGAACTGCAGGGCGATCACGTCGTGGTCGACCAGCTTCTTCTGCTCGGCGTCCACGTCGACCATGAAGTCCGGATAGAGCTCGTAAAGGTCGTCGAAGGTCACGCCGGCGCAGACCTTGGCGGCCTTGAGCAGGGCGCGGTTGGCGCGCGAACGCTCCAGGGCCGGGTGGGCGAGCACCAGCAGCAGATTGCGGTTGGACGGAGCATGCGTGGTCATAGAAGCGTCCCTGTCGCGTGCGTTTCACCCGGGCGGCCGCCGTTCCGCCTAGAAGATGGTTCATTGAAGCCGCCGGCCCCGGCGTCCGTCGTCACGATCCAGCCCAGGCGGCGACGCGCCGGACCTTCGCACGATTTGTGAAGAACACGATATTCAACAGCAGTTGAAATAAGGGGGCGGGCGGCGCTAGGAGGAGTACGAGCGCGCCCCTGACGGACGCGCCCCCGGCGGCGGACCGGATCGCATTCCGCCTGGCGTCGTCCGTATCAGGTGGGTGCGCCCGCCGTGGATGGAAAGGGCGCCACGCAAGAGAAGTTCGGGCGCGACCGCCGACGGACTGGACCTCCAGCCGCGGCCGCGTCAGCAATGCGCGTCGAAGCGCCAACCTGGGGAGATCCGATGGCCAGTAAAGTTCAGACGGACGCGACGGCGGCGCTCGCCGGGCTGTTGTTCGACGGCATGACCATCATGGCCGGCGGCTTCGGCCTGTGCGGCATTCCGGAAAACCTGATCGCGGCCATCCGCGAGAGCGGGGTGAAGGACCTGACCGTGGTCTCCAACAACTGCGGCGTCGACGACTTCGGCCTCGGGATCCTGCTGGCCGGCGGCCAGATCAAGAAGATGATCTCGTCCTATGTCGGCGAGAACAAGCTGTTCGAGCAGCTCTACCTGTCGGGCGAACTGGAGCTGGAGTTCAATCCGCAGGGCACCCTGGCCGAGCGCATCCGCGCCGGCGGCGCCGGCATCCCGGCCTTCTTCACCAAGACCGGCGTCGGCACCCTGGTCGCCGAGGGCAAGGACGTGCGCGAGTTCGACGGCGAGCTCTACGTCATGGAGCGCGGCCTGACCGCCGACCTCGCCATCGTCAAGGCCTGGAAGGGCGACGCCGAGGGCAACCTCGTCTATCGGAAGACGGCGCGGAACTTCAATCCGATGATGGCCACGGCCGGCAAGGTGACGGTGGCCGAGGTCGAGGAGCTGGTCGGGATCGGCGAGCTGGACCACGACGCCATCCACACCCCCGGAATCTTCGTGAACCGCATCCTCAAGGGCGCGGTGTTCGAAAAGCGCATCGAGCGCGTCACCACCCGCCAGAAGGACGCCGCGTAATGGCCTGGACCCGTGACGACATGGCCGCCCGCGCGGCCAAGGAGCTGCAGGACGGCTTCTATGTGAACCTCGGCATCGGCATCCCGACCCTGGTGGCCAACTACATCCCCGAGGGCGTGCACGTGACGCTGCAGAGCGAGAACGGCATGCTGGGCATGGGGCCCTTCCCCTATGAGGGCGAGGCCGACCCCGACCTGATCAACGCCGGCAAGCAGACCATCACCGAACTGCCGCAGTCGAGCTACTTCAGCAGCGCCGACAGCTTCGCCATGATCCGCGGCGGCCATATCAACCTGTCGATCCTCGGCGGGATGCAGGTGTCGGAAGCCGGCGACCTGGCCAACTGGATGGTGCCCGGCAAGATGGTCAAGGGCATGGGCGGGGCCATGGACCTGGTGGCCGGCGTCAAGCGCGTGGTGGTGGTCATGGACCATTGCGAGAAGTCGGGCGCGCCCAAGCTGCTCAAGCAATGCACCCTGCCCCTGACCGGCGCCGGCGTGGTCGACCTGCTGATCACCGAGCTCGGCGTGTTCGAGATCGACCGCAAGGGCGGCGGCGTGACGCTCAAGGAACTGGCCCCCGGCGTCACGGTCGACGAGGTCAAGGCCAAGACCGAGGCGGCCTTCACGGTCGCCGTCTGAGCCTGGGACTGTAAATCGGAGGGGAGGACGCGGCGGCCTCTTCCCCTCCGGAGCCGGCTCGTTCAAACGTCTATTTCAACGCCGCGCAAGACGGCGACGCCGTGACCCAGGAAGCCCGCCGCATGACCGACCAAGCCCCCGTCCCGCAGTCCTTCGCCGCCCGCATCAAGGAGCTGGCCGCCGAAAAGCCCGACGCGCCGGCGGTGAGCTGCGAGAACGACAGCCTGACCTGGGGCGCGCTGCACCGGCGCACCAACCGCATCGCCCGCGCCCTGGCCAAGCTGGGCGTCAGGCACGGCGACCTCGTCACCATCGGCCTGCCCAACGGCGTCGGGTTCATCGAGGCGGCCTTCGCCTGCTGGAAGCTGGGGGCGACGCCGCAGCCCATCTCCTGGCGGCTGCCGGCGGCCGAACTGCGCGAGGTGGTCGAACTGGCCGCCTCGCCGGTGGTGATCGCCCGCGCCGACATCGTCGTCGACCGGTCCCGGGTCGACATCGACGGCCTGCTGGCCCTCAGCGACGACGAGGCGGACCTGCCCGACGCCGTCTCGCCGTCCTGGAAGGCCCCGACCTCGGGCGGATCGACCGGCAAGCCCAAGCTGATCCTGTCGGGCGCGCCCAGCGTGGTGGCCGCCGCGGCCGGCGGTCTGTGGCGGCTGGACGCCGACACCGTGGCGCTGATGCCGGGACCGCTCTATCACAACGGCCCGTTCGGCTCGGCGATCGCCGCCATGCTGGCCGGCGGCCACCTGGTGCTGACCCCGAGGTTCGACGCCGAGGCGACCCTGGCCGCCGTGGCGCGCCACAAGGCGACCTGGCTCTATCTGGTGCCGACGATGATGAGCCGCATCTGGCGACTGCCGGAGGAGACGCGCGCCGGTTACGACGTCTCGTCCCTGCGCACGGTGTGGCATCTGGCCGCGCCCTGCCCGCCCTGGCTGAAGGAAGCCTGGATCGGCTGGCTGGGCGGCGAGGTGATCATGGAGCTCTACGCCGGCACCGAGGCCCAGGCCATCACCGTGATCAGCGGGACCGAATGGCTGACCCATCGCGGCTCGGTGGGCCGGGTGGCGGCCGGCCAGATGAAGATCGTCAAGGCCGACGGCTCCGAAGCCGGTCCCGACGAGGTCGGCGAGATCTACATGAAGCCCGCCGACGGCGCGCCGGCCACCTACCACTATCGCGGCGCCGACGCCCGCGCCCTGACCGAGGGTTGGGAGTCGCTGGGCGACATCGGCCGATTCGACGCCGAAGGGTTCCTCTACCTCGCCGACCGGCGCACCGACATGATCCTGGTCGGCGGCTCCAACGTCTATCCGGCCGAGGTCGAGGCGGCGATCGACGAGCACCCGCTGGTGCAGTCGAGCTGCGTCATCGGCCTGCCCGACGAGGACCTGGGCGCCCGGGTCCACGCCATCGTCCAGCCCCGTCCGGGACTCGACATCGGCGACCTGATGCGCCATCTCGAAGGTCGGCTGGTCAGCTACAAGCGGCCGAGAAGCGTCGAACTGATCGACCAGCCCCTGCGCGACGAGGCCGGCAAGGTGCGGCGTTCCCAACTGCGCGAGGCGCGACTCGCCCAGGCTTGAGGACGTCGGTCGGAGGCGTGATTGTCACACGTCCGTGACCACAAGGTCGCGTTTCCTGCCAAGGCCTTAACGGCGCCCGTTCGCACGGCGCGTCATCAACAGGTTCTTAACGAAAAAGTCCGGTTAACGACACATCGACCCGTTGACGGTCCATCAACCCTATGGCCCCATATATCGGGCTGTTGGGGTTCCACCCCACAAGATGTAGAGCTTGCGGCGGCGGGGAGGGGCCCTGTCGCCGAGCCGTAACCGTATGGGTGAGTAGGGTCATGATGGGCAGTGAAGCGACGAAACCAGTCTCCTCAGAGGCCGCGTTCGCCAAGACCCGTCCCGGCGAGCGGCCGCAGCTCCAGCTGGTGCGCAAGGTCGAGGTCGACCGCGCGCGCGACGCCCTGATCACCGAATTCGGCAAGCGGACGCTGGAGGATCGCTACCTCCTGCCCGGCGAGTCGTACCAGGACATGTTCGCCCGCGTGGCCACCGCCTACGCCGACGACGCCGACCACGCCCAGCGCATCTACGACTACATCTCCAAGCTCTGGTTCATGCCGGCCACGCCGGTGCTGTCGAACGGCGGCGCCGATCGCGGCCTGCCGATCAGCTGCTTCCTGAACGCCGTCTCCGATTCGCTGGAAGGCATCGTCGGCGTCTGGAACGAGAACGTCTGGCTGGCCTCCAACGGCGGCGGCATCGGCACCTATTGGGGCGGGGTCCGCTCCATCGGCGAGAAGGTCAAGGGCCAGGGCCAGACCAGCGGCATCATCCCCTTCATCCGTGTGATGGACAGCCTGACCCTGGCCATCAGCCAGGGCAGCCTGCGCCGGGGCTCGGCGGCGGTCTATCTGGACATCCACCACCCCGAAATCGAAGAGTTCCTCGAAATCCGCAAGCCGTCGGGAGACTTCAACCGCAAGTCCCTCAACCTGCACCACGGCATCTCGATCACCGACGCGTTCATGGAGGCCGTGCGCGACGGCAAGCCGTTCGGCCTGCTCTCGCCCAAGACCGGCGAAGTGGTGCGCAACGTCGACGCCCGCGGCCTGTGGCAGAAGATCCTCGAGATCCGCCTGCAGACCGGCGAGCCCTACCTGATCTTCGAGGGCACGGTGAACCGCGCCCTGCCCCAGCACCAGCGCGAGCTCGGCCTCAAGGTCAAGCAGTCGAACCTGTGCTCGGAGATCATGCTGCCGACCGGCAAGGACCACCTGGGCCGCGAGCGCACCGCCGTCTGCTGCCTGTCCTCGGTCAACGCCGAGAAGTTCCTGGAATGGCGCGACCATCCGACCTTCGTCGAAGACGTCATGCGCTTCCTCGACAACGTGCTGCAGGACTTCATCGACCGCGCGCCCGACGCCATGGGCCCGGCCAAGTACGCCGCCACGCGCGAGCGTTCGGTGGGCCTGGGCCTGATGGGCTTCCACTCGTTCCTGCAAAGCCAGAACGTGCCCTTCGAGAGCGCCCTGGCCAAGTCGTGGAACATGCGGCTGTTCAAGCACCTGCGCCGCGAGGCCGACAAGGCCAGCCGCACCCTGGCCGAAGAGCGCGGCGCCTGCCCCGACGCCGAGGAGCGCGGCGTGATGGAGCGGTTCTCGCACAAGCTGGCCATCGCCCCGACCGCCTCGATCTCGATCATCTGCGGCGGCACCAGCGCCGGCATCGAGCCGATCCCGGCCAACATCTACACGCACAAGACCCTGTCGGGCTCTTTCGCGGTCAAGAATCCCTACCTGGAAGGTCTTCTCGAAGAAAAGGCCCGCAACACCGATGCGGTCTGGGCCTCGATCCTGGAAAACGAAGGATCGGTCCAGCACCTGGACTTCCTCAGCCAGGACGAGAAGGACATCTACAAGACCGCCTTCGAACTGGATCAGCGTTGGGTGGTCGAGCTGGCCGCCGACCGGACGCCCGAGATCTGCCAGTCGCAGTCCCTCAACGTCTTCCTGCCCGGCGACGTCGACAAATGGGACCTGCACATGCTGCACTATTCTGCGTGGGAGCGCGGCGTGAAGTCGCTCTACTACCTGCGTTCGAAGTCGGTGCAGCGGGCGGCCTTCGCCGGCGGCGAAGGCGCGGTCACGACTTCCGAGGCGCTGGAGACGCCCCGCACGGACTACGAGGAATGCCTCGCCTGCCAGTAACAGAGCCTGTTGCGATTTAACTTTAGAGCGGCGCTTTTTTGTAAAGGCGCCGTTTTTTGTTATTTACATCGGAACGACCAGCCTCATTAATCTGTTACAAGCACGTAATAAGTGTCGCGAAGAAAGCTTTTCGATAAGCACTAGCGATCAGGGGTGAGGGACCGGCCGATGGACCGGAGGTTGGGAGTGGTTGTGGCGACCTGCACGGCCGTGGCCTCCATGGGCCAAGCCGGGCAAGCCTGCGCCCACCCGTCCTCCAAGGCGGCGAAAGCCGCGCTGGCCCGGGCCGCCTTCGTCGATCCGGCCGCCGCCACGCCCGCGGCCCCCAGCCTCAAGCTGAACAGCGGCGGACAGTTCTCCGCCCGCGCCGACGACGGCGCAGGCTTCGCCCCCGCCTATTCCGCAACGACCCTGGGCGTGCGCGACGAACGCGTCAGCGCCGCCGTAGGCGGGCCGTTCGCCTTCCCCGCCTACACCGGCACGACGCTCGACCCGATCCGGCTGTCGCAGACCGACCGGCTGATCGACGGGTCGGGCCTGGCGCGCTGGCGCACCAACGAGGTGACGCTGGGCGACGGCTCCGACGGCGCGGTCGATTCCCTGCGCATGTCGGTCGGCGGCGTGGCCCGGGGCGCGGGCGGCCTGGTGCTGGCCCGGCCGGACAGCCTGCTCGATCCCGACGCCGAGGCCTTCGACGTCACCTACACCCGCGGCTGGCCTTCGGCCTTGAAGTTCAAGACCGGCGACTACGCCCTCGACGTCTCGCCGCACGCCGGCGTCGGCATGTCCAACGCCGGCGGCTCGGCCGAGGCCGGGGCGATGATCCAGTTCGGCCAGGACGTCGACAGCCGCGTGCGCGAACGGCTGAACGGCCTCGGGATCAAGACGGTCGACGGGTCCAGCTTCGGCAATCGCGGGCGCTGGTACCTGTTCGCCGCCGCCAGCGGCCGGGCCGTCGGCCTGAACATGCTGCGCGACAGCCAGGGCGACTTCCGCCGGGCCAACTGGTCCACCGATCCGGCCAGCGCCCTGATCGGTGACGCCCAGGCGGGCGTGGGCTGGCGCAAGGGCGCGATGCAGGCCTCGTTCGGCTATCTGCACCGCGAGATCAAACCCAGCAGCTCGGCCAGCCTGAAGGGCATGGACAACCGCGACGACGACATGGTCGCCTTCTCGCTGTCGTTCAAACCGCGCCGCTGACGGCCGGCCCGGCGCCGCCTTGCAGGCGGTCGCGCCAGTCGATCATCATCTAGTCGATCACGCACTCCGCCAGGCCGTCGTCGCGCACGACGCCCATCCGCCCGTCGATCTTGCGCGTGCGCTTCTGCACATAGGGCCCGGGATTGGCGGCCTTCCACTTCAGGGGACTGGGCAGCACCGCCACCAGGCCCGCCGCCTGGGCGCGGGTCAGCGAGGCGGCGCTGGTGTGAAAGTAGCGCTGGGCGGCGGCCTCCGCGCCATAGACGCCCGGCCCCATCTCGACCACGTTGAGATAGGTCTCCATGATCCGGCGCTTGCCCCAGATCGCCTCGATCAGCACGGTGTAATAGGCTTCCAGCCCCTTGCGCACATAGGACCGGTCCGGCCAGAGGAAGACGTTCTTGGCCGTCTGCTGGCTGATGGTCGAGCCGCCCCGGATCTTGTTCGGGCGGCGGTCGTTGTGCGCCATCGCCTTCTCCATGGCGTCGATGTCGAAGCCGTGGTGATCGCAGAAGCGGGCGTCCTCGGCCGCGACCGCCGCCTGCACCAGGGCCGGCGAGATGCGCGAGATCGGCCGCCAGCGATAGTCCATGCCCCGCCCCTGCACGACGCGCTCCAGCATCAGGATCGTCGCCGGCGGCGGCGCGAAACGATAGACCAGCACCAGCAGCGGCGGCCCGATCAGCAGCACGAGGACCAGGACGCCGAGGATGCGGCGGACCGTCCGCCAGAAGCCGCCGGAGCCGGCCGGCCGGGCTCTCGCCGCCGGGACGGCCCTGGGTTTCTTGCCGCTCGCCACGCTGCAAAACTCCTTGCCCTGACGCAGGGGCGCGGTGCTAACGACTCGGGCCGCTCCCCTTCTCGCTCCGGACTTACCATGAACGTCACCGAGGCCGTCCAGCGCCGCATCTCCGTCCGCGCCTTCAAACCCGACCCGGTGCCGGCGGCCCTGGTCCGCGAAATCCTCGAGGCCGCCCACCGCGCGCCCTCCGGCGGCAACCTCCAGCCCTGGCGCGTCTACGCCCTCGCCGGCGAGCCGCTGGCGGCGCTGAAGGCCGAGGCGTCGGCCCGGCTGGCCGATCCGACCCAGGCCGAGCCGACCGAGTACGACGTCTATCCGCCCAACCTCTGGGAGCCCTTCCGCACCCGCCGCTACGAATGCGGCGAGGACCTCTACGCCACCATCGGCATAGAGCGCGACAACCGCCTGGGCCGCCTGATGCAGCTGGCCAAGAACGGGCAGTTCTTCGGCGCGCCGGTCGGCCTGTTCTTCTGCCTCGACCGCAAGCTCGGCCCGCCGCAATGGGCCGACGTCGGCATGTATATGCAGACGGTGATGCTGCTGGCCGTCGAGCGCGGCCTCGACACCTGCCCGCAGGAGTTCTGGGCCCGCCTGCCGCAGACCGTGGGCGCGGCCCTCGACCTGCCCGACGACCATATGCTGTTCGCGGGCATGGCCCTGGGCTGGCGCGACGACGCCCACCCCATCAACACCCTGCGCACCCGCCGCGACCCGTTCGAGACCTGGGCGCAGATGCGGGGGTTCGCCTAGGCGGCCGCCAGGCTCACCCCAGCGCCGGGGAGGTCGCCACCCCCGCCAGGCCGTCCTCGTCGCCCCAGGCGACGCGGTCGCCCCTGGCGGTCACGGCCAGGGCGCTGATCGGCGCGCCCTTGTCGGCCTTGATCGTCTCGATCCGCCGCGAGGTCAGGTCGCAGACCCAGACGCGGCCGTCGTCGAGCCCGGCGGCCAGCACGGTCCCGTCCGCCGTCCCGGCCACCCGCGTGACCAGGGCGCTCTGGTCGAAGCCGACCTCGCTGGCTTCCTTGCCCATCGGGCCGTTGGCCCCGCCGAACGGCCACACCACCACGCCGTTGGCGCCGCTGGTGGCCATCAGCATGCCCTTGGCCAGGAAGGCGAGGCTCTTCACCTTGGCCGGATAGCCGCCCATGCGCATGTCCTTGGCGTCGGCCAGCCGCCAGCCGTGCAGCTGATTCTCCTGCATCGACGAGATCAGGAACTTGCCGTCGAGGCTGAACGACACGCCGACATGGCTGCCGGCCCATTTCAGCAAGGTCGGCTTCTGCTCGGCGATGCGGGCGTACCACAGCATGACCCCGCCATAGGTGGCGACCGCCAGCCGCCGCCCCTTGGGATCGAAGGCGACGTCGGAGACCGACTTCTCGTGCGTGAAGACGCGGGCGAACCTCGGGTCGGCGATGTCGCGCACATGCGCCTCGCGCCCGGCGGCGAAGGCGATCAGGCCCGATTCGCGGCTGGCGGCGACGGCGTCGATCCAGCGCCCCTTGATCTCGGCCAGGACCGTGGCGACCACCTCGTCGCCCTCGATCCGCGACCAGACCAGCCGGCCGTCGTCGCCGCCGGTGACTACGCCCCGCCCGCCCGGATGGACGGCCGCGCACAGCGCCGCCCCGTCGTGCGCCTCGACCGAGACATAGCCGTCGCCGTGCAGCAGGCGCACCACCCCGTCGCCCAGGGCGAAGCTGGCGCGGCCTTCGCGGTCGAACAGGGCGGCGGTGACGTAGGCGTCGAAATCCTGGCTCATGCCCCGCGCATAACCCACCGGGGCCCGCGAGGCGAGCCCCGCCGCGCCCTCGCCGCTCGCCTCGCTCCCGCGGCGGCGTCTCGCCGTCCGCGCGCGTCGGACGCCCCCGGCGCACGCCAGACGGGCGCCGGGAGGCGGCTAAACGCCGACCGGCGTTACATCGGTGTTTAGTGGGCTTTACCTTCGCGTCCGCCGACGCTAAAGGGCGATAAAGATCGTAGGCCCGCGGCGCGCGGGTGATGAGGAGACGTCGTCTATGGGCGCCAAGCTTGCCGGTTCGGGGGGCTCGAAATACTCCCTCGGCCAGAATTCCGATATCAACGTCACGCCTTTCGTCGACATCCTGCTCGTGCTGCTGATCATCTTCATGGTCGCCGTGCCGATGGCGACCGTTTCGATCAAGCTCGACCTGCCGCCGGCCGTTCCGCCGCCCCCGGGCGCGAAGCCGAAGGAACCGACCTTCATCTCGATCTCGAAGACCGGCGACCTGTTCATCGGCGGCAACGCCACCAGCCTCGACCGTCTGGGCGCCGACCTGTCGGCCAAGATCGACCGCAACGAAGCCGTGTTCATCCGCGCCGACCGCGAAGTCCACTACAAGGACTTCATGGGCGTGGTGAACCAGCTGCAGACCGACGGCTTCTACAAGGTGGCCCTGGTCAACGAGAACCTGAACGGCTAAGCGCCGAACCCAGGGTTCAGGCATTCGATCGGCCGGCGTCTGACGACGCCGGCCGATTTTGTTTTTGGGCCATCCGCTTCTTCGTCATCCCGGACGGCCTGCACGGCCGATCCAGGATGACGCCGCGCCCGCCAACCTAGGCCGCGCAGGCCTCGAAGCCGGCCTTCAGCGCCGCCTCGTCGAGATTGCGGCCGATGAACACCATGCGGCTGTAGCGATCCTCGTCCTCGCGCCATTCGCGCTGGAGATCGCCTTCCAGGATCATGTGCACCGCCTGGAACACCAGCCGCCGGTCCTCGCCCTTCACGTCGACGATGCCCTTGGCGCGCAGGATGTCCGGCCCCTGCTTGGCCAGCAGGTCGTTCAGCCAGCTGCTGACCTTTTGGCCGTCGACCGGGCGGTCGAGGCGCAGCGAAACGCCCTTGATCGCCTCGTCATGGATGTCGGCGGCGTGATTGTGGTGGTGGTGATGGCCATGATCGTGGCCGTGGTCATGATCGCAGTGCTCGTCGTGCACGTGGCCCGGCTCGCCATGGGCCGGATTGAGGAACTCCGGCTCCAGGTCCAGGATGCGGTCGAGGTCGAAGCCGCCGCGGCCGAGGATGGCGTCCAGCGCCACGTTCGAACGCTGGGCGCGGTGGATCGGCGCCAGCGGGTTGAGCCGGCGGATGCGCGCCTCGATCAGCTTCAGCTCGTTCTCGTCGACGAGGTCGGTCTTGTTCAGCACGATCTGGTCGGCGAAGGCGATCTGCTCGGCCGCCTCCCTGGAATCGGACAGGCGCAGCAGCACGTGCTTGGCGTCGACCACGGCGGTGACCGAATCGAGCCTGGCCCTGGCCTTGACGTCGTCGTCGACGAAGAAGGTCTGGGCCACGGGGCCTGGATCGGCCAGGCCGGTGGTCTCTACGATGATGGCGTCGAACCGGCCCTTGCGCTTCATCAGGCCCTGGACCACGCGGATCAGGTCGCCGCGCACGGTGCAGCAGACGCAACCGTTGTTCATCTCGAACACTTCTTCGTCGGCGCCGACCACCAGGTCGTTGTCGATGCCGATCTCGCCGAACTCGTTGACGATGACGGCGTAGCGCTTGCCGTGGTCCTCGGACAGGATGCGGTTGAGCAGCGTGGTCTTGCCGGCGCCGAGATAGCCGGTCAGCACGGTCACGGGGGTCTTGTCGGTCATGGCCTCTATGTAGAGCGGCGCGGGCGAAAATGGAGGGGCCAATTGCGGCCGGCGGCGTTTCGCCCCGGCCGACCGCCCGCTCAGCCCTTCAGGTGGGCCCGGCCCGGCAGGCTCTGCAACAGCCCGCGATTGATCCCGAACAGCGCCGAGACCCCGAACAGCGCGGCCGCGCACAGGGTCATCACCGCGCCCGGCTCCACTCCCAGCCGCCCGGCGAGCAGCAGGCCGCCGCCGCTGGCCAGGGCCGAGATCAGCGCCGCCGCGCCCGCCTGCCCGGCGTAGCCCCGCGCCCAGAAGCGCGACGCGGCGGCGGGGATCATCATCAGGCCGACGGTCATCAGCGCGCCGAAGGCCCTGAAGCCGGCGACGAGGTTGAGCGCCACCAGCACCATCAGGATCAGGTGCAGAAGGCCGCCGGGCAGCCCCGAGGCCCGCATGAACACCGGGTCGGCGCTCTCGGCCAGGAAGCCCCGGATGAACAGGGCGACGGCGAGCAGGGTGGCGGTGGCGGCGACGGCGGCCAGGACCAGGGCGTGGGCGTCGAGGGCGGTGGCCGCCCCGAACAGCATGTCGTGCAGCGCCTCCGGCCGCGCCCCGCGCCCGAGGATCAGCACCCCCAGCGCCAGGGCGCTGAGATAGAACACCGCGAACGAGGCGTCCTCGGGCAGGCGGCGGGTCTGGGCCAGCAGGCTGGACAGCCCGGCGACCACGAAGCCGGCCGTCAGCGCCCCCAGGGTCAGGGCGATCGGGTCGGGTCCGGCCAGCAGGTAGGCGATGGCGGCGCCGGGCAGGATGCCGTGGCTCATGGCGTCGCCGATCAGGCTCATGCGACGGGCGATCAGCAGCACGCCCAGCGGCGCGCCGCCGAAAGCCAGGGCCAGGGCCCCGGCCGCCGCGCTTTTCCAGGCGACGCCCTCGACCAGTTCAGGCGTCAATGCCGGTGCTCCGCCTCGTCGTGGGCCGGATGGTCGTCGTCATGGCGATGGCAGACCTGCGGATCGTCGCTCCAGGCCTCGGACAGGCGGCGGGCGACCAACAAGTTCTCCGGGGCCAGGGCCTCGCCAGTCGGTCCCCACGCGACCTTCTCCCGGGCCAGCAGCAAGGTGTCGCCGCAGAGCTGGCGCACCACGTCCAGGTCGTGCAGCACCATGATCACCGTGCGGCCCTCGCGCGGCCAGCGTTGGATCAGGTCGATGAGGTCCGAGGTGGTCCGCGCGTCCAGGGCCGTGAACGGCTCGTCCAGCAGGATGAGGCCGGCGTCCTGCAACAGCACCCGCGCGAACAGCGCCCTTTGCAGCTGGCCGCCCGAGACCGAGCCGATGGCCCGGCTCTCGAAGCCCTCCAGGCCGACCGCGGCCATGGCCTCGCGCAGGCGGGCGCGGTCGGAGCGCGTCAGCCCGCCGAACAGGCCCCGCCGGCGCCAGAAGCCCAGGGCGACCAGATCCTCGAGGGTGATCGGGAACTGCTTGTCGACGCCGTTGTCCTGGGGAAGGTAGGCGATGTCGCGATGCCTGAAGCCGTTCAGCTCGATGCGGCCGGCCAGCGGCGGCAGCGCCCCCGCCACGCCCTTGAGCAGGGTCGACTTGCCCGAACCGTTCGGCCCGACCACCGCCGTCAGGCGCGAGGTCGAGAACGCGCCGTCCAGGTGATGGACGGCGGGGCGACGCTCATAGCCCAGCGTCAGGTCGTGCAGGCGGACCGCGCTCATCAGCTCGCCAGCGCCCACCACACGGCGCCCCAGACCAGTGCGCACGCCGCGCCGGCGATCGCCAGCCGCACGCCGACGCCCATCTGCAGCAGGTTGAAGCTCTTGACGGCCATGGGCGCTCTATAGCGCGTTACATTGTAACAGGCGAGCGCTTTCCGCCTAGGGCCGCACGTCGAACACCAGGTTGAAGGGCGTCTCGGCCGCGCGGCGGAAACGAGTGAAGCCGGCCTGCTCGGTCACCTGGCGCAGGCGCGCCTCGCCGGCCTGGGCGCCGAGCCCGAGGCCCACCTCCTGGCTGAGCGAGGCCGGCGTGCAGATCATGGTCGAGGCCGAGTAGAACAACCGGCCGACGGGATTGAGATTGTCGGCCATGTCGTCGTGAGCGAACGGCTCGACCAGCATCCACACCCCGTCCGGGCCCAGCGATTCGCGGATGTGGCGGGCGGCCCCGACCGGATCGCCCATGTCGTGCAACGCGTCGAATATGGCGGCCATGTCGTAGTCGCGGCCGGGGAAGTCCTTGGCCGAGGCGACCTCGAACGAGACCCGGTCGCCGACGCCCGCCTCCTCGGCCGCCTGGCGCGCCCGTTCGATCGACGGGGCGTGATAGTCGAAGCCGAAGAACCGCGAGTTCGGATAGGCCTTGGCCATCACCACCGTGGAGGCCCCGTGGCCGCAGCCGACGTCGGCGACCCGCGCGCCCGCCTTCAACCGCCCCTCGACGTCCTCGAGCGCCGGAATCCAGGACGACACCAGGTTGGCGTTGTAGCCCGGCCGGAAGAACCGCTCGGTGCCGCGGAACAGGCAGCCGTCGTGCTCGTGCCAGCCGACGCCTTCGCCGGTGCGGAACGCCTGGGTGATCTTGGGCTCGTCGCGGAACATGGCGGCCAGGATCTCGAAGCCGCCGGCCATGAACGCGGGCCCGCCCTCGTCGGCGAAGACCATGGCCTGTTCGGGCGACATCGAGAAACGGCCGGCGGCCTTGTCGTAGTCGACATAGCCGGAGGCGGCCTGGGCGGCGAGCCATTCGCGCACGTAGCGCTCGGCGGCGCCGGCGCGGGCCGCCAGTTCGGCCGGCGTCGCCGGCCCCAGCTCCGCCAGCGCCCGATAGAGGCCGAGCCTGTCGCCGACCACGACCAGGGCGGCGGAGATGGCCGCGCCCATGTCGCCGACCATCTTTCCCATGAAGGCTTCGAGTTTTTGGGGATCTGCGCTCATCGTCGTCTCCCGTCGCCGGCGAGGACGAACGGCTCGCCTCGCGGCGTCTTGCGACGCCGGTCGCGAGCGGCGGCCTGGACCGCCCGGCGCGGCCGGCGGATCTGATGCTGACGGGCGGTTATACGCCCGAAGCCCTCGGCCCGAATTGACGCTTTCGACCTTCGGGCCGCGCGACGCCGCATTGACTCGAAAGGTTTGCCCTGTATAAGACGCGCCTTCGCCTGCGGGACCCCTCGCGGGCTCCATTCTTTTTGCGATTTTCAGCGCCGCCGCGGACTCGTCCGATCAGGCGCGCTGTCCCTGGACGAGGCGTGAAGCGATGTACGCGGTGATCAAGACCGGCGGCAAGCAGTACCGGGTGAAGGCGGGCGACCTGCTCGTCGTCGAAAAGCTCGACGGTGAAGCTGGCGCGAACGTGACCTTCAATGAGGTCCTGCTGCTGGGCGAAGGCGCGGATGTCGTGGTCGGCTCGCCGACCGTCGACGGCGCTTCGGTGACCGGCGCCCTGATCGAGACCCGCAAGGGTCAGAAGGTGAAGATCTTCAAGAAGATCCGTCGCCAGGGCTATCGCCGCACCAAGGGCCATCGCCAGCTTGAGACTGTCGTGCGCGTCACCTCGGTCGCCGGCGCCGGCAAGACCGACAAGTGGGACGGCAAGATCGACCTGACCAGCAAGGCCGTTCTGGACGCCCGCGCCCGCGGCCTCGGCGACGCCGCCGTTCCGGCCGCCGTCACGCCGGCCGGCGTGACGGTCGAGGACGTGGCCGTGAAGGCCTCGAAGGCCTCGCCCAAGGTCAAGGCCGCGGTCGTCGAGCACGCCGATCCGGTGGCGGAAGCCCCGGCCAAGAAGGCTGCGCCGAAGAAGGCCGCCGCGCCCAAGGCCAAGAAGGCCGAAGGCGGCGAAGAGGCCTAAGGACGAGATTCGAAAGGTTTAGGAGACCACCATGGCTCACAAAAAATCGGGCGGCTCCTCGCGCAACGGGCGCGACTCCGCCGGCCAGCGCCTCGGCGTCAAGAAGTTCGGCGGTGAGAACGTCCTCGCCGGCAACATCATCGTGCGTCAACGCGGCACCAAGTTCTGGCCGGGCGTCAATGTCGGCATCGGCAAGGACCATACCCTCTTCGCGACCATCAACGGCGCGGTGAAGTTTGTAACCAAGCGCAACGACCGAACCTACGTCACGGTCGTTCCGGCGATGCAGGCTCAGGCCGCTGAATAGCGCGATCTGAGACATCTCTCCCGGATCGCGCCGCTCCAATAGAGCCAAGGCGATCCGGACCGAAGACCCAAGCGGGGAGTCCGGAACGCCGGGCTCCCCGTTTCGTTTTCAGGCCCGCACAGACGGGTCAGGGAGGTGGACATTGTGTGTGATCGACAGATCCCCGGTGATCGAGACCCGGCGGCTGTCCCTGCGCGCGCCGCGCGCCGAGGATGCGCCGCGCGTCGCCGCGCTGTGCGACGACTACGCCATTCCGAGCATGACCAGCCGCATGCCGTGGCCCTATGGCCTGGCCGACGCCGAGGCCTTCGTGCGCGCGGTGCAGGCCCAGGACCGCTCGGTCGACAACACCTTCGTCGTCGAGCTTGAGGACGAGGGCGTGATCGGCGCGATCGGCCTCAGCACCACGCCGGGCGAGCCGCTGGAGCTGGGCTACTGGATCGGGCGGGCCTATTGGGGACGCGGCCTGGCCACCGAGGCGGCGGTCGGCCTGGTCGACTGGGCCAAGTACGAATGGCGCAAGCGGATGGTGGTCGCCGGGCACTTCGCCGACAACGCCGCGTCCGGCCAGGTGCTGTGCAAGACCGGCTTCCTCTACACCGGCGAGGTCAAGATGCGGCCGTCGAAGGCGCGGGGCGAGCCGACGCCGTGCCGGATGATGGTCTGGCTGGCCTGAGGCGACCGCCCCTTCGCCGCCGTCGTCGTCCCGGCGGCGGCGAAGGAGTGAAACGACGGCGCCTACTTCGCCGCCTTGATCGCAGCCTCCAGGGTGGCGAGGTCCATCTCCTTGCCGCCAGGGGCCTCGACCTTCTTGCCGTTGACCACGAAGGCGGGGGTGGCGTCGATCTTGTCCTGGTTGACGGCGCGGTCGACCCGCGCGTCGAGGGCCTCGGCCGCGGCCTTGTCGGTCAGGCAGGCCTTGAACTTGGTCTCGTCGACGCCGACCGTGGCCCCCACCCGCTTGAGCACCTTGAGCACCCCGCCCATGGTGCCGTCCTCGTACATCTCCTTCTGGCCGGCGAAGACGCCGTCGACCACCTTGAAGTAGTCGGCCTTGGGGACGCAGCGGGCCAAAAGGACGCCGGCTCCGGCGATCTCGGGCGGCGAGGTGATGAACTCGCGATAGACGTAGAGCGCCTTGCCGGTGTCGACATAGGCCTTCTTGAAGGCCGGGAAGACGTCCTGGTTGAAACGCGCGCAGTGCGGGCAGCTCAGCGAGGCGTACTCGACCACCACCACCGGCGCGTTGGCGTCGCCGATGGTCATGTCGTCGGGCCGCAGGACCGGCTTGGCGGCCAGGGCCTGGCTCGACAGCGCCATGGCGGCGGCCAGTCCGATCAATCCGAAAAACCGTGCGCGCATCTGGGCTCCCCTGGGCGTTCCGCCCGGCCATTTAGGCGTTTTTCCGAGGCGCGGAAAGGCGCCGCCGACCGCAAACCCTTCCCTGCGCCGCCCCCTTCGACCATAAGGACGCGATGAAGTTCCTCGACCAATGCAAGATCTACATCCGCTCCGGCGACGGCGGCGGCGGGGCCGTGTCGTTCCGGCGCGAGAAGTACATCGAATACGGCGGTCCCGACGGCGGCGACGGCGGCAGGGGCGGCGACGTCTGGATCGAGGCCGTCGAAGGCCTCAACACCCTGATCGACTACCGCTACCAACAGCATTTCAAGGCCGGCACCGGCGTGCACGGCATGGGCCGCAACCGCCATGGCGCGGCCGGCGACGACGTGGTGCTCAAGGTCCCGGTCGGCACCCAGGTGCTGGACGAGGACAAGGAGACCCTGATCGCCGACCTCGACCACGTCGGCATGCGCCTGCTGCTGGCCAAGGGCGGCAACGGCGGCTGGGGCAACGACCGCTTCAAGGGGCCGATCAACCAGGCGCCCATGCACGCCAATCCCGGCCAGCCGGGCGAGGAGCGCTGGATCTGGCTGCGGCTGAAGCTGATCGCCGACGCCGGCCTGGTCGGCCTGCCCAACGCCGGCAAGTCGACCTTCCTGGCCGCCGCCTCGGCCGCGCGGCCCAAGATCGCCGACTATCCCTTCACCACCCTGACGCCGAACCTGGGCGTGGTCGACCTGTCGGCCAACGAACGCTTCGTCATCGCCGACATCCCCGGCCTGATCGAAGGCGCCTCGGACGGGGCCGGCCTGGGCACGCGCTTCCTGGGCCACGTCGAGCGCACCGCCGTGCTGATCCACCTGATCGACGGAACCCAGGAGGACGTGGTCCAGGCCTATCAGACCATCCGCGGCGAACTGGAGGCCTATGGCGAAGGCCTGGCCGACAAGCCCGAGCTGCTGGCCCTGAACAAGGCCGACGCCCTGACGCCGGAAGATCGCGAGGCGCGCGCCGCCGAACTGGAGGCCGTCGCCGGCCGCCGGCCGTTCATCATTTCCGGCGTCTCCGGCGAGGGCGTGACCGACCTGCTGCGCGCCGCCTTCGGCGAGGTGCGCCGGCGCCGCCAGGCCGAACGGCTTGAGGAAAGCGGCGGCCAGGACGCGGCGGAGGAATGGCGTCCGTGACCAGCCTCGCCTCCGCCCGCCGGGTGGTGATCAAGGTCGGCTCGGCCCTGCTGGTCGATTGGGACAGCGGCTCGGCCGACCACGCCTGGCTGACGGCCTTCACCGCCGACGTGGCCCGCCTGCGGGCGCGGGGCCAGCAGGTGCTGGTGGTGTCGTCCGGCTCGATCGCCCTGGGCCGCCGCCGGCTGGGCCTGGGCGCGCGCCGCCTGAGCCTGCCGGAAAAACAGGCCTCGGCCGCCGCCGGCCAGTCGCTGCTGATGCACGCCTGGGAACAGGCCTTCGCCCCGCACGGGGTGACCACCGCCCAGATCCTGCTGACCCGCGACGACACCGAGATCCGCCGCCGCTGGCTGAACGCCCGCGCCACGGTCGACGCCCTGCTTGAGCTGGGCGTCACGCCGATCGTCAACGAGAACGACACCGTCGTCACCGAGGAGATCCGCTACGGCGACAACGACCGGCTGGCCGCCCGCGTCGCCCAGATGATCGGCGCCGACCTCCTGGTGCTGCTGTCCGACATCGACGGCCTCTACACCGCCGACCCGCGCCGCGATCCGAACGCCCGCCACCTGCCCGTCGTCGCCGAGCTGACGCCCGAGATCGAGGCCATGGGCGGCGGCGCCAACGCCGGCGACGGGGTCGGCACCGGCGGCATGGCCACCAAGATCATGGCCGCCCGCATCGCCGGCGGCGCCGGCTGCGCCACCCTGGTGACCCTGGGCCGCCGCCCGGCCCCGTTGCAGGCGGTCGAGGCCGGCGAGCGCGCCACGGTGTTCGAACCGCACACCACCCCCGCCGCCGCCTACAAGCAGTGGATCGCCGGCTCGCTGGCGCCGCAGGGCGTGCTGGTGGTCGACGCCGGGGCCGTCGTCGCCCTGCGCGCTGGCAAGTCGCTGCTGCCGGCCGGCGTCCGCGCCGTCGAGGGCCGCTTCGGCAAGGGCGACGCGGTGCTGATCCGCGACGCCGACGGCCGCGAGATCGCCCGCGGGCTGGCCCGCTACGACGCCGGCGAGGCCGACCGCATCAAGGGCCTGCGCTCGGACGGGGTCGAGGCGGCGCTGGGCTATTTCGCCGGCGCGCCGCTGATCCATGCCGACGACCTGGCCCTGGCGAGGGGATGACATGCGCGCGCTCGGCCTGATCGGCGGCGTCAGCTGGGAAAGCACGGCGATCTATTATCGCCTGCTCAACACCATGACGCGCGAACGCCTGGGCGGCCTGCACTCGGCCAGGCTGATCCTGTGGTCGGTCGACTTCGCCGACATCGCCGCCCGCCAGAGCGCCGGCGAATGGGACAGCCTGACGGCCAGCATGGTCGATGCGGCCCGCCGCCTGGAAGCGGCCGGCGCCGAGGCGGTCGTGATCTGCGCCAACACCATGCACAAGATGGCCGACGAGGTCGCAGCGGCGGTCGGCGTCCCGCTGCTGCACGTCGCCGACGCCACGGCCCAGGCGGTGCGCGCGGCCGGCTCGGCGCGGCCGATCCTGCTCGCCACCCGCTACACCATGGAGCAGGCCTTCTACCGCGACCGCCTGGAGGCGAACGGCGTCACCGCCGTGATCCCCGACCAGGCCGGCCGAGACCGCGTCCACGCCATCATCTACGACGAACTGTGCCAGGGGATCGTGTGGCCGGAATCGAAGACCGTGCTGCTGGACGAGATCGCCCGCCTGCGCGGCCAGGGCGGCGACGGGGTGATCCTGGGCTGCACCGAACTGGGCATGATCCTGTCGGCGGGCGACCTCGACATCCCCGTCTTCGACACCACCGTCCTCCACGCCCGCCGCGCCGTCGACTTCGCGCTGGGTTGAACGATCCGGCGGCTTTCGTCACGGCAAGCCTTGCCAATCGTCACATTTCCTTGTGAAAGCAGGGCATGGACGACGCGGGCTTCAATCTGGACGCGGCCATGCTGGCCATGGGACGTCGGGCGCGGGAAGGCGCGCGCGCCCTGCGGCTTTCGACCGCCGAGCAGCGCACCGCCGCCATCGCCGCCATGGCGCGGGCGATCCGCGCCGAGGCCGACGCCATCCTGGCCGCCAACGCCCGCGACCTCGCCGCCGCCCAGGCGTCCGGCACGCCCGAAGCCATGCAGGACCGCCTGCTGCTCAACCCCGCGCGCCTGGAAGGCGTCGCCGCCGGGATAGAGGCGGTGGCCGCCATCCCCGACCCCTTGGGCGCCGAAATCGCCCGCTGGACCCGGCCCAACGGCCTGGACATCGCCCGGGTGCGCACGCCGATCGGCGTCATCGCCATGATCTACGAGAGCCGGCCCAACGTCACCGCCGACGCCGCCGCCCTGTGCGTGCGCTCGGGCAATGCGGTGATCCTGCGCGGCGGCTCGGAGTGCCTGCGCTCGTCGCTGGCCATCCACGCCGCCATCGAGCGCGGCCTGGTCGAGGCCGGCCTGCCCAAGACCTGCGTTCAGGCCGTGCCCACCGCCGACCGCGCCGCCGTCGGCCTGATCCTGTCCGGGCTCGACCGCACCGTCGACCTGATCATCCCGCGCGGCGGCAAGAGCCTGGTCGCCCGCGTCCAGGCCGAGGCCCGCGCCCCGGTGCTCAGCCACCTGGAAGGTCTGAACCACGTCTTCGTCCACGCCGCCGCCGACCTCGCCAAGGCCCGCGCCGTGACGGTCAACGCCAAGATGCGGCGGGTGTCGGTGTGCGGGGCGCTGGAGACCCTGCTGATCGACCGCGCGGCGGCCCAGAGGCTTCTGCCGCCGATCGCCGCCGACCTGGCCGCCGCCGGCTGCGAGCTGCGCGGCGACGCGGACGCCCGCGCCCTGGTCCCGTCGATGCTGGCGGCGACCGAGGAGGACTGGCGGACCGAGTACCTCGAACCCATCCTGGCAGTGAAGGTCGTCGACGGCCTCGACGGCGCCGTCGCCCATATCGCCGAATACGGCTCGGGCCACACCGACGGCATCGTCACCGAGGACGCGGCGACGGCCGAGGCCTTCGTCGCCGGGGTCGATTCGGCCATCGTGCTGGTCAACGCCTCGACCCAGTTCGCCGACGGGGGCGAATTCGGCTTCGGCGCCGAGATCGGCATCGCCACCGACAAGCTGCACGCGCGCGGACCGGTGGGCGCGGAACAACTGACGACGTTCAAGTATGTGGTTCGCGGGACCGGCCAGACGCGTCCCTGAGGCCGGCAGACCTGGCGCGCTGCGCCTCGGCTTCGACCTGAAGCCGGGCATGCGGGTCGGTCTGTACGGCGGCTCGTTCAATCCGGCGCACGAGGGCCACGCCCACGTCGCCGAGACGGCGCGCGTGCGGCTGGGACTGGACCGGGTGATCTGGCTGGTCTCGCCGCAGAACCCCCTCAAGTCGAGGCACGAGACCGCCAGCCTCGCCCAGCGCCTCGCCGGCGCGCGCCGGCTGGCGCGGGGGCCGTCGATGATCGTCTCGGACGCCGAGACGCGCATCGGCGCCCAGTACACGCTCGACACCCTGCGCGTGCTCAAGAAGCGGTTCCCCGGCGTGAAGTTCGTCTGGATCATGGGCGCAGACAGCCTGGCGAGCTTCCATCGCTGGCGCGGCTGGACCCAGATCATGCGCGAGGCGCCGGTCGCCGTGGTCTCGCGGCCGTGGGCCGGGCTCAAGAGCCGCACCTCGCCGGCCGCGCGCCGCTTCGCCCATATGCGCGTGCCGTCCAGCCAGGCGCTGGGGCTGGCCGACGCCGGGGCGCCGGCCTGGGTCTATCTGCGCGGACCGCTCAATTTCGCCTCGTCGACGGCGCTGCGGGCGAGGCTGCGGCCCAGCCCGCCGTCGGCCGGCGACGCCGGGCCCCGGCAGGGGTCGTAAGATCGTCCCCGCCGTGCTAGGGTGGCGTCTGCGAATAGCGAGCAAAGGAGCATCACGCTGAATCGCGAGTCCGCGCCCCAGGCGCCCGAAGCGCCGGCCCAGGAGGCCGATGCTTCCTCTCCCGACCAGAGTAGCGCCCTCTCGACGAGCGCCCTGGAGAAAATGATCCTGGCCAAGCTCGACGACGACAAGGCCCAGGACGTCGTTTCCATCGATCTGAAGGACAAGAGCTCGGTCGCCGATCGCATGATCGTCGCGTCGGGCCGGTCGCATCGCCACGTCGGCGCGCTGGCCGACCACCTGCTCCGCGTCCTCAAGGACGCCGGCTACGGCCGCGCGCGCGTCGAGGGCCTGCCGCATTGCGACTGGGTGCTGATCGACGCCGGCGACGTCATCGTCCATCTGTTCCGCCCCGAGGTCCGCCAGTTCTACAACATCGAGAAGATCTGGTCGGTCGAGCCGCCGTCGCGCGCCGTGGTCAACTGACCGGCCGGCCCCGCCGACCGCGGGGCCGCGACGCCTGACATGAAGATCACCCTCCTCGTCGTGGGCAGGCTCGGCCGGTCGGCCGAGGCCGAGCTGTCCCGGGACTACGCCGAACGCGCCTCCGCCGCCGGACGGGCCCTCGGCCTCGGCCCGGTCGAGATCGTCGAGGTCGAGGCGAGGAAGCCGGGCAAGGCCGCCGAGGCCGAGGCCCTGGCTCCCCATCTGGCCGACGCCCACGTCATCGCCTGCGACGAACGCGGCAAGGCTTGGCGCTCGCGCGAGTTCGCCGCCCATGTCGGCCGGCTGCGCGACGATGGCGTGCGGCGGCTGGTCCTGGTCATCGGCGGCGCCGACGGCCTCGACCCGGCGCTGCGCGACGCCGCCCGCGAGAAGCTGGCCTTCGGCGTCCAGACCTGGCCGCACGCCCTGGCCCGGGTGATGCTGGCCGAGCAGGTCTACCGCGCCGTCACCATCCTGGCCGGCTCGCCCTATCATCGCGACTGAAGGCGCGGCCAGCGCCAGACCCAGCAGACCGCGCGATCCCGCCGGCTCAATCGAGTGTCGGCTCTAGCGCGGCTCGCCGAGGGTGCGCCGAAAGAACAGAGCGACGTCCTGGTGGTAGTAGAGCCCGTCCGGGCCGTCGGAATTGTGTTCCATGCCCGGGATCAGCAGCAGTTCGAACCGCTTGTCGGCTTTGATGAGGGCGTCCGCCATCCGCATCGTGGTGGATAACGACGCGCTCGTATCGCTGGTCCCGTGCATGATCTTCAAGGAGCCCCGCAGATTTCCGGCCAGGGCCGTGTTGGAGGCCGCCGCGTAGCCGGATGGATTGTCGGCGAGCAGTCCCATGTCCGGTTCGTTGACCGCGGCGTCCTCCTCGAGCGCGCCCGGCGCCCCCGCATAGCCCGCCTTGAAGACGTCGGGCGCGGTCAACATGCCCCGCAGCGCGAAATAGCCGCCCCAGCTGTGACCGACGATCCCGACCCGGTCCATGTCGAGCCACGGACGTGACGCCGCGATCTGGCGCAGTCCGGCGACATAATCGGGAATTTCCGTCTGGCCGACCTTGCCGTAGGTGGCGTCCTGGAAGGCCTTGCTGCGGCCGGAGGAGCCGCGGACATCAAAGGCCACAACGACGAACCCCATCTGCGCGAGGCCGCTCATCCGCAGCGACATGGCGGTGAAGTAGCCGCCGCCCAAGACCGTCGCGAACGGCCCCCCGTAGATATAGGCCAGAACCGGGTAGCGCTTCGCCGGGTCGAAGTCGCGCGGCTTGAAGACGGCGCCGTATATCGGGGTCACGCCGTCGGCGGCCAGCACCTCCAGCGGTTCGGGCGGGCGCCATCCGATCGCCTTGACGGCGGTGTCGTCGCTGGCGGTCAAGCGAAGCCGGTCGCCGCCGTCAGCCCGGACCATCTCCCGTATCCGCGGCTGGGTGGGAGACGACCAGGTGTCGAGCACGAACCGTCCCGACGGCGCGACGGTCGCCCGATGCAGACCGCGCGCCTCCCCGAGCGGCTGCAAGGGTCCGCCGGCCAAGCTGGTGCGATAGAGCTGCTCGTCATAGGGCCGCGCCGGATCGATCGAGGCGGTGACAAGCAAGGCGCCGCCAGGCCCCACGCCATTGACGCGCCGGACCGGGAAGTCGCCATGAGTGATCTGGCCGATTAGGCGGCCGCCGCCGTCGTAGTGGTAGACATGTCGCCAGCCGTCGCGTTCGGACATCCAGAGAAAGCCGCCGTCTTCCAGCGGAGTGACCTGCAAGGGCCAACCCTCCGTGATGAAATCGAGGTCTCCGACGTTGGTCTCCGCCCGTTCTTCCCGCAGCAGGAGCCGCCGCTCGCCCAAGCCGTCGATGATCGACAGGTCCAGGCGCTTGCCGTCCCGGCTCAGGTGCAGGACGAAGGCGGTCCGACCGTCGGCGCGCCAGCCGGCGAACCAGTCGTACCCCTCGTCCTGCGCCGGAGCGACGCGAACGACGCCGCCCGTTTTCGGCTGGACGAGATAGAGTTCGGATTTGGCCAGGGGCGTCCCGGTCTTCGCATAGGGAACCATGGTCACCCGCTCGAGTCCCGACTCGTAGTCCACGATAGGGATGCGGTGGACCGCGCGTTCGTCGGTCCGCCAGACCACCAGCCGCGCGCCATCCGGGGACCAGGCCTTGTCGGGAATCGTCCAGTCGTAGTTCGGTTCCCCGGTCCGCTCGACAAGCACGCGCCCGGTCGCGTCGCGGACGACGAAACCGCCGTCGCGCGCCATCGCGCCCAGCGTCGCGCCCGCCGTCGCGCCCGGCGTCGGCGCGGACGTCGCCCCCGAGAGGACGAAGGCGTCGAGACCGGCGGCCGCTCGGACGCGCCTGCCGGCGAGGCCTAGCCGAAGGGCGCGCTTCTTATAGGAGAACAGGATCGCCCCCTGGTCGGGCGCGACAACGAACTGCATCTGCGAGAGCGCGGCGACCGGCTCACCCGTCAGTTCGGATAGCTGTCGGCGGAGCTCAACCGGCGGCAGGATCGGCTTGCGACGCCCCGAGCGGGCGTCGACCAGAACCCAGGTCCCCGCCTGTGGCCCGATCTCGTCCCAGAACACCAACCGGTCGTGGTCCGCCAGCCAGCGCGGCATCACCAGGCTGTCACGCAGGAGCAGCGGCATCCTGAGGAACCGCCCCGACAGTTCCAAACGCGCCTGGGCGGCGGGATCAAGCGGCGCATTGGGAGAGACGATCTGCGCGGGCGCCGGAAACGGTGAAGCGAGGACGAGGGCCGCGATCAGTAAGGCAGGGAACCAGCGCATGGCTTCGATGGTACGAAACCCGATCAGGCGCTACCAATATATCTTTTGGGGTCGATCAAGACGGAAAGCGTCTGAATGGAATTCCGCCAGCTACAGCTTTTCGTCGCCGTCGCCGAGGAGCTTCACTTCGGACGGGCCGCCATTCGGGTCGGCATGGCGCAGCCGCCGCTTAGCCAGCAGATACGCCGTCTTGAGGCGGAACTGGGCGTGTCGTTGCTGACCCGCACCAGCCGGCGCGTGGCCCTGACGGCTGCGGGCTCGCAGGTGTTGGAGGGAGCCCGCGAGCTGCTGTCGCGGCGCGCCGACCTGGAGAGCAACGTACGCCTCGCGGCCCAGGGCGAGACCGGCGTTGTTCGCCTGGGTTTCAGCCCTTCCACGGCGTTCGGCATCCTGCCGGACATCATCCGTCGTTTCAGAGCCGAGTTTCCGGGCGTGACCCTGCAGATCGATGACCGCGACGTGGTCGACAAGGGCCTGGCCGTGGCGGCCGGGGATCTTGACCTGGCCATCGTTCGGGGGCCGTTCCGTCATCCCGCCGCGATCTGCGAAAGTTTGCTGCGTGAACCGTTCATGCTCGCCCTTTCCGCTTCCCATCCGCTGGCGCGGAACGCGCGCGTAGCGCTGTCCGCGCTGGCGGACCAACCGTTCGTCCTGTTTTCGAGGGCGTCGGCGCCGGGCCTGCATGACACCATCACCAGCATGTGCCTCGGCGCGGGCTTTTCGCCGGACATCGTGCAAGAGGCCGGATCATGGTCGTCGGTGGTCAGCCTGATCGAGGCCGGACTGGGGATCACCATCGCGCCAGGCTCGGCGCGCGCTCTTTGTCCCACTGGCGTGGTGTTCCGCGCTCTGGAGGGCGCCATGGGCGAGGCCGAACTCGTCCTGGTGGAGCCTCGGCGCCCCCTGTCGCCCGCCGCCAAGCGCTTCAGGACGATCGCCAGGCAGGCGGCGGACAGACGGGGCGTGACCTGAGCCCGGCCAGGGCCTGGTCCGTCCAGATTCGGTTCGAAATTGAACCGCCTGCTATCCCGTGGCCCATCACGCGAAGCCTTGTGCGCGACCGCCGTCGTGGAGTTCTCCATATTGACGGCCTTAATCTGGAAATGGGCAGGTCATAAGTTGCAACGGCGGCGGGTGGGACAAAGGCGGCGGATCAGCTAGCTTCCGCCGGCATGTTCCGGCGCGCCGCCACCGTCACCGCCACCGCCGTCGTCTTCCTGGCCGCCAGCGCCCAGGGGGCCGCGCCCCCGCACGCCTCGGGCCGGGACGAGCTGAACCAGGTCGAGGCCGACCGCAAGTCCCGCGAACAGGAGCGCGACGCCCTGCGCGTCCAGGCCGCCGACGCGCGCAAGGAGATCGCCGGCCTGCAGCGCCAGTTGGTCGCCCTGGCCGCCGACCAGGCCAAGGGCGAGCGCGACGTGGCCGACAAGCGCCGCCGGCTGGACACGCTGAACGCCCAGGAAGCCGAGCTGACCACGCGGATGGGCAGGAACCGCGCCGAGCTCGCCCGGCTGCTGGGGGCGTTGCAGCTCTATCGCAGCAATCCGCCGCCGGCCCTGCTGGTCAACCCGCACGACGCCCGCGACGCGGTGCGGGCGGCGATCCTGATGCGGGCGGTGACGCCCGAGCTGGAGCGGCGGGCCGCAGCCTTCCGCGCCGAGGCCGAGGACATCAAGCGCCTGCGCCGCGAGGCGGCCTCCGCCAGCGAGGACCTGTTCACCAGCGAGAGCGCCGTCGGCGACCGCCGCAGCCGCATCGAGGCGATGATCGCCGAGAAGACCACGCTCGAGCGCAGCCTGACCGGCGACGCCATCGTCGCCGACCAGGACGTGCGCGCCCTGACGGCCAAGGCGCAGTCGCTGCGCGAGCTGTTGCAATCGCTGCCGGCGCAGGGGCCGGCGGGCCAGCCGCCGCCGCCCGACCCGGACAAGTCCGGCCTGCTCGGCGGACCCAAGCCCTTCGTCACCCCGGTGCAGGGCGAGATCGCCCGCCGCTTCGGCGCCAAGCTGCCCCAGGGCGGAGCCTCGGAAGGCTGGACCTACGCCACCCTGTCCAACGCCCAGGTGGTGGCCCCGGCCCAGGGCGTGGTCGACTACGCCGGCCCCTTGAAGGGCATGGGCCTCGTCTTGATCTTGCGTTTGGGCGGCGGATACCATCTGGTGCTTGCGGGCCTGGACACGATCCTCGCGGCCCCCGGACGATCGGTCGCAGCGGGAGAACCTGTCGGCCGCATGGGGGATGGCGGATCATCGGCTCCGGAACTCTATATCGAGGTCCGCAAGGACGGCGCGCCGGTCGACCCGGCCCGCTGGCTCAAGGCCTCCCGTTGAACGGCGGGGGCCCCGGGCGACATACGGTCGGCGAGTGGTTCGGGCGCGTCTCCGAAAAGACGCAAAGAGGCTTTAGGCGGCTTATGATGCGCAAGTACCTTCTGATCGGCGTTTCGGCCTTCGTGCTCGGCGCAGGCTCCATGGCCTATGTCAGCCAGCGGGCCCAGGCCACGGCCGCCCAGCCGCGCAGCCAGATCTACAAGATGCTCGAACTGTTCGGCGACGTGCTGTCGACCGTGCAGAACCAATACGTCTCCGAGGTCGACAGCAAGAAGCTGATCGAGGCCGCCATCGACGGCATGGTCACCTCGCTCGACCCGCATTCGGGCTATCTCAGCCCCGACAGCTTCTCGGACATGCGCGAGCAGACGCGCGGCGAGTACGGCGGCCTGGGCATCGAGGTCACCAGCGAGGACGGGGTGGTCAAGATCATCTCGCCGATGGACGACACGCCCGCCGCCCGCGCCGGGGTGCAGGCCGGCGACTACATCACCGCCATCAACGGCCAGAGCCTGCTGGGCCTGCCGCTGAACGACGCCGTCAAGCAGATGCGCGGCCCGGTCGGCGAGGCGATCACCCTGACCATCGCCCGCGAGGGCAAGGACCCCTTCGACGTCAAGCTCAAGCGCGAGGTGATCAACGTCATCTCGGCCAAGGGCCGCATGGAGGGCGACTACGGCTATCTGCGGGTGTCGGCCTTCAACGAGAAGACCGCCGAGGAGGCCAGCGCCGCCCTGCGCAGCCTCAAGGCCAAGAACCCCAAGATGAAGGGCCTGGTCCTCGACCTGCGCAACAATCCCGGCGGCCTGCTCGACCAGGCGGTCGAGATCTCCAGCCTGTTCCTCAACGGCGGCGAGGTGGTCTCGCAGCGCGGCCGCGACCCCAAGGACGTGGAACGCTACAACGCCCGCACCGACGGCGACGTGCTGCACGGCCTGCCGATGGTGGTGCTGATCAATTCCGGCTCGGCCTCGGCGGCCGAGATCGTCGCCGGCGCCCTGCAGGACCGCCACCGCGCCGCCCTGGTCGGACTGACCAGCTTCGGCAAGGGCTCGGTCCAGACGGTGATCCCGCTGCACGGCGGGGCCGACGGCGCGTTGAAGCTGACCACCGCCCGCTACTTCACGCCCTCGGGCCGCTCGATCCAGAAGACCGGCATCGAACCCGACCTCGAGGTGGCGCAGACCCCGGAACAGGCCCAGGCCCTGGCCGACCGCAGCTTCCAGTTCAGCGAGGCCAGCTTCGCCAACGCCCTCAACGCCGAGGAAGGCAAGACGCGCCGCGCCGCCCACGCTCCGGCCGAGGCGCCTCCCAGCGGCTTCGACGTCAAGAAGGGCGATTTCCAACTGAGCCGCGGCCTCGACGTGCTGAAGTACGGCTCGGTCGAGGCCACGCCCAAGATGCCGGCCGCCAAGGCCCGGCTGGCCTCGGCCCTCAGCAAGACCGGCGCGGTCAAGACCGACGGCGGCACGGCCCCGCCCAAGGCGCCCGACGCCGCCGACAAGGACAAGCAGGCCCCCCGCAAATAGGCGGCCTCGCCCTCCGGATCAGCCGGAGGGCAGCTGCTTGGGCGAAAGCTTGGCGATCTCGTCCGGCGTCAGCTTGGTCATGCTGTCGACCATGCACCGCTCCGACACGCCGTGGTCGCGCACCGATATGTCGACGTCGATGGCCGAGCAGATCAGGGCCGATCCGCCGGCGGTCTTGAGCACGACGCCGTTGGTCGACATCGGCAGGGCGTTGCAGGGATAGCGGAAGTCGAAGCGGTAGATGTCCTTGGTGTTGACCCGCGCATAGAGGTGGTTGGGGCCGTCGGCGCGGGTGCCCCGCAGTTGAGGCAGGAAGAAGCACGGCTTCCTCGCCGGCTTGGCGGCCGGCGTCGGCGTGGCGGCGGCCGGCGGGCTGGCCGGCTGGGCGAAGGCGAGACTGGCGACGCCCGCCAGTCCGATGGCTGAAAGCACTGCGATCCGGCTCATGGTCCTTGCTCCGTTCTGCGGCCGCTTCGGCCCTGGGCCGGCGAAGACGTCCCAAGGCGAACGCGCGGCGGGAGCTTGACTGAATTTCGACATCGACGTCAAAGGCGCTTTTCTACGCTTCGCCGCCGTCCTAGCCTCAAGGAAAAGCGGCGCGGGGACGGATCATGGACATCGAGCAACTGCGCCGGGGCGCGCAGACGCCGGCCCAGGCGGGGGCGGGCGACCTGGGCGGGGTCTCGACCGATCTCGCGGACGCCTTCGCGGTCGACCCCCACTTCAACTGGTTCCTGCGCGACGACGCCGGCCGCGCCAGGGTCCGCCGCCGTTTCTTCCGTTTCCTGATCGATCGCATGGCCTTCCCCGCCGGGCGGATAGACCGGCCGAACGGCGGCGGCGCGGCGGCGGTGTGGATGCCGTCGGAGGCGCTGGCGCCCCAGCCGCTGTGGCGCGAGCTGCAGGCCCTGCCCATGCTGCTGGCGGCCACGGGCCTGGAGCGTTTTCCCCGGCTGACGGCGCTGCGGGCGGACATGGACGCCCACCACCCGATGGACCAGCCCCACGTCTATCTGTGGTTCCTCGGCGTCGCGCCCCAGGCCCAGGGGCTGGGCGTCGGCTCGCGCCTGCTGCGGGCGGGGCTGGACCGGCTCGACGCCGAAGGGCGCGCCGCCTATCTGGAGACCGGCACCGAGCGCAACGTGGCGCTCTATCGCCGCAACGGCTTCACCATCCTCTCCGAGCACCGCGCCCGCGCCGACGCCCCGGTGATGTGGAGCATGTGGCGCGAACCGCACGCCGGCTGAAGGAAACGCCGGGAGGGCGGGAACCATTCCCCGCGCCGGAGCATTCCTTTGCGCCGAGGGATCAGAGTTTCGTACAGGAGTAGTCTATGCGTCGGATCGTTTTCTCGGCGGGCGCCGTGGCCGCAGCCTTGGCCCTGGCGGCGGCGCCGGTGCTGGCCGAGGCCCAGCCGCGCCACCACCGCCACCACTCCACCCGCGACCAGCGCTGCAAGGGCGCGCGCCAGCGTTCGGCCAACACCGGCACGGTGGTGGGCGCGGTGGGCGGCGGCCTGGCCGGCAACATGCTCGGCAACCACAGCATGACCAGCACCCTGGTCGGCGCCGGCGTCGGCGCGGTGGCCGGCCACCAGATCGGCAAGCACAACTCCAAGTGCCGCTGATCCAGCGCCGCTGACCGGACGGAACCGCAGGCCCGCCTGACGGCGGGCCTCACCCGGCGATCACGCCTCCAGTTCGATGTCCCAATAGAGGTAGTCGAGCCAGCTTTCGTGCAGGTGGTTCGGCGGGAAACGCCGGCCGTGCTCCTGCAGCTCGTAGGCCGTGGGCCGGCGCGGATGGCGGTGCGGGTACATCTCCGCCTCGCGCGGCGTCCGCCCGCCCTTGGTCAGGTTGCAGCGGGCGCAGGCGGTGACGATGTTCTCCCAGGTGGTGCGCCCGCCGCGCGAGCGCGGCACCACATGGTCGAAGGTCAGGTCGTCGGGCGAGCTGCAGTACTGGCAGGCGAAGGCGTCGCGCAGGAACAGGTTGAACCGCGTGAAGGCCGGCGGCCGGTCCTGGGCCACGTAGTGCTTGAGCGACACCACGCTGGGCAGGCGCATTTCGAACGAGGGCGAGTGGACCACGTGGTCATAGGTCGAGACCACGTCGACGCGGTCGAGAAAGACCGCCTTGATGACCTCCTGCCACGGCCACAGCGACAGGGGATAATAGGATAGCGGCCGGAAATCGGCGTTCAGAACGAGGGCGGGCATGCCGGACGGCGGGCGTTTAAGCACCTGCATCGTCGAGCCTCCCGCCAGCCTCGCCGGGCCGGGCTATGGCGTACGCAGTGGGACTGAAGACACGCCTCCTTCCTCACGCCTGTCCGAGAATCACACGCTCCCGAAACAAGTCAGAAGATAGGCCATTTAACGCGACGGCTCCATGACACCGGCGCATCACCCGGGCGGAAAAGCGATTTCTCCGCTACGCACCCCGGCGTAGAAGCGCCATAGCAGGTGGGCGGCGACGCTGCGGTGCGGGGCCCAGTCGGCCGACCGCGCATAGAGATCCTCGATCGTGCGGCGGCGCTCGCCGCCCTCGGCCAGGCGCAGGGCCTCCTGCAGGGCGATGTCGGCGGCTGGGAAGAAGTCGCGCCGCCCCTCGCAGAACATCAGATAGACTTCGGCGCTCCAGCGGCCGACGCCCTTGAGCGCGGTCAGGGCGGCCACCGCCTCGCCGTCGTCCAGGACGGGCAGGCGGTCGAAATCCATGTGGCCGGCCCGGCAGGCCTCGGCCATGGCGACGACGTAGCGCGCCTTGGGCCGCGACAGGCCGAGGGCCTTCAGCCCCTCCTCGCCGCGACCGGCGGCGGCCTCGGGCGCGACCTCGCCGAGCCCCTGCTCCAACCGGGCCCAGATGGCGGCGGCGGCGGCGGTCGACACCTGCTGGCCGACGATCATCCTGACCAGGCCGGCGAAACCGCCCTGCCCGGCGCGCCAGGGAAAAATAGGGGTGGCCGCGTGTACGGCGGCGAGGACCGGATCGGCCTTGGCCAGCGCCTCGCGCGCGGCGGCGATCTGGCGCTGATCGGGGAAATCGAGGGTTGAAGGGGACGGCTGGGACACGCCCCCTCAAAAGCAGACCATTGGAGCGGGTTCAAACGAAACCGCCGCGCCGGGGCCGTCCCCGGCGAAGGGCCCTCAGGCGAGGGCCAGGGCGCCGGCGCTGATCATGCCGATCAGCAGGAGCATGAAAGAGCCGCTGCGGTCCAGCGCGCGTTCGAAGACAGACAGAACAGACATGGTCACGGTCCTTGGATTCGGTGGCGGCGCTGGTCGGTCCAGGCGCCGGCTCGATCTGAGCGTCGTTTAGATACGGCGTTATCTGAACGCTGTCAAGATGATCTTTACGGCGTTCGGATTGGGGCGTAGGTTGACGTTATGGACAACCTTGCAGCCCCCGCCGAGAACCGCCCCTACCACCACGGCGACCTGCGCCGCGCCCTGGTGGCGGCGGCCCGGCGCATCCTGGAGAACGAGGGGCCGGCGGCGCTGTCGCTGCGGGCGGTGGCGCGCGAGGCCGGCGTCAGCCCAGCCGCGCCCTACCACCATTTCAAGGACAAGAACGAGCTCCTGGAGGCGGTGGCCCACGAGGGCTGGGAGGCGCTGGATGCGGCGATGACCAAGGCCCGCGCCGACGCCAAGACCCCGCGCGAGCGGATGACCGCCCTGGGCGTCGGCTATGTATACTTCGCCCGCGACAACCCGGCGCTCTATCGCGTGATGTACGACCGTTCGCGCGACAAGGACGCCCTGCCCGACCATATGAACAAGTCGCCGGACAGCGCCTATTGCCAGGTGCGCGACACCATCCTCGAACGCACCAGCGGCGACGCCCCCACCGACATCGACGTCGAGTTGTCCACCATCGCCGCCTGGTGCGCCGCCCATGGCCTGGCCGAGATGAGCGGCTTCAAGCAGTTCACGGCCCTCAAGGAGGCCCTGGGCGGCGAGGAGGCCTTCCTGCGGGCGGTGCTCGAACATCTGGGCATGTTCGCCAGGGTCAATGCCGACTAAACAGGCGGCGTGAGCGCCCCCTTCGTCACCCGTTTCGCCCCCTCGCCCACCGGCCTGCTGCATCGCGGCCACGCCTTTTCGGCCATGGCGGCCGAGGCGGCGGCCAGGGCGGCCGGCGGGCGCTTCCTGCTGCGCATCGAGGATATCGACACGGCCCGCAGCCGGCCCGAGTTCGAGGCGGCGATCCTCGAGGACCTCGCTTGGCTGGGCCTGGACTGGGAGCGGCCGGTCCGCCGCCAGTCCGACCACCTGGCCGACTATCAGGCCGTCCTCGCGGCCCTGCGGGAACGGGGCCTGGTCTATCGCTGCTTCCGCACCCGCAAGGAGGTGCTGGACGAGATCGGCCGCGCCCCGCACGGCGCCGTCGAGACCTTTCGCGGCGCGCCCCTGCCCCCGGACGAAGAGGCTGCGCGCCTCGCCGCCGGCCGGCCCTTCGCCTGGCGGCTGTCGCTGGACGCGGCCAGGGCCGAGCTCGGCCCGGCCTGGGAGGCCCTGAGCTTCACGGAGGAAGGCGAGGGCCCCGGCGGCGAGCATGGCGTCATCCCCGCGCGGCCCGAACGGGCGGGCGACGTGGTGTTGGCCCGCAAGGACGTCGGCGTTGCCTACCATCTGGCCGTCGCCCACGACGACGCGCTGCAGGGCGTGACCCACGTCATCCGCGGCGAGGACCTGTTCGAGGCCGCCCACGTCCAGCGCCTGATCCAGGCCCTGATGGGCTGGCCGGCGCCGACCTATCGCCACCACCGCCTGCTGACCGGGCCGGACGGCAAGCGCTTCGCCAAGCGCGACAAGGCCGAGACCTTGCGCGACATCCGGGCGCGAGGCGTCACGGCCGCCGCCCTGCGCGACGAACTGGGAGTTCCCGCCGCATGACCGCCGCCGCCTCCGTCGCCGCGCCGGACCGCGCCGACCGCCGAGCGCCGCTCGCGGCCCTGATCCTGGGCGCCTGCGCCATCGGCTTCGCTCCGGTGCTGGTGCGGCTGGCCGAGACCGGACCGGCCGCGGCCGGCTTCTGGCGGCTGGCCTTCGCCTTGCCGATGCTGGCCGTCCTGGCCGCCCGCGTCGACAAGGCCGCCTTCGCACCGCCGTCGCGGGCCATGCTGGCGGCCGGGCTGCTGTTCGCCGGGGACCTGGCCTTCTGGCACTACGGCATCCGCTACACCTCGGTGGCCAAGGCGACGGTGATGAGCAACCTGACGCCCGTCGTCGTCACCCTGGCCGCCTGGCTGGCGTTCCGCGAGCGGCCAAGGCGGCTGTTCCTGGCCGGGCTGGCCCTGGCCGTGGCCGGGGCGGCGGCGATGGCGCTGTCCAAGAGCAACCTGCCGGGCCGCGACCCGCCGCTGGGCGACGCGCTCTCCCTGGCCACCGCCTTCTGGTACGCGTTCTATTTCCTGGCCGTGCGCAAGGCCCGCGAACAGTCCTCCGCCTCGCGGGTGATGTTCTGGTCCAGCGCCGTCGGCGCGCCGATCCTGCTGGTCGTCGCCCTGGCCATGGGCGAGGACATCCTGCCGGCCGGCCCCGGCGGCTGGGCGGCCTGCCTGGGCCTGGGCGTCGCCCACGTGGTCGGCCAGGGCGCCATCGCCTGGGCCCTCGGGCGGCTGCCGACGGCCACCGCCTCGGTGGTGGTGCTGGTCCAGCCGGTGGTGGCGGCGCTGCTCGGCTGGCTGCTGTTCGCCGAGCGGCTGACCCCGGTCCAGGCGCTCGGCGGCGCGGCGGCCCTGGCCGGCGTGGCGTTCGCGCAGTGGGCGGCGGGACGCAAGGCGGCGAGCTAGTCCGCCGTCCCGATCCGCCGGCCGACGCTCATCGCGGCGGCGGCCTCGAAACCCGGCCCGCCGCGACGGCCAGCACGTCGTCGCAGCCGCCGCCATGGCCGATCCTCTCGACAAGGCTCCGGCAAAGCCGCCCGGCCGAGGCCGGGTCCCCCGACCGCGCCAGCAGGCGGGCGAGGCCGCTGGTGGCGGCCGGCTGCAGCGGCGACAGGCCCAGCACCCGGCGGTACCACAGCTCGGCCTGCTGTCCGGCGCCCAGGGCGGCGTAGCGGTCGGCGATCAGCACGCCGAAGTCAGCGTACCAGGGCCGGATGCGCGACGACTGCCGGTCGTAGACGCGGGTCATGGCCTCGAAGGCCCGTTCCAGATAGCGCAGGCTGGCCGGATGGTCGCCGCGCATCTCGGCCAAATCGCCGAGCTCGACCAGGGCCGTCCAGGCGTCGGGGTCCAGGGCCGCGGCGCGACGATAGGCGCGCTCGGCCTCGTCGAAGCGGCCCTGGGCGGCGAGGACCAGGCCGAGGGCGCCCTGGGCCGAGGCGTCGCGGGGCGCCAGCCTGACCGCCTGCCCGGCCAGGGCCAGGGCCCGCGACAGCCGCGCGCGGGCCGGCGGCGTCGACAGCCGTCCCTGGGCGATGGCCCCCGCCAGGTCGGTGGACGGCAAGGGCGGGGCGGCCGCGTCGTTCGGCCAGCGCAGAGTCTTCTGCACCAGGGCCTCGGCCAGGCCGGCGAGGGCCGGCGCATGGTCCGGGCGGTCGGCGAGCACCCGCTCGTACAGGGCGATGGCGGCCTCGTTGTCGGCCCGGGTGAACTGGTAATAGAAATCGTCGGCGCGGCGGGTCAGCGCCGCCGCCGAGGCCTGCCCCGGCGCTCGTGCGTCCTGACGCCAAGCCAGGCCGGCGCCCGCCAGGACCACCAGCACGGCGCCCGCCGCGGCGACCGCCGGCCGCCGCCATATGGGCCGGACGGCGGGGCGTGGCCGCCGATCGTCGAGCGGCGTCCGCGTCACCGGGGCGATCAGGCGATAGCCACGCTTGGGAATGGTTTCGATGAACCGCGGCGCCTTGGGATCGTCAGACAGGACGCCGCGCAGCTTCCAGACGCAGCGGGCCAGGGCGTCGTCGCCGACGGTCAGGCCCGGCCACAGCGCGGCCAGCAGTTCGGCCTTGGACAACACCGCCTCGGGCCGCGAGGCGAGCAGGACCAAGAGGTCCATGACCTTGGGCTCGACCGGCCGGCGTTCGCCGTCGCGGCTGAGCGTCCCGGCGGCGTGGTCGGCGGTCCAGCCGCCGACCGTGAGCATGGATTCAGCGCCCGTCGCCGTCATCGGCGGTCCTCCAGGAGGAAATGGTCGGGAAAAAGGGAGCCGCCGGTCATGGCCGCCGCCCGCGCCCGGGCTAAGCTCCCCGCACGCCGGTTACGAAGGGGAAAAAGGCTCGATGATCCGATCTGCATGCCGTTCATCGCGGCGTTCCCTTCTCGCGCCCCTGTTCGCCGCGCCCCTGTTCGCCGCCGTGCTGGCGGCCACGCCCGCCGGGGCGGCCGAAGCGCCGTCCCATCCGGCCACCATAAGCGCCGCCGACGCCCGCGACGACCTCCGCCAGCTGTACGCCACCCTGCAGGCCTCGCATTTCGACCTCTACGCCCGGGTGTCCAAGGCCGACTATGACCGGCTCTATCGGCGGACCCTGGCCGAGATCCGGGGCCCGGCGACCTACGCCGAGACGGCGGTCCGGTTTCAACGCTTCGTCGCCTTCGGCAAGGTCGCCCACGCCCGGATCGACGCCATCTACGCCCTGTTCGACCAGCACATGGCAGGCGGCGGCAAGGCCTTCCCGCTGTTGATCCGGGTGGTCGGGGACAAGGTCCTGGTCGCCGACAACCGCAGCGGGTCGGATCAGGTGCGACGCGGCGACGAGATCACGGCGCTGGACGGCCGGCCGATCGGCGAGTGGCTGGTCCTGTGCGGGCGCGACCTGTCGGCGGACACCCCCTACATGGCCCACGCCCTGATGGAGCTCGACCTGCCGATGCTGCTGTGGCTCGAACGGGGCCCGGTCGAGCGGTTCGAGGTCGCCATACGACGGGCCGACGGCCAAGTCGCCAAGCTCGACTTGCCGGCGCGGACGGCCGCCGAGATGAAGGCCGCCGCCAAGGCCGAGCCCGCCGTGCTCGCCCGCGACGCCAACGCGCGCGTCGCGCGCATGCTGCCGGACCACGTCGCCTATCTGCAGCCCGGCCCCTTCTACAACAGCGCGCCCGGGGCCGTGGACGAATACGACAACAGCGCCTTCCGCGCCTTCGTCGACGGCGCGTTCCAGGACTTCCTGGCGGCGGGGGCGACCAGCCTGATCATCGACCTCCGCGACAATCCCGGCGGCGACAGCTCGTTCAGCGACCTGATGGTGCGCTGGTTCGCCGACCGTCCTTTCCGGTTCAACGCCTCGTTCCGGATCAAGGTCAGCGCGGCGGCCGTCGCCGCCAACGCCAAGCGCGTCGCCCTGGCGCCCGACGACGGCTCCAGCGTTTCGGCCCGCTACGCGGCGGCCTACGCCAAGGCCAGGCCCGGCCAGGTGATCGCCTTCGACGATGCGCCCACCCCGCCCAAGCCCGAGCCCCGGTTCAAAGGCGCGGTCTATGCGCTGATCAACCGCAACAGCTACTCCAACACCGTCGCCGTGGCCGCCACGATGCAGGACTATCGTCTGGGTCGGGTGATCGGCGAGGAGACGTCCGACCTCGCCACCACCTACGGCGCCATGGAGACCTTCACCCTGGCGCACAGCGGCCTGGTCGTGGGCTTCCCCAAGGCGCGGATCGTCCGGCCCGACGGCGACCTGACGCCCCGGGGCGTGGTTCCCGACCTGGCCATCGCGACCCCGCCGGTCGAAGGCGTCGACGACCCGGTCCTGACGGCGGCGATCGACCTCGCCCGCCGGCGCGGGCCGCCCGTTCAGGCTGGCCGGTCCCAGTAGCGATAGGCGTAGGCGGTCTCGAACCCCAGGCCGCGATAGAGGCCGACGGCCGGCGCGTTGGCGGCCTCGACCTGAAGGTAGGCGCGGCGGGCCCCGGCGGCGGTCGCGGCGGCGAACAGGCCGTCCAGGATGCGGCGGGCCAGGCCCTGACGGCGGCGGTCCGGAGCGGTGCGCATGGCGAAGACGCCGGCCCAGTCGCCCTCGACCGCGCAGGCGCCGATGGCGGCGGGGCTCTCCTGGACGTCGATGCGGGCGAAGAAACGCGGCGGGGCGATACGCTCCAGGGCCTCGATCCGCTCGCGGGCGTCGCCGGGATCGTGAGCGGTGGCCGAGAACACCGACAGGAAGCCGTCGTCCAGCCGGTCCGAAACCGGCGCGGCGGCCGCCTCGCCCGCCGGCAGGGCGGCGGTCATCATCAAGGTCTCGGTGCGGGGCCGGTAGCCGCGCGCGGCCAGCACGGCGGCGAGGTCGGCGGGCGCCGTCGCGCCGTCGGCCAGCTTGAAGACCGGCGGCAAGCCCCGCGCCGCGTACCAGGCCTCAACCGCCGCGACGGCGGCGCCCGGCGGGCGGTCCGGCTCGCCCAAAGGCCAGCAGGCGTTCAGCCGGCCCGAGAAGCCGTCGGCCGCATGAAGGCGCCAGCCGCCCAGGTCGGAGCGTCGCGCCGAGGGCCAGGCGCGGGCGGCGACCGGCTCCAGGATCGCCGGATCGTCCACCCCGGCCTTCAGCCCTTCTCGGCCAGCAGGCGGTCGATCAGGGCGCGGGCCTCCTTGCTCGACCAGTCGGCGCCGCCGCCCAGGCGGGCCCGTTCGACCCCCTTGCGGTCATAGATGATGGTGGTCGGGAAGCCCTCGGGCTTGGGGTCGATGCCGAAGGTCAGCTTGTAGCCGGGATCGCGATAGACCTTCAGCGGCGGGGCCTTGGCGATGTCCTCGACGACGAGGTTGTCGTCCTCGGGCTTGTCGACGCTGACGGCGACCACCTGCACCGGCTGGGCGGCGTAGGCGGCCTGGAGCTTGCCCAGGGTCGGCATCTCCTGCTTGCAGGGCGCGCACCAGGTGGCCCACAGGTTCAGCACCACCACCTGGCCGCGGAAATCGGACAGCGCCACCGACTTGCCCTGGCCGTCGGTGAACGGCGTGGTCGGGGCCATGCCGGGCGATTTGGGGAATTCGATCTTGGCCAGGGCGCCGGTTTTCAAATCATGCAGGTCGGCCTTGCCTGGATGTTTGAACGAAGCGACCGCGATGACGTATAGAACCGCCGCGGCGCCGACCAGGGCGACGCCCCACAGCAGGTATCGCAGCAGATCCGGCTTGGGTTTCTTCGCCGGATTTTGGATGTCGCTCATATGACCAAGACCCCTTCTGACGCGTCCGCCCAAGCCCACGCGGCCGGCGACGGCCAAGCGATGTGGGGCGGGCGGTTCTCCACCAAGCCGGCCGAACTGATGCAGGCGATCAACGTCTCCATCGGCTTCGACAAGCGCCTCGCCGCCCAGGACCTGGCCGGCTCCAAGGCGCACGCGGCGATGTTGGCCAAGGTCGGCGTCATTTCAAGCGCCGACGAGGCCGCCATCCAGAACGGCCTGTCGCAGATCGAGGCCGAGATCGCAAACGGAACCTTCCCGTTCCGCGACGAATACGAAGACATCCATATGAACGTCGAGGCGCGCCTGCGCGAGCTGATCGGCGCGGCGTCCGGGCGGCTGCACACCGCCCGCTCGCGCAACGACCAGGTGGCCCTCGACTTCCGCCTGTGGGTGCGCGAAGCGTGCGACCGCTCGGCGGCGCAGGTCCGCACCCTGCAGGCCGCGCTGCTGGCCAAGGCCGAGGCCCACGCCGACGCCATCATGCCGGGCTTCACCCACCTGCAGCCGGCCCAGCCGGTGACCTTCGGCCACCACCTGATGGCCTATGTCGAGATGTTCGGCCGCGACGCCTCGCGCTTCGTCGACGCCCGCGCGCGGATGAACGAAAGCCCGCTGGGCGCGGCGGCCCTGGCCGGCTCGCCCTTCCCCATCGACCGCCACATGACCGCGGCGGCCCTGGGCTTCGAGCGGCCGACCGCCAATTCGCTGGACAGCGTCTCGTCGCGCGACTTCGCCCTGGAGGCGCTGTCGGCGGCCTCGATCTGCGCCACCCACCTGTCGCGCCTGGCCGAAGAGATCGTGATCTGGACCACGCCGCAATTCGGCTTCATCAAGCTCAGCGACGCCTTCACCACCGGCTCGTCGATCATGCCGCAGAAGCGCAACCCGGACGCCGCCGAGCTGGTTCGCGCCAAGGTCGGACGGATCCTCGGCTCGCTGACCAGCCTGATGGTGGTGATGAAGGGCCTGCCGCTGGCCTATTCCAAGGACATGCAGGAGGACAAGGAGCCGGTTTTCGTCGCCTTCGACTCGCTGGAGCTGGCCCTGAACGCGATGGCCGGCATGGTCGCCGACCTCGAGCCCGTGCGCGAGCGCATGGCCGCCGCCGCCGGGGCGGGCTTCTCGACCGCCACCGATCTGGCCGACTGGTTGGTGCGGACGCTGGACCTGCCGTTCCGCGAGGCGCACCATGTCACCGGCGCTGCGGTCAAACGCGCCGAGACGCTGGGGACCGACCTGCCGGGCCTGCCGCTGTCCGAACTTCAGGCGATCGAGCCTCGGATCACGGCGGAGGTCTTTCAGGTGCTGACGCCGGAGGCCTCGGCCGCCAGTCGCATGAGCTACGGCGGAACCGCGCCCGCCCAGGTGCGCGCGCAGATTCAGCGTTGGAAGGACCAACTGAAATGAAGCGCACCCTCGTCCTGTCGGCCGCCGTCATGATCGCCGCCGCCGGCCTGTCGGCCTGCGGCAAGGTCGGCGAGCTGGAGCAGCCGGCGCCCCTGTGGGGGGCCCAGGCCAAGGCCGACTACGCCAAGAAGAAGGCCGAGCAGGAAGCCCGCAACCGCGCCGCCGCCGAACAGCGCAACAAGCCGGCCCTGCCCAGCCAGCCGGGCGCCATCACCGACCCGGCCAACGTGCCGGCCACCACCCACGACGCGCCCCTGCCCAGCACCAACGACCCGTTCGGCAAGTCGCCCAACCTCAACGGCCCGGGCTGAGCGGCGGGGCATGAACCATTTCGAGGTTCGGGACGGCGAGCTCTGCTGCGAGGGCGTGCCCCTGTCGCGCATCGCCGACGCCGTCGGCACACCGGTCTACGTCTATTCCACCGCCACCCTGCAGCGGCACTTCACGGTGTTCCGCGAAGCGTTCGCGCCCTATCCGCAACTGGGCGCGCCGCTGATCGCCTTCGCGGTCAAGGCCAACTCCAATGTCTCGGTGCTGAAGACCCTGGCCGAGGTCGGGGCCGGCGCCGACACGGTGTCGGAAGGCGAGATTCGCCGGGCGCTGGCGGCGGGGATACCGCCGGGCAGGATCGTGTTCTCCGGCGTCGGCAAGACCGCCGCCGAGCTGGCCTTCGCCATCGAGACCGGCGTCGCCGAGATCAATGTCGAGTCCGAGCCCGAGCTCGACCTGCTGGCCGAGGTCGCCGCCGCCCAGGTCAAGGCCGGCGGGGGCGCGCGGCCGGCCATCGCCTTCCGCGTCAATCCCGACGTCTCGGCCGGCGGCCACGCCAAGATCTCCACCGGCAAGTCCGAGAACAAGTTCGGCGTCTCCTTCGCCGAGGCCGAGCGCCTCTACGCCAAGGCCGCCGCCTCGCCGCACCTGCGGCCCGTGGGCGTGGCCTGCCACATCGGCAGCCAGATCACCGACCTTGCGCCCATGGAGGACGCCTTCCGCAAGATGCGGGGCCTGGTCGAGCGCCTGCGCGGCCTGGGCCTGACGGTCGAGCGGCTGGACCTGGGCGGCGGCCTGGGCGTGCCCTATTTCAACCAGCCCGCGCCGCCGACGCCGGCCGATTTCGCCGCCATGGTGGCGCGCGTGGTCGACGGCCTCGACGTCCAGCTCGCCTTCGAGCCCGGGCGGGTGATCGCCGCCAACGCCGGGGTGCTGGTCACGCGCGTGATCCACGTGCACGAGCGGCCGGAGGGCCGGCGGTTCATGGTGCTGGACGCGGCGATGAACGACCTGATCCGCCCGGCGATGTACGACGCCTATCACGACATCCGCCCGGTGCGGCCGACCAATGCGCCGCTGGCCGCCTACGACGTGGTCGGGCCGGTGTGCGAGACCGGCGACACCTTCACCCGCGAGCGTGACCTGCCCGAGGCCGGGTCCGGCGACCTCGTCGCCTTCATGTCGGCGGGGGCCTACGGCGCCAGCATGTCCAGCGAGTACAACACCCGGCCGCTGATCCCCGAGGTGCTGGTCAAGGGCGACCAGTTCGCGGTGATCCGGCCGCGCCCGACCTATGACGAGATGCTGGCGCGCGAACCGGTCGCCGCCTGGCTCTGAGGCGGACCGGCGGCGTCGAGGTCGCGGTCGAGCAGGCAGTCGATGAAGTTGCGCAGCGCCGGCCGCATCTGGCGGCGGCTGGGATAGTAGAGGTGCAGGCCCGGGAAGGTCGGCGAATAGGCCTCCAGCACCCGCACCAGCCGCCCCTGGGCCAGCCAGTCGGGGATGCGCTCGTCATAGACGTAGGCCACGCCCACGCCCTGCGCCGCCGCCTCCAGCAGCACCGCCGAGTCGGTGACGATCAGCGGCCCCCGCACGCCGACCTCGAACTCGGCCCCGTCGTGCTCGAACTCCCAGCGATAGAGGCTGCCGTCGGTCGGCCAGCGCCAGTTCAGGCAGGCATGTTCGTGCAGGTCGGCCGGCGTCCGGGGAACGCCCCGCCGGGCCAGATAGTCGGGCGAGGCCACGGCGTACATCTCCAGGTCGCTGGTCAACCGCACCGCCACCATGTCCTGGTCGAGCCGCTCGCCGATGCGGATGCCGGCGTCGAACCGGCCGGCGACGATGTCGGCCAGCGAATCCTGCACCACGAGGTCCAGGATCACGTCCGGGTTGCCGCGGTGGAACCGGCCGAGCCGCTCGGCCAGCAGGCCCAGCGCCGCCGTCCTCGGCAAGTTGATGCGCAGGGTTCCGGTCGACCGCCCGTGGGTCGCCACCGCCTCAGCCATGGCCCCGTCCAGCTCCTCGATGGCCGGGGTCAGGCGGGCGTGCAGCCGCTCGCCGACGGCGGTGGGCGCGACGCTGCGGGTGGTGCGGTTGAGCAGGCGCACGCCCATCCGCTCCTCCAGCTGGCGGATGGTCTGGCTGAGCGCCGAGGGGGTGACGCCCAGGTGCGCGGCCGCCCGTACGAAGCTGCCCTGCTCGACCACGGCGGCGAAGGCGGTGAGGCTGGCGAAGTCGGCACCGCGCATTATCCACTCCGGACTAAACAACCATTGCAGATAATGCCCCATAATCTAACGAAGGTCAGGCCCCCACCTTCCCCTCACGCCCGCGCCCACCGACGGGCCGTCTGGAAGATGGAACCTCGCCCGTGACCCACAAGCTGACCCTGGAATCCTATCGCCTGCTGGGCCGCTCCGGCCTGCGCGTCTCGCCGCTGTCGCTCGGCTCCATGACCTTCGGCGCCGACTGGGGCTGGGGCGCCGACGACGCCGAGTCCCGCCGCATCTTCGACGCCTATGTCGACCGCGGCGGCAACTTCATCGACACCGCCAACCGCTATACCGACGGCACGGCCGAACGCCTGCTGGGCGAGTTCGCCCGCGACAAGCGCGAGCGGCTGGTGCTGGCCACCAAGTACACCCTGGCCATGCGGCCGGGCGATCCCAACTCCGGCGGCAACCACCGCAAGAACATGGTCCGCTCGGTCGAGGACAGCCTGAAGCGGCTGGGGACCGACTATATCGACCTGCTCTATCTGCACGTCTGGGACTCGACGACGCCGGTCGAAGAGGTGCTGCGGGCGATGGACGACCTCGTCTCCCAGGGCAAGGTGATCTACCTGGGGATTTCCGACACCCCCGCCTGGCAGGTGTCGCGCATGCAGGCCATCGCCGACCTGCGCGGCTGGTCGCCGCTGATCGCCCTGCAGATCGAGTACAGCCTGGCCCAGCGGACGGTCGAGCGCGACCTGATCCCGATGGCGGCCGAGATGGGCCTGGGCGTGCTGCCCTGGTCGCCCTTGGCCAGCGGCGTGCTGACGGGCAAGTACAGCCGCGCCGACCTGACGGCGAGCGCCGCCAGCGCGGACATCACGGGCAGCCGCCGCGACGTCGCCGCCGCCAACGGCTCCCTGACCGAACAGAGCCTGGCCATCGCCGACGTGGTCGCCGAGGTCGCCAGGGAAGCCGGCCGCACGCCCGCCCAGGTCGCCCTGGCCTGGACCCTGCTCAACCCGCAGGTCGTCTCGCCGATCCTGGGCGCGCGCACCCTGGCGCAGCTGGAGGACAATCTGGGCGCGCTGGACGTGGTCCTGACCGAGGCCCAGCGCCAGCGTCTCGACGCGGCCAGCGCCGTCGAACTGGGCTTCCCGCACGACTTCGTCCTGCGCCCCAGCATACGTCAGATCATCAGCGGCGGCGCCGAGATCGCGCCCCGCCGCTGAAGACCCCGACAAACAGGCGGCGGCCCCGGCCGTCGCCTGTCCGTGTCTCCGCTGGCGTCCCCGTCAGTCCCGATCCGGAGCGCCCGGCGGGAACAGCGAGCGATAGGGCCGCGCCTCCTCCACCGCCCGCGCCACCGACGGCCGGGCCAGCAGGCGGGCGCGGTAGGCGGCCAGGTGCGGACGGCGCTCGCCGATCTCGTGCACCCAATCGGCGTAGAACAGGGCCGGCGCGGCGCCGCAGTCGGCGAGGCCGAACGCCTCGCCCACCGCCCAGGTGCGATCCGCCATCACCCCGTCCAGCCAGTCGTAGATGGCGTCGAGCGTGGCCTTGGCCTGATCGACGCCATAGGCGTCGCGGTCGGCCGGCGGGCGAAGATGGTCCAGAACCACTTTCTGGGTCGAGGTCATCACATAGTTGTCGAACACCCGGTCCATGGTCCGCGCCTGCAGGGCCGCGGCCGGGTCCAGGGGGATCATCCGGGCCGGGCCGGGATGACGCAGGTCGAGATGCTCGATGATGATGCTGGTCTCGATCACCGGCGGCCCGTCGCCGTCGACCAGCACCGGGAACTTCTTCAGCGGCCACAGCGCCGCCAGCTCCTCGAAGGCCGGAGGATCCTCGGGCCCCAACACGCGGTAGGTGAACGGCGTGGCGTTCTCATAGAGGGCGATGAGCACCTTCTGGCAGTAGGACGAGAACGGATGGGCGTAGAGCTGCAGCGTCACGGTCGCCTCGCGAACTGATTGCAAGTTGAAATCGGTTGCAGACTGGAATCACCGATCTTATTTTGCAAGCGGTTTCCGCGGAGTGATTTTCTTGGAGCGCGCGCACCGGTCCGGCTGCCCGATCAACCTGACGCTGGAGATGATCGGCGACCGCTGGAGCCTGATCGTCATCCGCGACATCATGTTCGGGAACCGGCGGCGCTTTCGCGAACTGCTCGGCCAGTCCGAGGAAGGCATAGCCTCGAACGTGCTGGCCGACCGCCTGAAGCGGCTGGTCGAGGCCGGCCTGCTGACCCGGGCGGGCGATCCCAGCCACAAGCAGAAAGCGATCTACAGCCTGGCCGAGCCGGCGGTTCAGCTGGTTCCGCTGCTGGCCCACATGGGGGCCTGGGGCCGGCGGCACACGCCGGTCTCGCCGCAGCTGTCGATCCGCGCCCAGTTGCTGGAGGAAGGCGGCCCGTCGATGTGGGCGGCGTTCATGGACGAGCTGCGCAGCGTCCACCTGGGCGCGCCCAGGCCGGAGCGGTCGGTGGGCGCCGAACTGCAGGCGGCCTACGAGGCGCTGGCCGCCGAGACCGGGGCGGCCTGAGCGGAGGCTTCAGTCCATCGCCAGCACGGCCGGCTCGCCGCGCCGGCGGCCGGCGACATCCATGCCGTAGCCGACCAGGAACCGCGCGGGCGCCTCCCAGGCGACGAACTCGGGGTCGGCGGCGCGCGGCTCGGGCCACGGCTTGCGGGCGAACACGGCCGAGACCACCTCGCGTGCGCCGGCGTCGCCGACGATCTTGGCCGCCTCGGCGATCGACAGGCCGGAATCGAACACGTCGTCGAGCAGCAGCACCTGCCGCCCTTCGACCGAACGCTGCAGTCCGGCCCGGACGATGACCCGGCCGGAGGTGCGCTTGTCGTCGCCGTAGGAGGCGATCCACAGGGCGTCGAACAGCGGATGGCGGCCGCGCCGCGCCAGGGCCCGCATCAGGTCGGCGGCGAACCACAGGCCGCCGGTCAGCAGGCACACCGCCACCGTGTCGTCGTCGATGCGCGGGGCGATGCGGTCGGCCAGGGCCTCGACGCGCGCGGCGATTTCGTCTTCGTCGAGCAGGACGGTCGGGACGGCGGCGTCAGCCATGCGGTCGGGCCTCGGCGGATTGCGGAAGGGCGTAGGGGGAATCGGCCGGAAGCGGCTGCGCCTGGGCCGCGGGCCGCGGCGGCGGTGCGGCGGCGGCGGCGGCGGCGGGAGGCGGCGGCGGCGGGGCGGGCGGCGACGTCCCGGGCGGGGCCGCATGGGCCTCGGCGTCGAGGTCGCGCAGCCGCACCTTGGCGCTCGGCGGCGCGGCGGCCGGGCCGGGCTTGTTGGTCATGACGAAGGTGACGTTGACCCCTTCGGTGCTCACCGGCGGATCGAACAGCACCACCGAGAAATGCCGCATCTCGCCCGGCGGTATCCTGGCCGCCTTGGGGTCGGCGATCTTGCCGGCGGCGACGCGGCCGTCCTTGTCGAGCACGTCGATGCGCACCGGCGGCGCGGCGATCGGCCGGCCCTCGATGTTGCGGATGGCGCCGGAGATCACCAGGGCGGCATGGCCGTCGCGCAGGGCCGGCTGGGCGCGCAATCCCTCGAAGGTCAGGCCGACTGGATTGACCGGCAAGCCGACGGCGGCGTAGGCGCCGGCCGAGCGCGGCCACATCGCCACCACGTCGACCCGGAACAGCACCGCCGCGGCGATCACCACCGCCAGCACCGCCGCCGTCGCCGCCCAGATCACCCCGGAGGCGGCGGCCTCGCGTTCGCGCTTGCGCGTCTCGGCCCTGGCGCGGAACGCCCGGGGCAGGTCCTGCGGCGGCGGTTCGAGCTCGGTCGTCGCCGGCTCGGCCGCCAACGCGCCTTCTTCAGGGGATTGCGCCAGCTCGATGGGCGCTTCGGCCGCCGCCGTCCAGCGCGCCCCGCAGTGGGCGCAGCGCACCGTCCGCCCCGCCGAGCCCAGCTTGGCGTCGTCGATGAAATAGCGGGTGGCGCACTCTGGACAGGTCAGTATCATGGCCGGCGAATCGGAAGCTTCAGCGTCCTCTTCTTCGAGGTCGCCGATTTCGGCCCCCATGTCCAGAACCGCCGGCGCACACGCGGCCAAGACCGCGGCACAGATCCTCGCGGACACGCCGAGCGACCAGGCCGTGGTCCGCTTCGACGGCGTGAGCATGCGCTATGGCCGCGCGCCCGAGGTGCTCCGCGACGTCACCTTCGACCTGGCGCCCGGCTCGTTCCATTTCCTGACCGGCGCGTCCGGGGCGGGCAAGTCGTCGCTGCTCAGCCTGATCTACCTGGCCCAGCGCCCCTCGCGCGGGCTGATCGACCTGTTCGGCCGCAGCGTCGCCGGCGCTCGCCGCAACGAACTGCCGTTCCTGCGCCGCCGCATCGGCGTGGTGTTCCAGGAGATGCGGCTGCTGGAGCATCTCAGCGCCTTCGACAACGTCGCCCTGCCGCTGCGCATCGCCGGCCGCAAGCCGGAAGGCTATCGCACCGACGTCGCCGAGCTGCTGACCTGGGTCGGGCTGGGCGAGCGGATGCACGCCATGCCCGCCACCCTGTCCGGCGGCGAACGGCAGCGCCTGGCCATCGCCCGCGCCGTGGTCGCTCGCCCCGACGTGCTGCTCGCCGACGAGCCCACCGGCAATGTCGACCAGGCCATGGCGCTGCGCATCATGCGGCTGTTCGTCGAGTTGAACCGGCTGGGCACCACGGTGCTGATCGCCACCCACGACGAGGACCTCGTGGCCCGCTCCGGCCGGCCGGTGCTCCACCTGGAGCAGGGGCGCCTGGCCAAGGCCGGGCCGACGCCGATCGAGCCGCCGTCGGCCTACGCCGCCGAGGCCCCCCCGCCGGAAGAGACGGCCCCGTGACCACGCCCGCCTTCGACACCGCCCGCTGGAAACCCGCCGCGCTGCTGCCGCGCGAGGACGCCCGCGACGGCGCCCTGACCTTCGTGGTGGCGGTGCTGTGCTTCATCGCCTGCCTGGCCGGCATGACGGCCCTGTCGGCGGATCGCGCCGCCCAGGGCTGGCGCGCCCAGCTGACCGGATCGGCCACCGTGCTGGTGCGGCCCAAGGGCGACGAGACGCCGGACGCCGCCGCCGCCCGCGCCGCCGAGACCCTGGCCGGGGTGCGGGGCGTGACGCAGGCGGCCGCGCTGGAGAAGGCCAAGGCCGAGGCCCTGCTGGAGCCCTGGCTGGGCCGCGACGGCCTGCTCGACGACCTGCCGGTTCCCCGGCTGGTGACGCTGGACCTCGACCCCAAGGCCCCGCCAAGCGCCGACGACCTGGCCAAGGCGCTGAAGACGGCGGGGATCGACGCCACGGTCGACGACCACAGCCTGTGGATGAAGGACATCGCCCGCGCCGGCCGCATGGCCGGCCTTGCGGCGCTGGGCGTCGCCGCCCTGGTCGGCGCGGCGGCGGCGGCGGCGATCGCCTTCGCCACCCGGGCCGGCCTGGCCGCCCGCCGCGACATCGTCGAGGTGCTGCACCTGTCCGGCGCCGAGGATCGCTTCATCGCCGGGCTGTTCCAGGCGCGCTTCGCCCGGCTGGCGGCCACGGCGGGCTTGTTCGGAGCGCTCGGGGCTGTGATCATAGGGGCCGCCGTGCGGGCTCTGGGGGGCGCGGACGGGCTGACGCCGGCCCTGCCGGTGTCCTGGCTCGACCTGCTGGCGCCGATCCCCTGCCCGCTGATCGCCGCGATCGTGGCCGCCCTGGCGGCGCGCTCGGCGGCCATGAGCCTGCTGAGGGGCATGAACTGACCGGATGAAGAGCATCGCCGCCCTTCTGATCCTGCTGATGATCTGGACCGTGGGCCTGGCGGCCTTCGCCGCCCGGGCCGACCGCGCGACGCCGGCCCCCGCCCCGCCCACGGCCGACGCCATCGTCTCGCTGACCGGCAACTCGTCGCTGCGCATCACCGCCGCCCAGAAGCTGCTGGAGCTGGGCAAGGGCCGGCGCATGCTGATCAGCGGCGTCAACCGCGAGGCCTCGCGCACCGACATCCGCGACGTCACCCGCGGCGCGCGGCGCATCTACGACTGCTGCGTCGACCTGGGCTTCCAGGCCGAGAACACCGTCGGCAACGCCCGCGAGATCGCCGCCTGGACCGAGGCCAAGGGCTACAAAAGCCTGATCGTGGTCACCGCCGACTACCACATGCCGCGCGCCATGCTGGAGATCCACGCGGCGATCCCGCACGTGAAGCTCTACCCCTATCCGGTCAAGACCGAGGAGGTCGACGCCCGCCGCTGGTGGCGCACCCGGCTGGGCGCCCGGCGGATGATCGTCGAATATTGCAAGTACCTGGCCATCCTGGGACGGGAGGCGATCCTCAGCCTCGGCCCCAAGGACGCCCCCGAAAGGGACGCGCCTGAAAAGGCCGAGCCCAAGCCGGCCTGACCTTCGGAGAGCCCCGCTTCGTGACCCTGATCCGCTCCATCCTGTTCATGATCGTCTTCTATGCCTGGTCGACGTTCGCGGCCCTGTGCATGACGCCGCTGCTGCTGTGCCCGCGCCGCTGGACCGTGGTCGCCATCGGCGTCTGGGCGCGGGTCACCATGGCGCTGCTCCGCGCCGTCTGCGGCGTGCGGGTCGAGGTGCGCGGCCGCGAACACATGCCCAAGGGCTCGGCCCTGATCGCCGCCAAGCACCAGTGCATGTTCGACACCATCGCCCCCTTCACCTTCCTGCCCGACATGGCCTTCGTGCTGAAGAAGGAGCTGCTGGTCATCCCGTTCTACGGTTGGTACGCGCTCAAGGGGGGCATGATCGTCGTCGACCGCGAGGGCCACGCCAAGGCGCTGAAGAAGCTGGTGGCCGACACCCGCGACCGCCTGAAGGAGGAACGCCAGGTGGTGATCTTCCCGGAAGGCACCCGCGGCCTGCCCGGCGCCGAGCCCGACTACAAGCCGGGCGTGGCCGCGCTCTATCGCGAACTGGGCCTGCCCTGCCATCCGGTGGCGACCAATTCGGGCGTGCACTGGCCCGCCAAGGGCCTGATCCGCCGCCCGGGCGTCATCGTCTTCGAGTTCCTGGAGCCGATCCCGGCCGGACTGAAGCGCGCCGCCTTCATGCAGGAGTTGCAGGCCCGCATCGAGACCGCCTCGGACGGCCTGCTGGTCGAAGGGCTCTAGCCGCCCGCCGTCGCCGGCTCGCGCGCCTCGACCATCGCCAGCAGCCGTTCCATGGCCGGGTCGCCGACCCCCTGCTCGCGCAGGTGGACGACGAGGTCGCGCAGGTAGTCGATGTTGCGGCCCGACAGGCCGCGCGCGCCGGCGATCAGTTCGGCCTGCTGCTCCAGCGTCAGGTCGCCGGCCCACTGGGCGTGGTCCTGGTCGGACAGGAAGACCAGGGCCTGAGCCTTGCCGTCGCCGTCGATGCGCACCGGCGCCCAGGCCTCGAAATAGGTCTCGGTCGGCTGTTCGCGTTCGCGCAGATAGGCGTAGGTCTCGGGCCAGGCCGCGGCGGCGACCCGGAAGGCCACGCCCCGCACCGCTCCGCCGGGCGCCAGGCCCAGCACCAGGCCCGGCCGCTCGTAGGTGCCCCGGTGATGCACCGAATAGATGCAGAACGCCCGGCGGCGGCCGTGCAGGACCGCGGGCCGCCGCTCGACGTGGGCGAAACCGGGCCGCCACATCAGCGAGCCGTAGCCGAACACCCATTTGTCGCCGTCCGCGCCTGTCCCCGACGCGACCGCGCTTGACTCTTGGCTCGCGCCCACTTGAAACCGCCGTACTGAAAACGCCCTTCCAGTCGAGACCATGCCCGAGCCCGACGCTCCCCGCAAACCGCCCAAGCGCTTTTGGCTCTACGCGCCCTATGTCCTCCTGGCCGTCGCCGCTGTCGGCTGGAGCGGCTGGTGGGTCTACGGCCGCGGCCGCATCGCCGCCGGCCTCGACGCGGCGGCCGCCAGCGCCCAGGCGGCGGGCGGCGAGCTGAGCTGGCGGACGCGACGGATCGGCGGCTATCCCTTCCGTTTCGACGTCACCCTCGAAGGCGCGCGGGCCGCCGAGGCCTCGGGCTGGTCCCTCGCCGCGCCCGAGCTGAAGGCCGAGACCTACGCCTACCGGCCCGACCGCTGGATCGCGGTCGCCCCGCGCGGCGTCGTGCTGACCCGGCCGGGCAAGGGCGCGGCGGCCATCGCCGGCGAGGCGCTGCGCGCCAGCATATCGGATCTCGCCGCCTCGCCGCCGCGCGTCGCCGTCGAGGGCGTCAACCTGACCTTCACGCCGCAGGCCGGCGGCGCGCCCCTGCCGATCGCCGCCGCCCGGCGGATCGAGCTCTACATGCGCCCCCAGGCCGGCGACCAGGCCGGGGTGCTGTTCAAGCTGGAGGGCGGCAAGGCCGCCGACGGCCCCCTGGCCCGCATCGCCGGGGACAAGCCGGTCTCGGCGGCCCTGGAGGGGCAGTTCGAGCGGTTCGGCGCCCTGCGGGGCGGCGGCTGGGCGCAGGCGGCGCGCAACTGGGCCGGCGCGGGCGGCGCCTTCACCCTGATCCAGGGCGGCCTGACGGCGGGCGACGCCTCGCTGTCGATGCGCCGGGCCACCTTGACCGTCGGGGGCGACGGACGGCTGCGCGGCGTGGTGCCGACCGACCTGCACAAGGCCGCCGGCGCCCTGCCGGGCCTCAACGCCTCGGTCAACCTGACCTTCGAGGCGGGACGCACCACGCTCGGCCCGGTGGCCGTCGGCGACGCGCCTCGCCTTTTTTGAGCAAATTCCTTTCTTGAAAGGCCGACTATTGCGCCTTTCGCGGCAATCTTTATGTTCCGCGGCTCCTCCCGGGGGATGAAATGAACGAGCAGTCCGCCCAGCCGGCGCAAACGCTGGACGCGGTGCGCGAGCGCATCGACCAGATCGACTCCGAGTTGCTGCGCCTTCTGGACGAGCGCGCCGACCTCGCCCGCGCCGTGGCCGCCGCCAAGCAGGCCTCCGGCCAGGGCGGACAGTTCGGCCTGCGCCCCGCCCGTGAAGCCCAGATCGTCCGCAAGCTGATCGACGCCCCGCGCAAGTCCGCCAGCGCCGCTCTGGTGGTGCGAGTGTGGCGCGAGCTGATGGCCGACAGCCTGTCGCGCCAGGGGCCGTTCCACCTGACGGTCTGGGGCGGCGCGCGGGCGGTCGAGCTGGCCCGGCTGCGGTTCGGGGCCGCCCCGCCCCTGCGCATCGCCGGCCGCCCCGAGGAGGCGGTCGCGGCCGCCAAGACCCAGGGCGGCGTCGGCGTCCTGGCCCTGACCGGCGAGAGCGCTTGGTGGGGACGGCTGCTGGCCGAGCCCCGGCTGCGGGTGTTCGCGGCCCTGCCGTGCCTGGCCGCGTGGGGGCCGCAGGCGGCCCTGGCCGTGGCCGAGGTCGAGGTCGAGCCCTCGGGCGGCGACGAGACCTTCTGGGTCACCGACGCGGGCGGCCATGCCGACACGGTGATCGAGGCCCTGTCGCGGCAGGAGGTGGCCGCGCGGCTGGTCTGCGAGGCCGGCGGCCTGAGGCTGTTCGCCCTCGCCGGCTTCTACCAGCGCGACGACGCCCGCCTCGCCCGCGCGCCCGGACGCCTTTCCGGCGTAATCGGGGCTGCGCCCGGCCCGTTCGACGTGTAAGAGGCGAGATCGTTACAAATGGAACTATCTTCGGAGCTCGCCCTCATGGATCGATCCGCCGCCGACCGCCCGCTGGCCAAGCCGGGCATCCTCGACATCACGCCCTACAAGCCCGGCAAGGCCCAGGCCGACGGCGTCGAGAACCCGGTCAAGCTGTCCGCCAACGAGAACATCCTGGGCTGCAGCCCCAAGGCCAAGGCCGCCTTCGCCGAGGCGGCCGGCAAGCTCAACCTCTATCCCGACGGCCGGGCGGGAATCCTGCGCGAGGCCATTTCGCGCAAGTACGGCCTGGAGCCCGAGCGCCTGATCTTCGGCTGCGGCTCGGACGAGATCTTCCAGATCCTCAACCAGACCCTGCTCGAGCCCGGCGACAACATGGTCCAGGGCGAATACGGCTTCGCCGCCTATTCGATCGGGGCCCGCGCCTGCCAGGGCGAGGTGCGGATGGCCAAGGAGACCAACCTGCGCATCGACGTCGACGAGATGCTGAAATGCGTCGACGAGCGCACGCGCCTGGTCTTCGTCGCCAACCCGGCCAATCCCACCGGCACCTGGCTGCCGGGCGCCGAGATCCGTCGCCTGCACGCCGGCCTGCCGGCCCACGTGGTGCTGGTGCTCGACGGCGCCTACGCCGAGTTCGCCGGCGATCCGAACTACGAGGACGGGATCGCCCTGGCCCGCGAGGCGGCCAACGTGGTGGTCACCCGCACCTTCTCCAAGCTGCACGGACTGGCGGCGCTGCGGGTCGGCTGGGCCTACGGCCCGACGGACCTGCTGGAGGCCATGGACCGCATCCGCCTGCCGTTCAACGTCAACATTCCCGCCCAGCTCGCCGCCGTCGCCTCGCTCGAGGACGCCGAGTTCCAGGCGCGGTCGCTGGCCCTGGTCGAACAATGGCGCCCATGGCTGGCCCAGCAGATCGGCGGCCTCGGCCTGGAGGTCGCCCCCTCGGCCGCCAACTTCGTGCTGGCGCGCTTCGCGGCCGTCCCCGGCAAGACGGCGGCCGAAGCCGAGGCCTTCCTGGCCTCGAAGGGGTTGCTCACCCGCGGCGTGGCGGGCTACGGCCTGCCGGATCATCTGCGCATCACCGTCGGCCTCGAAGAACACAATCGCGGCGTGGTCGACGGCCTCGCGGAGTTCTTAAAAGGATAACGACGGGTCATGTCCGGGGTGGTGTTCGAACGTCTTGCGGTGATCGGCTGCGGCCTGATCGGCTCGTCCGTGGTCCGCGCGGCCCGGACCCACGGGACGGCGGGCGCCATCGCGGTCTATGACGCCAGCCCCGAGGTGCGCGAACGGGTGCGGGCGCTGGGCATCGCCGACGCGGTGTTCGACGACCCGGCCGAGGCCGTGCGCGACGCCGACCTGGTGATCTTCGCCGTCCCGCCCGCCGCCATCGGCGAGGCCGCCCGCGCCGCCGCGCCCGGCCTCAAGCCTGGCGCCGTGGTCAGCGACGTCGGCTCGGTCAAGGGCGTCATCGGCGCGGCCCTGACCGAGGCGGCGCCGGCCGGCGTGTTCGTCATCCCCGGCCACCCCATCGCCGGCACCGAGCAGTCGGGGCCGGACGCCGGCTTTCCCGAGCTGTTCGACGGGCGCTGGACCATCCTGACCCCGCTGCCGTCCGACGATCATCCCGCCTACGAGGCGGCGGTGGCCAGGCTGGCGGCGTTCTGGCGCGGGCTGGGCGCCCAGGTCGAGCTGATGGACGAGGCGCACCACGACCTCGTGCTGGCGGCCACCAGCCACCTGCCGCACCTGATCGCCTATTCGATCGTCGGCACCGTCGCCGACCTGGAGCAGGTCACCCGCGCCGAGGTGATGAAGTACTCGGCCGGCGGCTTTCGCGACTTCACCCGCATCGCCGCCTCGGACCCGACCATGTGGCGGGATGTGTTCATGCTGAACAAGGATGCGGTGCTCGAAATCCTGGGCCGGTTCACCGAGGACCTGCAGGCCCTGTCGCGCGCCATCCGCTGGGGCGAGGGCGACAAGCTGCACGAGCTGTTCACCCGCACCCGCGAAATCCGCCGCGGCGTCATCGCCCTGGGCCAGGAAAGCGCCGAGCCGAACTTCGGCCGCGACCGCGGCAAGCACTGAGGCGCGGCGTCAGCGGTGCGCCTGGGGGCCGGCGCGCCGGACGGGGCCGTTGCCGACGCGGACGGCCAGCCAGGTGGTTCCCACCGCGGCCAGGACCGTTCCGGCCAGCATCAAGATGAGCATCGGGACCTCCTCAAAAGATCCCTCCCGACACGGTCAGTATTTACGGTGATTCGTAATATTCGATAAATTACGCCGAGCCGATTTTCAGCTTCGCCGGCGTCAGTCGATTTTATTCAGGCGCTCGCGGGTCGGCTGCCCCACCTGCGTCAATTTGCCGACGCCGCCGGCGCGTAGGTCGATACCGTATTCGAGCCAGGCCTTCATGCACAGGATCATGTGGGTCCAGCCCTGCGCCTGGCCCACGCAGGCGGCGAGGCCCGCCGCGCCCTCGCCCAGGCCGCGCTCGACGACCCCGACCGTGGCGGAGTCCTCGCCGCAGGGCTCGAAGGTCATCTCGACCTCGCTGCGCCGCGCGCCGCCCCACAGGAAGACCAGCCGCCGCCCGGTCTCGACGGCCGTGACCTCGACCGGGATCTCGACGCCGAACTCGGCGAAGCGCCAGTTCACGCGGGCGCCGGGGACCAGCCGCCCGGTGGCCGCGTCGGCGAAGTAGCGCGTCATGCGGTCGGGATCGACCACGGCCTCGAACACCTCCGAAGGCGGACGGGCGATGCGGGGATGAAAGTCTGCGACAAAGTCCATGACGACCTCCCGGTCAGTCCGCCGCGCGGACGTCGTAGTCGGGGCGCAGCTGGTGATAGACCGCCATGTGCGCCTCGAAATCGATGGGCTCGCCTTCGGCCAGGACCCTGGCCAGGATGTCGAGGTGCGAGTGCCAGCCGGCGCCGAAGCTGGCCGCTTCGCCCGCCGGCAGGCGCATGTGGGTCAGGACCAGCCGCACTTGCCCCGCCGCCTCGGGCGTCAGGTCGAAATTGACCAGCGATTCCGCGTCGGCCTCGCGCCAGATGTAGGCCAGCCGGCGCGGCGGCTCCCAGGTGACGACCTCGCCGCTCAAGCCGTGCTCGTTTCCGAAGGTCAGGGCGACCTGGCCGCCGGGCCGGCCCTCGAGCACGCCGCCGGCCAGCCAGCCGGCCAGCAGTTCGGGACGGGTCAGGTGGTCCCAGACCCGCTCGATCGGGCCGGGCAGCAGGCGGTCGAACCGCACCGTGCGGGCGGCGGGGTATTGGCCGAAATCGCTCATGCCTCATCGGCCTCCTTGAGCATGCGTTCGAGGGCGTCGAGCCGGTCGTTCCAGAAGCCGCCCATGCGGGCGAGCCATTCGGCCATCTCGGCCAGGCCCGCCGGCTCGACGGCGTAGAACCGCTGCTGCCGGACCGGCCGCACCCGCACCAGCCGCGCCTCGCGCAGCACCTTCAGGTGCTGGGAGACGGCGGGGGCGGAGACGTCGAACCGGGCGGCGATCTCGCCGGCCGAGCGCTCGCCGTCGGCCAGAAGCGTGACGATGCGGCGGCGGGTAGGGTCGGCGAGGGCGGCGAAACCGTGCATGGCGCTAATTTGCGCCATTGCTTATTTAAGTCAATTTTTAAATGACCGAGGCTCGGTCAGGGCGTCGCGGATGGCGGCGGGAGCCCGGTCGATCAGGGCGAGATAGGCCAGGAAGGCGACGTCGGGTTCGACGCGTTCCAGCTCGACGTCGCGCAGCTTGTCGGGATTGATGCGGTAGACGCGGGCGAACTCGGCCTGGCTGAGGCCCAGATGCCAGCGCACGCGCTGGACGGCGGCCTTGGTCGAAACCGCCGCCAGCGGCGCGGCCTGGTCGTCGAAGGAGATCTGTTCGGCAAGGGCGTGTTGGATCATCGGAGCGGCTGCCTTCTTGTCCGTGCCTGTCCCCCGCCGGCCGTTCTGATACCCCGCGAACTTTGCAGAATTTCGACGCCAATGCGTCATCGCCTGGGTTTGACGGCGGCGACGGCGCGGCGGCGCCTCACGCCTCCGCGGCCGGCGCGGTCCCCGAAGCCCCCAAGAAGGCGGCCGTCGCCTCGATGGCCTCGACCAGGGTGACGCGCTCCAGCGTCACCCCCTCGGGCAGGCTCGAGAACAGCCGCGTCGGCGCGGCCGCGTCGAGCATGACGAACACCCCCTTGTCGTCGGCCCGGCGGATCAGGCGGCCGAACGCCTGGGCGATGCGCCCCCGGGCGATGGCGTCGTCGTAACCCTTGCCGCCGAACCGCTCGCGGCGGGCCTTGTGCAGAAGGTCGGGCCGGGGCCACGGCACGCGGTCGAACACCAGGAGCCGCAGCGAGCGGCCCGGCACGTCGACGCCGTCGCGCACGGCGTCGGTGCCCAGGAGACAGGCGTCCTCCTCGGCGCGGAAGATGTCGACCAAGGCGCCGACCTCCAGCGGATCGACATGCTGGGCGTAGAGCGCCAGGCCCTTTTCGCCCAGCGGCCCCGCCGCCCGGTCATAGACCGCCCGCAGGCGACGGATGGCGGTGAACAGCCCCAGCCCGCCGCCGCCCGAGGCCAGGAACAGCTCGCGCATCGCCGCCGCCACCTGCCTGGGATCGTCGCGGCCGACGTCGGTGACCACCAGCGCCCGGGCGTTGGCGGCGTAGTCGAACGGCGAGGCCAGGCGCAGGGTCTTGGGCCGGTCGGGCAGCCGCGCCGCGCCGGTGCGCATCTCGGCCAGGGCGAAGGGATCGTCCAGGGTCGGGTCGGCCAGGGTGGCGCTGGCCACCAGCACGCCGTGGGCCGGAGCCAGGACGGCGGCCTGCAGCGGCTCGGTCGGGTCCACCCAGTGGCGGCGGCAGGCGGCGTCCACCACCCGGCCGTAGAGATAGGTCGCCTCGAACCAGTCGACGAAGTCCGGATCGTCGCCGAACTCGCCCGGCGCGTCCTCGTCTATGGCCCGCAGCATCGAGCGCCAGGCGGGCAGGGTCATCCGCGCACGCTTGTCGAGGCCGCGCAGCGCCCCCTCGATGCGGGAGCGGTCGCCGACGGGCAGTTCGCCCGCCTCGTCGTCGAGCAGGTCCTCCAGATGGCGGGCCAGGGCCAGCAGCGGTGCCTCGACCGAGGCCAGGGCGGCGGCGGCCTCGCGGGCGGTCTGGCGCACCAGGTCCAGGGCCGGGCGGGCGGCGCACTCCTGGCCGACGTCCGAGGGCGCGGCGCGGGCGCGCAGCTGCTCCAGCACGGCGGTGAGGAACTTCTCGATCGGCCCGATCGGGTTGACCTCGCCCGAGGGGGGCGCGATCCGTCCCGACCATCCCTCGCCCGGCAAGGCGGCGGCGGCGTGGACGGCGGCGTCCAGGGCCTCGCGCGCGCTCTCGCGGTCGCCGACCATGTCGGCCAGGCGCTGGGTCAGGCCCCGCCCCCGCCGCCCGCGCCCCTCGGGCCCGCGAATCCAGCGGCGCAGCTCGGCCGATTCGGCCCCCGACAGCGCCGCCGAGAACGCCGAGTCGGCGGCCTCGAACAGGTGGTGGCCCTCGTCGAAGACGATGCGCCGGGGCGCGGCGGTCTCGACGTCGGTCTTCAGGCCCTTGGCCGCCCGCGCCCCGTCGAAGGCCGCCTGGCTGAGCACGAGGGCGTGGTTGGCGATCACCAGGTCGGCGCGCCGCGATCCGCGCACCGCCTTCTCGATGAAGCAGGCGCGATAGTGCGGACAGCCGGCGTGGACGCATTCCCCCCGCCGGTCGACCAGATTGCCGGGCGAGGCCTGGGCCGCCGGCGCCACCGCGAACAGCCCCGGCAGCCAGGCGGGAAAGTCGCCGCCGGTCATGTCGCCGTCGCGGGTGGCCCGCACCCAGCGCACAGTCAGCGCCGTGCCGACCAGATCGCCGCCGCCCAGCATGGCGGCGTTGACCTGGTCCTGCAGGTTCAGCAGGCACAGGTAGTTCTCGCGCCCCTTGCGCACCACCGCCTTGCGGGCGCGCACTGCCGGGTCGGGAAAGACGGCGTGGCTCTCGCGCTCGATCTGGCGCTGCAGGGCGCGGGTGTAGGTCGACACCCACACGGACGGGCCGTTGGCCTCGGCCCAGACGCTGGCCGGGGCCAGATAGCCCATGGTCTTGCCGACGCCGGTGCCGGCCTCGGCCAGCATCATGCGCGGCTCGCCCTCGCGGTCGCGGGGCTGGAAGGCGTAGGCCGCCTCCATGGCGAAGGTGAGCTGGGCGTCGCGGACCTCGTCCAGGCCGGCGCGGCCGAGCAGCTCGCGCAGGCGCTCCGCCACCGCCTGGGCGTCGATGGGACGCGACCCGACGTCGCCCGGCGGGGCCTGATCCTCCCATTCGGGCACGCGCGTCCACACGTCCAGCCCCGAACCGCGATAGACGTCGCGCACGGCCTTGCTGCGCAGGGCCGCGACCACCGCCGCCCCCCACGACCAGCCGGCCCGCGCCAGGGTCTCGGCGATGGCCAGGGCTTCCTCGCGCGTCGGCTGGGGGGTCTCGGCCGCCTCGGCGAGCAGGCGGCGGCAGGCCTCGGCCAAAGTCGCGGCCTGCTCCATCGGCCCCTTCGGCTCCGGCAGGCCGAGCGCCAGGGCCAGCCCGGCCGCCGAGGGGGCGCAGAACCGCGCCGGCCGCACGAAGGCGAACAGCTCCAGGGCGTCGAAGATCTGCGGCGCGCGGCCGGGCGGCTGCAGGTCCAGCCGCTTGGCGGTCAGGCCCGCGTGCGCCACCACCACCGGCGCCGACAGGGCCAGGTCGCGCGCCTCGGCCGGGCGCAGCATGCGCGCGCCGGCGGCGTCGCAGACCGCCGCCCTCGGGCCCGGAAGGACCACCAGGGCGGGGGCGAGGTCGAGGCTGGCGACAGAAGCGTTCACGCCTGCTGATTAGCCCTTGCGCCCAAGAAACGGAACAAGAACATACAGGCGACCCGTCCGCAGACGTGAAAGGCCGATCGCATGAACCGTCCCGCCTGGCCATATGGGCTGCTCGCCGCGCTGGCGCTGGCGCCCGCCGCCCACGCCCAGACCCAGACTCAACAGCAACCCGAGCGACCGTCGGTGACGGTGATCGGGGTCGGCGAGGCCAAGAAGCCTCCGGAATACGTGCTGTTCAACTTCACGGCGCGCGGCGAGGGCGCGACCCCGGTCGAGGCGCTGAAGGCCATGAACGCCTCGCGCGCGGCCATCGAGGGCGGCGTGCGCGGCCTGAAAGGCGTCGACAAGCTGGAGACGCGCGCCACCACCCTGAACACCCAGGAGGTGCGCGACCGCAAGTGCGACGCCGGCCGGCCCGTCTACAGCCAGCAGCCGACGCTCAACAGCGGCGACTGCGCCGTGATCGGCGTGGTCGTCACCTTGCAGGAGACCCTGCGCCTGGCGCCGCCCAAGCGCCTGGGCGACGTGCTGTCGATGGCCGCCCAGCTCGGAGCCAAGAGCGCCACCGCCACCGGCACCGGAACCGACGACGACAAGCCCTTGGTCGACGAGGCCACGGCCAAGGCCTTCGCCGACGCCCGCCGTCAGGCCGAGACCATCGCCAAGGCCGCCGGCCTCAGGCTCGGCCCGGTGCTGCGGGCCCAGAACCAGCAGGCGGCCTACAGCCCGATCGGCATGATCGGCGGCGCGCGGATGCCCGATCAGGCGCCCCCGCCCCCTCTTCCGGTCCCACAGGTCCTGGCTGCGCCAGTCGACCTGACCACGCAACCGATCGTCCGCGAGGCGCGGCTGATCGTCACCTTCGCCCTGGAGCCGTGAGCGAGGCGCGGCGCCATATCGCCCCCGAGGCGGCGGCCGACGGCCTGTTGCCGCCGCGCTTTTCGGCGTGGTTCGCGGGGCGCGGCTGGGCGCCGCGAACACACCAGCTGGCCATGGTCGACAAGGCGCGCGAGGGCCGCGACGCCCTGCTGATCGCCCCCACCGGCGGCGGCAAGACCCTGGCCGGCTTCCTGCCCAGCCTGATCGAGCTGGCCGAGCGGCCGCCGCGCAACGCCGCGCCCGGCCTGCACACCCTCTACATCTCGCCGTTGAAGGCGCTGGCGGTCGACGTGCAGCGCAACCTGACGACGCCGATCGAGGAGATGGGCCTGCCCATCCGTGTCGAATCCCGCACCGGCGATTCCAGCGTCGCCAAGCGCCAGCGCCAGCGGCTCGACCCGCCCGACATCCTGCTGACCACGCCGGAGCAGCTGGCGCTGTTCTGCGCCTGGGAAGGCTCGCGCGGCTATTTCGCCGACCTGCGCCACATCGTCATCGACGAGATCCACGCCATCCACGCCTCCAAGCGCGGCGACCTTCTGGCCCTGGCCCTGGCTCGCCTTCAGACCTTCGCGCCGCAGATGCGCCGCGTCGGCCTGTCGGCGACGGTCAACGATCCCGACATGCTGCGCCGCTGGCTGGCGCCGCAAGTCAGCGTGATCGAACCCAGTCCTCCCCCGAGCCGCGACGCGGAACGGGGGAGGGGGACCATGCGCAGCATGGTGGAGGGGGCGCGACCGGACTCAGTAGATGCGGACGCCCCCTCCACCGCTTCGCGGTCCCCCTCCCCCGCCGCCGCGGGGAAGGACTTGGAGCCGCTGTTGGCCGACCTGGTGCTGGGCCAGCCCGGCGCGCCGCCGGTGATCGAGGTGCTGCTGTCGCAGAACAAGGTGCCCTGGGCCGGCCACACCGCCCAGCACGCCATGACCGAGGTGTATGAGGTCATCAAGCAGGCCCGCACCGCCCTGGTGTTCGTCAACACGCGCTGGCAGGCCGAGTTCGCCTTCCAGGAGCTGTGGCGGATCAACGACGAGGGCCTGCCCATCGCCCTGCACCACGGATCGCTGGCGCCCGAGCAGCGGCGCAAGGTCGAGGCGGCGATGACCCGGGGCGACCTGCGCGCCGTGGTCTGCACCTCGACCCTCGATCTGGGCATCGACTGGGGCGCGGTCGACCTGGTCATCCAGTTGGCCGCGCCCAAGGGCTCCTCGCGGCTGGTCCAGCGCATCGGCCGCGCCAACCACCGGCTGGACGAGCCGTCGCGCGCCATCCTGGTGCCGGCCAGCCGGTTCGAGATGCTGGAATGCCAGGCCGCCGCCGAGGCCGTGGCCGAGAACGCCCTCGACGGCGATCCCGCCCGCCGGGGCGCCCAGGACGCCCTGGCCCAGCACATCATGGGCTGCGCCTGCGGCGAGCCGTTCCTGGCGGACGACCTCTATGCCGAGATCGCCAGCGCCGCGCCCTATGCCGACCTTGGCCGGGACGAGTTCGACCGCGTGCTCGATTTCGTCTCCACCGGCGGCTACGCCCTGCGCGCCTACGACCGCTTCCGCCGCATCGTCAAAGGCCGCGACGGCCGCTGGAAGGTGCGCGATCCCCAGACCGCCCAGCGCCATCGCATGAACGTCGGGACCATCGTCCAGGGGGCCACGCTCAACATCCGCATGGCCGGCCGCCGCTTCGCCGGCCGCAAGATCGGCGAGGCGGAGGAGTGGTATTTCGAGCAGCTGACGCCGGGCGACACCTTCCTGTTCGGCGGCGAGGTCTGGCGGTTCGAGGGCGTCGTCGGCATCGACGCCCTGGTCAGCCGCTCGGGCGACACCGACCCCAAGGTCCCCAGCTGGGGCGGCTCGAAGTTCCCGCTGTCGACCTATCTGGCCAAGCGGGTGCGGCGGATGATGGGCGACGAAGCGGCCTGGGACCGCCTGCCCGCCGACGTGCACGAATGGCTGGCCGCCCAGCGCGACCATTCCGGCCTGCCGGGGACGGACGACCTGCTGGTCGAGACCTTTCCGCGCGGCGATCGCTGCTACATGGTCTGCTATCCGTTCGAAGGACGCCTGGCCCACACCACCCTGGCCATGCTGCTGACCCGGCGGCTGGACCGGGCCGGGATCGGGCCCATCGGCTATCTGGCCAACGACTACGCCCTGTGCATCTGGGGCTTGAGGCCGATGGACGGACTTGATTTCGACGAGCTCTTTCAGGAAGACATGCTCGGCGACGACCTTGAGGCGTGGCTGGAGGAAAGCTTCCTGATGAAGCGCGCCTTCCGGCATTGCGCCCTGATCTCGGGCCTGATCGAGCGGCGCTTCCCCGGCGAGCAGAAGTCGGGCCGCCAGGTGACCTTCTCCAGCGACCTTATCTACGACGTGCTGCACCGCCATCAACCCGACCACCTGCTGCTGGCCTGCGCGCGGGCCGACGCCGCCACCGGCCTGCTGGACGTCGGCCGGCTGGGCGAGCTTCTGGCGCGCATCCGCGGCCGCATCCGCGTGCTGAACCTGCCCAAGGTCTCGCCCTTCGCCGTGCCGATCATGATGGAGATCGGCCGCGAGCGCGCGCCGGGGACCTCGGCCTCGGAGATGATCCTCGAAGAGGCCGAGGCCTCGTCCCTGGTCGCCGAGGCGATGTCGTGAACGCCCCCGCCCGCCCCCTCGGCTTCGTCGCCGCCAGCCCATGCGGCGGGATCGCCGCCGCGATCGGCGGCGCGGCCGCCCTGCTGCGCCATTCCGGGGCCCTGTGGCTGGAGGCCGAGCGGGCCCTGGTGGTCGCCGACCTGCACTTCGAGAAGGGCTCGGCCTACGCGCGGCGCGGCCAGATGCTGCCGCCCTACGACACCCGCGAGACCCTGCGCCGGCTGGCCCTGGAGATCGAGGCCCTGTCGCCCCGGCTGGTGGTGCTGCTGGGCGACACCCTGCACGACGGCGGGGCGGAGGCGCGGATCGACGCCGAGGACGCCGCCGCCGTCGACCGGCTGGCCGCCGGCCGCACCCTGCTCTGGATCGTCGGCAACCACGACGCCGACGGCCCGCGGCGGCTGGCCGGCGAGGTCGGGGACGAGATCGCCCTAAACGGCCTCCTCCTCCGCCACGAGCCCCAGGCCGGCCTGCAGCCGGGCGAGGTCGCCGGCCACCTGCACCCCTGCGCCCGCGTGCGCGGCCGGGGCGCCAGCGTGCGGCGGCGCTGTTTCGTCACCGACGGAGAGCGGCTGATCCTGCCGGCCTTCGGCGCCTATGCCGGCGGCCTGAACGTGCGCGACGCCGCCTTCTCCGGCCTGTTCGCCCGCCCGCCGACGGCCGTGGCCCTCGGTCCGCGCAAGGCCCACGCGGTGGCCTGGGGCGCCTTGGGCGCGGATTAGGAGCGCCGGAACGCCGCCGAGGCCGCCCAGCCGGAGCCGAGGGCGATCAGCACCGAGACGATCCCGTAGGTCCACGGACGGTTCTGCGAGAACTGGTGCAGCGCCCGCTCGGCCCCGACCTTCTCGACGATCAGGTCGCGTTCGCGGACCGCGACCTCCTGGCCGTTCTGGAACAGACGGATCTCGGCCTGGTAGCGGCCGATCGGCGCCTCGGCCGGCAGGCGGATCTCGGCGCGGAACAGGCTCTTGTCGACGAACCGCACCCCGGCCGCGTCGGCGTCGTAGAGGCCGGCCTTCTCCTTCAGGCGCAGCACCGCACGCCGCCAGTCGAGATAGTCGGCGCCGAGGCGGCTGACCACCACGTCGCGCACGCCGTAGCGGGTCTCGGTGCGCTGTTCGAGCGGGGCGTTGATCGCCAGGTGGTCGAGGCCCAGGCCCAGCCGCCGCAGCGTCCCGAAGCCGGCGATCTGGTCGAGCGGCCGGGTGCTGGCGGTCATGTAGAAGCCGGGCGCGCCCTGGAACACCACCGGCCGGCTGTTCAGCCACAGGCCGGCGATGCGGACCTTGCGGGCGATGCGGATCGGCTGGTCGGGCCCGCGCACCACCACCACCACGTCGCTGGGCCGGTCGTGCGGGTCGAGCACCGCGCCATAGACCACGATGCCGGCGCCGCGAAAGCCCGAGGTGACGCGGACGTTGGTCTCGGTCAGCGCCGCCGAGACGGCTGCGGGGGCGGCCGAAACGGCCAGCGGCGGCGGAGCCGTGTCCATCAGCCGCCTCCCCCCGCCAGCACGAACGGGTCCTGCGGCGTGATGAACAGGCCAAGGCCCATGCGCAGCCCGACCAGCAGCACGATCAGGGCCAGGAGGGCGCGCAGCTCCTCGGCGCGGAAACGGGCGGAGGCCCGGGCCCCGAGCTGGGCCCCGATCACCCCGCCGACCAGCAGCACGGTGGCCAGCACGATGTCGACGGTCTGGTTGCGGCCGGCCTGCAGCACCGTCACCAGGGCGGTGGTGATGATGATCTGGAACAGGCTGGTGCCGACGACGATCCGCGCCGGCATGCGCAGCAGATAGACCATGGCCGGCACCAGGATGAAGCCGCCGCCCACCCCCATGATCGCCGACAGCACCCCGACGAACATGCCCAGGGCGATCGGCGGGATGACGCTGATGTACAGGCGCGACCGCGGGAAGCGCATCTTCAGCGGCAGGCCGTAGAGCCACATCGGCCGGCGGTCGCGCGGCGCCCGCGCAGGCTCGCCCCGCCGCCGACGCAGGATGGCGCCGAGGGATTCCGACAGCATCAGGGCCCCGATCACCCCGAGGAAGATCAGATAGGACAGCGCCACCGTCAGGTCGGCCTGGCCGAGCAGGCGCAGGATGCGAAAGGCCTCGACCCCCAGGAAGGCGCCGATGACCCCGCCGAAGGCCAGAACCCCGCCCATGCGGAAATCGACCAGCCGCTTGCGCCCGTAGGTGATGACGCCCGAGGCCGACGAGGCGACGACATGGTTGGCTTCGCTGGCCACCGCCACCACCGGCGGGATGCCGAGGAACACCAGGACCGGCGTCATCAGGAAGCCGCCGCCGATGCCGAACAGGCCCGAGACGAACCCCACCAGCGCGCCCAGCGCCATCAGCAGCGGCGCGTTGACCGAAACCTCGGCGATGGGAAGATAAAGGTCCACGCGGCCGGCCCGCTCCTAGCATCCGTCTGGTCGCCGCAGCCGCCGTCCAGGACGACGCCGAACGCCTTCAGCCCGCCCGAACCGGGCCCGCCGCCGTCAACGGGCGTAGGCGCTGAGCCTGTCGAACGTCGTCTGGTCCAGCGCGCCCGTCTGCGCCAGGCTCTGGTCGCGTTGGTAGGCCTGGATCGCCAGCTTGACGGCCGGCGAGGCGCCGCCGTCGGTCGGCCCCTGGTAGTAGCCCAGCACCGACAGCGCCCGCTGGGCGATGCTCAGATTGACCTTGCTGGCCGAGGCGGCGGCGGCCGCCGCCTGGGTCGGCGCGGCGCCGGCGGCGCGGTAGGCCTGGGCCGCGCGCTGAGCCGCGCTCTGGGCTTCCGGCGACAGCTGCGCCTTCACCCGCTCGGCCGAGGCGCGCGATTCCCCGTCGCCCTCGCGGCCGGCGATCAGATACCACTTGTAGGCTTCGGCGGCGTTCTGGCCGACGCCGAGGCCCTCTTCATACAGCCGGCCGAGATTGTATTGGCTGTCGATGAGGCCGAGATCGGCCGCCCGGCGGAACCACTGCACCGCCTGGCTGGTGTTCTTGGGGCCGCCCGTGCCCTCGACATAATAGAGGGCGAGGTTGTGCATGGCCCGCCGGTCACCGGCCTGGGCGGCGCGCTCGGTCCAGCGACGGCCCTCGACCGGGTCCTTGCGCAGGCCCGCCTCGCCGCTCTCGAACAGCTTGGCCAGATAGAACTGCGCCGCCGGCGAGCCCAGGTTGGCCGCCTTCTTCAAGGTCTCGAGACCGCCGGGCTGCTTGGCGGTGATGCGGCGCACGGCGTCGTTGTACAGCTCGTCGGCGCCCGGTCCCGAGGTCGGGGCCGGCGCGGCGGCGGTCACGGCGGCGGCCGGGACCGTGTGCGCCGTCGGCGTCGCAGGAGCGCTCGCGAGCGGCTCGGCGGCGGTCGTCGGCGTGGTGAGCAGGATCGCCGCCCGGGCGGTGTCCCCCGCCGTCGGGCCGGAGGCCACGGCCGCCAGCGCGCCGGGGGCGTCGGGCGCGGCCTTGGCCGGCGCATGGCCCGGATGCTTGAGCTCGACGCTCATCATGTAGCCGCTGGCGGCGACGCCGAGGGCGGCCAGGGTGCCGGACGCCAGCAGGGCGGTGCGCAGGGTGGTGCCGCCGCGACGCTTGCTCCCGAAGGCGGCGGCGCCGAACAGGCTGGCCCCCCCCTCGGCGGCCTTGGCCTTCTTGCCCTTGCCTTCGCGCTCCTGCGCCGCGGCCCGCGCGGCGGCCCGGGCCTGCTCGATCAGCTCGCGCGTCGAACGGCCGGCCTGCGGCGCCTGCTGGCTGTCGATGAACAGCCCCTGCGCCGGGATCGGCGGCGGAGCGGCGGGCGCGGCCTCGATCGGCTCCGGCCGGACGGGAGCCTCGCGCGCCTGGCTCTTGGCCTGGACGGCGGCGGCCTCGATCGCGGCCAGGGCTTCGAGCGCCGGTTCAGGAATCGGTTCGGCCGCCGGCTCGACGGCCGGGGCGATCAGGTCGACGGTCTCGTCGGCCAGGGGTTCGGACAGGACGTCGGATGGCGGCTCGACGGCCGGCTCGGCCTCGAAGCCGTCTGCGGCGGCGATGTCGGCGGCGGAAAAGCTCGGCGGCGACGCGGCGGGCGGCGCCTCCACGAACGGCGCGGCGGCGGCGAACACCGCCGGCGGCGGCCCGTTCGGGCTCAGGAACGAAGGCGCGGCCGCCTGGGGCGAATAGGCGTAGACCTCGCCCGCGAACGGCGCGGCCTCGTGGAAGGGAGCCTCGGCGAACGGCTCGGCCATCCGGCGCTGGGCCTCGCCCAGCCGGCGGTCGATCTTCTCGCGGGCCTCTTCGAGGATGCGGGCGGTGCGCTCCTCGCTCTGCCGGATGCGTTCGGCCAGGTCGAGCGACGCCCGCTCCTGACGCTGGCTGATGCGTTCGGCGACGCGGCTGACCTGTTCGCCGACGTCGTCGAGAGCTTGGGCGGAACGGCGCTCCGAATTGGAGATGCGCTCGGCCAGCCGCTCGGTGATGCGGTTGATCTCAGAGCCCAGCTTCTCCAGCGCCTGGGCCTGGACGGAGTCGCTGCGATTGAGGCGGCCCTCCACGGCGTCGGCGATGCGCGCCATCTCGCCGCCCATCTGCTCGGCGGCCTCGGCCGAGCGGGTCTCGACGCCCTGGACGCGGCGGCCCAGGGTGTCGGCCATGCGCAGCACCTCATGGCCCATGCGCTCGATGGCCTGGGCCGAGCGCGTTTCGGCGGCCTGGACGTGGGCGGTCATCTCGGCGAGCGCCCGCTCCATGCGGTCGAAGCCGGCGTCCGACGATTCCTTCAGCTTCTCCGCCATCTCGGACCGGACCGCCTCGACGCGTTCGGAAAGCGCCGCCGCCAGCTGTTCAAGACGCGGCGCGGCATCGTCGCGCACTCGGTCCTCGGTGTCGAGCAGGCGCTGGTCGAGGCTGGCGAACGAGGTCTCCAGCCCCTTGATCGCCTGGGTGGTGCGAGCCTCGGCCTGCTCCAGCCGCTCGCCGATGCGGGCGACCACGGCGTTGATCAGGGCGTCGCCGGCGGCCTCGCCGCCGCCCTGCTGGCTGGCCTCAGCGACCTCGACGCTTTCCAGGCTCTCCAGCCGGCGCGCCAGGTTCTCGATGGCGTCGCGGGTGCGGGCCTCGCCGTCGAACAGGCGGTTGCTGACCTGGCCGAGCGTGCCTTCCAGGGCGCGCATGGCCTCGATGGCGCGGGGGCCGTGGGCTTCCTGCTCAATCTTGCGCAGGCGCTCGCCGATACGGCCGTGATCCTCGCGGGCCTCGTCGACGGCGGTCTCGAAGCGGGCCGCGACGGCGGTCTGCTCGCGCTCGGCGGCCTCGATGCGGTGCAGCAGCCCGACCACCGACTGGTCGATGCCGCTGATGGCCAGGGTCGAGCGGCTCTCGGCCGCCTCGATGCGCGCCGACAGCCGCTCCAGGGCCGTGGTGATGCGGGCCAGGTCGCCGGGGCCGGGACGCGGCGGCTCGTCTTCATAGAAGCGATGATTGGCGAAGCGCGGTTCGTGCCGCGGCTCCTCGATCGGCGACGCGTAGGACGCGGACCTGGGCGGCGGATCGTCGAAGTCGGAAGCGGGGTCGTCGAGGATGACCTGGTTCAACCACTCGCCCAGCGTCATGCCGGACCGGCGCGCCAGGTCCTTGGCGACCTCGCGGGCTTTGGGGTCGATGCCCTTAACGCTCCAGGGTCCCCCCGCCGTCATGCGAATCGCTCTCCCGAGACTTCATCGGGACGCTAGCCACCGATTCCTAGCGTGTAAACGAACAGTTAACGCTAAATATAGAGGTGACCGACTAATCCTGTGGATGATCCGCCGTCCCGCGCCCGAAGAGGCGGCGGACGCCCTATCAGGACCGACAAGCGTTAACGAGCGGTTAAGGCTTAACAAAACATTGACGCGGGCCGAGGCGGGCCGATCAGACATCGGCGCCCGTCAGCCGGGCCTGGTCTTCGGCCATTCGCTCGGCCAGTCGCCGCCGCGCCGCCGCGTCGTCGGCCGCGCCGCCCAGTACGGCGGCGAAGCCGAAGCCGATGCGCGCCTCCAGCGTCGCCGCGTCGATCTCGCCGGCGATCCAGCCGGGCAGGGCCGCGCCGAACACGCCCTCCAGCGCCCGCGCCAGCAGGTCGGCGTCCACCTCGCCGCGCAGCTGGCCCGCGGCCTGGGCGGCCTGGATCATCTCGACCCACAGGGCGTGGCGCGGCGGGCCGAACAACAGGCGCAGCTCGGGCCCGCCGGCTCCGGCCAGGGCGGTGAACAGCGCCCGGTAGAAGCCGGGGTCCTCGTCGTAGAAGCGCGCCGCCAGGGCGACGTTGTCGAACAGGCGGCGCAGGGGATCGCCCGGCCCCGCCGCGTCGAGACCGGCGCGGAACGCGGCGAGGTCGGCCTCCAGCACGCCCAGCATCACCGCCTGTTTCGAGCCGAACAGATTGTAGGGCGTGGCCAGGCTGACCCCGGCGCGCTCGGCCAGGGCGCGCATGGACAGGCCGGTGTCGCCGGTGGCGCGGATCAGGTCGCGGGCGGCTTCGACGATGCGGGCGCGGCGTTCGGCCATGCCGCGCTCGCGCTGGGAAATCTCGGCGTTCAAGGACGGCCTCGGCTTGACGGCGCATCGGCGCGCCGCTCCTATAACCTGTTATAAAAATCGGCGCCCGCCAAGGGCGCCGCGCCTGGGAGGAAGCCGATGCGGGCCGTGGTCACACGCGACAAGCGCCTGACGTGCGAGGAGATCGAAGACCCCCTCCCGATCCAGGGCCAGACCCTGGTCAGGACCCTGTGCTGCGGCATCTGCGGCTCGGACCTGCACGCCCTGCATTTCATGGACAACATGGTCGAGGGCATGCGCCGCGCCGGCGGCGGCGACGGAATCGACCCGGCCAAGGACATGGTGTTCGGCCACGAATTCTGCGCCGAGGTGCTGGACCACGGCCCCGGCACGGACGGCCGCTTCAAGCCGGGGACCCGGGTGGTCTCGGTGCCGATGACCTTCGGGCCGGCGGGGATCGAGCTGGTCGGCTACTCCAACCGTTACCCGGGCGGATTTTCCGAGCGCATGGTGCTGGCCGAGGCGATGCTGCTGGAGGTGCCGAACGGCCTTCCGGCCGAGCACGCCGCCCTGACCGAGCCGATGGCCGTCGGCGCGCACGCGGTCGCCGAAGCCGCCGTCGACAAGGATTCGGTCTGCCTGGTGCTGGGCTGCGGGCCGGTGGGGCTGGCGGTGATCGCGGCGCTGAAGGCCAGAGGCCATGGCCCGGTGATCGCCGCCGACTTCTCGCCCAGGCGACGGGCCGCCGCCGAGGCCATGGGCGCCGACATCGTCGTCGACCCGGCCAAGGAGTCGCCGCACGGCAAATGGGCCGACCTCGGCGTGCCCGCGACCCTGACGGCGCACCGCATGGCGATGATGGCCGGCCAGACCTATGGCCGGCCGATCGTGTTCGAATGCGTCGGCGCGCCGGGCGTGCTGCAGAGCGTGATCGAGGGCGCGCCGCCCAAGGCCCAGATCGTGGTCGCCGGCGTGTGCATGACCCCCGACCGGATCGAGCCGTCGCTGGCGATCAACAAGCAGCTCGATCTGCGCTTCGTGTTCGGCTACTCGCCCGAGGAGTTCGCCGCCACCCTGCACGACATCGCCGAGGGCCGCATCGACGTCGCCCCGATTGTCACCGGCAAGGTCGGGCTGGCCGGCGTCGCCGACGCCTTCAAGGCCTTGGGCGACCCGGAGAACCACGTGAAGATCCTGGTCGAGCCGGGCCGGGCCTAAGGTTCCGCCAGCGCCTTGAGCAGCAGGTTGGCGGCCGCCTCGGCCGAGCCGTCGCCGGTCAGGGCCACGGCGACGAACGCCCGCTGGCGCGGCGCGTAGGCGACCACCGCCCTGACGCCGGGACCGCCGCCGCTGTGGCCGATCCAGTAGAGCGGCCGGGGCGTGTCGGGAACGTCGTACAGCATGACGCCCTGGCCGTAGAACTGGCCGGCCTGGAACATCGGATAGAGCCGCTCGAACCGGCGGCGGGTGGTCTCGGCCTTCAATAGGCGGCCGTCCAGCAGGGCCTGTTCGAAGCGGACCATGTCGGCCGCCGTCGCCGCCAGCGGCCCGGCCGCCCCCGGCGCGCGGACGTCCAGCGCCCGGTCCGGACCGGCGTCCGCCACGGGCGCGGCGATGTCGGCGACCGCGTCGCCGGGCGCGATCGCCCGCATCCCCGTCAGACCGAGGGGCGAGATCAGCCGGGCGGCGATGGCCCGGTCCAGCGGCCGGCCGTCGACCTGCTCGACGATCCGCCCCAGGACGGCGTAGCCGGAGTTGGAGTAGCGCCAGCGCTCGCCCGGACAGAACAGCGCCCCGTGCCGCCGCAGGACGCTCAGCTCCTCGTCCCAGGACAGCCGGCCGCCGCGCCGGCGCACCACCGCGTCCTCGTTGGCGCTGAACAGGCCGCCGACATGGTCGAGCAGATGCTCGACGGTGATCGCCGCGCCGTTGGGGAGATCGGGCTCCCACCGCGAGACCGGATCGGACAGCTTCAGCCGCCCTTCCTCGACCAGTTGCAGCACCACCGTCGCCGTGGCCAGCTTGCCGACGCTGGCCCAGTAGAACAGCGGCGATGAGGCGGCGTCCGCGCCCCGCCGGGCCTGCCAAAGTCCTTGACCCGGAACGCCGACGGCCGCCGTCAGGGCGTGCGCCCTGGTCGCCGCCGCGGCCGCGTCCAGGGCGGCGTCGAGGCGGGCCGCAGTCGCGGGGTCGAGCGATCCGGCGAGGTCGCCCGCCGCGCCGTCGAGATCGGCCGGCGACGGCGGCGGATGCAGCGGCGCGCCCGCATAGGCGACGGCGGACCGGCAGACCGCCGGCCGGTAGTCGGCGGCCCATGCGCCGCCGCTCCAGGCCCCGGCCGCCAGGAACGCGGCGAGGACAGCCGGCGCGGCCGGCCTCACGCCCGGCCCGTCCGCGGGATCAGGACCTGCGCGCCCCGCACCTCGCCCGGATCGACGCGATGGTCGCGGATCGGGCCGAGGCGCAGATCGGCGCAACCGCCGGCCGCCGAGGCGGCCAAAACCAGGATCACGATCGACAGGCCTCGCCGCATGGATGGCGCTCCCTCGGGGTTTCCGCTAATCGATGCCTGTATCGCAGATAATGTTTTTCGTAAAACAGAAAACATTGCTGATCAGTTGGAAGGACGCCCGCATGGACCGCCAGGAGAAGCTGGCCTCGATCCGCCGCTGGAGCCTGCTCATGCGCCACGCCTGCCTGGTCCTGGCGGCGGCGCTGCTCGCCGCCAACGCCGTCCATTGGCTGGTCCTGTCGCCGGAGGCGCTTCGCCTGGAGCTGGGGCTGCGCGCCGTGGACATGGCGGCGTGGCGGCGAGCGTGCGGCCTCGCCCTGGTCCTGGCCCCGGTCGCCCTGCTCGCCTTCGGCCTCGTCCGGCTGCGCGCCGCCTTCGCCAGCTTCGCGCGCGGGCGGATGTTCTCGGCCGCCGCGACGGCGGGCCTTCGCGACTTCGCCGGCCTGGCGGCGTTGTCGGCCGTCGCCGCCATCGTCGTCACGCCGGCGCTGAGCTTCGTCCTGACGGCGGGCCTGCCGCGCGGCCCGCAGATCGCCTTGCAGATCGGCTCGGGCCAGCTGACCATCCTGCTGGTCTCGGGGGTGACCTGGGTGTTCGCCAACATCCTGGCCTCGGCCAGGGACCTCGCCGACGAGAACGCCGCGCTTCACGTCGAGCGCGACGCCCTGGCCGGCGAAAACGCCCAGTTCGTCTGATGGACGCGCCCGCGCCCGACATGCGCATCCTGGTCACGCTCGACGTGATGATGGCGCGCCGCAAGGTCACCGGCCGCGAACTGGCCGAACACGTCGGCATCACCGAGGCCAACCTGTCGCTGCTCAAGCAGGGGCGCGTGAAGGGCGTGCGCTTCGAGACCCTGCTCCGGATCTGCGACTATCTGGATTGCCAACCCGGCGACCTGCTCGCCTTCGAGCGGGCGGCCGCCGCCGGCAGCGCGCCCGTCGAGGCCGCGTGAACGGAGGCGCCTAGCTCGCCTTGCCCATCTCGTCCGCCGCCGCCAGGGGGCCGCCCTGGGCGATGAGGTTGCGGGTGCCTTCCGGGTCGAGCGCCGAGGCGCGGTCGAGTTCGACCAGTTCGGCCGGCACGAACCAGTGCAGCTTGTCGGAGTGGTAGGCCTCCCATACCGCCTTGGCGACCTCGACCGGCGGGATCAGCCGGAACATGCCTTCCTTGGGCGCATGGTCCTTGGCTTCCTGCGGCAGGATCGGCGTGTCGATCAGGCCCGGCAGGGTGTCGGCGCAGCGCACGCCATAGGCGCGGAACTCGATCGACAGCGCCTCGGTCAGGCCTTTGACCGCGTGCTTGGTCGCCGAATAGACGGCGATGTTGGGCATGCCGTAGGTGGCCGAGGACGACGAGGTGGTGAAGCACAGCGAGCCCGGCGTCGCCTTCAGCAGCGGCAGGGCCAGGTGGATGCCGTTGAGAACGCCGACGAAGTTGACGTTGACCACGTCCATGACCTCGGCGAAGTCCTGGTCGGCGAACGGCCCGCCCCGGCCGATGCCGGCGTTGTTGTAGAGCAGGTCGAGCTTGCCTTCCGTCGCCGCCGCGAAGGCGTCGAGGGCGGCGGCGTAGTCGGCCCGGTCGGTGACGTCCAGCCGGCGGACCAGGCAATTGCCCACGCCCAGCTCGGCCTGAAGCTCCTTCAGGCCGGCCTCGTTGACGTCGAAGGCCCCGACGAACCAGCCCTTGCCCGCGAACAGGCGGGCGGTCTCGCGCCCCATGCCCGAGGCGGCGCCGGTGATGAAGATCGACTTGCGGCCGTTCGCCTGCGCCATCGCCCTACTCCGCCGCCGGCTTCTTGTTCAGGCCCATGGCCTCGAGGATTTCGGGGCGGATGTTGTCGGTCCCCTTCTCCTGGATGTGCTGGGCGACGCGCATGCCCACCGCCATCTGGGCCTGGCCGATGAAGGTCGGCCGATTGGTCCGCGCCCAGTCCAGCGAGGCCTGGCGGTTCTCGTTCAGCCCCTGGAAGCGCGGCGCGACATAGCGGGCGATCAGTTCGTAGGACGCCTGCTTGCGCGCCCACGGCGCCCAGTTGTGATCCATCATCAGGAAGGCGCCGAAGCCGCCCGACTGCTTTTCCAGCCGCTCGATCTGCGCCGCCGCGTCGTCCGGCGTGCCGATCACCGCCAGGCCCGAATTGATCAGCTGGTCGACCGGATCGCCGCCCTCGGCCGGGGCCAGCGGCAGGGCCGCCACCTCGCGGAAATAGTAGAGCCATTTCTCCAGGCCGAAGCGGACATCGGCCCTGGCCTGTTCGCGGGTTTCGGCCACGTGCATCGGCCCGACCAGGCGCCAGGCGTTGCGGTCGACGGAGGTTCCTACGTCGGCCGCCTGCTCCTCGGCGATGGCCCAGTTGGTGGCCAGGGCGTTGAAGCCGCCGGTCTGGGTGGCGCCGATCGACAGCAGGCCGAGGCCATGCTTGCCCGCCGCCCGCGCGCCGGTGGGCGAAACCTGGCTGGCCACCGCGATCTCGACGCCCGGCCGCGAATAGGGCGTCATCTGCAGCCGCGCGTCGTTCAACTCGAACCAGTCGGTCTTCTTGCTGACCGTCTCACCGCGCAGCAAGGGGACCAGCACGTCGATGGCCTCGTCCATGCGGTCGCGCTGGGCGGCCACGGGAATGCCCATCATGAAGGCGTCCGACGGCAGGGCGCCGGGCCCCACCCCGAACATCACCCGGCCACGGGTGACGTGGTCGAGCTGGTTGATGCGGTCGGCCAGCATCAGCGGATGGTGATAGGGCAGCGACGAGACGCCGGTGCCCAGGCGGATGTGCCTGGTCCGCTCGGCCGCCGTGGCGATGAACAGCTCGGGGCTGGCGATGATCTCGTAGCCGGCCGAGTGGTGCTCGCCGATCCAGGCCTCGTCATAGCCCAGTCGGTCCATGAGCTGGACCAGCTCCAGGTCGCGCTCGATGGCCAGGGTCGGGTTTTCGTCGACGGGATGAAACGGGGCGATGAAGGCGCCGAAGCGCAGCTTGGACCCGGCCATTGCAAGCCTCTCTCCTGTGGTTCCCTTGACGTCCGCGTCAACATTTCACTTGCCTGCCGCAAGGGCAGGCCGGGCTGACTCTCAAACGCCTGTTTGCAGGATAATTATAACGCGTTCTATTTGGCTAGCCGGAATCGGAACCGAGGCGGAACGTCAGGGACACGGGAGACGGAACATGGCGGAAGCATACATCGTGGCGGCGGCGCGCACCGCCGGCGGGCGCAAGGGCGGCAAGCTGTCGGGCTGGCATCCGGCCGACATGGCCGGCGCGGTCCTGGACAGCCTGATCGAGCGCACCGGCGCCGACCCGGCCGTGGTCGAGGACGTGATCATGGGCTGCGTCGGCCAGGTCGGCGAACAGGCCATCAACATCGCCCGCAACGCGGTGCTGGCCTCCAAGCTGCCGGAAAGCGTGCCGGCGACCAGCGTCGACCGCCAGTGCGGCTCGTCGCAGCAGGCCCTGCACTTCGCCGCCCAGGCGGTGATGAGCGGAGCCATGGACGTGGTGATCGCCGCCGGCGTCGAAAGCATGAGCCGCGTGCCGATGGGCCTGTCCTCGGTGCTGCCGGCCAAGAACGGCTTCGGCAACTACAAGTCGTCCAGGATCGAGGACCGCTATCCCGGCATCCAGTTCAGCCAGTTCGCGGGCGCCGAGATGCTGGCCAAGAAGTACGGCCTGTCCAAAGACCTGCTCGACGAGTACGGCTTCAACAGCCACCGCAAGGCGATCGCCGCCACCCAGGCCGGCCGGTTCAAGGACGAGATCGTCGCGCTGGAGGTCTCCACCCCGGACGGCAAGACCGAGACCCATTCGGTCGACGAAGGCATCCGCTTCGACGCCAGCCTTGAGGCGATGAAGGGCGTCAAGCTCCTGCAGGAAGGCGGCGCGATCACCGCGGCCACCTCCAGCCAGATCTGCGACGGCGCCTCGGGCGTGATGGTGGTCAACGAGCGCGGCCTCAAGGCCCTGGGCGTCGAACCCCTGGCCCGCGTCCACCACATGACCGTCATCGGCCATGACCCGGTGATCATGCTGGAGGCGCCGATCCCGGCGACCCTGCGCGCCTTGCAACGCGCCGGCATGACGGTCGACGACATCGACCTGTTCGAGGTCAACGAGGCCTTCGCCTCGGTGCCGACCGCCTGGCTGCAGGTCACCGGCGCCGATCCGGAGCGCCTGAACGTCAACGGCGGCGCCATCGCGCTGGGCCACCCGCTGGGCGGCTCGGGAACCAAGCTGATGGCCACCCTGGTCCACGCCCTGAAGCAGCAGAACAAGCGCTATGGCCTGCAGACGATGTGCGAGGGCGGCGGCCTGGCCAACGTCACCATCGTCGAGCGCCTGTAGCGACCACCGGCGGGCGGACGCTCAGCCCACCAGCTCCGGCGTCCGCTCCTCCAGCCGTCCGGGCTTCAGTCCCAGCGGCCGCAGCGGCGCGCCCGCCGCGCCGGCGACCAGCATGGCCTGGGCCCAGGCCGTCGGCCCGAAACGCCCCAGCAGGCCGACCAGCCGGTCGCGCAGGAACGGCAGCGCCCGGCCGTCCGACTGGTAGACCGGCGTCACGGCGGCGGTGATCGCCTGATAGAGGCGGATGTGCCCCCGGCGCAGGCGGACATAGTCGCGCAGGCCGGCCGACAGGTCTTTCCCGTCGCGGAGGGCCTGGGCCAGGGCGTAGGCGTCGAGCATCGCCATGTTCGCCCCCTGGCCGAGCTGCGGGCTGGCCGAGTGCCAGCTGTCGCCGATGTGGACGAGACCCGGTTCGACCGGGCGCGGAACCGTGCGGTGGGTGTAGCGCGCGAAGGTCATCTGCTCGGGCGAGGCGATCTGGTCGAGCAGCGGCGCGCAGGCCGGCCACAGGGCGGCGACATGGCTCTTCCAGGCCGCCAGCCCCGCTTCGCGCCAGGCGGCGAGCCGGTCGGCCCGCAGGCTCCAGAACAGGGCCGCCTGCGGCCGCGCGCCGCCGACGCCAGGCCCCAGCGGCAGGACGCCGACCATGATGCTGGCGGCGCGGTAGCGTTGCTCCAGGGCGCGCGGGTCGAACCCGGCCCCCTCCGGCCAGTCGAGGCTGGCCCACAGCGCGCCGTAGTCCAGGGCCCGGCCGCAGGCCGGCGCCAGCGGCGAGCCCGATCCCAGGGCGTCGACGACCAGGTCGAAGGCGTCGCTGCGCCCGCCGTCGGCGAACGACAGCCGGCGGGCGTTCCCCTCGCGGGCCGCGCCGGTCACGGCGCGGCCGGTCTCGACCGCGATCCCGGCCTCGACCGCCGCGTCATAGAGCACCTGGAACAGGCTGGCGCGATGCACGCCCAGACCGCGCAGGGCCCCGAGGGCGGCGTAGCGCACGTCGAGCACGACGCGCCCCGACGGCGCGGCCTTGCCGAACAGACGATCGACGCGGGCGCCGACGGCGCCGAGCCGCCCGGCCAGGCCAAGCTCGTCCAGCACCGCCAGGCCGGTGGGCTGGATCATCAGGCCCGAGCCCAGGGGCTGAGGCCGCTCGAACCGTTCGAACAGGCGCACCTCGTGGCCGTCGCGGCGCAGCAGCAGCGCCGCCGCCAGCCCCGCCGGCCCGCATCCCGCCACCCCGACCCTCAGCTTGCGTTCCATGCCGCATGCATAGCAGAGCGCGCCAACCGGTCGAGCCGTACAAACGGCAACCGAGTTTGATCGCCGGGGGCCTTGCCTGGGCCGGGCGCGCCGGACACCTAGGACGCGCCGGACGCCGGGAAATGGTTCCATGCGCCGCGCCCGGCCAGGGGATCGCCATGTCGCCGTTCAAGGGTCTTTCCGCCTTCCCCGTCACCCCGGCCGATCCGGACGGGCGGGTCGATGTCGACGCCCTGCGCGGGCTGGTCGCCCGGCTGGTCGAGGCCAAGGTCGATTCCATCGGCCTGCTCGGCAGCACCGGCACCTACGTCTATCTGAGCCGGGCCGAGCGGCGGCGGGCCGTCGAGGCGGCCGTCGCCGAGGCCAGGGGCCGGGTCCCGCTGCTGGTCGGCGCCGGCGCCCTGCGCACCGACGACGCCGTCGCCCTGGCCCGCGACGCGGCCGAGGCGGGCGCCGACGCCCTGTTGCTGGCCCCGGTGTCCTATACGCCGCTGACCGACGAGGAGGTGTTCGTCCACTTCCAGGCCGTGGCGGCGGCGACCGACCGGCCGCTGTGCGTCTACAACAATCCGGGCACGACGCATTTCACTTTCGGCGACGACCTGATCGCCCGCCTGAGCCAGGTCGACCGCGTCGCGGCGGTGAAGAACCCCGCGCCGCCGCAGCCCGAAGCGGCCGGCGCCGTCGCCGCCCTGCGCGCCCGGGTCGCCGACGGCTTCTCGCTCGGCCACAGCGGCGACTGGCGCGCGCCCGAGACGCTGCTGGTCGGCGGCGAGGCCTGGTACAGCGTCGCGGCCGGGCTTTGGCCCCGGACCTGCCTGGAGATCGCCCGCGCCGCCCAGGCCGGCGAGGCCGAAAGGACGCGGGCGCTCACCGCCCGGCTGGAGCCGCTGTGGGCGCTGTTCCGCCAGTACGGCGGCCTGCGGGTGGTCCATTTCGCCGCCGCCCGCCTGGGCCTGCATCGGGCCGAGCCGCCGCGCCCGATCCTGCCGCCGCCGCCGGAGGCGCAGGCCCGCATCGTCGAGGTCATGGACGAACTCGGCCTGGCCTGACGGCCTAACGAAAACGCCGCCGTCGCGAGGACGGCGGCGCTCCGTTCCGGGAACGGACGAGGGTTATTCGACCTCGGCCTCCTCCGGCGTCCGGACCACGGCGGCCAGGTCCAGCTTGTCGGCCATCAGCATGGCCAGCAGGCCCTGGACGATGGAGCCCCCGGCCTCGCCGCCGGCGCCGCCGGTGATCGACACCTTGGGCACCACGTCGACGCCGGAAGTCTCCAGCGCCTCGGCGAACCGCTCGGCGACCTGGCGGGCCAGCTGGTAGCGGGCGCCGCCGGAGGCCTCGACCTGGCTCTTGATCGCCTCGGCCTGGGCCAGGCCGACCTTGGCCACCTTTTCGGCCTCGGCGGCGGCCAGGACCACCGTGCGCTTGGCCTCGCCCTCGCCCAGCAGCCGCATGCTGTCGGCGTCGGCCTTGGCCAGGGTGCGGCGCTGGTCGGCCTCCTGCTCCGAGCGAGCCAGGCTGGCCTTGCCGGCGTTCTGCTGCACCTGGATCGACAGCTCGGACTCGGTGATCGCCGTCTGCTGCTTGGCGCGGGCCTCGGCCTCGCGCAGCTCGCGCTCCTTCTGGGCGGCGATCTTCTGCCGCTCGTAGGTGCCGACCTGTTCGTCGGCGATCTGGCGCTGCCGCAGCTGGGTCAGGATGCGCTCGATCTGGTCGTCGCCGTCGGCGCTGGGCCTGGGCGTGCCGATCAGCACCTCCTGCAGCTCGAGGTTATAGAGGCCGAACTTGGCCTTCATCTCCTCGGAGGACTGCTGCTGGATGGCGCTGCGGTCCTGCAGCAGCTCGATCAGGGTGCGGGTCTGGCCGATGTTCTTGAAATAGGCCGAGACCATCGGGTCGAGGGTCTGCTCGACCAGCTTCTTGATGTCGCCGAACCTCTGGATGACCAGCGGCGCCTTGCGGTAGTCGATGTGCACCACCACCGACACCGGCAGGGTCGGCTCGAAGGCGTCGCGGGTGATCAGCGACACCTCCGCCAGGTTCTCGTCGAACAGGTGCGAACCGACGATGCTCTTCTCCCACTTCAGGATGAAGTTGGTGGTCGGCACCATGGTCACCCGCCCGGCGTAGGTGTTGAAGGCGTACTTGCCCGGCAGCAGCGGGTCGCGCCACACGCCGCGCTGGCCGCTCGCCACCAGTTCGCCGTGGCGATAGGCCTCGCCCGAGGTGTCGGCCCCGGCGTCGCCGGTGTAGGACACCACCACCCCGACCTGGCCGACCTCGACCACCGTCTTGCCGATGCGCTCGACCGTGGCGAACAGGCGGTTGATGTAATAGGTCCCCTCGACCAGCACCTGCAGCTGCCGCCCCTTGCGGCCGCCGGCGGCCAGGAACCGCGACGGGTCCTGGAAGCTGTTGTGGAAGGTCGCCGCGTCCGACGGGTCGCCGCCGACCAGCGGGGCGATGATCTCGCCCGCCGCCAGGCCCGGCCCGTCATGGACGGTGATGATCCCGATCTGGTCGTCGGCGTCCTTGATCACCACCGGCTCGAACCCGGCCCGCGCCTCGATGACCTCGGCCATCTGGGCGAGCAGTTCGGCCTCGTCGCGGTCGAGGCTGAGGGCGAAGGTGCGGTCGCGGGTGATCACCACGAACTGGGCGAGGTTGAGGGCGTAGGCGCCTTCGCGCAGGACCTTGCGCTGCGGCCCCTTCTGCCCGCCGGCCTCAAGGAAGGCGCGGGTCAGCTGGAAGTCGGTCGCCTCGCCGTTGGCGGCCAGGGTCTGGTCGGGCTCCAGCGGCCGGCCGTCGCGGGCGAAGACGTAGCCGATCCGCCCCTGCGGGATGGTCACCAGCGGCTGGACGTGCAGGCGGAACTGGAACGGCGCGAAGAAGTGGAGGCCGCCGCGCAGCACGTCCGGCTGGAAGCCGGCCTCGCCGCCCAGCGCGATCAGGCCGCTCCGGATCGAGCCTCGGCGGCTCCAGAGTTTCTCGACCACGGCCACCCGGTTGTTGGGAATATAGCGGATCATGCCGGACACGACGACGAACGCCGCGGCGAGCGCGACGGCAAGCGCCGAACCGACCCACGGCCCGAACGCTCCTAGCGATGACATGGATGTAGCCCCGTGCGGCCGCCTGGAAGGCGACGATCGCCTCATGAAGGAGCGGCCTGGACCTTAGATGGGAATGCTGCGGCGCAGCAAAACCATGCCGCGCATTCGATCACGCCGATGTGTCCTTAAGGCGAGCTATTCTCAGCCCGCCGCCGGGACCAGTCCGCGCAACGCCTGGGCCGCCGCCTCGGCCGCCGGGCCGATCAGCACGTGGACGGCGCCGGGCTTGGGCTTGACCACCCCGCGCACGCCGAGGCCGCGCAGCGCCGCTTCGTCCACCGCCGCGCTCTCGACCACGGTCAGCCGCAGCCGGCTGGAGCAGGTGGCGACGGCGCGGAGGTTGTCGGGACCGCCGAGCGCGGCCAGCAGGGCGCGGGCGTCGGGCGCGGACGCCGCCGCGGCGGACCCCGCCACGACGGGAGCGGCGGGCGCCGACGGCGCGGCGGCGCGGGCCAGGGCCTCGACCGGCCCCTGGGCCAGCCGGGCGCGGATCTCGCCGGCCACCTGATCGGCGATCGGCCCCAGCACCACCTGCAAGGCTTCGGCCGAGGGACGGATGACGCCCCGCGCGCCCAACCCCTTTAACGCCGCCTCGTCGACGGCCGCCTGGTCGCGCACGACCAGGCGCAGGCGCGTGGTGCAGGCGTCGACCGTCGCCAGATTGGCTGAACCGCCAAGGGCGGCGGCGAAGGCCTCGCCCCGGCCGCCCTCGGTCCGGGGGGCGACGACGATGGCGTCCTCCGCCTCGCGCCCCGGGGTCTTGAGGTCGAAGCGGCGGATCGCCCAGCGGAACAGCCCGTAATAGAGCAGGCCGTAGGCGACGCCGAACGGCAGCAGCACCCAGGGCCGGGTCGACTTGTGGAAATTCAGCACGTAGTCGAACAGCCCGGCCGAGAAGCCGAAGCCCAACCGCACGTGCAGCATGTCCATCAGCGCCATGGCCAGGCCGGTCAGCGCCGCGTGGATGGCGAACAGCGGCGGGGCCAGGAACATGAAGCTGAACTCGATCGGCTCGGTCACGCCGGTCAGGAAGGCGGTCAGGGCCATCGACAGCAACATGCCGCCCACCGCCTTGCGCCGCTCGGGGCGGGCGGCGTGGTACATGGCCAGGCACGCCGCCGGCAGGCCGAACATCATCACCGGGAAGAAGCCGGACATGAACTTGCCGGCCGAGGGATCGCCGGCGAAGAAGCGGTTCAGGTCGCCGGTCGCCCCGTGATAGTCGCCCAGGATGAACCAGGCGACGTTGTTCAGGATGTGGTGCAGGCCGGTGAGGATCAGCACCCGGTTGAGCACGCCATAGACGAACAGGCCGACGTCGCCGGCCTGGGTCAGGGCGCGGCTGAGGCCGTCGATGGCCCCGGCGACGCCGTCGTAGCCGGCGCCGAAGGCCAGGGCCAGGACCAGGCCGGCCACGCCGCTGATGATCGGCACGAACCGACGGCCGCCGAAGAAAGCCAGATATTCCGGCAGCTTGAAGTCCGAGAACCGGTTGTAGAAGGTCCCGCCGATCAGCCCCGACAGGATGCCCAGCGGCACGCTGAGCTTGGCCATGGCCTTGTCCTTGAAGGCGCTGACCACAAGGTCGGCCTGGGCCTTGGCCACCGCTTTCAGCAACTCGGGCGGCGCGTGGATCAGGGTCTCGGCCCCCTTTGTCGCCACCAGGAAGCAGACCACGCCCGCCAGCCCGGCCGCGCCGTTGTTCTCGCGCGCGAAGCCCACCGCCACGCCGATGGCGAACAGCAGGCCGAGGTTGGAGAAGATGGCGTCGCCGGCGGCGGCGATGAACGGCACGTTGAGCAGGTCGTGCTGGCCCAGGCGCAGCAGCAGGCCGGCGACCGGCAGCACCGCGATGGGCAGCATCAGGGCCCGGCCGAGGGGCTGAAGCACGGCGAGCGGCGATTTCATGGTCAGGCCTCCCGGTCCAGGGCTTCGGCGCACAGGGCGCGCACGGCCTCGGCGGAATCTAGGGCCAGCGCCTTTTCGGCGAGGGCCCGGCATTGCGGCAGGGTCAGGCCGCGCACGCGCGCCTTGACGTCGGGGGTCTGGGCCGGCGTCGCCGACAGTTCGGCGACGCCCAGCCCGATCAGCAGCGGAACGGCGGCGAGGTCCGAGGCGAGGCCGCCGCAGACGCCCGTCCAGCGGCCGCTCCGGGCCGCGCCTTCGGCGGTGCGGGCGATCAGGCGCAGCACGGCCGGATGCAGGGCGTCGATGCGGGCCGCGACCTCCGGATTGCCGCGGTCCATGGCCAGGGCGTACTGGGTCAGGTCGTTGGTGCCGATCGACAGGAAGTCGGCCTCGGCCGCCAGGATGTCGGCCGTCACCGCCGCCGCCGGGGTCTCGATCATCACGCCCAGTTCGATCGGCGCGTCGAGGCCGAGGTCGCGCTTGGCCTCGTCGAGCAACGCCCGCACGGCGCGCAGCTCGCCGAGGCTGGCGATCATCGGGACCATGATCTTGCACTGGCCGGCCGGCGCGGCGCGCAGGATGGCCCGCAGCTGGGTGCGCAGGATGTGCGGCCGCCAGAGGCCGACGCGCACGCCGCGCAGGCCCAGCGCCGGGTTGTCCTCGGCCGGGATCGGCAGATAGGCCACCGGCTTGTCGCCGCCGACGTCGAGGGTGCGGATGATCAGCGGCCGACCCTCCAGCGCCTCGGCGATGGCGGCGTACTGGGCGGCCTGCTCGTCCTCGTCCGGCGGGGCGGCGCGGTCGAGGAACAGGAACTCGGTGCGCAGCAGGCCGCAGCCCTCGGCCCCCGCCGCCACGGCCGCGCGGGCGTCGGCCAGCGAGCCGAGGTTGGCGAACACCTCGATGCGCGCGCCGTCGGCGGTGCGGGCCGGCTCGTGGGCGGCGGCCCGCGCCGAGGCCCGGCGCTGCTCGCGCTGGGCCAGGGCGGTCTGGGCGCGGGCCAGCGCCGCCGCGTCCGGGCTCACCCGCAGCACGCCCTCGTCGGCGTCGAGGATCAGGCCGGCGCCGTCGGCGATGGCCATCACGCCGGGACCGGCGGCGACCAGGGCCGGGATGTTCATCGCCGCCGCCAGGATGGCGACGTGCGAGGTCGGCCCGCCCCGCGCCGTGCACAGCCCGGCCAGCCGCCCGGCGTCGAGGGCCATGAGCTGCGAGGGCAGCAGCTCCTCGGCCAGCAGGATGGCTCCCTGCGGCAGGGCCGGGCCCGCGCTCTCGTCCTCGCCGGTGATCGCCGCCAGCACCTGACGTTCGAGATCGACCAGATCGTCCACCCGCTCGGCCATCCGCGCGTCGCCCAGGGCGCGCAGGGCCTCGACATAGCCGCCGACCGCCTTGCGCCAGGCGAAGCCCGCGCTCTTGCCCTCGGCGACGAGGCTCTCGGCCGCCGCGCCCAGTTCGGGGTCGTCGAGGAAGGCCAGGTGCGCCCCCAGGATCGCCCGGCGCTGCCGGTCGCCCGAGGAGGCCGCCTCGGTCAGGCGCGTGCGCACCGCGTCGAGCGCGACCAGCAGGGCGGCCCGCTCCCGGGCGACGCCGGCTCCGGCCTCCGGCACGGCGATGTCGCGGGCGACCAGCCGCACCGCCTGGCCGATGGCCAGGCCGGGCGCGGCCTTCACCCCGCGCAGCAGGGCGAGGTCAAGCGGAGCCGAAACCGGCTCGCGCTCCAGCTCCGGGGCGGCGACGGCCGTCTTGGCCGCCGTCGGCGCGGCCTCGCCCATGCCGCCGGCGATCAGATCGGCGACGGCGGCGACGGCGGCCTCGGCGTCGGCCCCCACGGCCGAGACGGTGATCTCGTCGCCGTGGCGCACGGCCAGGGCCATCAGGCCGATCGGGCTCTTGCCGTTGGCCTTGCGGTTGAAGGCGGCGATCTCGACCTCGCTGTCGAAGCGCTTGGCCAGGTCGGCGACCCGGGCGGCCGGGCGGGCGTGCAGCCCGTGGGCCAGGGGCGTGACCAGCCGGCGCGAGGCGCGCGGCCCCGCCCCGGCCGTCGCGACCGCCCCGTCGCGGGCGAGCGGACGGACCTCCATCAGGAAGTCGCCGACCCGCGCCTCGCGGTCCTGCTGGCGGCGGACGATCTCGAAAGCCTCGCCGTTGGTGACGACGACGGGGGTCAGCAGGCTTTTGGCGCGGCCGGCCAGGAGGTCGATGTCGAAGCTGATCAGCGGGTCGCCGGCCTGGACGCTCTGGCCGTCGCGGACGTGGGTCTCGAAGCCCTCGCCGCCCAGCCCGACGGTGTCGAGGCCGACATGCATCAGGATCTCCGCGCCGTTGGCGCAGCGCAGCGTCACGGCGTGGCGGGTGCGGTGGACCGAAATCACCTCGCCCGCGCACGGGGCGCACAGCACCTGGCCGGTCGGGTCGATGGCCAGGCCGTCGCCCAGCATCCGCCCGGCGAACACCGCATCCGGCGCTTCGTCGAGCGGGGCCACCCACCCCTGCATCGGCGCGGCGATCACGAGACTCGACACGGGTATGCTCCCACTCTTCCTTGCTATGCGGCCGGCTTGCGGCCGGCGTCGACCGCCAGGGCCGGCGGCTTCAGGCCGACCCAGTCCAACAGCCACAGCGGCTGGTCGCCTTCCGGCGAGACCGGACGCTGGGCGAAGGTGAAGCACAGGCTATGCGCGCCGTCGCCGCGCGGCGATATCCTGGCCGACAGCCGCGTGACCCCCGCGCTGGCCGCCGCCGGCTTCAGCGGCAGCACCGCGATCGGCTCGCCGTCGCAGCCGTCCTGGCGCACCTCCAGCTCGCCCTCGGGCGTGCGGGGCCGGCGGAGGCGGTCGTTGAGCGACTTCAGGTCGTCGCCGACCTGGAAATTGTAGGGGATCTGGCCGACGCCGACCTCGATCTCGCGCACGCCGGAGAGGTCGGCCCCCTCGTAGATCCAGCAGGGATTGAGGATGTCGGCCTGGAACGAGGCCCGGTCGGCGCGGCCGTGGCCGCCGTCGCGCGCGGCGTCGTCCGGCAGGCTGATGGCCACCTTGTCCGAGCAGAGCTTCAGCTCGTGGCTGGAGCGGCGGCGCAGGCTGACGCGGTCGAAACGCCGCTCGCGGTCGGGGGCCAGGGCGCGGCCGTCGACGAAGGCGGCCGCCCGCACCGTGGCCGGCAGGGCGGTCTCGACCGGCCCGGCGTAGAGCGGCGACGTGGCGGTCGGCGCGCGCCCGTCCAGGGTGTAGCGGATCTCGCCCAGGCCGACCGGCGTGGTCAGGGTGACGCGGACGCGGTCCGGAGCGACCTCCCGCCCCTCGGCGTAGGGCTGCAACGCGGCCTGGTCGTAGGACAGGCCGAGGGTGCGGTAGCGCCCGAGCTCGACCGGCAGGCGCCGGCCGAAATCGCTCCAGTCCATGCGTTCCGCCGGGGTCCAGGCCACCTCGGCGACGGCCGCCAGCCGGGGAAACAACATGCGCTGAGCGACGGCGGCGTCGGGCACATACTCCGTCCACAGATTGGTCTGCACGCCGATGACGTGCTTGCGCTCCTCCGGACCGAGCGCGGCGGGGGCCGGGTTGAAGCGATAGAGGCTTTGCAGGCTGACCACGTCGCCGCGGCCCAGCGCCTCGACCTCCGGCGGGACCTGGCGATAGTTGAGATAGAGCGTCGGCGACGGCGACAGGATGGCGTCATGGCCGGCCTTGGCCGCCGCCACCGCCCCGTCGATCCCGCGCCAGGACATCACCGTGGCGTTCGCGGCGACGCCGCCGTCGAGAATCTCGTCCCAGCCGATCAGGCGGCGGCCGTGCGCCTCGAGGAAGTGCTCCATGCGCTGGATGAACCAGCTCTGCATGGCGTTCTCGTCCTTGATCCCCAGGGCCCGCATGCGCGCCTGGACGGCCGGGTCGGTCTTCCAGCGGGTCTTCAGGGCCTCGTCGCCGCCGACATGGACATAGCGGCTGGGGAACAGGGCCATGACCTCGGTCAGCACGTCCTCCAGGAAGCCGAACGTGCCGTCGTCGACATTGTAGAGATAGGGCATGACCCCCCAGTCGGCGCCCGGCCCGGCCGGCGCGGGGCCGGCGCTGAGCCTGGGATAGGCGGCCAGGGCGGCCTGGGCGTGGCCCGGCATGCCGATCTCGGGCACGACGGTGATGTTGCGGGCGGCGGCGTAGGCCACGACCTCGCGCACCTCGTCCTGGGTGTAGAAGCCGCCGACCATGCGCGGCTTGCCGGTCTTGGGGTCGATGTCCCCGTGCGCCGCCCCGGCGGGGACACGCCAGGCGCCGACCTCGGTCAGGCGTGGATACTTCTTGATCTCGATGCGCCAGCCCTGGTCGTCGGTCAGGTGCCATTGCAGGACGTTGAACTTCTCGGCGGCCATGGCGTCGATCAGGCTGCGGATGAGCGCGGGCGACTGGTAGTGGCGGGCCGAATCCAGCATCACCCCGCGCCAGGAGAAACGCGGCGCGTCCTCGACGCGCAGGCCGGGAACGACGGCCGGGCCCTGGTCGCCGTCCTGGGTCAGCAACTGCCAGACGGTGACGGCGCCGTAGAACAGCCCCGCCCCCTTGGCTGCCGAGATCGTCGCCCCGCCGGGGCCGGTCTCCAGGCGGTAGGCCTCGTCGCCGGCCGGGCCGTCGCGGCGCAGCACGATCGCCTTGCGGCCGGGCTCGGGCGCGCCCTCGTGCACGGCCAGGCGCAGGCCGCGCGCCCGCGCCAGGGCGTCGGTCAGGAAGACGGCGGCGCGGCGCGCCTCGGCGTCGCCCGCCGGAACATAGACGGCGACCTCGCCATCGACCGTGAAGCCGGCGCCGGTCTCGACCATCGAGGCGGGGGCGGGCGTGACCGCCGGCGCGGCCGAGGCGGCCGGGGCGGTCAGCGCCGCAGCCAGGGCGGCGGTCAGGGACAGGCCGATCGCCGCGGCGCGGACCGGCGATGCCTCGGGGACTTTGAAGGTCATGAAAAGCACTCCGCGCGCGCCTGAGGCCACCTTGCCCCGATCAGCGCGGTTAAGCGAAGAAAAGGCGGACGAGACAAGCCTCCGCGAGCGGGGCCGTCTCGTCCAGTCGCGCGATCCGCTCCGAGGGGTGGTTCGGTTCGCAAGGGGAAATCGGGAAGAGGCCCCCGTCGACGGCGCGCGTCCACGGGGGCGTTTGATGCGGGACTAGAACTTGAAGTGGATGGCGGCGACCAGCTGGCGGCCGGTCCGGTAGTTCGACCGGATCTGCTGCTTGACGTTGGCGTAGCTGTAATAGTCCTCGTCGAGCAGGTTCTGAGCGTAGACCGTCAGCTGCAGCTGCTTGGTGAACTGCCAGCTCGCCGAGGCGTCCAGCTGGGTGTACTCGTCGACGAACATGTTGTCGCCGCGGTCGATGCCGGTGAAGTACTTCGAGCGCCAGGAATAGCTCACCCGGGCGCTGAACGGCCCCTGCTCCCAGAACGGCGTCAGGTTGATCTGGTTCTTGGAGTTGTAGGGCAGCGGCGTGCCGATGTCGGTGCTGGCGTCCGAATAGGTGTAGTTGGCGACCAGGCCGAAGCCGTAGGCGTAGTTCTGCTGATACGAGACGGCGAAGCCCTTGACCTCGGCCGCGCCGGCGTTCGACGGCCGCGAGATGGTGTAGGGGTCGACGGTGCCGGTGGTGATGTTGAAGTGCTGCTCGCTCACCGTGCCGGCGACCACGTAGTTCGAGATGTCCTTGTAGAACACCTGGCCGGCCAGGTAGGCGCCCGGCTGGAAATACCACTCGACGGTCGCGTCGACGTTGCTGGCCTTGTAGGGCTTCAGGTTCGGATTGCCGCCGCTGCCGGTGTGCACCGTGTCCTGCAGCGACAGGAACGGCGTCAGGTCGGCGTAGTTGGCCCGCGCCATCACCTGGGCCGCCGAGAAGCGCAGGATCAGGTCGTCACGCAGGTTGTAGGCGACGTTCAGGCTGGGCAGCACGTTGTCGTAGCTGTTGGTGACCGAGACCGCCGTGGCCTTGTTGTTGGTGTCGACGTTGAAGCCCTGCGAGACCTGCTCGGTGTGGACGATGCGCACGCCGACGTTGCCGCGCAGGCCTTCCAGGTTGAAGTTGGCCTGGGCGTAGCCGGCGGTGACCTTCTCCTCGACGTTGAAGGTCGAGTTGTACTGCGGCGAATAGCCGTTGAAGCCGCCCGAGCCGGTGTTGAGCGGGATCTTCGAGACGAACTGCTCCCAGGCGCCCTTGTTCAGGGTGACGCGGTTCTTCATGTCCTGCGAGACGCCGCTGAAGCCGTCGAGATAGTCGCCGGGCGTCATGCCGGGCCCGATCTGGGCCAGGGTCGTGAACAGGTTGCTGATCGAGCCCTGCTCGGAGCGCTGCGAGGTCTCGTGGTCGCGGTACTTCAGGCCGACCTGGAACGAGGTGATCGGGCCCGACAGGCTCTTGGTGACGTCGGCCTGGGCGTAGCTTTCCTTGTCCGAGGTCGGCTGCCGCAGGAAGTTGCCGTCCCAGCCGGCGCCCAGCTTCCACTGGGTCGGGTCCTGCTGGACGTTGGTGGCGTAGTTCAGCGTCGGGGCGCCGCCCGGGGTCCCGGCGATCGAGTAGCTGTAGCCGCCCTGGGCCGCGAACTCGGCGAAGTACTGCTGCTTGGTGCCGCCGGTGGCCTTGGTGGTGCCCAGCTGGGCCGAGCCCAGCCAGCCGTCGCCGAAGTCGTAGCTGCCCTTCAGGTTGACGGCGTAGGTCTTGACGTCGGACTTGCGGTCCTGGACGTCCAGGTAGGACTGGCCGACGCAGTTGCCGGGCGCGCTGCCGGTGACCGCCCCCGCCGAGTTCTTGACCGGCACGATGCAGTCGGCCGGCGAGGTGTTGGCGAAGGTGGCCCCGGTGATGACGCCGTTCGAGACGGTCATGCCGGTCAGGGCGTTGGCCGACGGGCTCATGAAGGCGTAGTCGGACTGGTTGTAGTTGTCGTAGGACGCCTTGACGTAGAGGCCGTCCAGGTCGATCGCCAGCTTGTCGTTCGGGTGGTACTGGACGCCCAGCGTGAAGCCGTCGCGCTTGCGGTCCTGCTGGAAGAACGACGAGGCCAGCGAATTGGGGCCGCGGGCGGTGAGGTTGTTGCCGACGATGGCGGCGACGCGGGCCAGGGTCCCCGGCGTGCAGGCGGCGCCGGGCGTGGCGGGCGCCGGGTTGCAGCCCTGGGCGTTGGCCAGGTAGTCGGCGCCCGACATGGTGCCGTAGGTCTCGAAGCCGTCGCGGCGCAGCTTGTCCTCGGCGTGCTGGTACGAGGCGACGACCCCGAAGGTCTGGTCCGGGTTCTTCCAGCTGTAGAGCAGCGACAGGGCCGGATTACCGTCGCCCGAGCGGTCGTTGTACACATAGCCGACCTGGCCCGAGATGGTGTTGGCCGGCAGGTCGAGCGCCTTGCGGGTGTTGATCACCACCGTGCCGCCGATGCTGCCTTCGTCGACGCGCGCCTCGGGCGACTTGTAGACGTCGGCGCGGCCGACGACTTCCGGCGCCAGCAGCGTGTAGTTGAAGGTGCGGCCCGGAGTGTCGAGGATGAACCAGTCGGCGGAGGCCACCGTCTGCCCGTTGAGCAGGGTGCGGTTCAGGGCCGGGTCGGTGCCCAGGATCGAGACCTTCTCGCCCTGGCCGAAGGCGTGGTCGACGGTGACGCCGGGAATGCGCGACAGCGATTCGGCGACGTTCGAGTCCGGGAACTTGCCGATGTCCTCGGCGGTGATGGCGTCGACGATGGCGTCGGCGTTACGCTTGGTCTCCAGAGACTTCTGCAACGATTGGCGAATGCCGGTGACGACCAGCTCCTCGACCGTGCCGCCGTTGGCGGCGGGCGCGTCGGCGGCCAGGGCGGCCTGCGCGGCTCCGAGCATGGCCGCCAGACTGGCCGTGCCGATCAGCATGGTTCTGCTAAAACGCATGAGTTCCTCTCCCCTTGAAGCGCGCCGGCATCCCTCGCCGGGCTCTTCCATAAAGCCCAATACAAGACCGCTTACGCTCCCGACTTCGCGCTTAGGTGCAGCATTGAGCCGGGCTTGCCGTAACGCTGTCATCAAACCTGGATAAATTGCAAGCCCAAAACATCACCAATTGAAAACCACGCAATTATTGGTATGCAAATGGTAATAGACTATGGCATAGACCCCTCAACCGGCGCCGCAGAGCGCCAGATTCGCGGGAGTTGAGACGTGGCGTCATTCATCGAGCTGATCGGTCCGCTGGACGGGGCCAGCCACGCGCCGCTGTACCAGCAGCTCCAGCGCGTGCTGCGCGACGCCATCCAGAAGAAGAAGCTCGGCCCCGACGACGCCCTGCCGGCCGAACGCGACCTGGCCGAGGAATACGCGGTATCGCGGATCACCGTCCGCAAGGCGCTGGACGGCCTGGTCAGCGAGGGGCTGCTCACCCGCCGCCAGGGGGCCGGCACCTTCGTCGCCGCCCGTGTGGAGAAAAGCTTCTCCAAGCTGTCCTCGTTCTCCGAGGACATGATCTCGCGCGGACGCACCCCGCACAGCGTCTGGCTCAGCAAGGCCGAGGGCGAGGTCACCCCCGAGGAATCCCTGACCCTGGGCCTGTCGCCCGGCACGCGGGTCTACCGGTTCCACCGCATCCGTTTCGCCGACGGCGCGCCGATGGCGCTGGAATATTCGACCATCGCCGCCTTCTGTCTGCCTTCGGTCGACGCCGTGCAGTCCTCGCTCTACGAGGCCCTGGAGAAGACCGGCCACCGCCCCGCCCGCGCCCTGCAGCGGCTGCGCGCGGTGCTGTTCACCGCCGAGCAGGCCGAGCTCATGCGGGTCTCGGAGAAGGACGCCGGCCTGCTGATCGAGCGACGGAGCTTCCTCAAGGACGGCCGCGCGGTCGAGGTCACCCAGTCCTACTATCGCGGCGACGCCTACGACTTCGTCGCCGAGCTGAACGCCCTGTCCTAGAGTCCATCAGTGTCCGGAGCGCGCGCGTTGACCGCTGAAACACCAAGCCCGACGCCGTCGGGCCGCCCCCCCGAGGCCACGCGCATGTTCCTGGAGGCGTCCCAGGCGCCCGGCGCGGTCGCCGCCCAGCTGCAGGCCAACCGCGAGCGCGCCGTCCGGCTGGGCGCGACGCTGCGCGCCATGAAGCCCCGGGCCGTGGTCACCTGCGGCCGCGGCAGCTCGGACCACGCCGCCACCTTCGCCAAATACCTCATCGAGACCCGCACCGGCGTGCTGACCTCGTCGGCCGCCCTGTCGGTCAGCTCGGTCTACGCCGCCCCGACCCAGCTGGCCGGGACCCTGTGCCTGGCCATCTCGCAGTCGGGCAAGAGCCCCGACCTGGTGGCCGCCGCCCAGGCGGCCAAGGACGCCGGCGCCTATGTCGTCGCCCTGGTCAACGTCGCCGATTCGCCCCTGGCCGCCCTGGCCGACGAAACCCTGCCGCTGTGGGCCGGACCCGAACTGAGCGTCGCGGCGACCAAATCCTACATCGCCGCCCTGGCCGGCATCGTCCAGCTGGTCGCCGAATGGACCGGCGACGAGGACCTGCGCGCCGCCCTGGCCGACCTGCCGGGCCAGCTGGCCCAGGCCTGGACGCTGGACTGGACGCCGGCCGCCGAGCGCCTGCGGCTGGCCCGCAACCTCTATGTGCTGGGTCGCGGCGTCGGTTTCGGCGTCGCCCAGGAGGCGGCCCTCAAGTTCAAGGAGACCTGCGGCCTGCACGCCGAGGCCTTCAGCTCGGCCGAGGTCAAGCACGGCCCCATGGCCCTGGTGAAGGCCGACTTCCCGGCCCTGGTGTTCCGCCAGGACGACGAGACGGCCGAGGGCGTCGACGCCCTGGTGGCCGAGTTCGCCGCCCGCCGCGCCGACGTCATGCTGGCCGCCGCCGGCGGAAACGGCGAGGCCGGCGTGCTGCGCCTGCCCGCCCTGGCCGCCCATCCGGCCGTCGAGCCGATCCTGCAGATCCAGAGCTTCTACCGCATGGCCAACGCGCTCTCGCTCGCGCGGGGCTATGATCCCGACTCGCCGCCCAACCTCAACAAGGTCACCGAAACCGTCTGATGATTACCGCTCTGGTCAACGGCCGCGTCCTGACCGCGGACGGATTCGTCGAAGGCAAGTCGGTTGTTGTCGAAGGCGGGCGGATCGCGGCCGTGGTCGACGGCGTTCCGGCGGCGGACGATCTGCGCGACCTCGGCGGCGGCGTCCTGCTGCCCGGCTTCATCGACACCCAGGTCAACGGCGGCGCCGGCGTGCTGTTCAACGACGACCCGTCGGTCGAGGCCGTGGCCGCCATCGGCCGCGCCCATCGCCGCTTCGGCACCACCGGCTTCCTGCCCACCCTGATCAGCGACGACCAGGCGGTGATCGCCCGCGCCATCGCCGCCGCCGACGAGGCCATCGCCGCCGGCGTGCCCGGCGTGCTGGGCGTGCACATCGAGGGCCCGTTCATCAGTGAACGGCGCAAGGGCATCCACGACCCGTCGAAGTTCCAGACCCTGGATGAAAGCTGGCTGCCGCTGCTGACCTCGCTCAAGCGCGGCCGCACCCTGGTCACCCTGGCGCCCGAGACCATGCGGCTCGACCTGATCGGCCGGCTGCGCCAGGCCGGGGTGATCGTCGCGGCGGGCCACACCAACGCCGGCTACGAGACCATGCGGGCCGCCCTCGACGCGGGCGTGACCGGCTTCACCCACCTGTTCAACGCCATGTCGCCGCTGGGCAGCCGCGAGCCGGGCGTGGTCGGGGCCGCGCTGGAGGACCCGCGCGGCGTCTGCGGGATCATCGTCGACGGCCGCCACGTCCATCCGGCGGCCCTGCGCCTGGCGCTGCGCCTCAAGGGCGAGGCCGGCCTGATGCTGGTCACCGACGCCATGCCGACCGTCGGCCTCGCGGACAAGACCTTCGAACTGCAGGGCCGGCGCATCGTCGTGCGCGACGGGGTCTGCGTCGACGAGGCCGGCACCCTGGCCGGCTCCGACCTCGACATGGCCGCCGCCGTGCGCAACAGCATGGCCATGCTGGGCGTTGATCTGGCGAGCGCGGCGCGCATGGCCAGCCTGTCGCCAGCCCGTTTCCTGGGCCTGGACGGCCAGCTGGGCGTCATCGCGCCCGGATACCGCGCCGATCTCGTGCTCGTCGACGACCGCCTCGACGTCCTCGAAACCTGGATCGGCGGAATTCCCGCATAACGGAACAATGACAACGTTGTCATTGTTCCGGGCCGCCTGTAGAAGCAAGGGCCATGAAAGCTGACCGCGCCATCGTCATCTTCGGAGCCACCGGCGACCTGTCGCTGCGCATGCTGCTCCCGTCGCTTTACTTCCTGGAGTTGGACGGCCTGCTGCCCGCCGGCTGGGCCGTGCTGGGCGCCTCGCGGTCGGCGCTGAGCGACGAGGCCTTCGCCGAAAAGACCCTGGCGGCGGTCAAGGCCCGGGCCGACGGCCATTTCGACGAGGGGGCCTGGAAACGCTTCCGCGCCCGGCTGTCCTACGTGGCGGTCGACGCCGAGACCCCGGCCTCGTTCGAGGGGCTGAAGGCCGCGCTCTCGGGCGCGCGGGAGGCGATCTATTACCTGTCGACCTCGCCCAACCTGTTCGAGCCGATCTGCGCCAACCTGCAGGCGGCGGGCCTGGCCCACGACAACAGCCGCATCGTCGTCGAAAAGCCGATGGGCCACGACCTCGCCTCCTGCCGCGAGATCAACGACGTGCTGGGCACGGCCTTCGACGAGAGCCGCATCTTCCGCATCGACCACTATCTCGGCAAGGAGGCGGTGCAGAACCTCATCGCCCTGCGCTTCGCCAACGCCTTCTTCGAGCCGCTCTGGGACCACGTCTCGATCGAGCAGGTGCAGATCACCGTCGCCGAGACCGTCGGCGTCGAGGGCCGCTGGTCCTATTACGACGACTACGGCGCCATCCGCGACATGGTGCAGAACCACATCCTGCAGCTGCTGTGCCTGGTGGCGATGGAGCCGCCGGCGCACCTGGACGCCGATTCCGTGCGCAACGAGAAGGTCAAGGTCCTGCGCTCGCTGCGGCCGCTGTCGGGCCGGGACGTCTGGAACAAGACCGCCCGCGGCCAGTACGGCAAAGGGGTGGCCGACGGCCGCACCGCCATCGGCTACGCCGACGAGACCGGCGGCGGCGAGAGCGACACCGAGACCTTCGTGGCCATCCGCGCCGACATCGACAACTGGCGCTGGGCCGGCGTGCCCTTCTATCTGCGCACCGGCAAGCGCCTGCCGGAGCGGTCGTCCGAGATCATGATCCAGTTCCGGGCCGTGCCGCACTCGATCTTCTCGGGCCAGGACCTGCGCGCCAACCGCCTGACCATCCGCCTGCAGCCGGAAGAAGAGATCTCGCTGTCGCTGATGAACAAGACGCCCAGCATCGAGGGGGTCGAGCTCAAGCCCGTCAGCCTCAACCTGTCGCTGGACGACGCCTTCAAGCAGGGGCGGCGGCGCATCGCCTACGAGCGGCTGCTGCTGGAGGCGATCAAGAACAACACCACCCTTTTCGTCCGCCGCGACGAGCAGGAGGCGGCCTGGATCTGGGTCGACGGGATCGTCGACGGCTGGAAGCGGCAGGGCATGGCCCCCTCGGCCTATCCGGCCGGGGCCTGGGGCCCGTCGGCCGCCTACGCCCTGATCGAGCGCGACGGCCACAGCTGGGACGACCGATGAACCCGACCGAACGCCTGTTCCCCGACGCCGAGGCCATGACCGAGGCCCTGGCCGCCGAGATCGCCGGGGCGCTGTCGGCCGGGCTCGGCGCACGCGGCCGGGCCGGCTTCGTCGCCACCGGCGGCACGACGCCGGGCGGCCTCTACGACCGCCTGCGCCAGGCCGACCTGGCCTGGGACCGCGTCCAGGTCACCCTGTCGGACGAGCGCTGGGCCCCGACGGCCAGCGGCGCCAGCAACGAGGGCCTGCTGCGCGAGCGCCTGCTGCAGGGACGGGCGGCGGCGGCGGCGCTGGTCCCGCTCAAGACCGCCGCCCCGACCCCCGAGGCCGCCGTGGCCGAGGTCGACGCCGCCGTGGCGGCCATAGCCCGCCCCTTCGACGTCGTGCTGCTGGGCATGGGGGCGGACGGCCACGTCGCCTCGCTGTTCCCGCACAATCCGGTCCTGCCGCGCGCCCTCGACCCGGACGGCGAGGCGTTCGCCTGCGCGGCCGAGGTCGCCCAGGCGGCCGGCGCCTCGGCGCGGATGTCGCTGACGCTGCGCGCCCTGCTGGACACGCGGCGCATCGCCATATTGGTCAAGGGCCAGGACAAGCTCGACGCCTGGCGGCGGGCCCTGGCCGGCGACGATCAGGCCGAAATGCCGGTGCGGGCGCTGCTGCGCCAGGACCGCGCGCCCGTCGCGTTCTTCTGGGCGCCCTGATCCGCGCCCGGCCGTTTAGGAGAGACCCGCATGGCGACCTTGAACCCGACCATCGCCGAGGTCACCGAGCGCATCCGCGCCCGCAGCCGCGAGACGCGGGCCGACTATCTGGCCCGCATGGACGAGGCCCGCGGCGCCGGGCCGGCCCGCCAGACGCTGTCGTGCGGCAACCTCGCCCACGGCTTCGCCGCCGCGCCCCTGGGCGACAAGCTGCGCCTGCGCGGCGCCGAGGCGGTCAATGTCGGGGTGGTCACCGCCTATAACGACATGCTGTCGGCGCACCAGCCGTTCGAGACCTATCCCGCCGCCATCAAGGCGGCCGTGCGCGAGGTCGGCTGCACCGCCCAGGTCGCCGGCGGCGTGCCGGCCATGTGCGACGGCGTCACCCAGGGCCGGCCGGGCATGGAGCTGTCGCTGTTCTCGCGCGACGTCATCGCCGCCGCCACGGCGATCGCATTGACCCACAACATGTTCGACGCCGCCCTGTGCCTTGGGGTGTGCGACAAGATCGTGCCGGGCCTGACCATCGGGGCGCTGTCGTTCGGCCATTATCCGACGGTGTTCGTCCCCGCCGGGCCGATGACCTCGGGCCTGCCCAACAAGGAGAAGGCCCGCGTCCGCGCCCTGTTCGCCGAGGGCAAGGTCGGGCGCGAGGAGCTGCTGGAGGCCGAGGCCGAGAGCTACCACGCCGCCGGCACCTGCACCTTCTACGGCACCGCCAACTCCAACCAGATGATGATGGAGGTCATGGGCCTGCACCTGCCCGGCGCGGCCTTCGTCAATCCGGACACGCCCCTGCGCGAGGCCCTCACCCGCGCCGCCGCCCAGCGGGCCTGCGCCCTGGCCCAGGCCGGCGAGGCGCCGATGAGCCGGGTTGTCGACGAGAAGGCGATCGTCAACGCCGTGGTCGGGCTGATGGCCACGGGCGGGTCGACCAACCACGCCATCCACCTGCCGGCCATGGCGCGGGCGGCGGGCGTCCTGATCGACTGGCAGGACTTCGAGGACCTCTCCAAGGTCACCCCCCTGCTGGCGCGGATCTATCCCAACGGCTCGGCCGACGTGAACCGCTTCCACGCGGCCGGCGGCATGGCCTTCCTGATCCGCGAACTGCTGGACGCGGGACTTCTGCACGAAGACAAGGCGACCGTCGCCGGCGGCTCGCTGCGCGCCTACGCCAAGGAGCCCTACCTGCTCGACGGCGCCCTGGCCTGGCGCGAGGCGCCCGCCGCCTCGCTCGACGAGGACATCCTGCGCCCGGTCTCCAACCCCTTCGATCCCGAGGGTGGCCTGCGGCTGCTGACCGGCGACCTCGGCCGCTCGGTGATCAAGGTCTCGGCGGTCGCCCCCGCCAACCGCGCCGTCGAGGCCCCGGCCCTGGTGTTCCATAGCCAGGAGGACTTCCTGGCCGCGTTCAAGCGCGGCGAGCTGGAGCGCGACTTCGTCGCCGTGGTCCGTTTCCAGGGCCCCAAGGCCAACGGCATGCCCGAGCTGCATTCGCTGACGCCCTCGCTCGGCGTGCTCCAGGACCGCGGCTTCAAGGTCGCCCTGGTCACCGACGGGCGCATGTCGGGCGCCTCGGGCAAGGTGCCGGCCGCCATCCATCTCAGCCCCGAGGCCGTCGACGGCGGGCCGATCGCGCGGCTGCGCGACGGCGACCGCATCCGCCTCGACGGCGACGCCGGGGTGCTGGAGGCGCTGGTCGACCCGGCCGAGTTCGCCGCCCGGACGCCGGCCGTCTTCCGCCAGCCGCAACACGGCCTCGGCCGCGAACTGTTCGCCCCGTTCCGGGCCATAGCCGGCGCGGCGGAAGCCGGCGGCAGCATCTTCTTCTGAAAGGCCAAGCCATGAGCCGCGACATTGAACACGTCATGCGCCTGTCGCCGGTGATACCGGTGCTGGTGATCGACAAGGTCCAGGACGCGGTCCCGATGGCCCGGGCGCTGGCGGCCGGCGGCCTGCTGGCGCTGGAGGTGACCCTGCGCACCCCGGCCGCCCTCGAGGTCATCAAGGCCATGGCCAAGGTCGAGAACGTCGTGGTCGGCGCCGGCACCGTCCTCGGCCCGGGCCATCTGTCCGACGCCGTGGCCGCCGGCGCGCGGTTCGTCGTCAGTCCGGGGCTGACCGAGCCGCTGGCCAAGGCCGCCGCCAAGGCCGGCGTCCCGCTGCTGCCCGGCGTCGCCACCGCCTCGGACGTCATGCGCGGCCTCGACCTCGGCCTGACCCACTTCAAGTTCTTCCCCGCCTCGGTCAGCGGCGGGGCGGCGGCGGTCAAGGCCTTCGGCGGACCGTTCGGCGACGTGCGCTTCTGCCCGACCGGCGGGATCACCGAGGCCAATGCGCCGGATTATCTGGGCCTCGCCAACGTTCTGTGCGTCGGCGGCAGCTGGATCACGCCGCCGGACGCCGTGGCGGCGGGCGACTGGGCCCGGATCGAGGCGCTGGCCCGCGGCGCCGCGGCGCTGGGCCGGGCGGGCCGGAACGCCTGAGCCGCGCCTCAGGCCGCTTCTTCCTCCGGCGCCGGCTGGCCGGCGCTCAAGGCCCGCTCCAGCGCCTCGTGCAGGCTGGCCAGCTCGATCGGCTTGGCGACGTGAGCGTCCATCCCGGCCTCCAGATATTCCTTGACCTGGTGGGTCATGGCGTTGGCCGAGACCGCCACGATCGGCGTGCGCGCCCGCCCCGCCGCCAGTTCGGCCGCCCGGATGGCCCGCGTGGCGGCCAGCCCGTCCATCTCGGGCATCTGGATGTCCATCAGGATCACGTCGAAGTCGCCCAGGCCCCAGGCCTCGACCGCGGCGCGCCCGTCGGCGACCATCACCAGCTCGACGCCGAAAGTCTGCAGCACCGTGCTCAGCACCAGCTGGTTGGTGGCGTTGTCCTCGGCGGCCAGGACGCGGAGCGCCGAGGGCTCGACCGGCGCCGGGGTCCCCGTCGGGGTCGGAACGCGCTGGACCGCGGGGGCGGCGACCGGTTCGGCCGGTTCGGCCTCGGCGCCGATGCGCCTCAGCGGCAGCTCGACGGTGAAGGTCGAGCCCCGGCCCTCCTGGCTCTCGACGGCGATCGAGCCGCCCATCAGGTGGGCCAGCTCGCGGCAGATCGCCAGGCCCAGGCCCGTGCCGCCGAAGCGGCGGGTGGTCGAGGAATCGGCCTGGGTGAACTTCTGGAACAGGAACGGCTGCTTCTCCAGCGGCACGCCGACGCCGGTGTCGGCCACCACGATGCGCAGGCCCGCCTCGCCGTCCGGCTCCAGGCCTTCCAGGCGGACGGCGACCTCGCCGTGCGCGGTGAACTTCAGCGCGTTGGAGATCAGGTTGTTGAGAATCTGCGACAGCCGCGCCGCGTCGCCGACCCGGCGGCCGGCCGCGCCCGCGGCGATCTCCAGCCGGAAATCCAGTCCCTTGGCCTCGGCCAGCGGCGAGAAGCCGGCGTGAACCGTGCGGGCCAGGTCGGCGGTGTCGAACCCGGCCAGCTCGAGCTCCATCTTGCCGGCCTCGATCTTGGACAGGTCGAGCAGGTCGTTGAGGATGGCCAGCAGCGCCTCGCCCGAATGGCGGATGACGTCCAGCCGCTCCTGCTGGATCGACGACAGCTCGCCCATGGCCATGATCTGGGCCATGGCCAGCACGCCGTTGAGGGGCGTGCGGATCTCGTGGCTCATATTGGCCAGGAAATGCGACTTCAGCACATTGGCCGCCTCGGCGGCGTCGCGGGCCTGGACCAGCTGCTCCATGGCCGCGCGCAGGTCGCGGTCGTTGGCGTCCAGCCGCGCCAGGAGGTCGTTGAAGCTGTCGGTCAGCCGGCCGATCTCGTCGTCGGCGTCGACCTCGACGCTGCGGTCGTAGCGGCCGTGCTCGGTGACCGCCTGCATGGCCCGGGACAGCCGCTCCACCGGCTCGATCGCCCGCGCCGCCAGCCACTGCCCCATCAGCAGCGCCAGGCCGGTCGCGGCGAAGAACAGCGCCCCGCCCACCGCGAGATAGCGCGGGAACAGCGAGGCCAGGCGCACGTCGTAGGCCCGAAGCACCACCTCGCCGACCTTCTCGCCACGCACCATGACCGGCGCGCGGACCACGCCCAGGCGCGCGCCGCCGGCCGGCTCGGGATCGTTCGACCGCGCGAACCGGGCCAGGATGCGGCCCTGGGAATCGACGAATTCGGCCTCGGCCGAGCGCGAACTGCCCCGCAGCGTGTCGAGCAGGACCTGGACCTTGCCGGGCTGACCGGCGGACAGGGCGTCGGCGGCGTTGGCGGCGACGACGCCGGCCAGGGTGGCCTCCTCGCGCGCGAGCATCTCCTGCTCGGCCCGCCATTGGGCGAGGACGAAAACGAGGCTGGCGGCGGCCAGCACCGCCACGGCGGTCAACAACGCGACGCCGGCTATCCTGCCTTGAAAGGATAGTCCGCTCCGTCTTGGCCTGATCTGCGGATGTCGCGCCGTCATGCCTCTTCGCCGTTGGCGCCCGAGGGCGCGTGATCGGGGGGCCCGAGGACGCGTGATCGGGCTGTTTCATCCCTCTGGAGCACAAGCCTAGAGCGGATTGCCTAACGCTTTACTTCGCCGACGCATGTTTCGATCCAAAACGTCAACAACCATAATGACTTGTTCACCAAGTCCGCGCCGACGCCCCTGTCGAAACCGCGATTTCTCCAGAACAACCGGAGGGAAAACATGGTTAACAATTCCTTTTTAGATGGCGAAGGCGTTAGCTTTCTGTTTACCTTACCGCGGTCCTGAACCCATGGAGGATGACGGTGGACAAGACGCACGTTGCTCAAGGTGTTGCGAACCAGCTGTGGACGGCTGAGAACGCCGTGGACGCCGCTATGGTCGAAGCGTCCAAGCTGATGACGGATCTGATGCAGGCGCGCCAAGAACTGCGCCTCTCCGCCGTGGTGGCCGACCCGGCCTACGCCAAGATCGCCGAAGCGATCTCGGCCCTCTCGACCGCGCGCACCGCGATGGTCGACGCCCACAACGAGCTGGCCGAAGCCAAGCTCCGCGTCGGCATCCGCACCAAGCTGATCGGCATCTGGGGCAAGGACGCCGACCAGGCGCTCTACACGCCCGAAATGAAGCGCGCGGTCTAAAACCCCGCTTTCAGATTCCGGAAGATTTAACCGGAATGTGATATTCGCGCCCCTGACGACCTCAGGGGCGCGTTTTTGTTTACAACCATTCTTGGTTTCCTTGGGCTGATCCCGTTAATCGCCGTGGTCGCCTTCGCCATATGGCGCGGCGGGCCAGCGGAGCGCGGCGGCGCGATCATGGTCGCGATCGCCTGGCTGGGCGCGGGCCTGGCCAACGCGCTGGTCCCCCATGTCGCCCTGATCTACGTGCTGTTGACGGCCGACACCCTGCTCGCCGTCGGCTTCCTGGTGCTGGCCATCCGCTACAGCAGCCGCTGGCTGGCCGTGGCCATGCTGCTCCAGGGCGCCTCGCTCGGGTTCCAGGCCATCCGCCTGATGGGATCGGACCCGCGCATCTCGCACCACAACGACGGCTTCCTCATCGCCATCAACCTGCTCAGCATCGGCATATTGCTGACCCTGCTGGGCGGCGCCGTCGCGGCGTGGCGGCGACGCCGGCGCACGCTCGCCGCCGCCCGCGACGCGACCGCGCCCTAGCCGCCGCGCGCCAACCGCCGCGCGGAGGGCCCGCCTTGGCGGTCCCCGCCTAGTGAGGCTGGCAATGGTGCTCGTCGCGCGCCCGCTCGATCTGCAAGGTGGCGTGGCCGACGCCGAACTCGTCGCGCAGCACCCCCAGCACCTCCTGACGATAGGCCTCGTCGTCGGCCCCGTCCGGGCGGACGATGTGGACGGTCAGGGCGGTCTTCGTGGTGCTCATCGCCCAGACGTGCAGGTCGTGGACCTCGACCACGCCGTCGCCGCCTTCGAGATAGGTCTGCAGGCGCTTGAGGTCGACGCCGGCCGGCGCCGCGTCCAGGGCGAGATTGACCGACTCGCGCAACAGCCCCCAGGTGCCGATGAAGATGATGGCGACGATGACCAGGCTGGTCGCCGGATCGACCCAGTCCCACCCGGTCAAGGCGATGACCAGGCCGGCGACGATGACGCCGGCCGACACCGCCGCGTCCGCGGCCATGTGCAGGAAGGCGCCGCGGATGTTGACGTCGTTCTTGCGGCCGGCGACGAACATCAGGGCGGTGGCGGTGTTGACCACCACCCCGGCCGCCGCGACGGCCATGACCAGGCCCGGCTTGATCGCCTCGGGCTCGCCGAACCGGCGCACGGCCTCCCAGACGATGCCGCCGCAGGCGAAGATCAGGAACAGGGCGTTGGCCAGGGCGGCCAGGACGGTGGCCTTGGCGTAGCCGTAGGTGCGCCGTCCGCCGGCCGGCCGCCGCGCCAGCCACGCGGCCCCGCCGGCCAGGGCCAGGCCCAGCACGTCCGACAGATTGTGGCCGGCGTCGGCGAGCAGCGCCGTCGAGTGCGCGATCAGCCCGGCGATGGCCTCGACGACCACGAAGGCGAGGTTGAGCCCGACGCCGAGCGCATAACGCCAGTCGTCGGGCGGCGCGTGGCTGTGGCCATGCCCGTGGCCGTGACCATGCCCGTGCGAATGACCGTGGCCGTGGCCATGGCCATGGTGGTGATCGTGACCATGGTCGTCGTGATCGTGGCTGTGCGCTTTGGCCATGCGGCGGCGATCCCGTCTGGAACGGGCCGACGCGGTCCCGCAGCCGGCCGGCCCCAGCCTATAGGCGGGCGCCGGCCGGCCGCCAAGCCGGAACACGCGCGGCGGCCCGCGCGTTGGCCTGGAACGGGGCGAGGCGCCGACAGGGAACGAGATGGACGCTGATCTTCCTCGCCGCGGCTGTCATCATCGTGGCGGCAGTCGTCGCCAAGGCGGTTACCGACCGCCGCGGCTTCTGGCAGAGTGCCGGTCATGAGCGCATCCTCCGACGGGGCCGCCCCGATCCAGAGCCGGACGCCGGTGGCGACCCCGGCGCCGTTGCGAGGCCAGGACGCCCTGGCGCGCCTCGCCGCCCGCTATCTGGCCGTGCGCCAGGCCAGCCTCGACCTGGCCGCGCCGCTGTCGGCCGAGGACCAGGTGGTCCAGTCCATGCCGGACGCCAGCCCGGTGAAATGGCACCTGGCCCACACCACCTGGTTCTTCGAGACCTTCGTGCTCTCGCCCCATGCGCCGGCCTGGAAGCCGTTCGACCCCGGCTTCGCCTATCTGTTCAATTCCTATTACGAGGCCGTCGGCCCCCGGCAGCCGCGGCCGGCGCGGGGCCTGCTCACCCGCCCGCCCCTGGAGCGAGTCCACGCCTATCGCCGACAGGTGGACCGGGCGATGCTCGACCTGTTGGCCGCCCCGCCGAAGACCGGCCGCGACGCGATCGTCGATCTGGTCGCCCTGGGGCTGGCCCACGAGGAGCAGCATCAGGAATTGATCCTGATGGACGTGCTGCATCTCTTCGGCCAGTCGCCCCTGCGCCCGACCTACGACGAGGCCGCGCCCGGGGCCGGCCTCGCGCCCGAGCCGGCCGGCTGGGTCGGCTTCGACGACGGCGAGGCCGAGATCGGCCACGACGGCGCCGGCTTCGCCTTCGACAACGAGACGCCGCGTCACCGCACCCTGCTCGCGCCTTTCCGCCTCGCCGACCGCCTGGTCACCAACGGCGAGTGGATGGCGTTCATGGCCGATGGCGGCTACGAGCGCCCGCAGTTCTGGCTGTCCGACGGCTGGGCCTGCGCCCAGGCCGAGGGCTGGACGGCCCCGCTCTACTGGCGTCGCGACGGCGAGGCCTGGACGGCGTTGACCCTGGCCGGTCCGGGCCCGGTCGATCCGGACGCCCCGGTCGAGCACGTCAGCTATTACGAGGCCGACGCCTTCGCGCGCTGGGCCGGCAAGCGGCTGCCGACCGAGGCCGAATGGGAGCGCGCCGCCGCTCATCCGGACCTGCGCCAGATGTCGGGCGACCTCTGGCAATGGACGGCCAGCGCCTATGCGCCCTATCCCGGCTTCCGTCCCGACCCGGGCGCGGTCGGCGAGTACAACGGCAAGTTCATGGTCAACCAGATGGTGCTGCGCGGCGGCTGCTTCGCCTCGCCCCGGGGCCATGTGCGCGCGACCTATCGCAACTTCTTCTATCCGCACCAGCGCTGGATGTTCTCGGGCGTGCGGCTGGCCGAGGACGCCGCGCCCCCGGCGCGGCGGCGCGGCGGGGCCGGCGCGCGCCTGGACGCCCCCTTCGCCGCCGACGTGCTGAACGGCCTGGCCCAGCCGCAGAAGACGATCCCTGCCAAGTACTTCTACGACGACGAGGGCTCGCGCCTGTTCGAGGCGATCACCGCCCTGCCGGAATACTACCCCACCCGCCAGGAGACGGCGCTGCTGGCCGACATCGCCGACGACCTCGCCGCCGCCCTCTCGGACGGCGCGGCGCTGGTCGAGTACGGCAGCGGGGCCAGCACCAAGACCCAGCTGGTGCTCGACGCCGCCCCGCAGGTGGCGCTGTACGTGCCCATCGACATCAGTCCGGACGCCCTGCGCCAGGCGGCGCAGCGGCTGGCCGACCGCTATCCCGGCCTGCAGGTGGCGCCCTTGGCCGCCGACTTCACCCGGCCGCTGCACCTGCCGCCCGAGGCCCTCAAGCGACCGCGCACCGGTTTCTTCCCCGGCTCGACCATCGGCAATTTCGACCCTGAGGACGCCATCCGCCTGCTGGGCGTGATCCGCGGTCAGCTTGGCGAAGGCGCGCAGTTGATCGTCGGGGTCGACCTGGCCAAGGACGAGGCGACGCTGACGGCCGCCTATGACGACGCCCAGGGCGTCACGGCCGCCTTCAACAAGAACCTTGTGGTCCGGATCAACCGCGAGCTCGGCGGCGACCTCGACCCCGACGCCTTCGACCACCGCGCGGTGTGGAACGCCGCCGCCAGCCGTATGGAGATGCATCTGGTCAGCCGCCGCGACCAGACCCTGCGCGTCGCCGGCAAGGTTTTCGCCATCGCCAAAGGCGAGACCATCCACACCGAGAACTCGTACAAGTTCACCATCGAGCGCCTGGCCCAGCTGGCCGGGCAGGCCGGCTGGCGGCTGCTGCGCCACTGGCGCAGTCCCGCCCCGTCGGTGGCGATCGCGCTGCTGGGCTAGGGCCGTTCGGAGGGGAAAGGCGGCGCAGCGAACTGGCCACGCCAGCGAGCCAGTTCCTCGATCGCGCCGACGATGTGGTAGAGGCTGGTGGCCGGCGCGGTCCCGGCGACCAAGCTCCCGTCGACCACCATGCGGTCGCGCCAGAGCCCGGGCCCCGGCGTGTCCAGGTAGGGCCTCAGTCCATCAACGCCGGCGGCGGCTTCCCGTAGGGCGGACTCGGAGTCCCCGACTTCGGCCATGGCCAGCGCCGCCTTGATCCGCTCGGTCTGCGGCCAGAGGCGGGCGGTCGGCGTCAGGACGTCAAGATTGCTATCGAGCTCATCGATCGCGACGTTGCGTTCAGGGTCGACGCCGTGTCGCACGCCAATTTCGAACAGGCGGCGGGCTTGGGCTTCCAGGGGCGCGCCCGGCCGGCGTTGCCCCCAACGGCGCAGCAGCCAGCACCATTCGAACTGATGACCCGGTTCGACGACCCGCCCCGCCTCGCCGCCGGCCGGGGTCCAGTCCGCATTGAAGAACTCGCGCAGGAAACCGCGGTCGGGGTCGATGAACCGTTCCGCCGCCAGGGTCGCCACCTCGTCGGCCAGCGCCGCCCAGGGCCCGTCCGGCTCGGCCGCCTCCCAGGCCAGGGCCGCCTCCAGCAGGTGCATGTGCGGATTGGACTGATACGGCCGGTCCCCGCCCTCGCGGAAACCGCCCTGGCTCAGGCGGCGTTCGGCCATGTGTCCGTCCAACAGGCGATGCGCGGCGAGGCGAACGTCCTGGCGGCCCGGCTGAACCGCCGCCACATGGGCCATGGCCAGCAGGCTGAAGGCTTGTTCGTAGAACATCGCCTCGGGGTTTCCACCGTCGTCGGGGCCGATGCTGAAACGGAACGCGCCGTCGGACCGCTGGAAGCGGGCCAGGAAGAAGTCCATCGCCCGCGCCGCCATCTCGGCCCACGGCCCCTGCCAGCCGAGGCGCCCGGCGGCGCAGAGCACATAGATCTGGCGGGCCTGGACGCGGGCGCGCAGCACGGTGCTCGTCGGACGCCGCTCCTGATCCAGCGCCTCCGCGAACGCGCCGGTCCGCGCATCGTAGCCTGCGCCGGTCCAAACCGGCATGGCCTGGTCCAACAGCCAGCGATAGAGCCCGTCAGTACGCGCCGCAAGGGCCTGCGCGGGTTCAACTGTTTGGAGCGTCACGTCGCCTCCCATGAGTTCCGAAACTATCCGCCCCGAGGGACCCGACGACCTGCAATAGACGCCGTCCGGGGTATTTCCAAGGGGGCCGCGATCAGGGCCGATCTCGCCCGTTCGGCAGGTGCTCCTAAGGGCGCGACGGCGACAGGACCGCGCCGGCGCCGGCTTCGACCACGTCCAGCGCCTGCCCGGTCAGCGCCAGCAGGTCGGCCTCCCCGCCCCCTTCCAGCCACGCCTCGAGGGCGGCGGTCAGGGCCTCGACGACCAGCACGCTGACCACCCTGAGCTCGAACGCGTCCGGCGCCAGCCCGCCTCGGCTGGACAGCACCGCCCGCAACGCCTCCGCGCCCCTGGCCCGGTCCAGGCTGGCGGCGGCGCGCAGGGCCGGCGCGGCCAAGGCCAACCGGCCGCGGGCGACGAGGAAGGCGCGATCCTCGGCCAGCACGGCCTCCAGCCCGGCCTGCAGCGCCTTGCGGATGGCGACGAACGGCGGCTCGTCGAGCGGCCGCGCGGCCAGGAGGTCGAGGAACAAGGGGTCGTAGTCGTCGGCGACCAGATCTTCCTTGGTCGGAAAGTAGTTGAACAGCGTCCCGGGCGAGACGTCGGCGGCGCGGGCGATCTCCTGGGTGGTGGTCTCGTCGTAGCCCTTGCTCAGGAACAGCGACAGCGCGGCCTGCTGGATGGCCGCGCGGGTCGCCCGCCGCTTGCGCGCGCGAAGGCCTTCGGACGCGGGATCAGGAACATTGCTCATGGGATGGCAAACTAGGCCGCCGGCGGCCGGAGGCAAGACGTCCGAGCCGGGCGCCGGCCGCCGCCAGGGGCCACAGGCCGGCGGCGGCGTTGCGCATGGCGATGCCGGCCCGGGTCCTGGGCGCCAGGGCGAAGGCCCCTTGCCGCACGCCGCGCTGCCGGGGGCCGGCCAGGGCGCGGTGCTTCTCCTCGTAGCGATGGAAGGCGCCCCGGTGGTCGTCGGGGCTGGCGGCGAGCTCGCGGGCCAGGGTGAACGCCCCGGCCATGGCCAGGGTCGAGCCGTCGCCGAACAGCGACACGCAGGACGCGGCGTCGCCGACCAGGGCGACGCGGCCGCGCCGCCAGTTGTCCAGGCTCACCCGGCTGACCGCGTCGAAATACAGATCCGGCGCCGCCTGGACGCGCCCGATCAGCTCGGGCGTGCGCCAGCCCGCGCCGGCGCAGGCCATGGCCAGCAGCCCTTTGTGCTGCGCCAGGTTGCGATGGTTGAACGGCATGGCCGGGGCGTGGAAGATGAAGGCGGCGAGGGCCCGGCCCTGGCCGGGATGGACGGTGACCGCCCGGCCGGGCGTGTTGTAGATCGTCACCTCGTCGGCCCGCTCGACGCCCTCGTCCAGGGCCAGGGTGGCGATATAGAGCCCCATGTGGCTGACGAAGCCGGCCTCGGGTCCGAAAGCCAGCCGGCGCACCCCCGAATGCAGGCCGTCGGCGCCGATGACCAGGTCGAAGCGCCGCGACGCGCCCTGCTCGAAGACGACGTCCACGCCGCCCTTGTCCTGGCTCAGCGCCGCGACGGCGTCGTCGAAGAGGTATTCCGCATGGTCGCGGCCGGCCTCCCTCAGGATGGCGGCGAGATCGCCGCGCGGCAGTTCGACGTCGCCGCCGCCGGCGGCGCGCTGGATCGCGCCCATATCGACCGTGGCGAGGCGCCGACCGCCGCCGTCGACGAAGCTGAGCCGGGTCACGGCCGTCCCGGCGTCGCGGATGCGCGCCATCACGCCCATGCGCTCGGCCACCTCCACGGCCGGCCCCCGCACGTCCACCGGGGCGCCGCTGGAGCGCGGAGCCGCCGACCGCTCGACCACCGTCGGGACGAACCCGGCCCGCGCGAGCCAGTAGGCCAGGACCGGTCCGGCGACGCCGGCGCCCGAGATCAGCACCGAGCGGCCGGTCATCGGAGCGCTCCCGACCGGAGGGCGAGCAAGGGCTTTGACATCGGGCGACCTCGAAACAGCGTCGCGATATGTATCGTCACTATAATTTTATAGTCAATATAAATTTATAGCCACATTACCCTAGAGGCGCGAAGTTTGGGTCGATGGCGTCGTCCAGCGTGACGATCACGGGCGGCGCTTCGACCTCCGGCATGCGATGCGTCCACACCCAGGCGAAAACCCGGCCAGCGCCGGGTGAACCGGCCGCTCCGAATGGGCGCCGATACGGCGCCCGGACGGCCATCTGTGGGGGTTGGTGTTCAATCCCGCCCCTTTTCCCGCCGATTGATCGGCGCCGATCACGAGGGCGCCTGCGCGGCGATCATCGGCTCGGACACGTCGACCCCGACACGTCGGCCGCCGGCGCCCGACGCCCGCTCGACCGCGAGCGTCACCCCGCCTGTCCCGCAGCCGACATCGAGCACGCGGCGGCCCGAGGCCGCCAGAACCTGCCGGACCAGAAAATCCTGCAGCGGCTCGAACAGCCGGTCGAGCAACACCTGCATATCGACCCAGGCCCGCCCGGCCGCGCCGTTCCACCGCGCCGCCTGATTCTCGCCGACCCGTTCCGTCTCGGCCATGGCCGCCTCCTGTCGCCCGCCCTGGAGCGTGGCCGACGCCGGCCGAACAGCCCGGCTCGGTTGACCCATTGCTTGAAACACGTCCCAATAGTTCCGTCGAACAGGGACGAGCATGATCGAGACGATGATCCAGCTTATTCCAATCACGCTAGTGGGCCTGGTCTATGCGGCCATCGTCTTCGTCGTCGCTCGCAAGCGGCGCATCAATCCCTGGGGCTGGACGATAGGCTCCCTCGTTCCGGGGATCGGCCTGATCGTCGCCGGGATTTTCTGGATCCTGACCCTGCTGTCGGTCCTTGACCGGCTGGATAAGCTGGAGACCAGCGGGCAGTTCTAGGCGGCGCATACCTTGCCGCTCCCAGGGCTCCAGCTTCATTCTCCAAATCGAGTTGACGGTCGATCAGTTCGCGTGGCGACTCGGTCAATGGAGGCTCCAAGAACGAAGACAGACCCCCGGCCGGTGGGCCGAGGGCTCTGGGATTGGGCCCGCGTGTATCAGCTAGAGATTGGGCGGCATGACCTCGGCCAGGATGAACCCGAAGAGGCCGATCCCGATGACCGACGATGGCGAGGAAGCAGAGGAGAGACGGCCATGCCGACGATCGCCGAGAAACGCGCCACCTTCCGCAGGCTGCATGACAGCGGCTTCTTCATCATCCCCAACGCCTGGGACGCGGGCGGCGCCGTCCGCCTGACGAAGCTAGGTTTCAAGGCCGTCGCATCGACCAGCGCCGGAGCGGCCTGGGCCGCCGGCGAGGACGATGGCGCTCTGAGCCGCGACGCGGTGCTCGCGCATCTCAGGATGCTTGTCGAGGCCACCCCTCTCCCGATCAACGCCGATTTCGAGAACGGCTTCGCCGATGCCCCCGCCGCAGTCGCCGCGAACGTCGCGCTGGCCATGGAGACGGGGATCGCGGGTCTTTCGATCGAAGACTGGTCGGGCAGCGAGATGTATGCGCGCAGCCTCGCGGTCGAGCGTATCGCCGCCGCGCGGGCCGCTATCGATGCGGTCGATCCGACTGTGATGCTGATCGGCCGCAACGAGAATTTCCGCGTGCCCGACATGCCCGTCGCCGAGAGCATCGCCCGCGCGGTCGCCTATGCCGAGGCCGGCGCGGACTGCCTGTTCGCGCCCTTCATCCTTGACCCTGGCGCCGTCGCCGAATTGGTGGCGGCCGTTGCGCCGAAGCCAGTCAACGTGGTCGTGCACGAGTATGACGCGAGAATCCGCGCCTTTGCCGAACTCGGCGTCCGTCGGTGCAGCGTCGGCGGCAGCCTAGCCAAGCGGTCATGGTCGGCGTTCGACGAAGCGGCCAGGGCGCTCAAGGATTGCGAGGCGTGACGCCGCACTGAAGGGCTTGGCCGTCCCCTTCGACCCGTCCAACTCGCAGCCGCTTCAGGCGCTCGGATCTGTCGCGGCGATGTCCGGACCCGTGCGAATTACAACCGCGACGGCCACGCACATGAGCCGGGCCTCGTGATCACTTCGTCATGCCTATACTGAACGCCAGATAGTATATATGGTCCGCAGAGCGGATAAGGCGGTCCTTATGAATGAGCAATTCTTGCCGCACGCGCCGGCGCTTGGGGCGGATCGCTTCCCTTTCCACGTTGAGGAATATGGTGGTGGGGACGCGATCTGCATACTTCTTCATGGGTTCGGCGAAGGCGGCTACGTATGGCGCGACTTGGCGCCTCGCTTACCGAAAAAATATCGCTCCATAATTGTAGATTTCAGGGGACACGGAAACTCCCGTGAAGATCCGACGGCGAACTATAGTGTTGAAACCTATTCCGGAGATGTTCGGAATTTAATTAATTCTGGCAACTATAATAACGTCACTATTATAGGCCATTCTCTTGGCGCGGGGGTGGCGATAAGGGTCGCCGCGGCGGCGCCCCATACTGTGTCGAACTTGATCCTGGTGGATTGGCCTTTGAGCACGACATGGACCGCTCACGATAATATTTTCTCGCAATTTCACGAGCAATGCGACGGCTACAATTCGCTTGCCGAGTATGCGGCCTGGATATTGGACAGGCGGCCGCTGACGCATCCCAGAATGCTCCGCCACATTGTCGGCAATGCCTTGCGGGAGACCGCCGGCGGAAAATTTGCGCTCAAGGCCGATCGGCGAGTTACAGAGATATTCGGCAAAATATCGACGGATACAAATAATCCGCAAGATCTTTTACATAGAATATCATGCAGAACATTGCTGGTGAGGGGAAAGGGGTCCGCGATTTTATCTAAGAAGGAAGCATTAAGCATAGTGGAGATGTTGAAAGATGGCCATCTATGCGAAATTTCCGGCGCCGGCCATGCCGTGATGGTCGACGATCCCGACCAATTCGCGGATGCCGTTAATCAGTTTCTCCTCGGGTCGCGAACCTAGCCCGATATCACGACCGGCCAGGAAGTTCCGGCCGCCAGATCCCCCTCATTCCAACGCCAGGCGCCAAATCGAGACGGCTCTCCGATTTCAGGACTCTAGAGATACGCCGCGATTATTAGACGCTGGATCTCCGAGGTTCCTTCGTAGATGCGCAGCGACCGGATCTGCCTATAGAGACGTTCCGGCACAGCATCCTTCACGATCCCCGCGGCGCCGAAAATCTGCACCGCATCATCAACAATTCGCTGGGCTTGCTCCGTGGCGAAGAGCTTGGCGATGCTGGAGTGTTTTCCATAGCCACGGATCTGCTGGTCGATCTCCCACGCCGCCTGAGCGACCAGCAACGCGCTGCCGGTCAACGCCACCTCGCTGTCGGCGAGCTTGGACTTGGTCAGTTGCATGTCCCACACCGTGCCGGTGGAGAGGCGCCTTGAGCGCGCCCAGCTTAGCGCCGCGCTCCGCGCGCGGCGCGCGAAACCGGTCGCGGCGGCGCCGACCGTCGTCCGGTATAGTTCAAGGACCTCGCCCGCGATCTTGAAGCCATGCCCAGGCTTTCCGATCATCTGTTCCGCGGGCACGGTGCATTCGTCCAAGGTCAGGCTCCCAAAGGAGCGCGGCGCCATCGCCTCTATCGTTTCGGAGACGTGCGCGCCGGGCGTTTGCGCGCTCACATAGAACAGGCTCAGCCCCAGCGGCCCGCCCCCTTCCGCCGTGCGGGCCAGGACGATCGCGAAATCAGCGATGTCGGCGTTGGAAATCCAGGTCTTCGTCCCATTCAGGACATAGGATTCGCCACGACGTTCCGCGCGCAGCGATACATTGGCGAGGTCCGAGCCGACCTGGGGTTCGGACATAGCCAGGCACCCGATCGACCGTCCCGCCAATATATCGGGGAGTAGAGCCCCCCGCTGCTCCACGGAACCGTACTGGATCAGCGACGCAGCGGCGAGCGCCTGGATCGAGAACGCGAAATCGAACAGGTCGTGGATGAACGCGAAGCCCTCGCGGATCAAACATATGCTGCGGAAATCCGGGGGCGTGTCGACGCCGCCGACAGCGGCGTACCAGCCGGCTTCTCCGAACAGCGCGGTCAGACGGCGTCCCATCTCGGCTGGCGGCAGACGTTCGATCTCGCCGAGTTCCGACGATATCTCGTCGGCCCAGCTTTCAATGCGCGCCGCAAGCCGCCGATGCCGTTCCTCGTAGAGCGGCAGCCGCAGAACCGATGTATCGAATATCTTCACGTCTTCTCCCAGGGGTCAGAGCGTAAAGGCGCAATGATCGCCGGCCTCGTCGTGAAGCATGGCGGAGGGCGATGCTTCCAGCGTCCCGCCTTCGACGAAATAGGCGAAGGACGCATAGCCGTTCCAGATGCGGCGCCATTCGACGGCGCATGCAGCGGCGCCGTATCGTCGCTCTGTTTCGGCGAGATGGGCCTGGATCATCGTCAACGCCTGCCGGGCATGCCCGGCGGAGAGGTTGTCGATAGACAGGTGCACCGCCTCATAGATGGGGTCGAAGCCCCAGTGCTTCAGCTTCTGGATCTCATGCAGCCGCACCTCGCCCAGGCCGAACATTTCGACGCCCAGGGTATAGCCTAGTATTTCTGGATAGAAGCGGTTCGGAAACAGGCCGAATGACAGCTGATTCAATGGAAACGTATAAAAGATGTCGGGAATTTCGTCCTGATCGATGAACGCTTCTTCGCGGATGTGCGGCTGATCGATACCCAGGCTTTTCAGGACGCGATAAATCAGCGTGATGTGGTTCTTCTCAAGGTCGCCCAGCCCCATCTCATCGGCGTAGATGGCGAACAACCCCGTATCCGCAACACTCTCGACGCGGCCCGTGCCGCCGCTGCGATAGGCCCACGCGCCGTCCACCAGATTGCCCAGCGCGTAATACTTCTGACCGAACACGACCTCGTCGCGCGACGGGATTTCGCCAAGTGGCGCATAGGGATCGACAAGCTTTCCCCAATAGATCGACTCGATCCGGGCCACGAGGGCTTCGGGCGAATATTCGAAGAAGCGCGCGTCCGTGTATCGCCCCGCAGTCTCGGCGTCGAAAAGGAGCTCCGCCTGAGCCAGCCCGGCGCGCACGCGATCCAGCGCGACCGGCGATGTGTTGGCGAAGTTCTCGATATTCACCAGCCGATAGAACAGCGTCCGGTCATCGAGATCGGCGGCTGGCTCAAATACAGTGTCACGGGGTGGACGCGTCCTGATGTTGGCTAGCCACAATTGCGCCAGCGGTTCATCACGCGCCTCCGGCAGGAGGATTGGCTCGTCGGCCGTCTGCGCCGCGCCCTGGAACCACGATTTGAGGATGGATGCTTCGTGTTCGGAAAAAATGCCGAACATCGGCCCGCCGAACTTGATGGCGTCGAGAAAGCGGCAGCCGCCTTTCGCGTCGGCTCGCAGATAGCTGGAACGCTTGAAGTCGCGCAGGAAGCCGGCGAGGTCCTGATCGGTTTCAACGACAACTTCCGAGAGCGGCTTGCCGCCGATCCGGACAAGCTTGTGCTGCTTCCCGGCAAAGGGCGCATGACGCCGGACAATCCCGGCGACCTGCAGATCCAGCGAATGGCCAGGCGATCGCCCGCAGCGTTCCGCCAGCATGGACACCTGGCGCCTTTCCAGGCTGACGAAGACGCGCATCGCCTCGACGAGGCGACGGGACAGGGTTTCCGCTTCCGGGTCATCCTCCAGCGCATCGAGATAAGCGCTGAGCGCCTCCCACGCGGCTTCGCGGGTCACAACGGGGGGCAGCCCCGCAAGATGGTCATCGATCCCCAGGGCGTGGCAGGCGGCGTGGATGCCGACCACCTCGGGGAGGTACGTCGCCGGATAGCGGGACAGGGATAGTCGGAAGGCCGCCTGCAACGATGTCATCGCGTCGGGTGCGGCCGCGCGAAAGAAGCCCGCCTCGGAGATCGGCGGAAGGAAAACGCCTTCCGTTTCCAGGGACCGCCGGCGCATGGCGACACTGGACCGGGCCGGACAGCCCTCGCCTAGCAGCAACCATCGCTGGCCGAACAGGATGTTGACGACGGCGCCGGGTTGGGACGCGGGTTGCGACACGGTGTCGAGCCAGCAATCGCCGAGCAATGACAGCGCCGCCCGACCGCGAAGGAGCTCACGTTTCGCCGCCGTTCCCAGGGCCGCCACGCCGTCAAATGCCGCGGCGACGGCGATGCGGTGCGTGTCGAGCCATCGCCACAACGCGGTTCGGTCGACGCGGCCGTCGCGGAGCGCGGGCGTGGGAGCTATCGTCTCCGCCGCCCCATCGTCCCATTCCGCAAGGCTGAGAGTGGCGTCCAGGATCTGCTTGGCGGCCAGCAGATGTTCTTCGCTCTCGCACGCCTTCAACAAGGACGCGGCGATCTCGTCCGGCTCCGCGGTCAACAAGGTGTCGGCGAGCGGCCGGGCCTCCGGAGTGAAATGAAACTTGCCGATCCTGCCGCCAAGAAAGCGATGTATGGGCGCGCGTTGAAATTCATTCACGCCGGCAGGCGATTTCGGCGAAATATCGGTTGATTGTAGCAGGCCTTTCATTTCGCATTCCCGCTGCAAAGACTTGCATCACACCCACTGGCGATCGGCGCGGCATGGAAAAATCGACGGTGTACATACACGGCTGCCACTATTCCCTCGGGGAAGAGGAACGGCGCGTAGCGGAGATTCCTGGGCTGGCCGGCTGGCTCGCGCAAAATCAGATGATCGACGACGCGGACTTGTGGGGCTGGGACCGCTTTCGCGTTTCGGACAGGCCGGCGGTTGAGCTGATGGCCGAAACGGCGCGCCGGAGCTTGGCGGATTTTGACGCGCGTCAGCCGCCGGTCGACGCCGTGATCCTGTGCGCGACGCGCTTTCCAACCGATGTCGACGGGCATGCCGATTTCATCGGAGGGCTGCTCGACAGGCTGGGCCTGCACCACGCCATCCCATACGGCTTCACCCTGAATCGCTGTGCGACGCTCACCGCCGCGCTCGGTCTGGCCGCGACGTTGGTCAGCAGCGGGCGGCACCGTTCCATCCTGGTGACGGCCGGCGATACGAACGGCGCGGATGATGAAAGGCTGCGCCCCTTCGCCGTGTTCAGCGACGGCGCGGCGAGTTGCATCGTCAGCGCCGGACAGGGCGGCGAATTCCAGCTGCTCGGCGCCGCGGCGGCGGTCGACGCCAGGATGATGAAGCGCAATGGCGAGATCTCGGCCGACCTGACCCGGAAGGCGAACGCCGAACTCTTCGAGCGGGCGCAGGTTGATCTGCGCGACATCAAGCGCCTCGCGCACAATAACCTGTGGAAGCCGATCGTCGTCATGAAGGAGCAGCAGGCCGGATTTCGCCGCGATCAGCTCTATCTCGATAACATCCCGCGGATCGGTCACGTATTTTCCTGCGATCCGCTGATCAACATGATCGACCTGGCGGCGAGCGGTCTCGTGGCGCCGGGAGAACTGCTGGCCCTGGGATCGAGCGTTTCCGGAGCTCGCTTCGGCGCGTTGCTGCGGAAGACGTGATTTCCGACCTGGTCCGGCTGCAACGGGGCGGTGACGGGCCATATCACACGGCCACACAGTATTTTTCGGTCCGAGCCTGCGCGGGATTCCCACGCCGTAGATGGAGCTCGCCATCCTTTGGCAACAACACCACGGCGCCGACGGTCTTCTCGCGGCGGATATTGCCGCTGTCGGGCACGTTGATCGGTTCCCGGCACAAAAGAGCCATGAAATCCTCCACGTCCCCCTCCTGGCCCAGGCGATCGAGCTGCGCGACGCACGCATCCAGTCGGCGCACCGAGCTGTTGCGCGAGAACGGGTTCATCTGGTCCATCGCCGTCAGGTCTTCCGACAGGAAGTGATTGGTGTGCGCCAGCGTCGCGCCCTCCCGGAGGGAAAGCCTCCCGTCGCACAGTTCGACGACAACGCTGCGGCGTGCGTCACACAGCAGCAGAGAGCGCGAGCTGGCCAGCCGCGCCTCCGACAACCATTCCAGGCACGACTCTATGTCGCCGCAGGTGTCGAGCAGGTGCCGGATGGCGAGATAGGGCGGGACGCCGGGGCGCCACGCGCCGCCGAGCACCAGGTTGAGCCCGATCGCGAGACCGTCGCTGTTGAGGCCGAGATAGCCTAGCAACCCCGTGAAGCTGAGCAGCAGGACACGGCGCGAACCGCCCCTATGGGCGATCCGGAGAATGACTATCTGATCCTCAAGATCGCCATTGAGGTCGATCGTCTGGGCGAGCACCGGGCCGCCTTCGCCGCGCCGGCAAAGGGTCGTACAGTCCCCCGCCGTGAAACGCGAATAGCCCATCACTTCACGGCGCATCTGCAGCAGCATCGCTTCGTCCGGCGAAATCCCGGCGCCCTCGGCCAGGCCTTCGATCTCCTCGGCGAGCGACGGCGTCGCCGCGGCGATCTCGCGGCGATAGGCCGCGATCTCCGGCTTCAGCGCCGTGAGGCTGGTCGGCCGCGGCATGACCCGGTTGAGCCGGGCCAGATCGTCATCGAGAAAGCCGCGGATCTGCTGGCGTAGCGCCGCGCCATGAGCGCGTCCGAGCTCGAACGGAGCGCCCTCAAGGCACAGCGGTTTCACGGGCCCGCACCAACCAGCTCGCTGGCGGCCCGGGTCAGTTTCGCTTCCTGGAGGAGACCGGACCGGACGAACGGCCATTCGCGGCGCAGGATGCTGTAATAGATCGCGTCGCGGCGCCGTTCGTCGGGCATGTAGTTGAAGCTCCGCAGCACGCCCTCCTCGGTCGCGCCGATATTCTGCAGGCCCTTGCGCGCCTGGAGATTGAGCACGTCAGTCTTGAATTCCACGCGTTCGCAATCGAGCTGTTCGAAGGCGTGCTGAAGCAGCAGGAACTTCGCCCAGCGGTTGACCCCCTTCCCTCGATAGGCGCGCCCGAGCCACGACCAGCCAATTTCCAACCGCCGGTCGGCCTCGGCCAGATTGCCGTACGCCATGCTGCCGGCCACCGCGCCCGTCTCCTTGTCGATGACCGCAAAGACCACCCGGCGGTTGGCGGCGGTGTCTTCGACCGCGAGCTGGATGAAGCGGTCGAGATCCGCGTCGTTGTCGATCCGCTGCACGAAATAGCGCCAGATATCGGCGTCGAAGGCGATTTCGGCGAGCGCCGAACGATCGGCGAGGGCGATCGGCCTCAGCCGGACATGCTCGTTTTCGAGCTCGACGCCGGCGAGGTCCCTGAACCAGTCAGGCGTCCTGGCCGGCGGCTGTTGTGAACATGGTGATGACATCACGCAAAGTCCTCAGATTGGCGATATCGGCGTCGGTAAAGTTGAAAACAGGAACATCTGTTTCTTCGCAGATATTTGTTATTAGAATTACTAGATTTAGAGAGGTCAGACTATAATCATCGAAAATACTCAAATCGATGTCAATGCGGCTGGCGTCGATATCGATCAAATGAGATAGATTATTTTTTACTATAGATTCGATATTCTTCATGGAGCCCCTCTGGTCGCATGAGACATTTCGTCGGAGAATCGGGCGAGAATTTCCCTGCGCTTCGGCTTGTACTGTGATGTAAGCAGCCCGTTCTCGATGCTGAACGGCTCGTCCACAATCAAGAACCCGCCGATCCGCTCATCCGGTCCGTTCAGATGGTTGAGATCGGCGATATGACGCTTGATGGCGTCGCGGGCCGCCTCGCCGCGTGGCGCGCAGAGGATCGCCGAAAGGCAGTCTTCCCCCGAGCCGACGACGATGCAGTTCTCGACCTCGGGACAGGTCCGAAGCCTTTCCTCGATCGATCGGACGAGCACGTTGCGGCCATTGGTGAGCACGACGACATCGTCGGCTCGGCCCAGTATGTAGAGAAACCCATCCTCGTCGAATCGGCCGAGATCGCCGGTGCGCACCGAGCCGTCGGGCTGAAAGATGCGCTCCGAGTCGCCGGGCGCGCAGAACAGGTAGCGCGTATTCACCGGGAAGGCGCTGTGCACGACGATAACGCCGTCCTCGCCGATCGAGAGACGTTTGCCGTCTATCGGCCGGCCGACACTGCCACGCCGATGCGCGCCTGGCGCATTCTTGGTGACGATGCAGGTCTCGTTCATGCCGTAGCCTTCGAAGATCGCCATGCCGCAATCTTCGAAGAAGCGTAACATCTCCGGGGAAGCCGGAGCCGAGCCGGTCCAGAGATAGCGGATCCGGGGCCCCATGGCCTCGATCGCCGCGCGGCGCAGCGCCGCCGGATCATCGCCCTCGACGCGCGCCGCGATCGCCTTGCGCAGCGTCTCGAAAAAGGCGGGCACCCCCATCACGACCGTCGGCGCCTCGCGCGGCAGGGCGTAATAGGCCAGCTGGTATGTCGACAGCACGACATCGTGCCCAAAGACGAGCGCGGAATAGACCCAATAGCGCTGTTGCAGCAGCGACAACGGTAAGAAAATGAACAGCTTGTCGTCGGACGAATGGTTGAACAGCACCTGCGTCGCACTGATCGAGCTGTCGATACTGCCGACCGTGGCCGCCAGCCCCTTGGGCTCACCGGTGCTCCCGGACGTGAACTTGATCGTCGTCACGTCGTCCGGGGCGTAGACGACGGGGCTAAGGTCGCTATCTTCCGGCAGCGCCTCCAGCGCGGCGAGCAGGCCGTCCATCGGCAGGATGCTGGGCGCGTCCGACGCTTCATCGCTGAAGACAATGCGGAGCGCGTATCGCTCGGCGAGCGTGGCCGTCGGCGCGAACTTCCCAGCTTCGAAAGCGGCGGTGACCGCCTTGATCTTCAACGCGCCCAGATCGAGCAAAAGCCATTCGAGCCGGTTCTTGGCCACGATGCCGATCCGGTCCCCGGCGGAAACGCCGAGGCTCTTGAGATAGACGGCCGTCTTGCGGGCAAGCCGGTCGAGGTCGGCAAGCGGCAACACGGCGCGCCCGCCCGGGCCATAGATGGTGATCGAATGTGCGGTCGACGGCCGGCCATTCGCGACCTGGTTGATGATCTGTTCCATCTCAGGCCATCTCCGCCTGGGATAGCGCTCGATCGAGATGGCTGGCCATCTTACGCGGCGTGTCGAGGCGCGGCAGGTTGGCGATGGGCACCGAGACGCCGAATTCCTTGCGTATGCGCGCGAGGAGCCGGACGCCCGACAGCGACGTGCCGCCCAGCTGGTAGAAACCACTGACCGGATCAATCGCGTCGTTGCGCAATATGTCGGACCAGATGTCGATAATCTTCGCTTCGATTTCGGCTGGCGGAGCGGGACCGGCTGCAGCGGTCGCGGCGGGGGCGTCGTCAGGCATCGCGGTCTTGGTCAGGAAGGTCCGGTCGACCTTGCCGTTGCGGGTCAGCACCAGACGCTCCAGCCAAACGAATTGGCGCGGCACCATATAGGCAGGCAGGGCCGCTTCGAGCGCAGCGGTCAGGGTGCATTCGCCGACCACGGTTCCATCGCCCGTCTCGACGAGGAAGGCGACGAGGCTGGGACCGTCCCGCGTGTCGCGGCCGACCACGGCGGCGGCGGCGACGCCGGGCTGGCTGACCAATATGGCTTCGATCTCCGCGGGGTCGATGCGATAGCCGTTGAGCTTTATCTGAAAATCGACCCGGCCAAGGATTTCGATGTTTCCATCCGGCCGATAGCGGGCGCTGTCGCCGGTGCGATAGAGCCGTTCGCCCAGCGGCTCGTGGTGGAAGAACTTGGCGGCGGTCAGCGCCGGATCGTCGAAATAGCCCTTGGCGACCCCCTCTCCGGCGGCGTGAAGTTCGCCGGGAACCCAGTCGGGACACTCGCGACGCTGCGCATCAAGGATATAGGCGCGGTTATTCTCGTTCGGCTTGCCATAGGGGATCGGCCCGTCGATCGCGTTGGGATCGTCGATGGGATAAAGGATGTTCCAGACCGTCGTCTCCGTCGGCCCGCCCAGGCTGACGATCCGGACGTCCGGCTGGAGCGCCGCGATCCGGGCCGGCAACGTCGCCGGAATGCGGTCGCCGCTCATCATCACGCAGCGCAGCGACCGTGGCAGCATCCGACCGGACGCAACGGCCTCTTCCACCAGCAGCTCCACGATCGCCGGCACCGAGTTCCACATCGTAACGCCGGCGCGCGTCGCCAGATCGAGCCAATGCGCGGGATCGGCCGCGCGGACGGCGTCGGGAATGACCAGGGCGGCGCCGGCCGAGAACGCCCCGAATATGTCGAAAACCGAAAGATCGAAGCTGCAGCTGCTGACCGCGATGATGCGGTCCTTGGCGGAAATCGCGAAGCGCCTTGTCGTATCGGCGATCAGGTTGATCAGGTTGCTCTGGGTGACCATCACGCCCTTCGGCGCGCCCGTCGAGCCCGAGGTATAGAGGACGTAGGCGAGATCGCTTTGCGCCGCATCGGCCGGGGCGAAATCCTCGGGCCGGGTATCCGCTTCCGCGTGCTTGGCCGCCTCCAGAAAGGCGTCATCGATCGTCAGCGTCGCCGTGCCCTCGCGGCGCAGCGCCTCTCCATGCTGCACGAGCGCGCACCGTATCGCCCCGCTCGACAGCAGAGCCTCGATCCGGCCTGGCGGAAGTCCAGCCTCGATCGGCACATAGGCGGCGCCGGCGAGGCCTATCCCCATGATCGCGACGATCTGTTCCCATCCCTTGTGCATCACGACGCCGACGAGGTCGTCGCGGCCGATGCGATTGTGGTTGAGCCAGCGCGCCACCGCGCACGCACCGGCGCACAGCTCGCCATAGGTCAGGCGCCTCGCGCTGCAATCGATGGCCAGAGCGTCCGGCGCCGCCGCGACATGCCTGAGAAAGCCGGCGTGGGGCCGCCCGAGGGGAAGGGGGACGGCCGTATCGTTGGCCGCCCGGCGTTGCGCCCGTTGATCCCTCGGCAGGAGATCCTGATCGATGCGGGACCAGGCCGCGTCGCCGGCGGCGAGCGCGAGGAGAAGCCGCTCATAGGCCTCTGTCAGAGCGTTGATCAGCCCTTCCGGAAATAGCGCATCCACCGAATCCATCTGGATGACGAGGGCGCCGTCGCTCTCCAGCGCGAAGGCGTTGAGCCATACCTGCGGCGTCTGGCTGACCGAATAGACTTCGTTCCCCCAGGCGGCGATCGCCGAACCGTCCGGAAACGCTCCGAGCGTGCTGTTGAAGGTGAATGGCATCGGCGCCGCCTGACCGGCGCCGGCGCGCCGGCCGAGTTCCCGCATGACGTCGAGACCGGAGAACTGGCGATGATCCAGCCCCTCGCGCAAGCGGGTCTGAACCGCGGCGGCGCGCGCGCCGAAATCGGCTCCGGCGTCGATCTCGATCGGCAGCAGCAGGCAATCGGTGAAGTTGCCGATGACGCGGTCGATGTCGTCATGGGCCGGCAGGCGGTTCGCCAGGGTGACGTTGAGCGTAAAACGGTCGCCTGCGCCCCAAAGCGACAAGACCTCCGCATAGGCGGCGGCGAGCGCGGCCGTCGGCGTCAGGGCCCGATGGACCGCCTGCGCCTTGAGCGCGGACCAGCGCTCAGGCTCGATGCGAAATTCATGGCGGACCGAAACCGGCCTCCCTATCGTCTCCGGGTTGCCGGCCAGCGGCAGCTGCGGATGGGGCGGAATCGCCTCCAGCTGGCCCAGCCAGTAATTGCGCGCACACCGGTATTCCGGCGCGAGTTGCGACGCCGCGAGCGCGCGAACATGGTCGAAGAACGATACCCCCAGGGCGCCGCGCAAACCCTGACCGTCGGGCTCGACATAGGCCTGACGCCAGTCGTCGAAGAACAGGAACGCGCTGCCGCCGTCGATGATCAGCCCATCGTGACTGACATGCAGGATCATTTCGGCGTCGCCGAAGATGCTCAGGCGCACATCGATGAGCGGCGCCTTGTCGGCTGGCAACACCTGGTGGGCCATTTCCGCCCGCGTGCGATCCCGCGCCGCCTGCTGGGCGGAGGGGGAGAGGTCGCGCAGGTCCGCCACCGCGATCCGCACCGGCGACCGCTCCGCCGGGCCGTCCTCGACCTGCGTCGCATCGTCGGCGAAGCGGGTCCGCAGCATGCCATGCCGCTCGACGACCGCGGACAGAGCCGCTTCGAGCCGAACGGCGTCGAACACGCCCTCAATCTCGCGGTAGACATGCGAAGACACGCCCCCCATCGAGAAATGGTCCTGGCGGCCATAATAATAGCTCGCCTGCATCGGCGTCAGGGCGATCCGCCCGTCGTCGTTCGTAGGCGCGGCCTGCAAATGCTTGAGCAGCTCGGATTTGGACTCGCGGATCATCCCGATCAGCGCCGGGTCGATCGCCGAGCGCGGCCCCTCCAGACGCAGGTTCGAGCCGTTCCGCAACAAGACGAGGCCGCGTTCGGCCACAGTGCTCAGAATGCGCTCGACGCTCATATCGAGACCCCCTCTTCCTCACGGGCGGCGCTCCGCTCGACCGTCAGGGCGAAGAGCGTGTCGATCGTCTCCGCTTCCAGAATGTTGCTGACCAACAGGTCGACGCCCCAGTCGGTCTGCAGCTTGCGTTGCAGCGTGATCGCGCCGAGCGAGGTAAGCCCAAGATCGCGCGGCGATTTCGACCGGACGGGCGCATCAGGCTCAAGGCGCAGGATCGCCCGGAACATCGTTTCCAACGCCGCCTGTTTGATCGCTCCGGGATCGGATGGAGGCGGATCCCGAGCCTCCGCCGGCCCGGCGTCGCCAGACGGTGCGGTCCTCGGCACGGCGAAGAAGGACGCGCCGGCCAGGCGTATCTCGACGCCGGGCGGCGCCAGCGTTACACGATCGCGCCAATGCGTCGTGGCGTTATCGGCGCCGATCGCCTTGGCCAGCTTGCCGGCAAAGCGCGGCATGACCGGCGCAGCGCATTGAGCCAGCAACCGCGCCGCCGCCAGCTCGAGCGCGATGACGGTCCGCCACTCGTCATAGAGGCTGGGATCGCCGAACAGGCTCTGATGCGCTTTTGAGAAACGGATGACGTCATCGATCAACGCGCTGAGCTGATGCATCACGCCATTGAGCGAAAAGCCGTCCGCGCCATAGTGTATCGCGATCGCGTCGAGCCTGGCCTGCAGCTGCGCGAGGAACGCGCTCTGGATCGGGGACCATACGCCGGCGTCCGGGGCATGGCCGTCGAACTGCGCGGCGATGCGGTCCCCCAGCCCGTTCAGCCAACCCTGCCACCGCCCGATCAACGTCTCCTCAATGACGGCCTGGCAGGTCTGCAGTTCGAAATTGGTTCGCTCCGTCTCGCCCCGCGTCAGGCAGAGATAATAGCGGACGGCGTCCACCGTCTCGGACGACAGGATATCCTTGCCCCAGATCGCATGGCGCCGGCTGGTCGAAAACTTCGCGCCGTCGAGCAGGTAGAATTCGTTGACGTTATATTCGATGTCGCAGACCCAATCCGGGTGGGCGAGGGCGTACAGCACCGGATACAGGATCGTGTGGTAGAAGCTGTTGTCGTATCCGAAGAAGTGGACGATCTTCCAATCGCGCTGCGGCTGGTCCGCCGACCAGTCCCGGCCGTGACGGCGGCCAAGCTCGGCGATGCCATGCAGGAATCCGTAGGCCATTTCGGGCCAGACCCAGATGACTTGGCGCCCTTCGACCGGCTCCACCGGCGGCACCCCCCATTCGGACGGGTGGGTGACGGGTAGATGGAATTCCCCGCGCGCAAAGACACGTCGGGCGAGGTCCTGGAGCCGCGGCGAAACCTTGCCGGCGCGATGATGCGCCAGCACGGTCTCGCGGAAATCATGCAGCGGCAGAGAGAAGCGATCGGCCGCTCCTCGCACCGGCTCCGCACCGGAAAGCTTGGACTTTGCGTTGACGAGGTCGACACAGAGATTGGGCTCGCCGCATTCCTCGCAGATATTCCCTCCGGTCGGCGACGAGCAGTTCGGGCAGCGCCCGCCGACATCGACCTCATAGAGGTATTTCCGGGTCTCGGCATCGAAGAGCGCCGGATCGGTCCGCCGCTGCACGGCGCCCGAGCGAACCAGGCGCGAGAAGAAATCTTGCAGCCCTTCCCGGTAGGCTGGATCCGTTCCGGTTACGGTGAACTGGTCGACCGGGATGTCCATGAGCGAAAGCGTCGCGCGGATCTCCGCGGCATAGTGCGCGGCGACCTGCAGCGGTTCGCTGTTCTCCTGTTGGGCGCGCGCAACCACATAGCTTTGGAAATCGTCGCTCCCGGTCAGGTGATAGGCCGCGACCCCGTTCATGCGCTGGAAGCGAACGAAGACGTCGGCGCCGAGATAGGGGCCGGAGAGATGGCCCAGATGCAGATCGCCATTGGGCGTCGGCGGCGTTGAGAAAACGAAGACCGGCCGATCGATAAAGCGCTCCCTGCCGGTATTCCTGGCCGCTTCGGTCGCGCGAGCCGGGTCGCGGCCATAGAGATCCAGAAACTCCAGCGGGATGTCGCCGGTGTTGCGGAGCGTGTGCGTTTCGAAGGGCTCGAACACCGCCACGGAACCTGGGCGGACAGGGTGGACGATGTTGTCGACCACCAGTTCGCCCTCGCCCTTCAAGATGACAAACGCCTCGGCTTCGTCATGCTGGTGCGCGGTGGTCTCGCCCCCGGGCGCCACGCGGCCGAAGCTCGCGGCGCCGGCTGGACCGGCAAGGCTGTCGATCGCCGCCATCCCGATGCCGAATGCAGCCGAGTAAACACCGTCGTCCAAGGTCGTGATTTTCATCGCGTGCGATCTCCTGAGGCCGGGTGATCAGTCATCGAGCAGGCTCAGCGCTTCAGCCGCGATGGCCGGCGCCAGGCGGTAGCCTGATCCATTCGCAGCGCCGGCGAAGATGATCCGCCCGCTTCCGCCAATCTTGGCGACGATCGGTTCTCGGCTTGGGCTATAGGCGTCGCAGAACACTCGGCCGGACCGCAGTCTGTCGGCCAGATCCGGCGCGTAACGCCGAAGCACCGCCTGCGCCTCATCGAGATTCTGTCGCGTGACGCCAGGCGGCGGCGCGTCGGGATCGACGTCCCAGTCGAGGCAGGTATAGCTGAAAAGCCAATGGCCACGATGCTGGAGGGGCAGCAGGAAAGCGTCCTCTTCCGGGAACAGGACCGCGGCGTCCCCCTCGTCCACCGGAGCGTTCAGGTGGAAGGCGACGATCTTCTTCACGCGGACGCCCAGCGGCGCGACCATCGCGCGCCACGCGGCTGCATTCACCCACGGCCCCGGCGCCAGGACCAGCCTGTCCGCCCTCACCGTCTCGCCGGTCGAGAGCACCGCTGCGGCGACGCCTTCCTCTTCCTCGATACGAGCGATGGTGACCCCTTCGAGCATCGAGATCGCGGGCCGGAAATCGCGGACAAGGAAATCCGTCAGCGCCCCCACGTCGGAATAGTGGCACGCCGGGACCGACCAGACCGAAGCGCCCTGCGGCTGGCCCCTCGCCGCCTTTGCGCGGATCGGCGATGTTTCGATCGGCCCCGCATTGACGAACCTGGATCGCGCCGACTCCGCGGCCGCGCCGAAAGCGACCGCATCCAGCGCCACCGGGTAGATCGGCAGGCGGGGATCGTCAGCCGCGAGCGCCTGATAATAGCGCTCGCTTGTCGCGGCCATGGCCCGCGTGCGATCGGTTCGGCCGGCCGCGAAATGCAGACCTGCGGAACGTCGTGTCGCGCCCGAACCGGCCAAGTCCCGGTCGATCGCAATGATCTCCGCGCCGGGCCGCGCGGCCAGAAGCTCTTTGACGATGACGGAGCCGATGATGCCCGCGCCCGCGACTATGATCCGTTCACGCATGGCTGCACCGTCACCCTGCGCGATGCTGCTGCTCGGACCAGGCGTGGCTCGGCTGCCAGGTCACAAACGACCGCTTCTGCGCGGCGCGCGCGCCGCCGCCCCCGCTCAGCATCGCATCGATCACGCATTGGCTGCGCCACGCGATCAGGCTTAGATTGGGCTCGGCTAGGCCGCGTTGCTGTCGCGCGGCGTTCAGCATGAAAATGCGCCGATCAGCGGGACCGTCCCACACCGCCGCAAAATTGGAGTCGATGCGGACCTCGACGTCTTCATACTCGAGACGCGGCGCGAGCGGTGCGAGGAACGGCATGGAGTGACCGCGGAAGCCTGTCGCCCATATGACGATGTCGGCATAGACGGGCTTCTCTTCCGATCCCGCCGCATGATGGGTCACGGCCAGCTCCCACTGCCGCCCGTCGTGCCGCACCTGGTCCACCGTTCGGCCCGGCATCATGACGGGCATGTCGCCGCGGTCCTCGACAAAGCGGAGCGTGTAGAGGCGCTGATAGATATCTCGTATCGTCTTTTCAGAGATGCCGTCGCTCGCCAGAATATTGCGTTCCAGGAACGCCTTCTTGAAATTCGCGTCCTTATCAAAGAAGTATTCGGAAAAGCACGGCATGAAATAGTCGTTGACGAATGGGGAATCATCCAATGGAAAGAAGTTTTCCCGGCGCGATATCCAGGTGACTTGCTTCGGAAGCAAGTCGTTGTCGCAGGAGATCGTGTCCAAGAAGGCCTCGGCCCCGGATTGACCGCCCCCGACGATGGCGACGCGCTTGCCTTTCAACGAATTTGCTCTGAGGCCATATTCGCTGACATGGAACTGTGTCGGCCCGATATGCTTCCGGGCGAAACTGGGGACATGCGCCTCGGTGCCGACGCCGACCGCGATATTCTCGGCACGGATGGTGCGCTTCTCCGTCTCCACGACGAAATGCCCGTCGAACCGGATCTCGATGACCTCTTCACCGAAATGGACGTTCTCGTTCAGGTCGGAGGCCCATTTCAGGTAGTTCCGGAATTCCCGCCGCGGAACCGCATCGAACTGCGCATTGAGAAAGTGGTGAATCTTTCCTTCTGAGAATAAGTAGGAAATAAACGAGAATGGATTTGTGGGATCCGATAGCGTCACCAAGTCTTTGAACAGCGCCACCTGCAGCGTCGCTCCGGGAAAATACATCCCGTCGTGCCACGCGAATTCGGGCTTCCTGTCGACGAACACACAGTTCACGCCCTTGTACGGGTAAAGCAAGGACGCAAGACTAAGATTAGACGGCCCGACGCCGATACCGATGCAATGATATATCATGGCCCCTCTCGGCATTAAGATCTCAGTCGACTACAGCCCCAACATTTTAAGAAAAATGCACGCAAGCAAGCTCGAACACGACTGACGAGTTGGCGACTTTATTTCCATGTCGCGGCGAGAACATCGCAATTACTTAACGATGATCGCATACTATTATTTCTGAAAAACTCGACGCATTCTTGAGCTGCGCGGCCCCAGGCGTAGCAGCCTAAACTTGCAACGCCGCAATCACACGAAATCGGCGCCCCATGCAGCGCTCACCCCGCGAACTACAGAGTGTTGGTGTGGACGGCCTCTCATCCCAACGGTTTGATGGCGCTTAGCGTCAACAAACCAGTCGAGAGGAGAGCCACATGGTCACACCAGTGCGTATCGGCATGGATGTGAATCGGCGTGGAAA
>NZ_PUIC01000006.1 GCF_022750545.1 Caulobacter sp. CCUG 60055
ACGCTCCCGTCCAGCGGCGGCCCTTGGGCTGCGCCGATTCATATTTCAACGTTATGTCAAAATCGTTGTCGCCGCCCCGCCGCTGGCGCAGAGTCTGATTCGCTCGCGCAGAGCCAATGACGTGTGCATGGGAGGACAAGCATGCGCGTATGGGTGCTGAGAAGCGTATTCGCGGCCGGCGTTGCGGCCCTTTTGACAGCGTGCGGCGGACAACAGACTCAACAGGCCGGCGCCGCCCCGGCCAGTTCAAGCTCCGAAGGCGGCGCTCAGGTCGCCCTGACAGGCTGCCCCAGCCCGGCCGCCACGGGATCGTGCATCATCATGAAGGGGCAGGGCGGCAAGCTCTATGACGTCACCAACGCCTCGCCCAAGATCAACCTGTCGTCCGGGCACGCCGTGTCGGTGACCGGCAGCGAGACGACCACGCCCTCGGCCTGCGGCGCGGCGGCGACGGTCCTGGCCGACGCCCAGTCGAGCGAACTGGGCATGAAGTGCGGGATCGCGGCGCCTCCGGCGGCGGCCAGCGCGGCCGGCGACAAGGGCAAGGCGGCCGGCTAGGGCCCGGATCAGGTCGAGCGGGAACGCGCCTGGCGGGCGGGCGGCTGCGGAGACGGCCGCAGCCGGCCGCGCCTGAGCGCGAGAAAGTTCCGTTCGGCCGCCGTTCCCGACAGCCGGATGGCGTCGTCATAGGCTTGCTCGGCGTGCTCGACCTCGCCCAGGCGAGCCAGGATGTCGGCCCTGACGGCGTGATAGGGCTGGTAGCCTTCAAGCGGAGCGGCGATCGCGGCGAGGCGCCCGAACGCCGCCCTCGGGCTGTCGGCGTAGGACAGGGCGACGATCCTGTTCAATTCGAACACCGGATTGGGCCTGACCGTGATCAGCGCGTCGTAGATCAGGGCGATCTCGCGCCAGTCGGTGTCGGCGAACGACGGCGCATGGGCGTGGAGGGCCGCGACGGCCGCCTGGAGCTGATAGGCGCCCGGCCGCCCCCGTCGGAGCGCATCCCGCAGCCGCCGTTCGCCTTCGTCGATCAGGGCTCGGTCCCAGAGCGCGCGGTCCTGGTCTTCGAGGGAGGCCATCTCGCCCGCCGCGTCGATCCGGGCGGCGCTGCGCGCGTGATGCAGCAGCATCAGGGCCAGCAGTCCTTCGACCTCCGGCTCGCCGGCGCTCAACGAGGCCAGGATGCGGCAGAGCCTGATCGCCTCGTCGCGCAGGTCGGCGCGCGGGGCCTGGTCCGACGAAGCGGCGTAGCCTTCGTTGAAGATCAGGTAGACGACCTCCAGCACCGCCTCCATCCGCATGGGCCAGTCCTCGGGGCCCGGCGTCGCGTAGGGAATGCCGGCCTTGGCGATCTTGTGGCGGGCTCGCACCAGCCGCTGGGCCATCGCATCCGCGCCGACCACGAAGGCGCGGGCGATCTCCTCGGTCTTCAGGCCGCACACCGAGCGCAGGGTCAGGGCCACGCTGGTCCTGCGGTCGAGCGCCGGGTGGCAGCAGGTGAAGATCAGCTTCAGGCGCTCGTCGGCGATGAAATCGTCGTCGGGCTCCTCCGGCGCGGCGTTGTCCAGCGCGATGAGGGCGGCCAGCTCGGCGGATTTCGAGCGGAAGTTGGCGGCCCGGCGGATGCGGTCGATCGCCTTGCGCTGAGCGGTGCGCATGATCCAGGCCGAGGGCGCGCGGGGCGGGCCGTTGCGGCTCCAGTGGGCGAGGGCCGATTCCAGCGCGTCCTGCAGGCTGTCCTCGGCCAGCTGGAAATCTCGCAGATGGGCGATCAGGCGCGACAGCAGGCGGCCGCCGTCCTGGCGGACGAGGGCGTCGATCTCGTCGGAGACCTGGGTTCCCGCCGTCGCGCCCACGCTCACGGGCGCGCCGAGAGGTTCCGGATGGGCCGGACCTCGACCGCGCCGGAGGCGGCCGTCGGGATCATCGCCGCGTAGCGGATGGCCTCGTCCAGGTTGGCGCATTCGAAGATGTAGTAGCCGCCGAGCTGTTCCTTGGATTCGGCGAAGGGGCCGTCCAGGGTTTCGGTGCGGCCGTCGCGCACGGTGACGGTGGTGGCCGTGGAGCTGGCCTCCAGGGCGTCGCCGGCGACGAGGACGCCGTCCCGCGCGAACCGTTCGTTGGCCGCCTGATAGGCCGCCATGAACGGCCCGAACTCGGGCGAGCCGTATTCGGGCGACGAGCCTGGAACGGAATAGATCAAGGCCATGTATCTCAAGGGATGCTCCTTCGTGACGAGGTCCCGGACGGTCGGAACCGGCGATGACGAACGGGGCGGCCGTCGATCGACAGCCGCCCCTTGGGAAAATTCAGCGTAGCGACCAAAGGAGGTATACGACCGCGCCGATCAGCGAAAGTTGAGTCCCCACGCCGCCGAGGATGCGCAGCGGCGACAGCACGCGGGTCGCGTCGAGCCCGACGAGGTGGCTGATCCGCGCCAGCGCCAGAACGGCGCCCATGGCGTGCAGTCCGGCGGGGGAGAGGCCGCGCGCCTCGCACAGGCCCATCAGGATCAGCGCGAGCGGCGCGTTCTCCATGAGGTTGCCGTGCCGACGGACCCAAAGGGCGAGGTCGCGGTCGTCGCCGTGCAGGATCGATATGCCGGATCGCCCGCGCTTGGCGCTGACGATGTTGGCGACGACGACGGCGAGGATCGTCAGCAGCGAGGCGTAAAGCGCGGTCAGTTGAAAAGGCATCCAGGAGACTCCGTTCGTGAGGTTGCGGGCCTCTGACGAACGAGATCGCCTGGATCGACACGCCGAGGCGCGTCGTTTGAATTTTCGCGGCCGGGGACGAGCGGCGACCTGGCCGCCCGACGCCCGGCCGGGCGGTCAGCGGGCCCGGGTCTGGCCGGTCTGGCCGTCGAGGTCCATCAGTCCGTTGAGGCGGATGTTGGCGTAGCTCGGGCCCTGCGGCGTGACGGTGACGAACATGGTGTGGTCCATGACGCCGGGCCCCTGCTTGTGGCCGATGCCGCCGGTGGTGCCCATGTCGATATAGTCGCGGCCGTCGCGCACCTCGTGGGTGAAGTAGTGGTTGTGGCCGGCGAACACCGTGTAGGGCTTGTCCTTCAACAGGGCCTCGATGCGGCCCCAGTTGGTGCTCTTCACCTTCCAGGCCGGCTTGTGCATGAACACGAACACCTGCCTGGCGTCCTTGTGGGCGGCCAGGGTGTCGCGCACGAAGGCGATCTGCTTGTCGCTGAAGTTGGCGACGTTGAGGGCGTCGGCCTCGGCCTTGGCCTTCACCGCGGCCGGATCGTCGGAGGCCGGCTTGCCCGCCTTCTCGCGCGCCTCGGCCTCGGCGTAGAAGGCGTCGATCATCTTGGCCACGCCGTCGGGGTCCTTGGCCATGCCGGCCACCGTGCCGTGGAACTGGGCGGCCATGGCCGGCGACATCGGCGTCGGCGGGTCCTCGCTGTCGAGGGCGATGAACAGCGCTCCCTTGTAGGCGAAGGCGTAGTATTCCGCCCCGTGGCGCTGGCGCCAGACGTCGAGCATGACGCCGTTGCCGAGGTCGTGGTTGCCGGGCACGAAGATGAACGGGCGGCCCGAGCCGCGGGCGAACCCTTCGACCTGGTCCCACATGGCGGTCAACTCGGCCCGGTCCTCGGTGTAGCCCTCGATCATGTCGCCGACGTCGATGATGAAGTCGGGCTGCAGCCAGCCGATCTGCTTCATCGCCTGTTCGAACACGCCCGGACGGGCCAGGCCCGTGCGGTCGCCGACTACGGCGAAACGCAGCGGCCCGCCGTTGTTCTCGGGCGCGGCGGTCCACGGCGTCGCGCCGGAATAGGCCCGGTCGGGCGTGAAGGCGGCGGGCGTCGCCCCCTTGGGCGCGGCCAGGGCGGGGGAACAGGCGCAGGCCGCGACGGCGGCGAGCAGGGTGAGTTTTCGCAGGAACATGGGCGGCCTCGCGATGCTGACGGATATATCGTTACGTTGACGTATCGATAATTTGCGACAGCGCGGCGATGGGCCGGTGACGGTTTTAAGAACGGGCGCGCCGCCCTCAGCCCAGGCGCTTGCGCAGAACCACGAAGCACAGGTCGTCCCGCTTGGGCGCGCCGAACCGGTCGTCGCCATAGGGGAAAGGCTCGGTCTCGCCGGTCTGGTCGTAGCCGCGCCGGGCGTACCAGGCCAGCAGGGCTTCGCGGACGTTGACGACCGTCATCCTGATCGAGACGCCGCCGTGGGCGCGGGCCCAGTCTTCCGCCGCCGCGAGCAGCCTGCGGCCCTGTCCGCCGTTTTGCCGGCGCGGATCGATGGCGAGCGAACCCAGGTACCAGGCGCCGTCGTCTTCCGGCTCCAGCCAGACGCAGCCGAGCAGGGCGCCGTCCAACTGGCGCCAGAGCAGCAAGACCGCCTCCGGACTGGCCGCCATGTCCTGGCGCAGCAGGGCCTCGGTCGTGCGGTCGCCGTCGATATAGTCGACCTCGGTCCAGGCCGGATCGGCGTCCCGCCCGCGATAGGCCAGGTTCATCAGCGCGACCACCGCCGGGATGTCGGCGTCGGCGGCGGGAACGAGGTCCAGCGGCGCGGCGTCGGCCGCCCGCCGGTTGAGGGGGCGCGCCGCCAGCCGGGTCTCGATCTCGGCGATCTGTTCGAGCAAGGGGCCGGAAAGGTCGTCCGTCACCGCCCTTACGGCCGCCTCGATGAGAGGCCAGACCTCGCGCTTCGAGACCGCCATGGCGCGCTCGCCGTCGGCGGACAGCGACACGCGCTTCTGGCGTCGGTCGCTGTCGCTGCGGCTGATTTCGACCAGCCCGGCCTCGGCCAGCCGGCCGGCGTTCTTGGTGACGGCCGGCTGGCTCATGCGCATGGCCAGGGCCAGTTCGCCGATGGTCTGGGGCCCGCGCTCGTCGAGCGCGGCGAGCAGGGGGTATTGGCCGGGCTGGATCGGGAGGCCGGCGCGCTGGGCCACCAGTATGACGTCGGCCTGCATCTGCTCGGCCAGCCGCTTCAGGCGGCTGCCGAGGAAGAGATGTCGGCCTTCGCGGAGGATGTCGGATGTCATGTTCGCGCCCTCGATTTCCATAACCAGTTATGGATTTGCCGCGCGAGCATGTCCAGGCGGGGCGCGAGGCGGCGCCGCCGCACATCGGCGCGCGCGTCGCGAAATCGTCACCGAACCATCTCCGGGGCGTCAACTAATAACGATACGGAGCCGTCACGTAAATTTTCCAGGCGGCGGAGTTGACGATGTTCGATCGATCGGGCGGGCGCGGTGTTGGCGTCGGGCGTGTAGGCGCCTGTGCGGCGCTGGGAGTGTTGCTGGCGACGACCAGCCTGTCTTCGAGCCGCGCATGGGCGGCCGGAAGCGAAAGCGAGGCGGGCGACGCCGGGTCGGCCAAGGTCGAGGAGATCGTGGTGACGGCGCGCAAGCGGGCCGAACGGGCCCAGGACGTGCCGATCGCCATCACCGCCATCGCCGGCCGGGCGCTGCGGGACGGCGAGCATCTGCGCATCGAGGACCTCAACCAGTTCGCGCCCAGCGCCAACATCGTCATCCCCAGCCCGCACCAGACCAGCTTCGCCATCCGCGGCATCGGCTCGAACCCCGGCAACGACGGGCTGGAGCAGAGTGCGGGCCTGTTCCTCGACGGCGTCTATCTCGGCCGGCCGGGCATGGCCGCCACCGACCTGAGCGACATCAACCAGATCGAGTTGCTGCGCGGCCCGCAGGGCACGCTGTTCGGCAAGAACACCACGGCCGGCGCGCTGAACATCACCACCGCCGCGCCGAGCTTCACGCCGCAGTTCACCGGCCAGGCCTCGTTCGGCAATTACGACTACCGGCAGTTCCAGGGCACGGTTTCGGGCCCGCTGATCGGCGACGTGCTGGCCGGGCGGCTGACCGCCTACAAGACCATGCGCGAAGGGCCGGTGCGCGACGTCACCACCGGGACGCGGCTGAACGGCGTCGACCGGCAGGGCGTGCGCGGGCAGCTGCTGTACCAGCCGGACGACGGGTTCAGCGTGCGGCTGATCGGCGAGCTCCACTACGAGGGCGACACCAACGGCGCGACGCTGATCAACAGCATGGGCGCGACCCCGGCGGCCTTCCAGGCCAAGCTGGCCGCGGCCGGCGCCGCGATCGCGGTCGATCCGGACGGCCTGACCACCGCCACCAACGACCCGACCCTGATCAAGACCCGGCAGGCGGCGATCTCGGCCGAGGTCAACTGGAAGGTCGGCGAGCTGACCCTGACCTCGATCACCGCCTACCGGAACTGGTTCTATTCGTCCTATTCGGACGTCGACGGCTCGAACAAGTCCATCCTCAACGCCGGCTATTCGGTGCGCGACAACCAGTTCAGCCAGGAGCTGCGGGCGGCCACGCCCAAGGGCGGCCGGATCGAGGCTGTGGCCGGGGCCTATTACTTCCGCCAGAACCTCGAGATGGACCAGATCACCCAGTACGGGCCGCAGGCGGCCTCTTACCTGTCGGGGATTCCCGACGCGCTGCTGCCGACCTATGCGCGGTTCTCGCCGGCCCTGGCCACGCTGATGGCCTACAACAACAGCCGCTGGGACATCTGGGCGACGCCCGAAACCCGCAGCTACGCCCTGTTCGCCCAGGCGACCTGGCGGATCGACCCGCAATGGGCCCTGACCGCCGGCCTGCGCGAGACCTACGAGACCAAGTCCGAACGCGTCTGGCGGCCCAACCCGACCAACGTCTTCACCGGCCAGCCTTCGGCGGCTCTGGCGTTCGCGACCTATCCGTCGACTCGGGTCGAAATCTCCAACTGGGCGCCGTCGGGCGTGCTCACCCTCGACTACAAGCCGAAGCCGGACGTCATGGTCTACGCCACGCTCTCGCGCGGCCAGAAGGCGGGTGGGGTCAACGCCACCGTGCCCGGGCCGCTGGGCGCCGACTCCCTGAAGGTGCGGCCCGAGGTCGCGACCAGTTTCGAGCTGGGCGTGAAGAGCCAGCTTTTCGACAAGCGGCTGCAGCTCAATGTCGACCTGTTCGACACCGGCGTCGACGACTACCAGGCGACCTATATCGCCACCCCGGCCGGCGGCGGGAGCTCGGTGCAGCTGCTGACCAATGTCGGCCGGGTGCGCACGCGCGGCGTCGAGGTCGAGGCGACGGCCGCGCCGGTCGCCGGCCTGAGCCTGTCCGTCGCCGCCTCCTACAACGACGCGAACTACGCCTCGTATCCGAACGCCCCGTGTCCGGCCGAGGCCCCGGCCGGGCAGGCGTCGTGCGACCTGTCGGGCCGGCCGGTGGCCGGCGCGCCGCGCTGGATCGTCAATCTGGGCGGCGCCTATGAACACGATCTCGGCGCCGGGCTGCAGGGTTTCGTCGGCGGCTCCTATTCCTGGCGCTCGTCCTATTACGGCTATCTCGACAACTCGGCCTTCGTCCGCGTCGACGCCTACGGCCTGCTGAACCTGAACCTCGGCGTGCGCAGCCGGACCGGCTGGCAGGTCTCGGTCTGGGGCAAGAACCTGCTCGATGAACACTATGTCGGCAGCTATCTGAACTTCGGCTCGCTGCTGCCGGGGGTGTATGTCCCGTACTTCGGCGATCCGCGCACCTACGGCGTGACCCTGCGGGCGTCGTTCTGACCGGGACCGTGGACACGCCGGCGCGGCCGGGCTGGCCGCGCCGGCCGTGGCGTGCATATTCAACCCAAGGAAGCGAAAGCCGAGTGACCGCCTTGCAGACCACGTCGACCGACGGATCGCCGACCCTGGAACCGGCGGGCGAAGAGGAGCGTGGGCGCGGGCGGCCGCGCGACGCCGGCATCGACGTCGCCATCCGCGAGGCGGCGTGGGGCCTGCTCGGCGAGGTCGGCTACGAGGCCCTGACCTTCGAGGCGGTGGCCGAGCGGGCCGGCTGCAGCCGGCCGGCGCTCTATCGCCGGTTCTCGTCCAAGGGCGAGCTGGTGCGGGCGGTGGTGCACGCCACGGCGCGGGTCTACGAACCCGATCCGGCGGTCCTGGCCGATCCGGCCGGGGCGCTGATCGCCCATGTGCAAGGCTCGATCCGCTATCTCGCCTCGGCCGACGGCGGGGCGGTCCTGGCCCTGTCGCAGGCGCGCCGCCGCGATCCGCTGCTGTCGGCGATTCTCGACGAGGTGCTGGCGGCCGAGCGCAGCTTCTACGTCCATGCGCTGGAGGCGGCGGTCGGCGGGGAGGGGAGGTTCGACGCGATTCTCATCGCCGACGCCCTGATCGGCGCGGTGATGTTCCGGGTGGTGATGTGCCAGGGCGCGCTGGGGCTGGAGGAGATCGAAATCCTGGTCGATCAGGCCCTTTCCCAGGCGCGGAAGTCGGCGCGTTGAGCCGTCCTGGCCGACGGGATTTTCCTTGCGTTGGGATCGGCGCTGAGGCATACGGCGCCTTCAGCCTTAAATGCCAGTGTAGCTCGATCGGCGCCGTCTTCGTCGCTTCAAGAAGAACGCCCCCCTGCACTGACTAGGGTTGAACGAAGGAGTGTAGCTCAGCTGGTAGAGCATCGGTCTCCAAAACCGAGGGTCGTGGGTTCGAGTCCCCCCACTCCTGCCACTATCTGTATGGATCAGGCGTCGCGGTCGTCGCGCCGCCGGGTCTGTTTGAAAGAGTCGTGAGCCGTTCGATGGCCAAGAAACCGGGCTCCGGCCTGTCCGCGATGAAGAGCCGCGCCGCCAAGACGGCCGCCGCCGCCGTCGCGCCCTCCACGCAGGCGACCGCCAGCGCGCCGGCCGCGCCGAAGAAGCGGACCTCGCCGATGCAGTTCGCGCGCGAAGTTCGCGCCGAGGCGCGTAAGATCACCTGGACCACCCGCAAGGAGACCTGGATCACCTCGGTGATGGTGTTCATCATGGTCGTGGTGACGGCGGGCTTTTTCTTCGTGGTCGACGCGGGCCTGAGCTTCGGCGTCAATCAACTGCTGAAGCTGGCGAACGCCGGGTAAGACAATGAACGCCGAAACGAACGCCGAAACCGCCGCCTCCAATCCGCGCCACAAGTGGTACATCGTCCACGCCTACTCGAATTTCGAGAAGAAGGTGGCCGAGTCGATCCGCGAGCAGGCGCACGCCCAGGGCCTGGACGACAAGTTCTCCGAGATCCTGGTGCCGACCGAGGACGTGGTCGAGATCCGCCGCGGCCGCAAGGTCAATTCCGAACGCAAGTTCTTCCCCGGCTACGTCCTGGTGAAGATGGACCTCACCGACGAGGCCTATCACCTGGTCAAGAACACGCCGAAGGTGACGGGCTTCCTGGGCTCGGGCTCCAAGCCGATGCCGGTCTCCGAGAAGGAGGTCCAGCGCATCGTCGGCGCCATCGAAGAGGGCGTCGAGCGTCCGAAGCCCACGATCAGCTTCGAGATCGGCGAGAACGTCCGCGTCACCGACGGTCCGTTCGCCAGCTTCAACGGCTCGGTCGAGCACGTCGACGAGGAGCGGACCCGCCTGCGCGTCACCGTGTCGATCTTCGGCCGCGCCACGCCGGTCGAGCTGGAATACGGCCAGGTCGAGAAGATCGCCTGATCCGGCGGCCTGGCCTCGCGGCCGGGCCCGCCTCATTGCCTTTGGATCGTCAGGCTGCTAAATGGCCGCCCTTCGCAAGAGGGCGGTCCCGCTTGCGATCCCAAATCCGTGGGAGGGGCGCCACCCCGCACCACGGCCTAGCCGGTCGGACATCCGACCAACGAGGAGAACCATGGCTAAGAAAATCCTGGGCTACATCAAGCTCCAGGTGAAGGCGGGCTCGGCCACGCCTTCACCGCCCATCGGCCCGGCTCTGGGTCAGCGCGGCGTCAACATCATGGGCTTCTGCAAGGAGTTCAACGCGCGCACCGAGAACGTCGCCAAGGGCACCCCGCTGCCGACGGTCATCACCGTCTATCAGGACAAGTCGTTCACCTTCGTCACCAAGACCCCGCCGGCCACCTTCTACCTGAAGGAAGCCGTGGGCATTCAGTCGGGCGCCAAGACCACCGGCCGCGAGACTGTCGGCGAAGTGACGCGCACCCAGCTGCGCGAGATCGCCGAGAAGAAGATGAAGGACCTGAACGCCAACGACATCGAGGCGGCGGCCCGCATCATCGAAGGCTCGGCCAAGGCCATGGGCCTGAAGATCGTGGAGGCCTAAGCCATGACCAAGATCGCTAAGCGCATCACGGCCTGGGAAGGCGACCGCAACGTCAATCACGCGCTCAACGACGCCGTGAAGCTGGTCAAGGCCAACGCCAAGGCCAAGTTCGACGAAACCATCGAGATCTCGGTCAACCTGGGCGTCGACCCGCGTCACGCCGACCAACAGGTCCGCGGCGTGGTCAACCTGCCGTCGGGCACCGGCCGCGACGTCCGCGTCGCCGTCTTCGCCAAGGACGCCAAGGCCGCCGAAGCCACCGCCGCCGGCGCCGAAGTGGTCGGCGCCGAAGACCTGGTCGAAAAGATCCAGGGCGGTTTCATGGACTTCGACCGCGTCATCGCCACCCCGGACATGATGGCCCTGGTCGGCCGTCTGGGTAAGGTGCTGGGCCCGCGCGGCCTGATGCCGAACCCCAAGGTCGGCACCGTGACCCCGAACGTCGCCCAGGCCGTCAAGGACGCCAAGGGCGGCGCCATCGAGTTCCGCGTCGAGAAGGCCGGCATCATCCACGCCGGCATCGGCAAGGCCTCGTTCACCGAGGACGCCCTGGTGGCCAACATCAAGGCCCTGGTCGAGGCGCTGAACCGCTCCAAGCCGTCGGGGGCCAAGGGCCTCTACATCAAGAGGATTTCGCTGTCCTCGACGATGGGCCCGGGCTTCAAGATCGACACCGCGTCGATCGGCGCGTAAGCCGCTTCATCCGCAAGGATCGTTGAACGGGCGGGTCCGCGAGGGCCCGCCCGTTTTCGTTTCTGGCCTGGGTTTGGAGACCCTGCGCCCCGCTCATCCTTGTTTGCGCCCGTCGCCAGCGAAGGCCGGGAGCCTGGGCGCGCGGCCTTGAGGTCCCTCAGTCGCCTCCGGTCAGGTCGCGGCGGGCCTTCTCCAGCTCCTCGGCGTAGCGGCGGGTGGCGTAGGCCTCGGCCAGCACCCCCAGCACCTCGCCGTCCTCGCCCAGGACCGCCAGTTCGTCGCTCTGGGTCTCGTCGAAGGCGGCCATGATGTCCTTGATCGACATCTCCGGCGTCAGCGCCTGGTCACGGCGCACGGCCAGCTGTCCGACGGTCTGGACGTCGCCCGGCGGGTCGTAGACCCGGGCGGCGGGCACGATGCCGGCGTAGCGGCCGGCCGCGTCGAGGGCCACGGCGCGGCGGGTCGAGCCGAGCGGGAAGCGGCGGCGATACTCGTCCAGGGTGGCGTCGGCGGCGATGGTCGGCGGCTCCTTGCGCATCATCCGTCCGGCGGTCAGCGTGCGCAGCCAGCCGACGTCGTGGGCGCTGCGGATGGTCTCGCCGCGCAGGTGCAGCCGCCAGGTCGAGAACGAGTAGCCGAAGGTCTCGCGCACCAGCAGGCTGGCGAACAGCGAGGCGGTCAGGGCGGCGGCGGTGACGCCGAAGTCGCCGGTGGTCTCCAGCACCAGGAACGACATGGTGAACGGGCCGCCGACGACGGCCACCGCCAGCGCGCCCATGCCGACCAGGCCGGCCGTGACCGGGTCGACGGCGAGGTCGGGGCCGGCGAAGGCCAGCAGCGCGGCGAACAGCCGACCGACCAGCGAGCCCAGGAACAACGAGGCGAAGAACAGGCCGCCCCGGAAGCCGAAGCCCAGGGCCAGGATCGAGGCCAGGGCCTTGGTCCCGATCAGGAACAGCAGGGTGGCGATGGTCAGCTGGGCGGCGAGGTCGACGTGCAGGGCGCCGTGTCCGGCCGAAAGGGTCTGCGGCGCGATGAAGGCCAGCCCGGTCAGGGCCAGGCCGCCGACCGCCGGGCGCAGCCAGCGGGGCAGGGGAGAGCGGGAGATCCAGCGGTCGCTGGTCGCCACCAGCCGCATGATCGCCACGCCGAACCCGGCGCAGATCAGGCCGAGGCCGGCGTAGAGCACATAGTCCGGCGGGGTCAGCGGCTGGGCGGCGGCGGTCTGGATGACATAGGGCGTCAGGTGCAGCGTCCGCGCCACCAGGGCGCCGGCCAGGGCGGCGGCGGCCACCGGGGCGATGTTGGAGACGGTGTAGGAGCCGATGACGATCTCGAAGGCGTAGAAGGCGCCGGTGAACGGCGCGCCGAACGCGGCGGCGATCGCCGCGCCGGCCCCGGCGCCGACGAAGGTGCGCATGTCGCTGCGGCGCAGGTTCAGCCAGCGGCCGATCACCGAGGCCCAGGCGCCGCCGAGCTGGGCGTAGGCCGCCTCCAGCCCGACCGAGGCGCCGAAGCCGTTGGAGATCACCGTCTGCAGCGAGACGAACAGGCTGTCGCGCACCGACATGCGGCCGCCGTGCAGGGCGTTGGCCTCGACCGGGTCGACCGCCGGCTTCGGCCGCCAGCGCGTCCAGGCCCAGGTGACGACGCCGAGCAGCAAGCCGCCGGCCGGCAGCACCAGCAGCGCCGAGGGCGGCAGGGCCGGGATGGCGCTGAGGCGCGCGTCGACGTCGATGTGGTAGAACAGCCGTTGCAGCAGATGCGCCAGCGAGCCCAGGGCCAGGGCGGTGGCGCCGGCCACGCCGCCCAGGGCGGCGGCGACCGCCACGAGCCACAGTTCGCTGGAACGCGTCCGCGTCCTCAGCCAGACCAGGGGACGGAAGATGAGGCGGTCTCGTCCGTTCACAGGCCCGGCTTACGTCAGGCGCGCCCTGGAAGCCAAGCGAAAGGCGCGGGCGAGGGGCGGTTGAATTTTCCAAAGCAAGCGTGTAAGGACCCGCGTTCCGTCGCTGGCTTCCGGCCGGCGGCGATCCTGTCCGTGAACTACGGGGCTTGGGGGCCGCCCAAGCCGTAAGTGAGGAAGAGCCCTTCCTCGCCGTTGGGAGACGGGGATAGAGAGCCCGCGAAATTCGTCCCTCACGGGATGGGCGTGCGGCCGACTTTCCTTAAGGACAGGCTGATTTGGCTTTCGCCATGGGAGCGATCCCGGGGCGCAGGCCGACGTCGGCTGTCGGAATCGTCCGGCCGCCTAACCGAGTAACGGAGACCGCAATGGACCGCGCTCAAAAAGCGGAGTCGATCGAGACGCTCAAGGGCGTCCTCGCTGATTCCGGCGCTGTCGTCGTGACCCACTACATGGGTCTGACAGTTGCGGAAATGACCGATCTGCGCCTTCGCCTCCGCAAGGAAGGCGCGGCGCTGAAGGTGGTGAAGAACACCCTCGTCCAGAAGGCTCTGGACGGCGCGGCCGGTGAAGCGGGCGACGCCCTCTTCGTGGGCCCCGTCGCCATCGCCTATGGCGCCGATCCGGTGTCCGCCGCCAAGGTCGTGACCCAGTACGCCAAGGACAATGACAAGTTCAAAGTCATCGGCGGCCTGCTGGGCCAAACGACCGTTCTGGACGAGAAGGCCGTCAAGGCCCTGGCCACGCTGCCCTCGCTCGACCAGATCCGCGCCCAGCTCATCGGCCTGGTGCAAGCCCCCGCGACCAAGGTCGCCGGCGTGCTGCAGGCTCCGGCTGGCCAACTGGCCCGCGTCTTCAACGCCTATGCGACCAAAGACGCCGCCTAAGGTCATCTCCCCAACACCTCCCATCCTTCTGAGGAACTTTAAAAATGTCGAAGCTTGAAAAGCTGGTCGAAGACCTGTCCGCCCTGACCGTCCTGGAAGCCGCTGAGCTGTCCAAGCTGCTGGAAGAAAAGTGGGGCGTCTCGGCCGCCGCTCCGGTCGCCGTCGCCGTCGCCGCTCCGGGCGGCGCTGCTCCGGCCGAAGCCGCCGAAGAGCAAACCGAGTTCACCGTCGTGCTCACCGCCGGCGGCGACAAGAAGATCAACGTGATCAAGGAAGTCCGCGGCATCCGTTCGGACCTGGGTCTGAAGGAAGCCAAGGACCTGGTCGAAGGCGCTCCGCAGAACGTCAAGGAAAACATCTCCAAGGCCGAAGCCGAAGAGATCAAGAAGAAGCTGGAAGAAGCCGGCGCGACCGTCCAGATCAAGTAATCTGGCGCAGACGCAAGTCTGTCGCACCGAAAGGGGAGCGCCTTGGCGCTCCCCTTTTTCTTTGGGCGCGGCTCAGCGGCGCGCGCCGTCTCGCAGATCGGAGGAGATCGCGCGCAGGGCGCGCATGGCCCGGGCGCGGTCGCTCTCGCCCTCGGTCGGCGGCAGGGGGATGTCGGGCGCGACCCCGGCCACCTCGTCGGCGCCGTCGGCGCGCAGGCGCACGCAGTTGGGCAGGCGGAACCGCAGTCGCGAGTTGGACAGGACCACGGGCTTGGCCTCGGTCATGAAGCCGCAGCCGTCGCCGCCGGTGCGCACGCCGATCAGCCTGGCCGCGCCGTTGTCCTTCATCACCGCGGCGAACATCTCCGCCGACGAATAGCTCTTGGCGTTGGTCAGGACGTAGGCCGGTCCGGTCCAGGCGCCGAAATGGGCTTCGACGGTCGAGGCCGAGGAAAGCTTGCCGGCGAGGTCGGCGTCGCCGAAGGCGCCCTTGGGCAGGCCGCTCAGCGCCCCGCCGGCGAACCCGGCGTCGACGAGCCGGCTGCACCCTTGCGGCCGCCAGGGGCGCTGTTCGCGCCAGGCCCAGGACAGGTCGCAGCCGCGGGCGGGAATGGCCGCCTTCTGGCGCGTGAAGAAGGCGACGGCCTCGCGCCGGGCGGCTTCGCCCTCGGCGGACGGCTTGCCGGCGGGCGGCTTGCGCAGGTCGTCCAGTTCGTCGTCGAAATAGGCCGCGGCCTCGGGGCCGGCGGTCATCATCAGCCGGGCCGAGGACACCGGCCTGTCGGTGAACAGCCGCGCCGTCCAGTCGCCGCTGTCGTCGCCGCCGCCGTTGCCGCCGACGTCGATCAGCACCGCCCTGGCGCCGGCCGCGCGGGCGGCCTCGAGCTGGCGGGCGAGGGCGGCGAACCAGGCCTGCCGGGCCGCGCGGCGCACGGTCTCGGCGTCGACGGGCCCGCTCTTCGGCCACGCCGCCAGGCAGGCGGCCGGGAAGGGCTTGGCCCGGAAGTTCTGGATGCGCACCACGGCGAGGCGGCCGCCGTCCGGAAGGGCGGCCAGGCCCGCCCGGAACGGCGAGGCCAGGCCGTCCGAGGTGAGCTGGAAGCCGGGCAGGGTCTCGAACGGCAGCGAAAAGGCGGTCGAGGCGGTCGAGGCGTAGCCGAGCGCGGCGCAGCCGCCGGCGGGATCGTCGGCGCGCAGGGCCGGCTTGGGCGGTTCGGGCTCGATCGGCCCGGAAGCGGCCGCGAGATAGGGGAGTTCGGAGAAGTGCCCGTCATGGAAGCCGTCGACGAAGGCGAGCAGGGCGCGCCTGGCGTCGTCGTCGCCCTGGGCGGCCTCGATCGCCGCGCGGGTCCGCCGGTCGAGGGCGGGAGCGTCGATCCCGCTCTGCGGCGACGCCATCCAGGCCAGGTTGGCGTAGGAGCGTTCGAGCGCCGACTTCAACTGATCGAAGTCCGCGAGCCAGGCGGCGCGGTCGAAGGCCGCCGACGGCGAGGCCGCCAGCGCGGTCGCCAGCGCCAGGGCGGCGCCCACGATGCGGTCTCGATTGTTCATAGGCCTTTCCCCCGACGGCGACCTTGTCTTGGCTGGCAATACGGCGGATTTTCGACGCGGTCGCCGGGGAAAAGAAAGCGAACAAAAGGCTTCCCTTTCTGAAGGGCAGGGATTAGATATCCCCCTTCACGAAGAGATTCGGGCGGATTCCGCGCGTTTGCGCTTGTCCGTTTTACGCCCCGAGGCGCGGTCCGCCGCCCTCCGACCAGCGCGAAGGGGCGCCCTGAAGGTCCTGAACTTTCGGGGATTTCCGGCGTCCGGCGGATGTCGACCTGACAAAGGTCCGTCCGCGTGAGGGTGGACGCATGGACAATCTGACGCGCGAGGACCCCTCGCGCTCCAACAGGAGCAACGATGGCTCAGTCGTTCACCGGCAAGAAGCGGATCCGGAAGTCCTTCGGCCGCATCCCTGAAGCTGTGCAGATGCCGAACCTCATCGAGGTTCAGCGTTCCTCGTACGAACAATTTCTGCAGCGGGAGGTCCGGCCGGGCCAGCGCAACGACGAAGGCATCGAAGCCGTCTTCAAATCCGTCTTTCCGATCAAGGACTTCAACGAGAAGGCCGTCCTCGAATACGTCTCGTACGAATTCGAAGAGCCGAAGTACGACGTCGAGGAATGCATCCAGCGCGACATGACCTTCGCGGCGCCGCTGAAGGTCAAGCTTCGCCTGATCGTGTTCGAGACCGAGGAAGAAACCGGCGCCCGCTCCGTCAAGGACATCAAGGAGCAGGACGTCTACATGGGCGACATCCCGCTCATGACCGACAAGGGCACCTTCATCGTCAACGGCACTGAGCGGGTCATCGTCTCGCAGATGCACCGTTCGCCCGGCGTGTTCTTCGACCACGACAAGGGCAAGACCCACGCCTCGGGCAAGCTGCTGTTCGCCGCCCGCATCATCCCGTACCGCGGCTCGTGGCTCGACTTCGAGTTCGACGCCAAGGACATCGTCTATGTGCGTATCGACCGTCGCCGCAAGCTGCCGGCGACGACGTTCCTGTACGCCCTGGGCATGGACGGCGAAGAAATCCTGACCACGTTCTACGACGTGGTGCCCTATGAAAAGCGTCCGGGCGGCTGGGCCACCCCCTACAAGCCCGAGCGCTGGCGCGGCGTGAAGCCGGACTTCGCCCTGGTCGACGCCGACACCGGCGAGGAAGTCGCCCCGGCCGGAACCAAGATCAGCGCCCGTCAGGCCAAGAAGCTCGCCGACGGCGGCCTCAAGACCCTGCTGCTGGCCCCCGACGCCCTGAGCGGCCGCTACCTGGCCCGCGACGCGGTCAACTACCAGACCGGCGAAATCTACGCCGAGGCCGGCGACGAGCTGGACGCCGGCTCGATCGCGGCGCTGGAAGAGCAGGGCTTCACCACCATCGACGTGCTCGACATCGACCACGTCACGGTCGGCGCCTACATGCGCAACACCCTGCGCGTCGACAAGAACTCGATGCGCGAGGACGCGCTGTTCGACATCTATCGCGTCATGCGCCCGGGCGAGCCGCCGACGGTGGAAGCCGCCGAGGCCATGTTCAAGGGCCTGTTCTTCGACTCCGAACGCTACGACCTGTCCTCGGTCGGCCGCGTGAAGATGAATCTGCGCCTGGAGCAGGACTGCCCCGACGACATCCGCGTCATCCGCAAGGACGACGTGCTGGCGGTGCTCAAGGTCCTGGTCGGCCTGCGCGACGGCCGCGGCGAAATCGACGACATCGACAACCTGGGCAACCGCCGGGTGCGTTCGGTCGGCGAGCTGCTGGAAAACCAATACCGCGTCGGCCTGCTGCGCATGGAGCGGGCGATCAAGGAGCGCATGAGCTCGGTCGACATCGACACGGTCATGCCGCACGACCTGATCAACGCCAAGCCGGCGGCGGCGGCGGTGCGTGAATTCTTCGGCTCCTCGCAGCTGTCGCAGTTCATGGACCAGACCAACCCGCTGTCGGAGATCACCCACAAGCGCCGCCTGTCGGCCCTTGGCCCGGGCGGTCTGACCCGCGAGCGCGCCGGCTTCGAAGTTCGCGACGTTCACCCGACCCACTACGGCCGCATCTGCCCGATCGAAACGCCGGAAGGCCCGAACATCGGTCTGATCAACAGCCTGGCCACCCACGCGCGCGTCAACAAGTACGGCTTCATCGAGAGCCCGTACCGCCGCGTCGACGCCGGCAAGACGACCGAAGAGGTCGTCTACATGTCGGCGATGGAAGAGGCCAAGCACGTCATCGCCCAGGCCAACATCAAGCTGGACGGCGGCGAGATCGTCGAGGACCTGGTCCCCGGCCGGGTCAACGGCGAACCGACCCTGCTGGTCAAGGACACCGTCGACTTCATGGACGTGTCGCCCAAGCAGGTGGTGTCGGTGGCCGCGGCCCTGATCCCCTTCCTGGAAAACGACGACGCCAACCGCGCCCTCATGGGCTCGAACATGCAACGTCAGGCCGTGCCGCTGATCCAGTCCGACGCGCCGCTGGTCGGCACGGGGATGGAAGGCGTCGTGGCCCGTGACTCCGGCGCCACCGTCGTCGCCCGCCGCCCCGGCGTGGTCGAGCAGATCGACGGCACCCGGATCGTCATCCGGGCCACCGAGGAAACCGACCCCACCAAGCCGGGCGTCGACATCTACCGCCTGTCGAAGTTCCAGCGCTCGAACCAGTCGACCTGCATCAACCAGCGCCCGCTGGTTCGTGTGGGCGACAAGATCGTCGCCGGCGACATCATCGCCGACGGCCCGTCGACCGAGCTGGGCGAACTGGCCCTGGGCCGCAACGCGCTCGTCGCGTTCATGCCCTGGAACGGCTACAACTTCGAAGACTCGATCCTGATCTCCGAGCGCATCGTGCGCGACGACGTGTTCACCTCGATCCACATCGAGGAGTTCGAAGTCATGGCCCGCGACACCAAGCTCGGGCCGGAAGAAATCACCCGCGACATCCCGAACGTCGGCGAGGAAGCCCTGCGCAACCTCGACGAAGCCGGCATCGTGGCGATCGGCGCCGAAGTCCAGCCGGGCGACATCCTGGTCGGCAAGGTCACGCCGAAGGGCGAAAGCCCGATGACGCCGGAAGAGAAGCTGCTGCGCGCCATCTTCGGCGAAAAGGCCTCGGACGTCCGCGACACCTCGCTGCGTCTGCCCCCGGGCGTGGCCGGCACCATCGTCGACGTGCGGGTGTTCAACCGCCACGGCGTCGACAAGGACGAGCGCGCCCTGGCCATCGAACGCGCCGAGATCGATCGTCTGGGCAAGGACCGCGACGACGAGTTCGCCATCTTGAACCGCAACATCTCGGGCCGCCTGCGCGAGATCCTGATCGGCAAGAACGCCGTCTCGGGCCCCAAGGGCCTGGGCCGCGGCGAGATCACCGCCGAAAAGCTGGCCGAGATCCAGCCGGGCCTGTGGTGGCAGATCGCCCTCGACGACGAAAAGGCGATGGGCGAGCTGGAATCCCTGCGCCGCCTGTTCGACGAGAACCGCAAGCGCCTCGACCGTCGCTTCGAAGACAAGGTCGACAAGCTGCAGCGCGGCGACGAACTGCCCCCGGGCGTGATGAAGATGGTCAAGGTGTTCGTGGCGGTGAAGCGCAAGCTGCAGCCGGGCGACAAGATGGCCGGCCGTCACGGCAACAAGGGGGTCATCTCGCGCATCCTGCCGATCGAGGACATGCCGTTCCTCGAAGACGGGACGCACGTCGACCTGGTGCTGAACCCGCTGGGCGTGCCCTCGCGCATGAACGTCGGCCAGATCTTCGAAACCCACCTGGGCTGGGCCTGCGCCGGCCTCGGCCGCCAGATCACCGCCCTGGTCGAGGACTGGCAGCATGGCGGCCAACGCCAGGCCGTCACCGACCGCCTGCGCGAGATCTACGGCCCCGACGAGGAGCTGCCGGAGAGCGACGAGGAGTTGCTCGAGCTGGCCCGCAACCTCGGCAAGGGCGTTCCGATCGCCACGCCGGTGTTCGACGGCGCCCGGATCGACGACATCGAGGATCACCTGGAAGCGGCGGGCCTCGCCCGTTCCGGCCAGTCGGTCCTGTTCGACGGCCAGACCGGCGAGCAGTTCAAGCGTCCGGTCACGGTCGGCTACATCTACATGCTGAAGCTGCACCACCTGGTCGACGACAAGATCCACGCCCGCTCCATCGGCCCGTACTCGCTCGTCACCCAGCAGCCGCTGGGCGGCAAGGCGCAGTTCGGCGGTCAGCGTTTCGGGGAAATGGAGGTCTGGGCCCTGGAGGCCTACGGCGCCGCCTACACCCTGCAGGAAATGCTGACCGTGAAGTCGGACGACGTCGCGGGTCGGACCAAGGTCTACGAGTCCATCGTCCGCGGCGACGACACCTTCGAGGCCGGCATTCCGGAAAGCTTCAACGTGCTGGTCAAGGAAATGCGTTCCCTGGGCCTGAACGTCGAGCTGGAGAACGGCTAACGCGCGTCATCCCCCGGTCGCGAAAGCGAGCCGGGGGACCCAAGCGGCCCTGCAGGTGTTGCGTCGCCGCTTGGATCGCCCGGACCCGCCGGGCGTCGATGATCTGAATTTTTCGCGGGAGCCTTCCCGCACTGAGGATATCCGATGAACCAGGAAGTCCTGAACATCTTCAACCCGGTCCAGGCCGCTCCGACCTTCGACCAGATCCGCATCTCGCTGGCTTCGCCCGAAAAGATCCGCTCGTGGTCGTTCGGCGAGATCAAGAAGCCCGAGACCATCAACTACCGGACCTTCAAGCCGGAGCGCGACGGCCTGTTCTGCGCCCGCATCTTCGGCCCGACGAAGGACTACGAGTGCTTGTGCGGCAAGTACAAGCGCATGAAGTACAAGGGCATCATCTGCGAGAAGTGCGGCGTCGAAGTCACGCTCGCCCGCGTGCGCCGCGAGCGCATGGGCCATATCGAGCTGGCCTCGCCGGTCGCCCACATCTGGTTCCTGAAGTCGCTGCCCTCGCGCATCGCCCTGATGCTCGACATGCCGCTGAAGGACATCGAGCGGGTCCTGTACTTCGAATACTACATCGTCACCGAGCCGGGCCTGACGCCGCTGAAGCTGCATCAGCTGCTCTCGGAAGACGAGTACATGCGCTACCAGGAGGAGTTCGGCGACGACAGCTTCACCGCTGAAATCGGCGCCGAGGCCGTCCGCGGCTTGCTGATGGCCATCGACCTCGAAAAGGACGCCGAGCGTCTGCGCGAGGAGCTGGCCGGCAACCCGTCCGAGATGAAGCAGAAGAAGGCGTCCAAGCGCCTGAAGATCATCGAGGCCTTCATCGAGTCCGGCAACAAGCCGGAATGGATGATCCTGACCGTCGTGCCGGTGATCCCGCCCGAGCTGCGCCCGCTGGTGCCGCTGGACGGCGGCCGCTTCGCCACCTCGGACCTGAACGACCTCTATCGCCGGGTCATCAACCGCAACAACCGCCTGAAGCGCCTGATCGAGCTGCGCGCGCCGGACATCATCATCCGCAACGAAAAGCGGATGCTGCAGGAAGCCGTCGACGCCCTGTTCGACAACGGCCGCCGCGGCCGCGTCATCACCGGCGCCAACAAGCGTCCGCTGAAGTCGCTCGCCGACATGCTGAAGGGCAAGCAGGGCCGGTTCCGTCAGAACCTGCTCGGCAAGCGCGTCGACTATTCGGGCCGTTCGGTCATCGTCGTCGGTCCCGAGCTGAAGCTGCACGAGTGCGGCCTGCCCAAGAAGATGGCGCTCGAGCTGTTCAAGCCGTTCATCTATGCGCGCCTGGACGCCAAGGGCCTGTCGGGCACCGTCAAGCAGTCCAAGCGCATGGTCGAGCGCGAGCAGCCCCAGGTGTGGGACATCCTCGAAGAGGTGATCCGCGAGCACCCGGTGATGCTGAACCGCGCGCCGACCCTGCACCGCCTGGGCATCCAGGCGTTCGAGCCGAAGCTGATCGAGGGCAAGGCCATCCAGCTGCACCCGCTGGTCTGCGCCGCCTTCAACGCCGACTTCGACGGCGACCAGATGGCCGTGCACGTCCCGCTGAGCCTCGAGGCCCAGCTGGAAGCGCGCGTGCTGATGATGTCGACCAACAACATCCTGTCGCCCGCCAACGGCCGCCCGATCATCGTGCCGTCGCAGGACATCGTGCTCGGCCTCTACTACCTGTCGCTGGCCAAGGACCTGGAGCCGGGCGAGGGCATGATCTTCGCCAACATGGCCGAGATCGAGGCCGCGCTGGAAGCCAAGGCCGTGACCCTGCACGCCAAGGTCAAGGCGCGCTTCACCGAAATGACGCCGGAAGGCGAGGTGAAGACCAAGGTCATCGACACCACGCCGGGCCGGATGAAGGTCGCGGCCCTGCTGCCGCACCACACCGAGATCGGCCACCGCCTGATCGAGAAGCCGCTGACCAAGAAGGAAATCGGCAACCTGATCGACGTGGTCTATCGCCACTGCGGCCAGAAGGCGACGGTGATCTTCGCCGACCAGCTGATGGGCCTGGGCTTCAAGGAAGCAGCCAAGGCCGGCATCTCCTTCGGCAAGGATGACATCATCATCCCCGAGCGGAAGAAGCCGATCGTCGAGGAGACCCGCAAGCTGGCCGAGGAGTACGAGCAACAGTACGCCGACGGCCTGATCACCAAGGGCGAGAAGTACAACAAGGTCGTCGACGCCTGGGCCAAGGCCACGGACCGGGTCGCCGACGAGATGATGTTGGAGATCTCGACCAAGAAGAAGGCCGACAGCGGTCGTGAGCTCGAGATCAACTCGATCTACATGATGGCCCACTCCGGCGCCCGGGGCTCGCAGGCCCAGATGAAGCAGCTCGGCGGCATGCGCGGCCTGATGGCCAAGCCCGACGGCTCGATCATCGAGACGCCGATCATCTCGAACTTCAAGGAAGGCCTGACCGTCCAGGAGTACTTCAACTCCACCCACGGCGCCCGTAAGGGCCTGGCCGACACCGCCTTGAAGACCGCCAACTCGGGCTACTTGACCCGTCGTCTGGTCGACGTCGCGCAGGACTGCATCATCACCGAGGAAGACTGCGGCACCACGCGGGGCATCACCCTGCGCGCCGTCGTCGAAGGCGGCGACGTGCTGGTCAGCTTGGGCCAGCGCATCCTGGGCCGGTACTCGGCCGAGGACGTCAAGGGCTCCAACGGCGAGCTGGTCTGCCCGGCCGACACCTATCTCGACGAGAACATGATCGACGCCGTCGAGGCGGCCGGCGTGCAGTCGGTGAAGGTGCGCTCGGTCCTGACCTGCGAGGCCAAGATCGGCGTCTGCGGCGCCTGCTACGGCCGCGACCTGGCGCGGGGCACCTCGGTCAACATCGGCGAGGCGGTCGGCGTCATCGCCGCCCAGTCGATCGGCGAGCCGGGCACCCAGCTGACCATGCGGACCTTCCACATCGGCGGCACGGCCCAGGTGGCCGAGCAGTCGTTCTTCGAGACCGGCACGGACGGCGTCGCGCGCATCACCGGCCCGACGGTGGCCAACGCCGACGGCGACCTGATCGTGATGAGCCGCAACACGCAGATCACCGTCCAGGTCGACGGCAAGGACCGCGAGTCCTACAAGCCGACCTACGGCGCGCGCCTGCGGGTGAAGGACGGCCAGGCGGTCAAGCGCGGTCAGCGCCTGGCCGAATGGGACCCCTACACCACGCCGATCATCACCGAAGTGGGCGGCAAGGTCCGCTTCGAGGATCTGGTCGACGGTCTGTCGGTCCGCGAGGAAGCCGACGAAGCCACCGGCATCTCCAACCGGGTGGTCGCCGACTGGCGCGCCAGCCCGCGCGGCTCGGACCTGCGTCCGGCCATGGCGGTGCTGGACGAGCAGGGCGCCTATAAGCGCCTGTCGAGCGGCGCCGAGGCCCGCAACCTGCTGCCGGTGGGCGCGATCCTGTCCGTCGGCGACGGCGACGAGGTCAAGCCCGGCGACGTGCTGGCCCGTCTGCCGACCGAAGGCGCCAAGACGCGCGACATCACCGGCGGTCTGCCGCGGGTGGCCGAGCTGTTCGAGGCCCGTCGTCCGAAGGACTGCGCGGTGATCGCCGAAATGGACGGCCGGGTCGAGTTCGGTCGGGACTACAAGAACAAGCGCCGCATCAAGATCACGCCGGAAGACGGCGGCGAGGCGGTCGAGTTCCTGATCCCGAAGGGCAAGCACATCGCCGTCCACGACGGGGACATCATCCGCAAGGGCGAATACCTCATCGACGGCAACCCGGATCCGCACGACATCCTGCGCATCCAGGGCATCGAGGCGCTGGCCGACTTCCTGGTCAACGAGATCCAGGAGGTCTACCGACTGCAGGGCGTGCCGATCAACGACAAGCACATCGAGACGATCGTTCGTCAGATGCTGCAGAAGGTCGAGATCATGGAGCCCGGCGACACCGGCCTGATCCGCGGCGACCACCTCGACAAGACCGAGGTCGACGAGGAGAACGCCAGGGCCGAGGGCCGCGGCGGTCGTCCGGCGGTCACCCTGCCGGTGCTGCTCGGCATCACCAAGGCCTCGCTGCAGACGCGTTCGTTCATCTCGGCCGCGTCGTTCCAGGAAACGACCCGCGTGCTCACCGACGCCTCGGTGCACGGCAAGATCGACACCCTGGAAGGCCTCAAGGAGAACGTGATCGTCGGCCGCCTGATCCCGGCGGGCACCGGTTCGTACCTGCGCGGCCTGCAACGCATCGCCAACAAGCGCGACGAGGCCTTGGCCGCGCAGCGCGAGCAGACGATGGAGCCCCTGCCGCTGGAGATCGCGGTCGAGGCCGAGGCGGCGAGCGAGCAGGCCTGAGCCTGATCCTCGCGACATCGAAGACCATGCGGCGGCCCGGAAGCAATTCCGGGCCGTTCGCCTATCTAGGGTTCATGAAGCGGGACCTCTTCGGGCGCGAACTGACCGACGGCGAACGGGCCGCCCTGAGCCCGGGCCTGGCGCGCGCGCTCGACCGGGCGGGCGCACGGCCGTGTCTCATCGGCGCGCCCAGCCGGCTGGCGCGTATCGCCGCCCTCTGGCGCGGCCAGGTTCCGATCATGGCGCTGGGCGACCGCATCTTCTGGCCGGGCGTGGCCGATGACCTGTCCCGGGCGGGAGGGGAGCACGCCATGGCGGTGCTGCAGCACGAGTTGCAGCACGTGCTCGAATACGCCGAGGGGCGGTTGACCCTCTGGCGCTACGCTCTCGATCCCCGCAACTGGACCTATCGCTACCGGCTGGACGCGCGTGCGCGATGGGGCAGGCTGGGCGCGGAACAACGCGCGGCGATCGTCGAGGAGCTGTTCCGGCTGGAACGGGATCCGGCCGCCACGCCCGAGCGGCTGGCGATCTGCCGACGCCTGGTTCCGTGGGCCGGCGACGAAGGCTAGGGCTTGTCGGTCGGCAGGGGCGGCAACGGGCGCATGGTCGGCCCGTCGCTGCCGCCGGCCACCCCCGAGGGAATGTTGGCTTCCTTGTAGCGTCGATAGGCCTCCTGCCGGGCGGCGGCGCGGTCGAAAGCCGCCCGCTTGTCGGCGTCGATCCCGAGGCTGGGCGGCGGCGGGATTCCGCCCTTGGCCGTGCGCGCGACATAGCGGTCGCAGCGGACCCGCTCGGCCTCGCTGAGCTTGACGACGTCCTGGGCGTCACACCCGGTGCTGCCGCGCAAGGCGCCTTGCAGGCCGCCGGCCTGGGCGGGCAGGGGAGCGGGGTGGGGCGGCGAGGCGACGGCGGCGGTCGACGGCGGGGCGGGGGCCGGCGTCGCCGGCAGGGTGAGGACGTCCGGAGGCGGCGGCCGCTTGGCGGGCCGCGGAACCAGGGGCGGCGCCTGCGCCGTCGCCGGGGAGGGCTTCGGCCTGCGAACCTCGAGCCGCAGGACCGGCTGGACCAGCTCGACCTCGATGGCGCGGGGTTCCGGCGGCGCTTCGACCCGGGTCACGCCCGCGGCCAGGAAGGCCAGCAGGGCGACGTGCAACGCCAGCGAGGCGATGGCTCCAGCCGACCGTCGGCGGGTGGAGAACACCTTTGCAAGACGTGCGCGCACGAGTCCCCACACCGAGATTTGAGGCGGCACGTTCGGTTCGCCTGATGGCGAGACCAAGGCGGCCGAGACGAAACCCTCTTGAGGCGAGGCGCGCGTTCCATACAATCAGGAGTGATCGGGGGGCTGACATGCATAGAATTCTTGCCGGGATCGGCGCGGCGCTGGCGGCTGCTTGCATTCTGGCGTCGCCGACGGCCATGGCCGCGCCGCCCGCCGCGACGGCGTTCGGACGGCTTCCGGACATTCAGACCGCGGCGGTTTCGCCGGATGGGACACGGATCGCTATGCTCGGCGGGCCGCCCCAGGCGCGATACCTGACGATTTCGACGATCGACAGCGCCAAGCCCGTGGTCGCGCCGATCGGCGACGTCGAGGTCAAGACCCTGCAGTGGGCCAGCGATCAGTACATTCTCTTGCGCACCTCGGTTTTCGACAAAGGGCGCTTTGAAGGGACGAACCGGGCCTACGCCTACCATTTCGACCGGGACGTGGTGATCGACACCAGCGGCAAGGTGCTTGGCCGGCTGTTGTCGAACAGCGAGGCCTCCAAGCTCGCCCTGAGCCTGCCCATCGGGGCGGCTGGAGGCGGCGGGCCGTAGTCGGCGCGGGGTAAGGCGCCGGCGCCCTTGACCTTGCGCGACTCCTCAACTAGGTTCCGCGCTCATTTTCGAGGCCCGGCTTGGTCTGTGATCGAGCCCGCGCCCCGATAGACGGTCCCGCCTAGTCGCGGATCAGACCCGCCGGAACGCGAGGTTCGCATTCCGGCGACAGCCGTGTTTATCGGACGCCCTCGGGGACGAGTAGCAGTATTGTTTTCCTAGGACCTGAAGCGCCTCGGCCGAAAGGCACACGCTTCCACGAGCAGAGATCGAATGCCTACAGTCAACCAGCTCATCCGCAAGCCGCGCCAAGACAAGCCGGCCCGGAACAAGGTGCCCGCCCTGAAGGGCTGCCCCCAACGTCGCGGCGTTTGCACCCGCGTCTACACGACCACGCCGAAAAAGCCGAACTCGGCTCTGCGTAAGGTCGCCAAGGTCCGCCTGACCACCGGCATCGAAGCCGTGTGCTACATCCCCGGCGAGGGCCACAACCTGCAGGAACACTCCGTGGTCCTGATCCGCGGCGGCCGCGTGAAGGACCTTCCCGGCGTTCGCTACCACATCCTGCGCGGCGTGCTCGACACGCAAGGCGTGAAGAACCGCAAGCAGCGCCGCTCGCTCTACGGCGCCAAGCGTCCGAAGTAAGGAATACCGCATGTCCCGCCGTCGTCGCGCAGAGAAGCGTGAAGTCCTCCCGGATCCCAAGTTCGGGGATCTCGTCGTCACCAAGTTCATGAACTACGTGATGTACGAAGGTAAGAAGGCCGTCGCCGAAAACATCATCTACGGCGCCTTCGACATCCTGGAAAACAAGCGCAAGGACCAAGGCCCGCTGGAAACCTTCCACGCCGCCCTGGACAACGTCGCTCCGGCCGTCGAAGTCCGCTCCCGCCGGGTCGGCGGCGCGACCTACCAGGTTCCGGTCGAAGTCCGTCCGGACCGCCGCCGCGCCCTGGCCATCCGCTGGCTGGTCACCGCCGCTCGCAAGCGCGGCGAGAACACCATGACCGAAAAGCTCGCCGGCGAGCTGCTCGACGCCTCGAACAACCGCGGCACCGCGGTGAAGAAGCGCGAAGACACCCACAAGATGGCGGAAGCCAACCGGGCGTTCTCGCACTATCGCTGGTAACACTTCTTACCAGACCCTTTCAGGCGCGGGCGGTTTGAGCTAAACCGCCCGCGCCGCACGTTTAAATCCACGTGGCCGTCAAACGCCGCCCCGCATCCGCAGAGCAATCCAATGCCCCGCACGCATAAAATCGAAGACTACCGCAACTTCGGCATCATGGCGCACATCGACGCCGGGAAGACGACGACGACGGAGCGGATTCTCTACTACACCGGCAAGTCCCATAAGATCGGCGAAGTCCACGACGGCGCCGCGACCATGGACTGGATGGAGCAGGAGCAGGAGCGCGGCATCACCATCACGTCGGCCGCGACGACCGCGTTCTGGAATGGCAAGCGTCTGAACATCATCGACACCCCCGGGCACGTGGACTTCACCATCGAGGTCGAACGCTCCCTGCGCGTGCTCGACGGCGCCGTGGCGGTGCTGGACGGCAACGCCGGCGTCGAGCCGCAGACCGAAACCGTCTGGCGCCAGGCCGACAAGTACCGCGTTCCGCGCATCGTGTTCGTCAACAAGATGGACAAGCTGGGCGCCGACTTCGACAAGTCGGTGGAATCCATCCGCGACCGCCTGGGCGCGAAGGCGGTTCCGATCCAGCTGCCGATCGGCTCCGAATCCGCCCTGCGCGGCATCGTCGACCTGGTCCGCATGAAGGCGGTGGTCTGGGACAACGACGGCCTGGGCGCGAGCTTCCACGACGAAGACATCCCCGCCGACATGAAGGAAAAGGCCGAAGCGGCCCGCGCCTACATGATCGAAGCCGCGGTCGAACTCGACGACGAGGCCATGGAGGCCTATCTGGGCGGCGAAGAGCCCTCGATCGACGTCATCAAGAAGTGCATCCGCAAGGCGGTGCTGACCAGCGCCTTCTTCCCGATCCTCGCGGGCTCGGCCTTCAAGAACAAGGGCGTGCAGACCCTGCTCGACGCCGTCGTCGACTACCTGCCGTCGCCGATCGACATCCCGCCGACCAAGGGCATCGACTTCCGCACCGAGCAGGAAGTCGAGCGCAAGGCGTCGGACGACGAGCCGCTGTCGGTCCTGGCCTTCAAGATCATGGACGACCCCTTCGTCGGCTCGCTGACCTTCTGCCGCATCTATTCGGGCAAGCTCGAAACCGGCATGGGCCTGCTGAACTCGTCGCGCGACAAGCGCGAGCGGGTCGGCCGCATGCTGCTGATGCACTCGAACAACCGCGAAGACATCAAGGAAGCCTATGCCGGCGACATCGTCGCCCTGGCCGGCCTGAAGGAAACCCGCACGGGCGACACCCTGTGCGATCCGACCAAGTCTCCGGTGATCCTCGAGAAGATGGAGTTCCCGGCGCCGGTCATCGAGATCGCCGTCGAGCCCAAGTCGAAGGCCGACCAGGAAAAGCTGGGCGTCGCCCTGGCCAAGCTGGCGGCGGAAGACCCGTCCTTCACCGTCTCGACCGACCACGAGTCCGGCCAGACCATCCTGAAGGGCATGGGCGAGCTGCACCTGGACATCAAGGTCGACATCCTGAAGCGCACCTACAAGGTCGAGGCCAACATCGGCGCGCCGCAGGTGGCCTATCGGGAGTCGCTCGGCAAGAAGGCCGAGATCGACTACACCCACAAGAAGCAGACCGGCGGTACGGGCCAGTTCGCCCGCATCAAGCTGGTGTTCGAGCCGGGCGAGCCGGGTTCGGGCTTCGTGTTCGAAAGCGCCATCGTCGGCGGCGCGGTGCCGAAGGAATACATCCCCGGCGTCGTGAAGGGCCTGGAATCGTCGAAGGAAAACGGTCTGCTGGCCGGCTTCCCGCTGATCGACTTCAAGGCGACCCTGATCGACGGCGCCTATCACGACGTCGACTCCTCGGTGCTGGCCTTCGAAATCGCCGCCCGCGCCGCCTTCCGCGAACTGCGCGAGAAGGGGGCTCCCAAGCTGCTCGAGCCGATCATGTCGGTGGAAGTCGTCACCCCCGAGGAATATCTCGGCTCGGTGATCGGCGACCTGAACAGCCGCCGGGGGCAGATCCAGGGCCAGGACGTGCGTGGCAACGCCATCGTCGTCAACGCCATGGTGCCGCTGGCCAACATGTTCGGCTATGTGAACAACCTGCGCGGCATGTCGCAAGGCCGGGCCCAGTTCACCATGCAGTACGACCACTACGATCCGGTGCCGCCGCACGTCGCCGACGAAGTGATCAAGAAGTACGCCTAACCCTTCAATCCAACCCTTGTAGATAAAAGCCCGACCTGGGCTGGAGCTTGAGATGGCCAAGGAAAAGTTCGA
>NZ_PUIC01000007.1 GCF_022750545.1 Caulobacter sp. CCUG 60055
TCCAAAGCACACACATGCAAACACGCACACATCGCGCCAACAACGGTCAGCCGCTCGCCGGCGCGAGACCCCCGGCACGCGCCGCCCGCTCCCTCACCCAGCGGACGGCAGCACCAGTCGCGAAAGCCCACAGTCCACCGTCACCTCCAGGTCGCCGGTCGCCGGCAGGCGGGGGAAGCTGTCCGCGTCGGCGCAGCCCAGCGCCAGCCGGATGCGGTGGCCGGCGCGGAAAACCACCGAGGTCGGCAGCAGCGGAAAGGTCAGGGGCTCGACCACGCCCGGCGTATAGGGCGCGGCGTCCTTGCGCAGGAACGACCGGTTGGGTCCCGGCCGGACATAGCCGGCCGGCGTGTCGGCGACGCGCCGGTGCATCAGGCGAAGCTCGCCTTCGGTCAGGTAGGTCACGCGACCGTCGGGCGCGACATCCTCGAGATAGGCGACGACCATGGCGTCCTCGGCCGAGAACGCCGCGTGCAGCGTCAGGATGGGCGTGCCGGTCACCTCAAGGTCGCGCTCCAGCGGCGCCGAAGTGTAGGTCAGCAGGCGTCGGTCGGCCTCGGCCCGGTCCGCATAGTCGACCTCGCGGCCGACCTGCGTCGACCAGCGCGTGGTCGCCCCTGAACCGGACTGGAGATCCGCCCGCAGGCGGTTGGTCGCGGCCGTCTCCGGCGCGGGCTCCGGGGCCAGGACGCCGGGCGCGAGCCGCCAGGCGCGATCGGCGACATGGCGCGGCGGCCAGACGTCGGTCGTGCGCCACGTGTCCGAGCCCAACGTCACATAGGCGATCGACTTGCGTGGTTCGGCGCTCCGGTCGGCCGCCTTGAAGAAGGCGGCGATCTCGGCGACCTGGGCCGGCAGGTCGGGACGCAGCGGCGCGTCCCGGGGCGTGTAGGGATCGCCGTCCTGCCGGGCGCCGTGGTTCCAGGCGCCGATCTTGATCCGCATGGGGGCGTCGACGGTCAGGAACCTGGCGATGGCGCCGGCGGCGGTGCCGGCGTCCATCCAGCTCGCCCAATGGAAGGCGGGAACCGCGCCGGCCTCCAGCTCGGCGACGAGGTCGCAGAGATTGGTGCTGGCCCCGCCGGGCGGGGTCAGGTCGTCGCGGCAGATGACGCCGTCCATCAGTTCGAGAAAACCGGCGTTGCCGTCGTGGTCGGCCAGGGCGGCGCGATAGAGCGCGCCGTCGTCCCCGTCGACGAAAGCGTTCGACTGGCTTTGCGGCGCCTGGCGCACGGCGGCCGGAAGGTCGGGATCGTCGTTGTCGCCGCGGTCCAGGGCCGCGGTCAGCTCGCCCCAGACCTTGGCGAAGACGTGGTTGGGGACGCCGCCGGGGAACAGCAGGTGTTCATAGAGGTCGAAGTCCGTGAAGCGGGGCGCCACCGCGACCAGCGCCGGATGGCGGTTGATCTGGGCGAGCTCGCTGGCGTTGCCGCCGTAGGAGACGCCCGTGCAGAACAGCCGCCCGTCCGACCAGGGCTGGGCAACGATCCAGTCGAAGATCTCGGCGTAGTCGCGCACCTCCTCGCGGCCCTTGCCCCTGGGGCGGCATCCGAACGACGCGCCGGTTCCGCGGACATCGACGGAGACGACGGCGAAGCCGTGGCGGGTGAATTCCAGGGTCTCGCTGGCCGGGGCCGCGCGCACGGCGGCCGGGGTGGCGCGGCCGTAGCGGGTGAAGTTGACCACGGTCGGGCCGCCGGCCGCCTGGAAACCGGGCGGGCCGAACACCTGGACGGCCAGGCGCACGCCGTCGCGCATGGCGACGTAGCGGGAATGGGAATCGAACTCCGCCTGCGTCGTCATTCCTGGTCCCTTCCCTTGGCGCCGACCGATCCGCGACGGCTGATTGTATAATTGTGATATCACATACCAGTAACGGCGGGCAGGGCAACGCCGTTGGAGCGACCTGCGACAAAACGGGTGGCCGCGCCCGCGCAGCCCGCTTGACAGTCAACCGTGAACGATATTTGATATCACAAATTACAAAATATGACGGCGGCCGAATTGTCGGGCCGCCGAAAGGGGAGGGTGATGATCAGAGTCTCTCTAATGGCCTCGGCGGGGCTGGCGACGCTGCTGGCGACCGGTCCGTGCGCGGCGTGGGCGGCGGACACGGTGCAACTGGACGAGATCGTCGTCACCGCCAACAAGCGCGAACAGTCCGTGTATCAGGTCGCCGGGTCCGTCGCCTCGATCCAGGCGCGGGGCCTCGAGAACCAGGGGCTCAACACGCTGATGGGGCTGTCCGAACAGGTGCCGGGCCTGTCGTTCTTTTCCCGCGGGGCCACCGGCGCGAACCAGGTGGCGATGCGCGGCCTGACGTCCGGCTCGCAGCAGACCAGCCCGACGGTCGGCTTCTATGTCAACGACACCCCGTTCGGCTTCTCGATCCCGGTGGGCGGCGGCAGCAGCATCCTGCAGCCGGACATCGACCCGGCCGACATCGACCATATCGAGGTGCTGCGCGGCCCGCAGGGCACCCTCTACGGCGCCAGCACCCTGGGCGGGCTGATCAAGTACGTCACGCGCCGGCCCGATCCGACCGCGCTGAGCGGGACCGTGCGGGTCGAGGGCGACACCGTCGACCACGGCGGCGCCGGCTATGTGGCCCGTGGGCAGATCAACGTGCCGTTCGCCGACGGCAAGGCCGCCGCCCGCCTCAGCCTGGTCAGCCGCGAGGACCCGGGCTTCATCGACAATCCCCGCACCGGCGGCAAGGACGTCAACGCGACCCGCGTCAGCGGCGCGCGGGCGGCGCTGGGCTTCTATCCGACCGACAACCTGTCGCTGGTGGTCACCGGCCTCGTCCAGCAGAACCGGGTCGGGGCGGCGGGAAGCGTGGTGGTCGACCCCGTCACGCTCGCGCCGACCAAGGGCGACCTGACCCAGGATTTCGCGGTCAACCAGTACTTCAACACCGAATATCGCCTGGCGGACGCCGAGCTGAAGTGGAAGTTCGGGCGCGGCTACTCGCTGGTGTCGTCCAGCAGCTACGGCCAGGTCGACCTGAACCTGCTGTTCGACGTCAGCGCGCTCTTGCCGCCCAACTTCCTGGGCGGCGCCTACTACGTCTCGCCCCAGGACCTCAGCTACAAGAAATGGACCCAGGAGGTGCGCCTGGCCTCGCCATCGGGCGACCGGATCGAGTGGCTGGCCGGCGTCTACTACACCCGCGAAGAGGTGCTGGCCCAATCGCAAGTGGCCGGCTACACCGCCGCCGGCGCGCCGGGCCCCCTGGTCCCGGTGATCTCCAAGTCGCGCACCCCGGCCAACTATGACGAGGTCGCCGCCTTCGCCAACGCGACCTACAACATCACCCCGGACCTAGCCGCCACGGTCGGCGTCCGCTACGCCGACATCCGGGTCAAGGACCAGATCTACACCTCCGGCCTGCTCGTTGGGCGGCCGCTGGACCAGCCCTCGGTGCAGAACGGCCGCTCGACCGGCGATGCGACCACCTACCTGGCCTCGCTGAACTGGCGCTTCGCCAAGAACGGCTCGCTCTACGTCCGGGCGGCCAGCGGATACCGTCCGGGCGGGCCGGTCGAGCCGCCCGCTATCCTGCCCCCCGGCATGACCCTGCCCACGCAGTTCAATCCGGATCAGGTCTGGAACTACGAGATCGGCGGGCGGGGCGCCTGGTTTGAGAACAGGCTCACCGCCGATGCGTCGGTGTTCTACATCGACTGGAGCGACATCCAGCTGCCGTTCCTGGTCAACGGCTTCCGTGTGCTGTCCAACGGCGGCTCGGCGCGCAGCCAGGGGGTCGAGTTCAACACCCAGCTGCGCCCGGCCAAGGGGCTGAAGTTCGGCCTGGCCGGCGCCTATACCGACGCCCAGCTGACGCAGGCCGCTCCGCTGGTCTACGGCCATTCGGGGGATCGGCTGCCGTTCGTCGCCAAATGGAGCCTGACCGGCAGCGTCAACTACGAACGTCCCCTGAACGAGGCGGTGACCGCCAATGTCGGGGCGCTATGGCACTACGAATCCGACCGCAACACGGCGCTGAGCAAGAGCGATCCCTCGTTCGTCGCGCTCGACGGCTTCTCGACCATCGACCTGCAGTTGGGCTTCCAATGGGACCGCTATACGCTGAACGGCTATATCCGGAACCTGTTCGACGAGCGGGCCTATGTCTCCGGCGGCATCGCCGGCGGCAAGGCCAGCCTGGTCCCGATCCAGCCGATGACCGTCGGCGTGGCCATGTCGGCGAGCTTTTAGGCCGCCGCGAACGATCTGGCGCAGGCCGTCCCATGTCGGGGCGGCCTGTCGCAACGACTGGAGGTCAGGCGTCATGACGGCCTATCCGGATTCCGCCTCGCGGTCGGCCCAGCTTCACCAGCGCGCGCGCCGGGTGATGCCCTCGGGCAATTCGCGGCAGACGATCTTCTTCAAGCCCTATCCCGTCTACGCCCGCAGCGGCGAGGGCTGCCGGGTGGTCGACGAGGACGGCGTCGAGCGGATCGACTTCCTCAACAACTACACGGCGCTCATCCACGGCCACCGCCACCCCGAGGTGATGGCGGCGGCGCGCGCCCAGCTCGACCGACTGACGGCGGTCGCCCTGCCCACCGAGGCCGAGATCGCCCTGGCCGAACTGCTGGTCGACCGCCTGGAAGGGGTGGAGCAGGTGCGCTTCGCCAATTCCGGCACCGAGGCGGTGATGATGGCGATCAAGGCGGCCAGGGCCTATACCGGCCGGCCCAGGATCGCCAAGATCGAGGGCGCCTATCACGGCGGCTACGACCACGCCGAGGTCAGCCAGGCCGCGACCCCCGCCGCCTGGGGCCCAGCCGACCGGCCGGCCAGCGTGGCGAACTACAAGGGCCAGCCCAAGGGCGTCCTGGACGACGTGGTCGTGCTGCCCTGGAACGACGTCGAGGCGAGCCGGGCGCTGCTGGAGGCGCACGGCGCCGACCTGGCCGCGGTGCTGATCGACCCCATCCCCTCGCGCCTGGGCCTCGTCCCGATCAGCGAAGCCTATCTGGCCATGCTGCGGGAGACCGCCCGCAAGCTCGGCGCGCTGTTCATCCTGGACGAGGTCTATTGCCTGCGGCTGGGCTATCGCGGCGCCCAGGGACGGCTGGGCTTCGCGCCCGACCTGACCGCCATGGCCAAGATCATCGGCGGCGGCTTCCCGGTCGGCGCGGTCGGCGGCAAGGCCGAGGTCATGGCGGTGTTCGGCTTCGACGACGGCCCGCCCAGGGTGCCGCACGGCGGCACCTACAACGCCAACCCGGTGACCATGGCGGCGGGCCTCGCGGCCATGCGGCTGCTGACGCCGGAAGCGTTCGCCCGCCTGGGGGCGCTGGGCGACCGGCTGCGGTCGGGACTGCGCGAATGCCTGAAGATCACCGGCCGCGACGGCCAGGTCCAGGGGGCGGAGTCCCTGACCATGCTGTCGCTCAGCGACCGTCCGTTCGGGACCTATCGCGACACCGCCTACGCCGTCCGGTTCGGCGAACCCCAGGCGGCCGTGCACCGGTCGCTGATGAACCGCGGCGTGTTGACCTCGCCGTCCCTGCTCTTCAACCTGTCCACCCCGATGGTCGAGGCCGACGTCGACTTCACCCTCGAGCAGGTGCTGGCGGCGTTGAAGGCCCTCTAGCCTGGCCTCGCCCGTGACCTTCAAGCCGCTCCCAGCCGACCCGCGCGTCAGCCCGTTCGCGGGCATGGACGTCCGCACCCTGTTCGACATCCACGCCGAGGCGCGGGCCGACCACCCGTTCCTGATCTGGGAGCCGTTCGAGGGCGAGGGCGCGCGCTGGGGCTATCGCGCCTTCCGCGACCGGATCGCGCGGTTCGCGGCCGGCCTCCACGCCCGGGGCGTCGTCGCCGGCGACCGGGTGCTGGTGCATCTCGACAACTGTCCCGAGGCGGTGATCGCCTGGTTCGGCTGCGCCTGGCTGGGCGCGGTGGCGGTGACCACCAACGCCCGCTCCAGCGCCGACGAGCTGAGCTACTTCGCCGGCCACAGCCGGGCCAGGGGCGGCGTCACCCAGCCGCGGTTCGCCGAGCTGGTCGCCAGGGCCTGCCCGGACCTGGACTGGCTGGCGATCACCGACACCGACAACGGCGAGGCGCCCCAGGCGGGCGCGCCCGAGCCGGGCGCTCGGTTCGAGGCCCTGGACGGCGACCCCGCCGACCTGCCGCCGCGCGCGGCCGACCCCTTCGCCCCGTTCGCCATCCAATACACCTCCGGGACCACGTCGCGGCCCAAGGCGGTGCTGTGGACCCACGCCAACGCCCTGTGGGGGGCGCGGGTCTGCGCCATCCACGAGGACCTGCGCCCCGACGACGTGCACCTGACGCACCTGCCGCTGTTCCACACCAACGCCCAGGCCTATTCGGTGCTGGCGGCGCTGTGGGTGGGGGCGACCTGCGTCATCCAGCCCAAGTTCTCGGCCTCGCGGTTCTGGCCGGCGTCGCTCAAGCACGGCTGCACCTGGACATCGATGGTGCCGTTCTGCCTGAAGGCGCTGATGCGCCAGCCGAAGCCCGAGCGCCACGGCTATCGCCTGTGGGGCAACGCCGTCTGCGCCCCGCCGACCGACGCCCATTTCGGCGTCAAGACGGTCGGCTGGTGGGGCATGACCGAGACCATCGCCCACGGAATCGTCGGCTCGCCGCACCTGCCCGACGCGCCGATGTCGATGGGCCGCGCCGCGCCGGAATATGAGATCCGGGTCGTCGACGAGGAGGGGCGCGGGGTCGAGCCCGGCCAGACGGGCGACCTGCAGATCCGCGGCGTGCGCGGACTGTCGCTGTTCACCGAGTACCTGGACGATCCCGCCGCCACCGCCGAGGCCTTCGGCCCGGACGGCTTCTTCCTGACCGGCGATCGGGTGCGGCGCGACGACCGGGGCTTCCTGTTCTTCGCCGACCGCTCCAAGGACATGCTCAAGGTCGGCGGCGAGAACGTCGCGGCCAGCGAGATCGAGCGGGTGATCGCCTCGACGCCGGGCGTCGAGGAGGTGGCGGTGGTCGGGCGCCGTCATCCGATGCTGGACGAGGCGCCGGTGGCCTTCGTGCTGCCGAGGGGAGGGATCGCCGGCGCCGCGCCGGACCTGGTCGAACAGGTGATCGGCGCCTGCGCCGTCCAGCTCGCCGCCTTCAAGGTCCCGCACGAGGTGCGCCTGGTGGACAGCCTGCCGCGCGCGACCCTGGAGAAGGTGGCCAAGGCCCGGCTGCGCGCCGAGTTGGAGGCCGAGGCCTAAGCCGGCTGATCGGTTCAGCCGGGGATGGCCACCGTCCGCCGGCCGTCGCTTTCATAGGCCGCCAGCAGCACGCGCAGCGCCTCGACGCCCGCCTCGGCCGGGGTGGCGGGCGCGGCGTCGGCGCGGATGTCCTCCACGAAGGCCTCGATCTGCGCCGCGAAATGATGGGGCGCGGGCCGGTCCTCGACCGGGATCTGCCGCAGGCCGTCGGCGTCGTTGAGGAACAGCGCGTTGGCGTAGTGGAAGATGCGCAGGGCGCCGCGCTCGCCGTGCACGTGGATGCAGCCGGGATGCGCCGCCCACTGGCCGCCGGCGTGATAGCCCGCCGCGTCCCAGAAGCCGCCCCAGCTGAACAGCCCCTCGCCGGGCAGGGTGGTGGGGAAGACGCCGTCGTCATAGACCAGCTGGCCGACCGCGCCGCCGTCGAAGGTCAAGGTCAGGAACTCCACGCCCAGCGGCTCGCCCGTGCGGTTGCCGCGCCCGAACACGCCGCGCACATGGTCGCCGATCAGCCAGCCGAAGATGTCGATCAGGTGGACCCCGTGATCGACGAGGCCCATGCCCGTCCCGCCGGGGCCGCCGACGGGATAGTGCACGGGGCCCATGGGCCTTTGCGCCTTCGGCCCGGTGCCGCCGACCGCCTGTTCCTGCAGCAGGCGCACCCGGCCGATGGCGTCCTCGGCGATCAGGCGGCGCGCCTCGCGCACCGCCGGCAGGTGGCGATAGGACGAGCCGTAGGACAACTTGACCCCGGCCTCGCGGCAGGCGGCGATCATCGCCTCGGCCGAGGCCTCGGACAGGGCCAGCGGTTTTTCGCACAGCACGTGCGCCCCGGCCTGGGCGCAGGCGCGAACCACGTCCTCGTGGGTCGCTGCCGGCGTCAGCACGCAGGCGATCTGCGGTTTCTGCTCGGCCAGCATGTCTTCCAGGCGGGCGTAGGTCGGAACCCCGTCCGCCGGGTCGATCAGCGCCAGGCGGGCCGGATTGGGATCGGCCACGCCGACCAGGCGCACCGCCGGGCTGTTCCGGTAGGCGTGGTGGTGCACGACGCCGACCTCGCCGAAGCCGACGAGGGCGACCGTCATCGGCTCGGCGATCGGGGAGGCGGGCGCGGGGCGGGGCTCGGAAAAGGCTTGCATGCCGTGAGCATACAAGTGTGATATCATATTTCAATATTATTGATCGGGAGCGCCCATGCGCATCGATGCGCTACGCAGCCAACTGCTGCTTGTGGACTGGCAGACGCGGTTGACGCCGCACCTGTCCGACCGGGAGGCGACGGAGGAGAACCTTCGCCGCCTGCTGGTCGCGGCCCGTCGCCTGGAGACGCCGATCCTGGTCTCCGAGCAATATCCGTCGGGGCTCGGGCCGACCGAGCCGGCGCTTCAATCCCTGATCGAACCGGGGGAGGTGCTGAGCAAGACGAGCTTCTCGTGCCTTGGTGACCCGGCCCTGGCGGTGAGGCTGTCGCCGGTCGGCGCCGGCGGTCGCGATCAGATCGTCGTCTGCGGCGCCGAGGCGCATGTCTGCATCCTGCAGACCGCCCTGGACCTGGCGCGCGGCGGCGTGCAGGCCGTGGTCGTGGTGGACGCGGTCACCTCGCGGACCGCGCTCAGCCGCGAGGTCGCGTTCCGCCGGCTGGAGCGCGAGGGCGTCTGCATGGCGACCACGGAGATGGTGATCTTCGAGTGGCTGCGCGACGCCGCCCACCCGGCCTTCCGCGAGATGTCCAGGCTGGTCCGCTAGGCGGCGACCTTGGGCTTGCGGCCGCGCGGCCTGGCCGGGGCGGGCGGCGGCTGGATCTCGCTCAGGGTTTCCAGCAGGGCTCGCCCCGCGTCCTGGAGGTCGGCGGCGATGGCGGCGCGGGCGGCTGGGCCGTCGCCGCGCTCCAGGGCGTCGATCGCGGCCTTGTGGTGCGTGAAGATGTCGTCCTCGTGGTGCTGCGGCTTCTGCTGGCTGATCAGCGGGCCGATCTGCAGCCAGAACCCCTCGATCACCTCGGTCAGCTGGGGCATCCCCGCGGCGCCGTAGATCTTGAAGTGGAAGCGCCAGTTCAGGTCCAGATAGCGGCCGATGTCGCCGGCCTTCAGCGTCTGCTCCATCTGGTCCTGCAGCAGCCGCAGTTCGCCGAGGGTCTTGGCGTTGATCTTGGCGGCGGCTTCCTCGGCCGCCAGGCCTTCCAGCGAGATGCGCATCTTGTAGATCTCGCCGATGCGCTCGGCGTCCAGGTTGGGGACGGCGATGGTGCGGTTGGGCAGCGCCTCCAGGGCGCGTTCGGCGATCAGCCGCCGCACCGCATCGCGGACCGGCATCGGGCTCACGCCGAGGGCGTCGGCCAGGCTGCGGTAGGAGAGGGGCTGGCCCGGGCGGACGACCCCGGCCATCAGCGACCGGCGCAGCTCCCGGTAGATCCGCTCGTGCAGAGTCTCGCGTTCGATCGTCGCGAGCTGGAAGTTGGCGACGGACCGCCGGGCCATGCTTGTCTCCACCGAAGATGGGTTCCGCGTCGGCGCGCCGGGACCAGAAACGCTTGCGCCGCCTTCAGTAGCAGGTGTTTCGACAAAAATGTCATCTGAAATCACACTTGCGCGCCCCGCCGCTTGACATCGCTGCGCGCCAAAGTGTGATATCGAATAACAAATTCACCAACAAGCGAGGCGGGCGCCATGAAGCGGAGCCAGAAGGTCATCATCACCTGTGCGGTCACGGGGTCGGTCCACACCCCGTCGATGTCGCCGCACCTGCCAGTGACCGCCGACGAGATCGTCGAGCAGTCGGTCGCCGCCGCCCAGGCGGGCGCGTCGATCATTCACCTGCACGCCCGCGATCCCAAAGACGGCCGGCCGTCCGCCGATCCCGAGCTGTTCGCGGCCTTCCTGCCGCGCATCAAGCAGCAGACCGACGCGGTCATCAACATCACCACGGGCGGCAGCAACGGCATGTCGGCCGAGGACCGGCTGGCGGCGGCCAAGCGGTTCTCGCCCGAGGTCGCCTCGCTGAACATGGGCACCATGAACTTCGACTACACCGCCGCCGGTGCGCGGGTCGGGACCTGGAAGCACGACTGGGAGGAGAGCTACGTCGCCTCGTCCGGGGAACGCATCGCCGTCAACACGCCGGCCTTCATCGAGAAGGTGGTCAAGGACCTCGGCGACGGGCACGGAACCCGGTTCGAGTTCGAATGCTACGACGTCGGCCACCTCTACATGCTGGCCCACCTGGCCGATCGCGGGCTGATCAAGCCGCCGTTCTTCATCCAGGGCATCTTCGGCATCCTGGGCGGGGTCGGCGCGCATCCGGCCAACCTGACCCACATGGCCCAGATCGCCGACCAGCTGTTCGGCGACGACTACTATCTGTCGGTCATCGGGGCCGGGAAGCACCAGATGAGCATCGCCGCCGTCAGCCTGGCCCTGGGCGGCAACGCCCGCGTCGGCCTGGAGGACAGCCTCTATATCGGCAAGGGCGAGCTCGCCCGGTCCAACGCCGATCAGGTCGCCAAGCTGCGGCGCATCGCCGAGGAGCTGTCGCTGGAGGTGGCCACGCCGGACGAGGCTCGGGAGATGCTCCAGCTCAAGGGCGGGCAGGCGGTCGCCTTCTGACCCCGCCTGCCCGGGCGGCCGGTCCCCAGCGCCGTCAGGCCGCGGGGCCGAGCCGCAGCGGGTCCGGCTGGCGCGGCCAGAAGACCCCGTCGCGCTTGGTGTAGGGAATGGCGGCGAAGTCGGGCGCGATGGCGCCGGGCGTGGCCACATAGATCACCGCCTCGGCGATGTCGGCGAACGCGGCGTGGAAATGCTGGGTCGACTTGACCGCCACGATGCGGCGCGACGCCAGGTCGACGCCGATCGAGGTGAAGGCGTCCGGCGAGAACACCTGCTCGCGGCGCGAGTTCAGCACGATGTCGATGCCATCCGCCTCGATCCAGGCCGAGGGGCCCATCGGCGTGTGCGTGTCGCCGAGACCCGTCTGGGCGTGGTCGGCCTGGATGGCGCGGACGGTGACGGTCAGGTCCACCGGCGAGCCGGAGGCGGGACCCATCTTGCCGCCGACGCGCAGGTTGAAGCGGGCGCCGACGCCGGCCTCCTGGCACAGGGCGACGGCCTGGGGGTCCCACAGGCACCCGATGGCGACGTCGCGCAGGCCGCGGTCCAGGCAGGCCTTCAGGATGAAGGTGCTGTCGCTCGCCGCCCCGCCGCCGGGATTGTCGGCGACGTCGGCCAGCACGGCGAGACCGTCGCAGGCGAGCGCCCGGTCGAGCGCGGCCTCGACGTCGAGCGACCAGGGGCGCGTCTGTTCGCGCACGGCGTAGATTTCCTCGGCCAGCTCGCGCGCCAGGCGGTCGGCCTTGTCCTGGTCGTCGTCGGTGATCACCCAGATCCGAGAGGTCACGTCGGCCACGTCGCTCCAGGGAAAGCCGTGGCCGAACGACACCGACAGGACGCCGTCGCGGCCTTCCAGCGCCTGCATCCGCCGCACGAAGCCGCGCATCGGCTCTTCGGTGGTGCGCCACAGGCTGATCATGCGGCAGTCGAAGACGCCGGTGCGCGGGCGCACGCGCCCGAGCGCCGCGTCGCGGCACAGGGCGTAGAGCTCGCGGCCGCGCTCCAGTTCGTCGACGTGCGGATATTCCTTGTAGGCTACCAGGGCGTCGGCCGAGGCCAGCATCGCTTCGGAGACGTTGCAGTGCAGGTCGAGCTCGGCGCCGATGATCGCCTTGGGCCCGACGACCGCGCGCGCGGCGGCCAGCAGGTCGCCCTCGCAGTCGTCATAGCCTTCGGCCGCCATCGAGCCGTGCAGGTTGAACAGCACCATGTCGACCGGTCCGGCCGCCCTCAGGTCTTCGAGAATCTGGTCGCGCAGGGCCTCGTAGACCGGGCGGACGGTGCGGCCGGCGGGCTGGGCCATGGCCGCCGCGCCCTCGATCACCGTGCAGCCGTCCGCCTCGGCCAGCCGCCGCCACTCGGCCAGCAGCACGCCGAGCGGGGTGTCCGGCGCGGCCGACGCTTCGCCCCTTGAATAACCGCCCTCGCGAAAGGCCGCCCACCCCGCCGGGATGTCGGCGAAGGTGTTGGTCTCGGTGTAGAGCATGGCCATGAACAGCCGCACGGTTCGTCCTTTCGCGTCCGAAGCCTAGACGAGCCCTTCCCAGAGCGCGCGCGCCTCGCCGCCCGGATCGTCGGCGACGTGCGGGGTCAGGTCGTAGATCTTCGTCGCGCGTCGGCCAAGGTCATATGCGGGCCACGACGCGCGTCCGTCCCGGGCGAAGCCGGCGAGGTCGCGGCGCATGGTCCTCGACGCGGCTTCCTCCTCCGGCGTGACCGGCCGGCCGTAGAGCAGCTCCATGAACGGGGACGGGCCGATTTGGCCGAACCAGAACAGCACGTCGCTGGCGTGGGTGGCGATCCCGCCCATGAAGGCCGACGGGGCGGGAATGTCGAAGCGGTACATCCAGGCCCTCTGCGGCGTTCCGGCGCGGGCCTCGGCCACGCGGATCGCCGGGACGCGGTACATCCAGTCGCCGCGGATGTGGCCGATGCGCTTGGCCTCGTCCGCGTCCGGGTGCAGCGCCTCGTAGCCGCCCCAGACCTCGGCCGCGCGGGCGGGCGAGGACAGCTTGGCGAGCGCGGCGACGATGCTGCCCTGCATGTAGCTCTTGCGCACCCATTCGTCGGTCATGCGCATGGGGCTGACCCCCAGCTCCTCGCCGGTCGTGCCGATCAGCACCGGCAGGTCGGCGCAGGCGCCGCGCAGGATCGAGACGATGGGGTGCTCGGCCAGGGTCACGCCGTCGTTCAAGGGCGTGAAGGGAAAGTCCAGCTCGACGATCTGGTCGGCGGCCACGCGTTCGCGCCAGCGGGCGACGGTGGCGGCCTGGGCCTTGAGCAGCGCCTCTGGCGCGGCCAGCAGCAGCGCGTCGCGATCGACATGCTCCAGTCCCAGCGCGCCCAGCAGCACGGCGGCGTGCTCGGCCTGGGCCTCCTTGCGCATCGCGTACATGAAGGCCCCGCTCTGCGGAGCGGCGCGATGGAACAGCCCACGCGCCTGAGGCATGACCATCAGCGCCCCGGTCGACCAGCCGCCGGCCGAATAGCCGAACACCGTGACGTTACCCGGATCGCCGCCGAAGGCCGCGATATTGTCGCGCACCCACTCCAGGGCGGCGACCTGGTCGAGCAGGCCGAGGTTCATCGGCGTGTCGTCGCCGAACACGCGGAAGGGCGGGAAGCCGAGGACGCCGAGGCGGTAGTTGATCGTCACCACGACCACGTCCTCGTCGGCGGCCAGGCGCGCGCCGGAGTGGAAGGCGCCGGTCCCGGTCACGAAGGCGCCGCCGTGGATGTAGAACAGCACCGGGCGGCGGGCGCCGTCGGCGGCGGGGGTGAAGACGTTGAGGTTGAGGCAGTCCTCGCTGAGCGGCGGCATGGCCGAGACGCCCGGCGGGGTGTCCTGCGGCGCGGCGGGGCCGGGCCTGGTCGCGTCGCGGACGCCGGCCCAGCCCTTGGCGCGGGTCGGCGGGCGGAAGCGTTCGGCCTCGGCGTAGGGCACGCCCCGGAAGGCGAGGACGCCGTCGGCGCCGGTCTCGCCCCGCAGGCGGCCCTGGGCGATGTCGACCATCGGGTCCGGCCTGGCCGCTTTCGAGGTTTCGTCTTCGCCGCTCATGGTTCACTCCCTATTTGGTATATGTGATCTCAGCGTGCAGGATGCCCGCAGCCCGGCCCTTGTGCAAGGTTCGATCCCTGTCTGGCGACGGGGCGGCGGCCTTGCGCGGCGAAGGCGACAAATTGGCCGATTGAAATGTGATATGTGATATCACAATATGGCTTTTACACAGTGTCGCAGTAAGCGTCCCCTGGGGAGGTGTCAATGAACGGAAGGCGGCCCTTGAGCGAGGGAAAGAGCGCGCAGCGCGAGCAGCCGGGGATCGCCGTCGCGACGTCCTATGGCCTGCTGCAGTTTCCATTGGGGCTGTTGATTCCGCCTCTGACCTCGATGATTCCCGGCTTCTTCGCCGAGACGATGGGCATGCCGCTGGCGGTGGTCGGGACCATCAGCGGCCTGATGCGCTTCTATCACGTGGTGTCCGACCCGCTGTGCGGCGCGCTGTCGGACCGCACCCGCACCCGCTGGGGCCGCAGGCGGCCATGGATCGCGGCGGGGCTGGCCGTGCTGATGATCGGCGTGTGGCTGACCTTCATGCCGCCGGTGCGCACGGCCTCGCCCGCCTATTTCGCCGTGGCGCTGCTGCTGGTCTACAGCGGTTGCAGCCTGATCCAGATTCCCTACTACGCCTGGGGAGCCGAGCTGCCGGGCACGCCGTTCGGCAAGGCGCGGATGCTGGGCCTGCGCGAGGTCCTGGGCGTGATCGGGCTGATGCTGTCGGCCATGGCGCCGCTCGCCGCCAGCACCCTGGGCTTCAAGTCCAACGGCCGCGAGGCCCTGTCGATGCTTGGCGTCTCGGTGCTGGTCGTGACGCCGCTGATGGCGGCCCTGCTGATGTTCGGCGTCCGCGAGGCCCCGGCGACGCGCGAGGACGCCGGCGGCCGGTCCGTCGGCCGGGCGCTGCTCGATTTCTGGACGGCGCTGAAGTCCAACCGGCCGTTCCGGATCGAACTGGCCGGGGCGTTCATCATCAATATCGGGCTGCTGCTCTGGCAGTCGATCTCATACTTCTACCTCTCGCACGTCCTGCACCAGGAGAAGATGTTCGGCGTGGTCGCGCTGGCGGCCGGGGTCTGCGCCGTGGCCTCGGCGCCGCTGTGGATCTACCTGTCCAAGCGGTTCGAGGTTCACCGCCTTATCGCCGTCGCCACCATCGCCGGCGCGGCGATCCACGTCCTCGGCTTCTCGCTGCTGCCGATCGAGCACCCGCTCGTCCTGCTGGCGGTCGAGATTCCGCAATCGATCGTCCTGGTCGCGCCGCTGCTGCTGTCGCCGGCCATCCAGGCCATGGCCATCGACTACGGCACGCTGAACAGCGGGGTGGACCGGGCGGGGACCTATGTCTCGCTCACCCAGCTGGCGTCCGGGGTGGCTTCGGCCTTTCCGTTCCTGATCGTCTTCCCGCTGCTGGCCTGGGCCGGGTTCAATCCCGCCGTCGCCAAGGCCGGCGGCGCGATCGATCCCCAGGGCCTGGCCGCGCTCAAGATGCTGGGCGTCTACGGGGCGGCGCCGGTGCAGATCATCGGGGCGCTGCTGTACGCCGCCTTCCCGATCAACAAGGCCGAGGCGGTCCGCATCGGCTCGGCGCTGGCCGAGATGCGCGGCCAGGCGGACGCCCGCTGAGGCGAACAGGTCAGGGAGCCATACCTATGCAGTCCATCGGTCAGACCAGCCGCACGCCGTCGCCGACGCGCGACATCGAGCAGCTCAAGCGCGATCTGCGCGAATGCGGTTACGGCGTCATGCTGGACGCGCTCGACCCGGACCTGCTGGCGCGGGTCAAGGCGCGGGTGCTGGATCAGGCGGCGGGCGAGCAGGCCCAGGGCGTCTCGTTCCATTTCGGCGACGACCAGACCGGCATGCCCTCGGTCAAGGGCGGGCGCGAAGCGGCCCCGAACCAGCGGCTCAGCAACCTGCTCAACAAGGGCGGCGTGTTCCGCGAGCTGCTGACGCACCCGCTGGCGCGCGAGGCGGTCCCCCAGATGCTCGGCCCGGCCCACCTGCTGTCCAGCCTCAGCGCCATGATCATGAGCAAGGGCGGCGTCGCCCAGGTGTTGCATTCGGACCAGCAGTACGTGCCGTTTCCGACGCCGTCGGCCCTGGTGTGCAACATCGTCTGGATGCTGGTCGACTTCACCCGGGACAACGGGGCGACGCGGCTGGTCCCGGGTTCGCACCTGTGGGACCCGCCGACGATCCGCGTCGAAGTGGACGCGGCCGGGGCGCGGCGTCTCGTCCAGCCCGACGTCGAGACGGTGATCGCCGAGGCGCCGGCCGGCTCGGCCCTGGTGTTCGACGGCCGCATCTGGCACGGAGCCGGCGCTAACCAGACCGACGTCCCGCGGCCGGCGGTGTTCTCCTATTACTGCGCGCCCTATCTGCGCCAACAGGAGAACATTCCCCTCTCCCTGCTCGACGAGGTCTATGCGGAGCTGTCGGAGGCCGAGCGGGCGGTGGTCGGCTTCGAAGCCCATGGCCGCAGCCTGGGCCGGATCGCCCCGGCCCTGGGGCGCACCAACACCAACTGGACGGACAAGGCCGTCGGCCCGATGGCGCCGTAGCGAGGGGGCGGTTCAGCCGCCCCCGAGCGGCATGGCCAGCGAGGCCTTGACCCGGTTCAGCACCACGCTGGTGCGGAACCGCTTCAGGTTGGCGTCGTCGAACAGCAGCCGGCCGATGATGTCCTCGTAGTCCTGCATGTCGGCGGCGGCGATCACCACGATGAAGTCGGCGTCGCCGGTGACGTAGTAGCACTGCTGCACCTCCGGGGCGTTCAGCATCCGGCGGCGGAAGGCGTCGAACAGCGGCAGGCTCTCGCGCTCCATCGTCACCTCGACGATGAACAGGGCGCTGGGTCCCAGCGCCCGCGGATTGATCACCGAGACGTCGGCGATGATCACGCCGCTGGACCGCAGCCGCTTGATGCGGCGGTGGACGGCCGAGGCCGACAGGCCGACCCTTTCGGCCAAGCGCTCGGCCGGCGTCAGGTTGTTCTCCTGCAGCGCGGCCAGGATGGCGCGGTCGAAGTCGTCGAGGGCGTGGGCGGGCATGGGGCGTCCCGGTGCGGGGTTGGGCGGAAGCGGCGTTCCTCTTAAGTCCGACGCGCCAATTCGGCGCGACCCTACCTCGCGACGCCGATTTCCCGGCGCGAGGCGCCGGCCGGGCCCGGATCGGCGGCCGTCCGCGCCCGGGATCGCGCGTCGATATCGACATCCCTGGCGGCGCGCGTCATGCTGTCGGCCAACCGGGCGGCTCGCCAAGCCCGGACCTGAGGGGAAGCGGCCGCGCGCCGGGATTGGGTCTTTTTATGGCAAAAAGCCGTCCTCTGCCGCCGGAGGGGCTGGACAAGGCCTATCGCGACGAGGCCGGCCGCCTGCGCAGCCTGGCGGCGCGGGCGGGACGCGACGAGGCCGACGACATCGTCCACGACGCGGTGGTCAAGACCCTCGAGGCCGGCCGGCGCACCGAGATCCTGGAGCCGGTGCGTTTTCTGTTCCGGGTCACGCGCAACACCGTGGTGGACCGTCTCCGGTCGCGGGTCCGGCGCGGCCGGGTTCTGGAGTACGGTCTGGAGGACGACGCGGCGGTCGCCGATCCGTCGGCGGGGGGCGAGCGGGCCCTGATCGCCTCGCAACGCCTGGCCAGGGCCCTGGCCATCGTCGGGCGCATGCCGCCGCGCCGGCGCGAGGCCTTCATCCTGTGCCGCATCGACGAGTTGACCTACGCCGAGGCGGCGCGCCGCATGGGCGTCAGCGTGCACGCGGTGGAGAAACACATCTCGGCGGCGATGACACAGCTCTTGAACGAAATGGATTCCGACCCGAATAACCGGGGGGGCGGCGGAGCCTCGGGCGTCTATTAAAGCGAGGGTTGAGCAGGGAGCGCCATGAGATTGTCGACGGACAGGCGAGAAGCGGCGGCGGCGTGGTTCGCGGCCCAGCGGCGCGCCGTCATGTCGGTGGAGGAGCGCGCCGCGTTCGACGACTGGCGCGCCGATCCCCAGAATCTCGCCGCGCTCAACGCCATGCACGAGCTGTGGGGCGAGATGGCGGCGATCAAGGCCGCCGGCCCGCAGCTGCGCGCCTCGGTCCGCCGGCGCCGGATCGGGTTCGTCGCCGCGGCCGCCGCCGTGGCGGTGGCGACCGTCGGCGCCGGCGCGGTTTCGCTGGCCTTTCTTCAGCCGTTCGCCTTCGGCCGCACCGAGAAGACCCGCGTCGGCGAGCAGCGCACCGAGACCCTGCCCGACGGCAGCGTGGTCAACCTCAACGTCGCCACCCGCCTCGACTACCGCATGGAGCCGGATCAGCGGCGGGTGCGGATGCGCGAGGGCCAGGCGCTGTTCATCGTGCGCAAGGACAAGACGCGGCCGTTCCTGGTCCAGGCTGGCGACTATCAGGTCCGCGCCGTGGGCACGGCCTTCGACGTCCGGCTGCGGGACGGCCAGACCCAGGTGGCGGTGCAGGACGGCGTGGTCAGCGTCACCGCGCTCAAGGGACCGAGGGCGGGGCAGGAGGTGATGCGCCTGGCCGCCGGCCAGAGGGTGGCGTTGCCCGTCGTCCTCGCCTCGGCGACCGCCGCGCCGCGCCTGGAGAGCGTTCCGGTGCAGAGCGTGGCCGAATGGCGCCTGCGCACCGTGTCCTACGAGGACGCCTCGCTGGCCGAGGTGGTCGAGGACCTCAACCGCTTCTTCGCCCGGCCGGTGCGGGTGGACGATCCGGCCCTGGCGGCGCGGCGCGTGACCCTGCGCCTGCAGGTCGACGAGCGCGAGAACACCCTGCGCACCCTCAGCGCCCTCCTGGGCTTGCGCGTCGCGCGGGGCGACCAGGCCGACCGGCTGACGGCCGGCGACGGACCGACCCCGACGGAATAGGCCGGCCGTCGACGGCGTGAAATCGGCGGGCTGGCACTACGGGCGGGCCCGGTTCGGGCGTCTTTGTCTTCGAGGTCGCCGCGCCCCCGACGCGGGCGGCTTCAAGGAGCGCCGTCGAGCATCGCTCCTGGAGATGGGGCCCCGTCGGACGGCGGGGCCTCCTTTTCGCGAGACGCCGAACAGGGGAGCGACCACGATGAGCGCCGACAAGTCCGGCCGGCCGCGTACGCCGTTCACCATGCGGCGGGCCGACCACGCCATATTCCAGGCCTCGGCCGTCAGCCGGGGCGGCCGCATCGCCGACCTCGCCGCCCAGGTCGGCCTGCCCGAGCGCCTGGTCCGCCAGCGGCTGTCGGCGTTGCGCTGCGCCGGCGTGGCGCGGTGGACCGACCTCCACGCCCCGCCCAAGGCGGGCCGGCCGATCGAGACCCGCACCTATGTGCGCCTGACCAGCCTGCGCCAGCCGGCGCTCGCCGCGTTCGAGGCCCGCTGCGGGCGCGACCCCGACATCGAGGCGGCGGCGATGATCAGCGGGCCGTTCAACTATGTGCTCACCACCTTCCACGCCGACCACCCGGCCGCCCGCGAATGGGCCTGGTCCCTGGCCGCGGAACCCTGCGTCGACGACGTCGACCAGCGCCTGGTGACCACCAAGCACGGCCACTCGCTTCCCGGCGTCCTCTGGCGCGACTAGCCGCCGCCAGCAGCAGGCGCCGGCTCATTCGCCGCGGCGGTTCGGGCCGCGCGATAGCCTCCAGCGCGGCGGAGAATGACAGGCGCACGGTGGACAAGCCGCCGCCCGCGATGGTTGAACAGGACGTCTGGCGTTTCAGGGAGGCGGGCATGGCGACGGCGGTGGTAGGCGAGCAGTTCAATATCGGGCGGGTCATCCAGCGGACCTTCACGACGCTGGGCCGCAATTTCGCGATGTTCGCCCTGGTGGCGGCGGCCTTCGTCGGGCTGCCGGGAGCGCTGTTCGGCTACGGCTCGACCCAGCTCAAACAATCCCACGGTCCCGGATCGTTCGAAGGCGGGGCGTTCTGGATGGTTCTCGCCGGCATGGCGGTCGCCCTGGTCGGCTCGGGCCTGAGCCAGGGCGCGATCATCCACGCCGCCATCTCCGACTTCAATGGCCGCCGGTCCTCGCTTGGCGAGAGCCTGAGGGTGGCGCTCAGGAACTGGGTCCCGCTGTTCCTCATCGCCCTGTTGAGCGGCCTTGGGGTCGTATTGGCCTCGGTGCTGCTGATCGTGCCGGGCGTGATGCTGGCCGTCGTCTGGGCGGTGGCGCTTCCCGTCCAGGTCGTCGAACACACCGGGGCGGGCCGCGCGCTCAACCGCAGCGCGGACCTGACCCGCGGCCGGCGCTGGTCGGTGTTCGGCGTCTTCGCCATCTTCCTGCTGGCGGCCCTGATCATTCAGTTGATCGTCGTCGCCGTCAGCGCGACGCTACCCGGGGGCGTAGGGGAACCGACGGCCCAGATGGTCACCGAGGCGGTGGTCAATCCGGTGATATCGACCCTTGCCGCGCTGATCGGGCATACCGGCGTGGCCTCGCTGTACCACGAGCTGCGGGTGAGCAAGGAGGGCGCCGGGGTCGACGTCGTCGCCTCGGTGTTCGACTAGGCCCGCCGTCAATCCTTGTCGTGCTTGTCCAGCCGGCGCCGGCCAAGCAGCAGGCGTGATTCCAATCGCCCGCGCAGCGCCGCGTAGTAGGCGCCCAGGAACTCGCCGTCCGACTCGTCCGGACCGGCCGGCCAGCCGACCTTGTCGCGGATGCGCCCGGCCACCGCCGTCAGGGTCTTGCGCTCGTAGCGGCGCAGGACCCCTTCCAGGACCTGCAGCTCCTTGACCCCGTAGGCGTCCAGCTGCGCGGTGGTGAAGGCGAAGCGGGCGTGGCCGGCCCCGGCGTCGTAGGACAGGTCGGGCGCGAGCTTGCGCCGGGGGGCGCGCACCACCCAGGTGCCCGCCGCCAGGTCGCCGACCCGCAGGCGGTCGCGGTTGAACAGCGGGAACACCACGAAGACGCCGCACCAGATCAGGCCGGCCAGGTTGCTCCAGGCGTCGAGGTTGCGGCCCTCGACCAGCAGGAAACTGAGCGGAAGGTAGAGCTCGAGCTCGCGCATGGCGTTGCGGGCGAAGATGGCGTCGGCGGTCAGCCGCCCGCCGTTCCGGGCCGCCACTCGCAGGCCGACGATGCGCTTGCCGGGCGTCGCGCCCTTGGGCGTCATCTCGAACAGGGTGAAGTAGAGGTTGCGCAGCACGAAGGCCACGGTCAGCCAGGCCGCGCCCACGAACGAGAACGCCTTCTCGACCGCGCCGCCCGCGGCCGCGGCGAACAGGAGGCCGACGCAGACCAGGGTGGCGGCGATCATCGAGCCGGCGATGATCAGGCCGTCCAGCAGCAGGGCTCCGGCGCGGGCCCCGACGTCGGCGAGCTCGACCTGGAGGTCGACGCCTTCCGGCGTGACCATCTCGCGGACCTGCCCCTTGGGCTGGACGACGGCGGCTGACGTCGGCGCCGGATCGCGACGACGCCTAGCCACGGGCGTCGCTCCGCCCGGCGCGGGGCAGATAGAGATAGGCCGGCCAGAGGATCGCCGTCCCGGCGGCGACGGCGTAGCGGATCGGCGTGGATTCGATCAGCTGCCGGCCGATCCCCTCCAGCAGCCCGGCGCAGAACAGCATGACCAGCACGCCGCCCATCAGCACGGCCGCGGTGCGGCCGGCCTCGGCCACGGCCTCGACGCGGGTCTTGTCGCCGGGAAAGGCGAGCGTCCAGCCGATCCTCATGCCGGCGGCGCCGGCCAGCACGGTGGCGCCGAGTTCGGTGACGCCGTGGATCATCAGCCAGGCGAACGCCTCGACCCCCAGGCCGCGCGAAACGAACAGGGCCAGGAAGGCGCCCACGGTGCAGCCGTTGTAGAGCAGCAGCAGCGCGGTCGGCAGGCAGAAGGCGAAGCCGAGGGCGAAGGCCAGGATGGCGATGCCGGCGTTATGGGTGAACAGGAAGGTCGCGAAGGCCGACAGGGCCTTGTCGCCGCCGCCGTGCAGGGTGGCGCGCAGCGCCTCGGTCGAGGCGCTCGGGCCGCGGTCTCCGGCCAGGCCGCTGGGCACGAAGGCGTTGAACCAGTCGGGGTCGGTCGAGGTCATCCAGAACCCGACCGCCAGGCCCAGCAGCAGGAGCGCGGCGCCGACCAGGGTCTCGCGTCCCAGCGCCCGGGCGGCCGCCGGCCAGTCGAAGGCGAAGAACCGGCCGATCCGGGTCCACAGGCTGGAGCGGACGCCGTAGATGAAGAAGTAGGCGCGGCTGCTCAGGCTCTCCAGATACTCGACCAGGCTGAGGTCGAGCGAGGTGGCGCGGGCCACCGACAGCGACGACAGCGCCTGGCGATAAAGGACCGGGGCGGCCAGCAGCTCGTCGTCGGTCAGCGCCTTGACCGACCGCTTCTCGACCTTGGCCAGCAGGCGTTCCAGGCGCAGCCAGTCGTCCTCGCGCTCGGCCCGGAAGCGATAGCTTTTCAGTTTCAGCTCGGCCATGGGGCGCTCACAACAGGTCGCGTTGCTTGAGGTCGAGATAGCGGGCGACCAGGGCCGGACCGATCCGGCCGGCCGGGCCCTCGACGATCTGGGCGCCCATCCGGCGCAGGCGGCCGACGACCAGCTCGCGCTCGCGCAGCATCGCCCCGGCCACCACCGCGCGCGAGACGTCCTCGGGCGTCTGCGGCGCCTTCCGTTCCAAGTCCTCCAGCTCCTCGTCGCGCATCAGCACGAACAGCACCAGATGCTGGCGAAGCAGGCGGCCGACGTTCTCCAGCATCAGCTCGGCGCTGGTGGTGTCGGCGAAGTCGGTGAAGATGACGATCAGCGACCGGCGGCGCAGCTGGCTGGCCAGCTGGGTCAGGCCGAGGGTGTAGTTGGTCTCGTCGGTGGAATAGTCGATCCGCGTGATCAGGGCTTGCAGGCCGGCGAAGGCGCTGGCGCCGGCCACGGCCGGGGCGCTGACGTTCGGGCGCGCGCCGAAGCCGAAAACCCCCATCCGGTCGCCCATGCGCAGTCCGGCGTAGGCCAGCAGCAGCGAGGCGCGCAGGGCGTGGTCCAGGCGCGGCAGGCCGCCCAGCGGCTGGCCCATCAGCCGGCCGGTGTCGATGGCGGCGATGACGTGGTGGTTGCGCTCGGCGCGGAACTCCTTGGCCAGCAGGGTCTGGTGGCGCGCCGACTGTTTCCAGTCGATGGTCCGGCGGTCCATGCCCGAGCGGAACTCGGTCAGGGCGTGGAACTCCGCGCCGCCGCCCAGGTCGAGCTGCAGCCGCAGGCCGGACGAGACGTCGCGGGAGAATAGCGCCAGCGCCTCGTCCTTGACCGCGCCGACGTCGAGGGTGACCAGCAGGTCGCGGTCCAGCGTCCGGGCGGCCTGCCGCCAGACCAGGCCGAAGGGGCCTCGCCACCGCGCCTGCAGCCGGCGCAGGACCGCCCGGCCGCGCCTGGGCGCGACCGCGGCGAAGCCGGCCGCCGCGACGCCGTCGACCGCGCGGGCCGTGGCGCGGCGAGGCTGGACGGTCAGGCGCTCGCAGGTCTCCAGGGCCAGCTCGACGACGGGCGGCCGGTTGGCGCCGGCGAAGGCGGCCCGCGCGCGCAGGCCGGCCGGCGCGCCGACCGGGACCGAGACCGGAGAGGACAGGTCGAGTTCGGCCTTGCGCGGATCGGCCGCCAGCACCGCGTCGAGCAGCAGCGCCGCCGCGCAGACGGCGATCCACGCCGCGCCGATCAGCCACAGCTTGGGCGCGGCCACGCCGAGCAGCAGCGCGACGGGCGCGCCCAGCGCCGCCAGGCCGACCGCGCGGGCGGTGGGATAGATCACGCCTGGACGCTCCGCCGGCGGGGCATGGTCAACGCGGAGCCTCGACCAGGTTGACGAGGCCGGCGATCACCTCGTCCACCCTGCGGCCCTCGATCTCGGCGGCCGGGGACAGGATGACCCGGTGGCGCAGGGCCGGCAGCGCCAGCGCCTTGACGTCGTCGGGGATGGCGTAGTCGCGGCCGTCCAGCGTGGCGCGGGCTCGGGCGGCCAGGGCCAGGGCGGCGGCGCTGCGGGGCGAGGCCCCGACGGCCAGGTCGGCGCTCTCGCGTGTCGCCCGCACCAGGTTGACCACGTATTCGACGATCTCGGGCGTCAGGCGCACGGCCGCCGTGGCCGCGACGGCGGCCGAGATCGTCGCGGCGTCGGCGACCGGCTCGACGCCGAAATCCGCGGCGGCGGGTTGGCCGTTGCGCGCGCCGTGGGTGGCGACGATGGCGACCTCCTCGGCGAAGCTGGGATAGGCCAGCACGTGCTTGAACAGGAAGCGGTCGAGCTGGGCCTCGGGCAGGGGGTAGGTGCCCTGCTGCTCGATCGGGTTTTGGGTGGCCACCACCATGAAGCGCGGGCTCAGCGCGTGGCTCTCGCCGTCGAGGGTCACGGTGCGCTCCTGCATGGCCTCGAGCAGGGCGGCCTGGGTCTTGGGCGGGGCGCGGTTGATCTCGTCGGTCAGCAGCAGCTCGCAGAAGATCGGGCCCTTGACCAGGGTGAAGGCGTTGGTCTGGAAGTTGAACAGGTTGGCGCCGACCACGTCGCCCGGCATCAGGTCGGGGGTGAACTGGATGCGGCCGAAATCCAGGGCGACCGTGCGGGCGAAGCACTGGGCCAGGAAGGTCTTGGCCGCGCCGGGCGGGCCTTCCAGCAGGACGTGGCCGCCGCTGAACAGCGCGGTCAGCAGCAGGTCGACCGTGTCGGCCTGGCCGATCACGGCCTTGGCGGTTTCGGCCCGGATACGCTCGGCGAGCGCCTTCACCTCAACGACGTTCACGCGTCATCTCCGATCTCCAATGATGCAGTTCGCCGGCCAGCGCCAGCAGCTCCGCGACGGTGCCGACGGCGCGCGCCCGGCGGGCGAAATCCGTGATGCGCCCGGCGACGCCCGCGGCGGCGGCCTGGCGGTCGAGGGCGGCGTCCAGGGCGTCGCCCGGCAGGTCGGCGCTCCCGACTGCGCGGGCGGTCGCCGCGCGGGTGAGCTCGACATAGCGCGCCGCCATCTGCGGCTCGCGCCGCGCCAGCCGGATCAGGCCGGCCGAGTTGTCGGCCAGGGCGGTCTTGCCCAGGGCCAGGGCCCGCGGCGGCGTCGCGATGCGGCCGAAGCGGGCGGCGGCGTGCAGGCCCATGAGCAGCGCGGCGAAGGTCAGGCAGAGGGTGGCGCTGAGGAACGGCGGCTGCAGCGCCAGCTTGAGCAGGCTGCGCGAGCGGGCGAAGCCGTTCAGGGTCACGTCGAAGGCGACGCCTTCCCCCGGGCGGCGCAGGCCGTCGAGCAGGCCGACGGCGGCGCGGGCCGAGGCCAGGGCGCGCAGGCCCTGGGTGTTGAGCAGGTCCGGCTCGGCCAGCAGGTAGCGGGCGTCCTCTTCTTCGCCGACCTGGGCCAGCACGGTGCGGCCCTGGTCGTCGACGAGGATCGGGATCAGGCCGTCGCCCTGGATCGTCTGCAACCGGTCGATGGGCCCCGTCGCCAGGGTCTTGCCTTGGAACGGCGAGCCGGGCGCGCCGTGCAGGACGACGGGCGCCGCGCCGTCGCGGCGGGACAGCGCCGCGCCGGCCGCCCCGACCGCCTTGAGGGCCTTGTCCAGCTCCGCCTGTTCGAAGGGACCGATCTTGCGCACCCATTCGGCGTTGAGGGGATGCGGCGCGGCCCGCCACTTGGGCAGGACCGTCAGGCTTCCCGATTGCACGATGCGCTCGAAGGCGTCCGCCTTGACGGTCGGCGGCGGCGTCAGGATCAGCAGGCCGGCGGCCGGCCGGTCGGTGCGGCTGATCACCACCGGCTGGCCCTGGGCGCGCAGCAGCTCGACCATGCCGGCGTAGCCCACCGCCGAGCGCGACAGCGCATGCGCGCCGGGGTCGCCGTGGCCGCGGAAGTCGGGGGCGTAGGCCGACAGGCTGAGGAAGGCGCAGAAGGCGAACACCCCCGCCAGCACCATCCACAGCACCGCGCGGGGGGTGAACAGCGCCCGCGCGGGGGTCTCGCCGGCGCTCATGCCCAGGTCTCCGCGAAGGCGAAGGCCTCGTAGGCGCCGCGACAGCGCGAGAAGGCCTGGGCGTCGACGGCGCGGCCGCCGAAGAAGCTGGCTTCCACCTCGCCCGCGATCTCGGCGAAGGTCCGGCGCACCCGGTCGGGCACGCCGTCCAGGGCGGCGATGTCGCGGCTGGTCAGGGCCGGGCGGATGAGGTCGGGACGGCGGCCCTCGATGTCCTCGATGCTGCGGAACAGGATCAGGTGCACGGCCTCGGCGAAGCGGCCCTCGGCGGCCAGCCGGTCGGCGTCCTCCAGCAGGGTGCGGGCCTTGGTCGCCGACGGCCGCCACGCCGCCTCGTCGGTGAAGCGTGGTCCGGCGGCGCTCCGGCGGTTCGGCCAGCGGGCGGCGATCAGCGAGCGGCCCAGCGAATAGAGGATCAGGGCCGCGCCCAGGGCCAGGCCGCCCCAGAAGACATAGCCGACATAGGGAGCGATCGCCTCCAGCAGCCGCGCCAGGGTCTTCAGCCAGGGCGGCGGCTGCGGCGGCGTGAAGCTGGCGAACTCGAACTGCAGGTCGCGATGGCGCAGCAGGATTTCGTGCGCGCGCGCGACTGAGTCCTGCGCGGCCGAAACCGATCCTTCGGTCGCCCCTCCGGTCGCCAAAAGCCTACACGCCCCCCGTACAACTCAGACTTGATCGCATTTCCAGCAGTCGCGGCCCTGGAAATCAACCGCTGTTCGCGACGGGCGGCCTCAATTGCGTCAGCCGCGTCTCCGGGTGGCGAAGAACCGGCCGCCGGGCCGCCGCATTGACGGGGATAGACTGGCGCGTGCGAGCCGCCGCCGAGGGACCAAACCGATGCCCCAGTTCTACGCCCTGATCCTGGCCTGCGTGCTGATCGCCCTGGCGGTGATCGTGCATTTCCAGGCGCTGCAGATGCTGTCGGCCGTGCAGAACCGTCCCGGAGCGCCGGGGCATGGGCGTATCCTGGCCATCATCTTCGGCCTGACCGCCGCGCACGTGGTCGAGGCGGTGATCTTCGCCCTGGGATACTGGGCCGGCGAACAGGCCTTCCACCTGGGCGGCTTCGCCGGCTCGCGGCCGATGGGGGTGATGCACTTCTTCTATTTTTCGCTGGAGACCTTCACCACCCAGGGGGTGGGCGACGTCTACGCTGTCGGGCCGCTGCGGCTGGTGGCCAGCCTCGAGCCTCTGGTCGGCCTGATGCTGCTCGGCTGGTCGACGTCTTTCACCTTCCTGGCGATGGGCCGCGACTGGCGGCTGCGGGCCCGGCGCGCCGTCGCCGCGCGCGGAGGCCGGGCGGCGGGCGGGCGTTAGCCGCGCGCGGGCGGCGGGGCCTGGAGCCTGGCCGTGATCAGCCGGGTCGCGTCGATCCGGTCGCCGTCGGCGCGGGCGATCTCCAGGTGGACGTGGTTGGTGATGCCGGCGTAGCGGGCCTGCAGGCTCTGGGCGCGGCCGATCGGCTGGCCCAGCCGCACCGGCTGTCCCTCGGCCACCTGCGGATCGACGTAGAAGACGCGCGCGACATACCCCAGGGCCGGATTGGAGATCTGCACGTAGCGCAGGCTCTCGTCGTCCGGATAGGCGTAGCCGATCTTGGTCACGAAGCCGGACATCGGCGCCTTGATCGGCTGACCCGGCTGGTCGTCGTAGTCGACGCCCTCGTGACGGCGGGCGCCGCCGTCGCGCGATGCGCCGAAGGCACCCGAGCCGAAGGCGTCGGCGATGCGCACGCCCTGGCCGGTGGGGTTGCCGAAGTCGGGCTGTCCGTCGCCGTCGACGTCCAGGCCGACCCAGACGACGACCGGTGGCTTCGGCGCCTGGGCGGCCGCCTGCGCGGCCGACGCCGCGCGGGGCGCCAGCAGGCTGGAGGTGATCAGTCGGGTCTGCGCCGCCGCCTGGCACGAGGCCCAGCCCATGCCGGCGACGAAGGCCAGGGTGAAGAAGCGCCGGCTGACGGCCGGCAGTCCTTGGTAAGCGCGCGCCCACGCGCCCAGCGTTGCTCTCAACTCTTGCTCCGCCTGTCGGGAGGTCAGGGCGAGCGGCGCATCCGGGGCGCGGCGTCGCACGGTTCGGTTCTCACCGTCCCATGCGTGGAGAAAGGGGCGACAATTCGCCCTTGGGCGGAAGAAAATTTACAATTCTGAATTTTTTGACGCGGGGTTCGGCGGCGGCGCTCAGAAATAGGCCGTCAGGTTGCGCCGGATGCGGTCGAGCACGGGATGGTCGTCCTCGGGCAGGGGGAAGGCCTGGCCGGTGATGGTCTCGAAGGCGCGGATATAGACGAGGGCGGTCTCCAGGACGACGTCCTCGGGGATTTCCGGGATCGGGTCCTTGTAGGGGTCGCACCGCTCGGCCACCCAGCTGCGCACGAAATCCTTGTCGAAGCTGTCGGGGCGGCGGCCCGCTTCGAAGCTGCGGGGGTAGGTCTCGGCGAACCAGTAGCGGCTGCTGTCCGGGGTGTGGATCTCGTCGGCCAGGATCACCCGGCCCTCGCCGTCGAGGCCGAACTCGTACTTGGTGTCGACCAGGATCAGGCCGCGCTCGCGGGCGATGTCCTGGCCGCGCGCGAACAGGGCCAGGGCGTAGCCCGACACCGTCTCCCACTGCTCGGCGGTCAACAGGCCCTTGGCCAGGATCTCGTCCGGCGTCAGCGGCTCGTCGTGGCCGCCGTCGAACGCCTTCGAGGTCGGGGTGATGATCGGGTGCGGCAGCTTCTGGTTGTCGCGCATGCCGTCGGGCAGGCGCACGCCGTACATTTCGCGCTCGCCCTTCTTGTAAAGGGTCAGGATCGAGGTGCCCGTGGTCCCGGCCAGATAGTCGCGCACGACGATCTCGACCGGCAGGATGTCCAGCCGCCGGCCGACCACCACGTTGGGGTCGGGATAGGCGATGACGTGGTTGGGGCAGAGATCGGCGGTGGCGTCGAACCAGAACTTGGCGGTCTGGGTCAGCACCTGGCCCTTGAACGGGATCGCCGCCAGGATGCGGTCGAAGGCGCTGATGCGGTCGCTGGCCACGATGATCCGCCGGCCGTCCGGCAGGTCGTAGTTGTCGCGCACCTTGCCGCGATAGTGGGCGGGCAGTTCGGGCAGGACGACGTCGCCCAGCACGTGGTGCGCGAAAGGCCGCAGAGCCGCTAGATCCATCGCAAGGTCCCGAACGCCGTTGAGAAGCCGCTCCCATAGCGGGCGCGAACGGGTTTGAACACCGCCTACAGCCCGCGGCGCATCGCCTCCCACGCCTGGGCGAGGCCGTCGCGGTGCGCCGGGTCGGCGACGGCGATCAGGGCCTCGGCCCGCCGGTCCATCGACAGGCCGCCGAGGCGGGCGGCGCCGTGCTCGGTCGCCACCACGTCGACGTCGTGGCGGGCGATGGAGACGGTCGGCCCCGTCAGGCGCGGGACGATGCGCGAGACGGTCCCGCCCCTGGCCGTCGAGAGCAGGGCGGTGATCGCCAGCCCGTCCGGCGCGCGGGCCGCGGCGCGCATGAAGTCGGGGGCGCCGCCGACGCCGCTCGACAGCCGCCCGTCGCGCCATTCCAGATTGACCTGGCCGAACAGGTCGACCTCCAGGGCGGCGTTGACCGCCGTGAACCGGGACGCCTGGGCCAAGGTCGCGGCGTCGTGGGTGACGCGGACGTCGGCGAAGGCGAGCACGTCCTCGGCCGCCAGCCAGTCGTAGAAGTCGGCCGGGCCGTAGGCGACGCCCGTGCGGTGGACCGCGCCGCGATCCATCGCGCCGGCCTCGAAGGCGGCGCGGAGCCCCTCGGTGGCCATGCCCGAGCGCAGGATCAGGCCGCGATGGCCGCCGAGATGCCGATAGAGGGCGGCCGGCGCGCCGCCGATGCCGGTCTGCAGGCTGGCGCGGTCGGGCACCAGCTCGGCCACCCGGCGGGCCAGCAGGTCCTGTTGGGGAGCGGGCCTGGCCGGCGGCGCCATGACGACGGGGCCAGCGGCCTCGACGACCAGGTCGAGCGCCGAGGCTGGCGCGCGCGCCCCTCCGGCGGGGCGGGGCAGGGTGGGATTGACCAGGGCGACGCGCGTCCTGGCGGCGGCCAGGACGATGGGGGCGAAGTCGGCGGCGAGGCCCAAAGACCAGCGGCCGTCTTGGTCGGCCGGCGCGACCTGGACGAAGGCGATGTCGATCGGGGCGGCGGCCAGCCAGGCGGCGATCCGCGAATAGGCCAACGGGGCCACCTCGACCCGGCCGGCCTCGAAGCTCGGCCGCAGGCCCTCCGGCAGCATGAAGACAGTGGCCCGCGCGTTCGGGTGCAGGGCGGCGTAGTCGAACTCGTTCATGCCCGGCAACGGGCAGCCGACCAGCCGCACGCCGTCCAGCCGGTCGGGCTCGGCCGCCAGCGCCGCGCGCAGGGCCAGGGCCTCCCCGGTGGCGCCAGGGACATAGACCGTCATCCCCGGCCTGATGCGGTCCAGCGCCTGGCGCAGGGTGGTCACGGGCGTATCAGGCCGCTTCGAACAGCCGCTACGCTCCGGCCGCTCATGGCCATCGACCAGCGGGCGACCGCCGCCCAGCCGATCAGATAACCTATCGGCATGGTCGGTTCCTCGACTGTCGGCCGGAATGCAGGGTGAAGGGCGTCATAGCCCCCGTGTCATAGCGCGGGACATTCCCGACCTCCCGCTACCCGATGTCGCGAGGGCGCCGCTAGATTGTCTTACCGCCATGAAGGGGCTCGTGATCCGCCGCTCCCTCGCCTCGTCGCATGTTGTCTGTACCGAGCGGAGGCTTCGTGGGCGAGCGCGGTGCGGTGACATGCCTTGCTTTCTGTTAGGGAGCTGAAGGTGAAATTCTTTCTGGCAACGATCATTCTAGCAGCCGCAGTCAGCATCTCATCAAATTGTCGCGCCGCGAACGCTACTTTCGATCTTTCTACATTTGGAGCCAAGTGCGACGGCGTCACAGATGATACTTCCGCTATCCAGAATTGGTTAAACAGCGCTTCTGATCACACCCTTCTTAGAGCGCCAGCGGGCGCATGCATTTTTACCGCTGCGTTGACGACGCCGGCAGTTGGCGTAAATTTCGTCAGCATTGTAGGGGCGGGCCCACATACAACAACCTTCCGATACGCCGGCCCATCTACCAGCATAGACCTGATTACAATCGGTAATGGTTCGGCATCGAACAATGGTTGGTTGCTGCAGGGCTTCCAGATTTCAAGCGCTACGAAGATGACTGGTGGGGCCGGGCTGCACATAAAACGATTGAACAGATCTGAATTTCTTGACGTTATTTGGGATGGTCAAGACGGAACGGGTAATCTTTGGAATGGTGTCTGGTTTGACCAGATAGACGAGGATTTCGTGGATGGGTTTGAGGCGCGCGGGCAGAATGACGCCTTGCGGGTCAATGGGGCCGTTGGATCAGGGCCGAAGGCTGGCCTATTCTTGTCGCACGGAAAAATCGCCGGTAGTGGGGTGGGTATTCGTCAGGGGGGTGCGTTTGGCGGTTTAGCGGTAGATGCTACTGATGTTATTAATAACGGCATTAACGTCAGTATAGATAATTCGCTTGCCAACGAGGGGAACCGAGAGGTCTTCTTCGGCGCGAATTCAAATATAGATAGCGCCACAAATGGGCCTGGCATTGTTATAAACGACGGGATCGCTGGTGCGATGACGGTGTCTCTTGCCGGTTGGATTGCTACGGGCAATGATGTTGGTGTTTATATACAGCGAGCCAGGGGTGCTAAGATTTCAATATCTGGCCCGGCTATATGGAATTTCAAATCGGATGGAGTAAAGATCGATGATGCGTCAGCCTTTGTGCAGATTAGCACAGCGACTTTGATTCACGACAATGGCGGCTATGGCGTTAATGCGACATCTGCAACGGATTTGATCACCCCAGGGGCAATGCCACGAGCGAACGGTCAGGGCGCCTATTCGCCGCTTACTCATATAAGCTCCCTAGCGAATAGTTCCGGGTACCAGAAATTTGCTAATGGCAACATCCATCAGTGGGGAATTGTTACCTTTTCTGGCGCGGCAAACTCGATCTTGAATCCAAACGAGGGATATCCAATCAGTCTTCCCGTGGCCTTCCCGAATGCGACGATACAGTCGACAATAATCGCGACGCCAACTGGTTTTGCTAATGGGGCCGCACAGATGACAGTCACGGCGTCTCCGTATGATAGAACGGGCCTCTACATTAACCTGGTCTCCTCTGGCCAAGTGTCCAACACGCAGGCCGTGAAGTATGACGTGTGGGGTTATTAGTGGGGTTAATAAGTGTTGCGTGAATGAAAGCTTCGGTGTTGGGTTTATCGAGGATGTGTCCGGTGATCGCGCGTTATCCTCCGGACCGCCGGTGCAAGAGGGCTCAGCGCTGTGATGGGGGCGCAACATGATCTTGCCTCATGCGCTGACCAAGCCAGTGCAGGTGGCTAATTCTTTGGTCTAAGCCATCTATTATGCGGTGGGATGATCAACCCGTGAGGCCTTGAACGGTCAAGGCCGCATGACGCCCGTTAGCGAGCGCTGGTTCGACCGCGCGGCGCCAGAGGCCCTCTTCCGTCTGCGCAAATCCGCTGGCAGGCAAGAGAGGCAGGCAGGGGGCATTGCGAGCCGTGGCTTGCAAACGCGCTTCAGCGACGGAGTGGCCGGCTTCACTGATCGTCTGCAGGGCATGGGCGAGCAGGGTGCGCTCGATCCCCATCCCAAAGACGCGGCAACTGAGCACCAGTTGCTCGATCATACGCCCATGGAGCGCCACCACGCCAACGAGTCCGTAAGCCGTAAATCGGTCACGCGCCGTGGCGGCCAGCAGCCTGCCGCCTGCGTTCAGGAAGTCGGCCAACTCGCCGCGCTCCCAGCGCCGTCCTGTGCTGTTGAATTGATTGGTCTTGTTAATCAGCTCAAGCGCCCGCTCAAATTGCGCGTCGGCGGACCCAGAAATGCTCGAGAGCGTGATGCTCAGCTCAAGGGTCTGCAGGAAATCCGCCTCGTTCATGCCGGCGCGAACTTCATCCCTGTGCACCTGCGCACGCACCATCTCAGTCCGGTTGCGAGCTTCTGCGGTGAGCTTTGTCGTCTGCAGTTCAGGGGCCCAAAGCAAGCGCCGTCGCCATGTGGCGAGCGGCGGGTCAAGCGTCCGAATTTGGGGAAATGCGTGCTCGACGGCCGCTCTCTCTACAGGATTGTCGTCAATGAACAGCGCGTTCTCGGGAAGTACGTTGACCCCTCTCAAAATTTCGCCGACCGCGTGCGCCTTTGGAGACCATCCTATGCGCGTCATGACAAACCGTTCAAAGGGCAGCAGTCGGCTATAGAGCGTGTCCCAGGCCGCTCGCACTACGGCTTCGTCGTTCTTGCTGCACAACGCCAGCATGACGCCTCTTTTGTGTAGGCAGGTTAGAGCCTCCACAACGCCAAGGGGCCATCCTTCGATCATTTCGGGCCCAAAACTGTCCATCTCGCCCGCGACGCCGCGCCACAAGGTGTCATCCAGATCGAAGATGACAATTTTTATGGGATTTATGCGTCGGATGGTGCGATGAACACCTTCCACTTCTTGCATGACGGCTCGAATAAATTCGGCTCTCTTGGGCGTATAAAGTATTTCTACGTCGCCAAGAGGTTCAATGTGTTCGCGATCGGCATCGCCAAATATATCGGCCAGCAAACCGTGGTGATTGGAATGCAGCGTGGAATCGTCCAAGATGTATCTCTTGCCCAGGCAGGAGGCGATCTCGTCAATGTCGATGTATTCACATCCGTCGATGGCCAAGATTAGGTCCTGAAGTCGCCAGTTCAGTTGTCTTACGAACACCGCTGGATTAGAAAGCGCGCGTGGACGAAGATTGCGGCCGAGAGTATTCTGTTGGGGTGCTAGGAACCCAAGGACATATGTTTGAAGGCGATGTTCGCGGTGGTGTCTCAACGCCGCCGTGAAGTTGGCCTGCAGCGCGTCGAAGGCCCAGGATTGCGCGGCTCGCCACCCGGCTACGTCATCCATCTCCAATGCGAAGGTCAACGCTTCGGGCCAGACGCTTCGGAGCGGAAGAGAGATGATCTGGGCGTCAAAGCTTCGAGCTTTGCTTTCCGAGATCGGGTCTATATCCCCAGCGTTATTGAACAGAACTCGCTCAACTTTGCGAGAGCGCGACGAGCCAGTCAGTACGTCGATCCAGGTGTCCGTGATGCAAGAGCCGATCAGAAGGATATTCTTCAGTACGATAGAGTCAGGCGAGAGATCGTCTGGGACCCTGAAGAGGTGATCGGGGATAGCGGCCCCGTGTTGGGGGGCGAGCGGAGCGGAGAAAGCCGTGGCGTCCATCACCCGCCCTTAGAGAAGAAGCAAAATCTGTCCTAGTGTCGCGCCGGGTATTGAGACTTGAAATGCAAGCATGGGCGATCCGCCAGGGTCGCGCCAGCTATGCCTCATCGGCGTCACGTGACGACCTGTGGTTAGTCACAGTCGTCTGGCGGCCGCCACCGGGGTCAGGCCGCTTCGAACAGCGCCGCCACGCCCTGGCCGCCGCCGACGCACATGGTCTCGAGGCCGAAGCGCGCCTTGCGGCGTTTCATCTCGTTCAGCAGGGTCGCCAGCATGCGCACGCCGGTGGCGCCGATCGGGTGGCCCAGCGAGATGCCCGAGCCGTTGACGTTCAGCTTGGCGTGGAAGGCCTTGTCCCCGTCCTTGCCCCAGCCCTTGAGCACGGCCAGCACCTGGGCGGCGAAGGCTTCGTTCAACTCGACCAGGTCGACCCTGTCCCAGGAAAAGCCGGTGCGCGCGAACAGCTTCTCGACGGCCGGCACGGGACCGAAGCCCATGGTCGCCGGATGGCAGCCGACGGCGGCCCAACCGACCATATAGCCCATCGGCTCCAGGCCGAGCTCGGCCAGCCTGTCCTCGGCCACCACCAGGCAGGCGGCGGCGGCGTCGTTCTGCTGGCTGGAGTTGCCGGCGGTGACCACGCCGCCCTTGATGATCGGGCGCAGGGCCGCGAGGCTTTCCAGGCTGGCGTCGGGGCGCACGCCGTCGTCCTTGGCGAACAGCAGCGGATCGCCCTTGCGCTGCGGAACCGAGACCGGAACGATCTCGCCGTCGAACTTGCCCTCCGCCCAGGCGGCCGCCGCGCGGCGGTGGCTCTCGACGGCGTAGGCGTCTGACGCCTCGCGGGTGATCTGGTGCTCGCGGGCCAGGTTCTCGGCGGTCTCGATCATGCCGGAGATGTGGCCGAAGCGTTCGACCGGCTGCGAGCGTTCGCGGCCGCGCTCCAGGCGGTCGTACATCTGCACCGATCCGGCCCGCGCCCCGGCGCGCATGTCGGTGGTGTAGTATTCGACCCGGCTCATGCTCTCGACGCCGCCGGCGATCACCACGTCGGCGGCGCCGGTCTGGACCATCATGGCGGCCGTGGCGATCGCCTGCAGGCCGCCGCCGCAACGCCGGTCGAGCTGCATGCCCGGCGCCTCGATCGGCAGGCCCGCCTCCAGCGCCGCCCAGCGGCCGGTGCAGGGCGTCTCGCCGTTCATGTAGCTCTGGGCGAACACCACGTCGTCGATGCGGGCGGGATCGACGCCGCTGCGCTCGACCACGGCGCGGATCGCCGTGGCGGCCAGGCGCTCGACGGGAACGCCCTGCAGAGCGCCCAGGAACTTGGCCACGGGGGTGCGGGCGGGGGCGACAATGGCGGCGCGTCGCATCTGGGCGCTCATCGGGCGTCTCCGGTCAAACAAGTGTTAGGCATCGGTACCGGCCGTCGCGCGCCCTGGCAACGGCTGACCCCGCGTCAGCCTGGATCGCCGGCCTGGGCGGGGTATAGCCTCGCCACGGATCGGCGGAGGATGCGATGGCGCAGGACGGGGGCTATGGCGACTGGATCGGGCGCAGCGAGACGCGGGCCGAGATCGCCTGCGCCGCGCCGCTGGAGGGGCTGGCGGCGCTGCTCGACCACGAAACCCCGCCCTGGGCCGAGGGGCTGGTCCCGCCGCTGGGCCACTGGCTCTATTTCCTGCCGCGCGCCCCGCAGTCGCAGATCGACGTCGACGGCCACCCGAAACGAGGCGGCTTCACGCCGCCGATCCCGCTGCCCCGCCGCATGTGGGCGGGCGGGCGGGTCGACCTGGTCGCGCCGATCCGCGTCGGCGCGCCGATGGAGCGCCGCACCACCATCCTGTCGGTGACGGAAAAGACCGGCGGTTCGGGCCGCATGGTGTTCCTGACCCTGCGCCAGGAGGTGTTCGCCGACGGCGTCCTGGCCGTCGACGAGGAGCAGGACATCGTCTACCGCGAAGCCGCCTCGGGCCCGCAGGCGCCGCCGCCCGCCGAGCCCGACCCGCGCCGGCCCGAGCGCGAGCGGCGGATCGAGGCCGACCCCGCGGCCCTGTTCCGGTTCTCGGCCCTGACCTTCAACGCCCATCGCATCCACTACGACCGCGACTACGCCCGCGACGTCGAGGGCTATCCGGGGTTGGTGGCGCACGGGCCCTACCAGGCCATGCTGCTGATGGACCATTTCCTGCGCGGGACGCCCCGCGCCCAGGTGCGCCGCTTCGAGTTCCGCGCCCGCCGGCCGCTGTTCGACGTCGCGCCGTTCGACCTGTGTCTGCTGCGAGGAGCGGGCGGGGCTGACCTCTGGACCCGCGGCCCGGACGGCGCGGCGGCGATGACCGCGCGGGTGGAGGCTCTGGGGTAGCGCCGCAGCTAGTCCGAAGCCGCTACCCGCCCGGGTGCAGCCCTGGCGCTTCCTGGCCCGTGCGGGCGACGTATTCCGTATAGCCGCCGCCGTACTGATGGACGCCCTCGGGGGTCAGCTCCAGCACGCGGTTCGACAGGGCCGCCAGGAAGTGACGGTCGTGCGAGACGAAGAGCATGGTGCCCTCGAAGTCCGCCAGGGCCGCGACCAGCATCTCCTTGGTCGCCATGTCGAGGTGGTTGGTCGGCTCGTCGAGCACCAAGAGGTTCGGCGGATCGAACAGCATCTTGGCCATGACCAGCCGCGCCTTCTCGCCGCCGGACAATACGCGGCAGGGCTTTTCGACGTCGTCGCCGGAGAAGCCGAAGCACCCCGCCAGGGTGCGCAGCGCGCCCTGGCCCGCCTGGGGGAACGCGCCGTCCAGGGATTCGAAGATCGTCTCTTCGCCGTCCAGCAGGTCCATGGAGTGCTGGGCGAAATAGCCCATCTTGACGCTGGCGCCGATGCTGACCACGCCCTGGTCGGGCGCGGCGGCGCCGGCCACGAGCTTCAACAGCGTCGACTTGCCGGCGCCGTTGGCGCCGAGGACGCACCAGCGTTCCTTGCGGCGCACCAGGAAATCGAAGCCCTGATAGATCGGCTGGTCGCCATAGCCCTTGTGGATATTGCGCAGGCTGATCACGTCGTCGCCCGACCGCGGCGGGCTCCTGAACTCGAACTGGACCGACTGGCGGCGGCGCGGCGGCTCGACGCGTTCGATCTTGTCGAGCTTCTTCACCCGGCTCTGAACCTGGGCGGCGTGCGAGGCGCGCGCCTTGAACTTCTCGATGAACTTGATTTCCTTGGCCAGCATGGCCTGCTGGCGCTCGTACTGCGCCTGGCGCTGCTGTTCGCCGAGCGCGCGCTGCTGGTCGTAGAAATCGAGATCGCCCGAATAGGTGATGAGCGAGCCGGCGTCGATCTCCACCACCTTGCCGATGATCCGGTTCATGAAGGCGCGGTCGTGCGAGGTCATCAACAGCGCGCCGTCATAGGTCTTGAGGAAGGCCTCGAGCCAGATCAGGCTTTCCAGATCGAGGTGGTTGCTGGGTTCGTCCAGCAGCATGCCGTCGGGCCGCATCAGCAGGATGCGGGCCAGCGCCACGCGCATCTTCCAGCCGCCGGACAGCAGGCCGACGTCGCCGTCCATGCGTTCCTGGCTGAAGCTCAGGCCGGCCAGCACCTCGCGCGCCCGCGCCTCCAGCGCATAGCCGTCCAACTCCTCGAAGCGCCCTTGCACCTCGCCATAGCGTTCGATGACGGCGTCCAGCTCGTCGGCCTGGTCCGGATCGACCATGGCCGCCTCGAGCCTGGCCATTTCGGCGGCCAGCGCGCTGACCGGGCCCACGCCGTCCATCACCGCGGCGACCGCGCTCTGGCCCGACATTTCGCCGACGTCCTGGCTGAAATAGCCGATCCTCATTCCCGGATCGATGGCGACCAGTCCGTCGTCGGGTTGCTCCTGGCTGGTGATCATGCGGAACAGCGTCGTCTTGCCGGCGCCGTTCGGGCCGACAAGCCCGACCTTTTCGCCCTTCTGGATGCCCATCGAGGCTTCGATGAACAGGATCTGGTGGCCGTTCTGCTTGGAGATGTTGTCGAGGCGGATCATGGGGAGGGCTGCTAACGCGGGCGGAGGCGGAACGCCAGCCCCTGAGCGTCTCGCCTACCGATCTGCGGGACCGCAGAGGCGGCGCCTTCGACGTCAAGAGGCCGGGATCGGGCTGCCCCGCCGCGAACACGGAGGTGGTCAGCGCCGTGGGGGCCTCGACGCAAAAGCGCCGCCGCGCACCTGCTCGTAGACCGCGTCAGCCTCGCTCGTCGGGGGGCGAGCCTGCTGGGCGCCGTCAGCGCGCCGCCCCTGCTGTTCCTGGCGCGACGTTTCCCCGTGGCGGGCGCCGGCGCAATGCGGCGGTGCAGGCGGCGAGCGCCGCCGGGCTCGCGGTCGGCTTAGCGGCTGTCTCGTGCCTGTTCGCCGCCCTTGCTCATGCGCTCCATTTCCGACGCCAGGAGAAACCCGCATAGCGCCCGCTGCCGCGTCCAGGTTCCCGCAGGGGATCGCGGTGAACGCGCGCGGCTGCGGCTGAGCCGCAGCCGTCGCGACCAGATCCAAGACTGGCTTCAGACGGTCCGCTGAGCGCCAGGAGCCGGACTTGGGACACCTTCGGATTTCCAGCCTTTCTCATTGGCGCGGAACTTCAAAGGGTGCGCCTAGGAAACCCGAGCGGGATGTCTCTCGCGGGCGTCCTCCAGCAGCATTCGCGCGCCGCGCTCGGCGATCATGATGGTCGGCGTGTTGGTGTTGCCCGAGGTGATGGTCGGCATCACCGAGGCGTCGATCACCCGCAGGCGCTCCAGGCCGATCGCCCGCAGGCGCTCATCGACCACCGCGGCGGGATCGGACCGCAGGCCCATCTTCGCGGTCCCCACCGGATGGAAGATCGTCGTGCCGATGTCGCCGGCCGCACGCGCCAGCGCCGCCTCGTCGTCGCCGACGGTCGGCCCCGGCAAATGCTCCTGCGGCGAGAAGCGAGCCAGCGCGGGCTGGGCCATAAGCCGGCGGGTCACACGGATGGCGTCGGCCGCCACGCGCCGGTCCTCGGGGGTGGCGAGGTAGTTCGGCGCGATGCGAGGCGCGGCGGCCGGGTCCAGCGAGCGAGCACGCACCGTCCCGCGCGAGGTGGATCGCAGGTTGCAGGCCGAGACCGTCACCGCCGGGAACCGGTGCAGCGGCTCGCCGAAGCGGTCCAGCGACAACGGCTGGCAATGGAACTGGATGTTCGCCCTCTCGTGCTCGGCCGACGAGGTCGTGAAGATGCCCAGCTGCGACGGCGCCATGGTCAGCGGCCCGCGCCGGAAGAGGGCGTACTCCGCCCCCATCAGCGCGCGGCCGATCAACGAGTGGTAGGTCTCGTTCAAGGTCTTCACGCCGCGGACCTTGTAGATCGCCCGTTGCTGCAGGTGATCTTGCAGGTTGCGGCCGACGCCCGGCCGCTCGGCGACGACGGGCGCGCCCAGTTCGGCCAGCCAATCCGCCGGGCCGACGCCCGACAGCTGCAGGATCTGCGGCGAGCCGATCGCCCCGGCCGCCAGGATCACCTCGCCCCGCGCTCGGGCCTCGAACGTGCGGCCGTCGCGGCGGAAGCGGACGCCGACCGCCCGGCGGCCTTCGAACAGGACCTTCTCGACCAGCACGCCGGTCTCCAGCCGCAGGTTCGCCCGTCCCAGGGCCGGCTTCAGGAAGCCGCGCGCCGCCGACCAGCGCAGGCCCCGCTTCTGGTTGACGTGAAACAGGCCCACCCCGGTATTGTCGCCGGTGTTGAAGTCCGGCGTCGCCGGAATTCCCATCTCGGTCGCCGCCGTCGCGATGGCGTCCAGCACGTCCCAGCGCACCCGCGGCGCCTCGACCCGCCACTCGCCGCCGATGCCGTGATGCTCGCCCTCGCCCAGGAAGTGGTCGTCCAGGCGGCGGAAGACGGGCCACACGTCGTCCCAGCCCCAGCCGGTCAGGCCGAGCTGGCGCCAGTGGTCATAATCGGCCGCCTGGCCGCGCATGGAGATCATGGCGTTGATGGCGGAGCTGCCGCCGATCACCTTGCCGCGCGGATACTTCAGCGAGCGCCCGTTCAGGCCCGGCTCGGCCTCGGTCTCGAACATCCAGTCGGAGCGCGGGTCCCCGATGGCGAACAGATAGCCGACCGGAATGTGGAACCACATCCAGTCGTCGCGCCCGCCCGCCTCCAGCAGCAGCACACGGTTGCGCGGGTCCTGCGACAGCCGGTTGGCGAGCACGCAACCGGCCGAGCCCGCGCCCGCCACGACGTAGTCGTACACGCCTTCGAACGGGCTCGTTTGCTCAGTCATGCCTTTCCATCGGCGACTGAACGTCGTTCGCCAAGCCCTGGCCCCAAAAAACCTTCCTTCCTTGACGCGAGGTCATGCTTGGCGCCGGCGGTGCGGGGCCTAAGCTTCCTTCCAAAGCGACGGCCGAAGGCCGCGCGGGTCAGGGAGGCCCGGCCATGAACCAGATCCGGCCCGGCGGTTTCGGCGCCGCGACCAACAGCCCCTACTACGGTCCCGAGCATCACGCCTGGCGCGAGACGCTGCGGCGCTGGGTCGACAAGGAGCTGGCTCCGTTCGTCGACGAATGGGACGAGGCCGAGACCTTCCCGCGCGAGCTTTACAAGAAGGCCTCCGACATCGGCCTGCTGCGCCTCGGCTTCCCTGAGGAATATGGCGGCGTTCCCCGGCCGGACCCGTTCTATGGCGTCGTCACGTCCGAGGAGCTGGCCCGCGTCGCCTGCGGCGGCCTGATCGCCAGCCTGATGAGCCACGGCATCGGCGCCCCGCCCATCGCCGCCGTCGGCTCGGAGGAGATGAAGCGCCGGGTGCTGCCGGGCATCCTGGCCGGCGAGAAGATTTCCGCCCTGGCCATCACCGAGCCGTCCGGCGGCTCCGACGTCGCCAACCTGCAGACCAGCGCCCGCCGCGACGGCGACTGCTATGTCGTCAACGGCCAGAAGATGTTCATCACCTCAGGGATGCGGGCCGACTACTACACGGTGGCGGTGCGCACCGGCGGGCCGGGCCTGGGCGGGATCAGCCTGCTGCTGATCGAGCGCGACACGCCCGGCTTTTCCCGCACCAAGCTCGACAAGATGGGCTGGTGGTGCTCGGACACCGCCGCGCTCTATTTCGACGATTGCCGCGTGCCGGTCGCCAACCTGATCGGCGAGGAGAACCAGGGTTTTTCGGCGATCATGCGCAACTTCAACGGCGAGCGGCTGGGCATGGCCACCGGCGCCATCGCCGTCGCCCGCGTGGCGATGGAGGAGGCGGTCGCCTACGCCAAGGAGCGCAAGACCTTCGGCAAGCGCCTGGCCGACTATCAGGTGATCCGGCACAAGATCGTCGAGATGGCCCGGCAGATCGCCGCCAGCCACGCCTATCTGGAGCAGTGCGCCTGGCGGGTGATGCAGGGCGAGACGCCGGTGGCCGACCTGGCCATGCTCAAGGTGCAGGCGACCCTGACCCTGGAATACTGCGCCCGCGAGGCGGTGCAGATCTTCGGCGGCGCCGGCTACATGCGCGGCTCCAAGGTCGAGCGCATCTATCGCGAGGTGCGCGTCCAGGCGATCGGCGGCGGCTCCGAGGAGATCATGCGCGATCTCGCCGCCCGGCAGATGGGCCTCTAGCCCGGGAGCAGGTTCAGGGCCGTCGGCGCGGCGGTTCGCTTTGACGCTTGCAATGTTCTCTTTTTGTTCTAGTTTATCCACAGGAACAGGAGGCGGCCATGCAGCTGTCGTTTCACTTCGACACCGATCCAGCGCCGATCTTGCCGGCGGTGCGCGACCAACTGGCCCGCCTTCAGCGCGGCCGGTTCCGGCGCGGCGGCGGCCTGGACCCGATCAGCCAGCTGGTGAAGTCGTCGATCAGCAGCCGCACGCGCGACGAGGTCTCGCAATTGGCGTTCGAGCGTCTGCGGGCGCGGTTCCCGAGCTGGGACCATCTGGCCGACGCCCGCGCCGCCGAGGTCGAGGCGACCATCGCCCGCGTGACCTTCGCCGACGACAAGGCCCGCCATCTGGTGACGGCGCTGCGCAGGCTGCGCGCCGAGCAGGGCGGCCTCGATCTCGATTTTCTCAAGGACATGCCGGTGGAGTGGGCGATGAACCGGCTGCAGGCCCTGCCCAATGTCGGGGACAAGGTGGCTGCGGCGGTGCTGAATTTCAGCACCCTGCGCCGGCGGGTCATGGTGGTCGACACCCACGTCTGGCGCGCCGCCCGCCGGATCGGCCTGGCGCCGGCCAACGCCGATCCGCGCGCCGTGCGCCTGGCGATCATGGAGCAGGCGCCGCCGTCGTGGACGGCCGACGACTTCTTCGAGCTGCACTGCCTGCTCAAGGGGCTGGGCCAGCAACTGTGCATGCACGACCATATGGACTGCGGCCATTGTCCGTTGGCCGGCTTCTGCGCCCAGCGTCCGCTATAGGGGCCGCTGTCGGGAAGGGGGCGCTATAGGGACGGTTGCGATTTTCCGCCGGCCTGCGAGGCTTCGAATCAATGAGCTTCGAAGCCAACCTGATCGAACTGGACTGGTCGCTTAAGGCGCTGGACTACGCCGGCATGGCGGTGTTCGCCGCCACCGGCGCGCTGGCGGCCGCGCGCCGCAAGCACGACATCGTCACCTTCGCCTTCTTCGCCGCCATCACCGGCGTCGGCGGCGGCACCCTGCGCGACCTCCTGATCGGGGCGCCGGTGTTCTGGATCAAGAGCTGGGGCTATCTGGCCGTCTGCCTGATCTCGGCCGTGGTGGTCTGGCTGGTCGCCGCGCGGCGGGCCTGGCGGCCGGCCGCCCTGCTGTGGCTCGACGCCGCCGGCATGTCGGCCTACGCGGTGATCGGCGCGGCCAAGGCTCTCAGCCTTGCGGTTCCCGCGCCCATCGCCGTGCTGATGGGCGTGCTGACCGCCTCGTTCGGCGGCATCATCCGCGACGTGCTGGCCGAAGAGCCGTCGGTGCTGCTGCGACGCGAGATCTACATCACCGCCGCCCTGGCCGGGGCGGCCGTCTTCGTCCTGCTGGACCAGCTCGGCGTATCCGGCTTCTGGCCGGCGGCGGCCGGGGTGGCGACGGGGTTCGGCGTCCGGGGCGGGGCGCTGCGATTCGGCTGGGCCATGCCGGCCTTCCCCGGCGGCCGAGACCCCGAGCGGCCTGGGGACCGCGACGGCTGAGGCCGTCCCCGAAGGGCGTCAGGAAGACTGACCGCCGTTCAGGCGGCCGTTCGCATAAGGAGCGGTTGCGATTTTCGCAGCACCTGCGAGGTTGCGCACGAATTGTTCGACGGACCGCAGTCGGGAGGGCGGCGTATGGCGTTTTGGGATCGGCGCAAGCCGGTGGACATGGTGGCGGAGATCGATCCCAGCCACCGGCTGAAGGCTACGCTCTCCTGGCCGCATCTGGTCGCCCTGGGCGTCGGGGCCATCGTCGGCACCGGCATCTACACGCTGATCGGCGTCGGCGCGGGGCTCGCCGGTCCCGCCGTGATCCTGTCCTTCGTCATCGCCGGCGTCATCTGCATCTGCGCGGGCCTCGCCTACGCCGAGATGTCGACCATGATCCCGGCGGCGGGCAGCGCCTACACCTACTCCTACGCCGTGCTCGGCGAGATGCTGGCCTGGGTGGTCGGCTGGAGCCTGATGCTGGAATACACGGTGGTGTGCAGCGCCGTGGCCGTGGGCTGGGCCGGGCACGTCGTGCCCTTCATCCAGGCCGCCGGCATTCCGGAGGTCCTGCTGAAAGGGCCGGAGCAGGGCGGGCTGATCAACCTGCCGGCCGTGATCATCTGCTTCGTCGTCGCCGGACTGTTGTTGGTCGGCACCCGCGAGAGCGCCAACGTCAACCTCGTGCTGGTGGTCATCAAGGTCCTGGCCCTGGCCGCCTTCGTGGCCATCGCCGCGCCGCACTTTGACGCCTCGCACTTCACGCCATTCATGCCCAAGGGCTTCGAGGGCCACGCCGCCGACGGAACCGGCCTGGGGGTCATGGGCGCGGCGGCGATCATCTTCTTCGCCTTCTACGGCTTCGACACCATCTCGACCGCCGCCGAGGAGACCAAGAATCCCGGCCGCGACCTGACCATCGGCATCGTCGGCTCGATGCTGATCTGCGTGGCCATCTATATGGGCGTGGCCGCGGCGGCGATCGGCGCCGTGCGCACGGAGGTCTTCGCCAGCCACGACGCGCCGCTGGTGTACATTCTCGAAATCCTCAAGCAGCCCGTGACCGCCAAGGTGGTGGCCGGCGCGGCGGTGGTCGCCCTGCCCACCGTGATCCTGGCCTTCATGTACGGCCAGAGCCGCATCTTCTTCGTCATGGCCCGCGACGGCCTGCTGCCGCAGGGCCTGGCCAAGGTCAATCCGCGCTCGGGCGTGCCCACGCTGATGACCGTCGTCACCGCGCTGATCGCCGCCGCCCTGGCCGGCTTTCTGCCGCTCGGCCAGATCGCCGCCCTGGCCAACGCCGGGACCCTGTGCGCCTTCATCGCCACCGCCGCTTGCATGATGGTCATGCGCCGTCGCGAGCCCGATCGCCCCCGGGTGTTCAAGGCGCCGCTGTGGTGGCTGATCGGCCCGGTGGCGATCCTCGGCTGCCTCTACCTGTTCTGGAGCCTGCCGGTGATGACCAAGGTGCTGTTCTTCGTCTGGAACGGCGTGGGCCTGCTGATCTATCTGGCCTGGGCGCGCCGGGGCAGCCTGCTGGGCAAGGCCGGGGCGGCCTGAGGTCGGAGAGGCCGGGCCGTGAACTATCGCCACGCCTTCCACGCCGGCAACTTCGCCGACCTGGCCAAGCACGCCTGTCTCACCGCCCTGATGGAGCGGCTGACCGCCGGGCCGGGACCGCTGACGGTCATCGACACCCACGCCGGGGCGGGGGCCTACGACCTCTCCGGCGAGATGTCGCGCAAGTCGGGCGAGGCCGAGCGCGGCGTCGCGCGGCTGATGCGCGACGAGGCCGCGCCCGAGGCGTTCGACGTGTTGAAGGCCGCCGTGGCGCGGGCCAATCCGGACGGCGAGGCGACGCTCTATCCGGGCTCGCCCGCCCTGGTGGTCGCCGCCCTGCGCGAGGACGACCGCTACATCGCCTGCGAGCTGCGGCCTGACGACCATGCCCTGCTGGCTCAGCTCCTGGCCCCGACCGGCGGCCAGGGCGAGGCGGTGATGGGCGACGGCTTCGAGGCGGCGGCGACGCGGACGCCCAAGGGGCCGACCCTGGTGTTGATCGATCCGCCGTTCGAGCGCGCCGACGACTACGCCCGCAGCGTCGCGGCGACGGCGGCGGTGCTGAAGCGCAATCCGGCGGCGGTGGTCGCCATCTGGACGCCGATCAAGGACCTGGAGACGTTCGACGCCTTCCTGCGCGACCTGGAAGGCGTCGATCCGCCGCCGACCCTGGTCGCCGAGGCGCGGCTCCAGCCCCTGACCGATCCGATGCGGATGAACGGCTGCGCGATGGTGGTGGTCGGCGCGCCCGACCTGGCCGACGAGATGCGGGCCGTCTGCGGCTGGGTGGTTTCACATCTCGGTGAGAAGGGCGGCGAGGCCCGAATTTGGACGCTCTGACGCGCAAGTTTCACGTTCGCGCTCGCGAAACGGTGTTATGTTGCGCTGCACAATTCCGGGCGATGCAGCCCTGATTGCAAGGAGCGATGTCATGAGTTCGACTCAGGAGTTGCCCGAAGCCGCACACATCGGAAAGGTCTTCAGCGCGCCCCTCGGCGCGGCCTCGCCGCTGTGGCTGGCCTATGGCGCCGTCGCCGGCGCGGGCGTGGCCTACTGGTGGCTGAGCCGCTGGGCGCGGTTCACCCATCTCGAAGCCCTGGCGGTCCCGGCCCCGGAGGCGGCGGCCGAGCCCGCGCCCGTCCTGGCGGCGCCGGCGGAAGAGCCCGTCGCGGTCGAAACCGTCCCCGCCAAACCCGTCGTTTCCGCCGCCGAAGACAAACCGGCCGCCGCTCACCCGGCCGCCCCGGCCGCGGACGGCGACGACCTCACCCGGCTGGTCGGCGTCGGCCCGAAGCTGGCCCAGGCCCTGGTCGAGCACGGCGTGAACAGCTTCGCCCAGATCGCCGCCTGGACCGATGAGGAGCTGGCCGAGATCGACCTGGCCCTCGACCTCAAGGGCCGGGCCGCGCGCGACGCCTGGGTCGCCCAGGCCAAGCAGCTGGCCGGGGACGCCCCTTCGGCCTGAGGCCGCCTCAGGCCTGGCCGAAGAACGCCGCCAGCATGCGGTCGGCGGCGACCGAGGCCGGCAGCCTGCCCTGGCGCACCGCGCCCTCCAGGTTCGGGGCCAGGACGGCGACGCCGGGTTCGGCGCGGAACGCCTGGTCCAGGCGGTCGCGCACCATCGACCACATCCAGCGGGCGTTCTGGTCGGAGCGCCGCGCGGCGCGGCCGCCGTTGGCGGTCATCACCTCGCGGTGGCGCTCGACCTGGCTCCACAGCCGGTCCAGCCCGTCGTTCCTCAGGCCCGAGGCGGTGATCACCGGCGGGGTCCAGTCGGGCGAGGCCGGCGTCAGGATGTGCAGGGCGGCGCGATAGTCGCGCGCCGAACGCTCGGCCAGGGCCGCGTCCTGGTCGGCCTTATTGATGACGATCATGTCGGCCAGTTCGATCAGGCCCTTCTTGACGCCCTGCAGTTCGTCGCCGCCGCCGGGGATGAGCAGGGCCAGGAAGAAATCGACCATGTCCGCCACCACGGTCTCGGACTGGCCGACCCCCACCGTCTCGACGATGATCACGTCGAAGCCGGCCGCCTCGCACAGCAGCATGGCCTCGCGCGTCTTGCGCGCCACCCCGCCCAGCGTGCCGCCGGAGGGCGAGGGGCGGATATAGGCGTCGGGGTCGACGGCCAGCCGCTCCATGCGGGTCTTGTCGCCCAGGATCGAGCCGCCGGTGCGCCCCGACGACGGGTCGACCGCCAGCACCGCCACCTTGCGGCCGGCGGCGGTGAGGTTGCAGCCGAGGGCTTCGATGGTGGTCGACTTGCCCGCGCCGGGCACGCCGGTGATCCCGATCCGCTGGGCCGCCCCGGTGCGCGGGATCAGGCGCTCCAGCAGGGTCCGAGCCGCCGCCTGGTGGTCGGCCCGGCGGCTTTCGACCAGGGTGATGGCCCGGGCCAGGGCGGCGCGGTCGCCGGCGATCAGCCGCGCCGTCAGGGTTTCGAGATCAAGCGTCACGGAAAGCGTCGTCGCCCATGCGTTGGCGGGGGGTCTTTTCTGGACCGGGGCGGCCCACCATGTCGACAGGGACTTGAACAGCATGGAGGCCGGAACCGTGCGCTCCGTCCCCGACGACATCCGCGCCATCTGGCGCGACGCCGACCGCATCGCCCGGCTGAGCGACCGCGTGTTCGGCTTCGGCCCGTTCAATTTCGGCCTCGACGCCGCCCTGACGCTGATCCCGGTCGCGGGCCTGGTCTATACGGTCGGCGCGGGGGCCTATCTGGTCTGGCTGGCGATCCGCGCCGGGGCCGCCCCCTTCACCCTGGTCAAGATGGCCGCCTTCGTCGCCGTCGACGCCGCGACGTCGGAGGTCCCGGTGGTCGGCGACGCGGTCGACATCCTGTTCCCCGGGCACCTGCTGGCCGCCGGCGCCCTGCGCAACGACATCGAGCGCCGCTACGGCCCCTTGCCCGACGAGCCCCGCCGGCGGTCCGGCTTCGGATGGGTCCGGCGGGCCCGGGCGCGGTGGGCGCACGCCTGAGCCTCGCTCCGACCGGGCCGGCGCGGCCGGATCACCCGCGATGGGCAGGTGCGTCCATATGCTCCACCCTGGGCTGAGGCCGGCGTGCGGGCGGCCTCAATCGCAACCTTGGCAAGGCGTGAGCGTTTTGCAGACAAGGGCGCGCGCCTCGCGGGGGCCCTTGGGGCGCCCACAAACCGCCTCTTTCGGACCCGATGGATTTCAGCGTCGAAAGACCAACCCGGGGGGGAGCAACAGGACGGAGAGACTTGCATGATCCGGCATGCGTCGAAGGTGATGATCGCGGGGGCGGTTGCGTTGGGACTGGCGGGCCTGGGCGGCTGCGCCACGAAAGACTATGTGAACGACCAGGTCGGGGCGGTGTCCACCCGCGTGACCGGTCATGACGCCAAGTTGGCGGAACTGGACCAGACGACCCGCGACGCGCTGCAGCGCGCCGAGGCCGCCGGCAAGCTGGCGGAAGGCAAGTTCGTCTATTCGATGGTGCTGTCCGACGACAGCATGAAGTTCCCCGTGGCCCAGGCCTCGCTGTCGCCCGAGGCGCAGGCCAGGCTCGACGCCTTCATCGAAAAGCTGAAGGGCGACAACCGCAACGTCTATGTCGAGGTGCAGGGGCATACCGACGCCACGGGCTCGAAGGAAGGCAACTACCGTCTGGGCGAGGAACGCGCCGAAGCGGTGCGTCGCTACCTCAACCAGCATGGGGTGGCCCTGAACCGTATCGCCACGATCTCCTACGGCGCCGACGCGCCGGTGGCGCCCAACAAGAACCGGGCGGGCCGTCAGGCCAACCGCCGGGTGGTGCTGATCGTCATGGCTTAACCGGCGGCCGCGCGTGGGCGATCAGGTCCACAGTCGCGGCGCGCCTTCTGTCCCGGCGTCGCCCGGCCCTGCGGGGCCGGCGGCTTCGGCTCGCCGCCGTTCGGGCGGCCGGCGCAGGGCGGTCACGGTCGCCCTGAGCGGGGTCGGCCACGCGTTGGTGTTGCTGGCGCTGCTCTCGCCCTGGACGGAGCGGCCCACCGCCTTCGTCCCCGAGCCGATCGTGGTGCAGTTGGTCGCGCCGCCGAGGCCGCCCGCTCCGCCGGCGCCGATCCCCGCGCCGCCGGCCCCCGTCAAGGCGCCGGCCAAGACCGCGGCGAAGGCCCCGGCCAAGGTCCCGGTCAAAACCTCGACGCCGCCGAAGGCCGCGCCGGCGAAGCCGCCGCCGCGCACGACGTTCCGCCCCGTCCAGGGCAGTCCGCGGATCACGCCGCTGGCGGCCAGCGACAGGCCGACGATCGGAGCCGGGGACGAGGTCAGCGAGGCGGAGCTGGCCGGCGCGGCGACGGGCTCCGGTTCGGGCTCTGGTTCCGGCGGCGGCGGAGGCGGCGGCGGGGACTGCAACATGCCCGCGCGCCTGCAGAGCGCCCTGCGCAAGAGCGCCATGGCCCAGGCCGCCGTGGCCAATGTCCAGGGCGGCAAGGCCATCAGGGTCTGGAACGGCGACTGGGTGAAGCACGCCGAACAGGAGGGCAGCGGGCTAGCCGCCGTCCGCGAGGCGATCATGTGGGAAGTGGCGTTTGCGCCGAAGGCCTGCCGCGCCCAGCCCGTCCACGGGCTGGTCCTGCTGTCGATGAACGACCACCCCGGCGCGCCGCGCATCGTCGTCGGCGGCGGCGTCTGGCGCTGGTCGGACCTGCTGTTTGCTCGTCCGTCGGCCGGCGTCGACGCCGCCGACCGCGATGCGCCGACGCGGCGCTGAGGCGAGCGGCGGGCGGTCTGGCCGCCCGCCGCTCGCGGTCACTTCCTGGGCGTCAGGATGTCGTCGAGCAGCGCCGCCTTGCCGGCGACCCGCTCCAGGCGCGGATAGCGAAGTCCGCCGTGGTAGTCGATCTTCACCACGCGATAGGCGTCGCCCTTCTTGACGATCAGCTCGATCGGCGTCGTCGATCCCTTGGCGGCGCGCACCGCCTCCTTCAGCCGGTCGCCCGCGTAGGCCAGGCCGTTGACCGCCACGATCTGGGCGCCGATGGTCAGGCCGGCCTTGAAGGCCGGGCCATCCCACTGCACGGCGCTGAGCGCGCCGGTCTTGTCGAGGACGAGGCCCAGGGAATAGGTCAGGTCGGTCGCCCGGCGTCGGGCCTCGGCGCTGCGGAAGTATTCGGTCGGCGCGTCGGAATAGACCAGCCGGTAGCCGCCGCGGTCCAGCCCGTCCAGCGGTGCGCCCGGGCCGTGGCCGTCGAGGCGCTGGCGCAGGAACGTCGCCCAGTCGTAGGGCTCGATCTGGTTCAGGGTCCTGACCACGTCCTCGAAGGCGTAGGTCAGCGGCTCGTAGCGGCCGTCGTCGACGCCGAAGAAGGCGCGGGCGAAGTCGTCCAGCGATTTCCTGCCCTTCGAGCGTTCGCGCAGCAGGGTGTCGACGTCCAGCCAGATCAACTGGCCTTCGGAGTAGTAGTCCTCGCTGCGCTGCCAGCTGGTCCAGGGAATGGGCCGGCGGGCGGCGATGATCGGGTCGTTGACGGTGTCCTGCATCGCGCGCCATTCGCGGCCGACGCGGTTGTCGTAGGTCGCGGCGGTGGAGGCGATGGCGTCGAGCGCCTCCTGCTTGCTCAGCAGGCCGGAACGAGCCGCCAGCACATAACCCCAATACTGGGTCTGGCCCTCATAGACCCACAGCAGACTGCCCCGCATCGGCGTGTTGAAGTTGGCGGTCCACAGGTCGGCCGGGCGGCGGAACTTGCCGTTCCAGGAGTGGGTGTATTCGTGCGGCAGCAGGTCGCGCGCGGCCGCCAGCTTGCTCCATTCGGTGAAGTAGGTCGGGGCCGTGCCGTTCTCGCTGGAGCGGTGATGCTCCAGGCCGATGCCGCCCATGCGGTCGGTCAGGGCCAGCAGGAAGTCGTAGTGGTCGTAGTGCCGCGCGCCGTACAGCTTGTCGGCCTGCTGGATCAGTCGGCGGTGGGCCTCGATCTGGTCGGGCCTGGCCTCCAGCAGTTCGGGGCTGTCGGCGACGATGTTCAGCCGCACCGGCGAACGGCCGCCCGGATCGAGGTCGATCTGCTTGTAATAGCGGCCGGCGAACATCGGCGAATCGACCAGGGTGTCGAACGGCGTGGCCTTGAACCTCACCACGCCGTCCTTGGCCGGGCCGGCGGCCTCCAGCGCCGTGCCGAAGCCCCAGCCCTGGGGCAGGCGCACGCTGGGCTCGACCTGGATCTGGCGGGTGAAATAGCCGGCGGGGTACAGCGCCACGGCGTTCCACTGCAGGTTCAGCATCTCGGGGGTGACGACGATGCGGCCCTGGGGGCCGTCGGTCGGCGAGACGAACTGGAACTCGACGTCCAGGGCGGCGACGCCTTGCGGAACCTCGACGTGGAAGGCGGCCGGCTCGATGGGGTCGCGCGTCCATTCCAGGCGCTTGCCGCCGGCGTTGATCTCAAGCCCGGCCAGCTTGTCGAGGGCCCCGCGCGAGGCGTGGCTGCCGGGCAGCCACATCGGATAGAGCAGGGTGAGCTTTCCGGCCTGGGCCACGGGCACGGTCTCGCGCACGCGGAAGATGCGGCGGTCGGTGTCGGCGGCGTCGACCTCCAGCCTGATCACGCCGGGATAGGGCGTGTCCTTCGGCGCGGCGATCGGCGCGGGCATCGGCAGCGGCTGGGGCGTGGAGGCGTCCTGCGCGAAGGCGACGCCGCTGGTCAGGCCCAGGGCCAGAACGGAAAGGATGGATGACTTCAACGGCTCCCCCGGCGTGGACGTTTCTTGGGGCGGCGGACGGTTCGGGCCGGCGCGTCCCTGGTCCGGCATAACGTGCTGCGTCCGTCGGCGCGACGAGAAACCACTTTTTCGTCCGCAGGCGTTGCCGACTCTATATGCAACTAATTATCATTATCTATCGAGGCGGCCCACGCCGCGCTGACCGAGGCCGAGGCCATGACGAACCCTTCCTTCCGCATTCACGACACCTCCGATTTCCCGCTGATCCGGTTCCGCCTGGAGGCGATGCAGCCGGGCTATGGGCCGGCCTGGTGCGCCGAAATGGACGCCCTGGTCGGCGGCGACCGCGCCTATGTGATGATCTTCCCCGAGGGCCGGCGCGAGGAGGAGCACGAAGACCGCAAGCTGCGCGGCCAATGGCTGAAGCGCAACAAGGACGCCCTGGCCCGCACCTGCCTCGGCCTGATCGTGGTCGAGCCCGACGCCGAGCGCCGCGCCGCCCTGGAGATCCAGTTTCCGCAGTTGCGCAAGGCGTTCGGCGCCCCGCAGATCGCCGCCGCCTCGCAGATCGAGGCCGAGATCGTCGGCCGGCGGCTGCTGGCCGGCGAGGCGGCCGAGGACTAGGCGGCCGCTATTCGGCCGCCCGCACCTGATCGTAGCCCAGCTCGCGGTTGAGCTTGTCCAGGAGGTCGATGGCCGCCTCGGCGATCACCGTGCCTGGCGGGAAGATCGCCGCCGCGCCCGCGTCGAGCAGGGCCTGGAAGTCTTGCGGCGGGATGACGCCGCCGACCACGATCATGATGTCGGGCCGGCCGAGCTTGGCCAGCTCCGCCTTCAGTTCCGGCACCAGGGTCAGGTGGCCGGCGGCCAGCGAGCTGGCGCCGACCACGTGGACGTCGTTCTCCACCGCCTGCCTGGCGGCCTCGGCCGGGGTCTGGAACAGCGGGCCGATGTCGACGTCGAAGCCGAGGTCGGCGAAGGCGGTGGCGATCACCTTCTGGCCGCGGTCGTGGCCGTCCTGGCCCATCTTGGCGACCAGGATTCGCGGCCGCCGGCCGTCGGCCTGTTCGAACGCTTCGACCATCGCCTTGGCCTTCTGGGTGGCGGGATGGTCGCCGGCCTCGCGCACATAGACCCCCTGGATCGCCTTGATCTCGGCCTTGTGGCGGCCGAAGACCTTTTCCAGGGCGTAGCTGATCTCGCCCACCGTCGCCTTGGCGCGGGCGGCGTCGACGGCCAGGGCCAGGAGGTTGCCGGTCCCGCGCGCGCCGTCCTCAAGCGCCTTGAGCGCGGCCTGGGTCCGGGCCTCGTCACGCTCGGCCCTCAGACGCTTCAGCTTTTCGAGCTGCTGTCCGCGCACGGCGGAATTGTCGACCTTGAGCACCGGGATGTCGTCGGCGACCTCGGGCTTGTAGCGGTTGACCCCGACCACGCTCTGGCGGCCGGCGTCGATGCGGGCCTGGGTCTTGGCGGCGGCTTCCTCGATGCGCAGCTTGGGCAGGCCCTGGTCGATGGCCTTGGCCATGCCGCCCAGCGCCTCGACTTCGTCGATATGGGCCAGGGCCTTGGCGGCGAGGTCGTGGGTCAGGCGCTCGACGTACCAGCTGCCGCCCCAGGGGTCGGCGACGCGGGTCAGGCCGCTTTCGGTCTGCAGGAACAGCTGGGTGTTGCGGGCGATCCGCGCCGAGAAGTCGGTCGGCAGGGCCAGCGCCTCGTCGAGGCTGTTGGTGTGCAGGCTCTGGGTCTGGCCGTTGGCGGCGGCCATGGCCTCGACGCAGGTGCGGGCGACGTTGTTGAACACGTCCTGGGCGGCCAGGCTCCAGCCCGAGGTCTGGCTATGCGTGCGCAGGGACAGCGAGCGCGGATCGCCCGGCGCGAACTCGCGCTTCATCAGCTTGGCCCACAGCAGGCGGGCGGCCCGCATCTTGGCCACCTCCATGAAATAGTTCATGCCGATCGCCCAGAAGAACGACAGGCGCGGCGCGAACTGGTCGACCGTCATGCCGGCGGCGACGCCGGCGCGGACGTACTCGACGCCGTCGGCGAGGGTGTAGGCCAGTTCCAGGTCGGCCGTCGCCCCGGCCTCCTGCATGTGGTAGCCGGAAATCGAGATCGAGTTGAACTTGGGCATCTCCTTCGAGGTGAAGGAGAAGATGTCCGAGATGATCCGCATCGAGGGCGCGGGCGGATAGATATAGGTGTTCCGCACCATGAATTCTTTCAGGATGTCGTTCTGGATCGTTCCTGAAAGCTTGGAGGCGGGCACGCCCTGTTCTTCCGCCGCGACGATGAACAGGGCCAGGATCGGCAGCACCGCCCCGTTCATGGTCATCGACACGCTCATCTGGTCGAGCGGGATGCCGCTGAACAGGGTGCGCATGTCGAGGATCGAGTCGATGGCGACCCCGGCCATGCCGACGTCGCCCTTCACCCGGTCGTGGTCGCTGTCGTAGCCGCGGTGGGTGGCCAGGTCGAAGGCCACCGACAGGCCCTTCTGGCCGGCGGCGAGGTTGCGGCGATAGAAGGCGTTGGAGTCCTCGGCCGTGGAGAAGCCGGCGTACTGGCGCACGGTCCACGGGTTGGTGACGTACATGGTCGGATAGGGGCCGCGGCCGAACGGCGCCAGGCCCGGATAGCCGTCCAGAAAGTCAAGGCCCGCGACGTCCTCGGGGCCGTAGATCGGCTTCAGGGCCAGGCCCTCGGGCGTGTCCCAGGCCGGAAGCTCCCCGGCGGCGGCGGACGGCGAAGCGGCGGCGGCGTCGAAGTCGAGCGCGGCGAAATCAGGAAACTTCGTCATCTTCGTCATTCCAGTCGGCCCACTCGGCTCCGTCCTCGTCGTCCTGATCGGCTTCCAGCAGCGACAGCCACACCGGGTCGGCGTCGTCGACCTGTTCGACGTCCTCCAGGAAGGCCACGGCGGTGTCGCCGTTGGGCAGCAGCAGGCCCAGCACCTCCAGGGTCTCGCCCTCCTCGGTCTCGTGCACCTCGGCCTGCACCACCAGGGCGGCGAACTCCTCGTCCTCGCCGTACCAGATCACCGGCTGGGGTTTGGCCATCTCCAGCACGCGGCCGTTGAAGGTGTCGCCCAGGGCGAAGACGGCGTCGGCCTGCTCGACGTCGCTGGGCGCGGCGACATGGCCGCTGAAGGTCTTGGCCGACCGCCAGTCGGCCGCCGAGAATCCCGGACGCGCGGTCATGGCGCGATCTCCCCTTCGAGGGCGCGGGCGAGGATGTCGAGCACGTCGGCGCCCGCGAAGACGAACTCATCGACCCCGGCGCGCCGCAGTTCGGCCTCCAGCTCGCCGGGGCGGCCGGCCAGATAGAGGCGGCGCACGCCCGAGGCCTTCAGCGCCGCCGCCGCCGCCACGCCTTCGGCGGCGTAGCGTTCGTCGGACGAGCAGATCACCGCCAGGGGCGCGTGCGAGGGCCGGTAGTCGGCGGCGGGCCCGGCCTCGGGCCGGACGCCGCCGGCGGCGAACAGGTTCTGGGCGAAGCCGACGCGGCCGGTGTAGTCGGAAGGGCCGCCGAGCGTGGCCAGATAGATCGCGGGCGCGGGCGACATGGCCTCGGCCCGGTCGCGCAGGCGTTCGAAGGGTTCGGCCAGCCGGGTGGGCGTCAGCGGCGGGCAACGGGCGTCGGGGCCGGGCAGGCGGGCGTCGACCGTCTTGGCGAAGGCGGCGGGGTTGACGGTCTCGACCTCGACCGGGGCCTCGCCGAGATTGGGGAACTCGGAGACGCCGACGATCCCGTCCTTGCGCTTGGCGATGGCGGTCTCGCGGGCGACGCGGGCCTTGGCGGCCTCGGCGGCGACATGGCCGCCGGCCAGGGCGGCGACGGCGCCGCCGGCCTGTTCGATCGCCCGGAACGCCGCCCAGCCGGCGCGGGCCAGGGCGTCGGTCAGGTGTTCGAGATACCAGGAGCCGCCGGCCGGATCGGCGACGCGGCCGAGCTGGCTTTCCTCCATCAGCACCAGCTGGGTGTTGCGCGCCTGGCGGCGGGCGAGGGCGCTGGGCAGGCCGATGGCGTCGGTGAAGGGGGCGAGGACCACGGCGTCGGCGCCGCCGGCGGCCGCGCCGAAGCCGGCCGAGGTCAGACGCAGCAGGTTCACCCAGGCGTCGCGCCGGGTCAGCATCCGCCGCGACGAGCGCGCCTCGATGCGGGCGGCGGTCGGCGGCGCTCCGCAGGCGGCGACGATCTTGGCCCAGATCAGCCGGGCGGCCCGCAGCTTGGCGACGTCGGTGAAGTATTCGCCGTCGACCGCCACGCCGAGGACGATGCGCCCGAAGGCCTCGTCCAGGGGCAGGCCGGCCCGGTCCAGGGCCTTGGCGTAGGCCAGGGCGGCGGCGGCCATGAAGCCCAGCTCCAGCGCTTCGCCGCCGCCGGCTTCGTGGGTGACGCGCCCGGAGGCCAGGAACAGCGTCGCCTTGGGATAGGTCGTCGCCAGGCGCGCGCCCGTCGTGGCGGCGGAGACGACATGGCTTTCGACCGGGCCGGGGCTGGCGCCGGCCTCGGCGAAGGCGCTCAGCGGGTCCATGTGGAAGGCCAGCGGCGCCTGGGGCGCGGCCTTGGCCAGGGCGGCCAGCCAGTCGGCGGCCCTAGGGCCGAGAAAGCCGGCGTCGAGGGCCACGGGGGCCAGGTCGAGCAGCACGCCGTCCAGAACCCGGGCCAGGTCGTCCTGGCCGCCGACGGCCACGCCGGCGCGGCCGGTCGGGTCGATGCGGACCACCACCGAGGCGGCGCCGCCTTCGAGGTCCTTCATGACGTCGACATTGGCGCGGGCAGGATCGGGATGGGCGATCGCGGTGCGCAGATCCCAGGGCCGTTCGGGGTCGCCGGGCGCGGCGCGGGCGGGCGAAGCCGCGGCGTCGCCGGCGGTGTAGAGCGGCTGAATCTCGACGCCGTCATAGGTGCGCGAGACAAGTTTTTTGTCGAAAGACGCGCCTTTCAGAGTTTTTTCGACGATGGCCAGCCAGTCGGCGCGCGAAGGCGCGTCGAAATCCTGGGCTAGGGGAATAAGGGTGTCGGCCATGCGCGCCCTTCCGGGTCCGTCCTTCATAGAATAGACCGCGACATGCGCCGCCGCCACGCGTCGCGTCAACCGCGCCCTGACGTCAAGGGCGTCTTGTCCATGTTGGATTTACGCTGTATCCAACAAGTGTTTGAATCGTGTCGCCCAGGTGGGCGACCTGTCGGGAGACGATTTCATGGCCTTGCCGCCGATCCTTCGCGACCGCCTGCGCCTGCCCGTGATCGGCTCGCCGCTGTTCATCATCTCCAATCCCGATCTGGTGATCGCCCAGTGCAAGGCCGGCGTCGTCGGCTCGTTCCCGTCGCTGAACGCCCGGCCGGTGTCGCTGCTGGACGAGTGGCTGCACCGCATCACCGAGGAGCTGGCCGCCTGGGACAAGGCCCACCCCGAGGCGCCGTCCGCGCCGTTCGCCGTCAACCAGATCGTCCACAAGACCAACAACCGGCTCGAGCAGGACCTCGAACTGTGCGTCAAGTGGAAGGTCCCGGTGGTGATCACCTCGCTGGGCGCGCGCGAGGACCTCAACGCCGCCATCCATTCCTACGGCGGGATCACCCTGCACGACGTCATCACCAACCGGTTCGCCCGCAAGGCGGTCGAGAAGGGCGCCGACGGCCTGATCCTGGTCGCCGCCGGCGCCGGCGGCCATGCCGGAACCCTGTCGCCCTTCGCCCTGACCCAGGAGGTCCGCGAGTGGTTCGACGGGCCGGTGGCCCTGTCCGGCTCCATCGCCAACGGCCGCGCCATCCTGGCGGCCCAGGCCATGGGCGCGGACGTCGCCTATATCGGCTCGGCCTTCATCGCCACCCAGGAGGCCAACGCCCCCGAGGGCTACAAGCAGATGATCGTCGACAGCGTCGCCGACGACATCGTCTATTCGAACCTGTTCACCGGCGTGCACGGCAACTACCTGAAGCCGTCGATCGCCGCCGCCGGTCTCGACCCGGACAACCTGCCGGTCAGCGATCCGTCGAAGATGAACTTCGGTTCGGGCGGCAATCAGGACGCCAAGGCCTGGCGCGACATCTGGGGCTGCGGCCAGGGCATCGGCGCGGTCAAGTCGGCCCCCAGCGCCGCCGAGATGATCGCCCGCCTGTCCGAGGAGTACGAGGACGCCAAGGCGGCCCTGGCGGCCAAGACCGCCCTGACCTCGGGGGCCAGGATGGCCCTGGCGGCCGAATAGGCGCGCCAACCCTTCAGGGAGAGCTGGGCTCGGCCAGGGCGGCGATCAGGCGGCTGAGCTCCGGCTCGGCCACCGCCGCCGCGGCGTCGGCGACGCTGAACCAGCGGCGGGTCCTTTGGCCTTTCTCGGGCCAGACCTTGCGTTCCTTGGCGACTTCCAGCGGGTAGACGTCGACCTCGCACGGCTGGATCGCCCCGGTCTTCAGCCGCTTGGGATAGGTGTAGAACCCGATCGGCGCGACGGCGATGCGGCCGACCAGCCCGGCCTCCTCCAGGGCCTCGAGGGCCGCGGCGTGATGCGGCAGGCGTCCGCGCATCGGCCAGCCCTTGGGCACCACCCATCGCTTGGTGCCGCGCGACGAGATCAGCAGCACCCGCACCTCGCCGTCCTCCCGCCGGAAGGGCAGGGCGGCGATCTGCAGCCGGCGCTCCCCGCGAAACACCCTGAGGTCCCGGTGCGGCCCAGGCATCAGCGCGCCCGCGTGGACGCGGCGTTCGCTTCTGCGGTCTTGACGATCCGGGTTCTCACGATCCGCCGGCCTCTCGAATGGGGCGTCGACGACCGGGGCGGCCCCGGCGTGGGGCGCTGTCCGCGTCGGCGCCGGAACTCATCTTTCGCGGCGGCGCGAGCCTAGAGCAAAACGGCGGCGATCCCCATCGCCTTCCGCGCGCGGCGCGTCGTCGCGCCCTGGTCCTACGCCATCTCGCGGCGCAAGTGAATTGATCTGTATTCGGATTATATAGCCGTCGCTTCCGGCGGCCGGTCCGGGCCCGCCCGAAGGCGGGCCCGGAGAGCTCTCATCGCGGGGCGGCCTGGTCGTAGAACCGCTCCAGGTCGGCGCGCATCTGCTTCAGCACGTCGACGCTGAGATAGGCCATGTGGCCGGACGGATAGTAGGTGAAGGCGACGTTCTGGCGCTGCTCGGGTTCGAGCTGCATGTGGGAGAGGTCGAACTCGGTGCCGAAGAACGGCGTGGCCATGTCGTACCAGCCGTTCATCGACAGCACCTTCAGATGCGGGTTCTCGCGCAGCGCGCGGCCCAGGTCGACCGCGGTGTTGGGGGCCAGCATCCGCCCGCCGTTCGGGCCCTTGTGGGTCCAGTCCCAGCTGGCGTTGGCGCCGTCGGCGCTGCGGCGATATTCCAGGTCGGTCTGATAGCCCAGCTCGCCGACGACATAGTCGTGGAAGCTGCTCAGATAGGCCGAGGTGATCGCCGTCGAGGACGGGTCGAATTCCGGGTCCTCGCCGGCCGCGTCGGCGTCGACGCCGGTGAAGCGCGAGTCGAACCGGCCCAGGGTCTTGCGCTGGTCGCGCAGCAGCTCCTTGCGGAAGCGCGACAGGTCGACCCGCAGATTGGCCGATTTCACGAAATCGACGGGCAGGCCGGTATAGGCGGCGAGCTGGCGGGCGACGGCGTCCTTTTCGGCGTCGGGCACGTTGTGGCCCTTGGCCAGCGCCGCCTCGTAGGGGCCCTCCGCCCAGGCGCGCACCTGCTGGAGGAAGGTCGGCAGGTCGGCCGGCCGGTCGGCCAGGCGGTTATGGTACCAGGCGGTGGCCGCGAAGCTGGGCAGGTAGGTGACATAGATGCGGTCGAAGCCCGGCTGGCGCACGCCGTAGTTCATGATCGAGGACAACAGCACGACGCCGCTGAGGTCGAGGCCGTCGTTCTGCAGGCGGTTGGCCAGCGCGCCCGAGCGGGTGGTGCCGTAGGACTCTCCCAGCAGGAACTTGGGCGAGTTCCAGCGGCGGTTGATCTCGACCCAGCGTTCGATGGCCTTGGCGAAGGCGTCGACGTCCTGGTCGACGCCGTAGAAATCCTTGCCCTTGGCGTCGCCGAGGGGACGCGAATAGCCGGCGCCGACCGCGTCGATGAACACCAGGTCGGAGCGGTCGAGCAGGGTGTGCTCGTTCGGCTCCACCACATAGGGCGCCGGGGCGGTGTTGGCGGGCGATCCGGTGCGCACCCGCACGGGGCCGACCGAGCCCATGTGCAGCCACAGGCTCGCCGAGCCGGGACCGCCGTTATAGAGGAACGTCACCGGCCGCTTGCCGCCCTTGGGGGCGTCGGCGACATAGGCGACATAGAACACGCTGGCCGAGGGCTTGCCGTCGGCGGCGCGGATGGTCAGCGTGCCGGCGGTGGCCTGATAGCGGATGGTCTTGCCGCCGGCGGTGATCGAATGGGCGGTGGTCTTGGCGGTCTCGGCCACCGGGGCCTGGGCGGTGGCGGCCTCGATCTTCTCGGCGAGGCTTTCCTTCCTGCCCTTGGCCGCCGCCTCGGCCTTGGCCTCTCCGGGCGGCTCTGCGGCGAAGGCGCCGAAGGGCGCGGCGAGCAGGGTCGCCGCGACGGCGGCGTACATGATCTTACGCAATCTTCTCTCCCCGAAACTGGAGCCGTCCGTTATGAGGACGGCGTCGTGTCATCCGTGTTAGTGTTTATGGAAGCTGGGGCCAAGTGCTCAGAACCTCAACAAACATCCGTTTGTTTTGTAGAATATTTTTCAATACTCGCGTTTCCCGCGCTTGCAGCCGGGGCAGGTGTGGTGTTCCCCTGATATCGGAGGGGGAGGTTGCTTGACGCACCCGCTGACCAATTCGGACGTGGCCCGCCGCGCCTTTGACGCGATCGCGCAGGCGCAGCGCGCGGACTCGTTCGTCGAGCTGAACCATGTGCTCGGCAAGCGGATCTCCGAGCTGGGCTTCGACACCTATGTCGGCGTCAACGTCCTCGATCCCGGCGGCCGCGCCAACCATCAGGTCATCTTCGGCGCGACCCACGACGCCTGGGAGGCGCACTACGCCGCCAACAACTATTCCGCCCACGACGCGGTGCTGCGCGAGATCATCAGCGGCCTCGATCCGCTGTTCTGGAGCGACGTCACCTCCAAGCGGCCCTTGGACATCGACGAACTCAGAATCTACAACGAAGCCGCCGAGCACGGGCTGCACGAGGGGTTCATGACCCCGATCCACGGACTGGACGGTTCGTTGTCGGCGGTGCTGCTGATCGGCGAGCACGCCGATTCCCACGATCCGGACATCCGCGCCGCCGCCCATCTGATGTCGCTGTACTACGGCTCGATCGGCACGCGCCTGCGCCGCCGCGACGAGCTGCGCACCCTGACGCCGGTCAAGCTCACCCCGCGCCAGCTCGAATGCCTGAAGTGGGTCCGCCACGGCAAGAGTTCGACCGACATCGGCGATTTGATGGGCCTGTCGTCCCGAACCGTCGAGCACTACCTCGCCGACGCGTGCAACCGGCTGGGCGTGCGCACGCGGGCCCAAGCCGTGGTCGAGGCCTCGCTTCGGGGGATCATCACCCTGTAAATAGGGTAAGGTTACCGTAGGGCGGTCGGACCCCGGCCCCGCTATCCGTTGGACGCTTTAGTCCGGTGGAGGCGGATAATGAAGGTCCACATCATTACAAGCGCCAATCGCGCTGTCTACGGCCGCGAGCTCGAGCAGATGCATCGGCTGCGGCACGAAATCTTCGTCGAGGAGCTGGGCTGGACCGACCTATGGTCGGCCGAAGGCGTCGAGCGCGACGACTTCGACGACGAGCACGCCGTCTATCTGGCGGCGATCGACGACGGCCGGGTGCAGGGCAGCCTGCGGCTGCTGCCGACCTGGAAGCGCTGCATGATCACCGAGCGCTTCCCGCAGTGGGCCGACATGGCCCCGGTCGAGGCGGGCGGCGGCGTCTGGGAATGGACGCGCTGGTGTCCCGGCACAACCCGCCGCCCCCGCGCGCTGATCAAGGCGCGGGCCGCGCTGATCGTCGGGGCGCTGGAGTTCGCCCGCTCGCGCGGGGTCGAGACCTATCTGACCTTCTGCGAGACCAAGTTCCTGCCCCAGCTCGTCGAGCTGGGCTGGGCGCCCGAGCCGCTGGGCCTGCCGCGGTCGTTCGACCAGGGATCGGCGGTGGCGGTGCGCTGGACGGTGCGGCGCGACCACCTGTCGGCCGCGCGGCGTCTGTTCCGCATGCAGGACACCACCGCCTTCGAGGCGCCGGCCTGCTTTGACGAGGGCCGTTCGTGGGACCCGATCGCGCTGGAGCAGCGCATCTTCGGCGACGCCCCCGTCGGCGGGCTCTCGGAGGTCGGCCCGACGCCTCTGGAAGCCATGATCGTGCAGGGGAGGGCGTGATGGGCGTCGACAACGGATCGACGGCGCTGGGCAGCTTCCTGCCCCGGCTGCCGGTCGGGGCGGGGGCGGCCGAGGCGACGGCCCTGCTTCAGGAACACGGCGTGCTGGTGATCGAAAACGCCCTGGCCGTCCGCGACCGCCACGCGGTCGACGAGGGGCTGGAGCCCTGGTTCGAGGCGGCGCGGCACGGCGCGGGCCCGTTCTTCGGCCGCCAGACCCGGCGGTTCGGCGGCCTGTTCGCCAAGGCGCCGGCCTGCGCGGGCCTGGCCTTGCACCCCCTGGTGCTGGAGGTGATGGAGACGGTGTTGAAGGGGCCAGCCGAGGCGCCGGTCTGCGACTCCATCGAACTGAACCTGACCCAGGCCATCGGCATCGAGCCGGGCGAGGGGGCCCAGTTCCTGCACCGCGACGAAGAACTTTGGCCGTTCGCCCGCAGTTTCGAGGTGATGGCCAATGCGATGTGGATGCTGGACGACTTCACCGAGGAGAACGGCGCCACCCGCCTGATCCCCGGCAGCCACCGCTGGCCGCGCGATCGCGAGCCCCTGCCGGGCGAGGCGCTGACCGCCGAGGCCCCCAAGGGCTCGGTGGTGCTGTGGCTCGGCGGCGTGTTGCACGCCGGCGGGGCCAACCGCTCGGCGGCGATCCGCCGGGGGGTGGTGATGAGCTACAAGCTGGCCTGGCTGACGGGCGGGGAGCGGCTGCTGCTCTCGACGCCGCCGGAGGTGGCCCGCCACCTGCCGGAACGGCTCCAGCGCCTGCTGGGCTACCAGCTCCATCGACCCAACCTCGGCTGGGTGGAGGGGCAGGACCCCATCCGCTGGCTGCGGGGCGAGATCGGCCAGCTGGCTGAAGTGCACGACAACCTTTCCGACCAACACGTGGCCCTGTTGGACGCCGTAGAGCGCGACCCGGCCGCCTTCGCAGGATACCTGTCATGACCACATCGATGCTGCGCATGTTGTTCGACGCCGCCGGCCTGGACGAGGACGTGCGGCACGAGGGGGAGGGCTATTCCTCCCCGCCGCGTCGGCCGGTGGGCTATGACGGACCGCCCCTGTCGTCGGACGAGAGGACGGTGGTGGGCCGCTTCGAGGCGCTAGGCGCGCGCGACCGCCGCCTGGTGCTGGAGATCGTCCGGCGGGTTATGGAGATCGAAGACGAAGGCGGGGAAGACGTCGCGGAGGCGATGATCGAGCGCGTGATGCTGATCATGCGCGGAACGGAACGCCTGTCCTAGATCGCTGTCCTGCGCCGCCCGCTGCTCCAGCAGCCGACGGTAGCGCGACAGCATCCGCTCCAGGGTGGAACGCTTGACCGGACGGCCTTCGCGCAGCTTGCGCCAGGTGGTCTCGCTGATGGCGTAGACCTTGAACAGTTGCTCGCGCGTGATCGCCGGCAGCTCCCGCTTGAGCAGTTCGAAATCGGCGGGAGTGATGGAAACGACCTCGGCCATGCGGTTTGGGTCTCCGGGGAGGAAAAGGGGAGGCCGACGCGGGCAGGAAACCGCGTCGGCCGGCGGGACGGGCCTTCGGATGAAGGTCCGTCCCGCTATTCGCCCGCCTGGCCGCCGTGCGGCTTGCGGTAGTCGAGCGGCGGCTTGCGGTCGCCGAGCATGGCTTTGTAGCTGAAGTTCGGACCCCGTTTCTTGTCCAGCTCGGCCTTGGCCTGCTTGATGAGGTCGGGGTTCGAGAACAGGTCGGCGCCGGTCAGCGACAGGGTCTTGGCGGCGTTGACCGCGCCCTTGACGCCGATGGTCGAGCCGGCCGCCGCGACGTTCTGCCAGCTGTGGCCGGCCGAGCCGGGCACGAAGGTCGCCGTGCTGAGGCCGACGGTCGGCACCACCCAGCTGATGTCGGCCACGTCGGTCGAGCCGCCGCCGTCGCCGTCGACGCCGTAGGGCTGCACCTGCTTGACGCTGTCCAGGGGCGGCGCGCCGGGCGTGAGGCTGGTCGCCAGCTTCTGGGCGAAGGCGGTCTCCTCGGCTGTCCAGGTGATGCCGCCGACCCGGCGCAGGTTGGAATCCATCACCCGGCCGAGGGTGTCGTTGGGCAGCATGTTGTAGACGCCGCCGGTGATCTCGACCTCGACGGAAGTGCCGGTGGCCATCGCCGCGCCGTCGGCGGCCTTGCTCACCCGTTGCCAGACGTCGCGGACGATCTGCGGATCGGTGTGGCGGACATAGTAATAGACCTCGGCGAAGTCGGGCACCACGTTCGGCGCGCTGCCGCCGCTGGTGATGACGTAGTGGATGCGGGTCTTGTCCGGCACGTGCTCGCGCAGGAAGTTGGTGGCGACGTCCATGATCTCGACGCCGTCGAGGGCCGAGCGGCCCTTCCAGGGCGCGCCGGCGGCGTGGGCCGAGGCGCCGTGGAAGCGGAACTTGCCGCTGATGTTCGACATCGACACGCCTTGCGAGGCGCTGTTGGCGTTGCCGGGGTGCCAGTGCAGGGCGACGTCGACGTCGTTGAACAGCCCTTCGCGGACCAGATAGACCTTGCCCGAGCCGCCTTCCTCGGCCGGCGCGCCGTAGACGCGCAGCTCGCCCTTGACGTTGTGCTTGACCATCCACTGCTTCAGCGAGACGGCCGCGCCCACCGAGGCGGCGCCGAACAGGTTGTGGCCGCAGCCGTGGCCGGCGGCCTGGCCGGCGATGGGGCTGCGGGTCGGCTCGGCCTTCTGGGCCAGGCCGGGCAGGGCGTCGAACTCGGCCAGGACGGCGACCACGGGGCCGGCGCCGTTCTTGTAGCTGGCGACGAAGGCGGTCGGCATGCCGGCGACGCCGGCCTTGACGTCGAAGCCGGCGGCGCGGAGCTGCTCCTGCAGCACGGCCGTGCTCTTGGTCTCCTGGTAGCCGACCTCGGCGAAGCCCCAGATCTTCATGGCGGCGTCGGAGATTTGCGCGGCGTCGGCGTCGACGTTCTTGAGGATTTCAGCCCGGTCGGCGTCGGTCAGGCCCTTGGCTTGCGCGCCCGAGGCGGCGATCAGGGCCGCGGCCAGCGCGCCGCCGGCCAACAGGCTGCGGCTGAAAGTAGAAATCCTCATTACGGTCTCGCCCCCTTGATTATGTCTTGGCTGACCGCCGCTCGACGGCCGAAACATAAGACGCAAGCAGGGCGCGAAGCCTCACTCGTCAGAAACGAAAAACGGGCCGCCCCCATGCGTTTTGGGGACGGCCCGTTCCGTTACGGCAGGTCGGGGTGGCCGATCGTTACTTTCCGGCGGTCGCCGGGCCGTAATAGAGGGCGTTGAACATGAACTTGAAGGTGCCGTGCGGCTGGGCGCGCATGGCGACCTCCGGGCCCATCAGGAACACCTTGCCCTTGCCGGCGGTGGCGTCGACTACGGCGGTGGTCCCATCCAGATACTGCTGCCCCCAGGCCCAGCCGCTGCGCAGCACGTGCTGGCCGGAGAACCAGGCCACCGACTTCACGTCCTTGGCCCCTTCGTTCAGTTTGAACACCGGGCTGTGGTCGAAGAACATGTCGACCGACGACGGCACGCCGAACGCCAGCGGGGCGGTGTTGTCGACCTTGGCCTCCAGCAGCGAGCCGGGGACGTAGTACTTGGTCTTGGGCAGCGGCTTGGCCTTGCCGTCGACCATCTCGGCCGGGCCACGGGTCACCGGCAGCTTCATGAACGAAGCCAGCCCGGTCGAGCTGCCGATGGCGACCACCGAGCCGCCCTGGCGGACGAACTTGTCGACCTGCGGCAGGGTCTTGTCGCCGCTGATCTCGCCGAGCCACGAACGGTACTGGGCCGGGATGTCCTCGGGCTTGGGCTGGCGGCCCGACATGTTGGCCGCGCCCCGGAACATGCCGTCGCTGAACGCCCCTTCCGAGATCGCCGAATCCGGGAACAGCAGGACGTCGAAGTCCTTGTTCAGGTTCCCGGCGTCAAGACGCTGCGGATAGACCACCTTGTAGGGCGTCTCGAACTGTTCGAGCGTCCACTGGATCCAGCCGCCGCTCATCAGGCCGCCATAGACGTCGACCACGCCGACGCGGATCGGCTTGAGCTTGATGGTGTCGCCGGCCGGCTTGTCCCCGACGGCGTAGACGTCGATCCCGAGCTGGGCGGCGCCCTTGTCGAGGATGGCGCGGGACTGGGCCGAGGCCGGAACCCAGATGGCCCCGGGCGCGAAGTCCTTGCCGCCGGCCGAAGCCTTGTCCTTGAGCCAGAACACCGGCTGGCCGGCCTTGAGCAGGCGGTTGGTCAGTATGACCGCGTCGTTGATCTCGTGGCTGATCAGGAAGCCGGCCTTGCCGTCGCCGACGATATGGCCGGGCGTCGGCTTGATCAGGTCCTCGGTCACCGGCTGGAACGGCCCGGTCAGGGCGTCCTGAACGCGGTCGTACTTGACCCCCATCTGCATGGCCAGGGTGTAGCCGGTGGCGTCATAGGGCGGCACGGGCGGGCCGCCCGGATAGGCGAAGTCGTTCGGGTGGTCCTGCGGTTCGAACATGTCGCGCAGGTGCGGACGATAGGCCTGGGCGGCCTGCACCACATAGGAGCCGGCCGGATAGGTCTTGCCGCCGGCGGTGAAGCCCTGGGTGGCGCGCTCGACCTTGACGCCCGCCTTCATCAGCGCGTTCAGGAACTTGACCGCGGTGGGGAAGTCGGCCTGGTCGGCGGGGATGACATAGGCCCGCGCGTCGCGCTTGGCCGGGTCGTGCAGCACGGTGTCGTAGAGGGCCGGATCGGCGACGCCCTTGACCCAGGACGGCGGCAGGCCGGTGTTCTCCATCGCCGCCTTGCGGGCCGCTTCCGGCTCGGCCTTGTCGGCGGCCTTGAGGGCGTCGATGCGGCTGGCGGTGACGGTCCAGTTGTCCGTATCGCCGCGGGCGATCGAATTGGCGCCCATGCGGTAGATGTTGAACAGCACCTTCTCGCGGTTGTCGGCCGCGTAGGTCAGCACCGCGCGGTTCATCGACATCGAATAGTCGATCGACTGCTTCAGGTGCCAGGTCTGCGGCTTGATCGGCAGGGGCAGGTCGTTGCGCGGCAACTGGTTGTCCGGCACCAGCGGCAGGGGCATCGGCGTCGGGTTGCCGATGATCTCGGTCAGGATGCCGACGGCGTTGTGGAAATAGGCGACCGTGCGCTCCATGCCGTTGTTCCACGTCGAATAGGACGCGGCCGAGCGCATGGCCGATCCGCCCTTGCCCTCCGAGATCAGCCGGCTGTGCATCGCCGCGCCGACCTCGCTGAGCTGGCTCATGATCAGCGGATCGTAGTTGTAGTTGAACGGGTCGCGGAACGGCGGAATGAACACCACCGCGCCCAGCGGGCCGGTCTGGTGGTGGTTGTAGATGATCTGCGGGAACCACTCGCGGAAGAAGATCCGGTTGAGGTTCGTGGTCTCCTTCATGGCCGACATGTAGGAGTCGCGGTTGTTGTCGTGGCCGACGTACTTCTGGAACAGCACGGGCGGCGCGCCGGCCCCGCCGAAGCCGCCGGTGTCGCGCTTCTTGGGATCGGGGTTGCGCATGTACCAGTCGGCCAGCAGCTCCTGGCCGTCGGGGTTGGCCTGGCCGAACAGGATGACGACGTTGTCGCGGATGCGCTTGGCCTCGGGATCGTCGCTGGCGATCATGTCGTAGACGCCCTGGATCAGGGCCTGGGCGTGCTCGACCTCGTTGGCGTGCATGCCGCCGTCGATCCACACCACCGCCTTGCCTTCGGCGGCGAGGGCGCGGGCCTGGTCGTCGGTGAGGCCCTCGGCGCTCGCCAGGCGCTTGGCGATGTCGCGATAGCGGTCGAGCTTGGCCAGGTTCTCCGGCGAGGAGACGATCATCATGTACTGGCGGCGGCCTTCGGAGGTCTCGCCGATGTCGACCATCTTCGCCCGGTCGGTCTCGGTCGCCAGCTTCTTCCAGTAGGTTTCGAGCTGGGTGTAGTTGGCCAGGAAATAGTCCTCGCCGATGTCGTGGCCCAGGGCCTCGCGCGGCGTGGTGATGCGGCCCTGCGCGCCGGCGAACGACGGCTGCCATGCGGCCGCGATGACGGCGGCCGCGAATAGAGCTTTCTTCATGTGAAGCCCTCCCTCCCTTTTTGGGGCGGAGAGCCAAGCCTCCCCCTCCCGACCGTTAGACGGCGCGTGGCGCGATATCCTCAGCGCCCGCCGCCCGGCGGCTGCGGATCAGGGGCGGACGAGGTCGACCGACTGGTCGTCGGAGGCGCTGATGCGGGCCAGGCCGTAGGACTGCAGCGCGCGGGCGAAGGCGTCCACCTGGCCGGTCTTGAACACGCCGCTGACCGGCGTGGCGTTGAGCGCGGGGTCGGCCAGGCGCAGCTTGCGCGTGGAGAAGCGGTTCATCTCGGCGGCCACCGTCGCCAGCGGTTCGCCGTCGAACACCAGCTGGCCCTGCAGCCAGCTCGATTCCTTGGCCGCATCGATCTGGGCGATGCGCCAGTCGGCGCCGCGATGGGCGACGAGTTGCGATCCGGCGTCCATCTCCACGGTCTGGCTGGCGCCGCTGCGGGCGTTGGGGCCGGCCACGCGGATGCGGCCCTCGACCAGGGTCACCGACAGGCGCGAGGGGTCGAGGCGGACGTCGAAGGCCGTGCCCACGGCGGTGACCTGGGTGTCGTCGGCGGTGACGATGAACGGGCGCTCGGGGTCCTTGGCGACCTTGAAGAAGGCCTGGCCGCGCACCAGGGTCAGGCGACGCTCGCCGGTCCAGCGGCCGACATGGACGGCCGAGTCGGTGTTGAGCGTGACCACCGACCCGTCGGCGAGGCGGAACGAGGCCTGCTGGCCGACGGCGGTGGTGAAGGTGGGGCTGGCGGTGTCGGCCTCGTCGCGTTCGCCGCCGCGCCGGGAACGCCACAGATAGGCGCCGCCGAACAGCCCGGCGCCGATGACCGCCGCCGCGCTGGAGGCGGCCGCCAGGGCGAAGCCGCGCCGGTCGACGCCGCCGCGCCGCGCCGCGCCCGCGGCCAGGGCCTGCCGGCGCATGGCCTCGATGCTGGGGTCGTTCTCGATGCGGTCGAGCGAGGACCAGGTTCCGCCGACCCGCGCCCAGGCGTCGGCGTGGACCTCCGACCGCTGGAGCCAGGCGTCGAACGCGGCTCGTTCGCCGGCCGTGACGTCGTCGGCCTGCAACCGCGCGAACCACGCGGCGGCGGCGACGTCAGGGGCGTCGAGTCGTTCGATGTCCTTCGGCGTAGTCGGCTTCATCCTGTTCCCGCAGACGCTGCTCCAAGCAGCGAAGCGCCTTCATCACATGCTTCTCTACGGCGCTTACCGAAATGCCGAAATGCCTCGCGACGAGCTTGTAGCTCATCTCCTCGAACCGGACGAGAACGAAAACCTGACGGGTCCGTTCCGGCAATTCATTCAGCGCCGCGATGGCCATGGCCATCTGCTCTCGTGCCTGTAAGACGCGCTCGGGAGACAATTCATCAACGGGGTGATGAATTTCCGTCAGCTCGCAGTGATCGGACCGGCGGCGGGTCCTGTCGCGGCGTCCGCGATCGACCAGCACGTTGGCGGCGACCTCGAACAGATAGCCCTCGACATTGCGCACCACCGGGGCCGGGCGGCGCTTCTGGATGCGGAGCAGGACCTCCTGGACCAGGTCCTCGACGTCCGACGACGGCGCGCGCCGCGAGAAGAACGCGCGGAGGGCGGGCATGTAGCTCGAACCGATTTCGCTCAGCGGACTGTCGCCGTCCGCGGGCGCGGATGCGTTTCCCCAACGCCCCATGGCCTTCCCCTCATTAATTTTATCTGGACCATGACAACCCCGTTTCCACGAAGTCAATACGAGCGTCGCGTGTCGCCGGGGTGAAACGCCACCCATAGTGACTTGCCTAATCGTCAGGCGCCGACGATCTTGCGCGGCGAAAATCACAAGAAGCGTCAACGCTTCGGGAAAGCGTCGTCACTATGTCGGCGCAGCGTGATGGAGCGCAGGCGCGCTTCGAGGGGGATCTAGTCGTCGTGCAGGCCTTGCAGCGCCGATACGCGTCGACGCGGCGTCAAGGCGTCGTGATCGGCCGGCCGTCGCCGGTCCGGCTGGCCGCCTGCCTGGCGCTGGTTCTCGGGCTCGGCCTGGCCTCCGGGCGCGCCTTCGCCGCCGGCCCGGCGGTGCGGTTCGACATCGCCGCCCAACCGCTCGGCGCGGCGCTCAACCAGCTCGCCGTGCAGAGCAACCGCCAGATCCTGTTCTCGCCCAGCCTGACCGCCGGCCGGCGCAGCGGCGGGCTGCACGGCGTCTATTCGCCCGAGGAGGCGTTGACGCGGCTGCTGCGCGACGCCGAACTGGCCTATCGGGTCGACGGCCAGAGCTTCTTCATCCAGCCGGCCCCGGCCGCCGTCCAGCCCCGCGGCCGCCTGGAGATCGCCGCCGCCGGCCCGGCGACAGCGGCCGCCGCCGCCAGGCCGCTGGAGCCCTCGGACATCGACGGGGTGGTGGTGACCGCCCTCAAGCGCCCGACCCTGGCCCAGGACACCCCGATCAGCCTGACCGTGGTCAGCGGCGAGACCCTGCGCCAGCTCGGCGTGGTCGACCTGGAGCAGGCCGCGCCCCTGCTGTCGGGCCTCAAGCTGATGAGCAGCGCCTTCGGCCGCCGCCTGACCCTGCGGGGCGTCTATGGCGCCGGCGAGGCGACCACCGGCCTCTATTACGACGAGACCCCGGTGACCGGGCCGGTCGGCACCACCGCCGATCCCGGCGTGATGACCCCCGAACTGCTGTTCGTCGACGTCGACCGCCTGGAGCTGCTGCGCGGCCCGCAGGGAACGCTCTACGGCGCCGGCGCCATGGGCGGGGCGTTGCGGGTGCTGTTCAACAAGCCCGACCCCTCCCGTTTCCAGGCCTCGGCGACCGGCGCGTTCGCGGCCTCCGGTCAGGGCGGTTCGGCGACGGGCGCCGTCGGCGTGGTCAACGCCCCGATCGTCCGCGACCGGCTCGCCGTGCGGGCGGTGGTCTACGACTACGGCGAACCCGGCTCGATCGACAACGTCTCGCTGGGGATCAAGGACGTCGACGCCTCGCGCATCCGCGGCCTGCGGGCGGGCGTGCTGTGGAACATCACCGACCGGGCGTCCCTCAACCTTTCCGGCGCCACGCAGTCGACGCGCCTGGACGACATCTCGGCCTGGCATGTCGAGGCCGGGCCCTGGCGGACCCTGCACGACGCCCGCGCCGCCTTCAGCGGCCGGATCGACATGGCCAGCGGCGTCTTTCGCTGGCGTTCGGACCGGGTCTCGGTCACCGCCACCTCGTCCTATTACCGCTGGGACCTGACGCGGCGGTCGGACTACAGCGGCATCCTGCGCGGCGAGATGCTGCGGCCGACCGGCTGCGAGCGGTACATGAACCTGACCGGCGTCGCCTGCACCGCCGACCAGAAGGCGGCCTATGTCGCCTATGTCGGCACGGTCTATCCGGCCCTGCTGAACCAGCCCATCGCGCTGTCGTCCTGGATCAACGAGGTGCGGGCCAATTCCGAGGGCGGCGGCCGCTTCGACTGGACCGTCGGTCTCTACAACGAGGAGCGGCGCGACCGCATCGACAGCCAGGTCGTGCACGCCGACCCCGCCACGGGGCGGCCGGTGGCCGCCACCGACTTCATCGGCCGGCGCGACATCAACAACTTCCTGAGCCAGAGCGCGGTGTTCGGCGAGGCGTCCTATCATCCCGCCCCCGGCGCGACCCTGACGCTGGGCGCCCGCCAGTTCAACTACCGCAAGCGCGACCGCGGCTCGGTGCAGGTGCCCAACGTCATCTCGGGCACCATGGCCGACTACGACATCGACGTCTCGAAGGAGGAGGAGGGCTGGAGCCTGAAGGCGCTGGCCAGCCAGCAGCTGCGGCGCGACGTGCTGGTCTATGTCCAGGCCTCGCAGGGGTTCCGGCCGGGCGGGGCCAACATCGTGCCCGGCCTGCCGGCGGCCCTGGCCTCCTATCGGGCCGACAGCCTGTGGAACTACGAGGCCGGCCTGAAATCCCAGTGGCTGGAGCGGCGGCTGACCCTCAACGCCGCCGTCTACCAGATCGACTGGTCCGACATGCAGTACAGCGCCCAGACCGCCAACCGGGCCTTCTCGTTCCAGACCAATATCGGCTCGACGCGCATCCGCGGGGCCGAGGCCGAGCTGGTGGCGCGCCCGGCCGCCGGCTGGGAGGGCGGCCTCAGCGCGACCGTCACCGACGCCCGCCTGACCGCCGACCAGTTGACGGAGCTGGCCGTAGGGCAGGGGCGCAAGGGCGACCGGCTGCCGGTGGTGCCGCGCTACACCGCCTCGGCCTACCTCCAGCATCAGCGCTATCTGACGGCGGACCTGCGCGGCGTGGCCCGGCTGGACGTCGCCTACGCCGGTCCGGCGCGCTCCTCGTTCAACGCCGGCGTCTCCGACTATCTCAAGATCGGGGACTATGCGGTGTTCAACGCCTCGCTGGGCCTGCGCTCGCGGGCCTGGCAGGCCGACCTGTCGGTCGACAACCTGTTCAACCGGGCCGGGCGGGCCCAGGCGCAGCGCAACGCCAACGGGCCGATCGAGGTGTTTGGCCCAAATCCGCGCACCCTTCGCCTAACCCTTGGGCGCTATTTCTGAATTTGAACTGGAACGCGCGTTTGGATGACGCCGCTCGTTCGTCCGGATGAGGGGCGCGGTCGCGCCTGCGTCTCCCTGTTCAGGCCCCGCGTGAAAGCGAGGGTCAATGAGAGGGGAGACTCAAGTTGCCATATCACCACCGCATGAAGGCGCTCGCCTTCGGCGCCTCGGCGCTCGCCATCCTGGCCGCCGGCCAGGCCTGGGCGCAGGAGGCCGCGCCGTCGGCCGGCAAGGCGCCGGCCAGACCCGATCCGGGCGCCGTCGAGGAAGTGGTGGTCACCGCGCTGAAGCGTTCGACCACCGTCCAGACCACGCCGATCAGCATCAGCGCCGTCACCGAGAAGTCGCTGACCAATCTCGGGGCGTCGAGCATCCAGGACTATTTCCGCACCGTTCCCAACCTGCAGGTCACCGGCAGCTCGCCGACCTCGCGGCGGATCACCCTGCGCGGCGTCCAGGCCGCGGGCGAGGCCACGGTCGGCCTTTACTATGACGAAACCCCGCTGACCGGGCCGGCCGGCACCACCGCCGACGCCAGCTCGACCAGCCCCGACATCAACCTGTACGATGTCGAGCGCGTCGAGGTGCTGCGCGGCCCGCAGGGCACGCTGTACGGCTCGGGCTCGATGGGCGGCACCCTGCGGGTGATCTTCAACAAGCCCAACAGCCACCGCTACGAAGGTTCGGCCGAGGGGCAGTACACCGCGCTGGACGGCGGCAAGCCCGGCTACTCGGTCAAGGGCATGGTCAACCTGCCGCTGGTCGAGGACAAGCTGGCCGCGCGGGCGGTGCTCTACAAGACCGAGCAGGGCGGCTATGTCGACGACGTCCTGCTGAACAAGAAGGACATCAACAGCCTGCACGCCTATGGCGGACGGCTGATGGTCGGCTTCACCCCGACCGACAACCTGACCATCACCGGCGAGGCGCTCTACCAGAAGACCGAGCTGGACGGTCAGAGCACCTGGTATCCGGCGGTGGGCAAGTACCAGACCAACGCCCGGGTGATCGCGCCGACCAGCGACACCCTGACGCTCTACAACGTCACGGCCAAGTGGAAGCTCGACTTCGCGACGCTGACGGCGACCAGTTCTTACTACAAATGGAACCTGCTGCGGAACGCCGACTACTCGCCGACCCTGTCGGCCAACCGCGCCAACGCCACCTCGTGCCGGAACTACTTCGCTGGCGGCGCGCCGGCGATCGGCGCGCCCGCCAACCCCGCCTGCACCGCCGCCCAGATGGCGCAGTACACGGCCTATGCCGACAGCCGCACGCCGGGCGCGCTGTACCAGCCGATGGGCGTGACCTCGTGGAACCATGAGCTGCGCGCCAACGGCTCGCTGTTCTCGGAGAAGGTCGACTGGACCCTGGGCGTCTATTACGAGGACCGCTCGGACTTCATCGAAAGCCAGGTGGCCCGCGCCGACCCGGCGACCGGCCAGGTCATCCAGCCGCTGGACCTCACCGCCTGGCGCCACGTCGCCACCGACGTCAAGCAGACGGCCTTCTTCGGCGAGGTCGCCTACAAGCCGATCGACAAGCTGACGCTGACCGTCGGCCTGCGCCGGTTCAACTACGACAAGACCGTTTCCGGACAGGTGCTGATCAGCAACTTCATCACCCAGTCCTACAAGGGCGATCCCCAGACGGTCGACGCCAGCGCCGAGGGCTGGGTCAGCAAGTTCAACGCCAGCTACCAGATCAATTCCGACGTCATGGTCTACGCCCTGGCGGCCAAGGGCTTCCGCCCCGGCGGCGCCAACAACGTGCCGGGCCTGGCCACGACGCTGCTGGCCTATGAGCCCGACAGCCTGTGGAACTACGAGGCCGGCGTGAAGAGCCAGTGGCTCGACCGTCGCCTGACCCTGAACGCCTCGGTCTACCAGATCGACTGGGACAACCTGCAGGTCTCGGCCACCAGCGCCAACGGCGCCTTCAGCTTCCTGACCAACGCCGGCAAGGCCCGCATCCGCGGGATCGAGATCGAGGGCGTGCTGCGGCCGATCCGGGGGCTGACCCTGTCCACCGGCTGGGGCTTCGTCAACGCCGAGCTGACCCAGGACCAGACCAACTCGAACATCCTGATCACCGGCTCGACCGGCCTGGCCGGCGACGAGTTCCCCAACGTGCCCAAGGTCAGCGGCTCGGCCAGCGCCGAATACACCTGGCCGATCACCGGCTCGCTGAACGGCCTGGCGCGGATCGACTACAGCTACGCCGGCAAGTCGGCCTCGCAGTTCCGTCCCACCTACGTCTACTATGAAACGCAAGGCGACTTCTCGAACGTCAACCTGCGCGGCGGCGTCGAGGGCGAGGACTGGGGCGCGTTCCTGTTCGTCAACAACGTCTTCAACGAGGTCGGGCTGGCGACGGTGACCTCGTCGCTGAACAACAAGCGTTCGGTCACCAGCCTGAGCCCCCGCACGGTGGGCGTGACGCTGCGCAAGCGCTTCTAGGCCTTCCCACCGGCCTTCCGGGCCTTTCGGCGGCGCGCCCCGATTCGTCGGGGCGCGCTTTCGCGTTCAACGGCGGGCGAAGCTGTCCAGGGCGATCCACGCCGCCAGGGCCCAGGCCGCGCCCAGGGTCCAGCCGGCCAGCACGTCGGTGGGCCAGTGGACGCCGAGATAGACCCGGCTGACGCCGACCAGCAGCACCACCGCCCCGGCCGCGGCGAAGGCGAGCAGCTTGGTCGCCGCCCGGGTCTCCAGGCTGGAGATCACCATGGCCAGGGTCAGGTAGGCCGCGGCGGAGACCGTGGAATGACCGCTGGGGAAGCTTTGCGAATAGACGATCGACCCGTGCGGCACGAGATCGGGACGGGCCCGGTCGTAGAACGACTTCAGGAGCTCGGTCGAGACCTGGGCCAGGAGCACGGCGGCGGCGAACACCGCCGCCTGCAGACGCTTGCGGTGCAGGACCAGGGCCGTCACCCCCACCGCCACCAGCAGGGTGACGACGGTGAAGCCGCCCAGGGCGGTGAGGTCGCGCATCGCCTCCTCGAACCAGCGCGGCCCGATCGGGTCCGCGGGATGGCCCGGCGTGCGCAGGGCCAGGAGCAGCCGGCGGTCGAGCGCGGCGGTTTCGCCCTCGCCGACCTCTCCGGCCAGCTTGACGAACGCCCAGGCCGCGGCGGCGACCGACATCCAGGCCAGAAGGGCGCGGGTTTCGACGGCTTTCAAGCGTCTCCAGAGCATTCGGCCATCACCTCCCAAGGCGTGCGGCGGCTCGAATCCTGTCGAGCGGGGCGGGGGAAGGGCGTCGAATACAGTCTTCGCGCGCGTAGATCGCTATTTTTCTCTCCCTGTCCTCGGATTTGGCGCTAACCTCCCTGCGTCGAGAGGCCTCCATGTCGGGGCCCAGATGGAGGACAACGGATGAAACCTGTTTCGTTCGCCCTGGCGGCCGTCGCCGCCTTGGCCCTTACCGCCGGTACGGCGGCGGCGCAGATGCAGCCCATTCCCAATCCGCCGGAAAAGCCCCACGCGGCTTCCCACGCCCATAAGAAGGGGCACAAGGGCCACCACAAGGGCCACCATCACAAGGGCCACAAGGGCCACAAGGGAATGAAGGGCGCGGCCAAGCCGGCCGAGGCCGCTCCGGCCCCGGCCCCGGCGCCGAAGTAGGACGCCTACGGCTCGAGGGGGGCGGGCGGCGCAGGCCGTCGTCCGCGCTCCCGGCCGCCCGCAGCTTCATGCGCGTGGGGCCGCCGGGGTTCGCCCTATCCGCCCGAGGTTATGCGGGGCTCGCCGAATCAGGGCGAGGCGGGGCCGTCGAGACCTCAGCGGGCCCTGACCCGCCCGGTTCTTTCATAGATGACGGGAACGCCCTCGATCTGCCTGGGCAGGCCCGCCGCCTCGCCGTCGAGCAGATTGACCTTGACCGCGTAGGCGCCGTTGAGCTGCGCCAAGCCCACGCCCGTCACCGTCCTGGTGCGGGAGACCATTTCGCGGGCCAGCGTCTTCACCCGCCGCGCCGCCTCTAGGGATGCGTCAGCCATGGTGAAAATATAGGCGCGCGCCCTTCAAACATCCAGCGACAAGTCCAGGGCCGCCAGAATCGGTCCCAGGTCGCTGACGTAGCTTAGGCCGCGTCCGTTGCTTCCACCCTGGTCGGTGCCGGCGAACAGCAGCCCGACCGCGAAGCCCCCGGCGTCGAGGACCAGGGCCCCGCTGTCGCCGCCCTGGCTGAACGGCTGGTCGCCGTCGCCCTCGATCTCGGTCTGCCGGTCGAACGTCAGGCTGCCCATCTCGTAATCGACCACCACGTCGTCGACCTCGATCGCCGACACCCGCCCGCGCGTCAGGCCGGTGGTGCGGCCGAGCTTGAACACCGGCTCGCCGATCTCGAACGTGGTCTGGCGCGCGCCCTTGAGCGCCGGGGCCGGCGCGCCGGTGAGCGTGAGCGGGTCGAAGGGGACGCCGTCGTCGAGGGCGGCGACGGCGGCGTCGAAATGGTTCGCGCCGGCGGTCTTCAGCGGCGTGAAGTCCAGCAGGGTTCCGATGGAGTCGCCGGCCCGGCGGCCGCCGTCGAGGACGCCCGCCTGCAGGACGGCGTCGCCCGGCCGTCCCTGGTTCTCGTTAGCCAGGACGTGGTTGTTGGACAGCAGCACGCGCTTGCCGGACTTGCGGTGGGTCGGGAAGGCCCCGGTCGAGCCGGCGGTGACGCCGAAATGCCCGACGCTGGCGCCGATCAGCAGAGGGCGCTGGCGCGAGGCGTGCCACGGGGCCTGTTGCTTGGCGGCCCGACCGATGTAGCGGAACTCGGCCTCGCCCTCGGCCAGCTTGTGCAGGCGCTCGTAGAGTTCGCCGCTGTTGAGCAGCAGGCCGCCCTGCACGCGCACCGCCAGGCGGTAGTCGAACGGACCGCCGTGGCCCGAGACGCCGAGGGCGACGCCGGCCACCGCGCCGGTGTTGCGGTGGATCGAGGCGGCGGGCGCCGAGAAGGCGCGCACGCGGGCCGCTTCATCCAGAGCCGGGGCGACCAGGGTCTCCAGGGCCTGTTGCTTCAGTGCACGGACGGATTCAATTTCCACGTGCGTCTTCCCGCTATCTGTGGTTGATGATAGCCAGGGTTCCGGCATAGTCCAGCGCGTCCCGGGGGGAACGTCGGCATGGTTCAGCGCCGTCGGCCGTCGCGCCGAACGAAGGCCGCATCGCGCGGGGAGGGGGCTTTCGTCGTGCGTCCCGCAGTCATTTCGCGATCGCGGTCCTCGCGGTCGGCCTGACCTCGATCGCCAACGGAGAACTCGCCATGTCGCAGGACGCCGCGACGCCGACCGACCCCGTCATCCTCGCGGCCGAGCAGGACGCGGCCCGGGAAAACGCCAAGAAGGCCGCCGCCGAGGCCAAGACCGCCGCCATCGGCGCGCAGAACGCCTCGCTGCAGGCCCAGTTGGGAACGTTCCCGGACTCCGGCAATTCGGGGAAGGTCGACGTCAAGACCGACGGCGGCAAAGCCGAGGCCGCGCTGCTGGCCGGCCGGGCGACCAACATCGCCGCCGCCCAGATTGTCGAGGCGGTCAAGGACAAGGCCGCCGGCCGCTCGGTCCACGTCTACGCCGGCGCCGACCGGCCGACGACCGACCGCTGGACCGGCTTCGACCTTCGCCAGCGCGTGCTCGCTTCGGCCCTGGCTCCCAAGGCCGACGACCTGGACCGCCGCGCCCAGGCCGCCTTGGCCGAGATCAAGCTGGGCGCGACGCCGCACGCCAAGGCCGAGGCCGCGCCCCTGGCCGCCGTCGCCCTGGGCGCGGCCACCCTCACCAAAATCCTCGGACTGTTCCAGACCGACTACGAGGTCGGCGGCGTGGCCGTGGAGCACGACGACGCGCAACTGGCCCTGGCGGTGGCCGGAGCCTTGCGCGCCGCCGGTCCGGCGCCGACGGCGGTCTATCTGGCCGGCCGGTCGACGGGAACGGCCGACCCGGACATCTTCGATCTGATCAAGCCGTTGGCCGAACAGGGCGCCCACGCCCAGGCGCGCATCGCCTACCTGCAGGAGCGGGCCAAGGCGGTGCGGGCCGACGTCAAGGCCAAGGACCCCAAGCTGATCGAGGCGGCCGGCGCCTGCGACCAGGCCGTCGCCGCCTGGCAGGCCGTGGCCGGCGGCTACGACGCCCTCTTGACCGGACTGACCACGCCGGACGCCGGCGGCGCTCTGCCGGCGGCCAGGGTGGCGGCCGAGAAGCGGCTGGCCGACGCCTTGGGCGGCACGGACCTCGTGCTGTTCGTCAAGGCCGACGCCAGCGTCGGCGGCTACTATGTCAGGAAAAACATCCTGTCGGTGTTCGGCGGCGAGCCGTTCTACGTCGCCGCCGGCGTCGTGGCCTCGTACGTCCTGGTCGCTGGGCGGCAGGGCGACGTGCTGGCGGCCGGCGTCACGCCGGTGCATGGCGGTTACGTTCAGGCGTCCAAGGCGGCCGAGATCGTCAATGCGGCCAGGCCGCGTTGAAAACGCCCGGGGGCCGCCGCGATCGGGGTGGCCCCTAGGGGACGATCACGATGGCCGGCGTGATGGTCAGCGTCGCCGACAGCTTGCAGTTCGGCGGCAGCATCACGGCGTTGATGGACACGGCGCCGGCCGGGCCGATCGACACCGGGACGTCGCCGGGGCCGCACGTTCCCACGGGGGTGGTTATGGTCACGGCCCGGATCACGCCCAACGACGCTCCCGGTCCGGCCGTGAACGTCCACGGCAGGTTGGTTGAGACGATCATGCCGCAGGTCGGCGTGCCGGAGGTGAAGGTCGAACCCGTCACGTGGCCGACGCCGGCGGCGTCGACGATCCCCGACAGCGTCCAGTTGCACTGGAAGTTCACCAGCTGGTTGACGACCACCTTGCCCTTCATCGTCCAGGTGATGTTCGTCGGGCTGAAGCTGTCGGCCTTGGCCGGGGACGACAGGGCCGCGACCATCGCGAGGGCGGCGGCCGCGCAGGCGCACAGGTTCATGACGGTCCTTTCGGGAACGGCGTCGCGGGAATGCGCCGCGTGTCAATGCTCACCCGGTTAGACGGCCGGGCGCCCCGGGCGGGGGGATGCAAGGCCGGCGGACCGTTCCCCATGGCGCGCGCTGTCGCCGAATTTTCGCATAAGGGCCGTGGTTCATTCACAAATTCCGCAATCGATGGCGCTTCATTGCGGTTTTTCGGCGGTTACGGGCCGCTAGCGTATTCGCCGTGAAAGGGTCGATCAGACGAGCCGGCGTTCAACCACAGCCCCGCCAGGCGTGGCGTGATGCGAAGAGTTCGCCATCGGTCCGTGTGACCCGATGTAAGGCCCGCCGATGACCGACGCGTTAGATCCTCGCCCGAAGACCGACCGGATCGACCACAAGATCCTGGCGGCGCTGCAGCGGGACGGCCGCATCACCAACACCCGGATGAGCGAGCAGGTGGGCCTGTCGGCCACCCGTTGCTGGGAGCGGGTCAAGCGCCTGGAGCGGACCGGCGTCATCCGCGGCTATCACGCCGACATCGACCTGCGGCGGCTGGCCAAGCTGTCGCTCTACCAGGCCCATGTCCGGCTCTCGAACACCGCCCCCGCCAAGGCGCAGATGTTCGAACGCTGCGTCAGGAACGAGGACGCCGTTCTGTCGGGACACGCGACCCTGGGCAACTACGACTACGTCCTGATGGTCGCCGCGCCGGACACCGAGTCCTTCCAGTCGGTGATGGACCGCATACTGCTGCAATGCGGCGTCGACTTCGAGTTCGTCACCTCCTCCATCTACAAGACCGTGAAGGCTTCCAACTCTTCGCCGATCGCCGTCCTTCTCGCCGCCGGGCAAGACGATCCCGACCGGTGATCAGGCGCCGGCCAGGGCCTGGTCGAGGTCCTGGATCAGGTCTTCGGCCGCCTCGACGCCGCAGGAATAGCGGATCAGGGCCTCGGGAATGCCCAGCCGCGCCCGCTGTTCCGGCGTGCATTCGACGTGGCTGGTGGCGGCCGGCGGCCCGGCCAGGGTGTTGACCGAGCCCAGGCTGGCCGCCCGGTGCGCCAGCTTCAGGCGGCCGAGCACGCGCTTGGCCGCGTCGAAGTCGCCCTTGACGGCGAAGCTCAGCACGCCGCCGAACCCGCGCATCTGCCGGGCCGCCACGTCGTGGTTGGGGTGCTGGGCCAGGCCGGGATAGCAGACCGTCTCGACGCGGGGATGGCGGCTCAGCCAGGAGGCCACGGCGAGGGCGGTCTCGCTCTGGCGGCGCACCCGCAGGTCCAGGGTCTTCAGGCCGCGCAGCAGCAGATAGGCTGAGAAGGCGTCGAGGCTGGCCCCGGTGATCTCGCGATAGTGGAACACCTGGCGGATCAGGTCGGCCCGGCCGGCCAGCACCCCGCCCATGGCGTCGTCGTGGCCGCCCAGGAACTTGGTGGCGCTGTGGACCACCAGGTCGGCGCCGAGCGCCAGCGGCTGCTGGTTGATCGGGGTGGCGAAGGTGTTGTCGACGACGGTGATCGCGCCGACCGCCCTGGCCGCCGCCGCCGCCCGCGCCAGATCGACGACTTTCAAGGTGGGATTGGTCGGGGTCTCCAGATAGACCAGACGGCATCCCTCGCCGATCGCCGCGTCCAGCGCGTCGAGGTCGTCCGTCCTGACCAGCTCGACCTCGACGCCCATGCGCGGCAGGATCTCGAGGAAGATCTTGCTGGTCCCGCCATAGCTGTCGGTGATCGACACCACGCGGTCGCCGGTGTTCAGCAGCGCGAACAGGGTGTTGGAGATCGCCGCCATGCCGGTGGCGAAGCTGGTCGCGGCCTGCGCGCCTTCCAGCAGGCGCACCTTCTCCTCGAACACGGCGACTGTGGGGTTGGTGTTGCGGCTGTAGATGTGGCCGGGGCCCTCGCCCAGGGCGGCGGCCAGCCAGCTGTCGACGTCGGGATAGCTGAACGTGGCGCTGTGCACGATCGGCGTCTGGGCCGCGCCCGCCGCCACCGGCCGTTCTTCGCCGGCCCAGACGGCGATGGTCTCTGGGCGTCGATCCTTCAGTTCCATGGGATTGGCCTTCATTGTCTTGAGGGGGCGGGCGGGGGCGGTCGGCGGTCAGCCGAAGCGCCAGCCCATCAGGTTCCATTGCTGGAAGAACAGCGCGACGCCGGCGCCGGCCGCCAGCACCAGGATCAGATAGGTCCGGCGGCCGGCGCCGAACGTGGCGCGCCGCCAGGCCGTCGCGGTGACGATCGCCGCCGCCGCCGTGACCACGGCCAGGGCCGGCGGCAGCAGCAGGGCGCCTTTGAGGACCGTCGGGATGGTCTGCTCCAGATGGTCGGCGCTCGCCGCCAGGGCGACGCCGACGGCGAGTATGGCGGCGAGGCCGAGGCCCGACACCGCCCGCGACAGGGCGAGGACGGCCCGCTCGCCCTTGGCCAGCGCCCGCAGGCGCGCGCGATGGGCGTAGGCGTCGATCGGGGCGCTCAGCAGGACCAGGGCCGAGGCGGCCAGCACCAGCCACCAAAGGCCGACGTTTTCGTTCCATGGGGTGCGCTCGGCGACCCAGTAGGGGGCGGCGCTGGTGGCGAAGAAGGTCGCCTTCCCGCCGCGCGCGCCCTTGAAGACGATCTGGCGATCGCCGTCGACCTGCTGGAACAGGCCCTCGCCCAGCGGGGCGTAGAGTTCGAGAACCGGGCCCAGCCCCTTGACCAGCAGCCGGTCCGGGCCCGTCCGCGTCACCTCGTACTGGGAGAAGACGTCGAGGAACTTGTCGATCTTGGTCGTGCTGCGCCGGCTGGAGCGATAGGCCCCGGGATAGGCGTCCATCTGCGCGACGGCCTCGCGCGGGGCGGGCGGAATCGGCGGCGGGGCGGCGGGATAGAAGCGGTCGAAGAAGCTCTTGATGAAGCGGCGGTGGATGGCCGAGTCGCTTCCCGCATAGGAGATGAACACGCCCAGACGTTGGTCGGGCGCCAGCATCAGGCTGGTGAGGAAGGCGTCCGTCGCCCCGCCGTGGCCGACCAGGCGCACGCCGTTGATGCGGCTCTCGTAGAAGCCGAGCGCCATGCCCGGCAGGCGCGGGTCGGTCTGAAACGCGGTTCTGCGCATCAGCCGCGCGGTCTCGGGCTTGAGGATGCGGGCGCCGTCGAGCTCGCCGTCCTGCAGGCAGGCGAGCATGAAGCGGGTCATGTCCAGGCCGGACGCGGCGACCGACCCGGCCGGCCGGAAGCCGGCGATGGTCTCGATCGGCTTGGGCGTCAGCAAGCCGTCCTCGCGGACGTAGGGCAGGGTCTGGAGGGCGGCCAGCCGGGGCGGCAGGGGCTCCTCGAAGGTGGTGTTCCGCATGCCCAGCGGATCGAAGATGTTGCGGCGGACATAGTCGTCGAACGGCGCCCCGCTGACCTGCTCGACGATCAGCCCGGCCAGCGCCGCGCCGTAGTTGGAATAGGCCGGGATCGTGGCCGGCGGCCGGACGCGCCGCGGCATGTGGGCGGCCATGGCGTGGGCGATCGACCTGTCCGGGTGCGGATCGAATGTGGACAGGTATCCCGCCGCGCCGTCCTCGAAGCCGGCGGTGTGGGTCATCAGGGCGCGCAGCGTGACCGGCCGCCCGAAGGCCTGCGGGATGCGGACGCCCTTCAGATAGGTGTTCACGTCGGCGTCGAGATCCACCTGGCCGCGCTCGACCAGCTGCATCACCGCGGTCCAGGTGAACAGCTTTGAGGTCGAGCCGATGCGGAACAGGCTGGCGGCCGGATCGACGGGCCTGTGCGCGGCCCGGTCGGCCTCGCCATAGCCGCGGGCGAACACGACGCGGCCGTCGCGGACCACGGCCACCACCGCGTTCTGCAGGTCGTTGTCGCGCATGTAGGCCGACATCAGGCCGTCGATGAACGCCGCTATCTCGCCGTCGGCGGAGGCGGAGGCGGCGGGGCCGGGCGCGGAGGCTGGGGCCGCAGGCGGCTGCGTCGGGGCGGCGGCCCCGGGCGGCGGAGCCAGCGCGACCAGGCCGGCGCAGCCCAGGCCGGCGATCAGCGATCTCAAACGCGTCATGGCGTCTTCCCGAGGTCTGAGGGCGGCGCGCTTTCGGCCATGCCGCCGACGGCGAACTTCACGTCCGGCCAGGGCGGCCGGGCCTGGTCCAGCAGCGGCGCGGGGCGGCCGCGCAGGTGGCGGTCGAAGAAGGCCAGCACGTAGCCGTCGACGATCGCCTGCATCCGGGCCGGGCTCGCCGCGCCGCTCAGCCCGATGGTCTTGAGCAACGGCGAGAGCCTCGGCAGGTCGGTGAAGTCGTAGTGCTCGGCGTCCGTGACCTTGACCCAGTAGCTGCGCTGATGGTCGCGGGCGAGGAACTGGCGATGCACGCTCAGGCGGCCGTTGTTGAAATAGAGGAACGGCGCCTTCTGGCCGGGCAGCTCGCTCAGGACCGCGCGGTAGCCGTCCAGATTGACGCCGGCGCGGCAACGCGGGTCGCCGACGCAGGTGACCTGGGCGGTCTGGCCGCCCATGGACATGCCCATCACCCCCAGCCGCGACAGGTCGAGCCGGCCGGCGAAGGGGCTGGGCAGGGCGCCCGCCTGCATGCGTTCGATCTCGTCGATGACGAACCGCTGGTCCTGCGACCACTGGTCGTTCCAGAACCGGGTCGAGGCCGTCTCCTCGGGCTGGAGCCGCACAAGGGCCCGGCCCAGGGCGTCGAGCGCCTTGGGGTCCTCGCTCTGCATCTCGGCGACAGCCCGGGCCTCGAAGTCCTTGGGATAGGGGCGCTCGGGATAGTCGTAGGCCTCGCCCATGAAGCCGGCGACGCGGCCGTCGGGGAACACCGTCGCGGCCCCGTCATAGCTGTGCTCGATCGAGACCACGACATAGCCATGGCTGGCCAGGGCCTCGCACAGCACGGTGTTCTGCACTCCGGCGCTGCCCAGGCCGTGCGAGAAGACGATGACCGGAAAGGCCTCCCGGCCGCGGGCCAGCGGGGCGGCGGCCACGGTGTGGGTGTGGATCTGGCCCAGATGGGTGACCATCCAGCCCAGCGGCCAGCCGTGGCGGTTCATCTCGTCGCGCAGGCGGTCGACGTGCTGGAACACCGGCTGGACGGGCCCCGTCGCGCCCGCGTCGGCCGGGTACCAGACCTGGATCATCAGCTCGCGATGGTCGAGCGGGTTGGCGGTGTGGACCTCGGGGCGCTTGAGGTCTTCGAGCTTGAGGCGGGTCCCGCCGACGCCGAACGGACCGTCCGGCGCGGGCAGGTCGAACATCGGAAACAGGCACGAAGCGGCGGTCGACAGGACGAGCAGCGAGGCGAGGCCGGCCCCGCCGACCCAGCGCAGGATCCCGCGCCGACGAAGGACGTCGCGCGGGCCGCGAAGGCGGGAGCCGGCCAGCAGGGCGGCGAGCGCCAGCCAGGCCAGATAGGCCGGGGTCATCTGCCAGCGCGGCCCCAGGGTCAGGACGGAGGCCGCGAGCGCCAGGCCGGCGGCGGCGAGCCCGCCCGCCGCCCAGGCGCGCCAGCGGCCCGGACGCAGGGCGACCACGGCCAGGGTCGCCGCCAGCAGCGCCGTCAGGGCCCAATCAAGCGGCGGCGTTCCCAGCATGGCCGCGCGCCGCCCTAGAACGCCGCTTCGAGCGATACGCCCACGGTGCGGGGCTTGAGGCGGTATCTCTGCGAGCCGTCCGTCGAGGTGACCATGACGCGCTGGTCGTTGAACAGGTTGTCGCTGAACAGCGTCGCCTTCCACGGCCCGCGCGTGACGCCGATCCGCAGATTGACCAGGGCGTAGGACGGCAGGACCGTCGCGGCGGCGTTGCTGAAGTCGGCATAGGCGCGGCTCTGGTACTGATGGTCGGCGCGGACGAACAGCGCCAGGCCGTCGCGCAGCGGGCGCTGGTATTCGATGCTGTTGGAGAGGGTGAAATCCCGCGCGCCCGGCAGGTGGTCGCCCTTGAGGATGTTGGTGCCGGGCACGGTCTCGTCCGACCGGGCCTGGCTCAGCGAGATCGCCGAGGACAGCGTCAGGCCCTGGGTCGGCCGGAAGACCGCCTCCAGCTCGGCGCCGACCGAATGGGCCGCGCCGCCGTTGTCCTGATAGCCGATGTTGTTGAGGCCGGTGCGCTCGATCTGGATGTCCGACCAGTCGATGTAGTAGAGCGCGCCGTTCAGGGTGAGCCGGCCGTCGAGCCAGGCGGTCTTGGCGCCCAGCTCGTAGTTCCACAGGGAATCGGGGCGATAGCTGTGCGGGACGGCCGGGTCGATGGCGTTGGGGATGTTGGTCCCGCCGATGCGGTAGCCCTGGGCCGCAGAGACGTAGAGCATCACGTCCCGGCCGGGCTTGTAGGACAGCACGAACTTGGGCGTGACCTTGCTCTCGTCGCTCTTCAGGGGGCCGGTCGCGATGTTGTCGCCGCCGGCCAGCGGCCCCGACTGGACGTCCGAATAGGTCGAGGCGTCCCGGAACCAGCGCAGCCCGACGGTGGCCTGCAGCCGCGGCGTGATCTGGTATGAGCCCTCGCCGTAAAGGGCCGCCTCGGTGTCGCGCAGATGAATCTCGGTGGCCTGGAGCAGGTCGCTGTCGAGGCCCAGCAGGTCCGCCGCCCCCGGCACGTTCAGCCGTGTGAAGGCGGTGCGCTTGCGTTCGAAATAGAAGGCGCCGACCACCCAGCTGAACCGGCCCGCGCCCTGCGAGCTCAGGCGAAGCTCCTGGGCGAAGCCGTCGCCGTGATCCGGCCCGCCGATCTGCACCGGCAGGCCGGAAAAGCCCATGTCCGAGCCCTGCTGGAGATTGGTCGATTTCCGCGAGACGGTGGTGGACGACATCAGGCTGGCCCAGCCCAGGTCGTAGTCGGCCTTGAGGTTGTAGGTCTGCAGCTGGGTCTTCAGGAAATTGGGCTGGTGGTTGTCGCGCACCCACCGGCCGTCGACCTGGGTGTCCAGGGCCGCCGACTCGTCGGCGTCGCCCTTCTGGAAGATGGCCGTGGCGGTGGCGGTGAGCCGGTCGGTGACCGCCAGCTTGGCGGAGATACGGCCGCCGTAGGACGTGTCGCCATTGACGTTCGAGCGGCCGGTTCCGAGGTTGTCCACATAGCCGCCGACGTCTCGATAATAGCCCACGGCGCGCACGGCGAGCCGGTCGGCGATCAGCGGCGCGTTGACCATGCCCTTGACGGTCCCGCTGGCCGCCCCGCCCTCGGTCAGCCAGTAGTCGCCGAGGACGCGGCCCTCGAGGCGGTTCAGGTCCGGCCCGTTGGTGAGCACGCGGATGGCCCCGCCCAGGGCGCCCGACCCGAACAGGGTGCCTTGCGGGCCGCGCAGGATCTCCACCCGCTTGACGTCGAACAGGCTGAGGTCGGCGATCGAGCGGGCGCCCCGGGAATCGTCGGTGGGCAGCTCGTCGACATAGAGCGCCACCGGCGCCTGGTTGTCGCCGATGCCCAGGCCGGTGCTGACGCCGCGGATCGAGAACGAGCCCCGGCCGGGGTCGCCCTGGTTGAGAACGAGGCCGGGAACCGTCCGGGAGAAGCCCGCGAAACCGTCAGCGCCCATGGCGTCGAGCTGCCGCGCGCCGAGGGCGGTGATGGACAGCGGCGTATCCTGCAGCAGGGTCTCGCGGCGGGTGGCGGTGACGACGATCTCGTCGACCGTGTGGGTCTCGGCCCGCGCCTTGTCCTGCGCGTCGGCCTCGCCCGCCGGCGAAGGCGCCGATTGGGCCAGGGCCGGCGAGAGCGGCGCGCTGCAGGCGAGCAGCGCCGCCGCGCAGACGCCCAGCCTGGCGGCGCGGCGCACGCGCCCCGTCATGATCGGTCCCATGGTCATCCCCCCTGAGGTTTTTTGTTCGTGGGAAGAGGATGACGGGAACGCCCGGAGGATTCCGGCGAAGTGGCTGGCGGCGGGGGAACGATCTTCCGTTCTTCGCAGCTCCGGGGGAAAGATGTTCGATCAGGCGGTCGCAGCGCCGAAACGGGCGGCGGCGCGGACCGGCGGACGGGCCGGCCGGCGTCGGCCCGGGCGCGCCGCCGCCCGTTCCGAGGCGGGATGCGGCGCGATCGGGGCCGAAGATTCCTCCCTCTGGCTGGTCGCCGGCGGAAGCAACCACCGCGCGCCCGGTCCTGTTCGGAAACCCATTCGGGCGCCGCCCGGCTAGCTTGACCGTCGGCCATAGAAGTCGGGCCGGACGCATGACGCTGGCCGGCGCGTCCAGTCGAGGCGCCCGCCATGGGCCGCATTGGGGGGAAAAGAGCGTGAAGAAACTCTCCGGACTGCTCGTCGGCGCGGCGATGATCTCGAATGCGATGGCGGGGGGCTTGCCTACGGGCGCCCGCGCCGAGACGGGCGCCGGCCAGGTTCTGCGGTCGGGGATCGAGCGCGCCAACATCGATCCCTCGGTTCGTCCCGGAAACGACCTCTTCGGCTACGTCAACGGGACCTGGCTCAAGGCGACCAAGGTTCCGGACAACAAGGCCTCGTACGGCGCGGCCGAGATCGTGGCCGACCGGGTTCAGGACGACATGAAGGCGATCTTCGAGCAGGCCGCCGCCGCCGCCCGCACCACGCAGAACTCCGATCAGCAGAAGATCGGCGACCTCTACTCGTCCTATCTGGACCTGCCGGGCCGGGCCGCCCGGGGACTAACGCCCCTGCGCGAGGAGTTCGCGCGGATCGACGCCATCGCCGACCGGTCGGCGATCGCCGGGCGCCTGGGCTATGCGATCCGGGCGGGCTACGCCGCGCCGTTCCGGCTGGAGGTCCGCGCCGACCCGGCCGCGCCCAGCCAGTACGCGATCTTCATGTGGCAGTCGGGACTGGGGTTGCCGGACCGCGCCTACTACCTGCAGCAGGACGCCGAGGCCCAGGGGCTCCGCAAGCAGTACCGCGACTATGTCGCGCAGATGTTCGCCAAGGCGGGGGCGGCCGATCCGGCCCGCGCGGCCGACGCGGTGCTGGCGGTCGAGACCCGGCTGGCCGAGGGCCAGTGGTCCAAGGAGGACAGCCGCGACATCAGCAAGATCATCAACCGTCTCGACGACGCCGAGCTGAGCGCCCTGACCCCCGGGTTCGACTGGCGGGCCTATGAGCGCGGCGCGGCGATCGGACGCCAGGCGCACCTGGTGGTGATCCAGCCCAGCTATCTGACGGCCCTGGCCAAGGCGCTGAACGAGGTCAGCCTGGACGACTGGAAGGCCTATCTGAAGTGGTGCGTGCTCAACAGCACGGCCGACCGGCTGACCGAGGACCTGGACCGGGGCAAGTTCGCCTTCTACGGCGCGGTGCTGCAGGGAACGCAGGAGCCGCCGCCGCTGTGGCGGCGCGCGGTGGCGGCGGTCAGCGATTCGACCGGCGAACTGGCCGGCCGGTTCTATGTCGAGCGGCGGTTTCCGCCGCAGGCCAAGGCGCGCATGCAGGAGATCGTCCGCCGCCTGCTCAAGGCCTACGACCAGAGCTTCGACGACCTCGACTGGATGACGCCGCAGACCCGCCTGCGGGCGCGGGAGAAACTGTCGAAGATGACCGTGAAGATCGGCTATCCCGACCGCTGGCGCTCCTACGCCGCCCTGACGATCCGTCCCGACGACCTGTTCGGAAACCTCAAGCGGGCGGCGCAGTTCAATCACGACGTCCTGGTCGGCAAGCTGGGCCGCCCGGTCGACAAGACCGCCTGGGAGGTCCCTCCGCAGATCGTCGACGCCGAATACGATCCGCTGACCAACGCCATCGTGTTCCCGGCGGGCATCCTGCAGCCCCCGTTCTATGACGGCGCGGCCGACGACGCGGCGATCTACGGCGGCGTCGGGGCGGTGATCGGCCACGAGATCGGCCACGCCTTCGACGACGAGGGCAACCATTTCGACGGCGACGGCGCCGTGGCCGAATGGTGGACCGACAAGGACAGGGCCGAGTTCGAGAAGCGGACCCAGGCGCTGGTCCGCCAGTACGACGGCTTCACCATCGCCGACGGCCTGCACGTCAACGGCGGTTTCACGCTGGGCGAGAACATCGGCGACCTCGGCGGGGTGGGGATCGCCTACCGGGCCTATCGCGCCTCGCTCGACGGCCGGCCCGCGCCGGTGATCGACGGCCTGACCGGTGACCAGCGCTTCTTCATGGGCTGGGCCCAGGTGTTCATGACCAAGATCCGCCCGGAGGCCGAGCGCCAGGAGGCCGCCACCGATCCGCACGCCCCGGCGCGGTTCCGCGTCAACGGGGTGGTGCGCAACATCCCCGGCTTCTACGAAGCCTTCGGCGTCAAGCCGGGGGACGCCCTCTACCTTGCGCCGGAACAGCGCGTGAGGATCTGGTGAGCGCGGTCATGCGGCGCCTGCCGCCGGCCGCCTCGCTGGTCCTGGCCCTGCTCGCCGTCCCGGCCCACGCCGCCGCGCCGGCGGCCGGGACGGTGCTGGCGGCCGACTATCCGCGCCTCCAGGCGCTGTACGAGGACATGCACCGCAATCCCGAGACCGGGTTCCAGGAGACCCGCACCGCCGCCCGGCTGGCGCGGGAGATGCGCGCCCTGGGCTTCGAGGTGACCGAGCACCTCGGCGGGACCGGCGTGGTGGCGGTCTATCGCAACGGCCCGGGCCCGGCGGTCATGGTCCGGACGGAGCTCGACGGGCTGCCGATGGCCGAGAAGACCGGCCTGGCCTACGCCAGCAAGGCGGTGGCGACGGTGGACGGCGTCAGGACGCCGGTCGCCCACGCCTGCGGGCACGACATCCATATGGCCGCCTGGGTCGGCGCGGCCCAGGCCCTTGTGGCGCGCAAGGACCAGTGGAGCGGCGTCCTGGTGTTCGTGGCCCAGCCGGACGAGGAGGGCGACCGCGGCGCCCGCGCCATGCTGGCCGACGGCCTGTTCACCCGTTTTCCCAAGCCGGACTACGCCCTGGCCCTGCACGTGACGCCGGCGGCCTACGGGACGATCGGATATCGGGCCGGGCCGGCCATGGCGGCGTCCGACACCTTGGAGATCGTCTTCCACGGGCGGGGCGGCCATGGCGCGGCGCCGCAGCTGACCATAGACCCGATCATGGTCGCCGCCCGCTTCGTGGTCGACTTGCAGGCGGTGCTCGGCCGCGAGAAGGACCCCAGCGAGTTCGGCGTGATCAGCATCGGCGCGATCCATGGCGGCTCGGCCGGCAACATCATTCCCGACACGGTGAGCCTGGTCGGAACGGTCCGCAGCTACAGCCCGGCCGTCCGCGACGTCCTGATCCGCGGCGTCGAGCGCACGGCCAGGGCCAGCGCCGATATGGCCGGCGCCCAGGCCCCGCAGGTGACGGTCCGCGACGGCCTGGGCCCGGTGGTCAACGACGTCGCTCTGACGACGCGGTTGGCCGGCGTGCTGACGGCGGCCTTCGGCGACCGGGTGTCGGTGAACCCGCCGATCACCGGCAGCGAGGACTTCTCGGAGTATGGCAAGGCGGGCGTGCGCTCGTTCTATTTCACCATCGGCGGGGCGGACCCGGCGCGGGTCGCGGCGGCTGCGGCCGGCGGCGCGCCGGTTCCCGGCAACCACTCGCCCCTTTTCGCCCCCACGCCCGAGCCGACCATCCGCACCGGCGTCGAGGCGATGACGCGGCTGGCGCTCGACCTCCTGCGCCGGTGAGACGCCGGCGCAGGGCGCTCGCTGTTCGCGACGGGGCTGCGTCGCGCTGAACTGTCGAATGTATATGATAATGAATTTGACAATCATTCTCATATACGGCCAAGAAGCACCCCTTGAAGCCGGGCTTATCGGGGGCGGACATGGCGTTGAGGATGGTGCTGCTGGCGGGCGTGTTCGCGTCGGCGTCGGCTTGTTGGGACAGGGCGTCGGCGGCCGAGCTCGACGACGAGGCCGACGGGCGCAACACGGTCGCCGGCGTGGTGGTCACCGCGCGCGCCGCTAAGAGCCCGCAGCTCCAGGTCACCGACAGCGGCGCGCTGGGCGCCCGCTCGCTGCTGGACACGCCCTATTCGATCACGGTGGTCAACGCCGACGACATCGAGAAGCGGCAGGCGAACTCGATCGGCCAGGTGTTCATGAACGACCCGGCGGTGTTCTCCTCCGCGCCCTCGGGGACGGTGAACTGGTGGGGCACGCAGATACGCGGCCTGGGAGTGCGCAACTACTACATCGATAACGTGCCGCTGCTGCTCTACTGGGGCGGCGACTTCCCGCTGGAGGGCGTCGAAAGCGTCCAGGCGCTCAAGGGCCTGACCGGCTTCATGTACGGCTTCGGCGCCCCCGGCGGCGTCATCGCCTACAAGACCAAGCGGCCCACCGCCGAGCGCTTGCTCTCCACCGAGATCGGCTACCGCAACGACTCGGTGCTGCGCGGCCACGTCGACGCCGGCGGCCGGCTCGGCCCGGAGGGGCGGCTCGGCTATCGGGCGAACCTCGCCGTCGAGAACGGCGACGCCTATAACGGCGCGGGGATCGACCGGCTGGTCGGCGCGCTGGCGCTCGACTACGCGGTCACGCCCGACCTGCAGTGGCGGGCGAGCCTCACCTCCGAGACCAGCGACCTCAAGCATGAGCCGCTGCAGTTCTATTGGTCCGCCTATGCCGGCGCCCGGCCGCCTCGGGTCACCTACGACTACGACAACCTGCTGGTCGACAACGCCAACTACAGGTCCGACACCCTGGCCTTCTCGACTGGGCTGAACTGGCGTTTCGCCCAGGGCTGGAGCGCCGACCTCACCTACGGCTACACCCGCAAGAAGCACCGCTCGAACAAGATGTTCGCCAACCTCCTCAACGCGGCGGGCGACTACCGGGGCTATGTCTACAATTTCGCCGAGACCGACCAGAACACCTTCGTCCAGGCGATGGTCGAGGGCGAGTTCCGCACCGGGCCGCTGCGGCATACGATCGTCGCGGGCGTGTCCAATCTGAACAGCCCGTCCGACTTCGGCGACAACTCGTACTGGAGCAACGACTTCAACGGGAACATCTATCGGCGGCAGCCGTTCCGCGCCTCCCGCGCCGTCGACTACCGCACCGAGGGCGGCCCGTCGGAGGAGCGCCAGACGGCGGCGTTCATCAGCGACACGGTGCGTCTCGGGGCCAACTGGCAGGCGATCCTGGGCCTGCGCCATACCCGCTACGAGCTGGACAGCGGCCCGGTCGCCGCTCCCGGCTATCGGACCACCGCCGTCACCCCGACCGTGGCGCTGATCTACAAGCCGGCGGAGCATGTCTCGATCTACGGCAGCTACGCCGAATCGCTGGAGGGCGGCACGCGCGTCGCCGGCCGCTACGCCAACGCCGGCGAGGTGCTGGGGGCGACGGTGAGCAAGCAGTACGAACTGGGCCTGAAGTACGAGCATGGCGGGTTGAGCTTCGCCGGGGCCGGCTTCCGCATCGAGCGCGGCGCGAACATCGAGCAGACCGTCGGAGACAAGCTCTACCTGCGCCAGGACGGTCTCACGCGTTATGACGGCCTGGAGTTCAGCGGCGCCTACCGCTTGAGCCAGGCGCTGCGCGTCGGCCTCGGCGCGCTGTTCCTTTCGCCGAGCATCGAGGACGTGTCGGCGGGGCAGGAGGCCCTGAAGGGGAACGTCCCGTCGGGGGCGCCGCGCCGCCAGTACGTGGCCAACGCCGAATACGCCGTGCCGGCGGTGGAGGGGCTCAGCCTGCACGGCTCGGTCCGCTACTTCGGTGCGACGCCGACCACCGACGACAACAGCCTGTTCCTGCCGGGCAGGACGCTGGTCAATGTCGGCTTCCGCTACGAGACGCTGGTCGGCGGCCGGCGCACGGCCTTCACCGGCAACGTCAACAACCTGTTCAACGAGAAGTACTGGGACCTGACCAATGTCGGCGAGGGCGTCAACGGCGCCCTTGGCGTGAAGGTCTATTGGTAGCCGCCTCCTGTCGGGGCGGCGGTTCCGGCGAACACGCCCGCAGCGTGTCTCAAGGCGCGCAATCCCCCCAAATGCTCGCAAGGGGCGTCTTCCTCATTGCGTCGCGAGGTGCGGCGCGATCCGGACGGGAGGCGTCAAATGCGCGGATTTGCTGTCTTGGTCGCTTTGCTTGCGTCTTTTGGCTTTGTCGATTCCGCCAAGGCGTTCACGCCGGGCGGAGCGTTTGTGCTGACGGGGGTGCTCAACCGTGATCTCGGCGGCGCCGGCGTCCTTGGCTGCATCTTCACCATGAAGGTCAAGGGCGACCAGATAACGGACGTGAAGATCAGTCGCGGAGCCTTCAATTGTCCGGCGTTCACGGCGTCGAACCTTCCGTGGAGCATCTCGTCGTCGTCGCCGGTGTCGGTGACCATATCGGGAATGACCATAAACTCGGTGATCGTCCCCAACTGCGGCCCCGGAACCGTGAATCTCTACTGGGACAACACCGCGCCCGGGCGCCTCCATTTCAACAACACGTTCTTGCCGCTCAGCTGCATGTACAACGGCGTGCTGAACGCAGGCCCTCCGCAGACGCTGCCGTAATCCGACGGCGAGCCGAGCGGGCGCCCGCCCGTCCGGCGCAGGCCGCGCGCAAGGAACGAGATCGCCCGCACTCGCCGAAGCGCGGAGCGGCGCCGGCGGATCCGGCCGCGTTACACCTTGCGAAGAACGGGGCCAGCCCGATGGCTTGGCGGCGCCAAGTGCGCGCATAATGCGCGCTACCCCCAAAGGGGGAATTCATCAAAATCTTATGGGAGATGGTGCCGCCGGGCAGGATTGAACTGCCGACCTCAGCCTTACCAAGGATGCGCTCTACCACTGAGCTACGGCGGCGACTGAAGAGGTGGGGGCTATAGCGAATGCCGCAGCGAAGGTGAAGCCCAAAATCGACTTGACCGGAGAGATCGGCGGTTTCACCTCGGGACGCATGAGCCGACGCCCGGAAAATCCCCCCGCAAAGGCCCCGCCCGGCTCCGGCCAGGGACGGGAGGCGCGCCTGGCCCAGGCGCTGCGCGCCAATCTGCGCCGCCGCAAGGCCGCTCCGGACAATGTTCCGGAGGCGGATCGCGATTCTGTGACTCCGCCGACTGACGAGTAGAGTTGCGCCCGCTCTTGCGTTCTGTAGAACCCCGCCCTCACATGTGCCGTGGCCGGGGCAGACGGCCCGGGCTGTTCGAGGACGCTGATTTAATGGACCGCATCGCCATCTCCGGCGGCGCGCGGCTGCACGGGGAGATCCCGATCAGCGGCGCCAAGAACTCCGCCATCAAGTTGATGGCCGCCAGCCTGCTGACCGACGAGCCCGTGCGCCTGACCAACATGCCCAGGCTGGCGGACACCCGCTTCCTGGGGATGCTGCTGCGCCGCCTCGGCGTCGAGGTGGTCGAGCGCGACGGCCCCGACGGCCCCGAGACGGTGCTGCACGCGCCGGAGGTGACCAGCGCCTTCGCTCCCTACGATCTGGTGCGCCAGATGCGCGCCTCGTTCAACGTGCTCGGCCCGCTGATCGCCCGCACCGGCCACGCCAAGGTCTCGCTGCCCGGCGGCTGCACCATCGGCGCGCGGCCCGTCGACCTGCACCTGGACGCGCTGAGGGCGCTGGGCGCCCACATCGATCTGCACGAAGGCTATGTCTACGCCCAGGCGCCGCGCGGCCTGACCGGGGCGGAGATCGAGTTCCCCTTCGTCTCGGTGGGCGCGACCGAGCACGCCATGCTGGCCGCCGTGCTGGCGCATGGCGTGACCGTGCTGAAGAACGCCGCCTGCGAGCCGGAGATCGGCGACCTGGCCAACTGCCTCAACGCCATGGGCGCCCGCATCGAGGGCGTCGACACCGCGACCCTGACCATCACCGGCGTCGCCCGGCTGAAAGGCGTCACCCACTCGGTGATCCCCGACCGCATCGAGACCGGCACCTACGCCGTGGCGGCGGCGATGGCCGGCGGCGAGGTGCGCCTGACCCGCACCCGCAGCGACTTCATCCAGACCCTGCTCGACAAGATCGAGGAGGCGGGCGCCGACGTCGCCCACACCAACGACGGCGTGATCATCAAGCGCAACGGCGCGCGGCTGCGCGCGGTGGACGTCGAGACCGATCCCTTCCCGGGCTTCGCCACCGACCTCCAGGCCCAGTTCATGGCCCTGATGACCATGGCCGACGGCGAGAGCGTGATCCGCGAGACGGTGTTCGAGAATCGTTTCATGCACGTGCCCGAGCTGGCGCGGCTGGGCGCCGACATCGCCGTGTCCGGCCGCGAGGCGCGGGTGCGCGGGGTCGAGCGGCTGGAGGGCGCGCCGGTGATGGCCACCGACCTGCGCGCCTCGGTCAGCCTGGTGATCGCCGGGCTGGCGGCGCGGGGCGAGACCACGGTCAACCGGGTCTATCACCTCGACCGCGGCTTCGAGCGGCTGGAAGAGAAGCTCAGCGCCTGCGGGGCGCAGATCCGCCGCATCAAGGGCGACGGCGACGACGAGGAGTAGGGACAGGATGTCGACGGCCAGACCGCTGCAGCTTCTCGCGCAGGACGAGGAAGACCTCGGCGTGCTGTCGGCCGCGCTGCAGGACGCCGTGGCCAAGATCGGCGACATCTCCTACGAGGCCGCCGCGCGGCGGCTGACCCTGACCTTCAACCGGTTCCGCTGGGAGGCGGGGGCCGCCGGCGACGCCGCGGCCGGCGAGCGGGTCCGCTGCGGGCTGCAGTTCGGCTGCGTGCTGGGCGTGCAGGCCCGCAACCTGCGCCGCGAGCCCAAGAACGCCGTGGTCGAGCTCCTGGCCCTGACCTTCGTTCCCGGCGAGGCGCCCGGCGGGGTGGTCAGCCTGGCCTTCGCCGGCGGCGGCGACCTGCGGGTCGAGGTCGAATGCATCGAGGCGGCCCTGGCCGACCTCTCGGCGCCCTGGCCGACCAGGCACGCGCCGGCGCACGGCTAGGCGCGTCCGGGGGGGCGGGGCATGACTTCGACCGGCGCCCCGGCCGCCGCCAAGGGATCCTGGGGCGAGGTGTTCCTGGCCTTCCTGGGCCTGGGCCTCACCGCGTTCGGCGGGCCGATCGCCCATCTGGGCTATTTCCGAGAAGCGTTCGTCGTCCGGCGCGGATGGCTGAGCGAGGCGGCCTACGGGGACATCGTCGCCCTCTGCCAGTTCCTGCCTGGGCCGGCCAGCAGCCAGACGGCCCTGGCGCTGGGGCGGCTGCGGGCCGGCTACGGCGGAGCCTTCGCCGCCTGGCTGGGGTTCACGGCGCCCTCGGCGGTCCTGATGATCCTGTTCGCCTATGTCGCGCCGCAGGCCTCGCGGTGGATCGGCGGCGGCTGGGTCCACGGGCTGAAGATCGCCGCTGTGGCCGTGGTGGCCCAGGCGGTGCTGGCGATGGGCCGGATCCTGGCCCCGGACCGGCCGCGGGCGGCCCTGATGGTCGCCGCCGCCGTGCTGAGCCTGGCGTGGGCTTCGCCTCTGAGCCAGTTCGCCTGTCTGGCGGCGGGCGCGGCGGTCGGGGCCATGCGGCTGCGCGCGGTCGGCGAGGGCGGGGCGTCGGGGTCGCCGTCCGTCGCCGGGCGACGGCGGGTCGGCGCGGCGTGGCTGGCGCTGTTCGCGGCGCTGCTTGTCGCCGGGCCCTTGCTGGCCGGCCTGACCGGCGATCACGGCCTCGACCTGTTCGCGCGTTTCTTCAGGACCGGCGCGCTGGTGTTCGGCGGCGGCCACGTGGTCCTGCCCCTGTTGCGGGCCGAGGTCGTCCGGCCGGGCTGGATCGACCAGGACGCCTTCCTCGCCGGCTATGGGGCGGTCCAGGCCGCGCCTGGGCCGCTGTTCACCTTCGCGGCCTATCTGGGGGCGGCCATGCGCCCGGCGCCGAACGGCGTGGCCGGCGGGCTGCTCTGTCTGGCGGCGATGTTCCTGCCGTCGTTCTTGCTGGTGTTCGGCGCCTGGCCGTTCTGGGAGCGCGTGCGCCGGTTCGCCGCGGCGCAGGGCGCGCTGCGCGGCGCCAACGCGGCGGTGACGGGCCTTCTGCTGGCGGCGCTGTACGATCCCCTGTGGACCGGCGCCATCCAGGCGCCGAAGGACGCCGCCGTCCTGGCGGTCGCGGCGGGGTTGCTGCTGGCCTTCCGGGCGCCGCCCTGGGTCGTGACCCTGTTCTGCGCGGCGGCCGGCGCGATCACGGCGGGCTAGCCGAGGCCGGCGCGCTTATTTGGTCTTGCGCTTCGGCGCAGAACCGGGATGAAGACGGCATGCGCCGCTTTAACGTCCAAGACCCCGCCTTCGACGCTGCGTTCCAGGCCTTCCTGGACGAGCGGCGCGGCTCGCCGGCCGATGTCGACGCGGCGGTGGCGGAGATCCTCGACGCCGTGCGGACCGAGGGGCTGGCGGCTGTGCTGCGGTTCGCCGAGCGTTTCGACAAGGTCCGCCTGACCGAAGCCACCATCCGCGTCACGCCCGAGGAGATCGACGCCGGGGCGGCCGAGTGCCCGGCCGAGGTGCGCGAGGCCATCGCCTTCGCCGCCCAGCGCATCCGCGCCTATCACGAGCGCCAGCGGCCGGCCGACCAGCGCTTCGTCGACGAGGCGGGGGTCGAGCTGGGCTGGCGCTGGACGCCGCTGGAGGCCGTGGGCGTCTATGTGCCGGGCGGCCGGGCGGCCTATCCCTCGACGGTGCTGATGAACGCGGTGCCCGCCGCGGTCGCCGGGGTCGACCGCATCGCCATGGTCACGCCGCCGGGCCGGCTGCAGCCGGCGGTGCTGGCGGCGGCCAAGGCGGCCGGCGTCACCGAGGTCTGGCGTGTCGGCGGCGCCCATGCGGCGGCGGCCCTGGCCTATGGCGCCGGGCCCATCGCGCCGGTGGACAAGATCGTCGGTCCCGGCAACGCCTACGTCACCGCCGCCAAGCGCCGCCTCTATGGCGTGGTCGGCATCGACGCCCTGGCCGGCCCCTCCGAGATCGTGGTGGTGGCCGACGCCGCCAACGACCCGGAATGGATCGCCGCCGACCTGTTGTCCCAGGCCGAGCACGACCCGGCCGCCCAATCCATCCTCATCACCGACGACGAGGCCTTCGCCGCCGCCGTCGAGGCCGCCGTCGCGCGCCAGCTGACGGTGCTGGCCACCGGCCAGGACGCCGCCGCGTCCTGGCGCGACCACGGCGCGGTGATCATCGCGCCGCTGGACGCCTCGCCCCGCCTGGTCGACCTGATCGCGCCCGAGCACGTCGAGTTCGCGGTGGACGAGCCCGAGCGCCTGGCCGACCGCGTGCGTCACGCCGGGGCGATCTTCCTGGGCCGGCTGACGCCGGAGGCCATCGGCGACTATGTGGCCGGCTCGAACCATGTGCTGCCCACCAGCCGCGCCGCGCGGTTCTCGTCGGGCCTGTCGATCTACGACTTCATCAAGCGAACCTCGATCGTGAAGTGCGACGCCGCCGCCTTCGCCAGGCTCGGCCCGCCGACCGTGGCCCTGGCCGACGCCGAGGGCCTGCCCGCCCACGCCCGCTCCGCCGCCGTCAGGCTGGGCCATGGTTGAGGATCGCGCGCGGCATCACCTGCAGTCGGTCGTCATCGACGAGGCCTCGCTGGCCTCGGCGTCGCGCGACCAGGAGCATGAGCGGCAGGTCGCCATCTTCGACCTGCTCGAGGAGAACTATTTCGAACCCGACGGCTCCGCCGGCGGGCCGTACGACCTGACCGTCGGCCTGGTGGACAATCGGCTGTCGCTGGATATCCGCGGCCCTGGCTATGAGCGCGGCCACCTGTTGTCGCTGTCGCCCCTGCGCGGCGTCATCAAGGACTATTTCCTGGTCTGCGAGAGCTATTACGACGCCATCCGCAACGCTTCGCCCGCCCAGATCGAAGCCTTGGACATGGGGCGGCGCGGCCTGCACAACGAAGGCTCGTCCCTGCTGCGGGCGCGGCTGGACGGCAAGGTCAAGACCGACCTCGACACCGCCCGCCGCCTGTTCACCCTGATCTGCGCGCTGCACTGGCGGGGGTAGGCTTGGCGGTCGAGCTCCCCGGCGCCGTCCTGTTCGCCTGCAACTTCAATCGCGTGCGCTCGCCGATGGCCGAGGCGATGATGAAGCTGCGGTTCGGCGACCGCGTCTTCGTCGACAGCTGCGGCCTGAAGCGCGACGGCGGCGAGGCCGACCCCTTCGTCCTGGCCGCCCTGGACGAGGTGGGCGTCGACCTGGCCCGGCACCGCTCGAAGACCTTCGACGACCTGGAGGACGGCTCGTTCGACCTGGTCATCTCGCTGACCCCCGAGGCGCACCACCGCGCCGTCGAGCTGTCGCGCGGCCGCGCCGCCGAGATCGAGTACTGGCCGACCCTCGACCCGACCCTGGCGTCCGGTTCGCGCGAACAGATGCTCGACGCCTATCGGCAGGTCCGCGACGGCCTGCAGGACCGCATCCTCGGCCGCTTCGGCCGGCCGGCCACCTTCGGCGGCTAGGTCACGCCGGCGGCAGCGCCACGCAGCGGGCCTTGTCGGCCGAGGTCGAGATGGCGACGACGAAGTCGAGGAAGCGCCGCACCTTGGCCGGCGGCATGCGCCGCGACGGGTGGTAGGCGTAGATCGGGAACAGCTCCTCGCTCCAGTCGGGGAACAGCTCGACCAGCCGGCCGTCGGCCAGCCAGTCGCCCATGCCCAGCGCCGTGAACTGGGCCACGCCCTGGCCGGCGATGCAGGCGCCGATGGCGGTGGCGGCGTCGTCGAGCAGGAGGGGGCCGTCGACCTCGACCTTGAGCACCTGGCCGTCGCGATGGAACTCCCACTCGAAAGGGCGGCCGGTGGCGGGGGCGCGGAACAGGATGCAGGTGTGGCCGTCGTCGGCCAGGGCCTGCGGCGTCGCCGGCCGGCCGCGCCGGGCGATGTAGCCGGGCGAGGCGACGGTCAGGATGCGCGTGCGCAGCAGCAGGCGCGCGATCAGCGACGACGGTTCCGGCTCGCCCATGCGCACGCCGATGTCGAAGCCTTCGGCCACGAGGTCGCCGGGATGGATCGACGCCGACAACTCCAAGGACAGGTCGGGGAAGGCGGCCAGGAACTCGCCGATGCGCGGGGCCAGGACCAGGCGCGAGAAATAGGGGTCGACCTTGACCCGCAGCCGTCCCCTGGGTTCGGCCACGGCGCCGCCGGCCTGGATGGCCGCGTCCTCCAGGCCCCGCAGCAGGGGCGCGACCTCTTCATAGAAGCGCCGGCCCTCGTCGGTCAGGACGACGGCGCGCGGGGTGCGGTCGAGCAGCCTGACCCCGACGCGCTGCTCCAGGCGGGCGACGGCGCGGCTGACGCCGGACTGGCTGAGGCCCAGGCTCTCGCCGGCGCGCACGAAGCTGCCGGCCTCGACCACCGCCGCCAGGACGCTGATTCCGCTGAGCAGGCGACCGTCGAAGGGCATGCGTCACCATGATCTGAACGCATCATAGAGCTGACAAAGATGCGTTCGCGTCAAGGTCGCTTCGCCGCGATGGTGTGTCCGCAGCCGCGAGGGCTGCCGACGGCGTTGGAGTGTGGATCATGCGATTCGCGGACAAGAGAATCTGGGTGTTGGGCGGCGGCTCCGGCATCGGGCTGGCGGTGGCCCAGGCGGCGGCGCGGGAGGGCGGGGCGGTGACCATCGTCGCCCGCCGGCCGGAGCGCCTGGATGCGGCCCTGGCCGTGCTGCCCGACGGGGCTGACGGGCATGTGGCCGACCTGGCGGACGAGGCCCAGACCGCCGCGCTGTTCGCCAGGGCCGAGCCGTTCGACCATCTGGTGTTCACCGCCGGCGACGCCCTGCAGGTCGGCGCGGTCGGCGAGACCGATCTGGCGGCGGCGCGGGCGGCCTACGACGTGCGGGTGTGGGGCGCGCTCGCCGCGGCCAAGCACGCCGCGCCGCACATCCGGCCCGGCGGGTCGGTCACGTTGACGACCGGCGTCGCCGGCCGCCGGCCGATGAAGGGCTGGGCGGTGGCGGCCGGGGTGTGCGGGGCGATCGAATCCCTGGCGCGGGGGCTGGCGCTGGAGCTGGCGCCGCTGCGGGTGAACGCCGTCGCGCCCGGCCTGGTGCGCACCCCGTTGTGGGACCCGATGCCGGCGCAGGAGCGCGAGGCGGTGTTCGCCCATGTCGGCGCCGGCTTGCCGGTCGGCCGGGTCGGCGAGGCCGACGACCTGGCCAAGGCCTATCTCTATCTGATGGAAGGGGGCTACAGCACCGGACAGACCGTCGTGGTCGACGGCGGCGGCGTTCTGGTCTAGAGCCCGCATGGCCCGGTCGGGACGAGCGCCATCGACGCGGCTGACTTGACTGAGGTATACTGACCGTCACAGAGCACGGCTCGCGGCCTGATTCGGCGCGGGCCGTCTTTGCATTTGCGCGTGGCGACCGTCGCGGCGCGCTGTCCCGAGAGAGGCCGTATGGCGAAAGAAGAACTGTTGGAATTCCCTGGCACGGTCAGCGAACTGCTGCCGAACGCCACGTTCCGCGTGAAACTTGAGAACGATCACGAAATCATCGCCCACACCGCCGGCAAGATGCGCAAGAACCGCATCCGCGTGCTGGCGGGCGACAAGGTCCTGGTCGAGATGACCCCTTACGACCTGACCAAGGGCCGCATCACCTACCGCTTCAAGTAAGGTCCGGCTTGACTGGACCTGCGACCTCGACGGGCGTCCTCGGGCGCCCGATGGCGGGCCGGCCGTGAGCGCCGCCGCCGACAGGGACGCCGGGAAGGCGTCCGCTTCCGCCTCAGCGCCCCTGGTTCTCGCCAGCGCCAGCCCGCGCCGGCTCGATCTGCTGCGGCAGATCGGCGTCGAGCCCGACCGCGTCGACCCGGCCGACATCGACGAGACCCCGCATCCGGGCGAACTTCCGCGCCGCCTCGCCGTCCGCCTGGCCGAGGCCAAGGCCCAGGCCGCGGCGGCGCGCAACGCCGGCGCCTTCGTCATCGGCTCCGACACCGTGGTCGCGGTGGGCCGGCGCATCCTGCCCAAGGCCGAAACCGAGGCCGAGGCGCGCGATTGCCTGTCGCTGCTGTCGGGACGGGCCCACCGCGTGCTCACCGGCGTGGCCGTGGCCTCGCCCGAGGGGCGTTGCGTCGTGCGGCTCAGCGAGACCCGTCTGCACTTCAAGCGGCTGACCCGCGACGAGGTCGAGGCCTATGTCGCCGGCGGCGAATGGCGCGGCAAGGCCGGAGGCTACGGCGTCCAAGGCCGGGCCGGCGCCTTCGTCATCAGCCTGCAAGGCTCCTACAGCGCCGTCGTCGGCCTGCCGCTCTACGAGACCGCGACCCTGCTGGAAGGGCTGGGCTGGCGGCGCCCGTGAGCGGGCGGCGGCTGCTCCTCGACGACGGCCCGGGCGAGGCCCGCGGCGTGGTCCTGCTGGACGGGCGGCCCGAGCGGCTGTTGATCGAACGCGCCGACGATTCGCCCATGCAGCGGCTGGGCGCCCGCATCGTCGCCCGCGTCCGGCGGGTCGAACGGGCCATGGCGAGCGCCTTCCTCGACCTGGGGGAGGGGCCGGACGCGGTCCTGGCCCTGGCGGGCGACGCCGCCGACGTGACCGAGGGCGCCTGGATCGAGATCGAGATCGCCGGCGAGGCCCGCCACGGCAAGGGCGCGACGGCGCGTCTCGTCGGCCATGCCGACGGGCCCCAACGGCTGACGGCGCCGGCGCCGTCCCTAAACGACCGGCTGAGGACCTTCGCCCCCGGGGCGGCGATCGAGCAGGGCGCGGTCGCCCGCGACGCCGCCGACGCCGCCGAGGCCGCCGTCCTGGCCGTCGTCCACCCCTTGCCCGGCGGCGGCTCCCTGGCCGTCGAGCCCACCCGGGCGCTGACGGCGGTCGACGTCGATCTCGGCGCGCGGGCCGGACGCGGCGGCGACGCCCGCCGTGCGGCGCGGGCCGCCAACCTCGCCGCCATCGCCGAGACCGCACGCCTGTTGCGGCTCAAGGGGCTCGGCGGACTGGTCGTCATCGACCTGGCCGGCAAGGGCCACGACGGCGCGGCGATGTCGGCCCAGGCCAAGGCGGCGTTCGCCGCCGACGGCGCGGGCGTCGTCATCGGCCCGATCAGCCGCTTCGGCGCGCTGGAGCTGGTCGCGCCGCGCACAGGGCGGCCGACGGCCGAGCGGCTGTGCGATCCCGACGGGCGTCTGTCGGCGGCGACGGCGGCCCTGCGGCTGCTGCGGGCGCTGGAGCGCGAGGGGCGGGCCGATCCCGGCGGGCGGCTGAGCGCGCGCTGCTCGACCGAGGTCGAGGCCGCGGCGCGACCCTATATAGACAGCCTGACCGCCCGCATCGGCCCGCGCTTCGCCCTGGTCGGAGAGGCGGGCCGGGCGCGCGAGGACATGGAAGTGAGCACGGCATGAGCAAGGCCTGCCCGATTTGCGACAAACCCGCCGACCCGGCCTACCGGCCGTTCTGCAGCAAGCGTTGCGCCGACGTCGACCTGCAGCGCTGGTTGACCGGCGGCTACGCCATCCCGGCGGTCGAGGGGGACGACGACGGCGAGGAGCGGCGGGTTTCCGACGACGTCTGACGAAAAGCGCTGGAACCTGCAAAGGGGCGCTGGACAGCGTCTGACGGCTCACCTATAGACGGCGCCTCCGCGGTCCACGCGGGCTGGACGCCCCCTTCACGGGCCGTCCCCTTTACGGGCCTGGGTAGCTCAGTTGGTAGAGCAGCGGATTGAAAATCCGCGTGTCGGTGGTTCGATTCCGCCCCCAGGCACCATTTCCCCGTCGTCGCCTTCCTTCACGCCAAGCCCGGGCGCGTTACGGATAACGCGTCATGTTGCGATGCAGCGCAGCTCTCAGCCTGAGCGCGAAAAACATGCGCATGGTCCCTTAACTTCTCATTGTGCACTGCAAAACGATCGCCGTTCCGCGCTTCCGGGAGGTAAAGAATTGCGTTTGGAGGCTCTTGACGGTGCGAAAATGGATTGCCAAAGGACCATCGTCGCAAGTCTAACATTGCGGTAAGACTTCGCTTGCTGCGGTTCGTCCGTCGGCTCGCGGAGTCGTCATGCGCCTTCGAAGCGCAGCCTTGGTCCGCAAGGGGCGGGGCGGCGGTACGGGTCGCAAAGCGATAGCGGTTCCGGGGTTTTTGGGTCCGATCCGTCGGTCCTCGGCCCCGGGCTTATTTCAGTAGGGTGGAGACGCTCTCGCGCGACGACCCTCGGTCCAAACGTGCTAGACCAATCAGGAACTGGCGACAGATGCTCGACAACAAACGAACGACCCCTTTCATCGCTCTGCTCGGCGCCGTCGCGCTGATGACGAGCGCGCCGGCCTTCGCTCAGAACGCCGACCAAAAACCGGCCGCCGCCGCCGCGGCCCCCGCCGCCGCTCCGGCCGCCGCTCCCGCTCCGGCCGCTGACGCCGCCCCCGCTCCGGCCGCCGACGAGGCCCCGGGCAAGATCAAGGGCGCCGGCAAGCTGACCCCGGTCGAAATGTTCCTCAACGCCACCCCGGTGGTGAAGGTGGTCATGATCGGCCTGCTGCTGGCCTCGGTCTTCTCGTGGACCCTGCTCATCACCAAGCTGTTCGAGTTCGGCGGCCTGAACCGTGAATCGAACAAGTTCCTCGAAGCCTTCCGCGGCGCCAAGTCGATCTCCGAAATGGGCAAGATCGCTTCGTCGGAGGAATTCGAAGGCAACCCGCTGGCCGACATGGCCGCCGCGGCCGCCTCGGAAGTGGAACTGTCCCGCCAGGCGGGCCTGCAAGTGGCCGGCGCTCACCGCGACTCGACCATCCTGCGCGCCTCGACCGCGGTTTCGGCGGTTCAATCGACCCTGGCCAAGCGCCTGTCGAACGGCATGACCTTCCTGGCCTCGGTCGGTTCGTCGGGTCCGTTCATCGGTCTGTTCGGCACCGTCTACGGGATCATGAACTCGTTCATCGGCATCGCGAACACCAACACGACCAACCTGGCCGTCGTCGCCCCCGGCATCGCCGAAGCGCTGCTGGCCACCGGCATCGGTCTGTTCGCCGCTATCCCGTCGGTTATCTTCTACAACTTCTTCCAGACCCGCATCTCCGCCTACGGCGTGCGCTCGGAAGGCTTCGTTGCGGAACTGATGAACGCCATCTCGCGGCAGCTCGACAAGGGGGCCTAACACACAATGGCCGCCAAACTCGCAGGGTCTGGGGGCGGTAGTAACCAAATCGAGCAAAACAGCGAAATCAATGTCACGCCTTTCGTGGACGTGATGCTGGTTCTCCTGATCATCTTCATGGTGGCCGCGCCTTTGGCCTCCGTGTCGGTGAAAGTCGATCTACCGCCGGCGGTGGCGAAAGCCTCACCGAACCCGCCCAAACCGGTCTACATCTCGATCCAGAAGTCGGGCGAAGTCTTCATCGGCGACAGCTCGACCTCTGTGGATACGTTGGGTGCGGATCTGAAAACGAACATCGGCAAACGCGACCCAGCCAAAGAGCGTATCTTCATCCGCGCAGACAAGGAGACGCTCTACGGCGACTTCATGGGTGTGATGAACGCGCTCCAGGACGCGGGTTTCTATAGCGTGGCGCTGATCGGCGAAGATCATAACAAGTAGGGCTCGCGGACATGGCTGAAGCACAGCAAACCCACGAGCATCACTATGATCCGCTCACCGCCGACCATCGCCCGCGCCGCCGTAAGAACCCCGGCGTGTACATTGGCGTGGCCATTGCGATCCTGGCGCACGTGGGCCTCTTCTTCTACCTGTGGAAGGTGAAGTTCGAGGTTCACTACAAGGAGTACTCGGACGAAGCGACGAAGGTCGAACTGGTGGCTCCGCCGCCGCCGCCTCCGCCGCCGCCTCCGCCGCCTCCGCCGCCGGCCAACCAGCCGCCGCCGCCGCCGGCGCTGCAGCCCCGTCCTCCGGCCCCCGTGCCGCTCGACGTGCCTGCGCCGCCGCCGCTGCCGGTCCCGCCGGTTGAGACGCCGCGTCCGGCTCCTCCGCCGGTCGTCGCCACGGCTCCGCCGGCTCCGCCGGCTCCGCCGCGCGCCTCGATCATTACGAACCCGACCTGGGAACGTAAGCCGACCGGGGACGACATGGCCCGCTACTACCCCGAGCGCGCTCAGCGCATGGAGAAGGGCGGTTCGGCGACCATCCAGTGTACGGTCACCGCCAAGGGCACCGTGACCGCCTGCTCGGTGGTTTCGGAAGAACCGGCCGATTTCGGCTTCGGCGAGGCGGCTCTCAAGCTGTCGCGTCTGTTCAAGATGAAGCCGAAGACGGAGGATGGCGCCCCCGTCGAGGGCGGCACGGTGCGGATCCCGCTCCGGTTCGTCGTCCCGCAATAAGATCCGTCGCCTCAGACGTTTCTGCACCCCGGAGGGAAACCTCCGGGGTGTTTTGCATTTCCGGGCCGTCGTCGGCCGAAGCGGCCTAGGTCAGGCCCTTGAGGTCCAGCCACGCGGCCAGTCGGCGGTTGACCTCTTCCGGGGCTTCCTGCTGCACCCAGTGCGACACGCCGGGCAGGCGTTCGAGGGTGAAGTCCTCGACATAGGGGCCGTAGCCCTCGGTCAGCTCCAGGCCCAGCGCGGCGTCCTCCTCGCCCCAGATCATCAGGACCGGCGTGCCTTTGATCGGCGGCGTGTCTCCCGGCCGCCAGCGGCCGAGGCGCGTGAAGTTGGCGCGATAGTAGTTGATCATCGCCGTCATCGCTCCCGGGCGCAGGGCGTTGCTGCGATAGTGGTCGAGGACCTCGGGCGGAAAGCGGCTCTTGTCGACAGCCATGTCCAGGAAGGCCCGGCCCACCGCCCGCGCGCCGCGAGCGGTGAGCGCCGCCTCCGGCAACCAGGGCGTCTGAAAGAAGAACACGTACCAGCTGCGCCGCCATTGGCCGAAGCCAGACCGCATGGCCCGGACATAGACCGCCGGGTGCGGCACGTTCATGATCACCAGGCCGTCCAGGGGGGCGGCCTTCTCGATGGCCAGGGCCCAGGCGATCAGCGCGCCCCAGTCGTGGGCGATCAGCAGGCGCCGGCGCGCGCCGAGCGCCTCGAACATGCCGGCGACGTCGGCGACCAGGGTCTCGATTCGATAGGCCGAGCGTCCGAGCGGCCGGTCGCTGTCGCCATAGCCGCGCAGGTCCGGGGCCACGGCCCGCCATCCTCGTTCGGCCAGCAGCGGCAATTGACGCCGCCATGAGCGGCGGCTCTCGGGAAACCCATGCAGGAAAAGGGCGACATCCTCGCCGTCGCCCATCTCGTCGGTCGCGAACGACAGGCCGTTCGCGACGATTCGGCCCTGGCGTATCGCGTCCATGCGGCGGCTCCCCGGAGGTTTCCGTCCAGCATGGCCGCCGCGCCGTCGCCGGACAACCCGTCCCGCCGGCCCGCCCGCCGCGCGAGGCGACGCGGTCGGCTTCAGCTTCGGCTTGATCCGCGGGCTGGGTCCGACTATTACAGCCGCTCGCTGTTTCAGCGCGCCGCCTTAGCTCAGTTGGTTAGAGCGCCAGATTGTGGCTCTGGAGGTCTCCCGTTCGATCCGGGAAGGCGGTACCATCTCGAAATCCCACATGAAGAACGACATTGGGCAGACGCCGGCGCGCCGCCGCGTCCCCCCGCGTCGTTTCCGGCCGCGTCTATCCGCGAGAGGGCCCAGCGCCCGCCGTCTTGCGGAGGACATGTCATGAGATTGTGGATGATCGGCGCGGGAGCGGCCCTGTGCGTCGGCGGCGCGCAGGCCGCCGACGCCGCCCAGGTCCAGCCGGTGACGGCGGGGGCGACCACCTTCACGGGATCGGGCGTCGTCAACAACTGCCCCCTGACCCTCGGCGGAACCTTCAACCCCGCCGCCGGGACCGCCTCGATCACCAGCGTGGCCTTCGCGCCCGGCGTCTGCTCGGCCGTGGCCGCGCAGAACCTGCCCTGGACCATGCAGGCCGTATCGACGACGAGCGTCGTCTTCCACGGGGTCCGCCTGCAAAGCTCCATCCTCGGCGTATGCGGTCCGGGCGACCTGACGGCGGCCTGGAACAACACCAGCCACCAGGCCAGCTTCACCGGGCCGCTCAATCCGGGGAATTGTCCGGCCGTCGGCTCGGTGACCGCGCCGGGCGTGCAGGTGATTCCCTGAAGATGACCGGCGAAGGGCGCGGTTCGTCCTAAGGCGCGGCCGCTTCGACCAACGTGGAGCAAACCACGCGGGCGAGGACCCCCGTGGCCTTGACGGGCGGCTCGTAGGGCGCGGCGGGCGGGCTGACGCTGCAGGTCTGGGTCTTCTGGCCGCCGGACGTCGTCTCGGCGATGGCGAAGGGCAGGGGAACCGCGCCGGCGGCGCCGGCCACGCCATAGCCGGCGAGGCTGCACGACACCATGGCCTCGCCCGGTTCGCAGGCCGCGCCCGGCATCTTCTGGCTCCAGCCCCAATAGACCGGCGCGGGCGTGCGCGTGGCCAGCCGATAGCTGTGTTTTTCGCCGCAGCCGGCCAGGGCCGTCGCCGCCAGGGCGAGCGTCAGGATGGTGAGACGAGCCATGCGTTTCCCCCAGGGTTTGCAGGCGCCATGCGACTACAGCCGGCCCGGCGGGTCAATGCGCCAGGCCGGCCGCTCAGGGGCGTTTCGCCGCGCGGACGTAGGGTCGGCAAGGGCTTGCCGAGATGAACCGGCGTAACTTATCTGCATTTAGTTGTTGGCGGGCGGCGATCCTTGCCCCATGCTGCGAACGATTGTTTGACGGCCTCGACAGAAGGCCGGGACGGAGGAGCTGGCGGTGACGGTCGAGCATTTTGACGTTCTGATTGTCGGGGCGGGGCTTTCGGGCGTCGGCGCGGGCTATCACCTGCAGACCAATTGCCCGAACAAGACCTACGCCATCCTGGAAGGCCGCGAGGCCATCGGCGGCACCTGGGACCTGTTCCGCTATCCCGGCATCCGCTCGGATTCGGACATGTACACCCTCGGCTACGCCTTCAAGCCGTGGCGCGAGGCCAAGGCCATCGCCGACGGGCCGTCGATCCTGAGATATGTTCGCGAAACGGCCGCCGAGCACGGCGTCGACCGTCACATCCGCTTTCGCCATCACGTCAAGCGCGCCGCCTGGTCGTCGGCCGACTCGCGCTGGACCGTCGAGGCCGAGCGGGGGCCGGACAAGGAGATCGTCCGCTTCACCTGCGGCTTCCTGTTCATGTGCAGCGGCTATTACGACTACGCCGGCGGCTACACGCCCGACTTCGCCGGGATCGACCAGTTCGAGGGCGACGTCCTGCACCCTCAGAAATGGCCCGACAACTACGACTACGCCGGCAAGCGGGTGGTGGTGATCGGCAGCGGCGCCACGGCGGTGACGTTGGTGCCGGAAATGGCCAAGACCGCCGCGCACGTGGTCATGCTGCAGCGGTCGCCGACCTATGTGGTGTCGCGGCCGGCCGAAGACGCCCTGGCCAACAGCCTGCGCCGCCGCCTGCCGGCCAAGCTGGCCTACGACATCATCCGCTGGCGCAACGTGCTGCTGGGCATGTTCTTCTTCAACATGGCCCGCAAGCGGCCGGAGAAGACCAAGGAGCGCTTGCTGGGCCTGGTGCGCGAGCACCTGGGGCCGGACTACGACGTCGCCACCCACTTCACCCCTCGCTACAATCCCTGGGACCAGCGGCTCTGCCTGGTGCCGGACGCGGACCTGTTCGACGCCATCAAGGCGGGCTCGGCTTCGGTGGTCACCGACCACATCGAGACGTTCACGCCCAAGGGGCTGAAACTGAAGTCCGGCCAGGAGCTGGAGGCCGACATCGTCGTCACGGCCACCGGGCTCAAGATGCAACTGCTCAGCGGCCTGGAGGTCAGCGTCGACGGCGAGCGCGTCGATCTGTCCAAGACCATGAGCTACAAGGGCATGATGTACAGCGGCGTGCCGAACCTGGCCTCGGCCTTCGGCTACACCAACGCCTCCTGGACGCTGAAGTGCGACCTGACCTGCGAGTACATCTGCCGCCTGCTCAACTACATGGACCAGCGCGGCTGGACGCGATGCGCGCCCAAGCCGGACGCCTCGGTCGCCGAGGCGCCGTGGCTGGATTTCTCGTCGGGCTACATCCAGCGCTCGATCGACCAGTTCCCCCGCCAGGGCCTGGTCAAGCCCTGGAAGCTCCATCAGAACTACGCCCTCGATCTGGTGGCGCTGCGGTTCGGCTCCGTCGACGACGGGGTGATGCAGTTCGACGCCCCGAACAAGGCCGGTCTGGCCGCCGCAGCGGATCCCGAGCGCGCGGCCGCCTAGGGCGCCGCGGCCGTCCCGGCCTGGCTCAGCCGCGCTGGAGCGGCGCGAACAGCCGCCGGCGGGCGGGCGGCTGGCGCATCTTGCCGTCGGGCCAGAGGTCGCCGGCCCGAGCCAGCGATTCGCCGGCGTCGAAGATCATCCGCATATTGGCGGTCTCGAAGCTGAGCATGTTGACCCCGTCGAGGCTGTGCGGGATCGAGGCCACGGCCAGGGGCAGGTTGTGGCGCGCGCAAAACCCCCGCGCCACGTCCAGCGCCTGGCGGTAGGACAGCCGCAGCATGGTGTCGAAGCTGCGCGCCAGCACCGAAGGCAGGCCCGACGGCGTGGCGCGGGGCGATGGCTCCAGCACGGTGTTGACGATGATGTAGACCTGCCCCCCGCGAACCCGCGCGCCCAGGTCGCGCCAGCGCAGCAGGGCCTCGGGCATGACGAACAGGGGGGCCGAGGCGCCGCCGTCCACATGCATCTCGTGATAGGGCACGCCGTCGCTCTCGACCTCGAACAGCTTGGGCGGGAACAGGCCCGGCAGGGTGGCCGAGGCGATCAGCACGTCGCGGAACAGCCGCACCGCCGCCTCGTCCCCGTGGCTGGCGATGGCCCCCATGTCCCACACGCAGGTCCTCTGGGCGTCGAGGTTGGTGGTGGCCACCAGCAGCCGCCGCCCCTTGGCGTGCTCGCGGGCGACGGCGTCGACCAGCGCCTGGTTCACGAAAGGCGAAACCAGCTCCTCGAGCGATTCTCCCCGGAAAACCCCCGCGCCCAGGCCGGCGGCGAAGCGGCGCAGGCTGAGCAGGGTCGAGGCCCGGCCGCCGGTATAGGCCTCGATCAACTGGTCGTCCCAGTCCGGGCCGAGGAAGGCCAGGGGCGCGATCAGGGCCCCGGTGCTGACGCCGGTGACGATGGCGAAATCGGGCCGCCGGCCGCTGCGGCTCAGGCCGACCAGGGCCCCGGCGCCGAACGCGCCGCCGGCGGCGCCGCCGGACAGGGCCAGGATGTTGAGGTCGTTGCGGGCGAGCAGCGGGCGCGGCGGCGTCAGCCGGTCGGCGGCCTCGCGCAGGGCGGCGTCGGCCTGGCCGGCGGTCAGGCGCACGCCCGCGAACCCGGCCAGTTCGACGGCCGCGCCCACCGGCGGGGCCGGCAGCCGCTTGCCGTTGACGCGGAGCCTTTGCGGCCTTTCGGAGACGCTGTCCGTCATAGACCCGAAGCTCCTGAAACGCGGCGTGGTTCCGGCCGGCGGCCGTCCGCGCAACCTCTAATCGCTCCGCCGGCTCCTGGCGACCGCATATCGCCTTGACCCCGGCGTCGGGACCGTCAAACATCCGTTTGATTTTACGCGGAGGCGACGATGGCGCTCGATCTGTTTTCCTTGCATGGGCGCGTGGCCCTGGTCACCGGCGGCTCGCGCGGCATCGGCCGGATGATCGCCGAGGGTTTCCTCGCCCAGGGGGCCAAGGTCTACATCACCGCCCGCAAGGCGGCCGCCTGCGAAGCGGCGGCGGCGGAGCTGTCGGCGGGCGGCGGCGTCTGCATCGCCCTGCCGGTCGACATCTCGACCCAGGAAGGCGTGCGCCGGCTGGCCGACGAGATCGCCGCCCGCGAGAGCCGGCTCGACATCCTGGTCAACAACGCCGGCGCGGCCTGGCTGGAGGCGTTCGACACCTTCCCCGAAAAGGGCTGGGACAAGGTGGTCGACCTGAACCTCAAGACGCCGTTCTTCCTGACCCAGGCCCTGGCCGGGCCGCTGCGCGCGGCGGCCTCGGCCGACCGTCCGGCCAAGGTGATCAACATCGCCTCGATCGACGGCGTCTCGGTCAACCCGATGGAGACCTATTCCTACGCCGCCAGCAAGGGCGGCCTGATCCACATGACCAAGCGGATGGCCCTGCGCCTGATCGAGGACAACATCGTGGTGACGGCCATCGCGCCGGGGGCGTTCCCGTCGGAGATGAACACCGCAGCCCGCGACCAGGAGGCCGAGGTGGCCGCGCGCGTTCCGGCCCGGCGGATCGGCCGGCCCGAGGACATGGCGGGCGCGGCGATCTATCTGGCCTCGCGCGCCGGCGACTATGTGGTGGGCTCGACCCTGATCGTCGACGGCGGCGTCACCTACGCCCGCTAGGCCCGGCGGCGCCCGGCCAGGCGCGGGCGAGGTCCGCCGTTCGTGAATCCGGCGTCGGCGGAAGCGGCGCGGGCGCGGCCCTGTCCTCGGCCATGGCCGCGACATAGGCCGCCGCGGCCTCGTCGATCCGGGCCTGTTCGTCCGCGCGTTCGTCCGCGAGGCGGGCCTCGGCGACCAGGCCGCGCAAGGCCGCCTCCGCGCCCTGCGGCCGGGCGTCCAGCCACGCCCAGTCCGCCGCCGACAGGCTCAGCGTCCGCTCGGCCGGACGCGTGGGCGCGGTCGGCGGCCCGGACATGGCTCAGGCGCCTTCGACGTCGCGCCAACCGCCCCCGAGGGCGCGGACGAGATCGACGCTGGCCTGCAGGCGGCGGGTCTCCAGCGCCAGGGCGGAGCGTTCGGCTTGCAGGGCGGCGGTCTGGGCCGTGACCACCTCCAGGTAGTTGGCCGCGCCCTGTCGATAGCGGGTCATGGCCAGAGCCTCGGTGCGCCGGGCCGCTGCTACCGCGTCGTCCTGGTCCTTGGCCTCGTCGGCCAGCTTGTTCGACAGCGCCATCTGGTCCTCGACGCCGCGGAACGCCGCCAGCATGGCGCCGCGATAGGTCTGGGCCGCCTGCTCGTAGGCCGCCCGCGCCGCCTCGACGCCGGCCTTGCGCCGGCCGGCGTCGAAGATGGCCCCTGCCAGCTGGGGCCCCAGCATCCAGAAGGTGTTCGGCGCCGAGAACAGGTCGACGCCGCCGGCCGATTGCCATCCGGCCGAGCCGCTGAGGGTCAGGGCGGGGAAGCGCGCGGCCTGGGCGACGCCGATCTGGGCGTTGGCGGCGGCGGCGCGCCGTTCGGCGGCGGCCACGTCGGGACGGCGTTGAAGCAGGGCGGAAGGCGCGCCGACCGGCACGCGGGGCTGGGTCAGCCGCGCCTGCCGGGGCGCCAGGGCGAAGCTGGAGGCCGGCTCGCCGACCAGGGCGGCGATGGCGTGTTCGTAGAGGGCCCGCTGGGCGGCGACGTCGGAGACCTGGGCCTTGGCGGTCGAAAGCTGGGTCTGGGCCCGGCCGACGTCCATGGCGGTGGCCGCGCCGCCGGCGTGGCGAATCTCGGTCAGCTCCAGCGCCCGCTGGTAGGCCGCCACGGTGTCGACCAGCAGCTTCTCCTGGGCGTCGAGGCCGCGCAGCGCCAGATAGTCGTCGGCCAGCTCGGCCTGGAGGCTGAGCCGGACCGATTCCAGGTCGGCGGCGCTGGCCTGGGCCTGGGCGCCGGCGGCGGCCACCTGGCCGCGCACGCGGCCCCACAGGTCGATCTCGTAGCTGAGCGAGGCCCCGACCTGGATGTTGGAATAGTCGTCCGGGCCGCCGACCCGCAGCGGCGCGTGGTCCGAGCGGTGGTTGCGGACCGCCGAGCCCGCGCCGTCCAGCTCGGGGAGCAGGCCCGCCCTGGCCTGGGCGGCGTAGGCGCGGGCCTGGTCGTAGGCGGCGACGGCGGCGGCGAGACCCGGATTGGCCTTGGCCGCCCTGGCCTCCAGATCGTCGAGGGTCGGATCGCCATAGACCCGCCACCAGGCGCCGCGCGGAGCGGCGCCGGCCTCGGGCGCGGCCGGCGTCCAGGGGCCGGCTTCCTTGAAGGCGGCCGGCGGCGCGACGACCGGCGGCCGGTAGGGCGGCGCCGACGAACAGGCCGACAGCAGGGCCGCGACCGCCGCGGCGACGGCGAGGTCAGCCCTTGCGCGCATCGGCCCCCGCTCCCTTCACGGCCCCGATATGGACCTGATCGCCTTGGGCCAGCGATTCCGGCGGGTTGTCGATGACGCGGTCGGCGGGCTTGAGGCCGGAGGCCACCTGCACCGTCGCGCCCATGTCGCGGCCGATGACGATCGGCCGGATCGAGACGCGGCTGTCCGGTCCCGCCACGGCGACGGCGGGGCCGCCGTGCTGGAACAGGATGGCGGTGGCCGGGATCACCGTGGCGGCGGTCGCCGAGGGCATGTTGAAACTGACCTGGGCGTATTCGCCCGGCTTCAGGCGGCCGTCGGCGTTGTCGATCTGCAGCTCGACCAGCAGCGAGCCGCTCTGGGCGTTGACCGCCTGGGCGTCGCCGACCACGATGGCCTTGAAGGTCTGGCCCGGATATTCAGGCACGGCCAGGTCGGCGGTCATGCCGTGCCGGATCAGCGCCGAATAATTCTGCGGCGCCCGCACGTAGATCCGCAGCCGGCGCTGGTCGGCGACGGTGAACAGCGGGGCGTCGGACGGGCTGCCGGCGGCGATCAGCGCGCCGATGTCGGTCGAGCGGACGGTGACGATCCCGTCGAACGGCGCGGTGATGCGCTTGAACGATTCCAGGGCCAGCAGCCGGTTGAGGTTGGCCTTGGCGGCGTTGACGGCGGAGGAGCGCGCGGCCAGGTCGCCGGCCTTCTCGTCGGCCTCCTGGCGCGACACGGCGTCCTGGGCCAGCAGGCCGGCCCAGCGCTTCGAGGTGGTCTCGGCCAGCCGCTGGTTGGCCTCGGCAGTGGCGAGGTCGGCGCGGGCCTGGATCACCTGCTGGTCGAGGTCGGGGGTGTCGATCTCGGCCAGAAGCTGGCCGGCCTTCACCCGCGTTCCGATGTCGACGTACCAGCGCTTGAGATAGCCGCTCACCCGGGCGTGGATGGCCGCGTTGGAGAAGGCCTGGACGTCGCCGGGCAGCACCAGCGCCTGGTCGCCGCCGGCGCCGGCCGAGACCAGGGTCACGGTCGGGACCGACTGGGCGCGGGTCCAGTCCTTGAGGCCCTGGTCGGCGTGGACGCGGGTGATGACGCCGGCCCCGACCACCAGGCCGGCGGCGCAGAGCGCGACGACGCCGGCGAGCTTGAGGTGGCGCGGCGCCTGATGGCGCAGCGGGTCGGACTGGTCAGGCATAGGACTCTCCGGTTTGCGGTCCGGCGACGGGGACGGCGGCCTTGCGGCCGTGAACGATGCTGAACACCACCGGCACGAACATCAGGGTGGCGACGGTGGCGAAGACCAGGCCGCCGATGACGGCGCGGCCCAGGGGGGCGTTCTGTTCGCCGCCTTCGCCGAGGCCGAGCGCCATGGGGGCCATGCCGATGATCATCGCCAGGGCGGTCATCAGCACGGGACGAAAGCGGGTGAAGCCGGCCTCGACGGCGGCCAGGACCGCGTCGCCGGTGGCCTCCAGCCGCTCGCGGGCGAAGCTGACCACCAGGATCGAGTTGGCGGTGGCCACGCCCATGCACATGATCGCCCCGGTCAGGGCCGGCACCGAAAGCGTGGTGCCGGTGGCGAACAGCACCCAGACGATGCCGGCCAGGGCGGCGGGCAGGGCGGTGATGATCACGAACGGGTCCAGCCACGACTGGAAGTTCACGACGATCAGCAGGTAGATCAGGATGATCGCGGTGGCGAGGCCGAAGAACAGGCCCGAGAAGGCCGCGTTCATGGTCACCACCTGGCCGCGCAGATTGATGGTCGAGCCCTTGGGCCGGTCCTTGGCGGTTTCCTTGAGGATCTTCTGGATGTCGCCGGTGACGCTCTGGAGATCGCGGCCCTGGGTGGTGGCGAAGACGTCGATCACCGGCTGGATGTCGTAGTGGCTGACCACCGCCGGCGCGCTCTCGCGCTTGATGACGCCCAGGCCGCCCAGCACCTGGACGCCGGCCTGGGGCGAGCCGCCGGTCACCGGCAGGTTCTCCAGGCCCGAGATCGAGTTGACCTGATATTCCGGCGTCTGGGCGACGATGGGATAGGACACGCCGTTCTTGGGGTTGAGCCAGAAGGTCGGGGCGGTCTGGCCGCTGCCGGCCAGGGAGGTGACGACGCTGTTGGTCACGTCGCGCTCGGTCAGGCCGAGCTGGGCCATGCGCGAGCGGTCGACGTCGACGCGCAGCTGCGGCGAGTTCTCGGGCTGCTGGATGCGCACGTCGGCGAGGCCGCGGATGGCCTTCAGCCGCCGCATCAGCATGTCGGCGTAGGCGCGGTTGGCGACGGCGTTGGGGCCGGCGACCTGCAGGTCGATGGGGGCCGGGGCGCCGAAGTTCAGGATCTGGCTGATGATGTCGGCCGGCAGGAACGAGAAGGTCGAGCCGGGGAAGCGGCGGGGCAGGCTCTCGCGCAGACGCTTGACGTAGCCCGCGGTCGGATGGTGGTTCGCCTTGAGGCTGACGAAGATGTCGCCGTCCTGCGGGCCGATGATGCCCGAGTTGTTGTAGATCATGTTGATCGAGCTGTTGGCGATGCCGATGTTGTCGACCACCGATCCCATCTCGTCGGCCGGGACGGTCTCGCGGATGGCGTCCTCGATCCTGCCGAACAGCACCGAGGCGTCCTCAAGCCGGGTGCCGACCGGCGCGCGGACGTGCAGGGTCATCTGGCCGGAATCCACCGAGGGGAAGAAGTTGCCGCCGAGGAACGGCGCCAGCCCGAACGAGACCAGCACCGCCGCCATGAAGCCGACGACGAACACCCGGCGATGGCTGAGCGCCATGGCCAGCAGGTTGCGGTAGCTCTCGCGGAACTGGCCGAAGGCGGTTTCGAAGGCGCGCTGGAAGCGGACCAGGGGATTGCGCGACGGCCGGCCGGTTCCGCCGTGCTCGGCCTCGTGCTCGTAGCCCAGCCGCTCGGTGTCGTGCGGCTTGAGCAGGTACATGGCCATGGTCGGGACCAGGGTCCGCGACAGGATGAACGAGGCGATCATGGCGAACACCACCGACTCGGCCATCGGCACGAACAGGAACCCGGCGACGCCCTTCAGCATGAACATCGGCACGAACACGATGCAGATGCACAGCAGGGACACGAAGGCGGGCACGACGATCTGATTGGCGCCGTCGAGGATGGCGGTCTTGACGTCCTTGCCGTGCTCCAGGTGCCAGTTGATGTTCTCGATGGTCACCGTGGCGTCGTCGACCAGGATGCCGACGGCCAGGGCCAGGCCGCCCAGGGTCATGATGTTCATGGTCTGGCCGATGGCCGACAGGGCGGCGACGGCGGCCAGGATGGCCAGCGGGATCGACACGGCGATGATCACCGTCGAGCGCCAACTGCCCAGGAACAGCAGGATCATCACGCTGGTCAGGGCGGCGGCGATGACGCCCTCGCGCACCACGCCCTCGATGGCGCCCTTCACGAACAGCGACTGGTCGTTCAGCGGCGTGATCTGGAAGTCGCCCGGCAGCTGCTCCTTGAGCAGGGGCAGGCGGTCCTTGATGCCCTGGACGATGGCCAGGGTCGAGGCCGAGCCGTTCTTGAGGATGGTCGACAGCACCGCCCGCGCGCCGTCGACGTGGACGACGTTGGTCTGCGGCGGGGCGCCGTCGCGCACCTGCCCGACGTCATGAATGTAGATGGTCGCCCCGCCCACGGTCTTGATCGGCAGGTTGTTCAGCTCCTCGATGGTCTCGGCCGCGTCGTTGAGCTTCACGTTGTACTGGTAAGGGCCGATCTTCACCGCGCCGGCCGGCAGGATCTGGTTCTGGGCGGCGATGGCGTTCTGAACGTCCTGGGCCGACAGGCCTTTGGACTGCAGGGCCTGGGGATCGAGGTCGATCTGCACCTGCCGGATGCGGCCGCCGTAGGGGTAGGGGATGGCCGCGCCGGGCACGCTGATCAGTCCGGGCCGCACCACCGTCTGGCTGAGGTCGAACAGCTTCTGCTCGGAGGCGGTCTTGCTCGACTGGGCGAGCTGGAGGATCGGCACGGTCGAGGCGCTGTAGTTGAGGATCAGCGGCGGCGTCGTCCCGGCCGGCATCTGCTTGACCACGGTCTGCGAGATCGAGGTCACCTGGGCGGTGGCGGTGCGGATGTCGACGCCGGGCTGGAAGTAGATCTTGACGATGCCCATGCCCGGCAGGGACTGGCTCTCGACGTGGTCGATGTCGTTGACCGTGGTGCTCAGCACCCGCTCATAAGGAGTGATGATCCGTCCGGACATGTCGGAGGGCGACAGGCCGGTGTACTGCCAGGCCACGCCGATCACCGGCACGCGGATGTCGGGGAAGATGTCGGTCGGGGTCCGCAGAGCCGCCAGCGCCCCGAAGATCATGATCAGCAACGCCATCACGATGAAGGTGTAGGGGCGCTGTAGCGCGACGCGGACGATCGAATTCAAAGGGCCTGCTCCCGACTTGCAGGAAAAGGACCTCGCGCGGGTGGGTTGGGGGGAACCGCGCGCGAGGTCGACGCAGATGCTGCGCTGCGGCGTCATGCGCCCGCCCGGCTAAAACCGCCGTGTCATGCAGATGAAAATCCGTTCATGTTGCCGCGCGGCGGCATGAAACGGCGCGTCAGGGCGGATCGAAGCGATAACCGTGCCCGCGCACGGTGGCGATGAACGGGCGGCCGAAGGCGCGCTCCAGCCGCTCGCGCAGGCGCGAGACGTTGGTGCGGACGAGGTCCGGCCTCGGCTCGCTGGCCTCGCCCCAGACGCTTTCCTGGATGCGGTCGACGCTGAGCACTTCGCCGGGGTGGCGGGCCAGATAGTCGAGCAGGCCGTATTCGCGCACGCTGAGCGGCAGGCTGATCGCGTCGCTGCGCACCAGCCGCTGGGCCGCCTCCAGGGTCAGGCCGTCGCGGCTTTCGCCGCCCCGGCGCGGGCCGAGCCGCGCCAGCGCCTCGATACGCACCTCCATCTCCATGAAGTGGATCGGCCGCACGAAGCAGGCGTCGGCGCCGCAGCGCAGCGCCCTGGCCCGCTCGGCCGGGGTGGAGGCGTCGACGGTCAGGACCAGCAGCGCGCCCCGGGCGCCCTCGACGATGCGTTTCAGCGGCCGCGCGGTCGGCGTCGGCTGGTCGAGGACGATCAGGTCGTACTCGCCTCCCGACATCATGAACACGCCGTCGCCGTGGTCGGCGGCGGCCTCGACCACATGGCCGGCTTCGCCGAGGGCGTTGATCAGGTAGTCGTCGCGGGCGCGATGGGGGACGTAGAGGATGTGCACGGCTCAGGCCTCCAGGCCGCGGGGCCAGCAGTCGAGGGCGACGCGCAGGCCCGGCCGGGCGTCCTCCAGCGCCAGGCGGAAGTGGTGCAGGCGGGCGATGGCGGTGACGATGCTGAGGCCCAGGCCCGAGCCGGGCTCGGTGCGCGTGCGCTGCGAGCGGTAGAACCGCTTGAGCACCGCCTCGCGCTCGCCCTCGGGAACGCCGGGGCCGTCGTCGACCACCTCGATCCTCGGCCCGGCCGGGCGGTTGAGCAGGCGCAGGCGCACCGCGCCGCCGGCCGGCGTGAACTTCAAGGCGTTGTCGACGAGGTTGCTCACCGCCTCGAACAGCAGGGTCGCGTCCGCCGACACTTCGGGCGCGTCGGCGGCGATGTCGGTCTCCAGGGTGACGCCGCGATCCTCGGCCGAAGGCTCGTGCAGCTCGCGCACGTGCTCCAGCACCGTCTGCAGCCGCACCGCGCCGAAACAGGCCTGGCGGTCGCGCCGCTCGATCTCGCCGATGCGCAGCAGGGCGCGGAAGCGGGCCAGCAGGCCGTCGGTTTCGGCCAGGGCCCGGTCGATCATCTCGCGGTCGGCGCCGTCGAGCCTGGCCTCCTGCTGCACGCGATAGAGCTGGGCGCGCAGGCGGGTGAGCGGCGTGCGCAGGTCGTGGGCGACGTTGTCGCCGACGCTCTTGACCTCCCACAGCAGCCGCTCGGTCTCGTCCATCATGGCGTTGGCGACGCCGGCCAGCATGTCGATCTCGTCGGCGCGGCGCGAGACCGGCAGCCGCACGCCGAGCTTGCCTTTCAGCGCCTCGCGGCTGGCTTCGCGCAGGGTCTCGATCCGCCGCAGCGGGGCGAAGCTGAGAACGGCCGCGGCGACCAGGCCCAGGACGATGATCGCCGCGCCGCTGATCATCAGGGCCCGCACCATGATGGCGCGCAGGCCGGTCAGCACCTTGGCGTCATGGCCGACGAACAGCAGCTCGCCGTCGGGCAGCCGTTGCACCAGCGCCCGCGCGCCGGGCTGGAAGCCTTCCTGCCTGAACTCGCGAGGCTCGCCGTCGATCTGGGCGCGGGCGGGCAGCCGGCGGACGTTGCCGGCGATCCACGCCCCCTGGGGCGAGAACAGGCCGTAATACTCGACCGCCCGCTCGTCGACGGCGACGGCGCGGCGCACCCGGTCGGGCAGGTCCTGCGGGTCGCCCTGTACGAGGGCGTGGGCCTCGGCCACCACGATGATGTCCATCTGGCAGGCCATGTAGCCGGCGGTCTGCCAATAGATCAGGCCCAGCAGGGCCATCACCCCGCCGGCGAACACCGCGCCGTTGACCAGGGTCAGACGGAACGGCGTCGTGCGCCAGAGCTCACTCAGGCGCACGGAGGGCGTATCCCGAGCCGCGGACGGTGTGGATCAGGACCGGCAGGCCGGGCGTGTCGACCTTCTTGCGCAGGCGTCCCAGATGCACGTCGATCAGATTGGTGCCGGGGTCGAAGTGGTAGCCCCAGATGGCTTCGAAGATCATGGTCCGGGTCAGCACCTGTCCGGAGTTGCGCATCATGAACTCCAACAGCTTGAACTCGGTCGGCATCAGCCGCACCTCGGCTCCGGCGCGGCGGACCGAGCGGCTGATCAGGTCGATCTCCAGGTCGGCGACGGCCAGGACGGCGGTCTGGCGGGGCGCGCCGTTCCGGCGGCGCATCAGCACCTCCAGCCGGGCGCTGAGCTCTTCCGAGGCGAACGGCTTGGTCATGTAATCGTCGCCGCCGGCGCGCAGGCCGCGCACGCGCTCGTCGACGTCGCTGAGCGCGCTGATCATCAGCACCGGCGTGGCGATGCCGGCGTTGCGCATGACGGTGACGATGGTCAGGCCGTCCAGGCGCGGCAGCATGCGGTCGAGGGTTATGGCGTCGAAATCGCCGCTGACGGCGCGGATCAGGCCCTGGCGGCCGTCAGCGACCCATTCCACGGAAAAGCCGCTGCGCTCCAACTCCGCCACGATCTCGCGCGCGGTGGTCTCGTCGTCTTCGATGGTGAGGACTGTCGGCATGGCGTCGGCGTTCATCGATCCACCACAACCGGGGCCGTTGTCGAGTCAATCCTGCTTTGGGCGGACCCGCGCATCAGGAGGGCGGCGGCGGTCGAGCGCTGGCGCGCCGGCCGGTTCGCTCCATCGAAACCCGCACCGAAACCAATAGCCGCGAACAGTAGGTAAGCGCTGTCATCGACGGGGCCGGCGTCGAGATCGACGGCTCCAGCGGGCGACGGCCGGCGCCGCAAGACCTTCCCTGTCTCGCCGTTCATGGGCGCATGAGCCCGCGCTACGCCTTCGATGCGGGATTCATTGGGAGGCGCTGAAGATGGCCATGAAGGGGTTTCGGCTGCATCCCGACCCTGGCGCGGCCCGGCCGGGCGGCCTATCCACGGCGCATGCGCGCGCCCGTCTTCATCGATGATCCCGCCGACCCGCGAATCGCGCCCTATCGCGACGTCCGCGAGCGCGACCTTGTCGGCCGCCAGGGCCTGTTCATCGCCGAGGGGCAGGTGGTCTTGCACAACCTGTCCCGCTCGCGGGACTGCGAGGCCCTGTCGCTGCTGATCGCCGACAAGCGAATCGCCGCCCTGGCCCCGCTGATCGCCCAGTTCCCGGAGGACACGCCGCTCTATGCGGCGGGGCAGGGGGTTCTCGACGCCGTGGTCGGCTTCCATCTGCATCGCGGCGTGCTGGCCCTGGGCCGCCGTCGCCACGAGCCGTCGGCGGAATCGCTGCTGGCCGGATGCGGCCCCCGCGCCCTGGCGGTGTGCCTGATGGGAATCGGCAACCACGACAACATGGGCGGCATCTTCCGCAACGCCGCCGCCTTCGGGGCCGACGCGGTGATTCTCGACCAGGGCTGCTGCGACCCGCTCTACCGCAAGGCCATCCGGGTCGCGGTGGGCGCCAGCCTGATCACGCCCTTCGCGCGCCTGGAGCCGGGGGCGGACCCGGCCGCCCTGTTCGCCGCCCATGGATTCGAGACGGTGTCCCTCAGCCCCAAGGGCGCGATTCCCCTGGAACGGTTGCCGAGGCCGCCGCGAGTCGCCGCCGTGTTCGGGGCCGAGGGGCCCGGCTTGCCGGTCGCGATTCTGGCCCGCACCACCACGGCGGCGGTGACGATGAGCGCCGGCTTCGATTCCCTCAACGTCGCCACCACCAGCGGAATCGTCCTGCACCACCTGGCGACGGCGAAGGGCGGCGAGCCTCCGGGCGTTGAAATCGCGGAGGTTTGAGCCGGCCGCGCCTCGGTAACGGGCGGCGCTGTTGACTCAAAGGGGCGGCGGCCTTAGATACGCGCTCCCTTGTCGCCGCCGGACGATTTGAACGGCGGGACCGGTTCTTCCCAAAAGGAGCTGGTTGACATCGGGAGAGGCGGTCTTTAGAGACGCCGCTCCCGCCGCCTCCGGGCGGTTTGTGTCGGCCGAGTTCTTGAGTAAAAAGAGCGGGTTGACAGGGAAAAGAGCAGTCCTTAGAGACGCCGCTCCTTCGGTCCTCGGGCCGGAAACGTCGACCGGTTTCTTCTTCGAAAGAGCCGATTGACACGGAGCCAAGCGGTCTTTAGAGACGCCGCTCCTTCCGCCCTCCGGGGCGGGGCGTTGACTGATTTCTTGAGTAAAAAGAACGGGTTGACACGAAATTCGAGGGTGGCTAAACACGCCGCTCTTCACCG
>NZ_PUIC01000008.1 GCF_022750545.1 Caulobacter sp. CCUG 60055
ATTTTGCAAGCCGTTTGACAATTTGGGCGCTTCGGCATTGTCCAGTCTCTAAGACGATTGCTCATCACTCTGGATTGCACCGCCCGACGGAAGAAACGCCTTACGCTGACGCGCGCTGCCAGCCTTCGCTTTCCGACGGCGCCACCAGCCCGCCGTCGTGATCAAGGCCGGAAAACTCCAGCCTCAGCCTGTCCAACAATTGGGAACGGATCTGCAATCCCCTGGGCATTGACAGGTTAAGGCTACAATTCGCTTCGCACGGGAATTTCTCGCGCGCTCAGCGATTTTGCGACCCCGACGCTGCATTGATTTTGCTAAGATTTCTCGCATGGACGGGCTGCTCCGCACGGTTACAACCAGCGCCTAGAACTTAACCTGTCGATACCAGCGGGGGAATGGGTGGCGGTGAGAGAGGGATTCGAACCCTCGATAGAGTTTCCCCTATACACGCGTTCCAGGCGTGCGCCTTCAACCACTCGGCCACCTCACCACACCACTCGCGGATCGCGTGGGGCGCGGGCCCCGGCGAGTCCGTCGCGGCAGGCGGTTGAGCTCTGCCGGCGCGGAAGGCGCGCAATATACTGAGGACCGCGCTCGGGACAAGTTTTCCGAACGCGTTTGCATCACTATCTTTAGCGGGCTCCATTCTCCTCGGGATTTTCGCCATGCTGTTCGCCAAGAAGCCCCTCGAAACCCCCACCGCCGAGACGGCCCTGCCGGGGCGCGCCGAGGCCATCGCCACCTCCGCCGCGCATTTCGTCAACGGCCACGCCCTCAAGGGGCCCTATCCGCCAGGCCTGGAGCTGGCGCAGTTCGCCATGGGCTGCTTCTGGGGCGTCGAGCGGCTGTTCTGGAACATTCCCGGCGTCTGGGTGACGGCCGCGGGCTACGCCGCCGGCTTCACGCCCAACCCCACCTACGAGGAGGTGTGCTCGGGCCGCACCGGCCACGCCGAGGTGGTGCTGGTGGTCTTCGACCCGGCGGTGATCTCCTACGAGGCGCTGCTCAGGACGTTCTGGGAGAATCACGACCCCACCCAGGGCATGCGCCAGGGCGGCGACATCGGCACCCAGTACCGCTCGGGCGTCTACACCTATTCCGACGCCCAGACGACGGCGGCCGAGGCCTCGCGCGCGGCCTACGCCAAGGCTCTGGCCGAGCGGGGGCTGGGCCCGGTGACCACCGAGGTCCGGCGGGCCGAGCCGTTCTATTTCGCCGAGGACTATCACCAGCAGTACCTGGCCAAGAACCCCGGCGGCTATTGCGGCATCGGCGGCACCGGCGTGACCTGCCCGGTGGGCGTCGGGGTCGAGGCGTGACGGCGAGGCCGGCGCGGTTTCTTCCGGTGCGGCCTCTCTCGGCGCGCGCATGAGCCCCGCCGAGTTCGAGGCCTTCAGCCTGTCGCTGCCGGCCGCGACCCTGACGGTGCAGTGGGGCGGCAGCCGGGTCTACAAGGTCGGCGGCAAGATGTTCGCCGTGGCCGGGCCGGCGGCGGCGGGGGGCTGGTCGTTCAAGGCGTCGGACGCCGCCTTCGAGATGCTGGCGGCCGAGGGCGTCGGCCGGCCCGCGCCCTATCTGGCGCGCGCCAAGTGGATCCGGTTCGAAGCCCTCGACGTCCTGCCGGACGACGAGACGCAGGCCTATCTAGCGGCGGCCCACGCCCTGGTCGCCGCCAGGCTCCCCCGGGCCGAGCGCCGGCGGCTCGGCCTCGCCTGAGGCTTCCCGCGCCTCCAGCAGACGGCGGATGTCCTGCACGCCCCTGGCGGCGCGCGAATGGCGCTGGCGCCAGAGCAGCAGGCCGCTGGCCCCCAGCGTCGCGGCGGCGAAGGGGGCCGGCCCCAGCAGCCACGCCGCGGCGGCCAGGGCGAAATAGTAGCCCCGCACCCCGGCGTTGAAGGAGGAGAGGGCGGGGTTCAGCAACTGGGCCGCCGCCTCGCCATAGGCCTTCAGCTGGGCCCGCGGCGCGCCCTCGGGCGCGGCCCCGATCGCCGCCAGGCAGTAGTTCATCTGGCGGATCGACCAGATGAAGTCGAGGAAGCCCCGCGCCAGGGTGATGGTGACCACCGCCAGCTTGATGTCGAAGACGATGCGCGGCACCCGGTCGAGGATGGCCAGGGCGGTGACGGACCGGTAGGTCGCCTCGCCGCCGAACAGCGCCCCGGCCGCCGCGGCGATGACGATCAGGTTGGCCGAGGCGAAGAACGACGCCGAATTGAGCGCGTGGCCCATCAGGTTGCTGTCGAGGAAGCGGTTCTCGCGCCCGACCATGTTGGCCATCCAGGCGCGGCGCACCACGGTCATGTCGGTGTTGATCGCGCCTCGCCCGCGCGAGAGCTGGCGCAGCAGCGGCTCGTAGAACAGCCAGCACAGGGCGAACAGCACGAAGGCGGCGATGTCGGTCGGGGCGATCTGGGACAGGATCTTCATGGCGTCGCGGGTCAGTCCTCGATGATGCGGCTGTGGTCGCGGGTGTCGCGCATCAGGGCGTAGACCACCAGCGAGACGGCGACGCCGCCGGCGACGTACCAATAGAAGTAGGGCTCGCGTCCGGCCTGCTTGAACCACAGGGCCACATATTCGGCCGTGCCGCCGAACAGCGAATTGGCCAGGGCGTAGGGCAGGGCGACGCCCAGGGCGCGCACATGGGCGGGGAACAGCTCGGCCTTCACCACCGCGTTGATGGCGGTGTAGCCCGAGACGATGGCCAGGGCGGCGGTGATCAGGGCGAAGGCGACCAGCGGGTCGCGGGTGTGCGACAGCGCCGTCAGGATCGGCACGGTGCACAGGGTTCCCAGGACGCCGAACGCCGTCAGCACCGGCCGGCGGCCGATCTTGTCCGACAGAAGGCCGACCAGCGGCTGCAGCAGCATATAGACGATCAGGCTGGCCGCCGAGATTTCGGTCGCCGCCGACTTGGAGAAGCCCGCCGTGTTGGTCAGGAACTTCTGCATGTAGGTGGTGAAGGCGTAGAAGGCCAAGGTTCCGCCCATGGTCAGGCCGACGACGATGGCCGCCTCGCGCGGGTGGGCCAGCAGGGCGGCGAGGCCGCCCTTGGTCCCGGCCGCCTGGACCTTCTCGAAGGCGGCGGTCTCGGCGATGTTGCGCCGCAGCCAGAGGCCGGTCAGGGCCAGCGCGCCGCCGATGGCGAAGGGGATGCGCCAGCCCCAGGCCTCCAGGTCGGCCTGGGTCATGGTCCGCTGCAGCACGATCAGCACGGCCAGGGCGGCGAGCTGGCCCATGATCAGGGTGACGTACTGCCAGCTCGACCAGAAGCCGCGATGCCGGCGGCTGGCCATTTCCGACAGGTAGGTGGCGCTGGCGCCGTATTCGCCGCCCAGGCTGAGCCCCTGGATCAGGCGCGCGATCAACAGGATCGCCGGGGCCGCCGCCCCGATGCGGGCGTGGCTCGGCGTCAGGGCGATCAGCAGCGAGCCGGCGCACATCATCAGCATGGACAGGGTCAGGGCCGCCTTGCGCCCGCGCCGGTCGGCGTAGACCCCCATCAGCCAGGCGCCGATGGGGCGCATGACGAAGCCGACCGCGAAGATCCCCGCCGCCTGCAGCAGCTGGGCGGTCTGGTCGCCCTTGGGGAAGAACGCCTTGGCGAAATAGAGGGCGAAGGCCGAATAGGCGTACCAATCGTACCATTCGACCAGATTGCCCACCGACCCGCCGAAGATGGATCTCAGGCGGCCGACGAAGGAGCGCGCGGGCGCGGCGTCGACGGCGGTGTCCGTGGCGCTCATGCGCGCTCCCCTGATCGTGGCGGCCCCAAGCTGCCGGGCGCCGCCGGGTTTGTGAAGGGGCGTCCGCCCGCGGGGCGGGTCTTGAACCCCGGCCGCAACCTTCCCAGCTTCAAATCCGTTAGGGCCGAACAGAGCGTGCAAGGGGCAAGCATGTTGCAGGGCTTGATCCGTCGCCTGATTCGCGTCGGGCGTCTTTCGATCGTCTATCCGGGCGGCCGCGTCGAGGAATATGGTGACGGTTCGGGACCGCCGGTGACGGTCCGCCTGACGGCGCGGGGCGTGCGGCGGTTGATGCGCGACCCGGACCTCGGCCTCGGCGAAGCCTGGATGGAGGGCGACCTCGAACTCGAGCAGGGCGCGATGTGGGACCTTCTGGAGATGGTCGGCCGCAACCGCACCGGCGTTCCGGCGCGGCCTGGCGCGGTCATGCGGGTGGTCCACGCCCTGGAGCGCCGGCTGGAGCAGTGGAACACTCGGGCGGCGTCGCGCCGCAACGTCCATGTCCATTACGACCTGTCGACCGACCTCTACCGGCGCTTCCTCGACGCCGACATGCAGTACTCCTGCGCCTATTTCGCCCGGCCCGACATGAGCCTCGAGGAGGCCCAGGCCGCCAAGAAGGCGCACCTGGCCGCCAAGCTCGACCTGTCGCCCGGCCAGCGGGTGCTCGACATCGGCAGCGGCTGGGGCGGGCTGGGGCTGGAGCTGGCCGGCCGCTACGGCGCCAAGGTCACCGGCGTCACCCTGTCCGAGGAGCAGTTGGCCGTGGCGCGGTCGCGGGCCGAAGCGGCGGGGCTGGCCGCCTGCGCCCGCTTCGAGCTGACCGACTATCGCGACGTCGTCGGACCGTTCGACCGCATCGTCTCGGTGGGCATGTTCGAGCATGTCGGCGCGCCCAACTACCGCGCCTTCTTCCAGCGGATCGCCGACCTGCTGACCGACGACGGGGTGGCGGTCATCCACTCGATCGGCCGCCGCTCGCCGCCGGGGATCACCCAGTCGTTCATCCGCAAGTACATTTTCCCCGGCGGTTACATCCCGGCGCTGTCGGAGGTGACGGCGGCGGTGGAGGAGGCCGGGCTGTGGATCACCGACATCGAGGTCCTGCGCCTGCACTACGCCGAGACGCTGCGCTGCTGGCGGATGCGCTTCCTTGCCCAGCGCGAGGCGATCGCCGAGCTCTATGACGAGCGCTTCTGCCGGATGTGGGAGTTCTATCTGGGCGTCAGCGAGCTGGCCTTCCGCTACCTCGACTGCATGGTCTTCCAGGTCCAGCTGTCCAAGCGCGTCGACGCCCTGCCGCTGACCCGCGACTACATCCACGAGGTCGAACTGGCGCCGCCGGCGCGGCGGCGGGCCTAGGCGGCTCGTCCGGGGCGCGAAACCGGCCGCCCCGCGACAAAACCGCGAGCGGGGGTCTTGGCGCCGGTCCGGTTCGCCGCCTAGGCTCGGGCCATGTCCAAGCTCCCCGCCCTGGCCGCCGCCGCCCTGCTGACCTCCGCCCTGACCGCGATCCATCCGGCCGCGGCCGAGACGCCGCCCGCCAAGGCGGCCCCGGCCAAGACGGCGCGCGCCGTCGCCGGGCCGGCCGCCCAGCTGCACGCGGTCATCGCCGACTTCGAGGCCTACGACCGGGCGCAGGACCCGATCAGCGCCGGCATGGAGGGCGACCGCGAGGCGCTGCGGCGCTGGCCTGACGACAGCCAGGCGGCCGTGGCCAAGCGCAAGGCGACGCTCCAGGGCCTGCAGAAGCGCCTCAAGGCCCTGGCCGGCGCCAGCCTGGGCGACGAGGACACGCTCAACCGCGACTTCCTGACCCGCGTCGTCGACGCCCGGCTGGAGGGGATGTCCTTCGACGAGGAGCGCGAGCCGATCAACAGCGACTCCTCGTTCTTCACCACGCCCGACTATGTCGCCAGCTCGACCCGCGTCCGCGACCTCGCCGACGCCGAGGCCTGGATCGCCCGCCTGGAGGCCCTGCCGGCCTATTACGACGTCGAGACCGCCAACGCCCGGCGGGGGCTGGCCACCGGCTTCGTCCAGCCCAGGCGCACCGTCGAGGCGGTGATCGTCCAGGCCAAGGCCCACGCCGACGCCGCGCCGTCGGCCAGCCCGCTGCTGGCGCCGTTCGCAACCTTGCCGTCGACCATTCCGGCGGCGCGGCAGGAGGCGTTGCGGGCCAGGGCGCTGGCCGTGGTCGCCGACAGGATCAAGCCGGCCGAGCGCCAGTTCCTGGCCTTCCTGCAGACCGAATACCTGCCCAAGGCGCGGACGACCCTGGCCACGCGCGAGCTGCCGGACGGCGAGCGGTACTACCGCTATCTGGTCCGCCGCTACACCACCACCGACATGACCCCCGACGAGGTCCACGCGCTGGGCCTCAAGGAGGTGGCGCGCATCCGCGCCGAGATGGACAAGACCATCGCCGAGACCGGGTTCAAGGGAAGCTTCCCCGAGTTCCTGGCCTATCTGCGCACCGACCCGAAGTTTTATCCGACCTCGCGCCAGCAGCTCCTGGAGAAGGCCAGCGAGATCGCCAAGCGCATCGACGACAAGCTGCCCGGCGAGATCGGCAAGCTGCCGCGCCTGACCTACGGCGTACGGCCGGTGCCGCCCGAGATCGAGGACGGCTACACCAGCGGCCGCTACTTCAACGGCAGCCCGCAACTCGGCGTCGCCGGCGGCTACATGGTCAACACCAGCCACCTGAACCAGCGGCCGCTGTACGAGCTGCCGGCCCTGACCCTGCACGAGGCCGTCCCCGGCCACCACATCCAGATCGCCCTGGCCCAGGAGCGCACCGACCTGCCGTGGTTCCGGCGCAACGCCGACGTGACCGCCTTCGTCGAGGGCTGGGCGCTCTATTCGGAGCACCTGGGCCAGGAGATGGGCATCTATCGCGACGCCTACGAGCAGTTCGGCCGCCTGTCCTTCGAGATGTGGCGCGCCTGCCGCCTGGTCGCCGACACCGGCATCCACTGGAAGGGCTGGAGCCGCGAGAAGGCCAAGACCTGCTTCATGGAGAACTCGGCCCTGGCCGAGAAGAACGTCGACGTCGAGCTCGACCGCTACATCTCCTGGCCCGGCCAGGCGCTGGCCTACAAGATCGGCCAGCTCAAGATGCTGGAGCTGCGCCGCCGCGCCGAGGCTCGGCTGGGCGACAAGTTCGACGTTCGCGCCTTCCACGACGAAATCCTCGATTCGGGGCCGCTGCCGCTCAACCTGCTCGACCGGCGCACGGACGCCTGGATCGCCGCCGGCGGACGGCCGCAACCGGCGCGCTGAAGCATCGGCCGTCGCCTGCGGCGGATTGGCTCAGAGGGGTGAAATTAGGACGCGGTTAACCGGCGCGAGCGCCCCGTAGGCCAGTCGGGCGCGGGCTTTGTCGCAAGGCCGCCCCTGGTTCATGTGCGTTTCCATCGACTCTTTCGGAGGCGGGGATGGACGGCAGGAACGAAGACTCGCCGATCTGGAGACGGGACCCGGACGCCTGGGCGGCGGCCATGGACATCGACCTGCGCGCGGCCATGGTCCTGGCGCGGGCGACGGCCGAGGCTCTGCAGTCGGCGCCGTCGGCGGCCGAGCGGCTGAAGGCGGCCCTGATGACCGAAATCGCCCAGCTCGAAGCCGAGGAAGGCGCCTTGGCGGCGGCCACGGCGGCTTTGCTGCGCGACGTGATAGAGCCCGGATGACCACGCGCGCTCCGGCCAAGGGGCGGGCGCGGAGAGACGGGGGAACGCGCGGCGTCGCCCCGTCCGCGCCGGGCGGCGGCTAGCTGGCCGAATTGTCCTCGACGGGCGCTTCGGGACCGTTCTTCTTGATCGACTCGATGGCGTTCTTGGCGGAGGCCTTGGACGAGTATCCCTCGGTCGAGAAGATGATCTCGGAATTGTACTTGAAGCGCACCCGGAACTCGCCGGCCTTGTCCTTGTAGATCTCGAACTTGTGAGCCACGCGCCTCTCCTTGCTCGGCCGGAAGCCTCGCTTCCGGTACGCGGCAAGGCTTGCCGCAAGATCGGCAAGCGTCAACCGCACGCCGTTCACGAATGGGCGAGCGTCTTTCCGCGCGGCGGCGGGGTGCTAGGATCGAGGCGCGGCGCGGAGGCGTCGGCGAAGGAGGCGCGCATGGCTGGGCCCCAGCCCAAACCACAGGTCGAGAAACCGGCCGAGCCGCCCGATCCGGAAGGGCGGGCGCTCAAGCGGCTGCTCGACGGGGCGACGCCGTCCGGTCAGGCCGGCCCAGGCCGCCCCGACGCCGCGTCAGGCCATCCCGACGCCGGCGAGGCCGCCCGCGCCGCCTCCCGGGAGGACGACGCCTGAGGCGGAACGGACGGGCGGGCCCGCCCGGACCTTAATGGCGCCGATCAGCGCTTGGCGTCGTCCGCCGTGCTGCTCACGGCGTGGCCGGCGGCCGAGACGTCGCGGCCGACGCCGGCGATGGTGTTGCAGCCGGCGATGACCAGGGCGGCCGCCATCAGGGCGGCCGAAACCAGAACCTTGCGCATCAGATATCTCTCAGATGAATCCCCGAAAGCGGCCGCATCGGCGACCGCCATGGTGAATTTATGGCGCCGTGCGCATGCGGACAATGCGCGATCCGGAGGCGGGATCAATCCTCGTCCATCTTCAGGGCGGCGATGAAGGCTTCCTGCGGGATCTCGACCTTGCCGAACTGCCGCATGCGCTTCTTGCCTTCCTTCTGCTTGTCCAGAAGCTTGCGCTTGCGGCTGGCGTCGCCGCCGTAGCACTTGGCCGTCACGTCCTTGCGCAGGGCGCGCACCGTCTCGCGGGCGATGACCTTGCCGCCCAGGGCCGCCTGGATCGGGATCTGGAACATGTGCGGCGGGATCAGCTCCTTCATCTTCTCGACCATCGAGCGGCCGCGCGTCTCGGCGCGGGTGCGGTGGACGAGCATCGACAGGGCGTCGACCGGCTCGGCGTTGACCAGGATCGACATCTTGACCAGGTCGCCCTCGCGATAGTCCTCGATCTGATAGTCGAAGCTGGCGTAGCCCTTCGAGATCGACTTCAGGCGGTCGTAGAAGTCGAACACCACCTCGTTCAGCGGCAGGTCGTAGACGACCATCGCCCGGCTGCCGACATAGGACAGTTCGCGCTGCTGGCCGCGGCGGTCCTGGCACAGCTTGATGACCCCGCCCAGGTATTCGTCCGGGGTGAAGATGGTGGCCTTGATCCACGGCTCGGCGATGGTGTCGATCTTGACCGGGTCGGGCATGTCGGCCGGATTGTGCAGGTCGATCACGTCGCCGTTGGTCATGGCGATCTTGTAGACGACGCTCGGCGCCGTCGCGATCAGGTCGAGGTTGAACTCGCGCTGCAGCCGCTCCTGGATGATCTCCAGGTGCAGCAGGCCGAGGAACCCGCACCGGAAGCCGAAGCCCAGGGCCGCCGAGGTCTCCATCTCGTAGGTGAAGCTGGCGTCGTTGAGGCGCAGCTTGCCGACGGCGGCGCGCAGGTCCTCGAAATCGGCCGCGTCCACCGGGAACAGGCCGCAGAACACCACCGGCTGCACTTCCTTGAACCCGGTCAGGGCGGCGGCGGTGGGCTTCTTCTCGTCGGTCAGGGTGTCGCCGACGGCGGCGTCGGCCACTTCCTTGATGCTGGCGGTGATGAAGCCGACCTCGCCGGGGCCGAGCATGTCGACGTCGGTGGCCTTGGGCCGGAACACCCCGACCTTGTCGATGCGGTGGGTGGCGCCGGTCTGCATCATCTTGACCTGCTGGCCGACCTTCAGCGTGCCGTCGAACACGCGCACCAGCACCACCACGCCCAGATAGGCGTCGTACCAGGCGTCGACCAGCAGCGCCTTCAGCGGCACGGCCGGATCGCCCTTGGGCGGCGGCAGGCGGGTGACGATGGCCTCCAGCACGTCGTGGATGCCGAGGCCGGTCTTGGCCGAGCACTGCACGGCGTCGGAGGCGTCCAGGCCGATGACGTCCTCGATCTGGGCCTTGACCCGGTCGACGTCGGCGGCGGGCAGGTCGACCTTGTTGAGGACCGGCACGATCTCGTGGTTGTTGTCGATGGCCTGATAGACGTTGGCCAGGGTCTGGGCCTCGACGCCCTGCGAGGCGTCGACGACCAGGATCGAGCCCTCGCAGGCGGCCAGGCTGCGGCTGACCTCGTAGGCGAAGTCGACGTGGCCGGGGGTGTCCATCAGGTTCAGGACATAGGTCTGGCCGTCGTTGGCCTTGTAGTGCAGGCGGACGGTCTGGGCCTTGATGGTGATGCCGCGCTCGCGCTCGATGTCCATCGAGTCCAGCACCTGGGTGGTCATCTCCCGCGCGGTGAGGGCGCCGGTCTCCTGGATCAGGCGGTCGGACAGGGTCGATTTGCCGTGGTCGATATGGGCCACGATCGAGAAGTTTCGGATGTTGGAGAGGGGCGTCGACGTCATGGCGCCTGCCTCTATCACATTATGGGCCGAACGCGAGGCCGCCCGCCCGCACATGCTTAACCAGGCGTTAAAGCGCCCTGGCCCAAAACAGGACTCATTAGGACGCCAGCCTCGCGTCCTCAGCCGCATATGGAGATTCGGCCCCATGGACCGCCGCGCCCTGATCATTTCCGGCCTCGCCGCCGCGGGGACTGGCGCTTACGCTTCGGCGAGCCGCGCCCAGTCTCAGCCCTATTCCTCGCAACCCTATTCGCCGCCGCCGGCGTCGCAGCCCTATTCGCCGCCGCCGCCGCGGTCCTATCCGGGCCAGCCCGGCGCGCCGCAGGACGGCGGTCCGGCTCCCAGCTATCCGTCTTCCGGCCGGGCCGAGACCTACACCCGCGACGAGACGGTCAACGCCGTGTCCGACTTCATGGGCGTCACCGCCGAGAGCGCCGGCGCCGCCGTCGAGCGGGCGTTCCGCGAGAACGGTCAGCCGACGGCCTATCTGGCGGGGCAGGAGGGCTCGGCCGCCTTCCTCGGCGGGGTGCGCTACGGCAAGGGCCTGCTCTATATGAAGAACCGTCCGACCCAGGAGGTCTATTGGCAGGGACCGTCCATCGGCTGGGACTGGGGCGGCAACGCCAGCCGGGTGTTCACCCTGTGCTACGGCCTGCAGTATCCGGACGCGGTGTTCCGCCGCTTCCCCGGCGTCGAGGGATCGGCCTATTTCGTCGGCGGCCTGGGCGTGAACTATCAGCGCGCCGACGACATCACCCTGGCCCCGATCCGCGCCGGGCTGGGCCTGCGCCTGGGCGCCAACATCGGCTACCTGTCCTACAGCCGCACGCGCCACATCCTGCCGATCTGAGGCCTGGCGCCTACAGCCACTCGTCCTCGGCGGTCAGCATCACGGTCAGCCATTGGCCGCCGTGGGGCGGGCCGCCGAGCCGTTCGGCGATCTCGCGGCGCACGGCGTCGGCCTGCTCGACGCGATAGCCGTGCGGGACCAGGGCGGCGATCTCGATGAACCGCGCCCGCCCGACCTTGGCGACATAGCTGGTGTAGCGCCCCAGGCCATGACGGGCGACCACGTCGTCCATCACCGCCCGCACCCGCGTGTCCAGCGCCTCGGGCGCCACCTGGAACACCTCGCGCAGCGACCGGCGGACCCCGCCCAGCGGGGCCGGGATCATGGCCAGGGCCAGGAGCATCAGCACCAGCGGGTCGACATAGGGCGTCAGGTCCGCGCGCCCGCCACGTTCCAGCGCCGCGCCGACGATGAAGCTGACCAGCAGCGCCCCGCTGAGCGCCCCGCCGATCAGGCAGGCCCGGGCGTCCGTCCTGAGCAGGTCGGAATCGAGCCGGCGGGCCTGGCGGCCGACATAGACGCCGAGGGCCAGGTCGACGACGCTGGTCAGGAAGGCGTAGAGGGCGGCGGAGCCGAACTCGACATGGCGGCCGCCCTCCAGCACCGAACCGAGGGCGGTCAGGAAGGCGTAGAGGCAGGCCAGGGCCAGCACCACGCCGTTGGCGGCGGTGACCAGCGGCTCCAGGTGCCAGTAGCCGAACTGGAAGCGGCGGCTGCCCTCGCTGGCCAGCAGGCGCGAGACCAGCAGGGCCAGGACGGTCATCGCCACGTCGACCCCGGCGTAGATTCCGTCGAACAGGATGGACTGCGAGCGCGAGGCGACGCCGATGACCACGCCCAGGGCGCCGGTCGCCAAGGTCACGGCGATCGACAGCTTGAGAAGGCCCTGCTCCTTGCCGGTGTCCATCCACGCCTTTCCCGGGAGGGAAACGTCCAGACTAGAACGAGCCGGGCGAAAGCGGGAGCGGTTTCACCCGGCGCGGCGCGGAAGGCGCAGGGGGCTCAATGCTTGGCGGTCTTGCTGGCGATCCAGTCCATCGTCGCCAGGAACACGCCGGAGAGCACGAAGGTCAGGTGGATGATCACCAGCCAGGTCAGCTTGGCCGTGTCCAGCACCGCGCCGCGCTCGGTCAGGGCCATGAACGCCTTGAGCAGGGCGATGGCCGAGATGGCCACGATCGAGGCGATCAGCTTCATCTTCAGGCCGGAGAAATCGACCGTTCCCATCCAGTCGGGCCGGTCGTTGTCGCCGACGTCGATGTGGGAGACGAAGTTCTCGTAGCCCGAGAAGATCACGATCAGCAGCAGGTTGCCGGCCAGCGACAGGTCGATCAGCGACAGGGCCACCAGGATCGCGTCGTCAGCCTCGGCATGGCCGGAGACGATTTGCGGCAGGGCGTGCACCAGCTCCTGGCAGAACACCAGCAGCATGGCGGCGAGCGCCAGCACCAGCCCGACATAGAAGGGCGCCATAAGCCAGCGCGAGGCGAAGATGCCGCGCTCCAGCCAGAGTTCGGCCTTGGGCTTGGCGGGCTTGTGGGCGGGCGGCTGGTCCACGAATTTCCCTCGTTCGGCGCCGCATGTCCCCACGCGGCCTGAGGGAATAAGGTAGAACCCGAGCCGCGCCGCGCAAGCGCGGACCCCGTGAAAATGGGTGCGGGACCCTTCGCTGTGCGCTGAAGGGCCCCGGTTCCGCTTCCGCGATCAGCCGCGCAGCTTGGCGCCGGTGGCCTTTTCGGCGGCGGCGACGATCTTGGCCGACAGGGCCTCGATCTCGGCCTCGGTCAGGGTGGCCTCGCGCGGCTGGATGGTCACCTCGACCGCCAGCGACTTGAAGCCGTCCTCGACGCCCTTGCCCTCATAGACGTCGAACACGCGGGCCGCCGCGATCAGCGCCTTGTCGGCGCCGGCCACGGCCTTGGTCAGGTCGCCGGCCGCCTTGTCCTTGGCGACCACGAAGGCGAAGTCGCGGCTGAGCGGCATCAGCGGCGACAGGGCGAGCGCCGGCTTGGTCTTGGTCGGCTTCCTCTTGGGCTCGGGAATGGTCTCGACGAACACCTCGAAGCCATAGACCGGGCCGTCGACGTCCAGGGCCTTGAGCACCGCCGGGTGCAGGGCGCCGAACTCGGCGATCACCGCCTTGGGGCCGAGCTGCAGCCGGGCGGAGCGGCCGGGGTGCCACCAGGGCGCGGCGGCGCCCTGCGCCACCTGGAGGTTGGCGGTCGGCGCGCCGAGCTCGTCGAGCAGGGCGATCAGGTCGGCCTTGATGGTGAACACGTCCTCGGCCTGGGCGCCGTCCCAGCGGCGCGGGCCGTGCGGGGCCAGGATGGCGCTGATGGCCAGGCGCTGGTCCTGCGGCTGGTCGCCGCCGAACACCGGGCCGATCTCGAACAGGGCCGCGTCGGCGAAGCCGCGCTTGGCGTTGCGGCCGGCGGCCTCGATCAGGTTCGGCAGGATCGACGGGCGCATGCAGTCGAGCTCGGCCGCGATCGGGTTGGCCAGCACCAGGGCGTCCTGGCCCCCGCCGAACAGCTCGGCGGTCTTGCGGGCGGTGAACGACCAGGTGACGGCTTCGGAATAGCCGGCGGCGGCCAGGGCGCGCCGCGCGACGCGGGCGCGGGCCTGGCGCACGGTCAGCACGCCGCCCACGGCGCGGGCGACTTCCGGCAGCGGGGTCGAGGGCAGGGCGCCGTAGCCGGCGATGCGGGCGACTTCCTCGACCAGGTCGGCCTTGCCCTCGACGTCGCGGCGCCAGGTCGGCGGCGTGACGACGACGCTCGCGCCGTCGCCCTTCGTCTCGAAGCCCAGCTTGTGCAGGATCTCCAGCACGCCCTCGCGCGCCACGGACAGGCCTGACAGGCGATGGACGTAGTTCGGGTCGAATTCGATCGGCACCGGCGCGGCGGGGATCTGGCCGGCGACCAGCACCTCGGACGCCTCGCCGCCGCACAGCTCCAGCACCAGCTTGGTGGCCAGCTCCAGGCCGGGGACCACGAAGCCCGGATCGACGCCGCGGGCGAAGCGATACTGGGCGTCGGAGGTGATGCCGAGCACGCGGCCGGTCTGGGCCGTGCGCAGCGGATCGAACCAGGCGCTTTCGATGAAGACGTCGGTGGTGGTTTCCGAGCAGCCGCTGTCCTCGCCGCCCATCACCCCGCCCAGGCCCAGCGGGCCCTTGGCGTCGGCGATCACGCACATGTCCGGCGTCACGGCGTAGGTCTTGCCGTCGAGGGCGTGGACTTCCTCGCCCTCGCGGCCCAGGCGGGCCTCGATGAAGCCGCCGGTCAGCTTGGCGGCGTCATAGACGTGCAGCGGCCGGGCGCGGTCGTAGGACAGCAGGTTGGTGATGTCGACCAGGGCGCTGATCGGCCGAAGGCCGATGGCCTTCAGGCGGGCTTGCAGCCATTCGGGCGAGGGGCCGTTGCGCACGCCGCGCACCAGACGGCCGGCGAACACCGGGCAGGCGTCCGAGCCGTCGAGGCGGATCTCGACCGGGCAGGGGAACTTGCCCGCAACGGCCTGCACGGACAGGTCCTTCAGGCGGCCGACGCCGGCGGCGGCGAGGTCGCGGGCGATGCCGGCGACGCCCAGCCAGTCGGGGCGGTTCGGGGTGACCTCGAAGTCGATGACCGCTTCCAGGCCCAGGGCCTCGGCGGCCGAGGTCCCGACGGCGAGGCTGTCGGGCAGTTCCAGGATGCCGTCGGACTCTTCGGCGACTTCCAGTTCCGAGGCCGAGCACATCATGCCGTTGGAGACCACGCCGCGGACCGGCTTTTCGACCAGGGTCACGCCCAGGCCCGGCACATAGGCGCCGATGGGGGCGTAGATGGTGGTCAGGCCGGCGCGCGCGTTGGGGGCGCCGCAGACGATCTCCTTGCGGCCGTCCCTGGTCTCGACCTGGCAGACGCGCAGGCGGTCGGCGTTGGGGTGCTGGACGGCCTCGACGATCTTGGCGACGGAGAAGGCGGCCAGCTTGGTCGCCGGGTCTTCGACGTCCTCGACCTCCAGGCCGGCCATGGTCATGGCCTCGACGATCCGGTCGACGGAAGCGGTGGTCTCAAGGTGGTCCTTGAGCCAGGACAGGGTGAATTTCATTGGTTCGCTCTCAGCTCAGGCCGGAGGCGGGATTGGGATCGGCGAAGGCCGAGAAGCCGTAGTGCGACAGCCAGCGGCCGTCGCCCGCGAACAGGTCGCGCAGGTCGGGCATGCCGTATTTCAGCATGGCCAGCCGGTCGACGCCCATGCCGAAGGCGAAGCCCTGATAGACGTCAGGATCGACGCCGCAGGCGCGCAGCACGTTGGGGTGAACCATGCCGCAGCCCAGGATCTCCAGCCAGTCGGAGCCCTGGCCGATGCGCAACTCGCCGCCCGAACGGTCGCAGCCGACGTCCATCTCGGCGCTGGGCTCGGTGAACGGGAAGTGGTGCGGCCGGAAGCGGGTGACTACGCTGTCGGTCTCGAAGAACCGGGCGATGAAGGTCTCCAGGGTCCACTTGAGGTGGCCCATGTGGACGCCCTTGTCGATCACCAGGCCCTCGACCTGATGAAACATCGGCGTGTGGGTCTGGTCCGAGTCCTTGCGATAGGTGCGGCCGGGCACGATCACGCGGATCGGCGGCTCCTGGCCGCCCGCGATCCACGGGGCCGGCGGCGGGGTGTTGGTGCGCTGCATGGTGCGCACCTGCACCGGGCTGGTGTGGGTGCGCAGCAGCTTGCGTTCGCCGTCCTCGCCGGGATGGAAGAAGAACGTGTCGTGCATCTCCCGCGCCGGGTGCTTGGGCGGGAAGTTCAGCGCCGTGAAGTTGTGGAAATCGTCCTCGATGTCCGGCCCCTCGGCGACCGAGAAGCCCATCTCGGCGAAGATGGCGACCATCTCGTCCATCACCTGCATGGTGGGATGGACGCCGCCCTTGCGCCGCGGCGGGGCGGGCAGGGTCAGGTCCAGGCGCTCGGCCGCCAGCTGGGCGTCGAGGGCGGCGGCCTCCAGGGCGGCCTTGCGCTCGGCGATCAGGGCGGTGGCGCGGTCGCGCAGGCCGTTGATCTGCGGGCCGCGTTCCTTGCGCTCGTCGGGGCTCATCGCGCCCAGGGTCTTGAGCAGGGCGGAGACGGAGCCGGTCTTGCCGAGGGCGGCGACGCGGACGGCCTCCAGGGCCGAAAGGTCGCCGGCGGCGGCGATCTGGGCCGACAGGTCGGCTTCGAGTTGGGAAAGGTCGGTCATGGCGGGTGTGCTCTAGCGCGCTTTGCCAAATTCAAGAATGGGCCGGACAGCAAAAAGCCCCCCGGCTCGCGACCGGAGGGCTTTTCGAAAAGCGTAGGGGACGTGTCGTCCCACAGCCTTAAGCCAGCGCGGCGCGAACCTTGTCGGCGATGGCCTTGAACGCAGCCGGGTCTTGACCCGCGACATCGGCCAGGACCTTGCGGTCCATGACGACGCCAGCCAGTTCAAGGCCGTGGATAAACTGCGAGTAGGTGAAGCCTTCCAGGCGAGCCGCCGCGTTGATGCGCTGGATCCACAGCGCGCGGAAGCTGCGCTTACGGACCTTGCGGTCGCGGTACGAATATTGGCCGGCCTTGTCGACCGCGGCCTTGGCGGCCCGGATGGTGTTCTTGCGGCGGCCGAAGAAGCCCTTGGCCTGCTCGAGAACCTTTTTGTGCTTGGCGTGGGACGTAACGCCCCGTTTCACACGCGCCATGTCAGTAAACCTTCAGATCAGAATGCGGTGGGAGGGGCGAAATCAGCCGTTCGGCATGTAGGACTTGACGATCCGCGCGTCGGAATCGTTCAGCACCTTGGTGCCGCGGTTCGAGCGGATGTACTTGCCGTTGTGGCTGATCAGGCGGTGGCGCTTGCCGGCGACGCCAGCCTTCACCTTGCCCGTCGCAGTCAGTTTGAAGCGCTTCTTGGCGCCCGACTTGGTCTTCAACTTCGGCATTTTGCAGCGGCTCCGGGGAGCCGTCCTCTAATACAGCATTGATGAGCCGCCGTGGCATGCCAATGGCCAGGCGACTCCGAAGAGCGGGGTCAATACGCGAAACCGGCCGCCAAGGCAAGGACGGCGAGGCGGCCTATACCGCCGTCTTCAGGCGCCGGCCGACCTGGGCGGCGATCCACAGCGAGCCGGCGACCAGCGCCGCGCCGCTGAGGAAGGGCAGGGCGGCGGCGAGACCGAACAGCGGCGTGGCGATCAGCGGGCCGACGATGCGGGCCAGGGCGCCGGTCGACATGTTGAGGCCCAGCATCTCGCCCTGGCGGTCGGGCGCGGTCGCCTTGGAGATCAGGGCGGCGATGTTGGGGAAGGTCAGCGACTGGCCGAACGCCACCAGGACGAAGCCGGCGGTGGCGACCTGCCAGTTCGGCGACAGGCCCTGGGTGGTCATGCCTATGGCGATCAGGCCAAGGCCGCCGACCAGGGTTGCGACCTCGCCGAAGCGGCGGACCAGCCGGCCGGTGACGGCGGCCTGGGTGACGGCCGCGACGCCGCCGACGACCATGAAGCAGAAGCCGATCTGCTGCGGGCCCCAGCCGAACCGGCTCTGGCTCCACAGGCCGAAAGTGGCCTCGACCCCGGCGAAGCCGGCGATGATGATCAGGCTGATGACCAGGATGCGCGAGATCAGCGGATGGCCCAGGGCCTCGGCCAGCACGGCGGTGCGGCGCTGCGGCGCGGCTCCGGCCTGCCGCGGCGCGCGGCTCTCGCGCACGAACAGCAGCACGCCGGCGGCCGAGGCCAGGCCGAAGGCGGCGGCGGCCAGCAACGGCGCGTGGAAACCGGCCGTTCCTTCCGACGGGTGGGCCAGCAGTCCGCCGATCCCGGGGCCGGTGACGAAGCCCAGGCTGAACGACGAGCCGAGCAGACCGAGCCGGCCGGCCCGTCGCGCCGGCGGGGTGATGTCGGCGATATAGCCCTGGATGGTCGAGATGTTGCCGCACAGGAAGCCGCTGGCCAGGCGGATGGCCACGGCCGCCGCGAAGTTCGGCGCGAAGGCGAAGGCGACATAGGTCAGCGCCCCGGCGAAGATGGTCGCCAACAGCACCGGGCGGCGGCCGATGCGGTCGGACATCCGCCCCCAGAACGGCTCGCCGAGGAACTGGCCGACCGAGAACGCCGAGAACAGCACCCCGATCAGGGCCGGCGAGATCTTGAACGCCAGGGCGTAGAAGGGCAGCAGCGGCAGGACCAGCCCGAAGCCCGCGATGTTGATGAACACCACGAGCAGGAGGACGTAGAGCGCGCGGCTGTCGCCGGCGTCGGAAGCGGTCGGATTGGCGGCCATGTCCGCCTATACGACCGCGCCCGCCCGCCCGCCATGGCGTGACGGCGTTCTTCGAGTGGTGGCGTTATTTTTGCAACGGCGCCGTGTTGTTCATGCCTCAGTTGGGCGGGTTGTTGCGCTCCAGGAAGGCGACTGTCGCCTTCAGCATCTGCAGGCGGGTGACGCCCTTGGACAGCCAGTGGTCCTCGCCTTCCAGGGTGACGAACTCGACCGGCTTGCCGGCCTTGGTCATCGCCTTGGCCATGATCTCGCTCTGCACATAGGGGACCACGGTGTCGTCCTTGCCGTGGATCAGCAGCACCGGAACGTTCGCCCGGTCGGCGTGGATGGCCGGGGAGATGTCGGCGAGGTTGGGGTCCTTGATCCCATCGGCGCCCATGAAGCGGGTCCAGAACCGCAGCGACACGTTGTCCCGGCTGCGGTAGTCGGCCTGTCGCCAGACGATGAACCGCTTGAGGTCGGACACACCGGCCACCGAGACCGCGCATTTATAGACCCCGCTTTGCAGGGTGGCGCCGGCGAGGGCGGCGTAGCCGCCGTAGCTGGCTCCGACGATGCAGGTCCGCTTGGGGTCGATCAGGCCCTTGGCCGCCAGGTCGGCGACGCCGTCGGACAGGTCGGTCTGCATCTTGCGGCCCCACTCGCCGAAGCCGGCGGCGAGGAACTTCGACCCGAAGCCCGTCGAGCCGCGGAAGTTGGGCCGCAGCACGGCGTAGCCGCGCGAGGCCAGGGCCTGGGTCCACCAGTCGAATTCCGGCGTATCCCGCGCGGCCGGGCCGCCGTGCGGCAGCACGACCAGCGGCAGGTTCTTGGCCTCGCGGCCGGCGGGCACGGTCAGGTAGCCGGTGATCTCCAGTCCGTCCTGGGCCTTGTAGCGGATCGGGCGCGTCGGCGAGACGTCCTCGGGCTTGATGGCGTCGTAGACCTCGCCGATCCAGCTGGCGCGCTTGGCGTCGACGTCGATCAGGGCGTAGGCCGCGCCTTCCTTCGGACTATCGACCTTGACCACGATCTTGCGCCGGTCGTCGGACCAGGAGACCAGTTCGACCTGCGCGCCCGGAAAGGCCTTGGCGACGGATTTCCACTGCGCCTGGCCCTGAGGCGACAAGAAGGTGTAGCGAAGTTCGTCGCCCACCATGGCCCGGCCGCCGATCAGGGTGTGGAGGGCCGGGTCGTGGATGACGCCGCGCACTTCCGAAGGCGGCAGCGGCTCGCCCTTGTCCGAGGCGGCCGTGTACTCGGTGAGGCTCAGCCGCTCCTCTTCCTCGTTCCAGTCGCCGATCAGGACCGAGCTTCCGTCGCGGCCAAGGCCCAGCAGATCGGGCGTGTCGATGGGCGCGTCATCGGTCCGGTGGACGCGCCAGCCGCTCTTGTCCTTGATCTTCAAGGTCCATTTGCCGGTCCGTTGGACATATTCGGTCTCGGCCAGGGCGCGGCCGTCGGCGCCGACCAGCCATTCCGTGGTGTCGTCGTAGCCGTCCTCGATCCTCTGCGGCCTGCGCTGCTTGAGGTCGATGCGGTAGAGGGCGACGTGGCTGGGCTGATCGGGCGGGAAATAGACGCCCGGCACGAAGATCGTCGGCTTTCCATCGACCTGGCGAATCTGCGGCGGGCCAAGAACGACGTTCATGCCGTTGTCGGCGTTGTCGAGCAGGTTGAACTGCTTGCCCGTGGCGATGTCGTAATCGCTCGCCATGAAATATTCCTGGCGCCGCCCGATCACGCCCTGGGCGTAGGCGGTGGTCGAGACGGTGATGATGACGTGGCCGGACCCGGCCCAGTCGATCCCGCGCAGCTTGACGTCGCCCAGATTGACGCCGCCGATCACGGTCGACTTCTCGCCGATGGTGGTGACCCGCATCTGCCGGTTGACGCCGTCCGTCGCCACGACGATCGCCAGCCGTGTTCCGTCCGGAGAAATCTGGACCTGCTCGATGCTGGGCAGTTTGCCATAGGCTTCCAGCGGCGCGGCGGCGGCGGTCCCGGCGGCCAGAGCGGCGGTGGCGGCCGCGGCCGCCGCGAAGATGCGTATCATGGTTGAGGCCCCCCCGAAGCTCGACCCACAATGGAAAAACGCTCCGGGCCGATCAAGCCCGAAGCGCTCCACATGCTGTCGATTGTTGGAGGGCGGATGATCGCCGGAAGCCGGCTCCTAGCGCGGGGCCAGGATCATGATCATCTGCTTGCCTTCCATCCGCGGTTCGTACTCGACCTTGGCCACCGGGTCGAAATCGGCCTTGACCTGCTGCAGCAGCTTCATGCCGAGTTCGGGGTGGGCCATCTCGCGGCCGCGGAAGCGCAGGGTGACCTTCACCTTGTCGCCTTCTTCGAAGAAGCGGTGCATCGAGCGCGCCTTAACGTCGTAGTCGTGCTTGTCGATGTTGGGCCGCAGCTTGATCTCTTTGATCTCGACGATCTTCTGCCGCTTGCGCGCTTCGTTCTTCTTCTTCTGCTCCTGGAACCGGAACTTGCCGTAGTCCAGGATCTTGCAGACGGGCGGATCGGCGGTCGGAACGATTTCAACCAGGTCCAGCCCGGCCTCCTCGGCGGCCTCGAGGGCGGACGACGTCGGCATGACGCCTTGCTTTTCGCCGTGTTGGTCGATCAGCAGGACGCGGGGGACGCGGATGTCTTCGTTCATGCGCGGACCGTCCTTGACGGGCGGCGCTTGGATGGGGCGGCGAATAGGCGTCTTCTCCTGAAGCCATGGAACTGCACGCGCCCGTAAACGTGCGGGCCCGCGTCATCCGTATATGACTAAAGGCGCCTCGCGGATCAAGCGGGGCCAAAGATATTCAAGACTTTCCGGGGAATTTTCCCGGCGGCGGCGCAAGCGACTTGGCCGTGGTCAGCACCGCCGCCACCGGCAGGTCCTTGAGGTCGGGCGCCTGGAGCACGGCGACGTGGCCGCGCGGCCCGCACAGGATGGGATCGGAGGCGCTGGAGAACAGGGCGATGGTCGGCGCGCCGGCCGCGGCGATCAGGTGCGTCGGCCCGGTGTCGTTGCCGACGGCCAGGGCCGCGCGCGCGCCGAGCACGGCCAGCTGGGCGAAATCCGTCCGCCCGGTCAGGTCGCGGGCCTGGGGCACGTATTTCTGGATCTGGCGGGCGAGGGCGCTTTCCTGGACGCCGCCGATGATGACGACGTCGTAGCCCTGCTCGCGCAGGTTGGCGGCCAGGATGCCGAACGATTCGGTCGGCCAGCGTTTCTCCAGCCGGTGCGCCGATCCTCCCGGCACCAGCAGGACATAGGGCTTGGGCGCGCCCGCGCCCGGCGCGGCCTTGCCGGCGGGATGGTGCTTGAGGATCCAGGACAGGTCCGGCGGCGGCGCGCTGCCCGGCGTCACCGGCGCGTCCGGCCAGATGCCGGCGTCCTTGAGCTGGTCGGCCTGCCGCTCCAGGGTGTGCATGGCGTTGCGGTTCTTGTTGCGGTGCGGGTGCGAGGCGCCCGCCGCGATGCCCGACCATTGCGGCGGGAACGGCCGCAGCAACTGGAAATAGAAGCTGGAGCGGCCCGAGGTCTGCAGGTCGTAGACGCGGTCGTAGCGGGCGGCCTTGATCCGCCGGGCCAGGGCCAGGGTGTCGGCGATCCCGCTGGGCCGGCCGTCGGTCTCGATCGCGTTGAAATAGCGGCTGGCCTTGGCCAGCGCCTCGAACGGCGGCGTGGTCAGCAGGGTGATCTTGGCCTTGGGGTGGGCCTGGCGGATATGCTTCATCGCCGCCAGCGCCTGGACGAAATCGCCCAGGGCGCCCAGCTTGATGACCAGGATCTTCTTGATCTCCTTCGCCACGCCCGTCCTCAAGACCTCGGTTGTCTTCGACGCGCCTCTAGCACGCCTTCGTAAACATCCAGCGTCGCCGCGCACATGGCGTCGACGGAATAGAGCCGCCGGGCGCGGGCCTGACCGGCCTCGCCCATGCGCCGCCGCGTCTCGGCCGGCAGGGCGATCGCCGCGGCCAGCGCCGCCGCCCAGGCCGCGGCGTCGCCAGGCGCGATGAGCCAGCCGGTCTCTCCCGGCCGCATGGTCTCGCGGAAGGCGCCGTGGTCGGCCGCCAGCACCGGGCGGCCCATGACCTGGGGCTCGACGGCGGTCCGCCCGAACGCCTCGGGATCGAGCGACGGCGCGGCGGCGAGGTCGGCCAGCAGATAGGCGGCCGGCATGTCGTCGCAATGGCCGACCAGCCTGACCTGGCCGCCCAGGCCGGCGGCGGCGACCGCCGCCTCCAGCTCGGCGCGATAGCCGGCGCGGCCCTGGTCGTCGCCGGCCAGCAGGATCAGGAAGTCCTCCCGCCCCTGCGCCTTCAGCCGCGCGGCCGCCTCGACCAGCAGCGCCTGGCCCTTCCAGCGGGTCAGCCGGCCGGCGAGCAGGACCTTCACGCGCCGGTCTTCAGCCTCGACGCCCCAGGCCCGGCGCAGGGCGCCCACCCGTTCGTCGGACACGGCCGCCGGGTCGAAGCGGGCCAGGTCGACGCCGCGCGGGATGGCGATCACCCGTTCGGGCGCGACGCCGTGCTCGGCGATCACGTGGGCGCGGGTGAATTCGGAATTGGCGATGACGACGTCGCCGCGGGTCATGACCGCATTGTACCAGCGCTTGAGGCCGGAGCGGGCGTTGTAGACGCCGTGATAGGTGGCCACGAACGGCGTTCCGGTGGCGCGGGCCGCCCATAGGGCGCTGAACGCCGGCGCACGCGAGCGGGCGTGGATCAGGCTGACGCCCTCGCGACGGACCAGCCGGATCAGCCGGCCGGCGTTGGCCGCGATGGTCAGCGGGTTCTTGGAGTGCGCCGGCATGGCGAACAGCCGGCCGCCGGCCGCCAGCAGCCGGTCCGTCATCCGACCCCCGCGCGAGGCCACCAGGGCGCGGCCGCCGGCGCGCGCCACGGCGGCGGCGACGTCGACGGTGGTTTGTTCGACCCCGCCGGTCTCCAGTTCGGGGGCGACCTGCAGCAGGGTGAAATCGGGGGGAAGGGGCAGGGTGGCGATCCTGGTCGGCGATACGCTATCAGGAACGCCTAATAGCGAACCAGGGAGCCGGGCGCCATGAGCGAAGCCGAGGGATTTCTGTCGCGGCCTGGCGGCGAGCGGCTGGCCTGGCGGCGCGTGGCCGGGCGGGGGCCGACGGTGGTCTGGCTCGGCGGGTTCAAGTCGGACATGGCCGGCTCCAAGGCCGAGGCCCTGGCCGCCTGGGCCGGCGCGTCGGGCCGCGCCTTCGTGCGGTTCGACTATTTCGGCCATGGCGCCTCGTCCGGCGATTTCCGCGACGGGACGATCAGCCGCTGGCGCGAGGACGCCCTGGCGGTGATCGACGAGTTGACCGAGGGGCCGCTGGTGCTGGTCGGTTCGTCCATGGGCGGGTGGCTGTCGTGCCTGGCGGCCCTGTCGCGTCCCGACCGGGTCAAGGGGCTGGCGATGATCGCGCCGGCCGCCGACTTCACCGAGAAGCTGATGTGGCCCAACCTGACCGACGAGGCCCGCCGCGACATCGTGGAGCAGGGCGTGTGGCTGCGGTCCTCGGCCTATGACGACGGCGACTATCCGATCACGCGAGGGCTGATCGAGGACGGCGCCCGCTGGTCGATCCTGCCGGGGCCGGTGGGGATCGCCGCGCCGGTCCGCATCCTCCAGGGCGGCGCCGACCCGGACGTGCCCTGGCGGCACGCCCTGGCCCTGGCCCAGGCGCTGGAGGGCGAGGACGTGGTCTTCAGCCTGATCCGCGACGGCGACCACCGCCTGTCGCGGCCGCAGGACATCGCCCGGCTGATCGCGGCCGTGGAGGAGCTGGCCTCGGCCTGATCCTCAGTTCCAGAACGCCTTGATACGGGCCGCCTCGGCCCGGCCCTGACGCTCTCCGGCGCGGGCGACGTCGCCGCGCCGCGCCCCGTCCAGCAGGTTGGGGCCGAAGGTCGCGGCCGCCTCGGCGTCCGGGACGATCAACTCGGCGCGGCCGCCGGCGGCGGCGATGACCTCCATCTCGCGGCGCACGCCGGGCAGCAGCAGGCCCGCCAGCAGGGGCGGGACGACCGCGACCACCAACACGCGGCCATGGCCGTGGGCGACGTCGGCGTTGCAGCCCGAGCGCACGCCGCCGTCGACGTACTTGCGGCCGTCGATGGTCACTGGCGGGAACACGCCCGGCACCGCGCAACTCGACGCCACGGCCCGGCCCAGCGGGGCGGCGGCGTCCTCGTCCCAGACCACGAACGCGCCGGTGACCGCGTCCACGGCCGTGCAGGCGAACCGCGGCGGCCAGGGGCGATGGGCGTCGGCCAGGCCGCCGAAACCGGCCAGATAGGCGTCCTCGGAGACGGTGCGGGCGGCCATGGCCATGGCGCCGAACTCGATCCGCAGATCGACCGGCGTCTCCCGGTCGAGCGGCCGCCGGGCCATCAGCGCCAGGGCCGGGCCCAGGTCGGGTGCGGGGCCATGGCGGCCCTCGGCCTCGGCGGCGCGGGCGGCGTAGGCCATTTCGGCCTGGAGCATGGCGGCGGGGCCGCGCCCCGAAGCCAGTTCGGCCCCGACGACCGAGCCCGCCGAGGTGCCGAGGATGTGGTCGGCGGCCTCGACATCGACGCCCTCGGCCGCTAGGCCGGCCAGCAGGCCCTTCTCCCAGGCGATGCCGACCGGCCCGCCGCCGCCGAGCACCAGCGCGCGCGTATCCATTCGCTTCTCCATGTTCAGCCGCCCGCCGCCAGGATCGCCTTCAGGCCCTCGCGATAGGTGGGATAGGCCGGCCGCCAGCCCAGCTCGGCCTTGGCCAGGGCGTTCGAAACCCGCTTGTTCTCGGCGTAGAAGCGCCGGCTGGCCTCGGACAGGCTCGGATCGTCGGCGTCGACGACGGGCGGCAGGGGCGCGCCGATTAGCGCCGCCGCATAGGCCAGCACCGTCGCCGACGGGGCCGGCTCGTCGTCGACCAGATTGTAGACGCCGGCCGCGCGCGGGTGGGCGATGGACGCCTGCAGGCCGGCGGCGAGGTCGTCGACATGGATGCGGGAGAAGACCTGTCCGGGGCGCGTCACCGGCTGGGCGGCGCCGGCGCGGATGCGGTCGAAGGGCGAGCGGCCGGGGCCGTAGATGCCGGGCAGGCGGAAGGCGGCGACGGTCAGGCCCATGCCCCGGCCGACCTGGCGCCAGTCGCGCTCGGCCGCCACCCGCCGGGCGCCTTCCAGCGAGGCGGCCGCGAGCCGGCTGCGCTCGTTCACCCAGCCGCCGCGGCGGTCGCCATAGACGCCGGTGGTCGACAGGTAGCCGATCCAGTCGGGGAAGGCGCCGGTGCGGGCGATCTGCGGAACGACGGCCTCCAGCGCCGGACACCCGTTCGGCCCCGGCGGCGCGGCCACCAGCAGGGCCCGGGCCTGGGCCACGGCGTCGGCGATCGCGTCGGGGGAGGCCGGGTCGACCGCGACGACGCCCTCGGCGGCCATGGCCGCGCGGCGGGCCGGATCGCGGGCCGCGCCGAACACCTCCCAGCCTTCGCCGATCAGGCGGCGGCTCAGCGCCGCCCCGGCGAAGCCGTATCCGAACACGAAAAGACGGGGCAAATCCCCCTCCGACCGAAACCCTGCTCCTGTGCTAAAGGAGTAGGGCCTCGGCGGCGTCGGGCCAAGTCCGCGCCCCAGAAACGCGAGGGGCGGGCTCGACCGCCGCGGATCAGGCGAGCGTCAGGCGGACGTCGACATTGCCGCGCGTGGCGTTGGAATAGGGGCAGACCTGATGGGCGGCGGCGATCAGGGCTTCGGCCTGTTCGCGGTCGAGGTCAGGCAGGCTCACGGCCAGGCCGATGTCCAGCCCGAAGCCGGGGCCGTCGGCGCGCGGGCCGATGCCGACTTCGGCGGTCACCGAGGTCTGGCCGACATTGATCCCCTGCTGGCGGGCGACGAAGCGGACGGCGTTCTCGAAACAGGCGGCGTAGCCGGCGGCGAACAGTTGCTCGGGATTGGTCGCGCCGGCCTTGCCGGGGCCGCCCATTTCCCTGGGCGTCGACAGGGTGACGTCGAGCGCGCCGTCTTCCGAGCGGGCGTGGCCGTCGCGGCCGCCGACGGCGGTGGCGCGGGTGCGGTAGAGGATGTCGGACATTTCGGTCTCCATGGCTTGGTCAAAATTAAATTGTGCACAATGTAATTAGATCAAGGGCGCAGAGGCGTCCGATGGCGACTTTTTTGTCGGAAGGCGTCTAGCCGAGCAGGTCTTCGATCGCCCGGCGCGCGGCCGCGCCCAGGTCGGGCCGCTTGAGGGCCAGGGCGACATTGGCCCGCAGCAGGCCGATCTTGTCGCCGCAGTCGTAGCGCACGCCGTCATAGGCGTAGGCGTGGAACGGCTGGCGAGTCATCAACTTGGCCATCGAGTCGGTCAGCTGGATCTCGCCGCCGGCGCCCTTTTCCTGGGCCGACAGCAGATCGAAGATCTCGGGCTGCAGGATGTAGCGGCCGATGATGGCGAGGTTGGACGGCGCCTGGTCGGGCGAAGGCTTTTCGACCATGCCCTTCATCGAGATCAGCCGCCCGTCGCGCCCGGCCGGGTCGATGACGCCGTACTTGCGCGTTTCCTGGTGCGGCACTTCCTCGACCGCGACCAGGTTGCCGCCGGTCTGGCCGAAGGCGTCGACCAACTGCTTCAGGCACGAGGTCTCGCCGTCGACGATGTCGTCCGGCAACAGCACCGCGAACGGCTCGTCGCCGACCACGTCGCGCGCGCACCACACCGCATGGCCCAGGCCCAGCGGCTGCATCTGGCGCACGAAGCTCATCTCGCCCGGACGCGGCAACTCGGCCAGCAGTTCGTCGAGCTGACCGGTCTTGCCCTTGGCGGCGAGCTGGGCCTCAAGTTCGACGTGGTGGTCGAAATAGTCCTCGATCGCCTGCTTGCCGCGTCCGGTGACGAACACGAAGTGCTCGATGCCCGCCGCCCGCGCCTCCGCCACGGTGTAGGCCAGGATCGGCCGGTCGACGACGTTGAGCAGTTCCTTCGGCACCATCTTGGTGCCGGGCAGAACGCGGGTGCCCAGTCCCGCCACCGGCAGGACCGCTTTGCGGATCGGCTTGGTCATGCGCCCCCTATGCCTGCTTCGGCGCCGTCACTCAACGGTGACCGACTTGGCGAGGTTGCGAGGCTGGTCGACGTCGGTGCCCTTCTGCACCGCCACATGGTAGGCGAGCAGCTGGATCGGGGCCGAGAACACCAGGGGCGCGATCAGGCTGTCGCAGGGCGGCGATTCCAGCACACGGTAAGCCTGTTCCAGCGGCGCGCGTCCGGCCTCGTCGGTGATCAGCACCACCTTGCCGCCGCGAGCGGCGACTTCCTGCAAGTTCGAGGCGGTCTTCTCGAACATCTCGTCGAAGGGGGCGATGACCACCACGGGGGTCTCTTCGTCGACCAGGGCGATCGGGCCGTGCTTCAGTTCGCCCGCGGCGTAACCTTCGGCATGGATATAGCTGATTTCCTTGAGCTTAAGCGCGCCTTCCAAAGCCAGCGGATACATCACGCCGCGGCCGAGATAGAGCACGTCGCGGGCCTTGGACAACTCATAGGCCAGCTGGCGGATGGCGCTGTCGTCCTGCAGGGCGGTGGCCAGCAGGCGCGGCGCCTCCAGCAGGGCGCGGACGTGGCGCACCTCTTCGTGGGCGCTGAGCTTGCCGCGCTTGACGCCGGCGGCGACGGCCAGGGCGGTCAGGGCCGAGACCTGGGCGGTGAAGGCCTTGGTCGAGGCGACGCCGATCTCCGGGCCGGCGTGGGTCGGCCACATGACGTCGGCCTCGCGGGCCATGGTCGATTCATGGGCGTTGACCAGGGCGGCGGTCTTCAGGCCCTGCGCCTTGCACCAGCGCAGGGCGGCCAGGGTGTCGGCGGTCTCGCCCGACTGCGACACGGCCAGGGCCAGGGTGCCCGGCGCGACGGCCGGGTCGCGATAGCGGAATTCCGAGGCGATCTCGACGTCGACCGGCAGGCCGGCCAGGCGCTCGAACAGGTACTTGGCGACCAAGCCGGCGTAGAAGGCGGTGCCGCAGGCGATGATCTGCACGCGGCTGATCAGCGAGAAGTCGAAGTCGCCGGGAGCGGCGGCCTTCTTGGTGACGGGATCCACATAGGCGGCCAGGGTGCGCTGCACCGACTCCGGCTGTTCGTGGATCTCCTTCTCCATGAAGTGGCGGTAGTTGCCCTTCTCGACCAGGGCGGCCGAGCTGGAGACGGTGCGGACCGGCCGCTCGACCGGCGCGCCGGCCACGTCGAAGATCTGGACGCCGTCGTGGTCGATGGCGACGTAATCGCCTTCGTCCAGATAGGTGACGCGGTTGGTGAACGGGCCGACCGCCAGGGCGTCGGAGCCGATGAACATCTCGCCGTCGCCGTGGCCGACCACCAGGGGCGAGCCGCGGCGCGCGCCCAGGACCAGCTTGTCTTCGCCGTCGACCAGCACGCCCAGCGCGTAGGCGCCGGTCAGCCGGTCGAGCGTGTGCTTGAAGGCGGCGAGGGGGGCGTCGCCGGCGGCGAGGCGGCGATTGATCAGCTTGGCGATGACCTCGGTGTCGGTGTCGCTCTCGAAGGTTTCGCCTTCGGCGGTCAGGTCGGCCTTCAGCTCGGCGAAGTTCTCGATGATGCCGTTGTGGACCAGGGTGACGCGGCCGGCGACGTGGGGGTGGGCGTTGCGTTCGGACGGGGCGCCGTGGGTGGCCCAGCGGGTGTGGCCGATGCCGACCGTGGCGACGACCGGCTCGGCGGCGACCACCTCCTCCAGCGCCTTGATCTTGCCGGCGGCGCGGCGGCGCACGACGTGGCCGTCCTCGATCGCCGCGATCCCCGCTGAGTCATAGCCGCGATATTCGAGGCGCTTCAGGCTCTCGATCAGCCGTTCCGCGACGGGCTTGGTTCCAACGATGCCGATGATGCCGCACATGCTCTGGGTTTCCGTTACGCCGCAATTTCTTCCGTAGGCGCGGGCTGTGGTTTAGATTGACCGACTGGCCCGGCCAGTTCGGGAGCCGCCTTTACCATCGGGGCGGCGGCTTCTGGAATAAATCTGCATTACCGATCGTTTCGCGGGACTATCTGATCATATGAGCAAGCGAGCCTATTTCGGCACCGACGGCATTCGCGGTGAAGCCAATCGCCACCCCATGACCGCCGAAGTGGCGCTGCGGGTCGGGCTGGCGGCGGGCAAGCTGTTCCGCACCAAGAGCGACCGCCGCCATCTGGTCGTCATCGGCAAGGACACGCGCCTGTCGGGCTACATGATCGAGCCGGCGCTGGTGGCCGGCTTCACCAGCCTGGGCATGGACGTGCGCCTGTTCGGCCCGCTGCCGACCCCGGCGGTGGCGATGATGACCCGCTCGATGCGCGCCGACCTGGGCGTGATGATCTCGGCCTCGCACAACAACTTCGCCGACAACGGCATCAAGCTGTTCGGCCCCGACGGCTACAAGCTGTCCGACGCACGCGAGATGGAGATCGAGGCCCACATGGACGAGGGCCTGCAGGAAGGCCTGGCCGCGCCGCGCGACCTCGGCCGCGTGGTCCGCATCGACGACGCCCAGGCCCGCTATGTCGAGATCGTCAAGGCGACCTTCCCGCGCAACCTGTCCCTGGCCGGTCTGCGGGTGGTGATCGATTGCGCCAACGGCGCCGCCTACAAGGTCGCCCCCACCGCCCTCTACGAGTTGGGCGCCGAGGTGATCGAGGTCGGGGTCGCGCCCAACGGCTTCAACATCAACGAGGAGTGCGGCTCCACCCATCCCGACGCCATGGCCCACGCGGTCAAGGCCTATCGCGCCGACATCGGCATCGCCCTGGACGGCGACGCCGACCGGCTGGTGATCTGCGACGAGAAGGGCGTGGCGGTCGACGGCGACCAGATCATGGCTGTCATCGGCGCCGCCTTCGCCGAGGCCGGCACGCTGAAGGGCGGCGGCGTGGTGGCGACGGTGATGTCGAACCTCGGCCTGGAGCGCTTCATGACCGCCAGGGGCCTGAAGCTGGAGCGCACCGGCGTCGGCGACCGCCACGTCATGGCCCGCATGCGCGAGGGCGGCTTCAACGTCGGCGGCGAGCAGTCCGGCCACATGATCCTTTCGGACTTCTCGACCACCGGCGACGGGCTGATCGCAGCGTTGCAGATCCTGGCCGTGCTGGTCCAGTCGGACAAGCCGATGAGCGCGCTGGCCCACCAGTTCGAACCGGCGCCGCAACTGCTGGAGAACGTGCGCTTCGCCGGCGGCAAGCCGCTGGAGGACGCCAAGGTCAAGAAGGTCATCGCCGAGGCCGAGGCCCGCTTCAACGGCTCGGGCCGGGTGGTCGTGCGCGCCTCGGGCACCGAGCCCTTGATCCGCATCATGGCCGAGGGCGACGACGAGAAGCTGGTGTCCCAGATCGTCAGCGACATCGCCGGGGCGGTGAAGAGCGCGGCCGTCTAGAGCGCGCCTGGGTGAAGTGGAAGCTGGCTCACCCGCCCGGCGCGCGCCCGGCTTTTGAAGAGGCTCCAGACGGCGTCGCGTTCACCGCTTGCTTGGACCTCATCTCGGGACGACGCCCCATGGCCCAGCCTTGGAGCGCCGAGGCTTCATCCGATGTTCATTTTACTGGTCAGCCGGGGAGAACGGTGAGACCATTGCTTCCGTGACGTCGCGAGCATAGGCGGCGCACGGGAGAGAGACACGATGCGGCGAAACCTCGCCTTCGCGGGCGGCCGGCCGAAACCGGCGGCGACCTTCACCTGCCTGGCCTTTCTGCTGGCGGCGGCGGCGCTGTTCTGGACCGGCCTTTACTGGGTGATCGCCCGCTGGTTCGGCTGACGGGACCTCAGCCCCGTCCGACGCCTGAATATTTGAACCCGCGCGCGCGCATGTCGTCGGGTTTGTAGACGTTGCGCAGGTCGACGACGATCGGCTGCTTCATCAGCATCTTCACGCGGTCGAGGTCGAGCGCGCGGAACTGGTCCCATTCGGTGATCAGCACCAGCACGTCGGCGCTTTCGGCGGCCTCGTAAGGCCCGGTCTTGAAGTCGACGTCCCGGAACAGCTGGCGCGCCTCGTGCCCTTCCGGGTCGAAGGCCTGGATCTTCGCGCCCATGGCCTGCAGGGCCGGGATGATGTCCAGGCTGGGGGCGTCGCGCATGTCGTCGGTGTTGGGCTTGAAGGTCAGGCCCAGCACGCCGACGGTCTTGCCGCGCAGGTCGCCGTCGAGAGCGTCGGCGACGCGGCCGGCCATGGCCTTCTTGCGGGCGTCGTTGACCTTGACGGTGGTCTCGATCAGCCGCACCGGCGCGCCGGCGTCGTCGGCGGTGCGCACCAGGGCCAGGGTGTCCTTGGGGAAGCACGAGCCGCCGTAGCCGGGGCCGGCGTGCAGGAACTTGGAGCCGATGCGGTTGTCCAGGCCGATGCCCTTGGCCACCTGCTGCACGTCGGCGCCGACCGCCTCGCACAGGTCGGCCATCTCGTTGATGAAGGTGATCTTCATCGCCAGGAAGGCGTTCGACGCGTACTTGATCAGCTCCGAGGTGCGCCGGCTGGTGAACACGATCGGGGTCTCGTTGAGGTTCAGCGGCCGATAGAGCTCGCGCATCACCTCGCGGGCGCGCTCGTCGTCGGCGCCGACGACCACGCGGTCGGGCCGCTTGAAGTCCTCGATCGCCGCGCCCTCGCGCAGGAACTCGGGGTTGGACACCACGGCGAAGTCGGCGTCGGGCCGCTTCTTGCGGATGATGGCCTCGATCTCGTCGCCGGTCCCGACCGGCACGGTCGATTTGGTGACCACCACGGTGAAGCCGTCCATCAGGGCGGCGATCTCTTCGGCGGCGGCGTAGACGTAGGACAGGTCGGCGTGGCCGTCGCCGCGCCGCGAGGGCGTGCCCACGGCGATGAACACCGCGTCGGCGCCGCGCACGGCCTCGGCGGCGTCGACGTCGAAGTGCAGGCGGCCCTCGCGGGCGTTGTCGGCCACCAGCTTGTCCAGCCCCGGCTCGAAGATCGGGATCACCCCGTCCTTCAGCCGCTCGATCTTGCCGGCGTCCTTGTCGATGCAGGTCACCGTGTGGCCGAAATCGGCGAAGCAGGCTCCCGACACCAGGCCGACATACCCGGTTCCGATCATCGCGACGCGCATGGGGTAGAGTCCTTAGATTTCTTGGTTGTAGGCGCCGACGTCGGGACGCTTGGCCAGGCGGGGCTTGACGTCTTGGCGGAACAGAGCGCGCATATCGTCCTCGGAGCGCGTGCTTTCAACCACCACCACGATCTCGGGCTTGTTGGACGAGGCGCGCACCAACACCCACGAGCCGTCCTCCAGCGCCACGCGCACGCCGTTGACGGTGATCACGTCCCTGATCGCGCGGCCCAGGATGGTCCCGCCCGAGGCGGCCAGGGCCTGGTATTCCTTCACCACGCCGTCGACGACCTGATACTTCACCTCGTCGGCGCAATGCGGCGACATGGTCAGCGAGGTGTAGGCGACCGGCAGGGCCTTCTTGAGGTCCGACAGCTTCTTGTCCGGGTTGCGGTCGAGCATGGCCAGCACCGCCGCCGCCGCCGTCAGGCCGCAGTCGTAGCCGCGGCCGAGCGGCTCGTTGAGGAAGAAGTGGCCGGACTTCTCGAAGCCGGCCAGGGCGCCGATCTCGGCGCTCTTGCGCTTGATGTAGCTGTGGCCGGTCTTCCAGTAGACGGTGGTGCAGCCGTTGGCCTCGAGCACCGGGTCGGTGGCGTAGAGGCCGGTCGACTTGACGTCGACGACGAAGGTCGCCCCCGGATGGTGCGGGGCCAGGTCGCGCGCCAGCATCAGGCCGATCTTGTCGGCGAAGATCTCCTCGCCCTCGTCGTCGACCACGCCGCAGCGGTCGCCGTCGCCGTCGAAACCGAAGGCCAGGTCGGCCTCGAAGATCTTCACCTGCTCGGCCATGGCCTTGAGCATGACGTGGTCTTCGGGGTTCGGATTGTATTTGGGGAAGGTCCAGTCGAGCTCGCAGTCCATCTCGACCACCACCGCCACGCCCATGTCGCGCAGGGCCTGGGGCGCGAAGGCCCCGGCGGTGCCGTTGCCGCAGGCGCAGACCACCTTCAGCGGCCGGCGCACCTGGACCCGCTTGACGACGTCGGCGACATACCGCTCGCGCACGCCGTCGACGCGGGTCAGCTTGCCGCCCGGCCGCTCCTTGAAGGCACCGGTCAGCACGATGTCCCTGAGCCGGCCCATCTCGTCGGGGCCGAAGGTGAGGGGGCGCTGGGCGCCCATCTTCACGCCGGTCCAGCCGTTCTCGTTATGGCTGGCGGTGACCATGGCCACGCACGGGGCGTCGAGGTCGAACTGGGCGAAATAGGCGACCGGCGACAGGGCGAGGCCGATGTCGAGCACCTCGCAGCCGGCGGCCAGCAGGCCGAGCGTCAGGGCCTGCTTGATCGACAGCGAATAGGAGCGGAAGTCGTGGCCGACCACGATCTTGGACTGGCCGAGCTCGTGGATGTAGGTCCCCAGGCCCAGGCCGAGGGCCTGCACGCCCAAAAGGTTGATCTCCGGGCCGAACAGCCAGCGCGCGTCGTATTCGCGAAAGCCCGTCGCCTTGACCAGCGGTTCGTTCTCATAGGCCAGGGTGTTGGGGGCGAGGTCGGCGCGAGGCGTTGAAAACATCTGAGTCTCGTCGTGTACGGATCTTGCTCTTAGACGGCGGCTAGGCGGCGCGCCATCGACGGTTTTATGACGCTCGTCATGCGCGCGTTCGGGCGGCGGCGCACCTCAAATGACGCCGGCCCGCAGCAGGTCATGGACGTGCAGGATGCCGACCGGCCGGCCCTGGTCGACGACGAACAGCACCGTGATGCGGCCTTCCATCATCTTCAGCGCCTCGGCGGCCAGGGTGTCGGGGGAGACGGTGCGCGGGTCGCGGGTCATGACGTCGCCGGCGACGTGATCCATCAGGCCGTCGATGTGCCGGCGCAGGTCGCCGTCGGTGATCAGGCCGACCAGCACGCCGGCCTCGTCCACCACGCCCACGCAGCCGAACCGTTTCTCGGTCATCACCAGCAGGGCGTCGCGCATCGGGGTCCGCGGCGAGACCAGGGGCAGCTCGCCGCCGCCGTGGGCCAGGCCGCCGGCGGTGCGCAGCATCGCCCCCAGCTTGCCGCCAGGGTGGAAGACGTGGAAATCGCGGGGCGTGAAGCCGCGCCGTTCGACCAGGGCCACGGCCAGGGCGTCGCCCAGGGCGATCTGCAGCGTGGTCGAGGTGGTCGGGGCGTTGATCTCGGCGGTCGCCTCCGGCGCGTCGGGCAGCAGCAGCAGCACGTCCGCCGCCTTGGCCAGGGTCGAGGCCGCCGCCGCCGTCATGGCGATCAGCGGGATCGAGAAACGCTTGGCGTAGCCCAGGATGTCCGACAGCTCCTTGGTCTCGCCCGACTTGGACAAGGCCAGGATCACGTCGTCGGGGCCGATCATGCCGAGGTCGCCATGGCTGGCCTCGGTGGCGTGGACGAACATGGCCGGGGCCCCGGTGGAGGCCAGGGTGGCGGCGATCTTGCGCCCGACGTGGCCCGACTTGCCGATGCCGGTGCAGACGATTCGTCCGCGCGCGGCGAACAGGGTCTCGACGGCCGAGACGAAGGCGTCGCCCAGCCCGTCGGCCAGCAGGGTCAGCGCCTCGGCCTCGGCGGCCAGGACTCGGCGGCCGACGGCCAGGACGTCGAAGCCGCTCACGGCAGCTGCGCGGTGGGGTCGATCACCGGGCCCTTCTGCTTGGGCGGCTTGGCGGCCGGGGACTTGCCCGGGGCCGGCTGCGAGGAGCCGGTCTCGGCGGCGGCGGCGGCTTCCTTGTCGCGCTGCTGCTGCGCCACGGCGGCGGCCGTCTCGCGCTGCATGGCCGCCCGCATCTCGGGCGTGCGCTGCACGGGCATGTGGCCGAACGGGCGGGGCGAGCGGTCGCCCAGCCCCTGGGGCCAGATCGCCGCCAGGGCGATCATCGCCGCGGCGGTCAGGGCGAAAAGCGGCAGAAGGATGCGGTCGGGCATGGGCCGCATATAGCACGCCTCGCGCCGGCCTCCAGCTTGACGCGCCGGTCCGTGCGCTCTACCGCCCCTCCGTCGACCCTCTGCCGGAAGCGCGCCCAATGCCCACCCTCGTTCTCCTCCGTCACGGCCAGAGCCGCTGGAACCTCGAAAACCGGTTCACGGGCTGGGTGGACGTCGACCTGACGGCGGAAGGCGAGGCCCAGGCCCAGCGCTCCGGCGAGCTGCTCAAGGCGGCCGGCGTCGCCTTCGACCGCGCCTACACCTCGGTGCTGATCCGCGCCATCCGCACCGCCGACACGGCGCTGGCGGCCGCCGGCCAGCTGTGGATTCCGCTGACCAAGGACTGGCGGCTGAACGAGCGCCACTACGGCGGGCTGACCGGGCTGGACAAGGCCGAGACCGCCGCCAAGCACGGCGACGAACAGGTCAAGGTCTGGCGCCGGTCCTACGACATCCCGCCGCCGCCGCTGGCGGCCGGCGGCGAATACGACTTCGCCCGCGACCGCCGCTACGCCGGCGCGCCGATCCCGGACACCGAGAGCCTGAAGACCACCCTGGAGCGGGTGCTGCCCTATTGGGAGGCCGAGATCGCGCCGAAGCTGGCCGCCGGCGAGACCGTGCTGGTCGCCGCCCACGGCAATTCGCTGCGCGCCATCGTCAAGCACCTGTTCGGCGTGCCGGACGAGGCCATCGTCGACGTCGAGATCCCCACCGGCAACCCGCTGCTCGTCGAGCTGGACGCCGGCCTGAAGCCGGTCTCGGCCCGCTATCTGGACGAGGGCCGGGCCCAGGCCCTGCCCAGGATCTGAGGTCCGGGGGCGGGCGCCCCCGCGCACAACCCCTTAGGGAATCCCCTTTCGATCCAGGCTCCCGCCCGGCGGCGGAACGAGCCCGTCGGCGTGTGTCGTCGCCGGCGCGCTGATCTGCGTACACTGATTTGAGTACGCATAACCTCCATGCGACATTAGTATTCGTCCACCCCCGATTCACCATTTTCCGGTATTGGATACAATCATCGTATCAAATTTTGAGTCGCGAACACCGCGACGACCCGAGGTTCTGTTCTTGATGAGTTGAATTCAGGGGAAAACGATGCCGCATTCGTACTGGCTTAGGTTCGTATTGCGTCGGGCGCCGGTCGCCGGTTTGACCTCGTTGATCCTTGCGGCCGCCCCGTGCGCCGCCCTGGCCTCCACGGCCACCACCAATTTCTCGGTGACCGCCACGGTGCTGGCCGTCTGCAACGTGCAGGCGACCAACCTGGCCTTCGGCTCCTATTCGGCCACCAACGCCACGCCCGACGACGCCAGCAGCAGCGTCAGCGTCACGTGCAGCAACGGCCAGCCCTACGCCATCGCCCTGGACGCCGGCGCCGGCACGGGCGCCACGGTGGCGGCCCGCACCATGGCCTCGGGGGCGAACGCCCTGTCCTATGCGCTCTATACGGGCTCGGCCCGCACCACCATCTGGGGCGACGGCTCGCTGTCGACCTCGACCGTGGCGGGCTCCGGCAGCGGCGCGCTGCAGGCCTACACCGTCTACGGCCGCATACCGATCAATCAGTACGTGGCGGCCGGCAGCTACGCCGACACCGTGACCGTGACGATCACCTATTGAAGGGGAGCGACATGCGCGCCGCCCCGTCGACCGGCCGCCATCCGCCCGCGCCGCCGGCGGCGCTCGCCCTCGCTCTCGCCGTCCTCGCGCTCGTCATGGCCCCGGCGGCCGGCGCGGCCTCGCTGGAGACGGCGCCGACCACCATCGAGCTCGCGCCCGGCAGCCGGGCCGGCGTTCTCTACGTCTCGAACCGGGGCGACCGGCCGCTGGCCTTCCAGGTCGAGGCCTTCGACTGGAGCCAGGACGGCGGCGGCGACCGTCTGACCCCCAGCATCAGCCTGGAGGTCAGCCCGCCGATCGCCGAGCTGGCCCCCGGCGGCACCCAGATCGTGCGCCTGCGCGCCTCGCCGCGCGCCGGCGGGGCGAGCGAACGCGCCTACCGGCTGGTGGTCAGCGAGCTGCCGCCGCCTGGCGGCGGGCAGGAGCAGCAGGTCCGCGTGCTGCTGCAGTTCAACATGCCGGTCTTCGAGCGGGCGCCTTCGGGCGGCCGGGCGGCCCTGGCCTGGGACGCGGTGCTGAACGGCGACCGGCTGGTCCTGACCGCCACCAATTCCGGCGCGCGCCGCAGCAAGTTCACCGACGCCCAACTGGTCGCCGCCGCCGCCGGCCGCCGCGCCGTGGCCGGCGGCCCCGTCTATGTGCTGGCCGGCGCCAGCCGGGTGTGGACCGCCCCGGCCGCCGGCCTCAAGCCAGGAGATTCCGTCGCCATCGAGAGCCGGGACGGCGACAGCGGCAAGCTCATCGCCGCGTCCGTGGTGATACGGCCCTAGGTCGACATGGGTGCGGGTTTGGCCAGTTTCGCCGCCGCCATCGCCGCCAGCGCCGCGTCCTCCACCCTCGGGCTCCGCCCGGAGATCCAGCCCGACGCCGCGTCGCTGGGACTGCGCGGCGCCATTCCCGCCGCCGCGTCGCCGGCCCCGCCGCCGGACGCCTTCCTCCAGCAGGCCTCGATAGCGCCGCGTCCGGCCAGGACGCCGCCGGGGCAGGACAGCCTGCTGGAGCTCTGGGTCAACGGCCGCACCGACCATGTCCTGGCCCGGGTCCGGGGCGCAGGTCCCGGGGCCCAGGTCGAACGGGCGGCCCTGACCGCCGCCGGCGTGGCGGTCGACCCGGCGGTCGTCGGCGACTTCGTGCCCCTGGCGGCGCTGGGCCCCGGGCGCGCCCAGGTGGTCGGCCCCAGCCAGCAACTGATGCTGACCACGCCGGCCGGCGGTCCGGTCCAGGTCTTCGACGCTCGCGGCGTGCAGGCCTGGAGCGGCGGCGCCTCGGGCGGCGGCTTCATCGGCCGCTACGACATCTCGGCCCTGACCGGCCCGGGCTCGGCCGCCGGCGGGAGCTGGTCGGTGGGCGGCTCGCTGTCGGCGACGCTGTTCGCGCCGTGGGGCGTGGTGACCTCGACGGCGCTCGCCCGGGCCTCGCCGGCCGTCGACAGCTTCGTGCGGCTGGACACCGCCTACCAGTACGACGACCCGGCCCGGCTGCAACGGTGGGTGATCGGCGACGCGCTGTCCTCGGACCTGCGCTGGTCGCGCGCCGTCCGCTTCGCCGGTCTGCAATTCGCCAAGGACTTCTCGCTGCGGCCCGAGATGTCGACCCTGCCGCTTCCCGATTTCATGGGCAGCGTCGCCGCCCCGTCCACCGTCGACGTCTTCGTCGATTCCGCGCGGGTCTACAGCGCCGACGTCTCGCCTGGCCCCTTCGCCATCCGCAACATTCCGGTGGTGACCGGCCGCGGCGACGCGGTGGTGGTGGTGCGCGACGCCCTCGGCCGGGACGTGACCACCACCTTGCCGCTCTATGTCAGCGCCGACCTGCTGGCCAAGGGGCTGAGCAGCTACGCCGTCGAGGTCGGCGTCCTGCGCCGCAGCTACGGCCTGCGCAGTTTCGACTACGGGACCGGGATGACGGCGGGCACCTTCCGCTATGGCGCGACCGGCTGGCTGACCCTCGAGGGCCACGCCGAGGCCACCAAGGACGCCCAGGTGGTGGGCGGGGGCGGCGCGGTCGCCTTGGGGACGCTGGGCTCCGCGACGGCGGCCCTGGCCGGCAGCCACAGCCGCTTCGGGGACGGGGCGCTCTACGCCGTCTCGGCCCAGCTCCAGGGACGGCGGCTCGGGCTGTTCGGCTCCTATTCGGGCTCCAGCGGCGCCTATGCGGACATCGCCGCGGCCGAGGGCGCGCCCTTGCCCAGGTCGCGTCTGCAGCTGGGGGCCAGCTACGGCGATCCCGGCTTCGGCTCGATCGCCGCCTCCTGGATATCCCAGACCGGCGGGTCGGGGCGGATTTCGCTGACGACGGTGTCCTATACCCGCATGCTGTCCAACGGCTGGTACTTCGGGGCCTCGGCCTTCCACAGCGATCCGGGCGCCTGGTCGGGCCAGGTGTTCTTCCGGGTGCCCCTGGGCCAGGACCGCGCGGCGTCGGTGTGGGGCGACGCCCACGACGGACGCTTCGACCCCGGCGTCTCCTATACGCGCTCGGTGAACCCGGACGGCGGTTTCGGCTATCTGGTCGCCGCCTCGGCCGACCGGACCCAGAGCTTCCAGGCCAACGCCACCTGGGTCGGCTCCAACGCCACCGTCGACGTGGGCGTGCTGTCCAACAGCGCCGGCCAGTGGGGACGGGCGCTGGTTTCTGGCGACATCGTCGACGTCGACGGCTCGGTGTTCGCCACACGGCCGTCGGACGGGCCGTTCGCCCTGGTGCGCACCGGCCAGCCAGGGGTGAAGATCTATCGCGAGAACCGCGAGGCGGCGACCACCAACGCCCGCGGGGAGGCCATGATCGCCGACCTGACCCCCTATGCGACCAACCGCATCGGGGTCGACACGGCCAGCTTTCCGATCACCACCCGCCTCGACGACGAGGTCAAGGCCGTGGCGCCCCGCGCGCGCAGCGGCGTGGTGGTCGACTTCACGCCCAAGGCCGGCCGTCCGGCCCTGCTGGCCCTGCGAAGGGCCAATGGCGCCGCCCCGCCCGCGGGCTCGCGCGTGCGCCTCGCCGACGGGCGCGAGCTGATCCTGGGCCGGAACGGCGAGATCTTCCTTCAGGACCTGTCGCAGCCGGTGACTGGGACGGTGATTTTCGACGGCGGCGCCTGCCGCTTCTCGGCGCCGGCCGCGCCTGAGGCCGTCGGCGACCAGATTCCGCGCCTGGGGCCGGCGCGGTGCGAAGAGGCTCCCGCCCATGAGGGTTGACCCGCGCCTCCTGGCCATGGCGCCGGCCCTGGTCCTGGCGGCCGCGCCGCGCCCGGCCCACGCCCTGCTGTGCGGCACGATCCTCGATCCGCTCAGCGTGTCGGCGACCACCCTGGCCTTCGGCTCGTACAACGCCAGTTCGCCCACGCCCAGGGACGCGACCGGTTCGGTGACCGTCAGCTGCGGGCTCGGCCTGGACCTGCTGCCGGCCTTCACGGTGTCGATCTCCGCCGGATCGGGCAGCTTCGCGACCCGCAAGATGGCCTTCGGAGCCTCCCGGCTGAACTACAACATCTATACCGACGGAGGCCGGACGACGATCTGGGGCGACGGCACCGCCGGCACGGTGACCCAGTCTTACTCGACCGTGCTGGTCCTCGGCTCGATCACCTATACGGCTTACGGCCGCGTTCCGGTCGGCCAGTACGTCGCCAGCGGCGCCTACGCCGACACCCTGGTGGTCACGGTGACCTACTGAACGGTCGCCGCCGGCCGCGCTGGAGGCTATACCGCCCCTGGCGCCGGGCTGGGCGGCGTCGAGCGAGCGGGCTGGGTCATGATCTCCGACGACGTCATGCTGATGCGCCGCGCCATCGCCGCCGCGCGGGCCAATCTGGGGCGCACCTGGCCCAATCCGACCGTGGGCTGCGTCATCGCCAGGGACGGTCTGGCGGCGGCCGTCGCCGCCACCGCGCCGGGCGGGCGGCCCCACGCCGAGGAGCAGGCCCTGGACCAGATCGGCGAGAGTGCGCGGGGCGCCGTCGCCTATGTCACTCTCGAACCCTGCGGCGAGCGGTCGTCCGGCCTGGCCTCGTGCGCCGAGCGGCTGGCCGCCGCCGGCGTGGCGCGAGTGGTGATCGCCTGCGACGATCCGTCGCCCTACGCCGACGGACGTGGCCTCGCGCGATTGCGGGCGGCCGGGCTCGAGCCCGAGATCGGCCTGCTCGCCGAGGAGGCGCGCGGCCTCTACCGCGGCTATTTCCACCGGCTGGCCGTCGGCCGGCCGCTGGTCGAGGCGTCCGAGGACGGGCAAGGCTTCGACGCCCTGTTCGAGCCCCAGCCCGGCGAGGGACTGGCCCTGGCGCTCGACCGCTATGGCGCGGCCGGCTATACGCGGCTGTGGACGCCGCGCGGCGGGCCGCTGGCCTGGGAGCTGGCCGGGCAGGGGCTTCTCGACCCGGCCGTGGCGTCAGCCTTGCGTTAACATTGGCCTGTCAGCATCGGACGGTCCATTCGTCGGAGTGATGTTCCCCATGCCAGCGATCGGGACGGCCGGGAATCACCGCCGCCTCACGCAACAGGAAGCCGATCTGATCTGCGCAAGGCATGACCGGTTGTGGGCCGCGCGGCCGGGCGGCGCCCGAGCCGTGTTTTCGTGGATGGACCTGTCGGGGCTGAACTTCCGGGGGCGCAATCTCGCCGACGCCGATTTCACCGGAGCGGTGCTCGACGGCTGCAAGTTCGTCGGCGCGCGCCTGGACCACGCCATCTTCTATGGCGCGGACATGCAGAACACCGACCTGACGGAAGCCTCGCTGCGGCGGGCCGACCTGCGCGGCGCCTGCCTGCGCGGCGCCGACCTCACCGGCGCGGACATGTTCGAGGCCGACCTGCGCGAGGGCACCATCACCACGCCCGACCGCGAGAAGGGCCTGCGGGTGATCGAGCCCGCCAAGCGGGCCAGCGAGGCGCAGGGCGCCATTCTGGCCGGCGCCAACCTGGAGCGCACGCGGATGTCCGGCGTGATCGCCGTGCGGGCCGACTTCACCGACGCCATCCTCAAGGACGCCAAGCTGGTCCGCGCCAACCTCAAACAGGCGTCGATGTCGGGCGCCAACCTGGCGGGCGCCGACCTTTCGGGGGCCAACCTGGCTGGGGCCGACCTGCGCGACGCCATCCTGGTCGGAGCCTCGCTGACCCATGCCGACATCACCAACGCCCAGATGGACGGGGCGCTGACCGACGGTCTGGCCGGGGTGGACGTCGAGGCGCTGCCCTACGGCGACATGATCCGCGAGCACGCCCTATGGTGCGAGACCGACGGCGCGGAGGGGCGGCCCTCGGTCTTCGACGGCGCCGACCTGCGGGCGCTGAAGTCGATCCGCGGCTACAACCTGACCGCCCTGTCGGCCAAGGGGGCGGTGTTCTACGGCCTCGACATGGAAGGCGCCCAGCTGCAGGGCGCGCACCTGGAAGGGGCGGACCTGCGGGCCTGCAACCTGCGCCGGGCCGACCTGCGCGGCGCGCGGCTGAAGGGGGCCAAGCTGTCGGGGGCGGACCTGCGCGAGGCGCAGATGGGCCCTCTGCTGCTCGGGGCCGACCGCCTGCTGCCCTGCGACATGAGCCGGGTGATCGCCAAGGGCGCCGATTTCACCGGCGCCGACATGCGTCAGGCGCTGCTGGTCGACAGCGATCTGAGCCGGGCCAATTTCAGCGGGGCCGTCCTGCGCCAGGCCGAACTGGCCGGCGCCTTCCGCGAAGGGGCCAAGGGCCTGGAGACCGCCATCCTCTGACGCCGTCGGCTCCGACGGAAAAAAGGGCGACGCCATCGGCGCCGCCCTTCGTGGATTTCAGGTCCGGCCGGTCCCTCAGGCGGCCTTCTCGCCCTCGATCAGGCTGGCCGATGGCGCGGTCGAAATCTCGATGCGGCGCGGCTTGAGCTGTTCGGGCAGTTCACGCTTCAGCGACACGGTCAGCAGGCCGTCGGCCAGCGACGCGTCGGTCACGATCACGTAGTCGGCGAGCTGGAACCGGCGCTCGAAATTGCGCTCGGCCAGGCCGCGATGCAGGTAGCGGCGGCCCTGGTCCTCGTCGTTGGCGACCTTGCGGCCCTGCACGGTCAGGAGGTTCTCCTTGACCTCGATGTTCAGGTCCTCGGGCTTGAAGCCGGCGACGGCGATCTCGATGCGGTAAAGGTTCTCGTCAGTGCGCTCGATGTTGTAGGGCGGATAGCCCGAGGCGCTGTCGGCGCTGGCGGCGTCAAGCAGCGCGGCCAGGCGGTCGAAGCCGACGACGGAACGATAGAGGGGGGAAAAATCGATCGTACGCATGTGCGTCACATCCTTCTTGGTTCAAGCAAGGTTGCGTTTCTGGGGCGGACCGTGCGCGAGCCGGAACGGCCTCGCGCGGTGATCCGGAAGGCCCGGACATCCAGCGCCTTCGCCAACCTAGGTGGGATGCGGCTGCGGGGGTTCAAGGGGAGAGCGGCTGGACGGGGATGGAGATTAATTCACTTGCCTTGCGGCGGGCGGACGGCGAACCCTCGCGCACGTCCACCGTAAAGAACCGCACCATGAACCTCTCCAGACTGGCCGCCCTGGGCTGCGTCTCTCTTGTGGCGGCGGTCTCTTCCGCGCCCGTCTCGGCGGCCACCAAGGCCTTCCCCAACGCCACGCCGGCGATCGCGCCGACCTTCTCGGAAGACGCCGCCCTGGCGGCGGCCGTGGCCGGCCCGCAGCGCGCGGCGGCCAACAGGGCCCGCGACGGCGTCCGCAAGCCGGTCGAGGCGCTGACCTTCTGGGGATTGCAGCCGGGCGACGTGGTGATCGACCTGCAGCCGGGCGGCGGCTACTGGACCGAAATCCTGGCCCCCTACGCCAAGGCCACCGGCGGCCGCTACGTGGCCGGCCTGGCCGATCTCGACAATCCCAAGCTGTCCGAGAGCGCCCGCAAGGGGCGGGCGAACTTCCTGGCCAAGTACGCCGACGCCTCGGTCTGGGGCAAGGTCGAGGCGACCAACTTCGGCGGCGTCTCCGGCGCCCTGGCGCCGGCCGGCTCCGTCGACCTGATCCTGACCGCCCGCGAGATTCACAACTGGATTCCCGGCGGCTATCTCGACAAGGCCATGGCCGACATCGCCGCCGCGCTGAAGCCCGGCGGCGTGCTGGCGGTCGAGGACCACCGCGCCGATCCCCGGCCGATGCGGCCCGACGCCTCCGACGGCTATGTCAACGAGCAGGCGGTGATCGCCGCCGCCGAGAAGGCGGGGCTCAAGCTGGACGCCCGCAGCGAGCTCTACGCCAACCCCAAGGATTCGAAGGACCACCCGTTCGGCGTCTGGACCTTGCCGCCCACGCGCGCCAGCGCGCCGTCGGGTCAGCCCGAGAATCCGGCCTTCAACCACGCCAAGTACGACGCCATCGGCGAGAGCGATCGGATGACCCTGCGGTTCCGCAAGCCGGGCTGACCGCTTTGACCGCCGGGGCCCGGCGCGATAAGCCATGTGTGACGCGCGGTTGCGGGGGCGATCGACGTCTTAGGGGAATGCTCGCGTGAAGTACGCTTTTCCGTCCGACTTCTCTCGGCGAGGCCTGATGCTGGCCGCCGGCGCGGCGGCGTTGGCCGGCTGCGGGCGCAAGCCGGCGGCGCCGGCCGAGCGGGCCTCGCCCGCCGCGGCCAAGGTGCACGAGGTCACGCTCCAGGAGGTCGTCGCCGGCGACTGGCGGCCGGCGGCCGACAAGGCGCGGGACAAATGGCGCCACCCGGTCGAGAGCCTGACCTTCTGGGGGCTCAAGCCGGGCATGACCGTGGTGGAGTTCTGGCCGGGCGCGGGATGGTACACCGATGTCCTGGCGCCCTATCTGAAACAGACGGGCGGCAAGCTCTATGCGGCCGATCTGCAGGTCGGCGACCCGTCCGAACCGGCCGCCGCCGAGATCGTCGAAGCCTATCGACGCAAGCTCGAGGCCAGCCCGCGCGTCTACGGCAAGGTCGAGATCGCCGCCTTCGGCCCCACCTCGGGACCCCTGCCGCCGGCTGGCGGCGCCGACATGGTCCTGTTCCTGCGCAACGTCCATAACTGGATGGCCGGCGGCTTCGCCGAGAAGGCCTTCCACGACGCGTTCGCCGTGCTCAAGCCGGGCGGGGTGCTGGGCGTCGAGGAGCATCGCGCCGCCCCGGGCGGGGTTCAGGACGTGCTGGCCGGCAACGGCTACGTGCAAGAGGCCTATGTCCGGCAACTGGCCCAGGAAGCCGGCTTCGCCTTCGACAAGTCCAGCGAGATCAACGCCAACCCGGCCGACCTCAAGGACTATCCGTTCGGCGTGTGGACCCTGCCGCCGACCCGGCTCTCGGCCCCGCGCGGCCAGCCGGCCAAGCCGGGCTTCGACCATTCGAAATATGACGCCATAGGCGAAAGCGACCGCATGACCCTGCGCTTTGTGAAGCCGAAATGACCGTGGCGCCCGACAGACGCAAGCTGCTCGGCGCGGCCCTGGCCCTCGGCCTGGCCGCCGCCGCCGCGCCGGCCCTGGCGGCGCGCCCGCCGGTGGACGTCGCCAAGGTGTTCCCGTTCCTGGACCACTTCCTGCGCATCCCGCCGGAGCAGCGAACCGCCTATGAGTTGGTCTACTACCTGTCGGTCGACGGCCGTCCGGCCACGGGGGTCCATATCTGGGTGGAGACGCCGCAGGGCAGGGTGCACCTGCCGATCGGCGCGGACGGCCGCGTCCAGACCCTGCCGACCCTGCCGATGATCAAGGCGCACCGCAAGCTGGTGCTGGACGCCCCGGCCAAGGCCAAGTTCGGCATGAACATGGAGTTGCAGGCCAAGATCGCCCCGGCGCCCGAGATCGGCGCGGCCGAGGTGGCCAGGGCCATCGAGCAGGCCAACGCCGGCATCAAGGCCTCGGGCCCGCTGCTCGGCCTGATGGCCCCGAAGATGTCGCGGGCGGTGTTCTTCGGCGCGGGATCGGGGGTCGCGGTCCTGGCCGACGGGCGCAACGTCGCCTTGCCCACGGCCGAGGGGCAGCCGGCCTTCAACCCGTCGGTCATCCGCGGCGCCCGCAGCCTCAGGTTCACCCACCCGCCCAGCCGGATCCTGCTGGCGCCGGCGAAGTAACGGCGTCCTTTCGAGGCTTGATGTTGACGCTAACGTCAACGTCTGAACGTTGTTTACATTCGTGTCAGGAGCCGCCAAGTTAGCGCCCGCTGAACAGGGCGCAGCCCAGCACGCCACTTCCGAGGAGAACGGTCCATGGCCACGCTGCAAGACATCACCGAACAACTTCAAAAAGCCGTGGGCGCCGATTCCGGCCTCGGCAAGACCTTGAAGTTCGACTTCAAGGGCGACGGCTTCATCTTCGTCGACGGCGGCTCGGTCACCAACGAAGACAAGCCGGCCGACTGCACCATCGTCATCTCGAAGGACGATTTCGAGTCGATGGCCGAGGGCAAGCTCGACCCGACCATGGCCTTCATGCAAGGCAAGCTGAAGATCAACGGCGACATGTCGGTCGCCATGAAACTGCAACCGATCCTGGCCAAGGCCCGCGGCTGATCCGGCGTGTCTGAGCAAGCGCCTCTGCTCTCGATATCCGAGGCGCCCGCGCCGGCCGACGGCGCGGCGGAATGGTTCGACGGCGCGGGGGGGGCTCCCCTCCGCGCCGCTCTGTTTTCGCCGAAGGGCGCGCCGAAGGGCTCGGTGGTCGTCAGCCCCGGCCGCACCGAACCCATCGAAAAATACTACGAGGTGGTCGCCGACCTTCAGGCCCGGGGCTTCGTCGTCCTGGTCCACGACTGGCGCGGGCAGGGGCTGTCGCACCGCGAACTCGCGGACCGCAGCAAGGGGCACGCCCGGGGCTTCAAGACCTTCCTGGCCGACTATGGCCTGCTGCTCGACCGCTTCGCCGACCGCCTGCCCAAGCCGTGGATCGCGCTGGGGCATTCGATGGGCGGTTGCCTGACCCTGTTGGCGCTGGCGCACGGCGAGGACCGCTTCGCGGCCTGCGCGCTGTCGGCCCCGATGCTGGGCCTCCACACCGGCGGGCGCTCGCCGCTGCTCGGCCGGGCCTGGGCTTGGTGGATGGTCCATACCGGCCGCGCCGGCGACTATCTGTTCGGCGACGCGCCCGACCCGCTGGCCTATGATTTCGAAGACAGCCGCCTGACCCACGACAAGGCGCGCTACGACCGTTACCACGCCCAGATCCTCGCCTGTCCCGATCTGGCCCTCGGCGGGCTGACCTGGGGCTGGCTCGACTTCGCCTTCAGCGCCTGCGCCTGGTTGCAGGCCGCGCCGGCGGTCAGCCGGGTGGCCATGCCCGTCGTGGTGGTCGGGGCCGGCGACGACAGCCGGGTGGTCAACCGCGACCTCAAGGCCGTGACCGCGCGCCTGCCGCACGGCCGCTATGTCGAGATCGCCGGCGCCTATCATGAGCTGCTGGTCGAGACCGACCCGGTTCGGTCCGCCTTCTGGCGCGAGTTCGACGCCCTGACCGGACCGGTTATTTCGCCGAACGCCTGAGGGCGACCAGGGCCTCGTCCAAGCAGGCGCGGTCGCCGGCCATGACCACCTGGCCGCCGTCGCGGCCGACGGGCGCGCCGCGCCAGTCGGCGACGACGCCCCCAGCGCCTTCGACCAACGGCACCGCCGCCTCGATGTCCCAGCTCTTCAAGCCGGCCTCGATGACCATGTCCATCTTGCCGGCGGCGACCATGGCGTAGGCGTAGGCGTCGCAGCCGAGACGCGCCAGGCGGGCGGCGGCGCGCACCTGGGTCCAGGCGCCGCGCTCGGCGCCGTCGAAGCAGGCTTCCGGGTCGGTGGTGGCGATCAGGGCGTCGGTCAGGCGCGGGCAGGGCCGCACGCGCAGCGGCGTCTCGCCGCCGGCGTGGATCAGCCGCGAGCCCGCCGCCTGCGAGCCGATGAACACCTCGCCGAGATAGGGCTGGCCGATCGAGCCCAGCACCGGCGCGCCGTTCCAGCGCAGGCCGATCAGGGTGGTCCACAGCGGCAGGCCGGAAATGAACGCCCGCGTGCCGTCGATAGGGTCCAGGACCCAGACGAATTCGGCGTCCGGACGGTCCTCGCCGTACTCCTCGCCGATCACGCCGTGCGCGGGATAGCGCTCGGCGATGAGGCGGCGGATCGCCGCCTCCGCGCCGCGGTCGGCCTCGGTGACCGGGTCGAACGCCTGGCCCTTGGCTTCGCCCTTGTCCTCCAGGCCGTGATCGGCGCGGAACAGGGGCAGGATCGCCGCCCCGGACGCGCCGTTCAGCGCGATCAGGAAGGCGTCGAGTTCGGCGAGTCGGTCGGGGCTCAGCGCAGGCATGCTCGAGGCTTAGCCTCCTGGCCGCTCGCTGAGAAGCCTCAGGCGCTCAACGCCTCCTCGCCTTCGTCGTTCAGCGACTTGGCCAGGTCCAGCAGGCGGCGGCGGGGGCGTTCGTCGAGGCTGTAATAGGCGTGGATCAGGTCCAGCGTCTCCTTGCGGGCGAACACCTCGCCCTGGCTCTCGGCGCGCTCCTCGCGGCGGTCGCGGACCGCGACCTCGTGCGGGTCCTCGGCCAGGCCGTCGTAGAAATAGGCCACCGGCACCTCCAGGGCTTCGGAGAGCTGCCACAGGCGGGCGGCCGAGATGCGGTTGGCGCCGCACTCGTACTTCTGGATCTGCTGGAAGCGGACGCCGCAGGCCCCGGCGAGCTGCTGCTGGGTCAGGCCCAGCAGGCGGCGGCGGCGGCGGAGGCGTTTGCCGAGGTGAAGGTCGATGTCGTTTCTCATGGGCGCAAGCCCCCCAAAAAGGTCGGTCCTTCCCGTCCCAGAACGGGACGGCCGGGTGAGTCACCCGCAAGCCACATGCCGTGACGGTTGAAGGTCGCCCCAATTGCGCGAAGCGGAGCCGACAGCCTATTTAGGTCCATGTCCGAACCGCATTCCCCGTCTCAGCCCGGCGCCCTGCAGGATTTCCTGTGGCGGATCGAGGCGTTCGGCTTTGATTTGTTCACGGCGATGGTCCGCGCCATGCCGGTGGACTGGGCCTCGGCCGCCGGGGGCGGGCTGCTGAAACTGCTCGGGCCGCTCAGCGGCGCGCACAAGACCGCCCGCCGCAACATCGCCCTGGCTTTTCCCGACATGCCCGAGGCCGACCGTCGGCGCCTGCTGAAGGCGCAATGGGAGAGCGTGGGCCGGACCTTCGCCGAATTCCCGATCATGGACCGCATCGCCCTGGCCGACGACCGCATCGAGCTGATCAACGGCGAGCGCCTGGGCCAGATCGCCGGCCAGAACGAGCCGGTGGTGTTCGTCTCGGGCCACCTGGCCAACTGGGAGGTGATGCCGGCGGCGATCGTCAAGGCGGGGGTCGATTGCTACATGACCTATCGCGCGGCCAACAATCCCTATGTCGACAAGCGGATCAAGGAAAGCCGCGCCCGCTACGGCATCCAGCTGTTCGCGCCCAAGGGCAGCGACGGCGCGCGCGACATGCTGCTGGCCCTCAAGGACGGCCAGTCGGTCGCCCTGATGAACGACCAGAAGTTCAACGGCGGCGTCGCCGCCCCGTTCTTCGGCCACGAGGCCCGCACCGCCGAGGGGCCGAGCCGGCTGGCGATCCGTTTTGGCACGGTGCTGCAGCCGATGTCGGTGCAGCGGACCCGCGGCGCGCGCTTCCGGGTGACGGTGTACGACCCCATCGAGCCGCCGCACACCGAGGACCGCACCGCCGACATCGAGGCGTGCGTGCGTGCGATCAACACCTTCATGGAGGACCGCATCCGCGAACGGCCGGAGGAATGGTTCTGGGTCCACAAGCGCTGGCCCAACGAGGTCTATGCCGGCCTCGGCGTCTGAGGCCGGCGGCGGCGGTCCGCGCTAGAGCTCGAAGGCCGGGCGCAGATTGGCCGTGCGCCGCTCCGGGCCGATATAGGCCACGTCGTCGATGCGCCGGCGGCATGGACCGAAATAGCTGCGTGTCCGCACGAAGGGCCGGGGGTGATAGATCACCGCGTTCAGCCGCTCGATCAGGGCGCGGGCGGTCAGCGGCTTGACCACGAACTCGGTCACGCCGGCGTCGCGGGCCTCGCAGACGCGGTGCCGTTCGGCGTAGCCGGTGATCATGATGATCGGCAGGTAGGGATTGCGGCTGTCGGGCGCGGTGCGCACCTGCTGGGTGAACTCGACGCCGTCCACCGGCGACATGCGGAAATCGACGAAGGCCACGTCGGCCGGCCAGGTCTTCAGGGTCTCCAGCGCCTCGGCGCCGTCGTGGGCCTGCCTCAGGTCGTGGACGCCCAGGCTGCGCAGCACCGTGGTGATGATGGCGCGCATGTGCTTGTTGTCGTCGACCAACAACACCCGCAACGCTTCCAAGCCAGACGCCATACGCGCGTTTCTCCCGCGACTTCTGCGGCCGCCCTTCTTCGTGAACGGCTGGATTCTGCTATCCTGGGCCACGCGGGATGCGCCGTCGCGGCCGACAGGAATCAACGGACTCAGGATCGCCCGGGATTGGCTTCCGAAACGTTACCGCGCCCCCGCGCGGGATAGGTTTTCTTCACAATTTGGCGGGGGCCTCGGCGCCGACCATCAGCAGCGGGTCGAGATTGCGGCCGTGCCATTTGAGCCGCCAGCACAGGTGCGGGCCCGTGGCGCGGCCCTCCTGGCCGACCGCGCCGATGAGCTGGCCGCGCCGGACCTGTTCGCCGCGCGCCACGTCGATCCTGGACAGGTGCAGATAGGCGCTGATCAGCCCCTGGCCGTGGTCGATCAGGATCAGGCCGCCGTCGAAATGAAGGCCGGTCTCGGCGAAGGCGACGACGCCGTCGGCCGGCGCGCGCACCGGCGTTCCGACCGGCGCGGCGAGATCGACGCCGTAGTGCGGGGTCTTCGGCTGGCCGTTCAGGATGCGCTGGCCGCCGAAGCGGGTGGTGATCCGCGCGCCCTCGACCGGCAGGATGAAGCCCGCGACGAAGTCCTCGCGGTCGAGGCGGCTGGCGAAGCCGGCCGCCTTGCGCTCCGCCTCGGCGGCGATGCGGGCGAGCAGGGCCGGGTCCTGCGGCGTGACCTGGTCCGGCGGCAGGCCGTCGATGCGCTGGATATCGAAGCTGCGGGGCGCGACCGACTGGACGTGGCTGGCCTCGCCCTCGGGCGTGCGCACGGCGATGGTCACCCGGGACGGCGAGTCGCGGTCGAACCCGACGAAGAAGGCGCCGTCGGCCGAGGCCGCGCCTTCCACCACGCCGTCGACCAGGATGGTGGCGCGGGGCGCGGTGCGGCCGAACGCGAAGCCGCCCTGGACATAGGGACCGGTGAGCAGCAGCGAGGGGGGGGCGGCGTAGGCGGGCGCGGCCAAGGGAGCCGCCGCCGCCGCGAGCAGCAGCAGGCGCCGGCTTGGCCGGATCAGGCTTGTCCGTTCAGAGTCCGCCACCGCGCCAAAGCCTCCTTGGGCCCCGCATAAGCTTCCTGAAGCTCGGGGTTCCAATAGCGCAAGGCGTCGAGAGGGATGCGCACGCCGCTGACCGCGCACTCGACAAAACGGCCGGGCTTCATGACCACGAACTCGCCGTCGCCATAGTGGACGACGGCCAGGTCCGCGGGGTTCCCGGAAAGATCGCGATCGTAAGCGTTCATGGTCCCAATGTAGCGCCGCCGGGCGCATTCACAAACTCGATACGCGCTTTGGCCGTCCGCCGCGCGGTTAATTGTCAATTCGGAAACTTCTGAAACCCGCGCGGCGGGGCGGTTGTCAGAACAGGTCGCCCTGGCCGGCGTCGGGCGCGGCCTTGGGACGCGGCGCGGGGGCGGGCTTCGCGCCGTCGACCACGGCGCCGCGCTCGCCGTCGCCGAACACCAGCCGCACCGCCTCGCCGGGCGCCAGCACGGCGGCGGACCGGGCCAACGCCCCGTCGGCGCGGTGGACGCGGGCGAAGCCGCGCTGCAGCGGGCGATTCGGATCGAGCGACAGGCGCAGCTTGTCGAGGGCCGAAAGCCGCTCTTCGGCCTGGGCGACCCGCCTGGCCAGGGCGGCGTTCAGCCGCAGGTTCAATTCCGGCAGCCGGGCCCGGCGCGCGGCCTGGTCGGCGCCGCGCGCCACGGCCGCGTCGAGGCGGGCCGACAGCTCGGACAGGCGCTCGGCCTTGAGGCGGCGCGGCCGGTCGAGCAGGGCCGGGGTCAGGCGCGGCGCGACCTTGGCCATGTCGTGGGCGTGGGCGGCGGTGTTGCGTTCCAGCGCCGCCTTCAGCCGCCCGGCCGACAGGTCGAAGCGCTGGGTGGCCAGGGCCAGGAGGTCGTCCAGCTTGGGCAGGCCGCGGCTGGCGGCCGACAGGCGATGGCGGCGCTCGTCGACCACGCGGCCGCCGCTACGGACCAGACGGCGCTCGTAGTCGATGACGGCCGCGCGCAGCTCGGCCAGCACGGGGGTGGCCATCTCGGCGGCGGCGGTCGGGGTCGGCGCGCGCCGGTCGGAGACGAAGTCGATCAGGGTGGTGTCGGTCTCGTGGCCGACCGCCGAGATCAGCGGGATTTCGCCTTCGGCCACGGCGCGGGCCAGGGCTTCGTCGTTGAACGCCCACAGGTCCTCGACCGAGCCGCCGCCGCGGGCGACGATCAGCACGTCGGGGCGGGGAACGGCGCCGCCCGGCGCCAGGGCGTTGAAGCCGCGAACGGCGGCGGCGACCTGGGCGGCGGCCTGGTCGCCCTGGACCACCACCGGCCACACGATCACCCGGCAGGGCCAGCGGTCGCGGATGCGGTGCAGGATGTCGCGGATCACCGCGCCGGTCGGGCTGGTCACCACGCCGACCACCGCCGGCATCGAGGGCAGCGGCCGCTTGCGCGCGGCCTCGAACAGGCCCTCGGCCTGCAGCCGGGCCTTGAGTCGTTCGAGCTGGGCCAGCAGGGCGCCCATGCCCGCCGGCTCCATGGTCTCGATGACGATCTGGTAGCGCGACCCGGCCGGATAGGTGGTGATCTTGCCGGTGACGATCACTTCCAGCCCCTGTTCGGGGCGGACGTTGAGGTTCTTGACCTGGCCCTTCCACACCACGCCGTCGATCGAGGCGCGCTCGTCCTTGAGGGTCAGATAGACGTGGCCGTTGGAGTGGAACGTCACCTTGGACAGTTCGGCGCGTAGGCGCACGAAGCCGTAGGCGTCCTCGAGCGTCCGCTTCAGGGCGAAGGCGAGTTCCGAGACGGAGTAGGGGCGGGCGTTGTCGGCTCCGGCGGCGGGAGCGTCGGCGAAGGTCATGCCGGCAGTATAGGGGCGAATCGGCGGGGCGGACGCGGTCGATCTGCGGCTTGACGCTGCGGCCCGCCCACGCCACACCCCGCGCCATGAACATCCTGCTTGTCGGCTCCGGCGGCCGCGAACACGCCCTGGCCTGGAAGATCGCCCAATCGGATCTGGTGGTTCGCCTGGTCGCGGCTCCCGGCAACCCCGGCGTCGCCGCCCTGTGCGAGACCCGCGACATCAAGGCGACCGACGTCGACGGCCTGGTCGCCCTGGCCCAGGAGATCGAGGCCGATCTGGTCGTGGTCGGGCCCGAGGTCGCGCTTGAGGCCGGTCTCGCCGACCGACTGGAGGCGTTGGAGATCGCCTGTTTCGGCCCGACCGCCCAGGCGGCGCGCCTGGAAAGCTCCAAGGCGTTCAGCAAGGATTTCGCCGTCCGTAACGGCCTGCCCACCGCCGCCCACGGGACCTTTGAGAACGCCGCCGAGGCCAAGGCTTTCCTCGACCGGTTCTCGACCCCCTATGTGATCAAGGCCGACGGGCTGGCGGCCGGCAAGGGCGTGGTGATCGCCGAGACCCGCGCCGAGGCCGAGGCCGCCATCGACGACATGCTGGGCGGCCGCTTCGGCCAGGCCGGCGCGCGCGTGGTGATCGAGGAGTTCATGGTCGGCGAGGAGGCCTCGCTGTTCGCCCTGGCCGACGGCAAGACGGCGGTGCTGTTCGGCGTCGCCCAGGACCACAAGCGCGCCTTCGACGGCGATCAGGGCCCGAACACCGGCGGCATGGGCACCTATTCGCCGGCCCCCGTCCTGACCGACGCCCTGGTCGAGCGCGCCCGCCGCGAACTGATCGCCCCGACTGTGGCGGGGCTGGCGGCCGAGGGCGCGCCCTATCGCGGCGTGCTCTACGCCGGCCTGATGCTCACGGAACAAGGTCCCAAGCTGGTCGAGTACAACGCCCGCTTCGGCGACCCCGAATGCCAGGTGCTGATGTTGCGCCTGGACAGCGACATCGTGCCCTACCTGCTGTGCGCGGCGACCGGCCAGCTGGCCGAGCTCGACCCGCCGGAATGGCGCAATGATGCGGCGATCTGCGTGGTGCTGGCAGCCGACGGCTATCCGGACGCGCCCAAAACCGGCTCGACGATCAAGGGCGCCGACCAGGACTTCGGCGAGCATGTCGTCGTCTTCCACGCCGGGACGAAGCAAGACCCGGACGGGACCCTGCGCGCGGCCGGCGGCCGGGTTCTGAACGTCTGCGCCCGTGGCGCGACGCTGCAGGAAGCCCGCGACCGGGCCTACGCCGCCATCGCCAGGATCGACTGGCCGGAAGGTTTCCACCGCGCCGACATCGGCTGGCGGGCGCTGAAAGGGTGAGCCGGTCGTGCCGACGCCCGCCTGCCTGACGGTCCTGGGGCTGCTCTGCTTGACGGGCGAAAACGGCCCGGCGACGCAAACGCCGCCCCTGGGGCTGTCGTTCGAAAGGCGGGTTCAGACGCGGCGCTACAGCGTGGCCTACGATCACTCCGATCTGTACGGCTCCTATGATCTGGACCGTATGCCAAGGCGATGCGGCCGGCGCGACGGCGCACGCGCTTGCATCGCCTATCAGGCGACCTATTCGGGCTGTTCGGTCTCCTTCGTGCTGATCGAGCCGAGCGGTCCTCGCGCGGCGTGGTCGGGGGACCGCTACAAGATCAGCTCCAACACCGCCTCGTCGCTGGTTCGTGCGGTTTCGGAAGTCTACGCGATGAGCGGCGAGCCGAACGGCGCGCCGCTGTTCCCTCTGACCCGTCTGATCGACAAGGCGCGTTTGGCGGCGTCCTGCGCTTCGGGCGCCTGAGCGGCGCTTCTGCGGCTATGGCGGAGCATCCCTTGCCCCGGCCATTCCGGGTCTGTTCAATTCCGGCGATGGCCGCGCCGTACGACGAGGCCGACGGAAGTCGTCACAAATCCTCCGAGGCTGACCAGAAGATGCGGCGCCGAATAGGGCGGGGTGTCTGCGTAGTTGTTCATGACGAAAACGTTTGGGCCGACGCGGAGACTCTCAACCTCGTGTCCGCGGGCGCGCAGGCGCGCGATAAGCGCCTCCAGATCGCGACGCCTGAAGAGGACGGTCGGTCCGCGCTCGATCGTCGCGTCGTTCGAAGAGAGGTTAAGCTCCGTCGTATGCAGCGCCACGCCGCCCGGTTTGAGCGTTTGCTCGACGGAATTGACGACGAAGTCGAGCCCCGCCTCGATGTCGCCTAGGTGTTCGAAGCAGCAGGAGGACCAGCAGAAGTCGAAATCGACCAACGCTGGATCGATCGCATTCATGTCGCAGGTCTGCCAGCGCACCCGCTGTTCGAAAATCGTGCGGTCCAGGGAACCGTTCGGCAGAGCGTCCAGCCCGGCCGCGAATTGGCCGCTAGCGCTCCACCCCGAACTTTCCGCTTGTTCCGGGGGCGCGTCGGTCGCCACGATCTCGCAGCCCAGCGCGGCGAAGGACGCCGGGAGGAGTTCGCGCCCCACGCCGAAGGCGAGGCCTCGCGCGCCCGGCCGCAGGACGCCGAGGCGCTCGGCGTGATGGAGGATGAACACCCATTCCCAGAGCTTGCGGTGAAAGCTGACGCCCACGCCGATCAAGGCGCAGATGCGGGCGAACTCAGCATGGAAGAAGTCGCTCGCGACACAGGCGGACGAAGCCATAAACGGGTAGTCGCGCGACGGGCCGATGGCCTCCGGCGACGGGAAAAAGACCATCTGCTTCCACGGCGCGGCCGCTTCAAGGCGGTTCAAGATTTCGGGGGCGAGGGCGTTGGCGAGCCGCGCAGTTATAATCGCACCTAGTCTTTTTCCGAGCACTACATCTCCCCCTCACAGTCGCGACGTGCGGGTCCCAATCTGACCGCAACGGATGAATTTACTACGGTTGAGGGGCAATCCAGGCCTCGGTAAATTCATATGTATAACTCGTGGAGGTCGGCCTAATCTCAAATCTAAGAGCTTTGGTGGCGGATGATATTGAAAATGTGCCTTGGATATATCGTCTTTGCCGCGTTACCGTGGCGGACGCGCCGTGCTGCGCGATGACGCTTCCGGAATTGTCGATTTCATCAACTGCGACCGTAGCTCCAAGTGCTGATCCATTTGGGGTCCAAAGCGCGGCGCTAAAACTATAAGTTGAATACCCGGATGGTATTGACGTTACGTCCTGATAGACGGACTGCCCATTTGGGCCATCTGGTATTGAAAGAATGAGGGCGCAATTTGAACTGCTGTTTGGGGCTTGAACGTTCTGATCGTACCCCCAGTTGAGGTTGCCAGTTCGATTCCAAGGCAAAATTGTTCCGCAGCTATAGGATGCCCCGCATTGCCCTGAGGCACCGCTGTTGTTAGTGCATTGCATGTGAGTGTTTTTAAGTATATTTAAGCTGTAGTATAAAGGATCTATGTGCCAGGAGCTTGCTGGATACCAGTCGCCCGTGGCGGATGGGATCGCAGTGCTCCAATCATGACAATCGACAAGATAATAGGTCGTGGAACCGAATATTACGGTGCCGGAGTTAGTGCCGGTTGGGCAGCGAGATACTACGGATGAGTTCGCAGCGGAGACAGTCGAACTCCAAGCTTCCCACCGAGTTTTTCCATATTCTTTTGTAAAATAGAATTCTTCGATTCCACTAGAATTGACCGATTGTCCGGAGAAGTGCCAAATCTTTATCGTGTTTAGATTCTTTCCGCTCTCGTATTTCATGAGTGGATAGTAATTCCATCCAGTATATGACATTCCGAAATTAGAATTCGGTGGGCATTGTGGCGATGACACGTTTAACGACGTTGTGGTGTCGCCATATGAAAATGGAACGGTGAGTGTTTTGGGCGCGTAAACCCAGGAGTCCGCTAGACTGCATGCCGAATTGTTCCAAATAGGCTGCCATCCAGCGCCTGGATCGTAGGTTCCCGCTGCAGAAACATATGCACCGTCCGCCAGAAGAAGATCATATCCGCTACGTCCGGTAGCAGGGTCCGCCGCGTCAAAGACAGGGGGCACGAAGGAAGTCTGGCTATCAAAGAAAGCTGTTTGCACCACCCGCAAACGGCCGCCCAATTCAGCTATCGGATAAGAGTCGCTTATCTGGCCGCCGCCGATGTCCCACTTGTGATAGGGCAGGCTTTCGCCGATCTTCAGCTTACGAGCGGTCGCTGGGCATGTGACGGGATCGGCGCTCGTGTGGCCACCACTACCATCGTCGCATACCTGCTGGACTAGGAAATCGAGCGGTGTGTCTGCCCTTGCATGAGAGGTCGGGGCGATGAGCAAAAGGCAGATGGCGAGGAAAGCGAGCGGCATCGGCCGACGCTCGGGACGACCGATAAACATTGCCTCTGATCCTCTCAATGCGGCTGCTTCTGGACAGTCCGTGGCCTCGTTACGCCAAAGTCTGCTCAACCGTACCGGCGGTGACCTCGTAGAAGTCCCAGGTGCCGGTGTTTCCACCGCGCCGACATTGGCTGTTGCGCATCCCCGGCGGTCTGACGGTCCGATCCGGCCCGGCCCCGAACTCCTCGGTGCGTTCTGGGGCGCAACTCCACGACTGGGCATGTGAGTTCGCGTTGCGAGACGCTCTCGCCCGAAGGCCGACACGGCGGAGCATCCCTTGCCCCGGTCATTTCGGCGGCTAAACTGGCGTTCAAACAAGTGTACGAGGAAGCGCCATGGCCGCCGCCGAACAGTCCGCCCAGGAGATGAATTCGGGCACCAAGGAGGTCGACGAGCGCTATCGCCTGGACGAGGCCCGGCTGGCGGCGTGGCTCAGGGACCATGTCGAGGGTTTCGCGGGGCCGCTGGAGGTGCGCCAGTTCAAGGGCGGCCAGTCCAACCCGACCTATCAGCTGGTCACGCCGGCCAAGCGCTACGTCCTGCGCCGCAAGCCGCCGGGCAAGCTGTTGCCGTCGGCCCACGCCGTCGACCGCGAGTTCAAGGTGATCTCGGCCCTGGGCAAGACCGGCTTCCCGGTCGCGCGCGCCTACGCCCTTTGCGAGGACGAGGCCGTCATCGGCACCATGTTCTACGTCATGGACATGGTCGAGGGCCGCATCCTGTGGGACGGCACGCTGCCGGAACACCAGCCGGCCGAGCGCCGGGCGATCTACAACGCCGAGATCGAGACCCTGGCCCGGCTGCACACCATCGACTACCAGGCGATCGGCCTGGGCGATTTCGGCAAGCCCGGCAACTACTTCGCCCGCCAGATCGACCGCTGGACCAAGCAGTACAAGGCGTCCGAGACCGCCAGCCTCGACACCATGAACCGGCTGATGGAATGGCTGCCCGCCACCGTTCCGGCCGACGACCAGACCTCGATCGTCCATGGCGACTATCGGCTCGACAACATGATCCTGCACGCCACTGAGCCGAAGGTGATCGCGGTGCTGGACTGGGAGCTGTCGACGCTGGGCAACCCGCTGGCCGACTTTTCGTACTTCCTGATGAACTGGGTGATGCCGAGCGACCAGCGCGGCGGCCTCTCGGAAATCACCGATCTCGGCGCCTACGGCATTCCGACCGTCGAGGAGGCGGTGGCGCAGTACTGCCGCCTGACCGGGCGTGACGGCCTGCCCCAGCTCGACTGGTACTTCTCCTACAACCTGTTCCGCTTGGCCGGCATCTGCCAGGGCATCGTCGGGCGGGTGCGCGACGGCACCGCCGCCAGTTCCCACGCCGCGCTGATGGAGGCCCGGGTGCCGATCCTGGCCAAGGGCGCCTGGGAGTTCGCCCAACGGGCCGGCGCCTGAAGCGGCCGATCCTCGTCCATTAGCGTAGGATCAGCGTGTAACGGCTTGTTCCAAAAGGCTGTCGAGCGCCTGCTCGTCCTCGAACCGGGCCCGGACCGGCCAGGAGGCGACCCGCTCGCGCCAGGCCGGCGGCAGGCGCACCCAGTCCTTTTCGGTGGTCACCAGGCCGGCGCCGAACAGCGCCGCGCGGTCGGCGAGGAAGCGCAAGGTGCGCTCGTCATAGGCGCCGTGGTCGGGAAACTGGGCGAAGTCGACCAACTCGCAGCCGGCGGCCTTGAGGCTGCGTTCGACCTTCCACGGCTTGCCGATCCCGGCGAAACCCAGTTGCGGGCCGGGCGGCGGCGGGGCCAGCGGCTCCAGCCGCGCGATCAGCACGGGCTTGCCGGCGAACAGGGCGACCAGCCCGGCGTCGGGTTCGACGAGGTCGCCGGGCAGGAGGACGATCACCGCGTCGGCGCGCGCCAGGCCCGTCGCCAGCGGCTCGCGCATCGGCCCGGCCGGGAACACCGCGCCGTCGCCGAACGGCCATTCGTCGTTGCGGGTCTCGCCGTCGACCACGACCAGGGAAAGCGCTTTCCGCACCGTCGGGTTCTGGTGGCCGTCGTCGAGCACGACCGCCTGGGCGCCGGCCTGGGCGGCGGCCCGGGCGCCGGCGGCGCGGTCGCGGGCGATCCACACCGGAAAGTCCTGGGCCAGCATCAGCGGCTCGTCGCCGACCTCGGCGGCGGTGTTGGCGGCCGGATCGACCCGCAGCGGCCCGGCGAGCTTGCCGCCATAGCCGCGCGACAGGCCGTGGGCGGCGACGCCGGCCGCGGTCAGGCGGGTCAGCAGTTCGCGGACGATCGGCGTCTTGCCGACGCCGCCCACCGTCAGGTTGCCGACGCAGATCACCGGAACGCCGGGATCGGCGGGAACGGTCCTGGCGATGCGCCGCGCGGTGGCCCCCGCCCATATCCACGACAGCGGCGTCAACAGCATGCGCGTCAGCATGGCGGTGCGGCGCTCGCGCACGTACCACCAGCGCGGCGTGGCCAGCTTCACGGGATCAGCTCCAGCACGCGGGCCGGAACTTCGCGCGCCTCGGCGTCGCGGGCCTCGACATAGGCGCGGGCTTTGGCGGCCATGTCGGCCAGGATGCGTCCGTCCAGCACCGCCGAAGTCAGATAGGGATCAAGGGCCGAGGCTTCTTTCAGCCGGGCGACCGCCTCGGCCGCCTCCAGCTCGTCATAGACCGTGCGCCAGTTGGCGACGAACGGCCCGCTGACGCACGGGCAGCCCAGTCGGGCCGGCTCCAGCGGATTATGGCCGCCAATCCCCTCGACCAGGCTGCCGCCCATGATCGCCAGGCGGGCCAGCCGGAACCACAGGCCCAGTTCGCCCAGGGTGTCGGCGATATAGACGTCGCAGCCGATGGGCGAGGCGGCCTGGCTGCGCCGCGCCGCGCTCATGCCCCGGTCGGCGCAGAGCTGGGCGATGGCCTCGCCGCGCTCGGGGTGGCGGGGGACGAGCACCAGCAGCGGCGGACCCGCGCCGGGCACGGCCAGCTGCACGAAGGCGTCGAGGATCTGCTCGTCCTCGCCGGGATGGGTGCTGGCGGCCAGCACGATCGGCCGCCGCTTGGTGACCGGCTTGAGCTTGTCGATCGCCGCCGGGTCGGCCGGCAGCGGCGGGGCGCCGAACTTGAGGTCGGCCAGCCCCTGGGTCGCCACCCCCAGGGCCGCGAACCGCTCGGCGGCGCGGGCGTCCTGGACCAGGATCAGGTCGTAGGCGCCCAGCAGGGCGCGGGCGGCCGAGCGCAGGCGCGACCAGTTGCGGAAGCTGGCCTCCGACAGCTTGGCCGACAGCAGGGCCAGCCGCGTCCCGCGCGCCCGCGCGCCCAGGATCAGGTTGGGCCACAGCTCGCTCTCGACGAAGACGGCGAGGTCGGGACGCCAGTGGTCGAGGAAGCGGCGCACGGCCGACGGGGCGTCCACCGGCGCGTATTGGTGGATGGCGCCGGCCGGCAGGCGGGCGGCCAGAAGCTCGGCCGAGGTGCGGGTGCCGGAGGTGACCAGCACGGCGGTTTCGGGCCGCTCCCGACGGATCGCCTCGACCAGGGGCAGCAGCGACAGGCTCTCGCCGACGCTGGCGCCGTGCAGCCAGACCAGGCGCCCCTCCGGGCGGGGCGTGGCGCTGCGGCCCAGCCGCTCGCCCAGCCGCGCGGGGTCTTCCTTGCCGCGCCGCGCCCGCCGGTCGAGGATCAGGGGGACGAGCGGCTGCAGCAGCGCCGTCGCGGCGGCGTAGAGGATCAGGGATAGCGGCCGGCGGCTCACGCGAGCAGCGCCTCGGCGCGATCGGTGACGGCGGTGAGGCGCGCGCCCCAGTCCTCGCCCAGGGCCGCGAGGTCGGCGTCGCCGCCGGCGGTGAACGGGCCGTCCCAGACCATGGCCGCGCGGCCGAAGGGCAGGGGGATGGATGTCCGGTCCCAGGTGCTCAGGCGGATGCAGGGCCGCGAGGCCATGCCGACCAGCAGCACCGGCGCGCCGGTCAGGCGGGCCAGCATCGGCGGCCCTTCGCCCATCACCTGGGCCGGGCCGCGCGGGCCGTCCGGGGTGATGGCGATCCCGCCGCCGCCCTTGACCCATTTGGCCATGTCGCGGAACGCCGCCGAGCCGCCCTTGATCTTGGCCGGGTCGGTCTGTTTCTGGCGCGACCCGCGGATCGAGGGAAAGCCGATCTTCTCCATGGTCTGGGCGATGAACTCGCCGTCGGCCGACTTGGAGATCAGGGCGCGCATGTCCTGCCGTTGCGGCGACTGCGGCCAGGAATTGGGCGAGAGCGGGATGCGGGCGTGCCAGAAGCACAGGATCGCGCCGGTCTCCTCGCGCCGCCGCCAGACGGCCTCGGCGCGTTCCTGTTCGTCCCGGGTCCAGCGCAGGGTGGCGTAGACGAACCGCAGATAGGCCGAGAACAGGGTGGACAGGGTCCGCACCACCCACGGCGAACGCAAAGGCCTCATCGGGCGACGGTCTCCGCGGCGGGTTCGTGGTCGAGGTCCTGGGCGCGGGCCAGGCGGGCGTAGAGCCCCTGGGCGCGCATCAGGGCGGCATGGTCGCCGGTCTCGACCACCTTGCCCTGGTCGATGACATAGATGCGGTCGGCGCCCTTCACGGTCGACAGGCGGTGGGCGATCAGCAGCGTGGCGCGGCCGGCCATCAGCCGCTCCAGCGCCGCTTGGACCTGGGCCTCGCTCTCGGTGTCGAGGGCGCTGGTCGCCTCGTCGAGCAGCAGGATCGGCGCGTCCTTGAGGAAGGCGCGGGCGATGGAGATGCGCTGGCGCTGGCCGCCCGACAGCCGCGCGCCGGCCTCGCCGACCACGGTGTCGTAGCCGTCGGGCAGGGCGGTGATGAAATCGTGCGCCGCCGCCGCCCGCGCCGCCGCCTCGACCGCCTCCTGGCCGGCGTCCGGCCTGGCGTAGGCGATGTTGGCGCGGACGGTGTCGTCGAACAGGAAGGGCTCCTGCGTCACCAGGGCGATGCGGTCGCGCAGCGAGGCCATGGTCACGGCCCGGATGTCGACGCCGTCGATGGTCACCGCGCCGGCGGTCACGTCGTAGAAGCGGGGGATCAGGTTGAGAATGGTGCTCTTGCCGCCGCCCGACGGGCCGACGAGGGCGACGGTCTCGCCGCGCAGGGCCTCCAGCGACACGCCGTCGAGCGCCGGAGCGCCGTCGTGATAGGAGAACGAGACGTTCTCGAAGCGGATGGCCGCGTCGGTCAGGACCAGCGGCCGGGCGCCGGCGGCGTCGCGGATCTCGGGCTCGACGTCGAGCGCGCCGAACAGCCGCCGCGCGGCGGTCAGGCCCTCGGCCATGACCGTCTGCAGGTTGGCCACCTGGCGCAGGGACTGCGAGGCCGCGCCGAGCGCGGTGATGAAGGTGAAGAACGCCGCCGAACCCATGCGGCCGCTCCAGCCGACATAGGCGAAGACCAGGGCCAGCACGAACATCATCAGGGTCTCGGTGGCGGGCGCGGCCTGGGCGCGGGCGTTCGAGCCCTTGATCAGGTGCTGCTGGCGGCGCTCGACCACGGCGGCGACGCGGGCCTCCTCGTCGGCCTCGCGGTTCTCGATCTTGACGATCTTGATGCCGTCCAGGCTCTCCATGATCGCGGTCGACAGGGCCGAGGTCTCGACCATCGCCCCCTTGGCGGCCTTGGTGGTGCGCTTGGAGAAGCGCCGCATCACCAGGCTGGCGATCGGGCCGATCAGCAGGATGGCCAGCGCCAGCCAGGGGTCGAGGCGGAACATCACCCAGAGGGCCCCGACGACGGTGAGGAACTCGCGGGTGTAGTTGATGACGCCGGTGGTGGCAGCCTCGCGGATCAGGCCGGCGTCGTAGAGCACCGACGAGACATAGGCCCCCGAGTGCGCGCCGCGCAGCCGCGCCAGGTCGGCCCGCACCAGCCGGCCGAACAGCTGCACCTGGACGTCGCCGACCACGCCGTTGCCGATGCGGTTGATGAAGTTGGCCTGGATGACCTGGAACAGGCCCCGCGCCAGGGCCAGGCCGGCGATGGTCAGCGGAATGACCACCAGCGCGCCCGGCTTGTGGCGGTTCAGGATGTCGTCGACCGCCGGCTGGATGATGCCGATCAGCCGGGTGGTCAGGATGGCGATGATCACCGCCGAGACGACCGCGACCGCGAAGCCCTTCCACCGCGGCGCCAGATAGGTCCTGGCGATGCGGCCGATCAGGGCGCGGTTGGTCATGGAGGGCGTGTCGTCGCTCATGCGGGGATCGGTCGGCTGATACGGCCAGGGTGTCAAGACGGCCCGGGATAGGGCGGTTGTGGTCTCGGGCTCGTCGCCCTACTTAGGGCCGTTCTGCAAGGATCGCCATTTGTCCCGTTTCGACCTCTCGACCGCCTGGGGCCGCTTCCGCACGAAGTGGAACTATTTCTGGGCCGACCACGCCTTCCTGCGGATCGGCTTCCAGAACGCCCACTGGGTCAGCCCCGAGCTGCTGCGCACCAACCAGCCCTGGCCGTTCCAGCTGGCCTGGTGGAAGAAGCAGGGGATCAAGACGGTCATCAACCTGCGCGGCGGTTTCGACGCCAGCTTCTACGCCCTTGAGAAGGACGCCTGCGAGCGCCTGGGGCTGAAGATGGTCGACTTCACCATCACCTCGCGCGAGGTCCCCAGCCGCGCCCGGGTGCTGGGCGCCCGCGACCTGTTCGAGAGCATCGAGTATCCCGCCCTGATGCACTGCAAGTCCGGAGCCGACCGGGCCGGCATCATGAGCGTGTTCTACATGCATTTCCGCCAGGGCAAGCCGATCCGCGAGGCGATGGCCGAGCTGTCGCTGCGCTATCTGCACGTCAAGCAGGGCAAGACCGGCGTGCTCGACTACGTGTTCGAACGCTACCTGGAGGAGGGCGAGCCGGCCGGCCAGTCCTTCGTCGAATGGGTCGAGAGCGACGCCTACGACCCCGCCAAGATCAAGGCGGACTTCCGCGCCCAGTGGATCGGCTCTTTGCTTACCGAGAAGCTGCTGCGGCGCGAATAGATGGGGGCGGGCGCGACGTTTTCCCCAATCGCGGGGACCCAGAATCGGACGACAACACCTCGTCGCATTCAGACGGTGTTCCATGGCTTCCCGGTCCTTCGTACCAGACGCTGACGCAAGCTTGAGTTTCAGCGCCGAGGCGTTTGAAATTCAGCGCCTGTTCGCCACGCCCTTCCTGGTCGCGCCGGTCAACGAATACGAGGCGCTGAACGAGGCCCTGACCCGGACCATCCTGCGCCGTTCGGCGGTGTCGCCGGGCGTGGTGCGCAGCAACGCCGGCGGCTGGCAGTCATCGGACGATTTCCAGGACTGGGGCGGCGCCGAGGGCGCGGCTCTGCTCGAGGCCGGGCGGCGGCTGGCCGACAGCGTGACGGCGGTGGACACCGACAAGGGGCTGGCGGGCGGCGGCCCGGCCTGGAAGATCAACGCCTGGGCCAACCTCAACCTCAACGGCCACGCCAACCACGCCCACCATCATCCGGCGGCGTTCTGGTCGGGCGTCTACTGGGTCGACGCCGGCGACGACCCCGACATCGACCAGTGCGGGGGCGAATTCGAGATGCACGATCCGCGCGGCATCCTGCCGGCCTTCTATGCGCCGCAGCTGCGCTACGCGATCCCCGGATGCCTGAGCGCCGGCCAGGCCGACTTCTTCTTTCCGCGCACGGGCGTGATGGTGCTGTTCCCGTCGTGGCTCGTACACGCCGTCCGCCCCTACGTCGGCGGCCGTCGCCGGATATCCATCGCCTTCAATCTGTCGGTGTGAACGGCGGACGAACCGCTTGCCAAGTCGGTCGGCGAGCCTAAAGTGCGAATGACTCGCAATATTATGTGCGAGCCGATCCAGCACGAAAGGCGCAGCCCATGTCCCTCGCCAGGCCCGACGCTCCCGCCGACATCCGCGAACTGACCTTCGGCGCGCACTTCGTCGTCTGGGCGTTCAGAGCCCTCGCCCTGGGGCGCAACGACAATCCGGTGGTGGCCAGGACGTTCGAGGACGCCTGTTCGCCGGTGGCCGAGGAGAGCCGCAACGCCTTCATCGTCTTCGTCCGGGAGCTTCAGCGCCTGGGCCGCCGCCGCGTGCGGCTGGCGCCGCCGGGCTGCCTGACCTTGACCCGCGACGAGCAATTGATCGTGGCGGTGTTCTCGGCGGCGCAGGAGGGGGCCCACGACCGGCTGGAGGCGCACCTGACCTGGCTGATGGGCGGCGCGCCGCGTCCGCCGCTGGCCGCCGCCGCCGCGGTGGTGGCTCAGGCCCTGGAGTTCAACGGCCACATAATTCCGGCGCCGCTGGTCGAGCCGCCGCGACGACAGGACGAGAGCAACGAAAAAACCGCGCCCGACTGGGCGCGGTCTTCGGCGGGCGAGGCCGCGGGCGGCGTGGGCTAGGAAACCCGGCGCGTCAGTCGGCGCTGGGGTCCATCAGCTTGTGCGCGTGGATGATGAAGTAACGCATGTGGGCGTTGTCGACCGTGGCCTGGGCCTTGGCCTTCCAGGCCCTGTGGGCGTCGTCGTAGCTCGGATAGGCGCCGACGAGGTCGACCTTGTCGAGATCGCGGAACTCGGAGCCGGAGACGTCTTTCAATTCGCCGCCGATGACGAGGTGAAGGAGTTGTTTGTCGGACATTGGGGGTTCGCCTGGGAGGTTTTCGCCGGAAAAGGTCAGTTCGGCAGCTCGATATGCCTGACACGCTCCAGGATCAATGGGGCTAGCGCCGGCGCGGCGCAAACCACGCTGGGCGCGCGCGGAACCGGCCGGTTGTAGCCGAACGGCCGGCCAAGGTGGTCGACCGCCGTCGCCCCCGCCTCGCGGCAGATCAGGTCGGCGGCGGCGAGGTCCCATTCGTTCTTGGGCGACAGCGCCAGCGCCGCGTCGAAGACCCCTGCGGCGACCAGGGCCATGCGGTAGGCCACCGAGTTGCGGCTCTCGACCCGCATGGCGGGCCAGGGGCGCGGCCAGGCCGGATGGACGAACATCTTGGCGTCGCCCAGCATCGCGCAGTCCTCCAGGACCTCGGCCCGGCTGGGCGCAATGGCCGAACCGTTCATCCGGGCCCCGCCGCCGGCCGCCGCCTCGAACATCTCGTCGAGGGCGGGGGCGTAGAGCGCGCCCGCGACCGGCCGGCCGTTCTCGACCACGGCGATGGACACCGCGAACCAAGGGCGGCCCTTGAGATAGGCGGCCGTCCCGTCGATCGGGTCGACGACGAACAGCCGGCTCTTGCCCAGCCGGGCCGGATCGTCGGCGGTCTCTTCCGACAGCCAGCCGTAGTCAGGGCGGGCCGAGCCGAGGCGGGCCTTCAGCATGGCGTCGACGGCGAGATCGGCGTCGGTGACGGGCGAGCCGCCGTCCTTGGACCAGATCTTGAGGCCGGCGTCGCGCATGGCGAGGCTGAGCGCGCCCGCCTCGCGGGCGGCCTCGCGGATCAGGGCCAGATCGTCGCCGGCGTCGCTCATTTTCCGGCGATCGCCAGGCCGTCGACCAGCAGCGACGGCGCGTTGGCGGCTCCACGCAGTTCGAGATCCGATCCAGGGATCAGGCGGGCGTAGATGTCGATCAGGTTGCCGGCGACGGTGATTTCGGCGACCGGATAGGCCGCCTCGCCGTTCTCGAACCATACGCCCGAGCAGCCCACCGACCAGTCGCCGGTGTTGCCGTTGAGCGAGGGGCCGAACATCGAGGTGACCAGGAGGCCCTGGCCGGCGTCGCGCATCAGGGCGGCGAGGTCGCGCTCGCCCGGCCGCACCGTGAGGTTGGACGGGCTGACGCCGGGCGGGCCGGCCAGCCCGCGCGAGGCGTGGCCGGTGGTCTCCAGCCCGAGCTGGCGGGCCGAGGCGCTGTTCAGCAGCCAGGTGGTCAGCACGCCGTCGTCGATCAGGGCCCGGGCCTGGTTGGCCACGCCTTCGTCGTCGAACGGGGCCGAGCCGAGGCCGCGCGGGCGGTGGGGTTCGTCGACGATGCGCACGCCGCTGGCGAACACCGCCTGGCCCAGCTTGTCCTTCAGGAAAGAGGTGCCGCGGGCGATGGCCGGTCCGCTGATCGCCCCGATCAGCGGACCGATCAGCGAGGTGGCCAGCCGGTTTTCGAAGATCACCGGCGCGACGGTCGAGGCGATCTTGCGCGCGCCGAGGCGGCCCACCGCCCGGCGGCCGGCTTCGGCGCCGACGGCTTCGGCGGTCGGCAGGTCGTCGCGCCAGCGCGTCGAGCGGCCTTCGCCGCCGCGCTCCATCGCCGAGCCCTCGCCGGCGATGGCCGAGGCCGACAGGGAGAAGCCCGAGGCGCGGTGCGGCCCGTCGAAGCCGGTGCTGGTCGCCAGCCGCCAGGACGAGGCGCCCCAGGTGGCTGAGCCGCCGTCGCTGTTGGTCACGCCGGGCACGGCGCGGGCGGCGGCCTCGGCCAGCCGCGCGGCGGCCTCCAGGTCGTCGGCGGACGGTTCGGCCGGATCGTAGAGATCGAGGTCGGGGCCCGGCCCGCGGGCGAGCCGTTCCTCGGGCGCCAAGCCGGCGTAGGGGTCTTCCGGCGCCAGGCGGGCCATGGCCACGGCCCGCTCGATCAGGCGCGCCCGCGCCGGGGCCGAGATGTCCGAGCCCGAGACGCTGGCCTGCCGCCGCCCGACGAACACCCGCAGGCCCAGGTCGCGGGATTCCTCGCGCTCGACCTCTTCCAGCGCGCCCATGCGCACGGTGACGGACAGCGACTGGCGTTCGGCGGCCACGGCCTCGGCGGCGTCGGCGCCGGCCTTCAGAGCGGCGGCGACGACATCGTGCAGAAGGTTTTGATCCATGGGCCCTTATGGCCGAAGGCGCGGGCCGGGGGCAACCCGCCGCCGCGCCCATTTCCGAACCGGATCAGCCGATGGCGTAGAACAACAGCGCCGCGCCGGCGAAGACGAAGGCCAGCCAGGTCAGCAGCATGCCGATCGAGCGGCCGAAGGTCGGCCCTGCGCTGCCGCTCAGGCTGGCGGCGTGGGCGACCCGGCCGAGGAACAGCAGGCCGCCGACCAGATGGATGGCCAGGAGCGGCGCGTTGACCACGGCCAGGGTGGCCAGGGCGGCCATGCCGGGGGTGGCGTATTCGACGGCGTTGCCGAAGGCGCGGCTGGCCTGGACCAGTTCGGGCACGCCGCCGTCGCCGATCATCACCTTGTGCCGCCGCCGCTGCCGCACGACCAGTCCCGACAGGACCACCAGCAGGATCAGCAGCAGGCCGACCCACAGGGCGGCCGCGCGGCCGGAAGTGATGACTGGGTCCATGCGGGCGTCCTCTCGACGGGCGGGCGAAGGCGCGGATTAGCGCGCGCTTCGCGGTCGAGGGCAAGTCCGCCGGCTGCGAGGCCGTTCAGGCGGCGTGGCCCTCGCCGAAGATCATCCGATGGCCCTTGGCGGTGTCCATGTATTCGCGCACGCGACGGATCAGGCCGTTCTCCAGCTCGAAGACGAAGCAGTAGTCGTTGTCGTAGCGGCCGCCGTCGGCCAGGGTCGCGCGCATGCGCTCCTCGACGACCACCATGTCGCCGGCGGCGTGGACGCCCTTGAACTCGATTGACACCTCGCTGGCGAACAGCTTGCCGAACTCGACGGCGATGAACCGGGCGATCTCGGCCTTGCCGATCATGTGGTTGGTGAAGTTCGTCGCCAGGGCGGTGGCGTTGCCCTCGGGAGCCAGCCATTCGGCGTCGTCGGTGAAGGCGGCGGCGATCCGGCCCGCGTCACGGCTGGCGAAAGCCTGCCAGGCGGCGATCACGGCGTTCCGGTTGGCGTCCGAAGTCATGGACGGGCCTCCAGTTCGAGCTGGGTGAAGCCGGCGACGCCCTCGTGGGCCAGCAGCCAGCGCTTGCGGTCGAGGCCGCCGCCATAGCCGGTGAGCGAGGCGTCGGCGCCGATCACCCGGTGGCAGGGGACGATGATGGCGATCGGGTTCGAGCCGTTGGCCAGCCCGACGGCGCGCACCGCCTTGGGATGGTCGATGGTGTTCGCCAGGGCCCCGTAGGTGGTGGCGCCGCCGACCGGGATGTCCCTGAGCGCGCGCCAGACCCGGCGCTGGAACGCGGTGCCGTTGTCGGCGGTCTCGACCGCGTCGACGGCGGAAAGATCGCCGGCGAAATAGGCCTCCAGAGCCAGCCGCGCGCGGGAGGGACGGGCCGGCGGCCCTGACAGCCGCACCTCGCCGGCGCCATAGCGGCGGTGGAACAGGGCGTGCATGCGGTGCTCGTAGTCCTCCCAGTCGACGGCGCGGACGCGGTCTTCGCCGTCGCTGGCGATCAGCATCGGGCCGGTGGGGGTGTCGAGGCGTTCCAGGTGGAAGTCGGGCATGGGCGATAGGCTCGATTGCGGTTCGTCGATCGACATTTCCCCGCGTCGTCGATCCGGGCTGGCGGTTTTCGGACCTGTTCAACGCGGCGTCGCGTCCGGAGGACGATGTCCGAAAACCGCTAGACGGCCGCCCGGTTCGGGTCGAGCCTTGACGACATGGACCTCGATCACGACGCCTGCTATCGCGCCATCAGCCTGCGCGACGCCCGCTTCGACGGGCGGCTGTTCACCGCGGTGAAGACCACGGGGATCTATTGCCGGCCGATCTGTCCGGCGCGCACGCCCCGGTCCGAGAACGTCGTGTTCTATCCCAGCGCCGCCGCCGCCCAGGAGGCGGGGTTCCGGCCGTGCCTGCGCTGCCGGCCGGAGACCGCGCCCGACCTCGGGGCGTGGCGCGGCACGTCCAACACCGTCTCGCGCGCCCTGGCCCTGATCGAGCTGGGGGCGCTGGACGAGGGCGACGTCGACGCCCTGGCCGGCCGCCTCGGCGTCGGCGAGCGGCAATTGCGCCGCCTGTTCCATCAGCATCTCGGCGCCTCGCCGGTGGCGGTGGCCCAGACCCGCCGGGTGCTGCTGGCCAAGCAGCTGATCCACGAGACCCGCCTGCCGATGACCGAGGTGGCCTTCGCCGCCGGCTTCGGCAGCGTCCGCCGCTTCAACGAAACCTTCCAGGCCCTGTTCGGCCGCGCGCCGGGCGACCTGCGGCGGGGCAGGGCGGAGGAGACGCCGGCCGGCCCGCGCGGCGAGATCGTCGTGCGGCTGCGCTACCTGCCGCCCTACGACTGGCCGGCCATGCTGGCCTTTCTGGAGAGGCGCGCCATTCCCGGCGTCGAGCGGGTGGAGGCCGGCCGCTACGCCCGCGCCATCCAGATCGACGGCGTGCAGGGAACGGTCAGCGTCGAGCCGGCCGACGGCGCCGCCTTGCGCGCCGTGGTCCGCTTTCCGAAGCTTTCAGCCCTGCCGGCGATCATCGCCCGGCTGCGGCGGGTCTTCGACCTTGCCGCCGATCCGCTGGCCATAGCCGAGCATCTGGCCGGCGATCCGGTCCTGGCCCCGCTGGTCGCCGCCCGTCCGGGGCTGCGCGTGCCCGGAGGCTGGGACGGCTTCGAGCTGGCCGTCCGTGCGGTGCTGGGCCAGCAGATCACCGTCTCGGCCGCCATCGCCCTGGCGGGGAAGCTGGCCGCCGCCTATGGCGATCCCTTGCCCGCGCCGGACGGAGCCTTGGTCCGAACCTTCCCGAGGCCCGAGCGGCTGGCCGGCGCCGACCTGTCGATCCTGGGCATGCCGCGCAGCCGGGCCGCCGCCCTGTCGGCCGTCGCCGAGGCGGTGCTGGCCGACCCGGACCTGTTCAGCGCCAATCGCGACCTCGACGAGGCGATCCGCCGGCTCAAGGCCATACGCGGGGTCGGCGAATGGACGGCGCAATACATCGCCCTGCGCCAGATGCGTGAGCCCGACGCCTTTCCAGCCGCCGATGTCGGCCTGATGCGGGCGCTGGAGACGGCTGAAGGGGGCCGGCCGGACGCCGGCGAACTGCTCGCCCGGTCGGAGCGCTGGCGGCCGTGGCGGGCCTACGCCGCCCAGCACCTGTGGGCGGCGGCCTGACCTATTTCCAGATCGGCTTGCCGTCGCCGGGCAGGCCCAGGCTGGCCCACTTCTCGCTGACGGCCTCGACCACGGCCTTGTCCATGCCGAGCAGTTCGCCCCACTCGCGCTTGGTCTCGGGCGGCCACTTGTTGGTGGCGTCGAGGCCGATCTTGGAGCCAAGGCCCGACTCCGGCGAGGCGAAGTCGAGATAGTCGATCGGGGTGTTCTCGATGATGGTGATGTCGCGGGCCGGGTCCATGCGGGTCGAGACCGCCCACATCACGTCCTTCCAGTCACGAGCGTTGATCTCGTCGTCCACGACGATGACCCACTTGGTGTACATGAACTGGCGCAGATAGCTCCAGACGCCCAGCATCACCCGCTTGGCGTGGCCGGGATAGGCCTTCTTCATCGACACCACGGCGATGCGGTAGCTGCAGCCTTCCGGCGGCAGCCAGAAGTCGACGATCTCGGGGAACTGCTGGCGGATCAGCGGGATGAACACCTCGTTCAGCGCTTCGCCCAGGACGCTGGGCTCGTCCGGCGGCCGGCCGGTGAAGGTGGTCAGGTAGATCGGGTCCTTGCGCATGGTGACGCACGTCGCCTGGAACACCGGGAAGGTCTCGACCGAGTTGTAATAGCCGGTGTGGTCGCCGTAGGGCCCCTCGTCGGCGTGCTCGTCGAGCAGGACGTGGCCCTCGATGACGATCTCGGCCTCGGCCGGCACCATCAGCGGCACGGTCTTGGCCGGGACCAGCTCGGCCTTGGCCCCGCGCATCAGCCCGGCGAACTGGTATTCCGACAGGGTGTCGGGCACCGGCGTCACCGCCGCCAGGATGGTGCCCGGATCGGCGCCCAGCACGACGCAGGCGGGCAGGGGCTCGCGCTTGCCGGCCTTCTTGTGGCGGGCGTAGTGCTGGGCCCCGCCGCGATGGGCCAGCCAGCGCATGATCGCCCGGTTCTTGCCCAGCACCTGCATGCGGTAGATGCCGAGGTTGAAGTCGTCCTCCTTGGAGTCCGACGGGCCCTTGGTCACCACCAGCGGCCAGGTGATCAGCGGCGCCGGCTCGCCCGGCCAGCAGGTCTGGATCGGCAGCTTGGAGAAGTCGATCTGGTCGCCGGTCAGCACCACTTCCTGCACCGGGGCCTTGCTGACGGTCTTGGGCCGCATGCCCATCACCGTGCGGGCGATCGGCAGCATCTCCATGGCGTCCTTGAAGCCGCGCGGCGGCTCCGGCTGGCGCAGGAAGGCCAGCAGTTCGCCGACCTCGCGCAGGTCTTGCGCCGTCGTCCGCGCCTTGCCTTCCAGCGTCACGCCCATGGCCACGCGCTTGACCGTGCCGAACAGGTTGGCCAGGCACGGGATGTCGGAAATCTCGCCGTCGGCGCGGATCGGCTTTTCGAACAGCACCGCCGGGCCGCCGGTCGCCAGCAGCCGCGTGCAGATCTCGGTCATCTCCAGCACGGTGGAGACCGGCTCGGCGACCCGCACCAGCTCGCCCTCGGCCTCCAGCTTGGCGATGAAGTCTCTCAGCGACCGATAGGCCATGGCGCGCTCCCGTTGCGGCGCGGAACCTAGTGCGCGCCGCGTCCGGGTGGAAGCCGCTAGATCATCGCTTCACCGGCGGCAGGGCCCACAGCAGGCCGTGGGTGATGGTGATGGCGTTGACGGTCATGTGGTCCTCGCCCTCGATCACCTCGGTCTGCAGCCTGAGGCCGGGATAGCCGCGCGCCTTGAGCTGGGCGGCGAAGGCGGCGTTGTCGCCGACCAGGTCGTTGTTCTTGTGATAGCGCGGGTCGGTCGAGCCGGGCTTGACCGTCTCGTAGCCGCCCACGGCCAGATAGACCTTGGCCGGCAGGTCCTTGTGGGCGGCGGCGTAGTCGCGCTCGCGCTGGAACATGACCTTGTGGTCGTACCACAGCGACGGGCTGCTCAGGATGTAGCTGTCGAACATCGTCGGGTCGGCCAGCAGCATCTGGGCGCCGAGCAGGCCGCCGAAGGAATGGCCGGCGAAGATCTTGCGGTTCATGTCGACGCGATAGTCGGCGGCGACGACGGGGAACACCTCCTCCTTGATGAACCGACGATAGGCGTCGCCCTCGCCGAAGGCCGGCGCGCGGCCGGGCATGTCGGAGATCTTGCCGTCCAGTCCGCCGGCGGCGGTCGGCGTGTAGTCGCGGTTGCGGCTGTAAACCGGCGTGTCGCCCTTGGCGTAGGACAGGCCGACCAGGACGAACTCGTCCAGGCCGGCGCCGTGATCGCCGACCCGGCGGCCGATGCTGCGGGTCAGGGGGAAGGCGTAGTCGGCGTCGGTGACGAACAGCACCGGATAGCGGTGTTCGGGCCGCTGGCCATAGGACGGCGGCAGGGCGACGAAGATCTGATAGTCGCGATTGAGGATGGCGGAGTGGACGTCCCGGACCTCGGTGTCCTTGAGCGTGTAGGGCTGCGGCGCGCCGGCCGGCTGGGTTGCGATGGCCTGGGCCGACGCGACCTGGGCCGACTTGGCGTCGGAGCAGGCGGCGGCCAGGCCGCAGAACAGGACGGCCAGGGTTAGGCGCGCGTTCGACATCGGATACTCCGGACTCACTAGGAAAGGTGGTTGCGGCGGTCAGGCCTTCTGGTCGAAGGCCTTGACCAGGGTCTTGGGCGCGACCTCGCGCCAGCGGCGCAGCAGCAGCGCCGCGATGGCGGCGGGATCGGCCTGGGACAGGCGGGCCAGGACGGTCGGCCAGTCCTTGTAATGCGGCGTCAGGTAATAGACCTCGGGCGCGGCCTCGATCAGCATCTCGCGTTCGTCGAAGCCGATCCCGGTCAGCACCAGGGTGTCGCCGTCCTCGCGCAGGCGGGTCAGGAACTTGCCCTTCACCTTCAAGGACGGCGTGCCGTACGAGGTCCCGTCTTCGACGCCGGGCCAGGCCAGGGCGATCTTGCGCACGTCCTCGAAGGTCATGGCGTCTCTCCGTCAGTAGGCGAGGGCGGCGCCATCCTTGCGCATTTCGGTGGCCGCCGCATAGCGTCCCGGCCAGCGCTGGATGCATTCGTAGCCGCCGAAGCCGCCGTCCGAGGGGCCGAACTGCCAGCCCAGCGCCGCCAGCCCCTGCCTGGTCGCCTCCGGGACGCCGGTCTCCAGCCGCAGCGTGCCGACGCCTTGCTGCGGCTCGCCGGTGGGCTCGGACGAGCCCTCGTGGTGCCAGCGCGGGCTGTCGCCGGCGGCCTGGATGTCGAGGTCGTAGTCGACGAGGTTGGCGATGATCTGCGCCTGTCCCTGCGGCTGCATGTCGCCGCCCATGACGCCGAAGGCCAGCCAGGGCTCGCCGCCGCGGGTGGCGAAGCCCGGGATGATGGTCTGGAACGGCCGCTTGCCGGGGGCGTAGATGTTCGGGTGGCCGTCCTCCAGCGCGAACAGCTCGCCCCGGTCCTGGAACATGAAGCCCAGGCCGTCGGCGACCAGGCCGGAGCCCATGCCGCGATAGTTGGACTGGATGATCGACACCATCATGCCTTCGTTGTCGGCGGTGCAGAAATAGGTGGTGTCGCCGTGGCTGGGCGCCTGGCCGGGATGCACCGGCGTCAGGATGCGGTCGGGGCGGATCAGCTTGGCCCGCTCGGCGGCGTAGGCCTTGGAGATCAGCCACTCGGCCGGGATCTTGGCGAAGTCGGGATCGGCGTAGTAGCGGGCGCGATCCTCGAAGGCGAGGCGCTTGGCCTCGATCTGGCGGTGCAGGCTGGCGGTCGACTGGAAGCCCATCGCGCGCAGGTCGAAGGTCTCCATTATGTTGAGCATCTGCAGGGTGACCAGGCCCTGGCTGTTGGGCGGCAGGCCCCAGACGTCGACGCCGCGATAATTGACCGTCAGCGGCTGCACCCACTCGCTGTGGTGGGCGGCGAGGTCGGCCTTGCTGAGCCAGCCGCCGATGCGCTTGAAGTAGCGGTCGATGGTTTCGGCGGTCTCGCCGCCATAGAAGCCTTCGCGCCCGCCCTCGGCGATGCGGCGATAGGTGCGGGCGAGGTCGGGGTTCTTGAAGATTTCGCCCTCGGCCGGGGTGCGGCCGGACGCCGCCCAGGTCTTCTTGAAGTTCTCGACCTCCTCGATGCCGGCGCCCGGCTTGGTGAAGGCGCGGTGGCTGGAGGCCAGGTAGTAGGCGATGGTCTGGGCTGTCGGCACGCCCTGTTCGGCCATGTCGATCGCCGGCGCCATCAGCTCGGCCCAGTTCAGCTTGCCGTAGCGCTGGTGCAGGCTCCACCAGGCGTCGACCGCGCCGGGGGTGCTGACCGAGACCGCGCCGTGGCTGGCGATGTGGCCGTTCCTGGCGCGGGCGCGCTGGGTCTCCAGGCTGAGCGCGCGCGGCGAGCGGCCCGAGCCGTTGAGGCCGACGACCTTGCGGGTCTTCGGGTCCCACAGCATCACGAAGCAGTCGCCGCCGACGCCGCTCGACACCGGCTCCAGGAAGCCCAGCGCCGCATTGGCCGCGATGGCCGCATCTACGGCCGAGCCGCCTTTGCGCAGGATGTCGATGGCGGTCATGGTCGCCAGCGGATGGGCGGTCGCCGCCGCGCCGTGGACGCCCCAGGCGGCCGAGCGCGAGGCGTAGCTGGCCCCGGCGATGCGGTCGCCGCCGTGGATGTCGGCCCGCTTCAGATTGGGATTGGACGGCGCCGCGCCGGTTTGGGCGCGGGCCAGCGCGGGCGCTGCGGCGGCGGCGGGAAGGATGGACAGAAACGTGCGGCGACGCATGGACGCGAACTCCCCCTGGCGACGAGGCACTATAGGCCGTCGGCCGGGGCTGGCGAGGGGGCGTGCGACAGCGATATGTCGTCGCCTCGCCGTCTCGAAACTGTCGGCGGGGTTGTGCATCATGGCGGGGCATGACTCGCGCGACGCTTTCCTCCCCGGTCCTGGTGCTCGGCGCCACCAGCCTGATCGGCCGTTTCCTGACGCCCCGGCTCGAACGGGCGGGGGTGGAGGCGGCCGCGCTCAGCCGATGCGCGGGCGGCGGCGGGGCGATCCGCTGGGTCGAGGCCGATCTGGCCGCGCCCGGTCTGGCCGACCGGCTGCCGCCGGCCGCGACGGTGCTCAGCCTGTCGCCGATCTGGCTGCTGACCGCGCCGGTCCTGGCGGCGCTCAAGGCGGCGGGGATGACCCGCCTCGTCGCCTTCTCGTCGACCAGCCGCTTCACCAAGCCGGCCTCGCCCGTGGCCGCCGAGCGCGAGGTCGCGCGGCGGCTGGCGGAAGCCGAGGACGCGGTGGCCGCCTTCTGCGCCGGGAACGGCGTCGGCTGGACCATCCTGCGGCCGACCCTGATCTACGCCGAGGGCCAGGACCGCAACGTCAGCCGGTTGGCGGCGCTGATCCGGCGGCTGGGCTTCCTGCCCCTGGCCGGCGACGGCGGCGGCCGGCGCCAGCCCGTCCATGCCGACGATCTGGCCGGAGCCTGCCTCGACGCGGCCGTCTCGCCGGCGGCGCTGGACCGGGCCTACGACCTGCCGGGCGGCGAGACCCTGACCTATCGGGCCATGGTCGAGCGGGTGTTCGAGGGGCTCGGGCGCGCGCCGAGGATCGTTTCGGCGCCGCCCGCGCTATGGCGGTTCGGCCTGATGCTGGCCTCGCCCCTGCTGCCGGGCGCGACGGCCGGCATGGGCGCGCGCATGAGCGAGGACCTGACGTTCGACGGCGGCCCGGCCGCCCGCGATTTCGACTGGACCCCGCGCGGCTTTCGCCCCCGCTTCACGCCTCGGTGAAGACGGCCAGCTCGTTGCCGGACGGGTCGCGGAAATGGAACCGCCGGCCGCCGGGGAAGCTGAAGATCGGCACGGTGATGGTCCCTCCGGCGGCCCGCACCTTGGCCTCCATCGCCTCCAGGTCCTCGGCGTACAGCACCACCAGCGGCGCCTTGGGGTGCGACGCGGCGGCCGCGTCGGCGTCGAAGCCGCCGTCCAGCCCGGCGTCCTCGAACGCGGCGTAGGCCGGCCCATAGTCGACGAACCGCCAGCCGAAGGCCTGAGCATAAAAGGTCTTGGTCGCCGGCAGGTCGCCCGCCGGCAGCTCCACATAGTCGATCTTGCCGTCCTGGCGCATCGTCACCTCCGTTTTGTTCTTTATTTGTTCCATCCTCGCGGGTCGGCGTCAATCCGCTTCGCGCACCGTACGACAACCGGGCCCGCCCTCGAACCGGTAGCGCCCTTGGCAGGTGAACGCGGCGGCCGGGCGCCCGGTGTCGCGGAAGATGCGGTCGCCTTCTGCGAGGTCCGACCAGAAGCCGGCCCATCGGCCGGCGGGCGCTTCGTTCGCTCCGCCGTCGAAGCGGAAGGGAAGAGCGTCGACGGCGATCTCGCTTTGACCACCGGCGAAAGCGCCTTCCATCAGCGTGAAGATCTCGTCGATGGCCGGGTCGGTCATGGCGTAGCATCCGACCGAGACGCAGGCGCCATGGACCATCAAGGCCGAGCCCGTCCGGCCGAGGGCCTGATCGTAGGCGTTGGGGAAGCCGAGATTGAACGCCCGATGATACTTGGAGGCCGCGTTCATCTGGGCCGGGCGCACGGCGTAGAACCCCTCCGGCGCCTGACCGTCTCCCTCTTTGATCTTGGGCCCCGCCGTTCCGGACCATCGGCAGATCGGATAGGTCTCGAACAGGCCATAGCGTCCGCCGTCCGACAGCCAGAGCTCCAGCCGGTTCTCGGCCTTGAATATACGGATGTGTACGCGGGCGCCGGTCTTGAAGCCCTTGGCCGCCAGCCGCCGCTCCAACGGCGCCCGCGCCGCATTGGCGGCCTCCGCGCCCTGCGGATCGCCCCCGCCGAAACCCAGCCGCCCGCAGCCCGCCGTCAGCAGCACCGCGCCGAGGGCGGCCATGGCGGCCCGCGTCTTCCTCATCAAGGCAACGCCCAGACGCCGGTCTTCTTGACGGCCATGTCCTCGAGCTCCCGCGTGGTCGGCACCTGATACTCCGCCAGGAACTCCAGGCCTTCCTTGGGGAAATAGCTGCGGCCCGGATCGCCGATCAGCACGCGGGTTCCCTGGTCGCGCGCCGTCTTCAGCCAGGCCAGGACCCGTTCGGCCAGGGGCTTTTCGTAGCAGATGTCGCCGGCGGTGATCACCTCGACCTCGGGAGGCGGGGCGTCGAGCAGATCGACGCCGGTGAAGGCGACGGCGACGCCGTTGGCCTCGGCGTTCACGGCGACGGCGGCTTCGCAGAAGACGTCGATGTCGGCGGCCAGGGCGCTGGCCGCGCCGGCCTTCATGGCGGCGATTGCCACCAGGCCCGAGCCGCTGGCGAAATCGACGACGCGCTTGCCGGCGACCTCGTGCGGATTGTCGATCAGCCAGCGGGCCAGCGCCTGGCCGCCGGCCCAGGCGAAGGCCCAGAACGGGGGCGGCAGGCCCATGGCCCCCAGTTCGTCTTCGGTCATCCGCCAGATCGGGGTGATCTCGTCGGCCAGATGCAGCGACAGCTCCGGCGTGTGCGGCGGCCGTTGCAGGCGGGTGTTGGCGAGGATGAAGGCGCGGCGGTCGCTGATCATGCCGTCCGATAGCCGGACCGGCCGGCGGCGGCCAGCCCTCAGGCCGCGACGGCCGGCTTGGCGGAGGCGGCCTTCAACACCGACAGGTAGCCGGGCGCGACCAACATCCCCTCGGCGACGCCCTTGCGGACCAGCAGCCGGTGCGCCCTGGGCAGGCTCCAGCAGGGCAGGTGCATGAACATGTGATGTTCGCAGTGATAGTTGACGTAGTAGGGAGCCAGGAACAGCCGCTCGACCGGGTTGGCCCGGGTGGTGCGGGCGTGACGCAGCGGATCGGGCTCGTCCTTGGCGACCAGGGCGTGCTCGGCGATGTTGCGCAGCCGCGTGACCAGCGGATACCAGGTCGCCATCGGGACCAGCCACAGCACCGGCCAGGCCCACCAGACGCCGGCCGCCGAGGCGGCGACAAGGATCCCGAGGTTCCACAACAGGAAGGCGCGCTGGCGCCCCGCCTCGCCGGCGATCACGGCCCAGGCCGACTGGCCGGTTCGACCGCGCGCCTTGAGCTTGCCGGCCAGCGGACCGAAGCGCTGCTTGACGAAGGTCTGGCCGGTCAGGTCGCGGACGATCTTGCGCCGCAGCGAGGCGCGCGTGGTCGGGAAGGGCGCCGACAGGATCAGGTCGGGGTCTTCGGCCTGCTGGGCGAACTTGTGGTGGCTGAGATGATAGTCGCGGTACTTGAGCAGCCCGGCGCCTGTCGGCGCGCCGCACAGCCATTGGCCGACCCAGTCGTTGACCTTGAGGTCCGGATGCAGGCATCCGTGGGCGGCGTCGTGCATCAGGATGGCGAGGCCGAGCTGGCGCGCGCCGATGATCATGATCGCCAGCAGGATGGTCAGCGGGTTCGGCCAGATCACCGCCACGGCGGCGGCGGCGGCGATGGTCGCCCAGCAGTGGGCGACCAGGGCCAGCCCTTTCCAGGACGAGCGCGCCGACAAAGGAGCCCACTCCTCGGGGGTGAAGAACTGACCGGGTCTGACACGGGCGGCGACGGCCACGGCTGGCGTTTCCCGATTGCTTGGCGTCGCCGTCAGGATGCGCTTTCGCCTGGGCGGGCGCAACGCTGACCCAGCGTCAGCCGAAGCCGGGGAACAGGGTGTGGTGTCTCCACAGGCCGGCGGCGAGGGCGGCGAACAGCAGCAGGCCGGCGTCGCGGTTGGAGCGGAACAGCCTCAGCGCCAGCGGGCCGTCGTCCATGCGCACCGCCGCCGCCTGCCTGGAAAGGTGGACGCCGAACAGCACCGCCGGGGGGATGAACAGCGGGCCCAGGCCGCCGGCGAAGGCGGCGGTCAGGGCCAGGACGAAGCTGAGCACATAGAAGACCAGCACGCCCTTGGGGGTGTTGTCGCCGAGCCGGCGGGTCGAGGACTTGATCCCAGCCAGGGCGTCGTCCTCGATATCCTGGATGGCGTAGATGGTGTCGTAGCCCAGGGTCCAGAAAATGCCCGAGGCGTAGAGCAGCATCGCCGGCCAGGCGATCTCGCCGGTGGCGGCGGCGTAGCCCAGAAGGGCGCCCCAGTTGAAGGTCAGGCCCAGCCAGGCCTGCGGCCACCAGGTGATGCGCTTCATGAACGGATAGGCGGCGACCAGCAGCAGCGAGGCGACGCCCAGGGCGATGGCCACGGGGCCCAGCGTCACCAGGATCAGGAAGCTGACCAGGCTGCAGCCGACCAGGAAGGCCCAGGCCTGCTTGAGGCTGATCTGGCCGGACGGGATCGGCCGGCTGGCGGTGCGGGCGACCTTGGCGTCGAAGTCGCGGTCGACGATGTCGTTGAAGGCGCAGCCCGCCGCCCGCATCAGGGCCGAGCCGACGGCGAACAGGACCAGCAGCCTCAGGTCCGGCCATTGGCCGCGCATGGCCCCGGCCAGGGCGATGCCCTGCCACCCCGGCAGCAGCAGCAGCCAGATGCCGGCCGGCCGGTCGAAGCGGCCCAGCTTCAGCCACGGCCGCAGCGCGGCGGGGGCGTAGCGGTCCACCCAGTTGGTCGGGGCGGCGTCGGGAAGCGGGGCGGTGGTCATGGCGCAGGCTTAGCAAGTCGCGCGCTTCGCCCAATATAGAAATTCACTATCGACTGGATCAAAACTAACAATTGGATTTATGGAGCCGGCGGCGCGACCGTCCGTTCATGACGCATGAGGAGGCGGCCATGAGCGACAGACCGATCTTGACGACCACCGGCGGCGCGCCGGTCCCCGACAATCAGAACTCGATCTCGGCCGGTCCGCGCGGGCCGCTGCTGCTCGAGGACTACCAGCTGATCGAGAAGCTGGCGCACCAGAACCGCGAGCGCATCCCCGAGCGCGTGGTCCACGCCAAGGGCTCCGCCGCCTACGGGACCTTGACCGTCACCCAGGACGTCAGCCGCTACACCAAGGCCAAGGCGCTGCAGAAGGGCGCCAAGAGCGAGGTGCTGCTGCGCTTCTCCACCGTGGCCGGCGAACGCGGCGCGGCCGACGCCGAGCGCGACGTGCGCGGCTTCGCGCTCAAGGTCTACACCGAAGACGGCAACTGGGACCTGGTCGGCAACAACACGCCGGTGTTCTTCGTCCGCGACCCGCTGAAGTTCCCCGACTTCATCCATACGCAGAAGCGGCACCCGGTGACCAACCTCCGCTCGCCGACGGCGATGTGGGATTTCTGGTCGCTGTCGCCCGAGAGCCTGCATCAGGTGACGATCCTGTTCTCGGATCGCGGCCTGCCCGACGGCTATCGCCACATCCACGGCTTCGGCTCGCACACCTACAGCTTCATCAACGCGGCCGGCGAGCGGGTGTGGGTCAAGTTCCATTTCAAGTCGATGCAGGGCATCCAGAACTGGACCAACCGCCATGCCGAGGGCGTGGTGGCGACCGACCGTGAAAGCGCCCAGCGCGACCTGTTCGAGGCCATCGAGAAGGGCGACTATCCCCGCTGGCGCTTCTGCATCCAGGTGATGACGGAGGCCGAGGCCGAGAAGACCGCCTACAACCCCTTCGACCTGACCAAGGTCTGGCCGCACGGCGACTTCCCGCTGATCGAGGTCGGCGTCCTGGAACTGAACCGCAACCCGGACAACTATTTCGCCGAGGTCGAGCAGGCCAGCTTCAGCCCTTCGAACATCGTGCCGGGGGTCGGCTTCTCGCCGGACAAGATGCTGCAGGCGCGGATCTTCTCCTACGCCGACGCCCACCGCTACCGGATCGGCACGCACTACGAGCAGCTGCCGGTGAACCAGCCGAAGTCGAAGGTGAACACCTACCACCTCGACGGCTCGATGCGGTTCGACAAGCCCGGCCGCACCGACGCCTATTACGAGCCCAACTCGTTCGGCGGCCCGGTGCAGCAGGACCGGTTCAACGAGCCGCCCCTGCCGCTGCACGGCGACGCGGCCCGCTACGACCATCGCGAGGGCAACGACGACTACAGCCAGCCCGGGGCCTTGTTCCGCCTGATGAGCGACGACCAGAAGCGGCAGTTGATGGACAATATCGCCGAGGCGATGACCGGCGTGCCGGAGGACATCCAGCGTCGCCAGATCGGCCACTTCGCCAAGGCCGACCCGGCCTATGGCGCGGGGGTCGCCGAACGCCTGGGCCTGACGGCGGCGCGGGCCGCCGAATAGCGCTCGATCCCCCGCGGCCGGCGCCCGCCGCCGGCCCGGCCGGACCGAAGGCGCCGCTTCTCCCACCGCCCAGCGGGAGAAGCGGTCGCTTCCGGCCGCCTGAATTCCGGAGTTTCCGACCATGACCGTTATCGCCGCCGATCGTTCCACCGCTCCCGCCGCCGCGCCGGCCTGGCGCCTGGCCGGATGGGCCTTGCTCGTCGGCGGCGGCCTGGGCGCGGCGATCCCGCTCGCCCCGACCACGCCGCTGTGGACCGCCGCCGCCCGGGCTTTCCAGCGCGCCGGCGACAGGGCGATGGCCGAACGGCTGCAGGGCCTGCCCAAGTTCGGCGCCCGCATTCGCCGCCGCCTGCGGGGCCTCGCGCCCAGCCGGGCCGAGCGGGCCGAGGCGGCGCTGAAGGCCGCCGTGGCCGCCGCCCTCGGCGCGCTGTGGCTGAGCCGCGACCTGCTGGGCGGGCCGTGGCAGGCGGGCGCGGCCTTCGCCGCCGCGCTGGCCCTTTGGGCGGCGGCCGCGCAACGCGGCGTCGCGGTCCCTTGCGAGGCCTGAGCGACACTGTCCGTCGCCAATCTTCGCGATAGCCCTTAGCCCGTCTCGCAAGGCCAAAGGGGAGCCCCTATGTGGGCGCGATGAGCGACGAGTATTTCGACGAGGACGAGGGCGACATCCGCAAGCGGGTGTTGTCCAACGGACAGGTGACGGCGTTCATCGCCGGCTTCTGGCTGCGCAGGCGCGGGCTGCTGGCCGGCGCGGCGGGCCTGATGCTGCTGGCGGTGCTGTGCGACCTGGCGCTGCCCTGGGCGGCGGGCCGTCTGGTCGACGCCGTCAGCGGCGCCCATCCCGTGGCCGAGGCCTGGAAGGGCTGGGCGCTGTTCGTCGGCGTCTACGTCGCCTTCGTGATCATCCGCAACGGGGCCTTCCGGTTCTGGAACCCGTTGGCGGCCCGCAACATGGAGGAGATGACCAACGAGGCGTTCTCGCGGGTGCAGTCCTTCTCGGCCGACTGGCACGCCGACACCTTCGCCGGATCGACCGTGCGCAAGGTCAGCCGCGCCATGTGGGGTTATGACAGCGCCTCGGACGCATTGGTGCTCTGGCTCGGCCCGTCGCTGCTGGTGCTGGTGGGCCTCAGCGTGTCGATGGCCATACGCTGGCCGGCGGTGGGCCTGTTCTCGCTGGCGGTGGTGATCGCCGACGTCTGCCTGAACCTTTGGACGGTCAAGGCCTATGTGCGGCCGGCCAACCTGAAGTCCAACGCCCTCGACAGTCAGATCGGCGGCGCCCTGGCCGACGCCATCACCGCCAACCCGACCGTCAAGAGCTTCGGCGCCGAGGCGCGCGAGGAGAGGCGGCTCGGCGAGGTCACCGCGTCCTGGCGGACGGCGGTCCAGAAGACCTGGAACCGCTTCATGGACGTCTGGGCCATGCAGAACGTCCTGATGATCATCCTGCAGGCCGGTCTTTCCGGCATGCTGGTCTGGCTGTGGAGCCAGGGCCGCGCCAGCCCGGGCGACGTCGCCTTCGCCATCACCTCGTTCATGCTGATGAGCGGCTATCTGCGCAATCTCGGCGAGAACGTGCGCATGCTGCAAAAGGGCCTGGACGACGTCGAGGACGTCGCTGGCTACATGCGCCAGACGCCGGAGGTGTCCGATCGCCCGGACGCGCCGGTCTTCCGCGCGCAGCGCGGCGAGATCGTCTTCGACCGGGTGACCTTCCGCTACAAGAACAAGGCCACGCCGCTCTACGAACGCTTCACCCTGGCCATAGCGCCGGGCGAACGGGTGGCGCTGGTCGGGCCGACCGGCTCGGGCAAGTCGACCTTCGTCAAGCTGATCCAACGGCTTTACGACCTCGACGGCGGCCAGATCCGCATCGACGGCCAGGACATCGCCGGCGTCGCTCAGGGCAGCCTGCGCCGCGCCATCGCCGTGGTGCCGCAGGACCCGGCGTTGTTCCACCGCTCGATCGCCGAGAACATCGCCTACGCCCGGCCGGACGCCAGCATGGACGAGATCCACGCCGCGGCCCGCCGCGCTCGCGCCCACGACTTCATCATGACGCTGCCGGACGGCTACGACACCCTGGTCGGCGAGCGGGGGATCAAGCTGTCGGGCGGCGAGCGCCAGCGGGTGGCCATCGCCCGGGCGTTCCTGGCCGACGCCCCCATCCTGGTGCTCGACGAGGCCACCTCGTCCCTCGACGTCGAGACCGAACGCGACGTGCAGATGGCCACCGACGCCCTGATGGCCGGACGCACCACCATCGTCATCGCCCACCGCCTGTCGACCATCCGTCACGCCGACCGCATCCTGGTGTTCCAGAGCGGCCGGGTGATCGAGGAGGGGCGTCATGGCGAACTGGTCGCCTTGGGCGGCGCCTATGCGCGCCTGCACGCGGTGGCCCAGGGCGTCGCCTGACCGGCGGCGCCCTGCGACTTCGCGTCACAGGGGAATTTTTCCCTCTAGGGTAGAGTGATAAGGTCGCGCCCGCTCGGACGTCCCGTCCGAAGCGTCCTCCAGCGTGAAAGGCGAGACCATGGCCAATTCCCTGGTGCTCAACAGCAAGAAGTACGCGATCTACGTGCGGGTGATCGCCGGCGAAGGCGACGGTCCGCTGATCTGGATCGACGCCAGCGGCCATATCCATGTCGGCCCCGGCGATCCCTCGCCCCAGGTCGCCAAGGAGATCCAGGCCGGCGTCGCCCAGATCCAGGCCGGTGTCGAACACGCCCTGCGTGCGGCGGGCCAGCAGGTTCACGCCTGACGGGCGTGGCTGGTTTTTGCATGAATTTTTCGTAACCCCCCGCCGCATTGTGGGCGGGACGCGCCTCGTCTAGCAATTCCGCCCAAGAATTGTCTGGGGGCGTGGAATGCGTAGGAACGGGAGGGGCGGGACCATCGCCCTGGCGGTGGTCCTGGCCGTCGGAGCAGCGGCTCCTGCATGGGCCAAGGCGGCGGACAAGCCGCCCGTGGAGGCCAAGAAGGAAGAGGCCGACAAGGCCATCGGCGACCTGCCGCCGTTCCCCAAGGACGCCAGCGTCAAGCAGGTGACGCACGTCGCCGGCAAGACCCTGAACTACACCGCCACCGTCGGCTCGCTGCCGGTGCGCGACGACAAGGGCAAGAAGATCGCCGAGGTGGTGTTCACCGCCTACGTCCTGGACGGGCCGCGCGATCCCAGCCGGCCGATCACCTTCGCCTTCAACGGCGGCCCTGGCGCGGCGTCGGTCTATCTGAACCTCGGGGCCATAGGTCCCAAGCGCATCCAGTTCGGGGCCCAGGGCGACAGCCCGTCCGATCCGGTGCGGCTGGTCGACAACCCCGGCACCTGGCTCGACTTCACCGACATGGTGTTCATCGACCCGGTCGGCACCGGCTATTCGCGCTCGCTGACCTCGGAGGAGGAGACCAAGAAGCGCTTCTACGCCGTCAAGCCGGACATCGCCTACCTGTCGCGGGTGGTGTTCGACTGGCTGGTCAAGAACGACCGACTGGCCTCGCCCAAGTTCGTGGTCGGCGAAAGCTACGGCGGATTCCGCGGCCCGCGCATCACCCACTACCTGCAGACCCAGCTCGGCGTCGGCGTCAACGGCGTGGTGCTGGTCTCGCCGCTGCTCGACGGCGTCACCCGCCAGGGCGGCGAGATGTCGCCGCTGCCGTGGATGGTCAACCTGCCGTCGATGGCCGCCGCCAACCTCGAGCGCCAGGGCAAGCTGACGCCCCAGGCCATGGCCGAGGTCGAGGCCTATGTCCGGACCGACTATCCCCTCGACCTGATCAAGGGGCGCTCCGACCCGGCCGCCGTCGACCGCATCACCGCCAAGGTGACCAGCCTGACCGGTCTCGACGCCGGCTTCGTCAAGCGGCTGGGCGGGCGGATCGAGACCCAGGCCTTCCTGCGCGAGGTGTTCCGCGACGAGGGCAAGCTGGGCAGCCGTTACGACTCCAACGTCACCGCCTTCGATCCCTTCCCGTTCGCGCCCGAGCAGGAGACCAACGACCCGATCCTGGATTCGATCATCGCCCCGACCACCAGCGCCATGGTCGACTTCACCACCCGCATCGTCGGCTGGAAGGTCGAGGGCCGCTACAACGCCCTCAGCAACGAGGTGAACCGGCTGTGGGACCGCGGCCGGGGCAAGGACACCGAGTCCGTCACCGACCTGCGCCAGGCCGCCGCCGTCGATCCGAAGATGAAGGTGCTGATCGTGCACGGCTACAACGACCTGTCGTGCCCGTACTTCGCCTCGCGGCTGATCATCGACCAGATGCCGGTGATGGGCGATGCGAACCGGGTCCAGCTCAAGGTCTATCCGGGCGGCCATATGTTCTACAGCCGTCCCGACAGCCAGGCGGCCCTGCGCCGCGACGTGATGGCGGCCTACGGCCGGTGACCGTGGCCTGCAACGACAGATCGAGGAAGGAAGCGCCGATGGGCTCCAAGTGGAAGATCCTGGCCGCCGCCTGCGCGGTCGCCCTGCTGGCGGGCTCCGCCGCCGCGCCCGCCTGGGCCGACGACGACGCCAAGCCCGCCGCCGACGCCAAGAAGGACGAGGGCAAGAAGGGCGAGGGGGCCGACAAGTTCATCGGCGACCTGCCGCCGTTCCCCAAGGACGCCAGCGTCAAACAGGTGACGCACGTCGCCGGCAAGACCCTGAACTACACCGCCACCGTCGGCTCGCTGCCGGTGCGCGACGACAAGGGCAAGAAGATCGCCGAGGTGGTGTTCACCGCCTACGTCCTGGACGGGCCGCGCGATCCCAGCCGGCCGATCACCTTCGCCTTCAACGGCGGCCCCGGCGCGGCCTCGGTCTATCTGAACCTCGGGGCCATAGGGCCCAAGCGCATCCAGTTCGGGGCCCAGGGCGACAGCCCCTCCGATCCGGCGCGGCTGGTCGACAACCCCGGCACCTGGCTCGACTTCACCGACATGGTGTTCATCGATCCGGTCGGCACCGGCTATTCGCGCTCGCTGGTCAACGACGAGGAGAGCAAGAAGCAGTTCTTCACGGTCAAGTCCGACATCGCCTACCTGTCGCGGGTGGTGTTCGACTGGCTGGTCAAGAACGAGCGCATGGCTTCGCCCAAGTTCGTGGTCGGCGAAAGCTACGGCGGTTTCCGCACCCCGCGCATCGCCCACTATCTGCAGACCGACCTCGGCGTCGGCCCCAGCGGCGTGGTGATGGTCTCGCCGTTCCTCGACGCCCAGTCCGAGCAGGGCGGCAACTTCTCGCCGATGTCGTGGATCGGCACGCTGCCGTCGATGGCCGCCGCCAATTACGAGCGCCAGGGCAAGCCGCTGACGCCCGAGACCATGGCCGCCGTCGAGGCCTACGCCCGTTCCGAGTTCGCCGTCGACCTGCTGAAAGGCCGTTCCGACCAGGCCGCCGTCGATCGCATCGTCCACAAGGTGACCGAGTTCACCGGCCTCAATCCCACATTCGTCAAGCGTTCGGGCGGTCGCATCGAAAGCCGCGCCTTCCTGCGCGAGCTCTATCGCGACCAGGGCAAGGTCGGCTCGTGGTACGATTCCAACGTCACCGCCTACGACCCCTTCCCGTGGTCGCCCGACGCGCCGGACGGCGATCCGATCCTCAACCAGATCATCGCCCCGACCACCAGCGCCATGGTCGACTTCACCAACCGCACCGTCGGCTGGAAGCTGTCGGCTCGCTACAACGCCCTCAGCAACGACGTCGGCGAGAAGTGGGAGAAGGGCTGGTGGGCGACCGCCGAGTCGGTGACGGACTTCCGCCAGGCGGTGGCGACGGACCCGAAGATGAAGGTGCTGATCGTCCACGGCTACGACGACCTGTCGTGCCCGTACTTCGTCTCCAAGCTGATCGTCGACCAGATGCCGACGATGGGCGAGGCGGGCCGGGTGCAGATCAAGGTCTATCCGGGCGGGCACATGTTCTACAGCCGTCCCGACAGCCAGGCGGCCCTGCGCCGCGACGTGATGGGCGTCTACGCCGCGCGGTGACCTGATTTCCCTCCCCCATCGAGGGGGAGGGCTATCGGATTTGCGCCGCCAGCGCCCTCGCCAGGTCGCCGCGGCCGTTCACCTGTACGCCGTCCAGACCCAGCCAGCCGGCCATCAGCCGCAGTTCGGCGGCCAGGGCCTCGGCCGTCTCGGCCTCCGGCGCGCCGGGCTCCAGATGGGCGGCCTGGACGCGCAGCACGCCGGCCTGGCGGTCGGCCTTGAGGTCGACGCGGGCGGTGATCGCCTGTCCCTGCAGGAACGGCAGCACGTAGTAGCCGTGCTCGCGCTTGTGCGCCGGGGTGTAGATCTCCAACCGGATGCGGGCGCCGAACAGCCGCTCGGTGCGCTCGCGCCGCCAGATCAGCGAATCGAACGGCGAGAGCAGGGCGCCGGGCGCGCCCTTGCGGCCGATCTTCGCCTCGGGATCGAGATAGGCCTGCTGGCGCCAGCCCTCGACCTGGACCGGGACCAGCTGGCCGGCCTCGACCAGCTCGGCGACGCGGGCCCTCGTCTCGGCGGCCGGCATGCGGAAATAGTCGCGCAGGTCGCCCTCGGTGGCCACGCCCATGGTCCGCGCCGCGATGCGCAGCAGGGCGCGGTGGGCGTCCGCCTCGTCGGGCGTCGGCGCGTCGACGATCGCCCGCGGCAGCACCCGCTCGGTCAGGTCGTAGATGCGCTCGAAGCCCCGCCGGGTCCTGGTGGTGATGAAGCCGGCCCAGAACAGCCATTCCAGCGCCCGCTTGCCGTCGCTCCATTCCCACCAGCCGCCGGCGCGCTTTTCCCCGGTGGCGAAGTCCGCCCCGCTGACCGGGCCGCGCTTTTCGATCTCGGCCAGGATGTTGTCGATATAGTCGCGCCGCTCGCGGCCCATGCGGGCTATGCCGCCCCACACCCCGTCGCCAGCCTCGGCGCGGGCCATCCGCCAGCGCATCAGCGGTTGCAGCGCCAGGGGCATCAGCGAGGCCTCGTGGCCCCAGTACTCGAACAGGCTGCGCTTGGCGCCGTAGGCCTCGCGTTCGAGCAGGGCCGCGTCATAGGCTCCCAGGCGGGAGAAGCCCGGCAGGTAGTGCGAGCGGACCAGGACGTTGACGCTGTCGATCTGGATCAGCCCGACGCGGTCGACCATGGTCCGGAAACGACGGCCGTCGACGGCGACAGGACGTCCGTCGACCAGGCCCTGGGCGGCCAGGGCGATGCGCCGGGCCTCGCCGGCGGTGAGCTTGTCCTTCATCGCCGGGCGCCGGCTTCTACTTCTACTTCTCCAGGCGGCCGTCGCCGAGCGCCGCCGTCTCGAAGGGGAAGACGACTTCGGGATCGGGCCGCTCGACGCATTCGGTGACGTGGGCCGGGGCGACCGCGTGCAGCAGGTGGCGGATGGTGTTCAGCCGGGCGGTCTTCTTGTGGTCGGTGTGGACGATGATCCAGGGCGCGAAGGCGGTGTGGCTGCGCGTCAGCATGGCGTCGCGCGCCTTGGAATAGTCCTTCCACTTCTCCTGGGCCACGGCGTCCAGTGAGCTGACCTTGAGGACCTTGAGCGGATCGGTGCGCCGGGCCTCCAGACGCAGGGCCTGCTCCTTCTTGGAGATGTCGAGCCAGAACTTGACGATGCGGATGCCGCTCTCGACCAGCATGCGCTCGAAGGCGGGCGTGTCGCGGATGAAATCCTCCTGCTCCTTGGAGGAGGAAAAGCCCATCACCACCTCGACGCCGGCGCGGTTGTACCAGGAGCGGTTGAAGAACACGATCTCGCCGGCGGCCGGCAGGTGGCGGGCGTAGCGCTGGAACCACCACTCGGAGCGTTCGCGGTCCGAGGGCTTGGGCAGGGCGACCACGCGGGTGTTCCGGGCGGCCAGGTGTTCGGTGATGCGCTTGATCGCGCCGTCCTTGCCGGCGCCGTCGCGGCCCTCGAAAATGACGAGGATCTTCTCGTCCTTCTCGATCGCCCACTGCTGCATGCGGACCAGTTCGATCTGCAGCTTGACCAAAGCGTCTTCGTAGTCATCCGATTTGCTCATGGGCGCAGCCTCGGCATTCTTGCGCGCCATGGCAAGATCACATCGCGAGGGAGGCCGTCCTGTACGTCGTCGTTTGGGAATATCTGGCGCACCCGGAGCGGGTCGACGCCTTTGTCGAGGCCTATGGGGCGATGGGAGCCTGGGCGCGCCTGTTTCGCCGGGGCGACGGCTTCCTCGGCGTGCAGCTCCTGCGCGACCTGGAGGAGCCGACCCGCTTCGTGACCATAGATCGATGGCGCTCCCGCGACGCCTTCACCGCCTTCATGACCCAGCATCGGGCCCTCTACGTGGCGCTCGACGAGAAGCTGGCCGACTTGACGCTGACGGAGATGCGGCTAGGCGACTGTGAATGATCCGCCTCCACGTTCCCGATCCGCTCGCCGCCGGCGCCGTCGTCGTCCCTTCCGCCGACCAGGCGCGCTATCTGGTCGGCGTCATGCGCCAGGGCCTCGGCGACAGCGTGCTGCTGTTCAACGGCCGCGACGGCGAATGGCGGGCGCAGCTGGTCGAGGTCTCCAAGAAGGGATGCCGGCTGGCGGCGGTCGAGCGGGTCCGCGAGCAGACGTCGCCGCCGGACCTCGACCTGATCGTCGCCCTGGTCAAGCGCGGCCCGCTGGAGACCATCGTCGAGAAGGCGGTCGAGCTGGGGGCGCGGCGCATACGCCTGGCCCTGACCCGGCGCACCAACGCCGACCACACCAACGTCGCGCGCCTCCAGGCCATCGCGACCGAGGCCGCCGAGCAGACCGGCCGGCTGGAGACGCCGCAGGTGGTCGCGCCCGAGAAGCTCGACCGCATCCTCGACGCCTGGCCCGACGGGCGGCGGCTGATGTTCTGCGACGAGGCGGGCGACGATCCCGCCGCCGAGTGGGGCGGCCGGGCAGGGCGGGCGCGCTCGGCGCTCGCCGCCCTGGCCGAGGCCGGGGGCGGGCCCTGGGCGGTGCTGATCGGGCCCGAGGGCGGTTTCGCGCCGGAGGAGCGGGCGCGTCTGCGCGAGGCGGCCTTCGTCGCGCCGGTGACGCTGGGTCCCAGGATCCTGCGGGCCGACACCGCCGCCATCGCCGCCCTGGCGCTGTGGCAGGCGGCGCGCGGCGATTGGACGGAAAACTGAGTTCTCTTCGCGCCTCTTGAGCGGCGCCATATTGGCGCCCACTTGCTGAACGGCGTAAAGATCGCCGCGACCGGGGCCGCGCCGCCGGTGTTGCAGGTGCGTTCCTTGGGAGATGCTGAATGGCCGATGTCATGACGGACCAACGTCCGCTGGTTCTTGAGGACCTGGCCGAATACCTGGCCGAAGGCTGCAAACCGGCGAGCGAGTTCCGCATCGGCGCCGAGCATGAGAAGTTCGGCTTCCGGCTGCACAGCTACGAGCCGGTCCCCTACGAAGCCGACGGCCAGGGCCGGGGCGGCATTCACGCCATGCTGGTGGGTTTGCGCCGGTTCGGCTGGACCGACGTGCTGGAGAGCGGCCCGCGCGGCGACACCCTGATCGGCCTGGAGCGGGGCGGCGCCAGCGTCAGCCTGGAGCCGGGCGGCCAGTTCGAGCTGTCCGGCGCGGCCCTGCCCGACATCCACGCCATCTGCGCCGAGACCGGCCGCCACCTGGAGGAGGTCAAGGCCGTCGCCGACGAGCTGGGCCTGGGCTTCATCGGCCTGGGCTTCAGCCCGACCCTGCGCCGCGACCAGGTTCCGGTGATGCCCAAGGGGCGCTACGACGTCATGCGCGCCTACATGCCCAAGGTCGGCTCGCTCGGCCTCGACATGATGCTGCGCACCTGCACCGTGCAGTCGAACCTCGACTTCTCGTCCGAGGCCGACATGGTCGCCAAGTTCCGCATGAGCCTGGCCCTGCAGCCGATCGCCACGGCCCTGTTCGCCAACTCGCCGTTCACCGAGGGCAAGCCCAACGGCTTCCTGTCGGCCCGCGCCAACGTCTGGACCGACACCGACGCCGACCGCACCGGCCTGCTCGACTTCGTGTTCCAGGACGGCTTCGGCTTCGAGACCTACGCCCGCTACGCCATGGACGTGCCGATGTATTTCGCCAAGCGCGACGGCCGCTATGTCGACCTGTCGGGGCAGTCGTTCCGCGCCTTCATGGCCGGCGAGCTGGCGGCGCTGCCGGGCGAGCGGGCGACGATGAAGGACTGGGGCGACCACATCACCACCATCTTCCCCGAGGTGCGGCTGAAGAAGTACCTGGAGATGCGCGGCGCCGACGGCGGCCCGTGGAGCAGCATCTGCGCCCTGCAGGCCCTGTGGACGGGCGTGTTCTACGACGGCGCGGCCCTGGCCGCCGCCTGGGACCTGTGCAAGCACTGGACGAGCGAGGACCGGGCCAGGCTGCGCGGCGACGCCGCCCGCACCGGGCTCAAGGGAACGGTGGCCGGCCGGCCCGTGCGGGACGTGGCCAGGGATTTCGTCGCCATCGCCAAGGAGGGGCTCAAGCGCCGCGCCCGCCTGGACGCCAGCTTCCTCGACGAGACCGTCTATCTGCGCGAGCTGGAGGAGATCGCCGACAGCGGCGTCACGCCGGCCGAGCAACTGCTCGACCTCTATCACGGCCGCTGGCAGGGCGACGTGACCCGGGTCTTCGAGGAATTCGCCTACTAAAGGGCGGGGCGGCGCGCCGGCGGCCTAGCTGGAGCGGATGTCGTCGGAATCCTCGTACTCGCCGGCCTCCTCGCCGGGCATGTCGACATTGGCCGCCCAGTGGTCGAGCTGGCTGGAGCCGGCTCCGGAATCGGTGTGTTCGACCGCCGCGCGCACGTCGTCGGCCGTGCGGCCTTCGTCGATCTCGTGGATTTCGACCTGATCGGGATAGAAGGCCAGCAGGCCGCGTATAGCCTCGACGGCGGGGTAGGGGGCCTCGTAGCTCCACACGGCGTCCTCGGCGAACCGGCCGTCGCGGAAGATCCGGTAGTACGACGCCTCGCCCTTGTAGGGGCAATGGGTGCGGCGGTCGGTCTTGGCCAGCACCTCCATCTCGACGTCCTCGCGGGGGATGTACTGCACGGGCTTGTAGCCGGCCTCCTTGAGGGTCAGCGCGTTGGCGGTGTCGGCGAGGATGTGGCCGGCGTAGAGCACGCGCACGCGCTTCGGGTTCCAGGCGATGGTGATGGGGTGGTCGGGACCGGGGGTCTTCATCATCGGATATCTCCGTCGGCGCCTGGAGAACGCGCGAAGCCCGCGCCTGGGTTCCGTGGGCGGCGTCCGGCGACGCCATGCTTGTGAAACATTCTATCGCATGGTTCTCTGCCCCCAAACGCGGGGGTTAGGGGCGTTTTGATCTTAAGATCGCGCCGGCCCACCGTCGAAACGCATCAGAATTAGGGCCTTCCAAATATGAATTGGGTAATGATGCTGGGGATCGCGGTCACGGTGGTGACAGCAATCCCGGTGGTGCTCCAATTGCGATCACATCCGCGCGGTCTCGTCGTGCTTTTCTTCGCCGAGATGTGGGAGCGGTTTTCCTACTACGGCATGCGCGGGCTGCTGATCTTCTACCTGACGCAGCAATTCCTGTTCGACGACAAATTCAGCCAGGGGCAGTACGGCGCCTACACCGCGCTGGTCTATCTGACGCCGCTGGTCGGCGGTTTCGTCGCCGACCGGTTCCTGGGCACCCGCAAGGCCATCGTTTTCGGGGCGCTGCTGCTCGTCGTCGGCCACATGACCATGGGCATCGAGGGCAAGCCGGCCACCCAGGTCCTGCACTATGGCGAGCGCCAGTACGTGTTCAACGTCGAAGGGCGCGGCGATTCGCGGCACGTTCGCCTGAAGGTCGACGACAAGCTCTACGACTACGCCCCCGCGGCCGATGGCGGCCTGCAGATCAAAGACCTGCCCGCGGCCTCGCCGCTGCCCTCCGTCCTGCCCAAGGGCTCCTACAGCCTGAGCGTCCAGGAACGCGACCCGCTCTATGTCAACATCTTCTATCTGGCCCTGTCGCTGATCGTGCTGGGCGTCGGCTTCCTCAAGCCGAACATCTCGGCCATCGTCGGCCAGCTCTACCCCGAGCGCGACCCGCGCCGGGACCCCGGCTTCACCCTGTTCTACTACGGCATCAATCTCGGCTCGTTCTGGGCGGGCCTGCTCTGCGGGCTGCTCGGCGAGAAGGTCGGCTGGTGGGCGGGCTTCGGCATGGCCGGGGTCGGCATGCTGGCCGGCTTCGTGGTCTTCGTGCTGGGCAAGCCGCTGCTGATGGGCAAGGGCGAGCCGCCGGACCCGGTCAAGCTGGCCAAGCCGGTGGCGGGGCCGATCAACCTCGAATGGTCGATCTACCTGCTCAGCCTTCTCGGCCTGGCGGTGGTGTTCTTCCTGGTCCAGCGCAACGCCGTGGTCGGCTACATCCTGCTGGCCGGTTCGGCCGCCACCCTGGCCTATCTGGGCTGGTTCATGACGATGAAATGCACCAAGGTCGAGCGCGAGCGGCTGATGCTCGCCCTGACCCTCATCCTGGGTTCGGTGGTGTTCTGGGCCCTGTTCGAGCAGGCCGGCTCGTCGCTGAACCAGTTCGCCCAGCGCAACACCCAACTAGCCATCTCGGCCACGCAGAACCTGGCGGCGGCCCAGACCCAGGCGTTCAACCCGTTCTTCATCCTGCTGTTCGCGCCGGTGTTCTCGGCGCTATGGGCCTTCCTGGGCCGGCGCGGGGCCGATCCCAACCCGGTGGTGAAGTTCGGCCTGGCGCTGCTGCAGGTCGGCCTGGGCTTCTTCGTGCTGGTCTGGGGTTCGAGCTTCGCCGACGCCGACCACCGGGTGCCGCTGATGTTCCTGCTGCTGGCCTATCTGCTGCACACCACGGGCGAGCTGTGCCTGTCGCCGGTCGGCCTGTCGTGGATGACCAAGCTGTCGCCTGCGGCGGTTGTGGCCACGATCATGGCCACCTGGTTCCTGGGCACTTCGGGCGGCCAGATGGTGGCGGGCCTCGTCGCCCAGCTCACCGCCGCCGAGACCGTCGCCGGCGTGGTGCTCGATCCGGCCAAGGCGCTGGAGACCTATGTCGGCGTCTTCCGGATGATCGGCTTCTGGGGCGTCGGCCTGGGCGCCCTGCTGCTGCTGCTCAGCCCGGTGCTCAAGCGCTGGGCGCACGGCGTCGACAAGAACCGCACGGCCGAGGAGATCGAGGCCGCCGGCCTCGAGCCCGCGCCGTCCAAGCCCGGCGCCTGACGGGCCGCGGAACGACCAGGGGCCCCGGAGCGATCCGGGGCCCTTTCCGCATCCGCCGCCGACATTTGCGGCCTGGACGTCAGCCGAAGGTCTTGCGCACCCGCAGATAGATCTCCGGGCCGAACTTGAGTTCGCGGGTGTCGGTGCTGACCAGCGGATTGGAGCCGCGCGGGCCGGCGTATTCCTGGAGGATGCGCTCGTAGCCGCGAGAGAACAGGTTGTCGATCTCGGCCCGCAACGACAGGTCCCGCCGGGGGCGCACCTCGGCGTAGAGCACCACCCAGGTGCGCAGCTTGTCGTCCTCGATTTCGGTCAGCCGATAATAGGTCTGCCGCCAGGCGCTGAACGCGTCGAGCCCCCAGGTCGCCTTCCAGCGCGGCAGGTCCTGGCTGAAATGGCCTTCCCATTCCAGCGGCTTGAGCTTGGTGATCTCGCGCGTGCGGCCGGTGGCCGGGTCGGTCACCTCGGACCAGCGCCAGGTGCCCTGGCCGCGCAGCAGGCCGTTCTTCACGCCGAACCGCGACAGCGGCAGGGTGAGGTTGAGCATCAGCTCGTCCTTGGTCCCCTCGCCGATGTTGCCCGGGGCGTCGTAGACCGCGCCCGAGGGATCGTAGATCGGCGCCCGGTCGACGACGTTGGTCAGGTCCGAGTGGCGGATGGTGACGGTGGCCGCCCCGCTGCCCCAGAACCGCCGCTCGTAGGCGGCCTCGTAGACCCAGGCCTCCTGCGGATCGAGGTTGGGGTTGCCGGCCCGCACCGCGCCGGTGTTGAGCGACTGCGAGGCGACGAAGTCGTTGAAGTCGAGCTGGCTGACCTCGCGCTCGATCCGCGCCCGGAACTGGTTGCGGTCGTTCGGCGACCAGGTCACCGCCAGGCGGGGCTTGGCGAAATAGAGGCTCTTCTCCAGCACGACGTCGCCGCTGGAGGCGATGGTCGAGAACTCGAACCGCATGCCCGCCTCGACGTTCAGGCTGGGCGTCGCGCTCCAGGTCGCCTGGCCGAAGACCTCGCCCCGCTTTTCGGTGACCTCGACATTGGCGGCCGGCAAGGGGACGGGGACGCCGTTGACGGCGTAGCGAGTGTCGCTGTCGAGCCAGTTGTAGGCGAACTCGCCGCCGGTCTTGAAGGTCAGCTTGCCGTTGGCGCGGTAGGTCAGGACGGCGCGGGCGATGCTCTCGCCGTTGGTGTGATGTTCGTTGAACAGCGCCGCGGAGCCGGGCTCTTCGAAGTCGGAACGATAGCGTTCCTCCTGCAGCTGCTGGATGAATAGCGCCTCGATCGAGGCGCGCGCGGTCAGGGCCCGGCTGTAGCGGGCGCCGAACTCGGCCTGGTCCTTGGGTTGGCGGTCGTGTTCGACCGAGCCGCCCGGCGGGCCGTGGTCGTCGACGATCTCGTCATAGGTGAAGCGGTCGTGGAACAGCTGGCCGTTGATGCGCAGGGAGCCGCCCATCAGCGGCGTCTCGTAGGCCGCCGTGGCGATGATCTGCTGGCCGTTGCCCTCGGTGTTGACGTGGGAGACGAGGGTGGGCGGTCCGCCTCCGGGGACACGTTGCACGCGCCGGCCGTCGCCGTCGCTGTCGTCGATATAGCCGCTCACCGTCAGCGAGGCCTCCAGAGCGCGGGGGCCGTCGCGCCGCGTCGTCTCCAGCCGCAGGGTCGGGATGTGGCGCCCGTCGTTGACCACGAGGTTGTCGGCGATGTGGATCAGGCCGGTGACCGACGAGCCGGTCTTGCGCACGACGTTGGCCACGACCGTCTTGCCTTGCATGTCGATGCCCGCCGCGCCGCCGCGGATGACGTCGATGCGCTCGACCTGGCTGGCCGGCACCCGTCGCAGGATCGAGTCGAGGTCGTCGTTCTTGCTGGTCGGGCGGGCGCCGTCGATCAGCACGTTGCCGGCCGCGCCGGCGAAGCCGCGCACGCTGTCGCCGTCGTCGAAGACGAAGCCCGGCAGCCGGCCGATCATGTCGCGCGCCGTGTTGGCCTGGGCGGCGGCGAAGAACGAGGCCGGATAGCTGATGACCGCCTGGCCGGCCTCGGCCGCCGGCGCAGGGGGCTGGGCCGGCGCGTCGGCGGCGGCCGGCGTGGCGGCGGCCAGCGCCCCTAGAAAGATAGCCAATGTCATGCCCGTGTTCCCCTCCAGGTCGTTTCTGGAAGGAAGCCTCGGGCATGGCGCCGGTTCGGCGCCAGTTACAGAACCGAAATGTGGGTTAAATCTTCGACAGGTCCGCCGCTCAGACCCCGGTGCCGCCGACCGTCAGCCCTGTGATCTTCAGGCTCGGCTGGCCGACGCCGACCGGCACGCCCTGACCGGACTTGCCGCACACCCCGACGCCGGGGTCGAAGCAGAAGTCGTCGCCGATCATGGTCACCCGCGTCAGGGCCGAGGGGCCGTCGCCGATCAGGGTGGCCCCCTTCACCGGCGTGGTGATCACGCCGTCCTCGACCAGATAGGCCTCGGTGCACTGGAAGACGAACTTGCCGTTGGTGATGTCGACCTGACCGCCGCCGAAGTTGGCGCAATAGAGGCCGCGCTTCATCGAGGCGATCATCTCCTCGCGCGTGTGGTCGCCGGCCAGCATGCCGGTGTTGGTCATGCGCGGCATCGGCATGTGGGCGTAGGACTGGCGGCGGCCGTTGCCGGTCGGCTTCATGCCCATCAGGCGTGCGCTCATCCTGTCGTGCATGTAGCCGACCAGGACGCCGTCCTCGATCAGGATGGTGCGTTCGGTGGGCGTGCCCTCGTCGTCGATGGTCAGCGAGCCGCGCCGGCCGAGGATCGAGCCGTCGTCGAAGACGGTGACGCCGGGGGCGGCCACCCGCTCGCCGATTCGGCCCGAGAACGCCGAGACGCCCTTGCGGTTGAAGTCGCCTTCCAGGCCGTGGCCGACGGCTTCGTGCAGCAGCACGCCGTTCCAGCCCGGCCCCAGCACCACGTCCATCTCGCCGGCCGGGCAGGGGGCGGCCTCCAGGTTGACCAGGGCCTGGCGCAGGGCCTCGTCGACCTGGCCCCGCCACTTGTCCGGCGAAATCCAGGCCTCGAAGCCGGCGCGGCCGCCGGCGCCGGCCGAGCCGGTCTCGCGCCGGCCGTCCTTCTCCACCGTCACCTGGACGTTGACCCGCACCAGCGGGCGCACGTCGCGCAGCAGGCGGCCGTCGGCGCGCAGGATCTCGACCGTGCGCCGCTCGCCGGCCAGGCTGGCCATCACCTGGACCACGCGCGGATCGCGGGCGCGGGCGAAGGCGTCGATCTCCTGGAGCAGGGCGACCTTGTCCGAGAAGGCCGGCGAGGCGAGGGGATCGTCCTCGCCATAAAGCTTGGCGTTGGTGGCGCGCGGCCCCTCGGCCGACACGCCGGCGTGGCCGCGCTTGGCCAGGGCGGCGGAACCCGCCGCGCGCTTCAGGGCGGCCTCGGAGATCTCGGCGGCGTGGGCGTAGCCGGCGGTCTCGCCCGCGACCACCCGCAGGCCGAAGCCTTCGCCGGAATCGTAGGCGGCCGATTTCAGGCGCCCGTCGTCGAACAGGAACGATTCGCTTTCGGAGCGCTCGACGAACAACTCGCCGTCGTCGGCGCCGGCCAGGGCCTGCGACAGGATTTCGCGGGCGCGCTCGGCCGGCACGCCGGAGGCTTCAAGGACGGACGGGGCGGAACTGTGCATGGTCATGGGCTCAATATCGGACGATCGCGGGGCGGGCGTCCAGGCCGGACGCCCGTATCCGGCGCGTCTTCTTAGATCGTGGGGGGCCTCGCCGACGGCAAGGCGGGCGGCGAGGCGTCGTCGCGGCCCGCCCCCCGAGGCCGGGACCGGCGGGGATTTCGGCCCCGGCGGCCGCCAAACGGCGATCGCCGAAACATGTCCGGCCGATGGCGGCGCAACCGCTTGGCAAGCCTGGGGAGAGCGCGTATTGACCGCCGCAGTCGTAGATCAACGGGAGGGCTCCGGGATTCTGCGCGGGTTTCGGCGTGCAAATTGACGCTGGAGTCGGCGGGATTTCTGGGTCATGTCGGTCGATGAGGCGGGAGTCGCCCGCGCCAGTCGGCCGCAGATTGAGCCGTGAGGGACATGAAGGCTTCGAGAATGGGGATGCGTAGGCTTGCGGCGGGCATCGCCGCCGCGACCGTCACGGCCGCGCTGGGGGCGCAGGCTTGGGCTGAAGACGTCGTCGGCGCGCCGACGGCGGGGGGGATGGGTCTTCAACCGGCGTATTCGCCGCTGAAACACGACGCCATTTTCTTCCACAATGTGATCCTGTTGCCGATCATCGCGGCGATCACGCTGTTCGTGTTGGTGCTGCTGCTGATCTGCATCGTGCGCTTCAACAAGCGGGCCAATCCGACCCCCGCCAAGTGGAGCCACAACACGCCGCTCGAGGTGATCTGGACGGCGGTGCCGGTCCTGATCCTGATGGTCATCGCCATCTTCTCGTTCAAGCTGCTGTTCGCCTATCACGACATGCCCAAGGCCGACCTGACCGTGAAGGTCACCGGCTACCAGTGGTACTGGGGCTACGAATATCCCGACCAGAAGATCAGCGAGTTCACCTCCAACCCGCTGACCGAGGCCGACGCCAAGGCCAAGAACGTTCCCTACCTGCTGGCCGCCGACGCCGCCATGGTCGTCCCGGTCGGCAAGGTCGTCCGCGTGCAGATCACCGGCGCCGACGTGATCCACGACTTCGGCGTTCCCGCCTTCGGCCTCAAGACCGACGCCATCCCAGGCCGCCTGAACCAGACCTGGTTCAAGGCCGAAAAGACCGGCGTGTTCTACGGCCAGTGCGACCAGCTCTGCGGCGTCAACCACGCCTTCATGCCGATCGAGATCCGCGTGGTCAGCCAGGCCGACTTCGACGCCTGGGTCGCCCAGCACGGCGCGGCCGCCGCGCCGAAGGCGACGCCGGCCGCCGCGACCGCCGCGGCCCCGGCCACGCCCGCTCCCGCAGCGGCCCCCGCCGCGCCCGCCAAGGCGCCGGCGGCCGCTCCCGCGGCTCCGCAAAAGACGGCTCAGAACGACGCGGGCGCCAAGCCCGTCGTTCTGAACTGACGGTTCGAGAGAGTTTCAAGACCATGGCAACCGCATCCGCACACGCCGGTCACCACGACAGTGACCACAAGCCGCCTTTCATCACCCGCTGGTTCTTCTCGACGAACCACAAGGACATCGGCACGCTGTACATCCTGTTCGCCATCATGGCGGGGATCATCGGCGGCGCCCTGTCGGGCCTGATCCGCTGGGAGCTGGCCGAGCCGGGCATCCAGGTGTTCAAGGAGACCGGCCTGTTCGGTCAACTTGGCCTGTTCAAGGGGCACCACGGCTATAACGTCGTCGCCACCGCCCACGGCCTGATCATGATCTTCTTCATGGTCATGCCGGCCATGATCGGCGGCTTCGGCAACTGGTTCGTGCCGCTGATGATCGGCGCGCCGGACATGGCCTTCCCGCGGATGAACAACATCTCGTTCTGGCTGCTGGTCGCCGCCTTCGTGCTGCTGATCACCTCGACCTTCGTCGACGGCGGGCCGGGCACCGGCTTCGGCGGCGGCTGGACGATCTATCCGCCGCTGTCGACCACGGGCCACACCGGCCCGGCCATGGACCTGGCGATCCTGTCGCTGCACCTGGCCGGCGCCAGCTCGATCCTGGGCGCGATCAACTTCATCACCACCATCTTCAACATGCGCGCGCCGGGGATGACCATCCACCGCATGCCGCTGTTCGCCTGGTCGGTGCTGGTGACGTCGTTCCTGCTGCTGCTGTCGCTGCCCGTGCTGGCCGGCGCCATCACCATGCTGCTGACCGACCGCAACTTCGGCACCCACTTCTTCGATCCCGCCGCCGGCGGCGACCCGCTGATGTTCCAGCACCTGTTCTGGTTCTTCGGCCACCCGGAAGTGTACATCCTGATCCTGCCGGGCTTCGGCATCATCAGCCACGTGGTCTCGACCTTCTCCAAGAAGCCGGTGTTCGGTTATCTGGCGATGGCCTACGCCATGGTCGCCATCGGCTTCCTCGGCTTCCTGGTCTGGGCGCACCACATGTACGCGGTGGGCATGGACATCAATCTGCAGGCCTATTTCGTGGCCGCGACGATGATCATCGCCGTGCCGACCGGCATCAAGATCTTCTCGTGGATCGCCACGATGTGGGGCGGCTCGATCGACTTCAAGACCCCCATGCTGTGGGCGATCGGCTTCATCTTCCTGTTCACGGTCGGCGGCGTCACCGGCGTCGTCCTGGCCAACGCCGGCATCGACTACTCGCTGCACGACACCTATTACGTCATCGCCCACTTCCACTACGTGCTGTCGCTGGGCGCGGTGTTCGCCATCTTCGCCGGCTTCTACTACTGGTTCGAGAAGATGTGGGGCGTGAAGTACAACGAGTTCCTCGGCGCGCTGCACTTCTGGATCATGTTCATCGGCGTGAACCTGATCTTCTTCCCGCAGCACTTCCTGGGCCTGCAGGGCATGCCGCGTCGCTACGTCGACTACCCGGCCGCCTTCGCCAAGTGGAACTACGTCTCCTCGATCGGCTATGCGATCACCGTCGTCGGCGTCGGCGTGTTCCTGATCGTGCTGCTCGAAGCCGCCGTCCGCCGCCGCAAGGCCGAGGCCAATCCGTGGGGCGAAGGCGCGACCACCCTGGAATGGACGCTGTCCTCGCCGCCGCCGTTCCACCAGTTCAGCGAACTGCCGGTCGTCAAGGCCGACAGCCACTGAGTTAGGCTATAGTACGACGCGGGGGCGCGGGACCGGGGGCCATCCTCCAGTCCCGCGCCCTTCGCTCATGTGACAGAGACCTCAAGGCCGATTTTGCGAAAGATGACCGACACCGCCGTCCCATCCGCCGAGCCGCAAGGCCGGGCGACGCCGGCGCGCTGGCAGGACTACGTGGCGCTGCTCAAGCCGCGGGTGATGTCGCTGGTGGTGTTCACCGGCCTGACGGGCCTGATCTGCGCCGGCCGGCCGATGCACCCGGTGCTGGCGGCGGTGGCCATCCTGTGCATCGCGGTGGGGGCGGGGGCCTCGGCGTCCCTCAACATGTGGTACGACGCCGACATCGACGCGCGCATGCGCCGTACGCGCGGCCGTCCGGTGCCCGCCGGCCGCGTCCAGGGCGCCGACGCCCTGGCCCTGGGGATCACGCTCAGCATCCTGTCGGTCGGCACGATGATCCTGGCGATCAACCTGCTGGCCGCGGCCCTGCTGGCCTTCACCATCTTCTTCTACGCCGTGGTCTATACGATGTGGCTCAAGCGCTCGACGGCGCAGAACATCGTCATCGGCGGCCTCGCCGGGGCCCTGCCGCCGGTGATCGGCTGGGCCGCCGCCGCCGGGACCGCGCCGCTGAACGCCTGGCTGCTGTGCGCTATCATCTTCATGTGGACGCCGCCGCATTTCTGGGCGCTGTCGCTCTACACCAGCGAGGACTACGCCAAGGTCGGCGTGCCGATGATGCCGGTGGTCAAGGGCGCGCGCTCCACCCGCCTGCAGATCCTGATCTACAGCCTGCTGCTGATCCCGATCTGCGTCGCGCCGGCCTTCACCGGCCTGGGCGGGGCGCTCTACCTGGCGGTGGCTGGGCTTGGCGGCCTGCTGTTCCTGGTCCTGGCCTGGCGGCTGTTCCGCAGCCGGGCGGGGGAGGCGGCCGATCCGCGCAACCGCGAGGGCGCGCAGGGCGCGCTCTACGACGTCAAGGCGGCGGCCAAGGACGCCCGCAACCTGTTCGCCTTCTCCATCCTGTATCTCTTCGTGCTGTTCGCGGCCCTGCTCGTCGAGCACGTGTTCGGTTTAGGGAGCCTGCGCCCATGACCCACCCCGCGCCCGAGAGCGACGAGGCCGCCAAGGCCCGCGGTCGCCGCAACGTCGTGCTGGCCCTGGGCCTCGTCGCCTTCGTGGTGCTGGTCTTCGTGATCACCGTCGTCAGGCTCGGCGCCAATGCCGCCCACCAGCCCCTCTGATCGGCGTCCGCCCGTCGCGGGGCGGCGCAACCTCCGCATCGCCGTCGTCTGCGGCGTGGTGTTCTTCGGCATGATCGGCGCAGCCTACGCCGCCGTGCCGCTGTACCGGATGTTCTGCCAGGTCACCGGCTTCAACGGCGCCGTGCGCAAGGCAGAGGCCGCGCCGCAGCAGGTTCTGGACAAGACGGTCGAGATTCGATTCGACGCCAACGTCCGCAAGCTGCCCTGGAAGTTCGAGGCCGAGCAGACCAGCCAGGTCGTCAAGATCGGCGCCACCAACCTCGCCTTCTACCGGGTGACCAACACCGGGACCGCGCCGATGACCGCGCGCGCCGCCTACAACGTCGTGCCCGAGCAGGCCGGCGCCTACTTCCAGAAGCTCGAATGCTTCTGCTTCAAGGACCAGACGGTCCAGCCGGGCCAGACGGTCGAGTTTCCCGTCGTCTATTTCGTCGATCCCCGCTTCGCGTCGGACCGCGAAACCCGCGATGCGACCACGATCACGCTGTCCTACACCTTCTTCCCGGCCGCCGACGCGCCGCCGCAGGAAAGGGTGGCCCGATCCGACCCGCCCGGGGCTGCAAACGCCCTTGGCGGATCACGGAAGGCGGGGCTATAGGCTAACCACGAAACCTGTGCGGCCGACGTCTTGAGGGGGGCGGCTGCTGATTGACTGAGGGGCTTGAGGCCGACATGGCGCACGGAGCTGTCAAACACGACTACCACCTGGTCAACCCGAGCCCGTGGCCGCTGAGCGGCTCGTTCTTCGCTCTGGTGATGGCCATCGGCGGCGTGATCTGGATGAAGGGCCTGTTCGGCCTCGAAAAGCACAATCCGGCGGTGTTCCTGATCGGCCTGGCCGGCGTGCTCTACACCATGTTCGGCTGGTGGCGCGACGTGGTGAAGGAAGCCAACGAGGGCGACCACACCCCGGTCGTCTCGATCGGCCTGCGCTACGGCATGATCCTGTTCATCGCCTCGGAAGTGATGTTCTTCGTCGCCTGGTTCTGGGTGTTCTTCGAGATGGCGCTGTTCCACGGCGCCCGCACCGGCGGCCATGAAGCGCTGGAGGACGTCCGCACCGCCTGGGCCACCTGGCCGCCCAAGGGCGTCGAGACGGTGTCGCCCTGGCACCTGCCGCTGGTCAACACCCTGACCCTGCTGCTGTCGGGCACCACGGTCACCTGGGCCCACCACGCCCTGCAGACCGGCGACCGCAAGGGCGCCAAGACCGGCCTGATCCTCACGGTCGTGCTCGGCGTGCTGTTCACCGCCATCCAGGCCTACGAATACCACCACATCCTGACCGAGAAGCTGTTCTACTCGGAAGAGGCCGCCAACGCCGGCCTGTACGGCTCGGCCTTCTTCATGGCCACCGGCTTCCACGGCTTCCACGTCATCGTCGGCACCATCTTCCTGGCGGTCTGCCTGATCCGCCTGATGAACGGCGCCTTCACGCCCAAGCAGCACTTCGGCTTCGAGGCGGCCGCCTGGTACTGGCACTTCGTCGACGTGGTGTGGCTGTTCCTGTTCGCCTTCATCTACGTCATCTTCGGCCGGGGCTGATTTCGACATGGCAGGTGTGAACCCGGTCCTGGCCGGCCTCGCCTGCCGCTGCCCCAACTGCGGCGAAGGCCACCTGTTCGAGGGCTTCCTCAAGGTGGCCGATCGTTGCGAGGCCTGTGGCTACGACCTGCGCGCCGCCGACTCGGGAGACGGGCCGGCGGTGTTCATCATTCTGATCGTCGGCGTCATCGTCGGGTTCGGCGCGCTGATCACCGAGGTGGTCGCCCATCCGCCAGTATGGCTGCACCTTCTGGTGTGGCTGCCGTTGACGGCGGTGCTGGTGCTGGCCCTCCTGCGACCGTTCAAGGGCGTGATGCTGGCCATGCAGTTCCATCACAGGGCTTCGGAAGCCGGCCGCGATGACGTCTAGCGAGGCGGCCGCGGCCCGGCGCTTTCCCGTCGGCCTGACGGCGGCCGCGGTCTGCGCCCTGGCGGTGCTGGTCGGGCTGGGCGCCTGGCAGTTGCACCGCCTGCAATGGAAGGCCGCGCTGCTGGCCAGGATCGCCGCCCTGCAGGCCGCGCCGCCGGAGCCGCTGGGTCCGGTCCTGCGCCGGGCGCGCGATCATCTCGATCTCGATTTCGTCCGGGTCCAGGCCGACTGCCCCGACATCGAGCGCACGCCCTTCCTCAAGCTGTTCTCGGTGCGCGACGGCGAGGCCGGCTATCGCGTCATCACCGCCTGCCGGCTGCAGGGGGCCGACTTCGCCGCGATTCTCGTCGACCGGGGGTTCGTCGCCCAGGAGGTGGCCGGCCGGTTGACCACGGCCGACGCGCCCCGGCTGGCGGGACCGGTCGTCGGCGTGCTGCGGACCGGCGACAAGCGCAACTTCGTCACGCCCGACAATCCCCAGGGGGCCGGGGTCTGGTACTGGCGCGACGTCGCGGCCATGAGCAGGGCGCTGGGCGCGGGCGCCGCGCCGCCGGTGTTCCTGATGCTGGAGCGGCCCGCGCCAGCCGGTTTCGGCCCGACGCCGGCGCCGCTGCCGGCCGACATCCCCAATCGACATCTCGAATACGCCCTGACCTGGTTCGGCCTTGCCGGGGCGATGCTCGCCGTCTATGCGGCCATGCTCTGGCGTAGGTTCAGGACCTGATGCGTTACATCTCCACCCGATCCGGCTCGGCGGGGGCGCAGACCCCGGCCATCGGCTTCCTCGACGCGGTGCTGGCGGGGCTGGCCCCGGACGGCGGCCTCTATGTCCCCGAACAATGGCCGAGCTTCACCCGCGAGGAGATCGCCGCCTTCGCCGGGCGGCCCTACGCCGAGGTGGCCGCCGCCGTGATCGGCAAGTTCGCCGGCGACGCGCTGGACCGCGACGACGTCGCCCGCATGTGCGCCGAGGCCTATGCGACCTTCACCCATCCGGCCGTGACGCCGCTGCGCGAGCTGCATCCGAACCTCTGGCTGCTGGAGCTGTTCCACGGCCCGACCCTGGCGTTCAAGGACGTGGCGATGCAACTGCTCGCCCGGCTCTACGAGAAGGCCCTGGCGGCGCAGCGGCGGACCATGACCATCGTCTGCGCCACCTCCGGCGACACCGGCGGGGCGGCGGTCGAGGCCTTCCGCGGTCGCGCCAACGTGCGCATCGTCGCCCTGTTCCCGGACGGCCGCATCAGCGAGGTCCAGCGCCGGTTCATGACCACGGCCGCCGACGCCAACGTCCGCACCGTGGCCGTGCAGGGCTCGTTCGACGACTGCCAGGCCATGGTCAAGTCCATGTTCCTGGACGACCAGTTCCGCCGGGCGGTGGACCTGTCGGGGGTCAATTCGATCAACTGGGCCCGCATCGCCGCCCAGGCCGTCTATTACTTCACCGCCGGCGTCGCCCTGGGCGCGCCGCACCGGCCGGTCAGCTTCGCCGTGCCCACCGGCAATTTCGGCGACGCCTTCGCCGGCTATGTGGCGCACAAGATGGGCCTGCCGATCGAACGCATCGTCATCGCCACCAACGGCAACGACATCCTGGCCCGCGCCATCGAGGACGGTCGCTACGCCCGGGGCGTGGTGATGGCCACCCAAAGCCCGGCCATGGACATCCAGATCGCGTCGAACTTCGAGCGGCTCTATTTCGAGGCGGTCCGGCGCGACGGCGTCGAGACGGGCCGCGCCTTCCGCGCCTTCGCCGAGACCGGCTCCATCGAGATTCCCCCGGCGGCCCTGGCTTCGATGCGCGAACTGTTCCGGGGCGCGTCGGTCGACGAGCACGACACCGCGCGCACCATCCTGGCCACGTTCAACGAGACCGGCGAACTGATCGACCCGCACACCGCCGTCGGTCTGGCCGGGGCCCAGCGCTTCGCCCTGGCCAGCGGCGCGACGCCGCTGGTGGTGCTGTCCACCGCCCATCCGGCCAAGTTCCCCGAGGCGGTCGAGGCGGCGGCCGGCGTGGTTCCGCCCCTGCCGCGCGCCGGCGGCGGCCTGGCCGACAAGCCCGAACGGTTCGACCGGCTGCCCGCCGACGTCGATGCGGCGAAAGCCTACGTCCGGGCCTTTGTGGGGGCCTAGACCCTTGGCGCGACTTCACACCCTGGCCAACGGCGTGCGGATCGTCAGCGATCCGGTCGGCGGGCTGGAGACCTTGGCGTTGTCGGTGGTGATCGGCCGCGGCGCGCGCTGGGAGACGGCGGCGACCTCGGGCTGGTCGCACCTGCTGGAGCACATGGTGTTCAAGGGGGCGGGCGAGCGCTCGGCCCGCGACATCGTCGAGGCGATCGAGGCCGAGGGCGGCCAGATCAACGCCGCCACCGGCTATGAACGCACCAGCTTCCAGATCCGGGCGCTGAAGGGCGGCCTGCCGCTGGCCATGGCGGTCACCGCCGATCTGCTGCTGCGGCCGACCCTGGACGCCGGGGACCTGGAACGCGAGAAGGACGTCATCGCCCAGGAGATCGCCGAGGCGGCCGACACGCCCGACGACCTGGTGTTCGACATCGCCCAGACCGCCGCCTTTGGCGACACCTCGCTGGGCCGGCCGATCCTGGGCACGCGCAAGAGCATCGGCGTGGCCGCGCCGGACAGCCTGGCCGCTTTCCGCGCCGGCCTTTATGCGCCCGACCGGATCGTGGTCAGCGCCTCGGGCGCGGTGGACGAGGACGAGCTGCTGGCCCTGACCGAGCGCTGGTTCGGCGGGGCGGAGGCGGCGAGCGGGCCCCTGGCCGAACCCGAGGCGGCAGTCTTCGTCGGCGGCCGCGCGCCCAAGAGCCGCAGCCTGGAGCAGGCGCATCTGGTGCTGGCCCTGCCGGCGCCCGGCGCGCGCGACGACGCCTATTTCGCCCTGCGCCTGTTCGCCGAGGCGCTGGGCGGGGGGATGTCCTCGCGCCTGTTCCAGGAGGCGCGCGAGAAACGCGGCCTCGCCTACAACATCGACGCCTACGCCGACACCTACGCCGACGGCGGCGTGCTCGGCGTCTACGCCGGCGCCGAGGCCGCCAACGCCGCCGAGGCCGCCACGGTCGCGGCCCACGAGATCCGCGCCCTGGCGACCGGGATCGGCGAGGCCGAGCTGGCTCGGGCCAAGGCCCAGCTCAAGGCCCACCTGTTCATGGCGCGGGAATCGTCGCTGGCCCGGGCGGAGCAGGGCGCCGGCCAGACCTTGCTGTTCGACCGCCTGTTCGCCACCGCCGAGATCGCCGAGGCGATCGACGGCGTGACGCGGGCCGACATGGCCGCCCTGGGCGAGCGCCTGCTGGCGCCCGCGCTGTCGGCTGCGGCGGTGCTGGGGCCCAAGCGGGCCGGCGCGGCGGTCGAGGCCTTCGAGCGCGGCCTGTTCGGCTAGACGGGAAGGGCGGCGACGATGGCGGGACTCATCGCTAAGCTGACCGCATGAGCGCATCGTTCGATTTCGACGCCGTGGTGGTGGGGGCGGGCGCCGTGGGCCTGGCCAGCGGCTACGCCCTGGCGCGGCGCGGCCTGTCGGTGCTGGTGCTCGAAAAGGGCCCGACCATTGGCCAGGGTGTCTCGTCGCGCAATTCCGAGGTCGTCCACGCCGGCCTCTACTATTCGACCGGCTCGCTGAAGGCGCGGCTGTGCGTCGAGGGGCGGCGGCGGCTCTACGCCTTCCTCGACGACCACCATGTCGCCTACGACAAGTGCGGCAAGCTGGTGGTGGCCACCAACGACGATCAGGTCGCCGCGGTCGAGGCCATCGGCGAACAGGCGGCGGTCAACGGCGTCGAGAACATGCGGCGGCTGACCGGGGCCGAGGCGCGGGCGCTGGAGCCGCAGGTGCGGGCGGTCATGGCCCTGCTGTCGCCTGAGAGCGGCGTCTTCGACAGCCACGGCTACATGCTGGCCCTGCAGGGCGAGATCGAGGATCGCGGCGGCTCGGTCGTGGTGGGAACGCCGTTCCTGGGCGCGACGCCCCTGGCCGCCGGCGGCTTTTCGGTGCGGGCCGGCGGGGCGGAGGAGACCAGCCTGACTTGCCGCCTGCTGGTCACGGCCCCCGGCCTCCAGGCCCAGGAGGTCGCCGCGACCATCGAGGGCTTCCCCCCGGCCGACATCCCCGCCCGCCATCTAGGCAAGGGCGTGTACTTCGCCCTGCGCGGCAAGGCGCCGTTCTCTCGCCTGATCTACCCGCCGCCGATCGCCGGCGCGCTCGGCGTCCACTATCGCCGCGACCTGGGCGGCCAGGCCCGGTTCGGCCCCGACCTCGCCTATGTCGAGACCGAGGACTACACGGTCGATTCCGGCCGCGCCCAAGGCTTCTACGACTATGTCCGCCATTTCTGGCCGGGCCTGCCGGACGGGGCGCTTGTCCCCGACTACGCCGGCATTCGCCCCAAGCTGCACGGCCCCGGCGAGCCGCAGCTCGACTTCCGCATCGACGGCGTCGAGGCGCACGGCCTGCCGGGCCTGATCGCCCTGTTCGGGATCGAGAGCCCCGGCCTGACCAGTTCGCTGGCCCTCGGCGAGGAGGTCGCGCGCCGCCTGGCCGGGTGAGCGCGCCGCGTCAGGGCTTCGACTTGGCCTTCGGCTTGGCCATGTCCTCGATCATCGATTTGACGTCGGCGGCGGCCTTGTCCGAGGCGGCGTCGGCGTGGCTCGCGGCCTCGAGGAACTCAGCCTTCGACACCGGGCCGTAATTGCAGCCGACGAACAGCGTCTTGGCCTGCTCGCGCGGGGCCTTCGGCGCGAACAGGGCGAGGAGGGCGTCGTTGCTTAGCTCGAAGACGCCCATCATCGGCCCGTGGTCGTCGTCGACGAAACGGTAGTACTGCTCGCCGATCCTGATCGGCAGCCGCTCCATGGCCTGGGCCTTGACCACGGCCAGGGCTTCGTCGCGCGGCAGTTCGATCACCACCCAGTTGGTCAGGAAGCCGACGTGGTCGACCGGCCGGCCGAAGACGGTCAGCGGCGCCTCGACGCGGTATTCCATATAGCCCAGCGGCTGGCCGGGCCGGTCGGACGACTTCAGCCACTTGGGCTGCTGCGGGCTCCAGATGCTTTCGCCGATGGCGCGGTAGGCGTCGCCGTCCTTGCATTCGACGGCGCGGGCGAGGGCCTCGGGGCTGAGGTCGGCGGCGGCTTCGGCCTGGGCCGTGGTCGCGGCGGCGAGGGCGAGGACGGCGATCGCGCCGCGGGTCAGGGATCGGATAAGCACGGGAACTCCAGCGGACGGGAAATCAGGCCTTGGGCGCCAGGCGCAGGATGCGGCCCTTGGGGTTGTCGGTGAGGAGGTAGATCAGGCCGTCCGGCCCGACGCGGACATCGCGGATGCGCTCGCCCAGATCGACCAGCAGCCGCTCCTCGCCGACCACCCGGTCGCCGTTCAAGGTCAGGCGGGCGAGATGACGGCCCCGCAGCGAACCGACGAACAGGCTGCCCTTCCAGGCCGGGAACTTCTCGCCCTCGTAGAAGGCCATGCCGGACGGTGCGATCACCGGGTCCCAGTAGTAGGCCGGCTGTTCCATGCCGGGTTTTTGCGTGCCTTCGCCGATCGGGGCGCCGGAATAGTCGACGCCGTAGGTGATCACCGGCCAGCCATAGTTCTTGCCGCCCTGCGGGATGTTCAACTCGTCGCCGCCCTTGGCCCCGTGCTCGATCACCCACAGCCGGTCGGTCTTGGGGTTGATGGCCGCCGCTTCCGGGTTGCGATGGCCATAGGACCAGATCTCCGGCCGCGCTCCCGGCCTGTTGACGAACGGGTTGGCCGGCGGCACGCCGCCCTCCGGAGTGATGCGCACCACCTTGCCCAGGTCGTTGTCCAGGGTCTGGGCCTTGTCGCGGGTCTTGAAGCGGTCGCCGATGGTGACGAACAGGTTGCCGTCCGGCGCGAACACCAGGCGCGAGCCGACGTTCTTGTCGTCCTCGACGCCGGGCTCGGCCCGGAAGATCACCTTCACCGCCTCCAGTCGCGGCTTGCCGCCGGCCTGGATCAGCTTGCCGCGAGCGACGGCTATCCCCGAGCCCTTGGGGCGCGGTTCAAGATAGGTGAAATAGATCAGGTGGTTGCGGTCGAAAGCTGGATCGAGCGCCAGGTCCAGAAGGCCGCCTTGTTCCTTGGCCTCGACGGCGGGCAGGCCCTCGACCGGCGGCGACAGCGCGCCGCCCTTCTCGACGAGCCGCAGGCGGCCCGGCCGTTCGGTGACCAGCAGCCGGCCGTCCGACAGGAAGGCCAGGCCCCAGGGATTCTCGAGGCCCGAGGCGACGGTCTGGACCTCGAAGGCCGTCTTGGTGGTGCGTAGCGGGGCGCGGGTCTGGCCGGGAAAGGCCGGCGACTGGCCCTTGCCGTTCGGAGGCTGGGTCTCGACCGGTCCGCCGGGCGGCGGCGCGGTCTTGGCCGAGGAAGAGTCGTGCTGGCCGCAGGCGGCCAAGGCCAGAGACAGCGCGAATACCGCAACGGCGCGCATGTGAAATCCTTCCGACTCCCCGACATCGATCCCGGCGAGTCTCACACGGTTCCCGCGATCTCCGCCAGGGCTTCCTCGGGAGAAGCGCCGCCGATGTGGATCGAATGCCACAGGGCGAAGAACAGCAACGGCCAGCGCCGCGCCGGGCTCCGGTCGTCGATGAAGGCGGCCCTGACCGCGTCGCGGTCGCACAGGGCGGCGATCCCGGCGTTGTCGGCGACGCGGGAGGCCATGTCGGCCGCGCGCGGGGCGATCCAGGCCGCGACGGGCACGGTGAAGCCCTTCTTGCGGGCCCAGGGTTCGGCGGCCGGGCAGGCCCGCTCAAGCCAGCGGCGCAACAGGTGCTTGCCGAAGCGGCCGCGCACCTTGAAGCGGTCGGGCAGGTCGAAGGCGAAGGCCGCCACCTCCGGGTCGAGGAACGGCGTGCGCCCCTCCAGGCCGTGGGCCATAAGGCAACGGTCGAGCTTGAGCAGCAGGTCGTTGGGCAGCCATGTGGCGACGTCGGCCGCCTGGGCCGCCTGCAGGCGGGTGCGGCCCGGAAGCGCGGCTTCCGCCGCCGCCCGCCGCCAGCGGGCCAGGGCGCCGGCGCCGCCGTCCTTGAGGAAACCTGCGTCGACCTGGGGCTCGGCCGCCCGGCCGCCCAGCCAGGCCGGCCGCAGGGCCCGGCGGTAGCGGCCATAGCCGGCGAACAGCTCGTCGCCGCCCTCGCCGCTGAGCACCACGGTCAAGGTTCCCTTGGCGGCCTCGGCCAGCTTGAAGGTCGGCAGCGTGGCGTAGTCGCAGGTCGGGTCGTCGAACGCCCAGGCCACCTGGGGCAGAATGCGCCAGAAGTCCTGTTCGTCGAAGGTGGTCTCGCGCCAGTCCAGGCCCAGCGCCGTCGCCACCCGTTCGGCCTGGGCCCGCTCGTCGCGCGCGCCCGGAGCGTCGAAACCGCAGGTATAGGCCGTCACCGGCCGTTCGTTGAGGCGGGCCATCACCGTGGCGATGGTGGCGCTGTCCACGCCGCCGGACAGGAACAGGCCGTAGGGCACGTCCGAACGCTGGTGAACCATGACGCTGTCCTCGAGCACGGCGTCGAGGGCGGCCAGGGCCTCGGCCTCGTCGTCGGCGCGCGGCCGGCCCGGGGGCGGCAGGGCCGGGCGGGCCGGGCGGGGCGCGATCCGGCCGTCGACGACCTCGACGATCTCGCCCGGCGTCAACCGGCGGACACCCTCGAAGATGGTCGCGCCGTCGCCCAGCGCATAGTTGAGGCTGAGCACCTCCTCGGCCCGCTCGGCCGCCGTCGCGCGCCGGCCGTAGCCGGCGGCGAGCAGGGCGCGCGGCTCGGAGGCGAAGGCCAGGCCGGCGCCCGCCTCGGCGTAGTACAGCGGCTTGATGCCGAACGGATCGCGCACCAGCCAGGTGCGGCCGTCGTGGCCGACCAGGCAGAAGGCGTACATGCCGCGAAGCCGCTGGAACGCCTTTTCCCCTTCCAGGGCGTAGAGATGCAGCAGCGGCTCGAAGTCCGAGCCGGTGGCCAGGCGGTCCTTGAGGCCGAAGGTCTCGGCCAGCTCCAGATAGTTGTAGATCTCGCCGTTGCCGATGATCGTCGAGCCGGCCGCGTGCAGGGGCTGCCAGCCGCCCTCCAGGTCGATGACCGACAGGCGGGCGTGGCCGATCGACCAGTCCGGGCCGGCCTCGACCCTGACGCCGTCGGGGCCGCGATGGGTCAGGGTCTCGATCAGCGGCCGGGCGGAGGCCGATCCGTGCAGGACGCCGGCGATGCCGCACATCAGAGGGCTCCGTATCGGTTGAACAGGTCGCACCATTCGGCGACCACGGCGGCTTCGGAGAACTCGCCCTCTACGCGGTCGAAGCCCTTCTGGATCAGGCGGATGCGCAGCATGGGATCGTCGAGCAGCCGCCGCGTCGCGGCCGCCAGGGCGTCGGGGGCGTCGACCGGGACCAGGAGGCCGTCGTCCTCGTCCCGGATCAGGGCCGACGGCCCCTGCGACGCGGCGGCGACCACCGGCAGGCCGTGCGCCCAGCACTGGATCACCACATTGCCCAGCGGCTCGTAGCGCGAGGGGAACAGGCAGACGTCGGCGGCGGCGTAGAGGCGCGAGGCGTCCTCGCGCCAGCCGAGGAAGCGGACGCGGCCTTCGACCCCCAGCGTCCTGGCCAGCGCCTTCAGCTCGCCTTCCAGCGGCCCGGCCCCGGCGATCCACAGATAGGCCTCGGGCAACTGGGCCAGGGCGCGCAGGCTGACGTCGTGGGCCTTGACCGCGTGCAGCCGGCCCATGGCCAGCAGTAGCGGCGCGTTCTCGGGCGTGTCGGCCTCGGCGCGGAGCAGGGGCTCGACGTCCTCGGCCGGCGCGGCGAAGTTCGGGATGTAGCGCACCCGGTCGGCGGGCCAGCCCTGGGCCTCGATCCAGGCGACGATGTCGCGGGTGTTGCCCACCAGCATGTCGAAGCCGCGATAGTATTTGAGGTCGTAATAGCCGCCGAGCCGGCCGATCCTGGCCCAGGGGCCGCGGGGCGCCTTGCCGCCGGCGCGATTCATCCAGGCGACCAGGGCCTTGGCGCGGCGTTCGCGGGCGTAGGCGGCGATGCGCGGGGTCGTCAGCAGGTCGAGCGGGCCGCCGAACCGGAACGGCCGCACAGGAACGCCGGCCGTCTCCAGCGCGCGCAGGCGGCCCTCATGCCGGCGCACGGCGCAGGCCTGATCCACGCCCCCGCGCGCCAAGGCGCCCACCAGGCTCGTAAAATAGGTTTCGGCCCCGCCGTCGGCGGGCGAGCCCAGAAGATGAAGCACGCTCATTGCGCCGGAACCTAGCCTGCTTTCCCCGCGAGGGGGAGCGCCCGCCGTCGCGGACCGGTCAGGGTTCCGAACCTACGGAAGGCGATCGGTGACGAAGTTGGCGATGGCGGTCGCCGCCGGCGGGTCGGCGGCTTAGGGGCGGAGCAGCGCGCCCTTGATCGGCCGGCCGGTGGCCGGATCGAAGAGGAAGCGCCGGCCCTCGGCGGTTTCGAGCACATAGCGGCCGGCGGCGTCGAAGCCGTAGGCGTTGGCCCACAGGCGGTTCGATTCCGTGCGCGGCAGGGCCTCCGGCCGGGCGATCACCTGATCGAGCCTGACCGTCGCCGGGGCGCGGTCGGCATGGTGGAAGGTCAGCACGACGGCGCTGGGGCCGGCCCGCGCGTCGAGAAGGTTGCTCCCCGGATAGAGCTCGACCAGGGTGCGGCCGTCGTCGCTGACCTGGACGTTGACCGGAAGGACGCCCGCCCGCCAGAGCGTCGCCCGGCCGCCGCGCGGCAGGCGCCGCCAGACCACGGTCGAGCGCGACGCCGGCTCCCGCGTGGCGCACACCTCGCCGCTCAGCGAACACACGGTTGCGGCCGGCGCGGCCGGCGGGGCGTCCGCCCAGGCGGGCGCCGAGGCCATGGCGCAGGCCAGGGCCGCGAGCGCGCCGCCGCCGGGCCTCAAGCGCTGAACTCGAGCTTGGGGACCAGGGCGTTGAGGGCGTCGACCAGCAGGTGAAGGTGCCGCGCGCGCACCTCGCGCCCGATGTTCACCAGGCTGGCGCTGTCCGCCAGGAACGGACTGCCGGTGTTGTATTCGTCCGGATTGTCCATGGTGTGCGCGAACTCGTGCGGCGGCGTGACGAAATGCGGGTTCCACGCCCCCGCCTGGTTGCCCGCCGATCGGAACCGCAGGTCGGCGGTGTTCAGCTCGATCCTCTGCTGCGACGGCATGACGAACGAGCGATGGAGCGTCGGCCCGGCGCCGGGCGGCATCTTCCACACCGTCACCGCCCAGTCGCCCTTGTGCAGCGTCCAGCGCACGTCGAAATTGACCGGCGCGCGCACGCCGAAACGGGGCGGGGGGCCGGTTCTCGATCGCACGTTCAGCGCCAGGCGGTTGCTCCAGATCGCCCAGACCGAGCGGTCGATCAGCGAATGCGCCGTCCGCTTCTCGCGATAGGTCCAGGCCTTGGCCGCGCCGGGCCACAGCTTCCAGCTATAGAGCCAGTCCTCCCGCACGAAGATGCGGCCGGTGTCGCTGTCGAAGTCGATAGTGCCCCAGGTCTGCTTGCTGACGAGATGCGGCATGGCGGTTCCCGAAGCTGAGCGACATGAACAAAAGCGGCGGCGCGCGGGAGAGCCGGCCTCTCAGGGCCGGTCGGCCGTCGCCCGGGCAACCTCCGATAGGCGACAATCATGGCGCTCGCCGGGCGAGTCAATGGCGGTCGCCGCCGCCTGGTCGCAAGGGGGAAGAAGGCCGCGCCGCCAGGTCTTCATGAAGACCGCGCCTGGACGGTGATGTCCGGCGCGGTGGTAGCTGGGGGCGGGATCGAACCGCCGACCTGTGGGTTATGAATCCACCGCTCTAACCATCTGAGCTACCCAGCCCCAACAGCAGCGTTTGGGAGCGCCGGGTTATAGGGGGTGATTCCCGTCGCTTCAAGCCGCTTGCGGATTGAATCCGCGTGTCTTTGGTTCAGCCCTTTCCCGCGCCGCGCCAGTCGGCGCCCGAGGCTGCGAACAGCCGGACGAGGTCGGCCAGCCTCTGGCCCTGCAGGCGCATGCGCGCGGCCTGGGCCTGGTTGAGCTGACGCTGGGCGTCGAGGACGTCGATCATCGTGCCGCCGCCCTTGTCGAAGGCAATCTTGGCCAGCCGCAGCGACTCCGCCGCCTGGGCCTCGGCGCGGGTCTGGGCGGCGATGGCCTCGCCGTCGTCGGCCAGGGCCTGCAGGGCGTCGCCCACCTGGACGAAGGCGGTCAGCACCGTCTGACGATAGCGCGCGTCGGCGGCCCGGGCCGCCTCGACCGCCTGCCGCCGCCGGGCCTGGAGCTCGCCGCCGTGGAAGATCGGCGCGGTCAGGCCGGCGCCCAGGTTCCAGGCGCTGGAATCGTAGGAGAAGATGTCGCCGGGCGAGATGGCGCCCTGGGTGAGCGACGCCGTCAGCTTGATGTCGGGATAGAGGTCGGCCGTGGCCGCGCCGACGTCGGCGGTGGCGGCGTGCAGTTCGGCCTCGGCCGCCAGGATGTCGGGACGCTTGCGCACCAGCTGCGAGGGCAGGCTGACGGGGACGGCGGCGTCCAGGTCGAACTCGGCGAGGTCGAACTCGGGGGCGGTCCAGTCGGCGGGCGCGCGGCCGACCAGCAGCGCCAGGGCGTGGCGGGCCGCGCCCAGCTGGCTGCGCAGGCCGGGCAGCTGGGTGCGGTCGGATTCCAGCTGGGTCTGCGCGGCGACCTTGGCCGTGCTGGCGGCCCCGCCCAGGGCGTTGGCCCGCCGCGCCAGTTCGAGGTTCTGCTCGTCGGCGGCGACCATCCGCTCGACGGCGGCGATCTGGGCGCGCAGGGCGGCGATGGTCGCCGCCTGCAAGGCGACATTGCCGGTGAGGGTCAGATAGGCCGCGTCGGCGCGGCGGGCCTGGGCCTCGGCCTGGGCGGCGGCGCTTTCGACCCGGCGGCGACGGCCGCCGAACAGGTCGAGGTCGTAGCCGACGCTTCCCCCGAGCGAATAGAGGCTGAAGGTCGGGTTGCTGAGCGCCACGCCGCCGAAGCCGCCGGAGAAGCCGAAGGCCTGGAGGTTGGCGCGCTCGCGGTTGGCGCCGGCCGTGAGGTCGACCTGGGGAGCGAGGCCGCCGCGCGCCGCCGCCAGGGCCGCCTGGGCCTGGCCGAGCGTGGCGTCGGCCTCGGCCAGGGTCGGGCTGTCGCTCAGGGCCTGACGCACCGTGCGGTCGAGAGCGGGCGAGCCGAGCGCGGTCCACCAGGGGCCGGCCGCCGCCGCGCCGTCGAGGCGCGCCTGGGCGGGGGCGGCGTCGCCGGCCATGGCGTAGCCGGCGGTCTTGGGAGGCTGCGGCGCGGCGAAGTCGGGCCCGACGGCGGCGCAGGCCCCCAGGAGGCCGGTCGCGGCGAGCGCCAGGGCGAGGCGGGAGGCGTTAGTCGACGGCGACATGGAGATCCTCTCCCCCGGTCTTCTTCTTCGGGGTTCGCATAAGGAGGAGCAGGGGCGCGCACAGCACGGTGATCACCAGCATCAGCCGGAAGTCGTCGACATAGGACAGCATCGACGCCTGGCGGGTGATCATGCCGTTCAGCGCGGCGAGGCCGGCCTGGGTGTCGAAGCCCAGGGGCGCGCCCAGATAGGCCTGATAGAGCGGGTTGTCGGGACGGGCGTGCTCGACCATGGCCGAGTGGTGGATCTCCACCCCGTCGACGAAGCGGGCCTGCATGATCGAGATGCCGGCGCTCGACCCGATGTTGCGGATGAGGGTGAACAGGCCCGCGCCCTGGGTGCGGTATTCCGGCTTGACCGTGGCGAAGGCGATGGTGCTCAGCGGCACGAAGATCAGGCCGGTGCCGATCCCCGACAGGAAGCCCGACATGATGATCAGCCGGGTGTCCATGCCCAGGCTGAACTGGCTCATCTGCCAGGTCGCCACGGCGCTGGCGGTCAGGCCGACCAGCAGGATCAGCTTGGTGTTGACCCTGCCGATCAGCTGTCCGACCAGGAACATGGCGATGAACGACCCCACGCCGCGGGGCATGGTGACGATGCCGGTGAAGGCGACGGGATAGCCGAGCAGGGTCTGCATCATCGGCGGCAGCAGAGCCAGGGTGCTGAACAGCAGGATGCCGATGAAGAACCCGAAGATCGAACAGGTCAGGAAGTTGGGGTCGGCCAGCAGGCCGCGCTCGACGAAGGGGCGCGCCGCCGTCGCGGTCTGCACGCAAAGGACCCAGAGGGAGATCACGCAGACGATGAGGTAGGTCCAGACCTCGGGCGAGGCGAACCAGTCCTGGCTCGGGCCGCGGTCGAGCAGCATCTGGAAGGCGCCGATGGCCAGGGCCAGGCTGGCGAAGCCGAGGAAGTCGAAACGCTTCTGGTCGGCCGCCCGCTTCTCGGACAGGAAGAACATCACGCCGGCGAAGGCCAGGACGCCGATCGGCAGGTTGATGAAGAACACCCAGCGCCAGTTGAGGTTGTCGGTCAGCCAGCCGCCGAGGGCCGGGCCGAGTATGGGGCCCAGCACCGCGCCGGCGCCCCAGACGGCCATGGCCTGGCCGTGCTTCTCGGGCGGGTTGATGTCGAGCAGGACGGCCTGGGACAACGGGATCAGCGCCGCGCCGAACACGCCCTGCAACAGGCGGAACAGCACGATCTCGACCAGGCTGTTGGCGACGCCGCACAGCACCGAGGCGGCGGTGAAGCCGGCGATCGAGATCAGGAACACCATCTTGCGGCCGATCTTGTCGGCCAGGAAACCGGTCAGCGGCGTCATGATCGCCGCCGAGACGATATACGAGGTCAGCACCCAGGTGATCTGCTCGGCCGAGGCCGAGACGCTGCCCTGGATGTGGGGCAGGGCGACGTTGGCGATGGTGGTGTCGAGCGAGTTCATCACCGTCGCCAGCATGATGGAGACGGTGATCGCCGCCCGGTTCGACCCGTCGCCGGTGGCCCTGCGCGCCGCCGCGATCATCGGCCGGCGGCCTTGTCGGTCTTCGCGCCCTGCGGCGGGCGGGTGTCGACCTTGACCTTGGCGCTGAGGCCGGCGCTGAGGCCGGGGGCGGCCTCGTCGAGCGCCAGGCGCACGGGCAGGCGCTGCACCACCTTGACCCAGTTGCCGGTGGCGTTCTCGGGCGGCAGCAGGGCGAAGCTCGACCCGGTGCCGGGGCTGAAGCTGGCGATGTGGGCGTTCAAGGCGTGGTCGTAGGCGTCGATGGTGATGCGCGCCGACTGGCCGACCCGCATCTTGGCCAGCTGGTTCTCCTTGAAATTGGCCTCGATCCAGGGCTGGCCGGACACCAGCCAGAACAGGGTCTGGGAGGCGGCCACGCGGTTGCCGACCTGAAGCTGCTCGACCTTGGTCACCACGCCGTCGACCGGGGCGACCACCACGGCGTAGCCGAGGTTGAGGCGGGCGCGGTCGAGATCGGCCCTGGCCTGCAGCACGCGCGGGTGCTGGTCGGCGGGGGCGCCGGCCCGGCCGCCGAGGTCGGCCAGGGCGGTGGTCGCCTGCTGCTGGGCGACGGCGAGTTGGCGGCGGGCCTGCTCGGCGGCGTGGGCGGCCTGGTCGGCCTGGGCGCGGGAGCTGACGCCGGCGGCGGCGAGGTCCTGCTGACGGCGGGCCTCGCGCGCCGTATAGCCGACGGTTTCCTGGGCGGCGGCGATGTCGGCCTGCCGCTGGGCGTAGACCGACTGCAGGCCCTGGGCCTGGTAGCGGGCCGCGGCGAGGGCCGCCTCAGCCTGCTCGACCGCGACCTGATAGTCGGCGGGGTCGAGCTTGAACAGCACCTGTCCCTTGCGGACCGCCTGGTTCTCCTTGACCTCGATCTCGACCACCCGGCCGGGGATGCTGGCGCTGACGCCGGCGCGGGCCGACTGGACATAGGCGTCGTCGGTGGTCTGGTAGCGGCCGCCGGTCAGGATCACGAACGCCACGACGCCCAGGATGATCAGCGGGACGCCGATCATCAGCGGCCAGCGCAGCCGGGCGCCCAGCGTGCGGCGGCCGGGACGGCGCGCGCCTTCGGCCTCGGCGTCGCCGATGGCCTGATATCCTTCTGCGTCGCTCACGCGCCGTGCTCCACGTTCCGCGCGATCGGGCGGGGCGGGCTCGGCGATCGCAGCCAGGTTTCGGACATTAGAGAATCGATCGCGTCGCCATGCGACGGCGCGGTGACGACGGAGATAGGCCTCGCACTTTCATGAGCCAAATGATATTCCGTCACAGCCATCATGAACGACCCTCATTTTCGCAATCTTGACCTCAATCTCCTGCGCGTGTTCGAGGCGCTGCTGGTCGAAGGCAGCGCCACGCGCGCCGGCGCGCGGCTGGGGTTGAGCCAGTCGGCGATCAGCCACTCCCTCGGCCGGCTGCGCCGGTCGCTGGACGACGACCTGTTCGTGCGAGGGCCGGCCGGGCTGCAGCCGACCTCGCGGGCGCTGGACCTGGCGCCGGCCGTGCAGAAGGCGCTGAAGCTCCTGGAGGCGGCGGTGTCGGCTCCCCGGTTCGATCCGGCCGTCACCGAGCGCCGGTTCGACGTCTGCGCCACGGCCTATATCTGCGCGGTGTTGATGCCCCGGCTGGTCCGGCGGTTCTTCGAGGCCGCGCCCAGGGCCAAGCTGCGCATACACGGACAGGACGCCGCCTTCGCCGACGACCTCAGCCGCGGCCGGGTCGACGCGGTGGTCGGCGGCTTCGAGCAGGTGCCGGATGGGATGACCTACACCCACCTGTTCGAGGAGACCGGCGTCTGGGCGGTCCGCGCCGGCCATCCCGCCATCGCCGACGGCGCCGCGCTCGCCAAGCTGGCGGGCCTGCATCAGGTCATGGTGCGGCACTCGGACGAGATGGAGCCGGAGCGGCGGGGGCAGCGGCCGAACCTCGGCCTCAAGCGGCTGTCGACCTGGAGCGAAGACTATATCTTCGACGGCCATACGCGGGCGGACGCCATCTCGCTGTCGGTGCCGGATTCCTTCTCGACCCTGGCCATCGTCAGCCAGACCGATATGGTCGCCCTGCTGCCGCGCCGGTTGGCCGAGAGCGCGTCGGCCAAGCGCAAGCTGGCGCTGATCGATCCGCCGAATCCGCCGCCGCCGGCCAAGGTCGGGGTTGTCACCCGCGCCAGCGAGAGCGACCACGGGCCGGTGGCGTGGCTGGTCGGGCTGATGCAGGCCGCCGCCGCCGAGCTCTAGCGGCCTGGGGCGATCACGCGGCCGCGACCGTGTCGGCCGCCGCGTCCGTCGGCAGCAGTTCGGTCATGGCCGCGAGCAACCGCTCGGGCTTGATCGGCTTTTCCACCACCGCGTTCATGCCGGCCGCCAGGTAGATCGCGGCGTCGTCGGGATCGGCGTTGGCGGTGAGGGCGATGATCGGGGTGCCGCCGACCGCTCCCCCCAGGCTGCGGATGGCGCGGGTGGCCTCGACGCCGTCCATGCGCGGCATCTGATGTCCATCAGGATCAGGTCGAAGCGTCCGGTGCGGGCGGCCTCCAGGGCCTCCACGCCGTCTTCGGCGCACTCCGACGTGCAGTCGAACATCTCGCACAGCGCCTCGGCGACCATGCGGTTGGTGGCGTTGTCGTCGACGACCAGCACGTGGGCGCTGCGGCCGCCGTCGCCGATATGGGGCGCTGGCTCTGCGCCGGCGGCGGCGGGCGCGGCCTCTTCGGCCATCAGGTCGAAGGTGATGGTCGCGCCGGCGCCGGTGTTGCTCTCGGCGCGGATCGAGCCCTGCATGGCGTCAATGATGCGGCGGCACAGCGGCAGGGCCAGGCCCGCGCCGCCGGGTTCGGTGGGAATCTCGAAGATGCGGGCCAGCCGCTCGGGGGAATAGCCGGCCCCGGTGTCGCGGACGCGGCCTTCGATCAGCACGCCGCCGTCGACACGGCGGGCGTAGAGCGCGGCCTCGACGGCCCCGTGGCGGGTCAGGCGGACGGCCTGTTCGATCAGCAGGCCGAACACCTGCCGCAGGCGCTCGGCGTCGATGCGCGCCGTCAGGTCGTCGCCGTCGTAGGAGACCAGCAGGTTGACGCTGTCGCCGCCGCGGCCGCGCCAGGCGGCCTGGACGTCGTCCATCAGCTCGCGCAGGGGCGTCGGACGCGGGGTCATGTCCAGCCGGCCGGCCACGCCGCGCGACAGGTCGACCGCGTCGGCCAGGACGCCGAGCAGGCTCTTGCTGGAATCGACGAGGGTGTTGGCGTAGGTGCGCGCGTCGGCGGACAGGGGCTGGCGTTGCAGCAGTTCGGCCATGGCCAGCACCCCGTTGAGAGCGGTGCGGATCTCGTGGCTGATGACGTCGAGGAACTGGTCGCGGCTGGGCGGCGCGACGCGCTGTTCCTCGCCGGCGGCCCGCAGCAGGGCGGCGAGCGGGCAGACGCCGAAATAGCGGCCCTGCGAGACGACGACGACGCCGGCCACGCCGGGGGTGTCGACCAGCCGGGCCCGTACGACGGCGGGCTCTTCGGCGATGTCGGCCAGGAACGGCTCGGGGTCCATCACGGCGGCGACGGTCAGGCCGGCGAGGCGGTCGTGCGGCAGGCTGCGCGCGCTGGAGCGCGGAAACAGGCCGACCGGTCGGTCATGATCGACCACGGCGACGAAATCCAGCGCCGGCTCTTGAACGAAGCGAGCGATCAGTTCAGCCGCCGACCCATGCAGGTCCGCCGGGGCCACACGTTCGGCGAGGGCTAGAAAGCTGTTCATCATACACGACGCGCCGCTGTTTCAGGCGAGCACATTAGCGCCTCACGCTTGCGGAGTAGTTAAGTCGATAAGTTCATTCTCGATGTCGGTCAGAAAAGCGGCGGGGCTTTCGCCCCGCCTTCAGGATTTCAGCGTTCTGCGAGCGGTTAGAAAGTCTTGGTCACCGCGACGCCGTAGGTGCGCGGATCGGTATAGAAGGCGTTGCGGAACAGGCCGGACGAGTCGTCGGTCAGATAGGTGTCGGTGATCACCGTCTCGTTGGTCAGGTTCTTGCCGTACAGCTCGAACGTCCAGCCGTTGCCAGGATTGGCGATGGTCAGGGTGGCGTTGAGGTTGGTCCAGCTGTCCAGCCGGTCGGCCGCAGTATTGTAGATCCGGGCGTACGACTTGTCCTGCCAGTAGAAGTCGCTGCGCAGGACCATGTTCCAGCCCTGGGGCAGGTCCCAGGTGTACTGGCCGCCGATCGAGGTGGTCCAGTGCGGCGAGTTGGGCAGTTCGTTGCCCTTCAGGTTCATCTCGACGCCGTCCGAAACCAGGCCGCCGAAGGCGTTGGTGCCCACCGCCACTGCGCCGGGCGCCAGCAGCGTTCCGGCCCCGGCCGCGCTGACCGGGGTGCAGGCCCCCAGCAGGTTGAAGGGGTTGGTGGCGTTGGCGATGCCCAGGGCCGTCTGGGCGGCGGTCATGGTGACCACGCAGTTGGAGGCCTCGCTCGACTTCATCACCACCAGGTTGGGGTTGCCGCCCGTGCGGTTGAAGGTGTCGACCGAGGCGCCGTTGCTGATCTCGGTGTGCAGATAGCCGATGTTGGCGTTCAGGCGTAGGTTGCGGATCGGCGACCACACGGTTTCAAACTCCACACCGTAGATCTTGGCGTCGATGTTCTCGTTGACCGAGGTGCGGTTGACGATCTTGGAGACCTGATAGCCGTTGTAGTCGTAGTAGAAGCCCGTGAGGTTCAGCAGCAGCGAGCCGTTCATCAGGGTGTTCTTGGTGCCGAGCTCGTAGGCGTTGACGAACTCCGGCGCGAACGAGGCTGGCGGACAGCCGACGCCGAGGCTGCAGGCCGGGTTCAGGCCGCCGGCCTTGTAGCCGCGCGAGAAGAACGCATAGATGAGCGTGTCGTTGGTGAAGCTCAGATGCGGCTTCCAGTCGAAGCCGAAGCGGCCGGTGGTCTCGCGGAAGCGGACCTGGTTGATCGGCAGCTGACCGGCGGGCGGGCCGGCCGAGCCGCTGCCGGGCAGGCCGAGGGCCACCGCCAGGTTCTGCTGCAGTTTGTTGTCGTCGGTGTAGCGCAGGCCGATGGTCCATTTGAAGTCCGGCGTCATCTGATAATAGACCTCGCCGAAGGCCGCGCGGGACTTCAGGTGATAGGCGCCGGTGTTGTCGTAATAGTTATGCCCCTGGCCGGTCGGCGTCTGGTTGGGGTCGATATAGATGCAGTTGGCGTTGCCGGCGGGGCAGGGATAGGGCACCGCTCCGCCTGTCGCCGCCGAAGTCAGGTAGTTTTTCAGAGAATAGTACGCGCCCGCGGTGTTGAACATCACGAAGTAGTCTTGCGGGTTGGACTTGAAGTCCAGATAGATGCCGCCGATGTTGAAATTGATCGGCCCGTCGAAATTGGACTGAAGGCGAAGCTCCTGGGTCCATTGCTTGGACTTGGCCGACGAGATGTCCGAGGTGCGGAAGAGGTTCGAGGCGCCGTTCTGCGGGTCGTTGACCACGCCTCCAGGGAACAGGCTGCCGTACAGCGCCGCATAGCCCGGAACCGCCGCGAAGGCGTTGACCGGATTGGGCGTGGTGTTGAACGGCGTGTTGGGGATGTAGCGGGTGTAGTCCTGCCGGGTGAACAGGTCGTAGCTGGTGTACGAGGTCAGCGACGTGAACTTGAGCTGATCGGTCAGGTCCCAATCGATGTTGAATTCGACGATGTCGGTGTTGGTCCGGTAGATCGGATCGAACGACGACTGGATGTTGCGGATGTTGGGGTCCTGCATCTGGCCGGCGAAGGCGTCGCCGGTCTGCAGCCCGGTCAGGGCGGCGTAGAGGCCGCCGAGCGTCGCCTGCGAATTGATGGTGCCCAGCACGCCGGGCGAATTCACTGGCGTCGCCTGACAGCCTTGGCTGAAGAAGCCGCGCTCCACCTGCGCCACCAGCGGATTGGCCGAATAGGGCGCGCCGCCGACATTGGCGGGGCCTGGGTCCTTGGTGCAGAGCTGCTTGCCGATCCGCGAGCGGTTATCGTCCTCGTGGAAGGTGTCGTACATCAAGGTGGCGCGGAAACTGTCGGTCGGCGCGAACTTCAAGGTGGCGCGCCAGGCGTAGAGGTCGCGGTCGTCGGCGTCGTTGCCGGTGGCGATGTTCTTGCCGAAGCCGTCGCGCTTCAGATAGGTGCCGGCCACCCGCAGGTCGAGCTTGTCGCCATAGATCGGCACGTTGATCATGCCGCGGACCTTGATGGAATTGTAGTTGCCGTACTCGGCGCGGAGGTTGGCGCCGAAGTCGTCCGTCGGCTTGGCGGTGATGACGTTGACCACGCCGCCGGTGGCGTTGCGGCCGTAGAGCGTGCCCTGCGGTCCGCGCAGCACTTCCACCCGCTCGACGTCATAGAAATCGGATTCGAACAGGTTGTTCGAGGTCAGGGGCGCGTTGTTCAGGTGCACGCCCACGCCGGAATCGCCCGACGCCGCCACCAGCTTGGCCCCGACGCCGCGAATCTGGAAGTTGTAGCCGGTGAAGTTGCCCTTGGAGAAGTTGACGTTGGGGATCGAGGTGACGAGGTTGGGGCCGCCGTCGATCTTCTGCTTCTGCAGCATGTCCTGCGAGAAGGCCGAGACGGCGATCGGCACGTCCTGCAGCGCCTCCTCCTTCTTCTGGGCGGTGACGACCAGTTCCTCGATGACGGTGCCGCCGGCCTTGGCGGGCGGCGGGGTCTGCTGAGCGAGCGCCGGTGATCCGATGGCGATGAGAGCCCCCGCCGAAACGCCCATGGCGAGCAGGCTCCGCAAACGCAGAGATTGCGACATCTTATTCCTCCCGTGACGCCGCGAACCTTATGGCTGGTTCTGCGAACGTCCTGTTTCCTCGGCGCCGCGCAATTATTTGCCACGTCGGGTGCACGGCTTACCCTCGCGGCGTACGAGGATTGCATACGCGCGTTTGAAAGCTGTCAACTGGCGAGGAGGAACATAAACGGCGATAAGTTATGCGATGTCACCGGCTCGCCGCACATCGTTCTGCGAAAGACACACTTCCTTGCAGCCATTGGAGAAATTCGGGGTGCGACGCTTGGCTGTCGACGGTCAACGCCAGGATGCAGGGGACGTCGTAGGGGTGGCGTGCGACGATCAGTCCGCGCAACGCGCCCTCGGCGGCCCGAGTCGTTTTCAAGGTCATCGGCGTTTCGACCGCCTCCTCGACCGCGTCCTTCCAGCGATAGATCGAGCGGACCGGCGGGAAGAGGTTGGCGCAGGCGCACAGGCCCTGCTCCAGGGCTTCGCGCGCCAGGGCCTCGGCGGTTTCGGCGTCGGGCCAGGTCGTGTAGAGGAAGACCGCGTCCTGCATGATCTAGGCGTCCTGATCTAGGCGTGCCGTTGCGCCCGGCGGCGGGCGTGCTCATCTAGCGTCGGCCGGCCGCAGGCCTCGTTCAATCCCGGTTTCAGCATACGCATGTCCGATCCAGCTTCCACCGCCTCAGGCGCGCTTGTCCTGTTCTCCGGCGGTCAGGATTCCACCGCCTGTCTCGCCTGGGCGCTCGACCGCTACGCGCGGGTGGAGACGGTCGGCTTCGACTACGGCCAGCGTCACGCGGTCGAGCTGGAGGCGCGCCGCGCGGTGCGCGAGGGCTTCATCGCGGCTTTTCCCGCCTGGGCCGAACGGCTCGGTCCGGACCACATGCTCGACATTCGCGGGTTCGGCGCCGTGGCCGAGTCGGCCCTGACCGCCGACCGGGCCATCGAAATGACCGCCAGCGGCCTGCCGTCGACCTTCGTGCCCGGCCGCAACCTGGTGTTCCTGACCTATGCGGCGGCCCTGGCCGACCGGCGGGGCCTGCGCGCCCTGGTCGGCGGCATGTGCGAGACGGACTATTCCGGCTATCCCGACTGTCGTCGCGCCACCATGGACGCCATGGAGCAGGCCCTGAACCTGGGCATGGAGCGCGACTTCCGCATCGAGACGCCGCTGATGCGCCTGACCAAGGCGCAGACCTGGGCCCTGGCCAAGGGGCTGGGCGGCGAGGCGCTGATCGACCTGACCCTGCGCGAGAGCCATACCTGCTACCTCGGCGAGCGCGGCGAGCTGCATCCCTGGGGATACGGCTGCGGCGCGTGCCCGGCCTGCGAGCTGCGGGCCAGGGGCTTCGAGACCTGGGTCGCCGAGGGGCGGCCGGCGGCCGCGCCGTGACCTACAGCGTCAAGGAGATCTTCCTCACCCTCCAGGGCGAGGGCGGCCAGGCGGGCAAGGCGGCGGTGTTCTGCCGCTTCGCCGGCTGCAATCTGTGGTCCGGCCGCGAGCAGGACCGCGCCAAGGCGGTATGCACCTTCTGCGACACCGACTTCGTGGGGATGGACGGGCCGGGGGGCGGACGCTTCGCCGACGCCGAGCGGCTGGCCGACGCGGTGGCGGCGGCCTGGACCGGCCCGGCGCACGACCAGTTGGTGGTTTGCACCGGCGGCGAGCCGCTGCTGCAACTGGACGCGCCGTTGATCGACGCCCTGCACGCCAGGGGGTTCGCCATCGCGGTGGAGACCAACGGCACCTTGCCGGCGCCGGCGGGCCTCGACTGGATCTGCGTCAGCCCCAAGGCCGACGCCCCGGTGGTGCAGACCCGCGGCCAGGAGCTGAAGCTGGTCTTCCCCCAGCCCGGGGTCGATCCGGAACGCTTCGCCGGCCTCGATTTCGAGCGTTTCTTCCTTCAGCCGATGGATGGTCCCGACCGCGCCGCCGCGACGGAGGCGGCGGTCGCCTATTGCCTTTCGCACCCGCAATGGCGTTTAAGCGTGCAGACGCACAAGTATCTCGGCCTGCCCTGAGGATTTCGAGCCTCCCAGGCCCCATGTTTCGGACAAGATGACCGACGCTCACTTCGAAATCACGAAGGCCGCGACCTTCGACGCCGCCCACTATCTGGAGCAGGGGCCGGCCGATCACCGCTATCGGCGCCTGCACGGCCATTCGTTCAAGGTCGAGGCCAGCGTGCGCGGCCCGGCCGACCCCGAGGCCGGCTGGGTGGCTGACCTGTCGGCGCTCGACGAGGCGCTGCGGGCCGTCGCGACCGAGCTTGACCACGGCCTGCTCAACGATCATCCCGGCCTCGAGGTCCCGACGCTGGAGCGCCTGTGCCTGCATTTCGCCGGCAAGCTGCGTCCGCGCTTCCCTGGCCTGTCGCGCATCGTCGTGTCGCGGCCGACCATCGGGGAAAGCTGCGCGCTGAACCTCTAAGGCGGGTTTCCGCCGTTCGGCGCCGGCTTGTCCTTCTGATCGTCGCCGCCCGCGACGGCCCGCCCGGCCGCGCCGACCACCGCGCCGCCGGCCTTGGCGGTCGCGCCGACCGCGCCGGCCGTCACCCCGACGGCGGTTCCGACCACGGCGCCGGTGGCGGCCGCCGCGACGCATCCTTGCAGGCAGACGGCGAGCGCCGCCAGCGCGATGGCGGACGCGGCCGACAGGCCGGCGGTCCTGGAGGAGGGAAGGGCTCGCATCTGAGGCTCCTTGGGCTGAGCCTCGCCAGCATCCGGCCGAATCGTTGCGATTAGATGGCGTCGCCGCCGTCCGCGGCCCCGGTCAGGGGTCGAGGTTGACGGCGTGCTGCTCGTGGATGCGGCGGTAGGGGCCGACGAAATAGGGGTCGGCCTTGCGCCGGCGGTCCGGGCCGAAATAGTCGCGCGATCGCACGAAGGGCCGGGGATTGTCGATGATCTCCACCACCCGCTCCAGCACGCCCCTGGCGGTCACCGGCTTGGCCAGGAACTCGTTGACGCCGGCGTCGCGCGCCTCGGTCACCCGGCGGGAGGTCGAGTGGCCGGTGACCATGATCACCGGGGTCAGCTGGTTGGGGCTGTCGGGCGCGTTGCGCAGCCGACGGACGAAGTCGATGCCGTCGAGCGGCGTCATGGCCAGGTCGGTCATCACGATGTCGATGGGATGGGCGCGCATCAGGGTCAGGGCCTCGGCCCCGTCCTCGGCCTCCAGCACCGCGCGCACGCCGATGGCGCGAAGGATCTCGGTCAGCAGCACGCGCATGTGCTGGTTGTCGTCGACCAGCAGAATCTTGAGCAGTTCGAACCGCAAGAAGAAGCGCCGCCCCCGAGATATTCACGCGCGCACGCATCCGCCGCCGGACGGATGAACTCAACGCGCGACGCCAGAGGGGCCCAAATGAAACATGGTTATCGGCAGGTCAACCATAAAAAGAGACCCGCCGGGAAGGCGGGTCTCAGGCAAAGTCAAATGATCGCGAGCCGCCGCCTCAGGCGGCGTCGACCAGGACCACCTCGGCGTCCTGCAACGACTTGACCACCAGCCGCTCCTCGCCGGTGATGGCCGCGCCGTCGCGGGCGTCCAGTTCGACGCCGTTGACCTCGATGCGGCCGGCCGCCGCCACCAGATAGGCGTGGCGCGCGGCGCCCAGGTCATAGACCGTGGTTTCGCCGGCCTTCAGCGTCGCGCCGAGCACCCGCGCCTCGGCGCGGATCGGCAGGGCGTCGTCGTCGCCGTCGAAGCCGCTGGCCAGGGCGACGAACTTGCCGGACCGGTCGCCCTTGGGGAACGGCTTGGCCCCCCAGGACGGCGCGCCGCCACGCTTGGACGGCTCGATCCAGATCTGGAACAGCGTCGTGGTCTCGGGCTCCAGGTTGTATTCGGCATGGCGGATGCCCGTTCCGGCCGACATCACCTGGACGTCGCCCGCCTCGGTGCGGCCCTGGTTGCCCAGGCTGTCCTGATGGGTGATCGCGCCTTTGCGGACATAGGTGATGATCTCCATGTCCGCGTGCGGGTGGGGCGGAAAGCCGGACTTCGGCCCGATCTCGTCGTCGTTCCACACCCGCAGGGCGCCCCAGCCCATGCGCGCGGGGTCGTACCAGTTGGCGAACGAGAAGTGGTGGCGCGCGTTCAGCCAGCCGTGGTCGGCGTGGCCGAGTTCGTTGAAGGGTCTGCGCTCGATCATGGCGGTCTCCCTGTTGACGTTGTTCGGGACCAAGCGTCCCGGTTCAACGCCTAGATAGGGCGTGTCGCCCAAATTGCAACAGTAACTGTTTCCAATATCAGCTTCGGCCCTCGCGGCCGGGGGCGAACGCCCCGCCGCCGGTCTGGGCCCGGTGGCGCAGGAAGGCGTCGGCCAGGACGCAGGCGGTCATCGCCTCGACCACCGGCGCGGCGCGGATGCCGACGCAGGGGTCGTGGCGGCCCTTGGTGCGCAGGTCGACCTCGGCGCCGGTCTCGTCGATGGAGCGGCGCGGGGTCAGGATGGAGGAGGTCGGCTTGAACGCCACCCGCGCCACCACCGGCTGGCCGGTGGACAGGCCCGCCAGGATCCCTCCGGCGTTGTTCGACAGGAACACCGGCGCGCCGTCGTTCCCCATGCGCATCTCGTCGGCGTTCTCTTCGCCCGACAGCAGGGCGGCGGCAAAGCCCGCGCCGATCTCCACGCCCTTGGCGGCGTTGATCGACATCAGGGCGGCGGCCAGTTCGGCGTCGAGCTTGCCGTAGATCGGCGCGCCCCAGCCGGCCGGAACCCCGGTCGCCTCGACCTCGAGCACCGCGCCGATCGACGAGCCCGCCTTGCGCACGCCTTCCAGATAGTCCTCCCAGACCGCGACGGTCCCGGCGTCGGGGCACCAGAAGGGGTTGTTGTGGGTCTCGGCCCAGTCCCAGCGGGCGCGGTCGACGGCGTGGGGGCCGATCTGCACCAGGGCGGCGCGGATCTGCACGCTCTCGCCCAGCACCTTGCGCGCCACGGCCCCGGCCGCCACCCGCGCGGCGGTCTCGCGGGCGGAGGAGCGGCCGCCGCCGCGATAGTCGCGTACGCCGTACTTGGCGAAATAGGCGAAGTCGGCATGGCCGGGGCGGAACGCCTGGGCGATGTCGGAATAGTCCTTGGACCGCTGGTCGGTGTTCTCGATCAGCAGCGAGATCGGCGTGCCGGTGGTGACCTGGCCGCCGAACTGGGCCTTGGTGCGCTCGTCCTCGAACACGCCCGACAGGATGCGCACCGCGTCGGCCTCGCGCCGCTGGGTGACGAACTTCGAGCCGCCCGGCTTGCGCTTGTCCAGCCATACCTGGATGTCGGCCTCAGTCAGGGTCAGGCCCGGAGGGCAGCCGTCGACGACGCAGCCCAGGGCCGGGCCGTGGCTTTCGCCCCAGGTGGTGACGCGGAACAGGTGGCCGAAGGTGTTGTGCGACATGGCGCTGGTCTTAGCCGAAGGCCGGCCGGCCCACAAATCGGGCCGATGCGAAAGGGATCATGCGGCCCAGGCTGCGCCGAAACGCCGCCGCTTGGCGCGAGCGGGGCTCTCGTAGCGCGACGCGTCGGGCTGCAGGCGCACGAACAGGTCGCCGCGTCCATGCCGGCCGCGTGCGGGCAGGCCCTCGTTCGGCACCCGCACCAGGCCGCGCGCGCCGGCCTCGCGCGACACCCAGACCATGCGCGGCCCGGTGGGGGTCTGTACTTCCAGCCGCCCGCCGTCGCGCAGCAGGGCGGGGGAGGCGGCGACGGTGAGATGCAGGTGGTCGCGGTCGACCAGCACGCCGTCTTCGCCCCGGACGAACACCGTCAGCAGCACGCCGTCCAACCGCACCTTGTCGCCGGGGCGCAGGCCGGCCGGCAACGTCGTCGGCCGAAGCCGGCCGTCGGGCAGCGACACCGACCGTTCGCCGCCGCGCAGGGCTTCGGCCGGGGTGATCTCCAGGCGGTCCTCGACCGGGCGTTCGGGCCTCGGCGGGATGGTCGACGGCGCGCGGCCTGCCTCCAGCAGGCGATAGGCCTCGACGATGCGGCGCAGTCTGCGCGCCTCGCCGCCATGGTCGGGGTGGGCGGTCTTGACCGTGGCGCGGAAGGCCCGCGCCACGTCGTCCGGCGTCGCGCCGGGCCGCAGGCCCAGCGTCTCCAACGCTTCGAGAACCGTCATGGTGTCGGAAGCCCCGCTCATGGCGCGCATGCTGAGCGAACAGGGTCAACGACGCGTTAAGCCTGATCGAGCCTGTCACACGCGCCGAAGGGCGCTATATCAAAGCCATGGACGACGCCGACCTCATCCCGCCCTCGCCGAGCGAGGAAGACTACATCGCCGCCCAGGAGAAGGCCGGTCCGCCCCTGTCCGAGATCGGCGGCCCGTTCGCCCTGTTCGCCGAATGGCTGGAGGCGGCCAAGGCCGCCGAGCCCAACGATCCCAACGGCATGGCCCTGGCCACGGCCGACGCCGACGGCCTGCCGGACGTGCGCATGGTCCTGCTCAAGGACGTCGATCCGCGCGGCTTCGTGTTCTACACCAACACCGAGAGCGCCAAGGGGCTGGAACTGGCGGCCAATCCGCAGGCGGCGTTGCTCTTCCACTGGAAATCCCTGCGCCGGCAGGTGCGCGTACGCGGCCGGGTCGAGCCGACGACGACGGCCGAGGCCGACGCCTATTTCGCCAGCCGCGCGCGGCACAGCCAGGTCGGCGCCTGGGCCTCGGACCAGTCGCGGCCCTTGCCCGACCGCCTGGCCCTGGAGCGGCGGGTGGCCGAGTTCGGCCTGAAGTTCGGCCTGGGCAAGGTGCCGCGGCCGCCGCACTGGTCGGGCTATCGCGTGATCCCCTCGGCCGTCGAGTTCTGGCGCGACCGGCCGTTCCGGCTGCATGAGCGGCTGGTCTTCCTGCGCGAGAGCGAGACCGGCCCCTGGCGGACGACGCGCCTGTTCCCGTGACGCCTCCCGTCCCGTGACGCCTCAGCGGGCGCCGTAGCGGGCCAGGAAGGTCTCGACCGCGTCTTCGCAGATGGTTTCCAGGCGACGGGCCGGGCGGGTCTCGTCGCCGTGGATCATCGCCACCACCAGCGTGGCGTGCTCGATCATGCCCAGCAACTGGCCGGCGGCCGCGGACGGCCGCTCGACGATCAGTTCGCCGGCCGAAGCCAGCCCCTGGATGATCCGGATCAGGGTTCCGCCCAGATGGGCGCGGGCGGTGCGGTCGGCGCGGTCGGCCAGGTCGGCGAACTGGCGGCGCTCGGCGGCGACCAACCGATAGAGGGCGCGGTGCAGCGGATCGGTCATGAACGCGGCGTAGTCGAGCGCGAAGCCGGAGAGCCGCTCCCGGGCGTCGCCGGCGCGGTCTGCGGCGACCGGCGCGTCCGGCACGGCGTCCAGCACGTCGTCGACGACCGCCCGGAACAGGTCGGCCTTGCTGGGGAAATAGGCGTAGAGCGTCGCGGTCGAGATGTTGGCGACGCGGGCGACAGCCTCCATGCCGGCGCCGGCGTAGCCGTCCTTGACGAACAGCCCGCGAGCGGCCGCGAGGATCGCGCGCCGCTTACGATCCGAACGTTCTTCCTTGCTGGCCACTGTCGATCCCGAACTCACGCTTGACAGAACATGCTCAGGAACGGAAAGCCGGACAAGCGGCCGCAAGTCGCTGAAACCCTGCCAGAATTGCGCATTGACACCAGCGTTTACGATGTAAGCGCGCGATTCGTCCGGAGGCGACGTTGAAGTCCGAAGACCATAGCCGCCAGATCGAGGTCGCCGCCTGGCTGGCCGAACGCGCCGACAAGGTGATCGAGACCTCCTGCGCCAGCGTCTACTTGGTTGGCGACCGCGCGCTGAAGGTCAAGAAGCCGGTGGATTTCGGCTATCTCGACTATTCGACCCTGGAGAAGCGCCACTGGGCGCTGGAGCGGGAGCTGGCGTTCAACTGCGCCACCGCCCCGGACGTCTATCGCGGCGTGCGCTGCGTCACCCGCGCGGCCAGGGGCGGGCTCGAAATGGACGGCGCCGGTCCGGCTGTCGAATATCTGCTGGAGATGCGCCGCTTCGACGACGAGGCCGTGCTGTCCCAGCGGCCCTGGGCGATCGACGACGCCCTGGAGGAGACCCTGGGGCGGGCCGTCGCCCGCTTCCACGCCGGCGCGGCGCTGCGGCCCGAAAGCGGCCAGGGCGCCCTGGGCTACACCGTGCCGTCCAACGCCGCCCAGTTCCGCAAGCAGGTCTCGGTGTTCGGCGAGACGGTCGTGGCCTCGGCCTGCGCCGGGACGGACGCCGCCCTGGCCGCCGCCGCCGGCCTGCTGGAGCGCCGGCGGGCGGCGGGGTTCCTGCGCCGCTGCCACGGCGACCTGCACCTAGGTAACATCCTGATCGAGAACGGCGCGCCGGTGCTGTTCGACTGTATTGAGTTCAACGACGCCCTCAGCGACATGGACGTCCTCTACGATCTGGGCTTCCTGCTGATGGACCTGGATTTCCGCCGGCGCACCGACGCCGCCAACCGGGTGCTGAACAGCTATCTGGACGAGGCGGCGCGCAGCTTCCCGACGGCCGAGCTCTATGCGGGCCTGGGGCTTCTGCCGCTGATCTTGTCGGTGCGGGCCGGGGTGCGGGCGCAGGTGTCGGCCCACGCCGGCGACGCCGAGGCCGCCCGCGCCTACATGGCCGCCGCCATCCGGCACCTGGGGGCCGAGCCGGCCAGCCTGACGGCCTTCGGCGGCCTTTCCGGGTCGGGCAAGTCCACCCAGGCGCGTCTGGCCGCGCCTGGGCTCGGAGCCAGGCCCGGCGCGGTGATCCTGCGCACCGACGAGATCCGCAAGCGGCTGTGGGGCGTCGGCGCCCTCGACCGGCTGCCGGCCGAGGCCTATGCGCCCGAGGTCGGCCGCCGCGTCTATGCGACCTTGTTCGACGAGGCCGGCGCCTGCCTGGCCGCCGGGCGGGCGGTGGTGCTGGACGCGGTGTTCCTGCGTCCCGAGGAGCGCGCCCAGGCCGAGGCGGTCGCCAAGGCGGCCGGCGCGCCGTTCCGCGGCGTCTGGCTGGAGGCGGCCCCCGACGTCCTGCGCGGACGGGTGGCCTCGCGCACCGGCGACGCTTCGGACGCCGACGTCGCCGTGCTGGAGGCCCAGCTCGACCGCGACGCCGGCGAGATCGGCTGGGAGCGGCTCGACGCCGAGGCGCCGCTGCGCGAGGACTGAGGCGCGGTCGCTTCGCCGCAAACCGACAAACCTGACAAAATTCCGGATTTCAACGCCCGCGCGTTGCGCCGTTCTGCGCTGCGCAATACGTTTCCAGTCAATCAATCAAAAAACTGATGACTGGAGAGAGGCGCATGTTGGGCCTGATGCAGAATTGGCCGCTGACGGTCGACAAGATCCTGGACCACGCCGACAACTGGCATGCGGACCGGGAGGTGGTCACCCGCTCGATCGAGGGGCCGGTCGTCCGCACCACCTACGGCCAGATCCACCGGCGCGCGAAGCAGCTGTCCGACGCCCTGCTGGAGCTCGGCGTCGAGCGCGGCGACCGCATCGCCACCCTGGCCTGGAACACCGACCGCCACATGGAGGTCTGGTACGGGATCATGGGGATCGGGGCGGTGTGCCACACCCTCAATCCGCGCCTGTTCGCCGAGCAGCTCTGCTACATCATCAACCACGCCGAGGATCGGATCGTCTTCACCGATCTGACCTTCGCGCCGCTGCTCGCCCAGCACCGCGACCAGATGCCGAGCGTGAAGCATTTCGTGGTGCTGGCCGACGAGGCGCGCACCCGGCAGGCCGGCATTCCCGACGCCATTTCGTATGAAACCCTGATCGCCGGCCGGGCGGGCGAGGCGGCCTGGGGCGGGTTCGACGAGAACACCGCCGCCGGGCTCTGCTACACCTCCGGCACCACCGGCAACCCCAAGGGCGTGCTCTATTCCCACCGCTCGAACTATCTGCACGCCCTGCTGACCCTGCAGGCCGACGTCATGGGCCTTTCGGTCAAGGACGTGGTGCTGCCGGTGGTGCCGATGTTCCACGCCAACGCTTGGGGCGTGACCTTCGCCGCCCCGGCGGTCGGGGCCAAGCTGGTGATGCCGGGGCAGAAGCTGGACGGTCCGTCCGTATACGAATTGATCGTCAGCGAGGGCGTCACCGTCTCGGCCGCCGTGCCGACGGTGTGGCAGATGCTGCTCCAGCATCTCGACGCCACGGGCGGGCGCATCGACACCCTCAAGCGGGTGTTCATCGGCGGCTCGGCCTGTCCGGAATCGATCATCCGCGGCTTCAAGGAACGCTACGGCGTCGAGGTCTTCCACCTGTGGGGCATGACCGAGATGTCGCCGGTCGGCACCATCGGCGGCGAGACGCCGGCGGTGGCCAGGCTCAGCTACGACGAGCAGATGGCCTATAAGCTCAAGCAGGGCCGCTGCCCGCTGGGCGTCGAGATGAAGCTGACCGACGACGCGGGCGCGGTCCTGCCGCACGACGGCAAGACCTTCGGCCGCCTCAAGGTTCGCGGCCATTCCGTCGCTGGGGCCTATTTCAAGGGCGACGGCGGCGACATCCTCGACCAGGAGGGTTTCTTCGACACCGGCGACGTGGCCACCATCGACGATCAGGGCTACATGCAGATCACCGACCGGGCCAAGGACGTCATCAAGTCGGGCGGCGAGTGGATCAGCTCGATCGAGATCGAGAACATCGCCGTCGGCCACCCCAAGGCGGCGATCGCCGCCGTGATCGGCGTCCACCACCCCAAATGGGAGGAGCGGCCGCTGCTGCTGGTCAAGCTCAAGGACGGCGCGGCCGCCACCAAGGAAGAGTTCCTGGCGCACCTGGAGGGCAAGATCGCCAAGTGGTGGACGCCGGACGACGTGGTCTTCGTCGACGAAATCCCGCTGGGCGCCACCGGCAAGATCGACAAGAAGGTGCTGCGCACGCGGTTCGAGGACTACGTCCTGCCCGGCGCGGCGGCGGCCAAGGCCGGCTGATCAGGCCAGCCGGTAGTCGCTGTCCAGGCCCGGTTCGCCCGCGGCCTGGACCTCGCCGGCGCGGACCATGTGCAGCATGTGCGCCAGCACCGACCGCGCCGCGGCCGGATGCAGGCGCGGATCGACGGCGGCGTACATGGCCGGCACCATGTCCTTGATGCGGGTGCGGCCGGCCGCCAGCTGCTCGCGGATCTGCCGCTCGCGGTCGCGGCGGTGGGCGCGATAGGCGTCGATGAACGGCGACACCTCGGTCACCGGCGGCCCGTGCGTCGGCCACAGCGTCGCAAAGCCGCGCGCCTGGACGCGGTCGAGGCTGTCGTAATAGGCGCCCATGTCGCCGTCCGGCGGGCTGATCACCGTGGTCGACCAGCCCATGATGTGGTCGCCCGAGAACAGGGCGTTCTCCTCCAGCAGGGCGTAGCAGACGTGGTTCGAGGTGTGGCCCGGCGTCGGGATCGCCTCGATGGTCCAGCCCGGCCCGTCGATGCGGGCGCCGGCGCAGACGCTGACGTCGGGGACGAAGCCGTCGTCGTCGCCGGCCTCCATCGGCGGCCCGTCCTCCGGGCCGCCCGCGCCCAGGGCGCAGCCGTAGATCGTCGCCCCCGTCGCCTCGGCCAGGGGGCGGGCGAGGGGGGAATGGTCGAGGTGGCTGTGGGTGACGAAGATGTGGCTGATGGTCTCGCCCCGCGTCGCCGCCAGGATGGCCGCGAGGTGCGCGTCGAGCGCCGGGCCGGGATCGATCACCGCCGTCCGGCCGCGCCCGACGATGTAGGTGCCGGTGCCGGTGTAGGTGAAGGGGCCGGGATTGTCGGCCACCACGCGGCGGATCAGCGGCGAGACCTGGTCGACCTGGCCGTACTCGAAGCGGATGTCGCGCACGAAGGGGATCATCGGCGGGGCCGGTTCAGCCGAGGACGCCGGACAGGTCGTAGCCCGCCGCCCGGCCCAACCCGACCAGTTCGTCGCGCGGGTGCGCGCCCGAGGCGGCCTGGCCCAGGGCCCAGGTGACGATCGAGCGGGTGCCGGAGCGGCAGAAGGCCAGCACGGGGCCGTCGGCCTCGGCGACGGCCTGGCGCATGGCGTCGACCTGGCCAGGCGTCGGGCCGCCCTGGACCGGGATGTGGCGGAAGGCGAGGCCGGCGGCGGCGGCGGCTTCGGCCACCTGGGCGGCGCTGGGCTGGTCGGGCGTCTCTCCGTCGGGCCGGTTGCTGATCAGCAGGCGATAACCTTCCTGGGCGGCCCTGGCCACGTCGGCCAGCTCGATCTGGGGCGAGGTGGCGAAGGCGTCGGTGACGCGGCGAAATTCGGTCATGAGGGCCTCGGAGCGGATCGGAAAAGAGCCCTCCTTGTAGACCGGGCCGCCGCTAGTTGCGACGCTTGACGCGGATCGAACGCTGATTGTCGATCTTCATGAAATAGCTCTGCAGGGCGGCCTTGCGGATCTCGACCGTCGAACCCTGGCGCGGCGGCTGGTCCACCGCCTCGTCGTCGGTCTGCTCCCAGACCGCACCGCCTTCCAGCGTGATCAGCCAGCGCCCTTCCGGCGTGCGCCCGGCGTGCTCGATCCTGGCGGTGATGCGCTCGACGGCTTCGGGCTTGGCGCCGCGGTCGAGGAAGCCGAAGGCGGGGATCTCGAAGCCGAACGCCTGGCGCTTGGCCTCCTTGATCTGGTCGCGGTCGACCACCACCACGTCGCCGGCGGTGCGGGCGTGGATCAGCTTGTCGACGGCGGCGTCGTAGCAGGCCAGACGCTCGCCGTCGGGCCGCTGGCGGCAGGCGATGACCTCGTCGACCACGGCGGCGGAGGCCTGGGCCAGCTGCTGCGCGCGCGGAAAGGCGGCGGGGGCGGCGATAAGGACGGCGAGCGTGGCGATCGAGCCGCCGGTCAGGGCGGCCTGGAAGCGGTTCATGGCGGCGGTCCCGTCTGCAAGCCCCGTAGGCGGACGCGGGCGGCCGTAAAGCGGCCGATGCGTCCCCTGAATTTTCTGGGCGGCCGACCACGGGGGGTCAAGTGATTAAGCGTATTCGGAAACATTCAAATTGTTTCAAATTTGTAAATTTTATGTCGGCCTAGAAATCGGCCAGGCTGTGACTTCAATGCGACAGCAGGTGGATGATTGTGTCATCGGTCTGCAATGGTCGTTGACCGTGGGCCACGCCAGACACTTACTTCCGGCCGTCGGGGCGGCGACGCCCCGGTGAATCAATCGCGCCGGGGGCAGGGGAGCGGGTCTGCGGAGCAGATCAGCGCGCCTTCCTCCGTTCGGAGGAAAAAAGAGTTGCTGAAACAATCCACGCGTACGTACCTGCTGACATCCACGATGATCGGCGGCGTCACGCTGGCGACCGTGGCCGTCTCGCCGGCCTTCGCCCAATCCAAGCCCGCCGACCAGCCCGCCACCGTCGAAGAAGTGGTGATCACCGGTTCGCGCATCCCGCAACCCAACCTGACCAGCGTCAGCCCGCTCACCGCGGTCAACAGCCAGGAAATCAAAGCCCAGGGCACGACTGGGGTTGAAAACCTCATCAACAACCTGCCTCAGGCGTTCGCGGCTCAGACCGGCGGCGTCTCGAACGGCTCGACGGGCACCGCGACGGTGAACCTGCGCGGCCTCGGCTCGACCCGCACCCTGGTCCTGGTGGACGGCCGCCGCATGATGCCGGGCGACCCGGCCACGCCCGTCGCCGACCTGAACAACATCCCGGCCGCGCTGGTGAACCGCGTCGACGTGGTCAGCGGCGGCGCCTCGGCGGTGTACGGCTCGGACGCCATCGCCGGCGTCGTCAACTTCCAGATGGTGCACGACTTCGAAGGCGTGCGCATCGACGGCCAATACAGCTTCGCCCAGCACTCCAACGGCAACAGCGACGCGCTGTCGGCCCTGAAGACCGCGCCTTACGCGGTGAAGATCCCGACCGGCGACGTCACCGACGGCGGCACCACGGACGTCAGCATCATCCTCGGCGCCAACGCGCCGGACGGCAAGGGCAACATCACCGCCTACGGCAGCTACCGCCACACCGAGGCGGTTCTGCAGGGCAACCGCGACTATTCGGCCTGCTCGATCGCGACGAGCAGCACGGTCACGAGCAACGTCTACGACACTCACTTCTGCGCCGGCTCGAGCAACAGCGCCTATGGCCGGTTCATGGCCGTCAACACGGCGACCGGCGTCACCGGCACCCCTTACTCCACCAATCCGAACGGGCAATTGGGACCGCTTGTGCCGTTCACCAACGCGGCGCGCTTCAACTACGGCCCGCAGAACTACTTCCAGCGCCCCGACGACCGCTACACAGCGGGCTTCTTCGGGCACTATCAAGTCAACAAGCAGTTCGACCTCTACAGCAACTTCATGTTCGCGGACGACCATACGGTCGCTCAGATCGCGCCGAGCGGCCTGTTCCGCGGCACGGGGCCGAACCTGACCAGCACCTACAAGATCAACTGCGACAACCCGCTGATGGCCGCCGCGAAGGCTCAGCTCTGCACGCCCGGGTTCGTCAACGCCGACAATACGATCGACGCGGACATTGGTTTCCGTTTCGCCGCCCTGCCGCGCCAGGACGACCTGCGTCACACCAACTACATGATCAACATCGGTTCGCGCGGGGAACTGGGCGACGGCTGGAACTATGACGCCTACGCCCAGTACGGCACGTCGATCTTCAACGAGCACTACAACAACGACGTCTCGACCGTGCGCGTGCAGAACGCGCTGCTGGTCGACCCGGTCACCGGCCAGTGCAAGTCTGGCACGACCGACGGCTGCGTGCCTCTGAACATCTTCCAGTACGGCGCCCTGTCACCGGCGATGCTCAAGTACGTCATCGCGCCGGGCTTCAAGTCGGGCCAGACGACCGAGCAGGTGGTCAGCGGCTCGGTCACTGGCGATCTCGGCCAATACGGCGTCAAGACGCCCTGGGCCAATGACGGCGTCGGCGTGGCGTTCGGCAGCGAATATCGTCGCGAATCTCTGGACCTGCGCACCGACCTCGAGTTCGCCTCGGGCGACCTTTCCGGTCAGGGCGGTCCGTCCAAGAGCAACTCGGGTTCGTTCGACGTCTATGAACTGTTCGGCGAAGCCCGGATTCCGATCGCCCAGGGCCAGCCCTTCATCAAGGATCTGAGCGCCGAGGTCGGCTATCGCTTCTCGGACTACAGCACCGCGGCCGGGGTCACGCATACCTACAAGGTCGGGCTCGACTACGCGCCGATCGACGACATCCGTTTCCGCGCCAGCTACAACCGCGCGGTGCGGGCGCCCAACGTCGCCGAGCTTTATACGCCGCTTGCGGTCGGCCTGTTCGGCGGGACCGATCCCTGCGCCGGCGCTTCGCCCGTGGCCAGCCTGGCTCTTTGCCAGACCACCGGCGTCACGCCGGCGCAGTACGGCCATATCAGCGCCTGTCCGTCGAGCCAGTGCTCGGCGCTGCTCGGCGGCAACGCCGACCTGCAAGCCGAAAAATCCGACACCTATTCGGTCGGCTTCGTGTTCACGCCGACGTTCCTGAGCGGCTTCAACCTGACGGTCGATTATTTCAACATCAAGGTCGCCAACGTCATCTCGCAGCTGCCGAACCTGACGGTCATCAGTTGCCTGAACGGTTCTGCGCAGGCCTGCGGGCTGTTCCATCGCGATCCCGCGACGGGTCAGCTGTTCGGCAACAACGGCTATATCATCGCGCCGTTCACCAACACCGGCTTCCTGAAGACCAGCGGCGTCGATCTCGAGGCGAACTATCGCTTCGGCCTCGCCGACGTCGGTCTGTCCGGCTGGGGTTCGGTGGCGTTGAACCTGGTCGGCACCTGGACCAATACGTTCGAGACCCAGCCGGTCACCGGCGGCGGCTCGTTCGACTGCGTCGGCTACTATGGTCCGATCTGCTCGACCAACACCCAGGGTGGACCGATCCCGGAATGGCGTCACAAGTTCCGCGCCACCTGGACCACGCCCTGGCCGGTCACCGTCTCGCTGGCTTGGCGCTATATCTCCAGCGTTTCGCTGGACGCCAACACCAACGATCCGTTCATGCGCGACCCGGCGGGCCGCAAAAACACCAAGGACGCCAGCATCCCGGCCTACAACTGGATCGATCTGTCGGGCACCTGGAAAGTTCGCGACGGCCTTACCTTCCGGGCTGGCGTCAACAACGTGTTCGACAAGGATCCGCCGATCCTCGACTCGAACAACTACCCGATCTCGGGTTCGCCCTTCGGCAACGGCAATACGTTCCCGGGCACCTACGACTACCTGGGCCGTACGATCTTCGTCGGCCTGACCGCGGACTTCTAAGTCAAGCGGTCGCCTAATGGGAAACGGCGGGCTGATCGGCCCGCCGTTTCTTCTTCTGGTTTGACGATTGCGAGCGGCTTAGCCGCTTGTTAGCGTTTCCGCCCGTGTCCCTTTCGGCGCCGCCTGCCCATGTTCCTGGAAATTCCGGATGTTCTGACGGCCGACGAGATCGCGCGCCTGCGCGCCATCGCCGCGTCAGCGGTTTTCGTCGACGGCCGCGCGTCAAGCCCGCATTCCATGGTCAAGAACAACCTCCAGATCGACCATGGCGGCGACGCCCACGGTGAGTCCTCGAGGATGCTGGCCGCCGCGCTCCAGCGCAGCGAACCGTTCAGAAATTTCGCCTTCCCACGGATCATGGCGCCGCCGATGTTGGCTCGCTATACGCCGGGCATGAGCTACGGCGCCCACGCCGACGCGGCCTTTATCCAGATCGGCGGCCGGTCCCTGAGGTCGGACATATCGTGCACGGTCTTCATCGCCTCGCCCGATAGCTATGAGGGCGGGGAACTGGCGGTGCGGCTCGGCGGGGCTTCAGTGGCCTTCAAGGGCGCCGCCGGTTCGGCGATCGTCTACCCGTCCACGACCTTACACGAGGTCAGGCCGGTCACCGCCGGCGAACGGTTGGTCGGGCTGACCTTTGTTGAAAGCCAGATCGCAGATCCGTTCAATCGGGAGCTGCTCTACGAACTGGACGAAGTCGCCGCCCTCGAAGGGCTCAATATGAGTTGGGAGAACCGCACGCGGTTCCAGTACGTCCGGACCAATCTGCGCCGGATGTGGAGTGATGCAGGATGACCCAGAACGCCGCATCTTCGGCGGGCCACGCCAATCTCGTCGCCGAGGTCGAGGCGGCCATCGCGGCCAACGACATGACACGGGCCGTAGCCTTGGCCCAGGCCGGCCTGGCCGAGGGGATCGAGCATTCGATCCTCTTCAACCTCGCCGCCTATCAGCTGGAACTGGACGAGCGCTTCTCCGAGGCGCTGGACATGCTCGGCCGGGCGCTGCGGCTGAATCCGCGAGACGCCTTTGTCATCAACAGCATCGGCGTGTGCCACTCCAAGCTGGGAAGGCCCGAGGACGCTCTGGCTGCGTTCGAGGGCGCGCTGAGGATCAATCCGGATTTTCCTTACGCCCACAACGGGCGGGGACTGGCGCTGGCCACGCTGGGCGACCGCCCAGGCGCCCGTGCTGCGCACGAGCACGCCGCCGCCCTCGACCCCAACTTCGCCGAACCGCTCGGCGCTCTGGCGGCGATGGACGTGGAGGACAAGGACTTGGTCAGCGCTCGCCGATACGCCGAGCGCGCCTTGAAGCTCGACGAGGAGCAGCCGGCCGCGGTTTTGGCCATGGCCGCCGTCGAGATGGAGGATGGCGACTTCGCGCCCGCCGAGGCGCGGCTGCGGCGCCTGCTGTCCGCCCGCGCCATGAGCCCGCTGCATCTGGCCTCCGCTCTCAACCTTCAGGCCGAGGCATTGGATGCGTTGGAGCGCTACGAGGAGGCGATGCGAGCCTACAAGGCGGCCAACGCCCAATTGCGCTCAGTTCACATGGTTCGGTTCCAGGAGACCGGTGCGGAGCTTGGCCTGGACCTTTGCCGCCGCATCATTGATGTCTTCCGGGATGCGCCCGCTGATGTCTGGCGCACGCGTCCGCAGCTGCCCCCGGCGTCGGGTGAAGCCCGTAAGCACGTGTTCCTGATCGGATTTCCGCGTTCGGGCACCACCCTTCTGGAGCAAGTTCTGGCCAGCCATCCGGACATGGTCGCCCTGGAGGAGAAGGCCACGCTCGATTCCACCTTGCTCGATTTTTTCCATGGCGATCGCGGCGTCGAGGCCCTGGCCGAGCTGAGCGAGGCCGAGGCGTCCGAGCGGCGGGATGAATACTGGCGCCAGGTCCGCTCGCTCGGCGTTGAGCCGGCCGGCAAGATCTTCGTCGACAAGCAGCCGTTGTATACGGTTTACCTGCCTGCGGTGGCCAAGCTGTTCCCGGAAGCGAAAATCCTGTTCGCCCGCCGTGATCCGCGTGATGTGGTGGTCAGCTGTCTGCGTCGAAGATTCCGCGGCAACACGCTGGTCAGCGAATTCACCAATCTTGAGCGTGCGGCTCTGCTCTACGATGCGGTGATGATGCTGGCCGACATCTATCGCGAGAAGTTGACGCTGGACATCTACATTCATCGTCACGAAAGCCTGGTCGAAGACTTCGACACTGAGGTCCAGGCGATCTGCGCCTTTATCGGCGTGCCGTGGAGCGAAGCGATGCGTGATTTCGCTGAAACCGCCAAGCGGCGCGACGTGCGCACGCCGAGCGCCAAACAGGTGCGCCGCGGCCTTTATCGCGAAGGGATGGGGCAATGGCGCCGCTATGGCGACGAGGTCTCGGAGATTTTGCCGATTCTGGAGCCCTGGGTGGCCGCCTTCGGCTATCAGCGCTCTTAGAGCGCCGGCAGGGGCGGATATCCTGGCCTAATACGACGGCGCTTACTGGTCGCGATGCACCTTGATGGCCTGCTGGCCATCGACGTTCATCAGGAAGCTGCCGATCGAGCCCTTGCGGATCACCACTTTGGAGCCGGCGTGCGGGTCGCGGTTCAGGTCGCCCGAAATCTGGCGCCAGATCGCGCCGTCTTCCAGCGTGAACACCCATTGGTCCTGCAGGGTTTTGCGCACGCCCTTCACCACGCCGGCCATGTTGTTGACTTCGTCCGGCTTCAGCCCGCGCTCTAGGAACGCCAGGCTGGGCAGCGGCAGGCCGAACGCCTGCCGGCGCGCCTCGTTGGCCTGGGCCCGGTCGACGACGATGATCTCTCCCTTGGATTCGGCTTGGCTCATGCTGGCCGCGGCGGCGTCGTAGCATTTGAGCCGGGCCTGATCGTCCTTCTCCTTCTGGCACGCCAGCACGGCGTCGAACGCGGCGGCGCGTTTGTTCGCGCCGGTCTCGGCGGCGAGGGCGGGAGCACTTGCAAGAAGGGTGAGCAGGGTCAGGGCGCCGCCGGCGGCGACCGAAACGCGGGACGAATACATCGAGCCTCCGACGGACCTTTATCGCGCTCGATAAGACGTTTTCCCACCCCGCGCCGCAACCGATTCTTGCATCTGGGCGAACTGACGCTTCCGACGCCCGCAGGGCTCAAGGGCGCCGCCGGGCCGGTGAAGAATGGCGGAGTGTGGCCAAGATGCGACATAAATGCGGATGTTTGACGCGCAATCGTAATCTGGATTGACCAGAAACGTTAGTCGTTCTTACCGTCAGTGTAATCGGGTGACCGGGACATTGAGTTTCAGGTTGCGCACGCCGGGGGCAAAATCGGCGTGTCTTCCTGCTCGGAGGGACGTCTTTGACAATACAATCTACGCGAGGGCGCCTTTTGGCGTCGACGATGATCTGCGGCCTATTTGTCGCAGTGGCGGGCGCCGCCGAGGCTCAGACCGCCGCGGAGCAGCCGAGCCAGGTTTCCGAAATCGTGGTCACCGGCTCGCGCATCGCCCGTCCCAACCTGGATGCGCCGACCCCGGTGTCGGTGGTGGACGCCAAGGCGATCGCCAACACCGGCGACGCCAACATCGGCAACATCATCCGCCAGCTGCCCGCCGCCGGCGTGTCGGGCATCACGCCGACCAATTCCGGCTTCGGCGTCAACGAGAACGGCATCACCACCGTCAATCTGCGCAACCTTGGCGACTCGCGGACCCTGGTGCTGGTCAACGGCCGCCGCTTCGTGCCCGGCGTGCCTGGCACCAACATCGTCGACTTCAACGACATTTCGCCCGAGATGATCGACCGCATCGACGTGGTCACCGGCGGCGCTTCTTCGGTCTACGGCTCTGACGCCCTGGCCGGCGTAGTCAACATCATCACCAAGAAGAACTTCGAGGGCCTGGTCATCAACGGCCAGTACGGCATCTCCGAGCGCGGGGACGACGAGCGCGGCAAGATCGCCGTCACCGCCGGCACCCATTTCGCCGAGGACCGCGGCAGCGCCATGTTCTCGGTCAGCTACGACAAGATCGGATCCATCTACGGCCGCGACCGCTGCGACGAGGACATGTGCATCGACGGCAGCAACGGCGACGACGGCACCGGCACCAACAACAGCTACCGCTCGACGATCTCGCCGTTCTACTCGACCACGCCGCCTCAGGGCGCGATCCTGGTCGGCCGTCCCGGCGCCTCCAACGCCACCTATTCTTACCAGCCGGACGGCAGCATCCTGCCGTTCAGCCAGGCCCGTGACGGGTTCAACCGCAGCGCCTACCGCATTCTGCAGGTTCCATCGAAACGTGAGACCTTCAACGCCCAGATCAACTACGAGCTGACCCCCTGGGCCAAGCTGTTCACCGAGGCGACGATCGTCCACAACGAGCTGCACTCGACCATCGAGCCCACGCCGCTCGCCAGCAGCCAGCTCTACTACGATCCCGCCACCAAGATCGGGCAGAGCCCGTTCTGTCAGGCCGCGGTCGGTTGCCAGTACGGCATTCCGCTGACCAGCGCCTCGGTGCCCGACGCGGTCAAGCAGCTGGTTAGGGCGGCCAACTCCGGCGTGCCGGATTCAAGTCTGGTGGTCGGCTTCCGCCGCCGCCTGACCGAGATCGGCGCTCGCGGCAACGACATCGACCGCACCACCTTCCGGGTGGTCACCGGCGTCAGCGGCGATCTGACCTCGCGCATCAGCTACGAGGTCAGCTTCAACTACGGCCGCACCCACGACTTCGAGCTGACCAACGGCGACGTCAACATCAACAACTTCCGCAACGCAGTCGACACCGTCGACCTGGGCGGCGGCAACATCGTCTGCCGTGACCCCAACGCCCGCGCCAAGGGTTGCGTGCCGCTCAACGTGTTCGGCGCCGGTTCGATCAGCCCGGCGGCCGCCAACTACGTCCGCTCGGCCTCCAGCCGCGACTCGCAGCTGGAAGAGTTCGTGATCAACGGCTTCGTCAACGCCAAGCTGTGGGATCTGCCGGCCGGCACCGTCAACGCCGTGTTCGGTTCGGAATACCGCGAGGAGCGCTCTCAGGACGAGCCCGATCCGCTGACCCAGTCCGGGGGCACCTCGGGCAACGCGACCCCCGCCACCAACGGCAAGTTCAAGGTCTCGGAAATCTTCGCCGAGCTGCGGGTGCCGCTGCTGGCCGATCTGCCCTATGTCAAATCCCTGGACCTCAACCTCTCGGGCCGGTTCTCGGACTATTCGACGGTCAGCAGCACCACCGCCTGGGCGGCGTCCCTGGAATACCAGCCGGTCAGCTGGCTGAAGTTCCGCACGCAGTACTCGCGCGCCGTCCGCGCGCCGGACATCGGCGAACTCTACTCGCCGGCGGTGCAGAACTTCCCGTCGGTCAAGGACCCCTGCGAAGGCGTCACCGCCGCCTCGTCCGGGGCCCTGGTCAACGGCGGCATCGCCGCCAACTGCCTGGCCGATCCGGCGGTGCTGGCCCGCGTTCAGCGCGACGGCATCTACACCCAGACCCAGACCGAGAAGCAGGGCGTCACCGGCTTCGACGGCGGCGCGGCCACCCTGCGGCCGGAAACCGCCAAGACCTGGACGGTCGGCCTGCTGTTCAATCCGCGCTGGTACAAGTGGACCGAACCGTTCTCGCTGTCGGTCGACTACTTCAACATCGACATCGACAACGTCATCGACGCCCTGCTCGAACAGACTTCGCTCGACCACTGCTACGGCGCGGCCGCCACCTCGTTCCAGCCGGGCTCGGTCTTCTGTTCGAACGTCCAGCGCATCGCCAGCGGTCCGGACGTCGGCGCGCTCTACGCCGTCAACCGTACTAACGCCAACCTTGCGCGCCGGCAGACGGCCGGGGTCGACGTGCAGGCCAGCTACAACCTGGCCCTGAACGATCTGCCCTATCTGTCGAGCAGCAGCTGGCAACTCGGCAGCCTGCTGAACAGCCTAGTCTACACCTATCTCGACAAGTTCGACCTGACGCCGTTCCAGGGCGCGGGCCACGACGACATCATCCACGACGCGGGCACGGTGATGTATGCCCGCAGCAAGTGGCAGCTGAACACGGTCTATACCAACCGGGCGTTCCAATGGAGCGTGCAGACCAACTACATCGGCCGCAGCAAGCTGTACTTCAACGACAGCCCCAACCCGGTGGTCGGCGGTCGGGTGTTCGTCAACACCCAGCTCCGCTACAACATCACCGACAGCATCACCGGCTTCTTCGGCGTCGACAACCTGTTCGACAAGTATGTCCGCTTCGGCGGCACCAACGGCGACACCGGCCAGGCGACCGGCTGGACCACCTATCCCGACGTCTACGACGGCATCGGCCGCCGCTACTATACGGGCCTTCGACTGCGCTTCTGATCCGTCGGCGCGGTTCCAAGATCGGCGGCGAGGACTCCGGTCCTCGCCGCTTCTTGCTTGTGGAAGACTGCAGGATCGGCGCTCGGCGGTAGGTATAGTTTAATTGGACAACCACTCTTGCTTGCGGGAAAAGGGCCGCGTCCATGAGGAGATGGCCCAGTGATCAGGCAGATGTTGTTCGGTGCGGCGTTGGTTGTCGCGCTTTCGTCGTCCTTCGTATCTGTTCAGGCGGGAACGCCCGAGCCCGCGCCTTCGGCTCCCGCGGTCGCCCCGGGTGGCAACACCAAGGGACACAAGGACCCCAACGAGAAGATCTGCGTCTCCAAAGCTGAAACCGGCAGCCGGCTGGGCGGCGCCAAGGTCTGCATGACGCGGCAGCAGTGGGATGAGCAGCGGATGGAGAACCGCCGGAACCTCGAACAGAACCAGTCGGTGGGGTTGAAGGCGGGCACTTGACGCCTTCCGGCTTCAGCATCCCTTGAAAGCGAAACGCCCGCCGGTCGAACCGGCGGGCGTTCTCTTTTCTGGTCGCCTGTCGGCCGGCTTACCGCACCGGCGTCGGGGCCAGCACCAGCGCGCCCTTGTCGCGCAGGCGGGCCTGGGCGATCTGATCCATCGCCGCCTGGGCGTTGGGATCGCCGAGCAGCCAGCCGGCCGCCGCCAGCGTGCGGATCGAGGTGGCGCTGACGCCGAAGGCCCGCTTGAAGGCGTCGAAGGGCGAGCGGGCGCCCGGCAGGGTCTTGAGGCGGACTTCCTTGCCGGAGAGGCCGGCCAGGGCCTTGGCCTTGTCGACCGCCTGATAGAAGCCCCCGATCTCGTCGACCAGGCCGAGCGGCTTGGCCTGGGCGCCGGTCCACACGCGGCCCTTGGCGATCTCGCGCACCCGCTCGGGGGGCAGCTTGCGGCCCTCGGCCACGCGGGTGATGAACCCGTCGTAGATCTTGTCGATCTGGCCGGCGAAGGCCGCGCGCTGGGTGGAGGTGAAGCCGTCGCCCATGCGGTAAGCGCCCGCATACTCGCCGCCGACGCTGAGGCCGTGCACGTCGACGCCGAAGCGCGACAACGCCTCGCCGACCGCGAACTTGCCGCCGAACACGCCGATGGAGCCGGTGAGGGTGGTGGGCTCGGCGACGATGGACGAGGCTTCGGACGATATCCAATAGCCGCCGGAAGCCGCATAGGTGCCCATCGACACCACCACCGGCTTGCCGGCCGCCTTGGCGGCGCGCACGGCCGCCAGGATCTGCTCGGACGCGGTGTCCGACCCGCCCGGCGAGGAGACGCGGAAGACGATCGCCTTGACGTCCTTGTCCTCGGCCGCGTCGTAGAGCGCCTTGGAGATGTCGTCGGAATAGATGGTCTGGCCATCGCCGAACGGACTGCCGTTCTGGGCGGAGCCGGTGATGATCGGCCCCTCGGCGTTGACCACGGCGATCACCGGCTTGCCGGCCCCGCTGACCGCCTCGACCGCCTTGGCCGCCGCGACATAGTCGTCGAAATCCACCAGCTTGCCGCTGGTCCCGGCGCGCTTCAGCGCCTCGGTCTGCACGTCCTTGACCTGGCCGACCTTGTCGATCAGCCCCTTGGCCAGGGCGTCGCGGGCGTCGTAGGGGCCGGCCTCCAGGGCCGCGCGCAGGGCCGCCGGCTCCTTCTTGCGGTCGGCGGCGGCGAAGCCGAGGGCCGATTCGTAAACCGAGGTCATCCACGACAGCGTCGATTCGCGGTGGGCCGGGGTGTAGTCGGAATAGAGGTAGGGATTGACGGCGTTCTTGTACTCGTAGCGCTGCTCGTACTCGGCCTTGACCCCGTACTTGTCGAAGAAGCGCTTGAAGAACAGCTCCTCGGAGGCGACGCCGACCGCTTGGAACGGCGCGTTGGGCTGCATCCAGAACTCGTCCGCCGAAGCGCCGAGCATGTAGGTCGAGGTGACGATCCCGACGGGATAGAGCCCCTGGCTGTGAGTGAAGACCGGCTTGCCGGCGGCGCGGAAGCGCTTCACCGCCAGGCGGATTTCGTCGGCCGCCGCCGGGGCCACGCCGGTTTCCGGCAGGCGGATCAGCACGGCCTTGACCTTGTCGTCCTTCTCGGCGCGGCGCAGGCCGTCGACGATCGACATCACCGACCGGGACTGCTTGCTGAAGGCGGCGAAGGGGCTCTGCGGGTCCTGGTCGGTCAGGCCGCCGCGCAGGTCCAGCGACAGCACCGCGTTGGACGGGACCGCCGCCGGCTTGGCGGCGCCCGCGGCCATGGTGATGAGGACGAACGGCACCCCGACGAAGAACAAGAGGAGGCCGACGAACACGCCGGCCATCGTCAACAGGAATTGCTTCATGGATTCAGTCCGCCCCAGGGGTTGCGACCGCCAACCTAAACATGCCGCCGTTGCGGTCAAATGAAGAGAAAGTCAGCAATCCCGCAGTTTTGCGCCAAGGGGCGCCAGGGCGGGCGGGGCGGGAAATGTGATGGTCGGAGTAGCAGGATTTGAACCTGCGACCCCCGCCTCCCGAAGACGGTGCTCTACCAGACTGAGCTATACTCCGACGTGAGGGCGGCCTTATAGAGGAGGGGCCTTTGCGCCGCAAGCGGCCTTGTGAGGGATTTCCACAGCCGGTTTTGGGGGCGCGAAATCCTCGTCATGGGGCTGTTGCAATGCCGGGGGGGTTGGGTTATCTCCACCGCCTCGCGAACACGCGGCCGCTTCGTCCTCGCCGACAAAGCCTCGCCGGCGCGGTCCGCTGGGGAATGGTGTAATGGTAACACAGCGGTTTTTGGTACCGTTATTCTAGGTTCGAGTCCTAGTTCCCCAGCCATCGCTCGCTAGTCGCCGCTCGCTTTTTGCAGAAGAACGAGCGAACACTTCCAGCACATGACTCGCGCTCATTCCGGACGCCGCGTTCTCGCCGTCACCATCGCGATGCTGGCCCTGCTCGTCGCCATGGCGGCGTTCCAGGTGCTCAATCATGTCAGCGCCCTGCGCAAGAACCGCGCCATGGTCGATCACAGCCATGCGGTGATCGAAGCCACCCAGGCGCTGTTCTCGCTGGTGCAGGACGCCGAGACCGGCCAGCGCGGCTACCAGCTCAGCACCGAGATCGCCGGCGTCGGCCCCGAGCCCAGCCCGGAATATCTGCGCCCCTACACCGAGGCGGTGCGCCAGGCCCCGGCCGCGACGGCGCGCCTGCGGGAGCTGGCGGCCAAGGACAGTCCCGAACAGCAGGCGCGCATCGAGGCCTGGACCGCCACCTTGAACGACCGGCTCAATCTGATCGGCCAGCGCGTGGAGCTGATCCGGCAGGGGCGCGCCAAGGAGAACCTGCAGTACGCCCCCAAGCGCGGCCTGGCCGGCATGGCGCTGGCCCGCCGCCAGATGGCCGAGATCGTCGCGGCCGAGAAGGCGCTGCTCGACCTGCGGGTCGAGAAGGCCGAGCGGACGGAGCGGCTGAACTTCGTCGGCGCGGTGATCGTCCGCGTCCTGGCGATCATCGCCCTGCTGGTGGCGGTGTTCAGTCTCTATAGGTCGAACCGCCGGCTGTCGGACGAGATACGCGACCGCGAGGCGGCCGAGACGGCGCGGCTGGAGACCGACGCCCTCTACCGCGCCGTGTTCGAGCACTCGGCCGACTATATCTTCGTCATCAACGTGTCGCGGGACGGGGTGTTCTCGATCGCCGAGATGAACCCCTCGGCCGAGGACGCCGTCCGCGCCGACAGCGACGCGGTTCGGGGAGTGGACCTCTACAAGCTGCTGCCCAAGGCCGACGCCGACCTTTTGACCGCCTATTATCGGCGGGTCGTCGCCGAGCGGCGGCCGCTTTCCAGCAAGGACAAGATGCGCTGGCGCGGCGGCCGGCAGGTCTGGGAATCGGTGCTGGTGCCGGTGTTCGGCGAGGACGGCCGCGTCGAGCGCATCGTCGGCTCGTCCCGCGACGTCACCGAGCGCGAGCGCGCCGAGGCGGCGGCCCGCCGGTCCCAGCGCATGGAGGCGGTCGGCCACCTCACCGGCGGCGTCGCCCACGACTTCAACAATCTGCTGCAGGTGATCCGCGGCAATCTGGAGCTGATATCGCCCCTGATCGCCGCCGACCCGCAGGCGGCCGTGCGGGTCCAGAGCGCGCTGCACGGGGCCGACCGGGCGGCGCAGCTCACCCGGCAACTGCTCGCCTTCGCCCGCCGCCAGCCGCTGGAGCCGCGCGTCGTCGACCTGGGCCGGCTGGTCGGCGACATGGCCGACATGCTGCGGCGGACCCTGGGCGAGGCCGTCGTCGTCAAGACCGCCATCGCCGAGGCGCGGGGCCGCACCCTGGCCGATCCGGCCCAGGTCGAGAGCGCCGTGCTGAACCTGGCCCTCAACGCCCGCGACGCCATGCCGGGCGGCGGCCAGCTGGTCATCGAGATCGCCGACCGCACCCTCGACGCCGGCGTGACCAGCAGCGGCGAGGAGATCGCCGCCGGGCCCTATGTCATGCTGGCGGTGTCGGACACCGGCCACGGCATGTCGCGCGAGACCCTGGAGCAGGTCTTCGAGCCGTTCTTCACCACCAAGGGCGAGGAGAAGGGCACGGGGCTGGGCCTTTCCATGGTCTACGGCTTCGTCAAGCAATCGAACGGCCATATCCAGATCTACAGCGAGCCCGGCAAGGGCACGACGGTGAAGATCTATCTGCCGAGGACCGACCGTCCCGAAGAGGTCGCGCCGCCGCCGCCGCCGGGGCTGGGCGTGCGGGGGCGCAGCGCGGTGGTGCTGGTGGTCGAGGACGACCCCTTGGTCCAGGCGGCGACGGTCGGGATGCTGCGCACCCTCGGCTACGACTGCCTGCACGCCGACGACGGCCGCGCGGCGCTGGAGGTGCTCGACAGCGGCGCCAAGGTCGACCTCTTGTTCACCGACGTGGTGATGCCCGGGCCCGTCAAGAGCCCGGAGCTGGCGCGCGAGGCCCAGCGCCGGCGGCCGGGCCTGCCGGTCCTGTTCACCTCGGGCTACGCCGAGAACGCCATCCTCCACCAGGGGCGGCTGGAGGAGGGGGCTCAACTGCTGAGCAAGCCGTTTTCGCGCGACGAGCTGGCGCGCAAGATCTCGACGGCGCTGGCCGTCGTCCGTCCGATCGTGCTGGTGGTCGAGGACGACGCCCTGGTGCGGCTGTCGGCGCTGGACATGATCCGCCAGATCGGCTGCACGCCGGTGGGCGCCGCCGACGCCGAGGAGGCCCTGAAGGTGCTCAAGGGCGACGGCCGCATCGACGTGCTGTTCACCGACATCGGCTTGCCGGGCGTGCGCGGGCCTGAACTGGCCGAGCAGGCCCTGCGCCTGCGTCCCGGCCTCAAGGTGGTGTTCGCCAGCGGTTACGGCGAGGCGCCCGACGAGACGCGCGGCAGGACCGGCTCCAGCTATCTGGCCAAGCCCTACGAGCAGGACGAACTGGCCCAGGTCCTGGTCGGCTAGGCCGCCGCGTCAGACGCCGTGCAAGGCCAGTCCGGGCGCGTCGGGGGGCGCGCCCGCGCCGCCGTTCAACGCCTTCTGCATCCAGACGATGTCGACCCAGCGGCCATGCTTGAACCCGAGGCCGGGCATCACGCCCTTCATCTCGTAGCCGAGCGCGCGGTGAAGGCCGACCGAGCCGGCGTTGCCCGAGTCGCCGATCACCGCGATCATCTGGCGCAGGCCCAGGTCCTCGCATGCGGCGATCACCGCCGACAGCACGGCGCGGCCGACGCCCCGGCCGACCGCGTCTGGGGCGACATAGACGCTGTCCTCGACGGTGTAGCGGTAGGCCGCCCGCAGGCGGAACGGCGCGGCGTAGGCCAGGCCGGCGACGCGGCCGTCGATCTCGGCCACCAGATAAGGCAGGCCGCGGGCGACCACCGCCGCGCGGCGCCTTTCCATCTCCTCCACCGAGGGTGGAGCCTCCTCGAACGTGCCCAGGCCGTTGAGGACGTGATGGCCGTAGATGGCCTGCAGGGCGGCGGCGTCGGCGGCGACGCTCGGGCGGACGATCACGCCTTTTCCCATCCCTTGTCGACGGCCCAAAGGGCGAAGGCGTAGTCGAGGGCGATCTCCTTGAGGAAGTCGAAGCGGCCCGAGGCCCCGCCGTGGCCGGCCTCCATGTTGATCTTGAGCAGGATCGGCCGGCCGCTGGTGGTGGCCGGGCGCAGCCTGGCCGTCCACTTGGCCGGCTCCCAATAGGTCACGCGCGGGTCGGACAGGCCGCCGGTGGCCAGGATCGCCGGATAGGCCTTGGCGGCGACGTTGTCGTAGGGGCTGTAGCTGGCGATATAGTCGTAGGCCTTGTCGTCGTGGATCGGGTCGCCCCATTCGGGCCATTCCGGCGGGGTCAGCGGCAGGCTGACGTCGCTCATGGTGTTGAGCACGTCGACGAACGGCACGGCGGCGATGATCCCGGCCCACAGGTCGGGCCGCATGTTGGCGATCGCGCCCATCAGCATGCCGCCGGCCGAGCCGCCGTAGGCGACCGTCCTGGCCTTGGCCCCGTAGCCGTGGGCGTGCAGGTGCTCGGCGCAGGCGATGAAGTCGGTGAAGGTGTTCTCCTTCTTGAACTTGCGCCCGTCCAGGAACCAGCCCCAGCCCTTCTCCGAGCCGCCGCGCACGCAGGCGGTGGCCCAGATCCAGCCGCGGTCGACCAGCGACAGGTTGCGGATCGAGAAGCTGGGCTCTTGGGCGATGCCGTAGGAGCCGTAGCCGTAGAGCAGCAGCGGCGCCGAGCCGTCGAGCGGCGTGTCCTTCTTCATCAGCACGAAGATCGGGACCTTCTGGCCGTCGGCGGCGGTCGCGTCCAGCCGGCGGGTGACGTACTTCGACGGATCGTGCCCGGAAGGGACTTCCTGGGTCTTGCGCAGGGTCCGCGTCCGCTTGGCCATGTCGTAGTCGAACCATTGCCGCGGCGTGGTCGGCGACTGGTAGACGAAGCGGGTGACGGCGGTGTCGTACTCGTAGCCGCCCTCCAGCCCCAGGGCGTAGGCCTCTTCGTCGAAGGCGATCTGGTGCTCCTTCAGCCCGTCCCGCGCGGTGACCACGATGCGGTTGAGGGCGTCGGCCTTCTCCAGGCGGACGAAATGGTCCTTGAAGGCGGTCATGCCGACGATCAGACGGCCGGGCTTGTGGGCGATCCACTCCTTCCAGCCGCTCTTGCCCGGATGGGCCTCCTCGGCGGTGACGATCTTCCAGTCGACCGCGCCGTCGTCGTTGGTGCGGATGACGAAGCGGCCATCCCAGTGCTCGACGTCGTACATCACGCCCTTGCGGCGGGGCTCCAGCGGGCGGGGCTTGGCGGTCGGGTCGGCGGCGGGGATCAGCAGGTTCTCGCTGGTCTCGTGGTCGCCGGCGTGGATCACGATCCACGACCGCGAGGCGGTGGCGCCCACCGACAGGAAGAAGCCTTCGTCTCCCTCGTGGTAGATCACCGTGTCCTCGATCGGCTTGCCGCGCGCCGGCCGGCGCAGCACCTGCGAGGGGCGGCCGTTCTTGTCGCGGAAGATCCAGAACAGCCACTGCGAATCCGGCGACCAGGCGAAATCGCCGGACGAGTTCTCCACCGGCCCGGGCAGCAGCTGGCCGGTGGCCAGGTCCTTGACGTAGATGCGGTGGAACTCCGAACCCTGCTCGTCGACGGCGTAGGCCAGCAGGGCGTGGTCGGGGCTGTGCTCGACAGCGGCCACCTGGAAGAAGGCCTGGCCCTTGGCCAGGGCGTCGACGTCCAGCAGCACCTGCTCGCCGTCGTTCGTCCCGCGCGGCCGGCGGGCGTAGACCGGGTGCTGGGCGCCCTTCTCGTAGCGCGAATAATAGTCCCAGGGCCCGTCGGGGGAGGGCACGGAGGCGTCGTCCTCCTTGATGCGGCCCTTCATCTCCTCGAACAACCTGGCCTGCAGCGCCTCGGTCGGGGTCAGCATCGCCTTGGTGTAGGCGTTCTCCTCGATCAGGTGCGCCTTGACGTCGGCCTTGATCAGGCTCGGGTCGCGCAGGACGTTCTGCCAGCCGTCGTCCTTCATCCAGGCGTAGTCGTCGACGCGGACGCGGCCGAGCTGCTCGATGCGCTTGGGCTCCTTCTTGGCGACGGGGGGCTTGAGGCGGGCGTTCGACGCGGTCATTCGGGAGCCTTTGGAATCAGCGTAGCGTTGGAGGTCTGGGCCGTCAGTGCGGCGGCGACCGAGGTCGCCAGCAGGTCGCGCCGGTTCAATGGGGCCTCCCTTCGCCGACCGCAAGCGGACTTGCGGCGCGCGGCGGCCCGGTTGAAGGGCGCGCCCGATGGTTTCACCGATGTCGCAGCCTCGCCGCGATGGCGCCACCTTGTCGTGTAGACCGTTCGGGCGTCAATCCGCCCGCCGTGGGGCCGGGAGTGCTTTAACCTGATGGCTTGGGACCTGTCGGTCGAACTGATCAAGGCGACGGTGCAGCTGGAGCAACCCCTGGGCGACGGCACGCGGACGGTCGGGACCGGGTTCCTGATCGAGGCGCCGCGTCCGGACGGATCGCCCCGCACGGTCCTGGTCACCGCCTCGCACGTGTTCCAGAAGATGCCCTTCGCCAACGCCCGCATCGGCTATCGCGTCCAGGCTAAGGACGGCTCTTGGAGCTATGCGCCGCAGGACCTCAAGATCCGCGACGGCGAGGGCGAGCCGTTGTGGACCAAGAACCCCGACCGCGACATCGCCGCGATCACGGTGAGCGCGCCGCCGGAGTTCGCCAAGGCGGCGATCCCGCTCAACTGGCTGGCCCAGACCGACACCTTCGACAAGTACCAGATCGGTCCGGGCGACGAGATGATGGCCCTGGGCTTTCCGCGGGGCCTGGCCGCCAACGGCGCCGGCTTTCCCATCCTGCGCGCCGGGCGGGTGGCCTCCTATCCGCTGTCGCCGCCGGCCGCCTTTCCGACCTTCCTGCTCGACTTCACCGTCTTCCCCGGCAATTCGGGCGGGCCGGTGTTCATGGCCCAGGGCGCGCGCCGCAGGCCCGGCGCCAAGGAGGCCGAGGAGGTGCAGTTCATCGCCGGAATCCTCACCCAGCAGGTCGAGCTGAACAACGAACGGCTGGCCATCGGCATCGTCACCCAGGCCAGCTTCGTGCGCGACACGGTGGCCCTGCTCGACAAGCCTGAAGCGCAGGCTCCGCAGCCGCCGCCGGCCGCCCTCAAGCCTGCGCCCAACCAGGCGCTATCGGCCGCCACGCCGGCTTTTCAACGCGGAGATTAGCGCTTCCTTAACGCGATCGCCGCAGCTTCGCGCCAAGGGCGAGGAGCGCGCGACATGATCGGATCGGTAGGCGGGGGCGGCGTTTCGCCGTCGCTGATCGCCCAGAAGGCGGCCGGCGCGACCGGCGGAGACGCCGCCTCCGGCGCGGACGCCTCCTCCGGCGCCAAGACCAAGTCGAAGCGTGACCAGCAGGCCGAGAGCGCCCTTTCAAGCCTGAAGGCGATGCAGGCCGGCGGCGCGAAGTCGTCCGCCGCCCAGAAGGCCGCGGCCAGGGCCAGGCTCGACCGCGCCAAGCAGCAGCTTCATATGCTGCGGATGGTGGGGGGCGACCCGCGCTCCGTCGCCCAGCAGGCCGCGCGGATCGCCAAGGAGATCGCCGCCGCCGCCAAGGAATACGCCGCCGCCGGCGGGGCGCCGGCCGACGCGGCGACCTCCGGAGCCGCGACCAACGCGCCCGCCGCCGCCAAGGACGGCGAGGGGCAAGCCGGGGCCAAGGCCGGGGCCGACGCGGTCGCGGCGGCCGACAAGACGGCCGGGGAGGACCCGGCGCAGGCGGCCGACAAGGCTCAGCAGGACCCGGGCGCGGCCCAGTCCGCCGCCGGCGGCAAGCCTGGCCAGACCGCTTCCGACCACGACAAGAACGGCGACAAGTCCGCCGACGACAAGGCCAAGCCCGTCGTCGACCAGACGGCTGCGTCGCGCGGCAAGCGCGATCCGGCCGATCTGGACTTCATCCGCGAGGCCCGCGCCCTGGCCAAGCAGGCCAAGGCCGCGCTCGAACACGCCCTGCGCGACGTCAAGAAGGGCGGCGACCTGAAAGCGCTTCGCTCGGCCGGGACGGATGCGGAGAAGGCGGTCGACCAGGCCGACAAGGACATGGCCGCCGCCGCCCAGGCCGGCGGCGGGCTCAACGCCGCCGCCGCGCCCGGCTCCCTGGTGTCGATCCTGGTCTGAGGCCTCAGGCCCCGTAGAGGATGCTGATCGTCTCGGCCACGCAGGCCGGGCGCTCCTCGCCCTCGATCTCGATGGTGCATTCGTTGATCATCTGCAGGCCGCCGGCCTTGGGCTGCACGGACACCAGCTTCTGGCGCATGCGCACCCGCTTGCCGACGCGGACCATGTTGGTGAAACGCACCTTGTCCGAGCCGTAGTTGATGCCGCGCGTGACGCCGTCGACCTTGAGCAGCTTGGCGCCAAGGAAGGGGATCAGCGACAGGGTCAGATAGCCGTGGGCGATCGGGCCGCCGATTTCGCGGTTGGCGCGCTCGACGTCGACGTGAATCCACTGATGGTCGCCGGTGGCCTCGGCGAACTGGTTGACCCGCTCCTGGGTGACCTCGACCCAGTCGGACACCCCGATTTCCTGGTCGGCGAGGCCTGGCAGGTCGGCGAACGCCACTTCACGCATGGTGCATCTCCCGATTCAAACGCATGTTTGCTCTGTCCCACAGGCCAGGCGCCGGCCGCAAGCCCGTCAGACGATGCGCGCGTCCGTCTTTCCCCAGTAGGCGTCGCGGATGAGCCGCTTGTACAGCTTGCCGGTGGGATGGCGCGGCAATTCCGGCATGAAGTCGATCCGTCGCGGGATCTTGACGTGGCTGAGGTTGGCGCGGGCGAAGGCCAGCAACTCGGCCGCCAGCGGTTCGCCCGCGTCGCGCCAGTCGAGCGGCTGGATCACCGCCACCACTTCTTCGCCCATCTCCTCGTTCGGCGCGCCGACCACGGCCGCGTCGGCGACCTTGGGGTGGGTGACCAGCAGGTTCTCGACCTCCTGCGGATAGATGTTCACCCCGCCCGAGATGATCATGAAGCTCTTGCGGTCGGTCAGATAAAGGAAGCCTTCCTCGTCCATCCAGCCGACGTCGCCCAGGGTGGTCCAGCCGTGCCTGTTGTAGCTCTCGGCGGTCTTCTCCGGGGCGTTGTGATAGTTCACCGGCGGGCCGCCCTCGAAGTAGACGGTCCCTTCCGTGCGCGCCGCCACCGGGTCGCCCGCCTCGTCGCAGATGCGCAAGGTCCCCAGCACCGCCCGGCCGACCGAGCCGCGATGGCTCAGCCAGTCCTCGGAATTGATGTAGCAGAAGCCGTTGCCCTCGGTGCCGGCGTAGTATTCGTGCAGCACCGGCCCCCACCAGTCGATCATCTGCGCCTTGACCGGGGGCGGGCAGGGGGCGGCGGCGTGCACCGCCGAGCGCATGGACGAGACATCGTACCTGGCGCGCACCGCCTCGGGCAGCTTCAGCATCCGCACGAAGTGGGTCGGCACGAACTGGCCTGCGTCGCAGCGATGCTTCTCGATCAGGGCCAGGGCGGTCTCGGGGTCGAACCGCTCCATGACCACCACCGTGCCGCCGATCCTCTGGACGGTCATGCACCAGCGCAGGGGCGCGGCGTGATAGAGCGGCGCCGGCGACAGGTAGACGCTGTCCTCGCTGAAGCCGAACAGCGACTGGACCATCATCTGCAGGGCGTTCGGCGCGTCGATCGGCCCGCCGGTCAGCGGCGGCTTGACGCCCTTGGGCCGCCCGGTGGTGCCGGAGGAATAGAGCATGTCGGAACCGGCCGTCTCGTCGGCGATCGGCGTGATCGGCTGGCTCCTCAACGCCTCTTCCAGGCTGGCGTAGGGCGTGGCCGCCCCGCCGACCATGTAGAGCTTCACGCCCGGGACCAGGGGCGCCAGTTCGTTCGCCAGCGGCGCCAGGGCGGCCGAGGTGATCAGGACCTGGGCCCCGCAATCCTCGACGATGTAAGCGACCTCGGCCGCCGTCAGCTTGGACGAGATACAGGTGTAGTAGAGCCCGGCCCGCTGGGCCGCCCAGGCGATCTCGAAGTAGCGGGGATTGTTCTCCATCATCAGGGCGACGACGTCGCCTGGCCGCAGGCCCAGCGAGCGGAAGAAGTGCGCGCCCTGGTTCGATCGCTCGTCGAGCTGGCGATAGGTCACCGTCTCGCCGGAGCCGGCCATCACATAGGCGGCGCGGTCGGGTCTGGTCCTGGCGTGTACGGACGGATGCATGGGGCCTCCCGGCGCTGGCGTCTCCCGTGGCGGGCGCCTCTCGCGGGCGTCTCGCCATCCTGGAGCGATAGAAGCCCAGCCCATGGCGCCGCTCAAGGGCGCCGTCGGGGAAGCTGACGCCACGTCGTGGACCGCCTGCGCCGTTCGTGCCAGCTTGGGTCGGCACAAGGGGGAGGCGCATGGCCGGCAGCCAGGATTTCGCGATCGATCCGCGCAACGAGACGGCGCTGATCTGGTTGAACGGCGCGCTCACGCCGCGCGCCGAAGCCAGGGTGTCGGTGTTCGACGCCGGCTTCGTGCTGGGCGACGGCGTCTGGGAGGGGCTGCGCCTGCATAAGGGGGCGCTGCTGTTCCTCGACGCCCATCTCGACCGGCTGTTCGCCGGCGCGCGGGCCATCGGCCTCGACTTCGGCATGACGCGCGGCCAGGTGGTCGAGGCCCTGGAGGTCGTGCTGGCGGCCAACGGCATGACCGACGGCGTCCATCTGCGCCTGATGGTCACGCGCGGCGAGAAGGCGGCGGCCAACCAGGACCCGCGCAACTGGCTGGGCCGTCCGACCGTGGTGATCGTCGCCGAATGGAAGACGCCCAGTCCGGCCATCGTCACGCGCGGCCTGTCGCTCGCCACGGTGTCGATCCGCTGCACCCCGGCGCACATGTTCGACATGCGGCTGAACTCGCACAGCCGGCTGAACCTGATCCTGGCCCTGCGCGAGGCGATCGCCGCCGGGGCCGACGAGGCGCTGATGCTCGACCCCTCCGGCCTGGTGGCCAGTTGCAACGCCACCAACTTCTTCTGGGTCCGCGAAGGCGAGGTCCGCACCTCGTCCGGCGAGTTCTGCTTCAACGGCGTCACCCGGGCCAACGTCATCGCCCTCTGCCGCGAGCACGGCGTGCCGTTGCAGGTGGGCGACTTCGCCGTCGAGGACGCCCGCGCCGCCGACGAGGCCTTCGTCACCGGCACCTTCGGCGGCCTGACGCCGGTGCGCGAGATCGACGGCCGCGCCCTGCCGCTGGCGCTTCCGGGGCCGACGACGGCGCGGCTGCGCGCGCTCTACGAGGCGCTCAAGGACGCCCAGGCCGCGCGGGGAGGATGACCATGGAAGAGCCGATCCGCATCGCCATGTGGTCGGGGCCGCGCAATGTCTCGACGGCGATGATGCGCGCCTTCGAGAACCGCCCCGACGCCACGGTGGTCGACGAGCCGTTCTACGCCGCCTACCTGGCCGAGACCGGGCTCGACCATCCGATGCGCGAGGCGGTGCTGGAGAGCCAGCCGACCGACTGGCGGGCGGTGGCCCTGACGCTGACCGGTCCCGTCCCCGGCGGGCGGGCGATCCAGTATCAGAAGCACATGACCCACCACATGCTGCCCGGCTTCGGCCTCGGCTGGACGGCGGCGCTGCGCAACGCCTTCCTGATCCGAGCGCCGGAGGCGGTGCTGGCTTCCTACGCCGCCAAGCGCGACGATCCGACCCTGGCCGACATCGGGCTCGAACGGCAGGTCGAGCTGTTCGACCGCGAGTGCCAGCGCCTGGGCGCCGCCCCGCCGGTGGTCGACGGCGGCGACGTGCTGGCCGACCCTCGCGGGACCCTTTCGGCGCTGTGCGCGGCCCTGGGCGTCCCGTTCAGCGAGCGGATGCTGGCCTGGCCCGCGGGGCGTCGCGACACCGACGGGGTATGGGCGCCGGCCTGGTACGACGCCGTCGAACGGTCGACCGGCTTCTCGCCATCGCCGTCGGAGGCGCGGGCTGAACTGCGCGAGGACCTCAAGCCGGTCGCCGACGCCGCCCGCCCGCTCTACGAGCGGCTCGCGGCGTTCCGCCTGCGGGCCTGACCGGGGCGGAACGCCGGGACGGCTATTCGGCCGCCAGCCGCGCGGCCGGAGCCTTGCCCAGGATCATGTCGGCGGCCTTTTCGGCGATCATGATGGTCGGGGCGTTGGTGTTGCCCGACACCAGGCGCGGCATGATCGAGGCGTCGACCACCCGCAGGCCCTCGACGCCGTGGACGCGAAGCTGCGGGTCGACCACGGCCTGGGGGCCATGGCCCATCTGGCAGGTGCCGACCGGGTGGTAGATGGTCGAGCCCGCGCCGCGGGCGTAGTCCAGCAGGGTCTGGTCGCTGGCGAAGGCCGGGCCCGGGTCCATCTCGTGGTCGACATAGCGGGCCAGCGCCGGCTGTTCGGCGATCTTGCGGCCCCACTTCAGCGAGGCCACCGCCACCTCCTGGTCGAGCGGGTCGGACAGGTAGTTGGCGAAGATCGACGGGTAGACCGACGGATCGGGCGATTTGATACGGATGTGGCCCCGGCTTTCCGGCCGCACCTGGCAGGGCGCGATGGTCAGGCCGGGCAGGGCCTCCAGCTCCATCTTCTGTTCGTTGACCAGTTTGTCGACGTCCATGGTCGCCGGCAGGATGTGGAACTGGATGTCGGGCGAGACGAGGTCCGGCCGCGACTTGCAGAACACGGCGATGTGCGCCGCCGACAGGGTGAGCAGGCCCTTGCGCTGGAACAGGAACTTCAGCGTCTCGCCCAGGAAGCGGCCGCCCTTGGTCAGTTCGTTGACCGAGACCACGCCCGCCTTCAGGCGATAGCGCATCGAGATGACGTAGTGGTCCTGCAGGTTCTCGCCGACGCCGGGCAGGTCGGCGACCACCTCGATCCCGTGCTCGCGCAGGAGGTCGCCGGGGCCGACGCCGGACAGTTGCAGCAGTTGCGGCGAGTTGATCGCGCCGCCGGCCAGTATGACCTCGGCCCGGGCCCGCGCCGTGTGCTTGACGCCGCCCTTGCTGTACTCGACGCCGACGGCGCGCTTGCCCTCGAACAGGACGCGGCCGGCCAGGGCGCCCGTCTCGACCCGCAGGTTGGGCCGGCCCATGGCCGGGTGCAGATAGGCCACCGCCGCCGAACACCGCTGGCCGTTCTTGACCGTCAATTGATAGTAGGTCGCGCCTTCCTGCTGCTCACCGTTGACGTCGTCGTTGCGGGGGATGCCCGCCTCGGCGCAGGCCTCGACCACGGCGTCGGACACCGGGTGGGTGGTGGTGACGTCGGAGACGTTCAGCGGGCCGCCGGCGGCGTGCCAGTCGCCGACGCCGCGTCGCTCCTGGTTCTCCGAGCGGCGGAAATAGGGATAGACGTCGTCCCAGCCCCACCCCTCGCAGCCCAGCTGGCGCCAGCCGTCATAGTCGGCGTGCTGGCCGCGGATATAGAGCAGGCCGTTGATCGAGGACGAGCCGCCCAGCACCTTGCCGCGCGGCCACACGTGCTGGCGCCCGCCCGTGCCCGGGTCGGGCTCGGTGGTGTAGAGCCAGTTGACCTTGGGGTCCTTGAGGGTCTGCGAATAGCCGACCGGCACGTGGATCATCAGGTTCGACATGAACTGCGAGGGGTTCTTGGTCGGGCGGTCGTCGCCGCCGGCCTCCAGCAGCAGTACGGTCGTCCGCCCGTCGGCGGTCAGGCGGTCGGCCAGCACGCAGCCGGCCGAGCCGGCGCCGACGATGATGTAGTCGGCCTCGATCGACCCGTTCATTCCATCCTCCCAGATTACGCGTTCGTCGCGCTTATCAATGTTCAGTCGGATAGTGGACCGAAGCGGCCGGCCTTGGAAGGCGCTCTTGACGGCCGTGGCGTCAGGCGGGTTTCATACGGGCGTTTAAGCCCCGGAGGGAGCCCCGCGATGGCCGCGCCGACATTCGAGACCCTGCTCTATGACGTCGAGGACGGGATCGCCACGATCACCCTCAACCGTCCCGACCGGATGAACGCCTTCACCAGCGGCATGATGCTCGACCTCATCGCCGCCTTCAACGCCACCGACGCCGACGACGCGGTCAAGGCGGTGATCGTCACCGGGGCGGGCAGGGCGTTCTGCGCGGGGGCCGACCTGGGCCAGGCCGGCGGCGACACCTTCAACTACGCCCAGCGCGGCGACGGCGCCCGCGAGGAAGCCAAGGTCGGCGGCGTCTACCGCGACGGCGGCGGGCGCGTCGCCCTGCGCATCTTCGACAGCCTGAAGCCGGTGATCGCCGCGGTGAACGGGGCGGCTGTCGGCGTCGGCGTCACCATGCAGCTGCCGATGGACATCCGCATCGCCTCGACCGACGCCAAGTTCGGCTTCGTCTTCGCGCGGCGGGGCATCACGCCGGAGGCGGCTTCGTCCTGGTTCCTGCCGCGGCTGGTCGGGGTGTCGACCGCCCTGGAGTGGAGCTACACCGGCAAGGTGTTCCCGGCCGCCGAGGCCCAGGAACGGGGACTGGTCCGCTCGGTGCACGCCCCCGACGAACTGCTGCGGGCCGCGCAGGCCATCTGCCGCGAGATCATCGACAACACCGCGCCGGTGTCGATCGCCCTGACCCGCCAGATGATGTGGCGCAACCTCGGGGCGGCGCACCCCATGGACGCCCACAGGGTCGACAGCCGGGCCATCCAGTCCCGCGGGGCGTCCGGCGACGCCAAGGAGGGGGTCGGCGCCTTCCTGGAGAAGCGGCCGCCCGCCTATCCGAACCGGGTGTCGGCGGACCTGCCGGACATCTGGCCGGAATGGAGCCCGCCGGAATTCCGATAAGTCTTCGCGTTCTCTGAAACAGTAATCGTGACGCTCTCGCGCGCAGGTGTGAATTGCCTCCTGCGCGCGATGTGTCATGCTCGGTCCCGTCAGGAGGTCCGTCAGAGACCTCCAGGAGGATTCGACATGATGGAACGTGTTGGCAGCTGGACGCTGGCGCTAACTCTGGTCGCCCTTCTGCTTTTTGAGGCGTGGCAGGTATTTTTCTGGCTCAATCCAAATCCGGTGTTCGGCCTGATCGCCGCCCGCTCGGGCGTCGGCCTGTTCGAACCGGTGATGCGGTATGTCACGGGCGCGGCCGAAGTGGTCGCGGCCGCGCTGCTGCTCTATCCCCGGACCCGGTCGCGGGGGGCGATGCTGGCCCTGCTGATCGTCGTCGGGGCGCTGGCCATGCACCTGAGCCCGTGGCTGGGCGTGCAGGTTCCCGACCTGACCCGCACCTCGGCGGCGCTCGCCCAGGGCAAGACCGCCATGGAGATCGCCGCCATGAACCTGCCGACGGACAAGGGAGCGATGTTCCTGCTCGCCCTGGCCATCGGCCTGATCTCGGTGGGCTCCATAGCCATGGAGCGGGCCAAGGTCCACGCCCTGGCGCCCAAGCCCAAGCGGCCGGCCGGGGCCTTCGCCTGACGGCGGCCGGTTCGGCGAACACCCGGGGTTAACCTGGGGTTTGCTATAAGACGGACGGCCCTTACCGGGCCGCCCGTGAACCTGCGCCTTCGCCGGCGCTCCGATGATCTGCGGCCAGCCGGAAGGGCCTGCCGGATGTGCGTCTCTCCCCGATGACCGAGCTTTCCACTCTCGCCGACCGCGTCCCGCCGGTCTCGCGCGCCAGGGCGGCGCTGTTCAAGCGGCTGGCCGATCTGGTCTGCCTGCCGGCCAGCCGGGTGAACGTCTTCGAGCGCAGCATCGTCGCCGACCTGCTGATCGAGTTGTTGCGCGAGGCGACCCCCGACGAGCGTCGCCGGGTGGCGCGGCGGCTGTCGGTGCTCAGCGAACTGCCGGCCATGCTGGCGCGGCTGCTGCTGCGCGACGAGATTTCGGTCGCCGCCGCCCTGATCGAGGACTGCCCGGCCCTGCGCGACGTCGACCTGGTCGACTGCGCCCGCATGGGCGCCGCCGAGCACCGGCGGTTGATCGCCCAGCGTCGGGGGGTGTCGGAAGTGGTCGCCGACGCCCTGATCGAGACCGGCGACCTGTCGGCGCTCGAGGTGCTGCTGCGCAACGACCTCGCGCGCCTGTCGCCGGCCGGGACGGAGCGGGTGGTCGCCCTGACGCGCGACGCCCCCCGCCTCATCGGCCCCCTGCTGCGCCGTCCCGAGCTGAGGCCTTCGCAGGCCTATGTGCTGTTCTGGTGGGCCGACGCGGACGCGCGCCGCGCCGTGCTCCAGCGGTTCGCGGTCTCCCGCGAGGTGCTGCAGGACGCGGTGGGCGACATCTTCGCCATGGCCGCCGCCGAAGGATGGAGCGACCCGCTCTCGCGCAAGGCCTTGCAGTTCATCGAGCGTCGCCAGCGCAATCGCGCGGCGATCGACAAGAGCCCCTTCGCCAGCCTCGACGACGCGGTGACGGCCGCGGGCCGGGGAATGACGCGCGAGATCGCCGAGGAGATCTCGTATCTGTCGGGGCTCAAGCCGGCCACGGGCGCCAAGATCATGGCCGACATCGGCGGCGAGCCGCTGGCGGTGCTGTGCAAGGCCGTCGGGTTGCCGCGCGCCGCCTTGCTCGACCTGTGGCGCGGGCTGCGGCGCCCGGAGGTCGACGCGGCGGGCGCGCCGGCGCCGGCCCTGGCCCGCGTGCTCGAAGTGTTCGACATCATCGCGGTCGACCGGGCCCAGACTGTCCTGCGTTATTGGAACTGGTCGCTGTCTTCGGCGCTGACGCCGGCCTTGATCAAGGCGCTTCGGGAAGGCGACGAGGGGGCTGTGGACGAATACTCGCCGCCGCAGCGGGCGGCTATGCTCGTCATGTCGAGCGATTTCGGCCGCTGAGCCTGACTGGGGCGGCGCGAACGCTTCGCGGCTTAGTTGTGTCGTTCCCTGGGCATGTTGTCGAAAATGTTCGCGAAAGCGCTGTGTTCGCTGAGCGCATCACGTGACTTCTTCATTACAAAGATCAAACTGGGCCGATTTTATTGGGCCAACACTGTTGTTTTCTGTGAAAACCCACTATATGCAGCTATAATTCATTCAGAAGAATCGGCGCTGCGCTCGGGGGCGTTGGCGGCGGCAGGCAAAGAAGATCATGGACGACAAATCCGAAATCATCGAGATGACTGCGGACATCGTGTCCGCCTATGTGGGCAACAACTCTGTGGTGGCGGGCGATCTTCCTGCCCTGATCCAGAGCGTTCACCGTGCGCTCTCCACGGTGTCCGGCGCGCCCGAGGCCGTTGAAGTCGCGCCGAAGGAACCGGCGGTTCCGGTGAAGCGCTCGATCACGCCGGACTATCTGATCTGCTTGGAGGACGGCCGCAAGTTCAAGTCGCTCAAGCGGCACCTGCGCACCAAGTACAATATGAGTCCTGAAGACTACCGGGCCAAGTGGGCGCTGCCCAAGGACTACCCGATGGTCGCGCCGAACTATGCTCGCGCCCGGTCTGACCTGGCCAAGCAGATGGGCCTGGGCCAGGGCGGCCGTCAGGCGACCAAGAAGGCGCGCTGATCCCATCCGCATCGCATCGCTGCGAAGCCGCGACGCCCGCTGTCTCCGGACGGCGGGCGTCGTCGTATCCGGGTCCCGACATTTCGTGTCCTGATTGACTCGGCCTACATAATCTTGAGATCGGCCGCGTTTTTCCCCTTGCCAGCGAATCGGCAGTTAAGGGATAGTGAATCATCGTGATTCCAAGGGGTTGTTAAGGAATCCGGAGATGACGATGCAGATGGGGGCGCCCGCCACCGCGGTGCGGGCACATGAAGAGCTCTTCGCCTACTGGGCGTCCTTGCGCGAGGGCGGGCGGCTGCCCGCGCGCGCTCACATCCAGCCCGATCACTTCAAGCGCCATCTGCCCACCATCAGCCTGATCGACGTGCGGTCGGGAGAGGGCCTGCACCGCTTCGACTATCGCCTGCGGCTGGCCGGGACCGGGCTCTACGGGGTCTATGGCCGCGAGATCACGGGGCGCGGCCTCGCCGATGTCTACAGCGCTCCGGCGGCGGACTACTGGCGCGGCGAGCTCGACAAGGTGGTCGAGCAGCGCAGGCCCGGCGTCGGCGTGCACAGCCTGGCCTGGCGCGGCGCCAACCATCTCTCGCTGCTGTGGCTGCGCCTGCCGCTGGCCTCCAACGGCCGCGACGTCGACATGATCCTCGGCTACGACGCGCTGATCGGCTTCCAGGGATCGGCAAACCCCACCGGCATCCGCGCCGCCTGAGGCCGGTCCCGGGCGAGCGGCGTCAGCTCGCCGCCTCGGCGTCCTTGCGGATGCGTCCCACCATCGAGAACAGTCCGTTGGACCGCTGCGCCGACAGCGCGCCGGCCAGGCCCAGCGCCTCGAACGCGGCCTTGGCGTCGAACGCCAGGATCTCGGCCGGCCGGCGTCCGGAATAGAGCTTCAGCAGGATGGCGATCAGGCCCCGCACGATGTGGGCGTCGGAATCGCCGCGAAACCGCAAGAGCCCGTCGGGGCCGGTCTCGGTGACCAGCCAGACCTGGCTGGCGCAGCCGCGCACCTTGTTGGCGTCGTCGTGTTCGGCGTCGCTCAGCGGCGTCAGGTCGCGCCCCAGCTCGATGACGTAGCGGTAGCGTTCCTCCCAATCGCCCAGGAGTTCGAATTCCGCCGCCAGATCGTCCAAGGTCTGTTGCATGGACAGGGCGGGCGCCGCGATGTGATCTGCCAGGGCCATGCCCTGCACTTAGGGGTTCGCCCCCCCGCTGACAATGCGGTTCGGTCAGGCCGCCGGCAGGCGCACCTTGGCGACCAGCCCGCGCCCGGGCTCGCAGCGCAGGGCGAGGCCGCCGCCCTGGGCGGCGCAAAGCTGATCGGCGATAGGCAAGCCCAGCCCCGCGCCCTGGGTGCGCCGCGTCAGGGCGTTTTCCCCCTGCTCGAACGGACGCATCAGGCGGGGGATGTCGTCGGGGTCGACGCCCTTGCCCTCGTCCTCGATCTCGATCTCGACCACGCCGCTGCGCCGGTGCGCGCGCAGGCGAACGGTCCCGCCGTCCGGCGAGAAAGCGAAGGCGTTCTGCAGCAGGGCCCCGAGCACGGTGCGCAGGGCGCGGTGGTCGGCGACGACCGGCGGCAAGGCGGCGGTCGGCCCTTCGACCTGCAGCCGCACGCCGCGCGGTTCGACGGCCAAGGCCTCCAGAGCGTCGTTCACCGCGTCGTCGAGGTTCTGGACGACGCAGTCGAGATCGGCCGCGCCGCTCTCCAGGCGGATGATCTCCAGGACCTGATTGACCAGGGCCAGCATCTTCAAGCCGCTTTCGCGGACCAGATCGGCGTATTCGCGATACTGCGGCGCGCCCAGCGGGCCGTAGAGTTCGCAGGCGATGATCTCGGAAAAGCCGATGATCGAGTTCAGCGGAGTGCGAAGCTCATGGCTGACCATCCGCAGGAAGGAGCGCCTGGCGTCCTCGAGCGTGGCGACCCCGCGCCGGGATATCGTTCCCGGCGGCGTGGGCGGAACCGCCGACGGGCGGGGCGGTATGGACTGTGCCGCCTGCGGCATGAGGAAACGGTCTCGCGGTGACTGACAAGCGGGACATCCTGTCGCAACGCGCTTACGAATCCGTTTCCACGCGCGCTGGGCGCCCATTCTGGGTCGCCCGGCAGGCGAGCGGCCTCGCTACGGCCGCGTCGAGGGGCTAGCTTTTTCATCTAGCCCGTCGATTCTCGCCAAGGAGTCCAGTGAGCGGACCCGCCGAACATGTTCCCGCCGCGCCTGCATCTCGGACCGCCGTCGAGCGGGACGCGGTGTTGTGGTGGCATGGAGGCTGGGCGGCGGCGCTGCTGGTGTCCGGCGCGGCCCTGAGCGCCTTTCTGGGCCTGGCGCGCGAGCCGGCCCTGGCGATCCTGGCCGGGATCGCGCCGGCGCTGGCCGCGTTCGGGTTGATGCTGCGCGACGGCCCGCGCGAGCGCGCCGCCTTGCTGGCCCTGTGGGCGGTCGCGGCGGTGGCCGCCTGTGTGCTGACGGGCGGGATCACCGGGCCGCTGGCGGCCTGGTGCCTGGCGCCGGTGGCGGCGGCGACGCTGCTGGGCGGGGCCAGCCTGCTGGCCGAGGCCGCCGCGGTCGGCCTGCTGGCCGCGGCCCTGGCGGCGGTGGCCCAGATCGCCGGCGCGACCGGACCGCAGCCCACGCCGGGCGCGGCCTTCTGGCTGGCCATCACCAGCATGACCACGACGGCGGTGGGGCTGGGCGCGGGCCTGCTGTTGTCGCGCCGCGCCGTGCTGCGGGCCCGGGCGGTCGACGCCGCCGGTCAGCAGGCCCTGGCGGCGCTGCTGACCGAACAGCCGCATCTGGTGCTGGTGCTCGCCGCCGACGGCCAGGTCGAGGCCGCGTTCGGTCAGGCGCCCGACAGGATCGATCCGGACCAGCTCCGCGCGCGGGGCCTGCTGGCCATCGCCCACGCGCCCGACCGGCCCGGCCTGCAGGCCGCGCTGCGCAGGGCCGAGCTTGACGGCGAGGGACGCGCCGGCTTTTCGCCCGCCGACGCCCTGCACCACCACGCGATCCTGGACGTTCGGCGCGCGGCCGACGGACGGCTGGTCGGGGTGCTGCGCGACGCCGGCCTGGAGCACGCCCGCGAAGCTTCGCTGGAGCAGGCCCGCCAGGACGCCGAGGCCCTCAACGCCGGCAAGTCGCGCTTCCTGGCCAATATGAGCCATGAGCTGCGCACGCCGCTGAACGCCATCATGGGCTTCTCGGACATCATGCGGTCGCGCATGTTCGGCGAGCTGCCCGGCAAATATGTGGAATACGCCGAGCTGATCCATGAATCGGGCCGGCATCTGCTCGATCTCATCAACGACGTGCTCGACATGTCCAAGATCGAGGCGGCGCGCTACGAGCTGGCGCGCGAGGTGTTCGACGCGCGCGAACCGGTCTCGGCCGCCCTGCGGCTGATGCGGCTTCAGGCCGACGAGGCGGGCGTCCAGCTGCGCGGCATGCTGCCGGGCGCGCCGCTGGAGGTCGACGCCGACCGCCGCGCGCTCAAGCAGATCGTCCTCAACCTGGTCTCCAACGCCCTGAAGTTCACGCCCAAGGGCGGCTCGGTGACGGTGAGCGGCCAGGCGGTGGAGGGGATGCTGGAAATCACCGTCGCCGACACCGGCGTCGGCATTCCGCCCGAGGACGTGGAACGGCTGGGACGGCCCTACGAGCAGGCCGGCGGCGCGGACCAGAAGGCGCGGGGCACGGGGCTCGGCCTGTCGCTGGTGCGGGCCTTCGCCGAACTGCATGGCGGCGACATGGGCATCGAGAGCCGGCTGGGCGAGGGCACGGCGGTGATGGTGCGCCTGCCGGTGCTGGCGGCCCAGGCCGGCGGCCGGGCCTCGACCGGCAACGTCATCGCCTTCAACCCTCAGCGCTGACCGGCGCCGTCCCCGGCGGCCAGGAACGCCGTTCCCGCCGCGAAGTCGCCGACCTCGACAAAGGCCGTGCGCGTGCGGTCGCCTTCGAACAGGAACTCCACGGCGACGGCCTCGCGCGGGTCCAGCGTCGCCAGCGCCGCCGCGCCCTGGGCCGGAAAGCGGAAGGCGTCGGCCGCCCGCGCGCCGGCGGGGCGCAGGTCGGTCCCGGCGACGCTGCGGGCCTCGGCCGTGAAGGTCTGGGTGGCCGACGGCGGCGGCAGGCGGGCGGAAAGGGGCCCCGATCCGCCCTGCGGCAGGTAGGGCTCGGACGTCCGCCGGGGGTCGCGGGCCACCAGCCTCGCCGCGTAGGGACGGGCGCCGTCGGCGAACACCGCCACGGCCATCAGCGCGTCGCGCCGTCCGCGCCCGGCCAGGCCGAAGGTCATCGCGTCGGCGCCGAAGGCGGCGGACTGCCGGAGCCGCCAGGCGACCGGCCCGTCCGGCGCCGGTCGAACGGCCGTCCAGCCGCGGCTGGCGCCGGGAAGGTCGAGGCGGGGCATGCGGCCATAGGCGGCGAAGGCGGCGCGCACGCGGTCGGCGGCGGTGCGGATGTCCGTCGAGGCGCAATCGGCGGCGGCGATCTTGGCGGTTGCGCGGGCCGACACCTGGGCGAGCTGGTCGGGCGAGGCGCCGCCGCGCAGGGCCGCGCCCCGGGCCTGAGCCCGCGCGGCCGTCAGGGCCAAAGCCACGGGCGGGGCGAACAGGCCGCAGCGACGGTCGGCTTCCGTCATCGCCGTGCGTTCGTAATAGGCGCCGACCGCATCGGCCCGGGCGACGGCCGGGGCGGCGAGGACGCCGCAGGCGGCGATCAGCAGGCTGGAAACCCGGCGCGGCATGGGTGATCTCGCATTCGCTTCCGACACGGCCTAATAGGAAGGGTCTTTCCGCCGGGTTATCGACCGGCGTTTCGCCGGCGGTTCCGGGAGCGCGGCCTTTGATCCTCTCCACCGACATCTGGGTCGGCGCCCTCATCCGCCGCGCCGAGCAGGGCGGGGCGTTCGCCGCCGTGCTGCGCAAGGGCGACGCGCGGGCCGGGGCCGTGCTGATCAAGGTGCTCGACCGGCGGGCCGGGATCGCGCGCCTCTACGCCGAGGCCACGCGCGGCGACGGCGAACGGGTGTGGATGCAGCCGGTGGCTTCCGAGGCCGAGGCCGATCTCGACGCCTACGCCGAGCGGTCGGCCCGCATCGATCCGGATGTGTGGGTGGTCGAGATCGACGATCGCGAGGGGCGGCATTTCCTCGTCGAGCCTGTCGAAAATCGTTAACCGCTTTCCTAAACCGCGTCGAAAGCGCGACGCGTCACTCTGGCGTCTTGGAGTTTTCGCCCCGGTACGGACGGCCAGCGCCTATGCTTTTTCTGTTGAACGACGTGATCTTGAACGTGTCGAGCCAGTCGGCCGCCCCTCCGTCCAGGGTGCGCGAGTTCCAGACGCTCGACCTGGCCTTCGTCAAGAAGCTGGGCGCGGAGATCTTCGCCGAGGAGCCGCTGCTGCATCGGGTGGATCGTCCCCGGGCGGAACGGCTGGCCCTGCTGATCGCGGCCAAGGCCCCGCAGATCAATGCGGCGCTGTTCGTGTCGCCTGGCAGGAACTGCCCTCCGGATCAGGTGACGATCCGTTTCGCGCAGGTGGGCATCGAGATCATCAGCGATCTCTACATGCGGCAGAAGAACGACAGCCTGACGACCCTTTACGCCGACAGGCAGGTCTGGCGGCGTCTGGCCGCCTGAGCGAGGCCACGGCCCGCCTGGTCAGAAGACCAGGTCGAAAGCCATGTGGATGATGAAGGCGATCCCGAACATGCCGGCGAACACCAGGGCGGCGGCCGCCAGGATGGGAACGCAGGACGCTTCCGACCGGAACCGTTGAACATCAAGCAGGGCCATACTTCGTTTCCTCCTTTACGACCGCTTCGCTCTCTAGGGCGAAACATCCCGCATGACGGAATCATGACTCGATAACGTCTGAACGGCTAGTCCGTTTCGTTGATCAAGAGCGCCCTGGACGCCGTTTCAACCCTCGCGTTAGTCTGGGACGACCTGGGGGAACGGAAATGGGCGGTCGGAAGATCGGGGCGGAGCGGATCTGGCTGGCCTTTCTCGCGGCGGCGCTGGCCCTGGCGTCGGCCGTTCCGGCGCAGGCGCGCTGGCTAAGGGCCGAAAGCGCGCGCTTCGTCATCTACAGCGACGGCGCGGAGCGCCAGCTGCGCGACTACGCGATGAAGCTAGAGGATTTCGACGGGGTCCTCAGGCTGTTCCACGGCCTGCCGGCCGACGCGCCGCCGCCGCGCAAACTCGACATCTACCTCGCCAGCGGCCGCGGACAGATCTTGGAGCTTTTCCCAAAGGCCCCGCAGAATCTCGCCGGTTTCTATGCGGCGCAGACCGAGGACATCTTCGCCGTCGCATCCCGGGAGAGCTTTTCCGACCTGGGCCGGGACGAAGTCATCTTCCACGAGTACACCCATCACTTCACGCAACAGTACTTTCCCTACGGCTATCCCAGCTGGCTGATGGAGGGGTGGGCGGAGTATTTCGCGCCGACCGAAATCCTCACGGACAGGATCAATGTCGGCAAGTACAGCCGCAACCGGGCCTACACCCTGGTGGCCGGCTCGTGGCTGCCGCTGTCGGAGCTGCTGCGCAAGCGGGCGTTCGAAGTGTCGGCGTCGCAACGGTCGGCTTTCTACGCCGAGGCCTGGCTTATGGTGCACTACATGTTGAACGATCCGGGCCGCAAGCGGCAGCTCGACGCCTATGTGAAGGCGGTCGGGGCCGGCGCCGACCCGGTGCGCGCCATGGAGACCGCGACGGGCGCGAACTTGAAGGCCCTCGACGGCCAGCTGCGCGCCTACGAAACCAAGCCCATCGCCTACAACCGCCTGACACGTAAGGACCATGTCGACGCCGAGGTGAAGATCACCGCCTTGCCGCCTTCGGCGGATGCTCTGCTTCTCGTCGGTCAGCGGCTCAAGTCGGGGCGGGTCGAGAAGGGCGACGAGGCGGAGCTGCTCAAGACCGTCCGCGCGGCCGCCGCCAAGTTCCCGGGAGACCGGTTGGCCGAAACGGTCTTGGCGCGCGCGGAGATCGACTTCGGCGACCGGGCCGCCGGAGAGGCCATCCTCCAGCGGCGCCTGGCCGGCGACGGCGACGATGTCGAACTGCTGACCATGCTGGCGGCCAGCCGTCTGGCCGCAGGCCAGAAGGACCCAGGCCGCCGCGCCGCGCTGTTCGCCGAGGCCCGGTCGCTGCTTGGCCGCGCCTTCAAGGTCGATCCCGATCGCTATCAGACCCTTTACGCCTACGCCGTCGCCCGCTCGGCCGATCCCGGCTATCCTTCCGACAACACGCTCGACGTCCTGCGGACGGCCCATCGCCTCGCGCCGCAGGTGGACGCGATCTCGTTCCGGACCGCGGCGGCGTTGATGCGGCGAAAGCAGTTCGAAGAAGCGACGATCCTGCTGACCGTGCTGGCCAACGATCCGCATGGCGGCGATCTCGCCGATCGTTCGCGCAAGATGCTGGTCGAGGCCGCCGCCAAGCGCCCGCCCACCGACGCGGCGACGGCCGCCGCCTCCGGCGACGCGCCGGGGTGACAAGGCCCCGGCGGCGCGCTACCCCGCGCGCATGAGCACCCATTCCCCCGCCGCCGAGGCTGCGCGTCGGCGCACCTTCGCCATCATCAGCCACCCTGACGCCGGCAAGACCACCCTGACCGAGAACCTGCTGCTGTCGGGCGGGGCGATCCGCGCGGCCGGCGCGGTGCGCGCGCGCGGCCAGACCCGCCGCACCCAGTCGGACTGGATGAAGATCGAGCGCGAGCGCGGCATCTCGGTCTCGGCCAGCGTGATGACCTTCGACCACGAAGGGCTGATGTTCAACCTGCTCGACACGCCGGGCCACGAGGACTTCTCGGAGGACACCTACCGCACCCTGACCGCCGCCGACGCCGCCATCATGGTGCTGGACGCGGCCAAGGGCATCGAGCCGCAGACCTTGAAGCTGTTCGAGGTCTGCCGCCTGCGCGACATCCCGATCATCACCTTCATCAACAAGATGGACCGCGAGGCGCAGGACCCGTTCGAGCTGCTCGACGAGATCGCCTCGAAGCTGGCCCTCGATCCGGCGCCGCTCTACTGGCCGGCCGGTTCGGGCGGGCGGTTCAAGGGCATGCTCGACCTGCGCGGCGGCAGGTTCATTCCCTTCGCCAAGAAGTCCTCGACCGACGACGAGGGCCATCCGCCGGCCGTCGCCTTCAACTCCAACGCCATCGTCCAGTACCTCGACCCCGAGGAGCAGGCCGAGGTCGAGGAGGGGGCCATGCTGGTGCAGGAGGCCGGCAAGCCGTTCGACGTACGGTCGTTCCTTGAGGGCCACATGACGCCGGTGTTCTTCGGCTCGGCCCTGCGCCACTTCGGCGTCGACCAACTGCTGGAGGGCATCGGCGCCTACGCCCCGGCGCCCAAGCCGGTGGCGGCCGAGCGCGGCGGCGAGCCGACCCATGTCGCCCCGGGCGAGCCGGAGGTCAGCGGTTTCGTGTTCAAGGTCCAGGCCAATATGGACCCCAACCACCGCGACCGCATCGCCTTCGTCAAACTGGTCTCGGGCAAGTTCCAGCGCGGCATGAAGCTGAAGGTGCAGAACACCGGCAAGCAATTGTCGATCAACGCGCCGATCATGTTCTTCGCCTCCGACCGCGAACTGGCGGAAGAGGCGTTCGGCGGCGACGTCATCGGCATTCCCAACCACGGGGTGCTGCGCGTCGGCGACAGCCTGTCCGAAACCGGGACCGTGCGCTATTCGGGCCTTCCCAACTTCGCCCCGGAAATCCTGCGCCGCGTGCGGGTCAAGGACCCGCTGAAGGCCAAGCACCTGAAGAAGGCGCTGGAAGGCCTGGCGGAGGAGGGTGTGACCCAGCTGTTCCGCCCCCAGATCGGCTCGGACTTCATCGTCGGCGCCGTCGGCCAGCTGCAGTTCGAGGTCATGGCCGACCGGCTGTCCAACGAATACAATCTGGATTGCGTGTTCGAGGCCGCGCCCTACGCCGAAGCCCGCTGGCTCGGCGGCGCGAAGGCCGACATCGAGGACTTCTCCGGCAAGCACCGCACGGCCATGGCCGAGGACATCGACGGCCAGCCGGTGTTCCTGGCCAAGTCGTCGTGGGAGATCGGCTATGTCGGCGAGCGGTTCCCCAAGATCGCCTTCCAGCGGACCAAGGAACGCGGCTGACGGCGGGGAGGGCCAGGCCGGCGGGCGCGGCGGAACGCCCTTGCCTGGAATGCGGCCCGACCTTCGGCGCGCCGACTTGACGCCAGGTCAGCCTTGCCTGGCGTCGTGATCGTGCCAGGCTGCGGGCATGAGGACCGCAGACAGACATTCCGCCAAGACCCCTGTCGACGCGTTGCTGAGCCGCTACGCCCGCGACGGCTATGTGATCGTCGAGCGCGCCCTGGACCCGGCCGACGTCGCCGCGATCCGGGCTGAACTGACGCCGATCCTCGACGCCGGTCGCGACGGCCGCAACGACTTCGAGGGCCATAGGACGCGGCGCGTTTACGCCCTGCTGGCCAAGGCGCCGACGACGGCGATCCTGGTCGAGCACCCGCTGCTGCTCGCCATGCTGGACCGGCTGATGTCGCCGGGCTTCCTGCTGTCGGCCGATCTGGCCATCGAGCTGCGCGAGGGCGAGACGGTGCAGCCCTGGCATATCGACGACGGCTTCTATCGCGTCCCGCGTCCGCGTCCGGCCCTGGGCGTCAGCGCCATCTGGGCCATCGACGACTTCACCGAAGACAACGGCTCGACCGAACTGATCCCGGGCAGCCACCTTTGGGGCGAGGCGCGGCCGACGGGAGACGAGGAGGCCGTCCGGGCGACGATGCCGGCGGGGTCGCTGCTGTTGTTCGCCGGGACGCTGTGGCATCGCGGCGGCGCCAACCGCACCCCCGCGCCGCGCCTGGCGGTGACGCCGCAGTTCTGCGAGCCCTGGTGCCGTCAGCAGGAGAACATGATGCTGGCCGTCGGCGACGCCGCCCGCGGGCTGTCCGACCGGGTGCGGGCGATGCTCGGCTACTCCATCCACCCGCCCTTCATGGGACATGTCGACGGCATGCACCCCTTGCGCCTGCTTGACCGCGACTACGACTCCGCCGCCACAGGCGACGGCGAGCGGGCGCGCCGGCTGCTGGAGCGGGACGGTTATGGCGGGGCCCCGGAGGCGACGACGGCGCGCGCCTGAAGCGATCCTTTAAAAAGTATGGTTAACAAGACGAAAATCTTAATTTTTTATTAGCTTTTCCGGACCGGACCTTGCTCCATGGGCGTCAGAGCCTGTGCGGCTGTCCCGATTTGAGGCGGCCCGCAGGATAGGGAGCCGCCTATGTTTGAGTTCGCCCGCGAACTTAAGCGCATTTTCCGGGTCGACAGCCGCCTGTCGACGCCGCGCGTCGGTCTGGCCGGCGGCGATCCGGCGTTGCTGGAGCTGCTTAACCTCGCCTTGCTCAAGGCCGAAGGCGAGGCGGTCGACGCGGCCGTGCTGCACGCCGCCGTCGCCCAGCGCCCGGCCCAGCGCCTGATCCAATCGGCGGTCTGGCGCGAGATGGCCCGGCGCACCGGCTCGCCGGAGGCGTTGCGCAAGGCCGCCTCGGCGGCGGAGCTGGCCCTGACCGGCATCGACCGCCGCGCTCAGGCGGAGCTCTGGGCCCAGGCGCGGGGGCAGCAGGCCGAATGCGCCATGCTCGGCGCGGAGCTGTTCGGCGATGACGGGCTGAACGCCGCGGCCGACCTGGCCCTGGCCGAGGCGCGGACGGCCGCTGGCGGTTCGGTGGCCGGCGCCATCGCCGTCGTCGCCCAGGCCCTGCTCGAAGCCCGGACAGGCGCGGCCGCCGTCGACGCCGCCCAGGCCCGCAAGGCCGTCGCCCGCTTCGACGGCGCGGTGACGGCGCTGGACGCCTGGGCGCGCCATCGCGGTTCGGGGCGGCTGCCCGCCGCCTGGGCCCACGCCGCGCGCGCGGACCTGCTGGGCGACTACGCCGTGCGGCTCGGCGACGCGCAACTGTTCGACCAGGCCCTAACCGAGCTGGGCTCGGCGCTCGGGCCGCTCGATCCGGCCTACGAGCCGTTGACCTGGGCCCGCCTCACCGCCGTGCGCGGCCGGCTGATGACCCAGCTTGGCCAGGTCACGCAGGACGTGACCATGGTCGCCGACGGCGTCGACCTGATGACCACCGTGTTCGGCCGCCTGTCGCCCGACCACAGCCCGCTGGACTGGGCGCGGGCCCAACGTGCGCTGGGCCTGGGGCTGTGGGCGCTCGCCGACCTCACCGACAGCGGCAAGGCTTTCGAGCACGCCCTGACCTGTTTCGACCGTGCGCTGGTCCTGCTGAAGGCCGAGCCCTCGCTGACCCTGCGCGCCACGGCCGCCGGCGAGCGGGGCGCCTGCCTGGCGCGGCACGCCGAGGTCTGCGGCGACCGGGGGCTGCTCGACGGGGCCGAGGCGGCCCTGCGCTGCGAGCTGGCGGCCGAGGACCCCGCTCGCGATCCGGTCGGCTGGGCCGTGCGCCAGGTCAATCTGGCCCGCGTCTACGAGGCAAGGGCGGATCTCGGCTGCGACGGCTCGGCTGAGCGCGACCGCGCGGCGGCCGCGCTGTGCGGCGCCCTCGACGTTTTCACCGAGCACGGCCTGCGCGGTCTCGCGGACCTGACCGTCGAAGGGCTGGAGCGGCTGCGCGCCGCCCGGCCGCAGGGAAGTTCACACGGCGACCGGCCATAGGGCCGGCGCCGCCAGGGAGAGTATGGATGTTCACCGCCTTGATCGCCGCCGCCGCGTTGACGGCTTCGCCCACGGCCTACAAGCCCGCCATCGAGCGTCAGGCCGAGGCGCTGTCGGCCACCGAGGCGGTGGCGTTGCTGCGCTGCACCGCCCAGGCCGACGGCCGGGTGACGGACTGCAAGGTGACCGGCGAGACGCCGTCGGACCTCGGCGTCGGCGCGGCCGCCCTGGCCATGGCCGCCCAGTTCCGCATCGATCCGACAGCAGACGACGGGCGTTCACTGGCCGGTTCGCCGGTCGACATCCCGGTCCGCATCCAGATCAAGCGCTGAGGTCGTCGCAGGCGGGCGGTCAGGCGGCGGCGACGTCGCCGGTCTGGCGCCGCATGCGCCAGAAACGCACGGTCCGCAGGGCGGATTCCCGGGGCAGGCTGGAATAGAGCTCGCCGTATTCCCGCGCCCGTCCCAAGGCGTCGGCGTCGCGGTCGAGGATCAGCACGGCGAAGGTCAGGAACAGCGAGCGGTCGAATTCGGCCGCCTTGCAGATGATCGCCAGGGCGTCCAGTTCCTTGCGCTCCAGGATGCGCCCGGCGGTGTGGAAATCGACGCCGCTCAGCTCGGCCAGCGCGACCAGGAACTTGGTCGTCTCGCCGTTGCGCAGGAAGGCCGCCAGGGCGCTCGGCGTGATGGCGTTGCGCCGCCGCAGCGACTGCACAGCTTTCTCGCTCTCGGCGTAGTCGGCGGGCAGGGAGCCGTGCCGGGCGGCGACGCTCTTGCGGCCGGCGGCCAGGGCCGCCTCCAGCGTGGCCGGGTCGAGCTCGGCGTTGCGTTCGAGGATGCGGTTGCGCAGGCGCGCCTCGACCACGAAATACATCTCGTTGAGCAGGTCGGTGGGCAGGCTGCGCCGGCCGACGACGGCCTCGTGCAGGTCGGGATTGGCGGCGGCGCGGTCGACCGCCGCCTCCTGGGCCGCGCGGGAAAGCTGCGCCCGGTCGTTGCGCAGCAGCACGCCCAGCGTGGCGTCGTCGCCGTGCTGGACGATGGCGTCGGCGACGGTCTCCGAGACGTTGGCGCGCTGGGACAGGGCCCTCAGGTGCTCCTGGCCGCGCGTCTGGGCGACATGCAGCAGGTCGGCGTCGCTGAGGCTGGCCGCCTCGGTCAGCACCGGGCCGGCGACCTGGATCGAGGCGTCGGCGGCGAGGTTGCGCAGCAGGTTGCGCGGGGCCGCCGCGGCCGAGGCCACCCGCTGGGACAGCTCGGCCCGCACGGCTTCCTCCATCTCGCCGGCGAGCTGGCTCATCACGTCGTCGAACAGGCCCATCTCGCTGGCGCCATGTCCCTCGGGGGCGACCAGGAACAGGTCGGTCACCTCGCGAAGCAGGTCGCGCCGCCTCTGGCTGGAGGGCTCGTGGGCGAGCGCGATCAGGCGTTGCAGCTTTTCGGACATCTGGAAAAACGGATCAGAACAGGTTGGGGGCGTTCGAGGCCGGCGAGGAAGAGGGCTGGGTGGTGTCGCGGACGACCTGGGTGACGCCGCTGGCGTTGGTCACCCGCTTGGCGGCGGCCGTCGGCGGCGGGTCGGGCTCGGCCATGCCGGCGGAGGCGCCGGCGAAGAACTGCGGCGACAGCGGGATCGGATCGGGCGACATGCCGAACTCGCGGTGCACCGAATAGAAATGCGGGCCGTTGGGGTTGCGCGGCGCGGTCGCGACCGCCTGGGGCGCGGCGACCGCGGCCGGCGCGGATTGGACATGGGCGGGCGTGGCGGGCGCCAGCGGCGCGGCGGTCATCGTCCGGGGCGGCGCCGGGGCGTAGATGCTCGTCGGCAAGGTCGGCGCGGGAGCGGACGTCGGCGCGGCGGCGGGCGGGCGGGCGCGAACGAAGGCCGGCGGCGCGGCCGGGGCCGAGGCGACTTCCTGGGACGCGGCGGGCGAGGGCGTCTCGGCCGGGCCGGATCGCTTGCCAGGCCAGCTGAGCACGCGGCCGGACGCCGGAGCGCCCTGGGCGGCGAGGGCGGAGGCGGGGACGGGCGCGGCCGCCGGCCCGGGGCCGGCTCCGTATCGGTCTTCGGCCTGGGCCGTCAAAGGCGCGGCGAGCGCGACGGCCGCGAACGCGATGATGAAGCGCATCGGGACCCCCCAATAAGGTCGATCCCGAATCCCTTAGTCCCGTGGCGCTTAACCCCGCGCTAACGGCCGCGCCAGCGCCGCAGCAGCATGGTCTCGACCGCCTGCATGAGGGCGTAGAGCGCCCCGCCCATCAGGGCCAGGATGGCCACGGCCGCGAACATCTTGGCGGTCTGCAGGCGGTTGGAGGCTTCCAGAATCCGCCAGGCGAGGCCCTGGGCCCCGCCGGAGCCGGCGACGAACTCGGCGACCACGGCGCCGATCAGGGCGAGGCCGGCCGCGATCTTGTGCCCCACCAGCAGGTAGGGCACGGCGGACGGCAGGCGCAGGCGCAGCAGCCTTTGCAGCCGGGTCGCGCCATAGAGGTCGAACAATCGCTCCAGATCGGGGTCGGCGGCCTTGAAGCCGGTCAGGGCGCCCGAGAAGATCGGGAAGAAGGCGACGATCACCGCCAGGGCGACGATGGCGCGCTCCGGATGCTCGAGGCCGGCCCAGATCACCACGATCGGGGCGATGGCGACCACCGGCGTCACCTGGATGGCCACCGCCAGCGGCTGCACCGCCCGCTCCAACAGCGGATGGGTCGCCACCAGAAGGGCCAGGCCGCAGGCGATCACGCTGGCGCACGCCAGGGCCGCCAGCGCCATCAGCAGCGTGTTCCAGGCCGAGGCCAGCAGGATCGGCGCGTTGTCGACCGCCGCCTTGGCCACGGCCGTCGGCGTCGGCAGGAAATAGGTCGGCACGGCGAGGGCGCGGCAGGCGATCTCCCACGCCGCCAGCAGCAGCCCGGCCAGGATCAGCGGGGCGAGGAGGTCGGCGATCCGGCTCATGCCGCCATCGCCCGTTCGAGCTGGTTCGAGATCGCCTCGACCGCCTCGCGGAACGGGGCGGTCGCCCGAAAGCCGGGCGGCCGGGGCAGGGGGGCGCCGATCGCCGTCTCGCCGGCGGCGCGGCCGGGGCCGGCGCTCATCACCACCACGCGCTGGGCGGTATAGGCCGCCTCCTCGACGTTGTGGGTGACGAAGACCACGGCCGGTTCGAGTTCACGCCAGAGCTGGTGGACGTCCTCGGCCAGGGCGCGGCGGGTGATCTCGTCGAGGGCGGCGAACGGCTCGTCGAGCAGCAGCAGGCGCGGGCGGGTGACCAGGGCGCGGGCCAGCGACACGCGCATGGCCATGCCGCCGGACAACTGGGCCGGCTTGGCGGTCTCGACGCCATGCAGCTTCACCAGGGCCAGCGCCTCGGACGCCCGGGCGCGAGCGGCCTTGCGGTCGACGCCGGCCAACTCCAGCGGCAGGGCGACGTTGGCGGCCGCATCCGCCCACGGCGCTAGGGTCGGGGCCTGGAACACCACCGAGGTCTCGCCGCGCCCCGGCGTGCGCCGGACCGCGCCTCGCGTCGGCGTCTCCAGCCCGGCCAGCAGTCGCAAGGCCGTCGACTTGCCGCAGCCCGACGGGCCGACCAGGGCGACGATCTCGCCGGCCTCCAGCGACAGGCTGAACGGCCCGAGCGCCCGGCCCCGACCCGGATAGTCGACCTCGACGGCCTCCAGCGCGGCTATGGCCATGTCAGTTCGCGGTGCTCTTGTTCACGAACTGCAGGGTGTAGGCGCGCCCGACGTCCATGGTCTTGGGATAGACGCCCTGGCCGGCGGCGACGTCGAACACCTCCTTCCAGCGGGCGTCGCTCATCGCGCCGATCCCGGCGGTTTTGGCCTCGCCGCCGTCGACGACGCCATACGCGCGCATCTTGTCGCGGGCCTGGTCGAGGACGTCCTGGGTCATTTCCGGATTGTCCTTGAGAATCAGGGCGTCGCCAGGCCGGGGATCGCCATGCAGATAGGACGTCCAGCCGGCGGCGGTGGCGTCGACGAAGGCCTGCACCGCCTTGGGATTGTTGGCGATCAGGCTGTCCGGGGCCAGCACCATGGCCGCGTAGCCGGGATAGCCGGCGTCGGCCAGCAGGAACACCGCCGGCTTCTCCTTGGCCGCCTTCTCGATGGTGTACGGCTCGGAGGTGACATAGCCCTCCTGGATCGCGCGGCGGTCGGCGAGGAAGGTGGCGTTGCTGTGGGTGTATTTGCGCACCTGATCGTCGGTGAAGCCGTACTTGGCCTTCAGCCAGGTCCAGAAGGTGGTCACCGCCGAGTCCGAGATCAGGATCGGCCGGCCCTTCATGTCGGCGAAGCCCTTGAGGCCCTGGTCGGCGTGGGCGATCAGCACCTGCGGGTCCTTCTGCATCGAGGCCATCACCGCCTTCACCGGCGCCTTCTCGGCGGCGAGGTTGAGCACGGTGAAGCTGTTGGAGCCCATGCCCATCTCGACCGCGCCGGCGGCCAGCAGCTGCGGCACGTTCACCGCCGGTCCGCCCTGGATGATGGTCACCTCCAGGCCGCGCTTCTTGTACTCGCCGGTGGCCAGCGCCTGATAGAAGCCGCCCTGTTCGGCCTGGGCCCGCCAGTCGGTGGCGAAGCGGATCTTGGTCGCGCCCGGCGCGGCCGGCGCCTCGGCCTTCTTGCCGGGTGAGCAGGCGGCGGCCAGCGCGAGCAGCGCGGCGACGGCGACAAGACGCAAGACTTTCAAGGCGATCCCTCCCGATGCGGCGCGGAGGTTAGGGCGGTTGGCGGCGCGCGCCAATCCCGGGCGGCGGTCTCGCCGTCGCCATTACCCGGCGCGTAATCGCTTTGCGTCCGCACCGGCGGTTTGATCGGCCCATCGAAGCCCATCGAACGAAGGAGACCGCCATGATCGAACAGGACGTTTTCAAGCCGGCCGCCGCACGCGCGACCATTCCCGTCTCCACGGCGGTCGCCGCCGACGGCGCCCGTCTGTTCGTCCGCGAATGGGGGCGGGGGCGGCCGATCGTGTTCGTCGCCAGCGCCATGCTGCCGTCGGATATGTGGACCTCTCAGATGCTGGCCCTGTCGGGGCAGGGCTTCCGCTGCATCGCCTTCGACCGGCGCGGGCACGGCCGCTCCAGCGACACGGGCGGCGGCTACGACTACGACACCCTCGCCGACGATCTGGCGGCGGTGATGGCGGCCAGGGAGGCGCGCGACGCCGTGCTGGTCAGCCACTCGTTCGGCGGCGGCGAGGTGGCGCGCTACCTGTCGCGGCACGGCGACGCGGCGGTGCGGGGCGTCGTCCTGGTCGCGCCGACCACGCCGTTCCTGCTGCGGACGGCCGACAACCCGCACGGCGTTCCGGCCGAGGCGTTCGAGGCGCTGCGCCAGGCTATGGCCGACGATTTTCCCAAGTGGATGGACGATAACGAGGAGGCGTTCGTCACGCCGGAAACCTCGGCCGGCCGGCGCCGCTGGATCAAGGACCTCATGCAGCGGACTTCGCTGCAGGCGGTGATCGAGATGAACCGGGTGATGACCCGGACCGACTTCCGGCCGGAGCTGCGTGCGATCCGCCGGCCGGTCTTGGTCGTGCACGGGACCCGGGACGCTTCGGCGCCCATCGACCTGACCGGCCGGCCGACGGCGGCGCTGATACCGGGCGCGCGGCTGGAGGTTTATGACGAGGCCCCGCACGGCCTGTTCATGACCCATGCGGCGCGGCTGAACGAAGATCTGCGGAGGTTCGCCGAGGGCTGAGGCCCGAACGCAGAGCGAGAGGGCAATGTCCGGATCGCTCCCGACACTGTCCTCTCACCCAAGTCCTAGGCGGACTTGCGCCGGGGGTTTTCGCCGCTGGGAGATCACGTCCGGCGATCCTTGCGGATCGACAGGCATGTCAGGCCCCTCGACTTGGCCCTCCAATTGGGCGGAGCGGGTTGCACCGCCGCGCCGAACCGAAGGCCTTCCTGCCGCCTGTCTACTTCGGTCGCCCTCCGTGGTCAGGGCCGCTGGTTTCCCTCGGCGACTTGACGGTCCCACCAAACCCGCTATGACGCAACGCTCCACGCCGTGCGCGGTGTGCGCTGCGGCGTGACGGCCGGTTGAAAACTTGTGGGTATCCGGAGGATTTTCCGGATTAACCGTTTTCGATCCGCAGCTTGAAGATATCCACAGGAAACTGGCCGGCGGTTTCGCTCAGGCGCCCAGGGACTCGCGCTTCTCCTCCAGCGCCAGCCACTCCTCCTCGGCCGCGCCGAGCTGGAGCCGGGCGGCGTCGAGCGCCTTCATGATCTTGTCGAAGCCGGCCGGGTCGCGGGCGTAGAGGCCGGGGTCCTCCAGGCGCTTCTCCAGGGCGGCGATGTCGGCCGGCAGCTTGGCGACCAGGCCCTCCAGCTCCTCCAGCCGCCGCTGATCCTTGTAGGTCAGCTTGGCGGCCTTCCTGGGCTCGGCCCGGACGGGCGCGGCCAGGGCGGGGGCCTTGGGCGCCTTGATCTCGGGCTTGTCGAAGAAGCCGGGATTCTGGGCGATCAGGTCGGTCCAGCCGCCGGGCGTCTCGACCACCTTGCCGTGGCCGTTGAGGGCGATGGTCGAGGTGGCCAGCCGGTCGATGAAGTCGCGGTCGTGGCTGACCAGGATCAGGGTGCCGTCGTAGTCGGCCAGCAGGTCCTCGAGCAGGTCGAGGGTGTCCATGTCCAGGTCGTTGGTCGGCTCGTCCAGCACCAGCAGGTTGGCCGGGGTCGCCAGGGCGCGGGCCAGCAGCAGGCGGTTGCGCTCGCCGCCGGACAGGCTGGCGACCGGCTGGCGCAACTGGCTGTCCTTGAACAGGAATTCCTTGGCGTAGGCGGCGACGTGCTTGGGCTGGCCGCGGACCATGATCTGGTCGCCGCCGAACGGGGCCAGGGTGCTCCACAGCGTGGCGTCGGGCTTCAACTCGGCGCGGGCCTGGTCGACATAGGCGATCTCGAGATTGACGCCGAGCTTCACCGAGCCGGAATCCGGCGGGATTTCGCCGAGCAGCAGGCGCACCAGGGTGGTCTTGCCCGCGCCGTTGGGACCGGCCACGGCGATGCGGTCGCCGCGCAGGATGCGGGTGGAGAAGTCCTTGAAGATCACCCGCTCGCCGCCGTCGGCGGCCAGCCAGCTCTTGGAGACGTTCTTGGCCTCGGCGACGCGCTGGCCGGAGACGGCGCCGGAATCGAGACCCATCGACAGGGCGCCGCGACCTTCCCTCAGCCGGGCGGCGCGGGTTTCGCGCATCTCGATCAGGCGGCGGCGGCGGCCCTCGTTGCGGGCGCGCCGGGCGGTGACGCCGCGCGCCATCCAGTGCTGCTCGCGCTCGATGGCCTTGTCCAGGCGGCGGGCCTCGTCGGCCTCCTGGGCCATGATCTTCTCGGCCCAGTCGTCGAAATGGGAAAAGCCCTTGTCCAGCCGCCGCACCCGGCGGTTCTCCAGCCAGAAGCAGCGCTGGGTGGTGCGTTCCAGGAATGCGCGGTCGTGGCTGATGATCAGGCACGCCGCCCGGCAGGCGGCGATCTCGGCCTCCAGCGTCTCGATGGCGAAGATGTCGAGGTGGTTGGTCGGCTCATCCAGCAGCAGAACGTCCGGCTGTTCGGCGAAGGCGCGGGCCAGGGCGGCGCGGCGGATCTCGCCGCCGGACAGGCCCTCGGTCGACTTGGTCGGCGAAAGGCCAAAGGTCTCCAGGGCCGCCTCGGCCTCGTAGTGCTCGGCGCCGCCGGCGACGGCGTAGTCGAGCAGGGTCGCCCCGACGATCCGGGGCTCCTGCGGCACCATCGCCACCTTGAGCGAAGGCGTGACGAAGCGGTCGCCAGCGTCGGGCAGAACCTCGCCGGCCAGGATGCGCAGCAGGGTGGACTTGCCGGCGCCGTTGCGGCCGACCAGGCAGGCGCGCGTGCGCGGCTCGACGCCGAGGTCGACGCCGTCGAACAACATGGAGGGGCCGTCCGCCAGGCGGACGTCCTTGAGGGCCAGGACAGGCGCGCGCGCGTTCAGTTTGGCGGCTCCGGAGGCTGCGGGTCGTTGGGATCGGGTTCGCGCCGCGGCGGCCCGGCATCCGAGTCCGCCTCGTCGGCCGCGCGCGCGAAGTCCGAGGAGAGCCCGTCATAGAACCCATTGCGCGGATCGGGAACCGCTTCTTTGCCGTCGCCTTCGCCGGGCTGGTCGACGGGGATGAAGTCGAAGTCCCTGGGCGGCAGCTTGTCGTGGGCGGCGACCATGAACCGCCGCCAGATCTCGGTGGGGATCGAGCCGCCGGTGACCTTGTTCATCGGCCGCTCGTCGTCGTTGCCGACCCAGACCCCGGCGATCCAGTCGGGCGTGAAGCCGATGAACCAGGCGTCGCGCCAATTCTGGCTGGTGCCGGTCTTGCCCGCCGCCGGCCGGCCGAAGCCGGCGCGGGTTCCGGTGCCGCGCGTGACGACGCCCTCCAGCATGGCCACCATCCGCCCGGCGTCGTCGCGGCCGTAGACCGGCGTCGGGGCCGAGCCGGCGTGGGCGAAGATCAGGTCGCCGCGCGAGGTCGATATCTGTTCGATCAGGTAGGGATCGACCCGGCCGCCGGCGTTCTGGAACACCTGGTAGGCCGAGGTCAGCTCCAGCAGGTTGACCTCGTAGGCGCCCAGCGACACCGAAAGGTCCGGCCGTTCTGGAATGTCGACGAGGCCGAAGCGATGGGCGATCTCGCCCAGCTTGGCCTGGCCGACCTCGGCCCCCAGGCGCACCGCCACCGTGTTGATCGACAGCGCCAGGGCCGTGGCCAGGTTGACCGGCCCGCGATAGCCGCCGCCGTAGTTCTCGGGCGCCCAGCGGCCGAAGCGGATCGGCGCGTCCTGGCGGATGTCGCCGGCCCGGGCGCCGTTCTCGACGGCGGCGGCGTAGACGAACGGCTTGTAGGACGAGCCCGGCTGGCGCTGGGCCTGCACCGCGCGGTTGAAGGGGCTGAGCCGGTGGTCGACGCCGCCGACCAGGGCGCGGATGGCTCCGTCCGGGGTCATGGCCGCCAGGGCGGCCTGGCGGGCGCCGGCGGCGCGGCCCGCGCCGGCCATCTCCTGGCGGACGATGGTCTGGCCGGCGGTCTGCAGCGCCGGGTCGATGGTCAGGCGGACCACCAGGTCGGGCGCGGTCTCGCCGGCGATCTTGACCGCCTGGGCGGCGGCGAGGTCGAGCACGTAGCCGAAGTCGCCCTCGCCGGGGGATTCCGGCGCCAGCTTCGGCGGTTGGGCCAGGGCGGCGCGCTCGTCGTCCGGCGTGATCCAGCCCTCCTCGCGCATGTTGGCCAGCACCAGCCGGGAGCGGGCGAGGGCGGCGTCGTAGTCGTTGGTCAGGGCCAGGCGCGTCGGGGCCTTGGGCAAGGCGGCCAGCAGCGCCGCCTCCGGCAGGGTCAGCTGACTGGCCGGCTTGGCGAAATAGGTCTGGGCGGCGGCGTCCAGGCCGTAGGCGTTGGCCCCGAAGAAGATGCGGTTGAGATAGAGCTCGAGGATCTCGTCCTTGCCCATCCGCTGTTCCAGCCGCCAGGCGATCACCGCCTCCTGCGCCTTGCGCTTCAGGGTGCGGTCGGGTTTCAGGAACAGGGTCTTGGCGATCTGCTGGGTGATGGTCGAGCCGCCCTGCACCCAGCGATGGGCGGCGAGGTTGGCGCGCATCGCCCGGGTCATGCCCTGCCAGTCGAGCGCCCCGTGCCGGTAGAAGCGGCGGTCCTCGGCGGCCAGGAAGGCGCGCGGGACATAGCTGGGCAGTCCGGCCAGCCGCACCGGCGACCCGTGCTTGGGGCCCCGCGTGGCGATCACCCGGCCGTAGCGGTCCTCGAAGCGCATGCCGGGGGCGCGGTTGACCGACCAAAGCGCTTGCTGGTCGGGAATGGGCGGCAGGTCGGACAGATAGGTGCGCCAGACGTAGAAGCCGCCGGCCGCCGCGCCGACGGCCGCCAGCAGGGCCAGCGCCAGGACCAGCCTCAGGATCACGCCGCCGACGCCGCGCCGCGGCTTTGGCCGGCGCGGCGGCCACGCAGGTTCGGACGGCGGCGTCCGGCGCCGGCCGAAGGCCGTGGCGTCTGCGGGTTCGGGCGGCCTGTCCTCTGTCACGATGCCCCGGGATTGATTGGCGTTTGGCGGGCGTTCCGTTTAGGACGGCGGCGTCATGACGCACAGACCTTTTTGGGAGACCAAGACTCTCCGCCAGATGACCGTCAGGGAATGGGAGAGCCTGTGCGACGGCTGCGGCCTGTGCTGCCTGATCCGCTTCGAGGACGAGGACACCGGCGAGATCATCCCGACGCGGGTGGCCTGCAAGCTGTTCGACGCCGACCTCTGCCGGTGCTCCAACTACGCCGAGCGGCGCAAACACGTGCCCGACTGCATCAAGCTGACGCCGGACAATATCGACGACCTGATGTGGATGCCGGCCAGCTGCGCCTATCGCCGCCTGCATGAGGGCAAGCCGCTCCCCGACTGGCACCCGCTGATCACCGGCGATCCGGACAGCGTCCACAAGGCCGGCGTCAGCGTGCGCGGGCAGGTGGTCAACGAGGCCTGCCTGGACGACCCCGACGACGCGCTCGACTTCGAGGCCGCCGACCTGCTGCGCGATCGCGGCGACGAGCCCTACGAGGACTGACCCCGGGGCGGATTGTCCGGGTGCGGCAAAAGTGCGCATGGGCGGACCTGTTACGTCGTAACATCGTTATCGGGGCGTCGGCGGCGGGGCGGAGGCGTCTTGGCGATGACCAGGGTGCTCGATCTGGACGTGATCCGCAGGGCCGAGGTTCGCTCGGAGCCCTTCGTCTTCATCAGCGGTCAGGGGCTGGTCCGGCCGGAGACCGCCGCCGACCTGCGGGCGAGCTTTCCCGACATCCGCCACAGCGGCTTCCATCCGGTCGATTCCATCAAGGCGGGCGGCGCCTTCGCCGATCTGACGGACGACCTGCGCGACACCGAGTTCGGCGCGGCGCTGGGCGAGAAGTTCGGTCGCGATTTCAACAACCTGCCCCAGCTGGTCACCGTCCGGCGGGTCTCGGCGCCGCACGAGGGGCGGGCCCATACCGACGGCGACAAGAAGGTGATGAGCCTGCTGCTCTATCTCAACGACGCCTGGACCTCGCCCGACGGCCGCCTGCGCCTGCTGCGGAGCGCCTCCCTCGACGACAGCGTGCTGGAGATACCGCCCATCACCGGAACCTTTGTGGCGTTCCTGCGCTCCGACAGCTCCTGGCACGGCCATACGCCGTTCACCGGCGAGCGCCGGGTGGTGCAGGCCGCCTGGCTGCGCGACCGCCAGGCCCTGGAGAAGAAAGAGGCGAGCCATCGCCTGTCGGGGGTCCTGAAGCGGCTGTTCGGCGGCTGAGCGCCTTCGCGGGGCCGGGGTCGACCGTTGCAAAAGTGCAACAGTCCCTCTTGCGCGGAGAGGCGAACCCCCTAATTGATGCCGCTGGGGCTGGGGCGCGGTCGGTTGACCGGAACGCTCGGCGGCCCCATGACCGTGTTTATCGAACAGGGGCCGTAGAGACTTGGCGAAGGATCCGTATCAGGAGCTGGGCGTATCCCGCACCGCCGGCGCGGACGAAATCCGCAAGGCGTTCCGCAAGCTCGCCAAGCAGAACCACCCCGACGCCAATCCCGGCGACAAGGCCGCCGAGGAACGCTTCAAGCGGGTCAGCGCCGCCTTCGACATCGTCGGCGACGCCGACAAGCGCAAGAAGTTCGACGCCGGCGAGATCGACGCCGACGGCCGCGAGACCTTCAACGCCCGCGGCTTCGGCGGCGGGGCCGGCGGCGAGCCCTTCGGGCGCGGCGGTTTCCAGGGCCAGTTCGAGGACGTCGATTTCAGCGAGATCCTCGGCCAGATGTTCGGCGGCCGCGGCGGCGCGGCGGGCGGGGGCGGGCGCGGCTTCGGCGGCGCCCCGGCCAAGGGCTCGGACGTGCGCGCCACGCTGGAGATCGACCTGGAGGAGGCCATCCAGGGCGGCAAGAAGCGCATCGCCTTCTCCGACGGCCGGCCGATCGACGTCACCATTCCCGCCGGCGCCGCGCAGGGGCAGGTGCTGCGGCTCAAGGGCCAGGGCCAGCCCGGACGCGGCGGCGCCGGCGACGCCCTGATCGAGCTGAACATCCGCCCGCACGCGGTCTTCCGCATCGACGGCGACAACCTGACCATGGACCTGCCGGTCTCGGTGCCCGACGCCGTGCTGGGGGCCAAGATCCAAGCTCCGACGCCGGACGGCGCCGTCGCCCTGACCGTGCCGAAGCATTCGAACTCGGGATCGGTCCTTCGCCTTAAAGGACGGGGGATGCCCAACGCCAAGACCGGCAAGCGCGGCGACCTGCTGGCCCGGCTGGTGGTCAGCCTGCCCGAGACGGTCGACGCCGAGCTGGAGCATTTCGCCGAGGCCTGGCGCCGGGAGCGGCCCTACGCGCCGCGCCGCAAGGGTTGAGCGGGGCCGGCGGTGAAACCTAGCCTGTTCCGAAATCGGACATTCAGTCCTCGTTCAGCCGGACGCGCCTACACCGGTCGCATGAAACGGCTCGCAATCCTGATCGCCAGCGCCTTCCTCGCCGCCGTCCCGATGACGGCGGCGGAGGCGCGGCCCGGCGACCGCGGCGACCCCGACTCCCTGGGACCGGACTGGCGGGCCCAGCAGGACGACGCCCGTCAGGGCGTGCGCCGCGGCCAGTATGTTCCGCTCGGCCGCGTGATCGAGGAGATCCGGCGCCGCACGCCGGGCCGTCCCCTGGACGCCGGCTTGGAGGATCAGGGCGGCCGCGCCGTCTACCGTGTGCGGTGGGCGACCGAGGACGGCCGCCGGATCGACTACATCGTCGACGCCGTCAGCGGCGCCATTCTGCGCGGGGGTTGAGAAACGAATGCGTATCCTGCTCGTCGAGGACGATCCCGATCTGTCGCGCCAGCTGCGCACGGCCCTGGCCGACGCCGGCTACGCTGTCGACCACGCGCCCGACGGCGAGGAGGCCCAGTTCCTCGGCGAGACCGAGCCCTATGACGCGGTGGTCCTCGACCTCGGCCTGCCCAAGGTCGACGGGGTCTCGGTGCTGGAGCGCTGGCGACGGGGCGGGGTGGCCACGCCGGTGCTGATCCTGACGGCGCGGGGCGCCTGGAGCGAGAAGGTCGCCGGCTTCGACGCCGGCGCCGACGACTATCTGACCAAGCCCTTCCATACCGAGGAGCTGCTGGCCCGCCTGCGGGCGCTGCTGCGCCGGTCGGCCGGTCATGCGGCGGCGACGCTGTCCTGCGGCGGGCTGCGGCTCGACCCGCGCGCCGCGCGCGCCAGCGTCGAGGGCGAGCCCCTGCGCCTGACCTCGCTGGAGTACCGGCTCCTGCACTATCTGATGATGCACCAGGGCCGGGTGATCAGCCGGACCGAGCTGGTCGAGCATCTCTACGACCAGGACTTCGACCGCGACTCCAACACCATCGAGGTGTTCATCGGCCGCGTCCGCAAGAAGGTCGGCCCCGACCGCATCGAGACGGTGCGCGGGCTCGGCTACCGCCTGGTGCCGCTGGAGGGCGAGGCGGCCGCGTCGTGACGCTGGGCGACACCGCCCGCGTCTGGCGGCGCCCGTCGCTGGTCCGGCGGCTGGTCGTCCTGGCCGCCGCCTGGATTCTCGCCGCCCTGCTCATCACCGGCGGCGTCCTGACCGCCCTTTTCCAGCAGGCGGCGCTCAGCCGGTTCGACAAGAGCCTGACCGACGTCGCCGACGGCCTCTACGCCGGCTCGACCATCGGCGACAACGGCGAGGTGCTGGCCCCGGCCCTGACCGACGCCCGCGCCCTGCGCGCCTATTCCGGCAAGTACTGGCAGATTTCCGAACCCGGCAAGAACGGCGGCCTGGCCACGCTGGTCCCGTCGCGGTCGCTGTTCGACAGCGAGCTGAAAGGGCCGCCGGGCGGGGCCGCCGCCCTGGCCGCCAAGCCGGGCAAGCCGATCTATTACGACACCGTGGGCCCGCTCGATCAGCGTCTGCGGGCGGTGGCCATGCTCAGCCGCCTGCCGGGGCGTTCGACGCCGGTGATCTTCATCGCCGCCGAGGACCGCGGTCCGATCGACGCCGACGCCCGGCGCTTCGCCACCACGGCGGCCATCGCCCTGGTCCTGCTCGGCGGCGGCCTGATCGCCGCCGTGCTGTTCCAGGTCCGGGTGGGCCTGCAGCCGCTGTTCGCCCTGCGCCGCGAGGTGGCCGACGTGCGCAAGGGCCGGGCCGAGCGGCTGGTGCGCCGCTATCCGGTCGAGCTGGAGCCCCTGGCCTACGAACTCAACGCGCTGGTGGCGCACAACCAGGAGGTCGTCGAGCGCCAGCGCACCCACGTCGGCAACCTCGCCCATGCGCTGAAGACGCCGCTGTCGGTGATGCTGGCCGAGGCCCGGAGCCAGCCTGGCTCTCTCGCCGACGTGGTCGCCCGCCAGGCCGAGGCCATGCGCGACCACGTCGACCACCATCTGCGCCGGGCGCGGGCGGCGGCGCGAGCCCAGGGCTCGGGCGAGCGGACGCTGGTCGAGCCGGTGCTGGACGAACTGGCGCGGACGCTGGAGCGCATCTTCCGCAGCGACGGCGTCACCATCGACTGGCGGGCGCCCGAGGACCTCTGTTTCCAGGGCGAGCGGCAGGACCTGCTCGAAGTCGCCGGCAACGTCATGGAGAACGCCTGCAAGTGGAGCAACGGGCGGGTGCGGGTCTCGGCCTCGGCCATCGCGCCCGACCGGCTGCGGCTGGTGGTCGAGGACGACGGCCCCGGCCTGCCGCCCGACCGCCGCGACGAGGTGCTCAAGCGCGGGACCCGCCTGGACGAGAACGCGCCGGGGTCGGGACTGGGCCTGTCCATCGTCGACGAACTGGCGCGGGCCTATGGCGGCTCGATCATCCTGTCGGATTCCCCGCTCGGCGGCCTGATGGTCAAGGTCGTCCTGCCGCGCGCAGAAAACTGAAAGCTGGATTTTCGGAAAGCCTTAACCCGTCGTTGAGCATCATCGGTGGCCCTGGTGGAGCAGGGCGTGTGGCGGGGTGGTGATGACGGGTCTCACCGACAAGCAGGCGGCGGGCGTCCTGACCATGCTCGACATGGCGCCGGACCGCACGGTCGGCGCGCTCGCCCAGGCTCTCGCGGCCGATCTGCGCGCCTCGGGCGCCATGGCCGAAATCCGCGACCTCGTGCGGGCCGAACTGGAGCAGCGACGCGTCCGCGCGGCGGTGTTCCACCCCATCGCCCGGCTGTGCGCGGCCGAGCGCGGCGGCCGGAAACTCGGCTTTCCACCCTCGACCTTGGCGGCCGTCTGGCGCGGTCTGAAGGCGCATGCGCCGGACGAGATCGCCGCCGCCGCCGCGACCTTTCGCGACCTGCGCGACCCCGACGCGCCCGAGCCCGAGGTGTTCGACCAGCTTTGCCGGCGCGCGGCGAAGGGCTTGCGCGAACCCGCCGCGGCCTATGCGGCGGCGGCCAGGCTGCTCGACGCCGACCAGGCCGGCGGCGCCGAGGCGTTCGCCATCTGCCTTGACCTCGCGCCCATCGTCAGGGGCGCCCTGCGCCGCCTGCCGGACTGGTTCGGGCGGATGAGCGACGAAGGCGCCGCCGCCGCCCGCCTGGCCTACGCAGACTCCGTGGCGGTGTCGGCGGGGGCGGGGCCCTGGCTGTTCGACATCCTGGCCCTGCATCTCGACGAGCCGTGGATGATCCTGCGCGTCCTGTCGGCGGTGATGGACCGGCCGGGCGACAGCTACGTGTCCGGCTCGGAGGTGGCGCGGTTCGGCGAGCAGTTGCTGGACGAGGTCGACACCCGCCTCGATACGATCAAGCACTTCGACGGCGCCGGCGACGAGGCCGCCCTGGCCGCCGCCCGCTCGGTCGATGTCGCCGCCCGTATCGTCGCCCAGTTCGAAAGCGACTTCGACCTCAGCCGCGACGGCCCCTGGGGGCGGCGCATCGCCCAGCAGAAGCAGACCTTGGCCGCGGTGGTGGAGGCGCGGCTTCGCGCCCTGGACAAGGCGCTGGCCGCCGCTCTGCCCGTGCAGCCCCAGCGCGGGCTCGGCCGGCAGCAGCGCAACGTGCCGCGCCTGAGCGAGGAGCTCGACCTCGGCGCGGTCGATCGCGCCGACGCCATGCTGGTCTTTCTGCAAGCCACCCGGGTCAGCGCCGGTCACGCCGGTTTCGGGGTGGCCTGGCAGAAGGCGTCCGAGGCGGCGGCCAAGCAGATCGATCAGTACAGCGAGGATCTGCTCGACCTGCTGCACGTCGGCGACGCCGAGGACCCTGGCCGGGTCCGCCGCTTCCTGGACGCGGCGGCGCGCCTGACCCGCCGGGTCAACGGCGACCGCGCCGCCGAGGTGATGCGCCGCCGGGCCGCCGCCGCCTGATCGCGGCGATAGACCCTCGCATGCTGGCGGATGATGGGCTAACAGCGCGGCATGATCGCCCTTTGGCTCGTCGCCGCCCTTTTGTCCGCCGCCGCCGCCGCGCTGATCCTGCATCGCGCCGCGCGGGCGGGCGCCGGCGGGGGCGTCGATCCGACCGCCGCCGTCTATGAAAGGCAGCTGAGCGAGATCGACGAACTGGCCGAGCGCGGCCTGCTGGCCGAGACCGAGCGCCGGTCGGCCCGCGCCGAGGCCGCGCGACGGCTGCTGTCGGCCGCCGACCGGGAGGCGCGGCCCGAGCCGGCGGCTGGGCGGCCGGCCGGCCGCCGGGCGGTGGTGCTGATCGCCGCCGGCGCGCCGCTGCTGGCGGTCTCCATCTACTTGGCGATCGGCTCGCCGCAGTATGCGGATCAGCCGTTCTCGAAGCGGCTGGCCGAATGGCGCGCCGCCGATCCCGCCACCCTCGATCCTGAGCGGATGGTCGCCCTGTTGCAGGCGGCGACCGCCGAGCGGCCCGGCGATCCCCAGGCGCTCTACTATCTCGCCCGCGCCCAGGCCGCGTCGGGAGACATGGTCTCGGCCGTGCGCAGCCTGCAGAAGGCGGTGGCGCTGGCCCCGTCCCGCGCCGACCTGTGGACGGCGGCGGGCGAGGCCCTGGTCGCCGAGGCCGGCGGCGAGATCGGCCCTGACGCCAAGGCGGCCTTCCGTCGCGCCGTGGCGCTCGATCCGGCCGCGCCGTCGGCCCGCTACCATCTGGCCAGGGCCAACCTCGCGGCCGGCGATGTCGCGGCCGGGTTGGCCGAATGGCGTCGTCTGGCGGCCGAGCTGCCGGCCGGAGATCCGCGCCGCGCCGGGCTGGAGGACGAGATCGCCGCCGTCGTTCGCGACGGAGGGCTGAAGCCCGCCGCCGCGTCGGCCGCCGCCGTTCCGGAAGAAGCCGGCGCGCAACAGGCCTTCATCCGTTCGATGGTCGACGGACTGGCCGCGCGCCTCAAGGCCCAGCCCGACGACCCGCAGGGCTGGGCGCGGCTGGTGCGCTCGTACGGCGTCCTCGGCGACAAGGCCCGGCGCGACGCGGCCCTGGCCGAGGCGCGCCGCCTGTTCGCCGGCCGTCCCGAGGCCCTCAAGGTCGTCGAGTCCGAGGCCGGAGGCGGAAAATGATGCGTCGCCCGGGGGATGCGGCTATGTCTCGCCGCCGAGAGCGCTGATGTCCCTGTTGCCCAAATCCCGCAAGGCCCGCCGCCGCCTGTTCGTCGTCTCCGCCGCCGCCGTGGTTCTCGGCGGCGCGGCGGTCATGGCCTTCTTCGCCCTGGGCGACACCGTCTCCTTCTTCTATTCGCCGGCCCAGGCCCAGGCGGCCAAGGTTCCCGCCGGCCGCACCATCCAACTCGGCGGCCTCGTGCGTCCGGGCAGCGTCGCCAAGCATCCGGACGGCACGGTCGAGTTCGCCGTGGCCGACCACGCCGCCGCCGACACTGTGGTCTATCGCGGCGACCTGCCCGACCTGTTCCGCGAAGGGCAGGGGGTGGTCACCAAGGGCGCGTTCCGCCAGGACGGGGTCTTCGTCGCCACCGAGGTGCTGGCCAAGCACGACGAGCGGTACATGCCGCGCGAGGTGACCAAGGCGCTGAAGGCCTCGGGCGAGTGGCGCGGCGAGGGGGCGGGGATCGCCGAGGCGGCCCCGGCCCAGGCGGGCGGCCGATGATCGCCGAGCTGGGGGCCTTCGCCCTTGTGCTGGCGCTGGCGCTGTCGCTGGCCCAGACCGGCCTTTCCGCCGCCGGGCGGATCACGCGCTCGCCCGTGCTGTCGGGCGCCGGCGAGGGCGCGGCGGGCGGAGCCTTCGTCGCCGTGGCCCTGGCCTTCGCGGCGCTGATGTACGCGTTCGTGACCTCGGATTTCTCAGTCTCGAACGTGGCGGCCAATTCGCACACCGCCAAGCCGCTGCTGTACAAGGTCGCCGGGGTATGGGGCAGCCACGAGGGCTCGATGCTGCTGTGGTGCCTGGCCCTGACCGGGTTCGGCGCGGCGGTGGCGCTGACCGGGCGGGGCCTGCCGGCCACGCTGAAGGCGGCCGTGGTGGCGGTGCAGGGCGGGCTGGGCGTGCTGTTCCTGGCCTATGCGACGCTGGCCTCCAATCCTTTCCTGCGGCTGGCGACGCCGCCGGTCGAGGGGCGCTCGCTCAATCCGTTGCTGCAGGACCCGGCGCTGGCCTTCCATCCGCCGTTTCTCTACTCGGGCTATGTCGGCTTTTCGGTGGTGTTCTCCTTCGCCGTCGCCGCCCTGATCGAGGGCCGCGTCGACGCGGCCTGGGCGCGCTGGGTGCGGCCCTGGACCCTGGCGGCCTGGAGCTTCCTCACCGTCGGCATCACCCTGGGTTCGTTCTGGGCCTATTACGAGCTGGGCTGGGGCGGCTGGTGGTTCTGGGACCCGGTCGAGAACGCCAGCTTCATGCCCTGGCTGGTGGGCGCGGCGCTGCTGCATTCGGCCGTGGTGACGGAAAAGCGCGGGGCGCTGGCGGGGTGGACGGTGTTCCTGGCCCTGGCCGCCTTCACGTTCTCGATGCTGGGAGCCTTCCTGGTCCGCTCCGGCGTGCTGACCTCGGTCCACGCCTTCGCCGTCGACCCGACCCGGGGCGTGCTGCTGCTGTCGATCCTCGCCGCCGCCGCCGGAGGCGGGTTCGCGCTGTTCGCCTGGCGCGCCCCCCGGCTCGCCCCCGGCGGGCTGTTCGCGCCGGTGAGCCGCGAGGGCGCGCTGGTGCTCAACAACCTGTTTCTGTCGGCGGCGACGGCCACCGTCCTGCTCGGCACGCTCTATCCGCTGCTGCGCGAGGCGATCAGCGGCCAGCCGCTGTCGGTGGGACCGCCCTATTTCAACCTGACCTTCGCGCCGATCATGGCCGCCTGCCTGCTGATCCTGCCGGCGGGGCCGCTGCTGGCCTGGAAGCGAGGCGACCTGCTGGGCGCGGTCCAAAGGCTGTGGGGCGCGGCCCTGGCCGCCCTGGCGGCGGCGGTCGTCGGCTTCGTCGCGGCCGAGCCGGGCAAGGGCCTGGCGGCGGGCGGGCTGGCGATGGGGACCTGGCTGGTGGTCGGGGCCGTGGTCGAGCTGGCCGAACGGGTCCGTCTCGGCCGCGCGCCGCTGGGCGAGGTCGGCCGGCGGCTGGGCGGCCTGCCGCGCGGCGCCTGGGGCATGACCCTGGCTCACGCCGGCCTGGGCGTGTTCGTGCTCGGGGCCTGTTTCGAGATCGCCGCCCGCGACGAGGGCGCGCGCGCCCTGTCCATCGGCCAGTCGCTGCAGGTCGGAGGCTACAGCCTGCGGCTGGACGACGTGCGCGACGTCGACGGGCCCAACTACCTGGCCGAGCGGGCCGTCCTGACGGCGACGCGCGACGGAGCCCAGGCCTGCGTGGCCACGCCCGAGCGACGATTCTACACGGCCAGCCGCCAGACCACCTCCGAGGTGCATATCTGCGCGCGCGGCCTCGACGACCTCTATGTGGTGATGGGCGAGCGTCGGGCCGGCGAGGGCGGCGCGCCGGCCTGGCTGGTGCGGGTCTACTGGAACCCGCTGGCGCGGCTGATCTTCCTTGGGCCGTTGCTGATGGCGCTGGGCGGGGCGATCTCGCTGTCCGACCGGCGTCTGCGTTTCGCCCTTCCTCGCCGGGCTTCCGCCGCGACCGCCGCCGAGGCCGCCACGTGACGCGCGGCCGCGCCTGGGCGGGCGGCGCGGCGCGGCGGGCGGCCGTCGTCGCGGCGGCGTTGTTCTGCCTGGCCGCCGCCGCCGATCCCGGCGAGCGCCTGCCCGACCCCGTGCAGGAGGCGCGGGCCCGGTCGCTGTTCCGCGAGGTGCGCTGCGTCGTCTGCCAGAACGAGTCGATCGACGATTCCGAAGCCGATCTCGCCCACGACCTGCGCCAGACGGTGCGTGGCCAGATCGCCGCCGGCCGCACCGACGCCGACGTCCGCGCCTTCCTGGTCCGTCGCTACGGCGAGTTCATCCTGCTCAAGCCGGCGTTCTCATGGGGCAACCTGGCGCTGTGGGGCGCGCCGTTCCTGATCGTCGGCGTGGGCGCGGTCCTGTTCCTGCGCCGCCGCGGCGCGGGCGAGGGCGGCGAGGCGGCGGCCGGTCTGAGCGCGGAGGAGGAGGCGCGTTTGGCGGCCCTGATCGGGCGCGGCGAGCCCGACAAGGGCGATTGACACCGCCCGGCCATACTTCCGCCCCATGAAACACCTCCGACATGACTGAAAGATAACTTGAGAGGATTGGCGTGTTCGGGCAACGCACCTTAACTTGGTGCTGAAAGGCTCGGGCGCGCTGCATGGCCTGAGGACGAGGATCATTAGTATGGCCGCTAAGAAGACGGGTTTCATTGTTGGCGCGGTCGCCGGTGCAGGCGTCGCGGCCGCGGCGTTGGCGGGAGCAGGCCTGCGGCTGCCGCCCGCGGTCGGGCAGACCGCCCAGCATCAGCCGCTGGCCGTGACCAAGACCTCGATGTCGCCGATCTTCGCGCCGCCGCCCGGCGCGCCGCTGTCGTTCGCCGACATCTTCGACCGGGTGTCCCCGGCGGTGGTGTCGATCAACGTCAAGTCCAAGGTCGACGCCCGCGCCATGACCAAGCGCATCCCCGGGTTCCCGTTCGACATCCTGCCGCAGACGCCGCAGGGTCAGGACGGCCCCCCCGCCCAGCGCGAGGCGCTGTCGGCCGGCTCGGGCTTCTTCGTCTCGCGTGACGGCTACGTGGTGACCAACAACCACGTCGTCGAGAACGCCGAGGACATCACCGTCATCATGAAGGACGAGCGCGAACTGAAGGCCAAGGTCGTGGGCCGCGACGAAGGCACCGACCTGGCGGTGCTCAAGGTCCAGACCGGCGGCGACTTTCCGTTCGTCGACTTCGAGAACTCGGGCAAGCCGCGCGTCGGCGACTGGGTGATGACCGTCGGCAATCCGTTCGGCCTGGGCGGCACGGCCACGGCCGGCATCGTCTCGGCCTACGGCCGCGACATCGGCGAGCAGTTCGTCGACTACATCCAGATCGACGCCCCCATCAACCGGGGCAATTCCGGCGGCCCGACCTTCGACGTCTATGGCCGGGTGATCGGGGTCAACACCGCGATCTTCTCGCCCTCGGGCGGATCGGTGGGCATCGGCTTCGCCATTCCGTCCGAAATCGCCGACCGCGTGGTCAAGCAGCTGATCAGCGGCGGCAAGGTCACGCGCGGCTATATGGGCGCGGTGATCCAGACCCTGACCCCCGAGACCGCCGACTCCATCGGCCTCAGCGGCCGCAAGGGCGCGCTGGTGGCCGAGCTGACGCCCGGCGGCCCGGCCGACAAGGCCGGCGTGCATCAAGGGGACGTCGTGGTCGGCATCAACGGCAAGCCGGTGGCCAACAACACCGACCTGACCCGTCAGGTGGCGGCGACCAAGACCGGCGACGTCATGCGCCTGGACGTGGTCCGCGACGGCAAGACCAAGACCATCGAGGTGCGCGCGGGGGTCCGTCCGTCCGAGAAGACGCTGGCGGCCAACGACAACAGCGGCGACGACGACGCGCCGGCCGCGCCCGACAACGCGCCCGCCGCCCGCCCGAACGTGCTGGGCATGACCCTGGCGCCGCTCGATGAGGCCGCGCGCCGGCGCTACACGATCGGCAAGGACGTGCGCGGCGTGGTGATCGACGCCGTGCAGGCTTCGTCCGACGCCGGCCAGAAGGGGCTTCGCCGCGGCGACGTCATCTCGGGGGTCAAGCTGGCCGACGCCACCGTCGTGGCGGCCTCGCCGGCCCAGGTGGCCGGCGCGGTCGACGCGGCCCGCAAGGCCGGCCGCACCAGCGTCCTGCTGCAGATCGTCCGCGACGGCCGGCCGCTGTTCCTGCCGGTGAAGATCGAAAAATAGGTCGTTCAGGCGGGCCGTCCCAGGGGCTGGGGCGGTCCGTCCGGCTCTAAGGAGCCGTCCCGAGGGACCAAGACTATTGGGGGAGTGAGCGCGTGCGTATTCTGATCATCGAAGACGACCTCGACGCCGCGGCGGCCGTGGTCCGCGGCCTGACCGAAGCCGGGCACGAGCCGACGCACGCCCCCGACGGGGCCGAGGGCCTGAAGGCCGCCCAGGCGGCCGAGTTCGACGTCCTCGTCGTCGATCGCATGATGCCCAACATGGACGGCCTGACCATGGTCGAGACCCTGCGCGGGCAGGGCGACCAGACGCCGGTGCTGTTCCTGTCGGCCCTGGGCGAGATCGAGGACCGGGTCACCGGGCTCAAGGCCGGCGGCGACGACTATCTGGTCAAGCCCTACGCCTTCGCCGAACTCATCGCCCGCGTCGAGGCGCTGTCGCGCCGGCGCGAGACCGGCTCGGTGCAGACCCTGCTGCGGGTCGGCGACCTGGAGATGAACCTCATCGCCCGCACGGTTCACCGCCAGGGACGGGAGATCGACCTGCAGCCGCGCGAATTCCAGCTCCTGGAGTTCATGATGCGCCACGCCGGCCAGTCGGTGACGCGGACCATGCTGCTGGAGAAGGTCTGGGAATACCATTTCGACCCGCAGACCAACGTCATCGACGTGCACATCTCGCGCCTGCGCTCGAAGATCGACAAGGGTTTCGACCGGGCCATGCTGCAGACCGTGCGCGGCGCGGGCTATCGCCTCGACGCCTGATCGCGCGCCAGGATGCGCCTGCCCGCCATATTCAGAACGACGCCGTTCCGGCTGACCCTGCTGTTTCTGGCGCTGTTCGCCGCGGCGGCGGCGGCGTTCCTGGCCTATATCTACATCGCCACGGCCGGGGAGGTGACGCGCAAGGCCGACCGCGAGGTCACCCGCGAGATGACCTCGCTCCAGGGAGTCTATCGCCAGGGCGGCATGAACGCGCTCAACGCCGCCATGGTCGAACGCGCGGCCGGCGACCGGCCGTTCTTCTATCTCCTGCTCGATAAGGACGGCCGGCGCATCTCCGGCACCATTGAGGAGAGCCCGGTCCGCAACTTCAAGGGCGGCGAACAGTGGGTCGGCTTCCAGGTCACCGAGACCGACATGGACGGCGCCGAGGTCAAGCGGCCGGCGCGCGGCCTGCAGCAGAAGCTGGCCGGCGGCGAGAGCCTGTTCATCGGCGCCGACGTCGGCGCCCAGGAAGCCTATGTCACCAAGATCGTCCGCGCGCTCTGGGGGGCCGGGGCGCTGGTGATCGTGCTCGGCCTCGTCGGCGGGGCGCTGATCAGCCGCAACGTCAACCGCATCATGAGCGGCCTGAACACCACGGTGGCGGCGGTGCAGGCCGGGGATATCGGCGCGCGCGTGCAACTGCGCGGCGCCCATGACGAGTTCGACGACCTCGCCGGCGGGCTCAACGACATGCTCGACCGGCTCGAACGCACCATGGGCGCGTTGCGCCACGCCGGCGACGCCATCGCCCACGACCTGCGCTCGCCGCTGACCCGGCTGCGGACGCGGCTGGAGGTGGCGCTGCTCGACGTCGAGGCCGGCAAGGGCGACCCGACCCGCGCGCTGGAGCAGGCCCTCCAGGACGCCGACGGCGTGCTCAAGACCTTCAACGCCGTGCTGGCCATCGCCCGGCTGCAAGCCGCGCGCAACGCTCCCGACCAGATCAATTTCGACCCGGGCGAGCTGGCGGCCGGGGTCTCCGAACTGTACGAGCCGCTGTGCGAGGACAAGGGCGTCGAGTTCAAGGCCGAGCTGACGCCGGGACTGATCGCGCGGGGCAATCGCGAGTTCATCGCCCAGGCCCTGGCCAACATCCTCGACAACGCGGTCAAGTACACCCCCGAAGGCGGGGCGGTGATGCTGCGCGTGCGGCGGCGCTCGTCCGGCGAGATCGAGTTCTCGGTCACCGACACCGGACCCGGCGTGCCGGACGAGGACCGCGAGCGGGTCGTCCAGCGGTTCGTCCGCCTGGAGAACAGCCGCAGCCAGCCGGGGGTCGGCCTGGGCCTGTCGCTGGTCTCGGCCGTCGCCGAGGCGCACGGCGGGCGGCTGGAGCTGAGCGAGGGGCCGGGCAAGGTCGGCGAGATGGGGCCGGGCCTGCGGGTGGCCTTCGTCCTGCCGCGTGTCGGTTGAGGAGCGGGCGGTGTCCCTGAGCGAGCGAGCCGTCCCCTGCGGTCCCGTTCTCGACGCGGCGGCGGCCGAGCGGGCCCGCGAACAGATCGCCAAGGCGGCGGCGCGGGACGGCTGGTCCGACCTGCTGGCCAAAGGCTGGCCGGCCCTGGCGCCGGTGTTCTCGGCGGCCCCGTACCTGGCGGCGCTCGCCCGCCGCTCTCCCGAGCGGCTGCGGCGGACCCTGGGCGAGGACCCCGATGTCCGCCTGGCGGCCATCCTCGCCGAGGCCGGCGCAGTCGAGGCCTCGGAGGCCGACCCGGAGGCCGGCGGCGCGCGCCTGCGCGAGCTCAAGGCAGACGCCCACCTGGCCATCGCCCTGGCCGACCTCGGCGGCGTCTGGACGCTGGATCAGGTCACGGACGCGCTCAGCCGGTTCGCCGACGCCGCCCTGCGCGCCGCCCTGGCGCTGGCGGCGAGGGCCGAGGTCGCCCGCGGCCGCCTGCTCGCGAGCGATCCGGCGGCGGCGGCCGGGCCGGTTCCCGGCTTCTTCTTGCTGGCCATGGGCAAGCACGGCGCCTTCGAGCTGAACTATTCCAGCGACATCGACATCTCGGTGTTCTACGAGCCGTCCGCCCTGCCGCTGGCCGAGGGCGTCGAGCCGCAGGGGTTCGCCGTCCGTCTGGCCCAGGCGGTTTCGCGGCTGATGCAGGACCGCACCCCCGAAGGGTACGTCTTCCGCGTCGACCTGCGCCTGCGGCCCGATCCGTCGTCGACGCCGCCGGCCGTGCCGGTGGCGGCCGCCCTCGACTATTACGAGACCGTCGGCCAGAACTGGGAGCGGGCGGCCTTCATCAAGGCGCGGGCCTGCGCCGGCGACCTGCCGCGCGCCGAGGCGTTCCTGCGCGAGCTGCAGCCGTTCATCTGGCGCAAGAACCTCGATTTCGCCGCCATCGCCGACATCCATTCGATCAAGCGGCAGATCCACACCTACAAGGTCGACGACCGGCTGCAGGCCAAGGGCGCGGACCTCAAGCTGGGGCGCGGCGGCATCCGCGAGATCGAGTTCTACGTCCAGACCCAGCAGTTGATCCTCGGCGGGCGCAACCCGGCCCTGCGCGCCGGACGCACCCTGGCGGCGCTGGCGGCGCTGACCGAGGCGGGGCACGTGACGCCCGAGGCCTGCGCCGAGCTGACCGAGGCCTATGCCGACCTGCGGGCGCTGGAGCACCGGGTGCAGATGGTCGCCGACGAGCAAACCCACAAGCTGCCCGAATCCGACGCCGAGCGGCGGCGACCGGCGGCGCTGTGGGGCCACGACGACCTGCGGCGGTTCGACGCCGCCGTCAAACGCATCCTCAAGGGCGTCAACGCCCGCTACGGCGAGCTGTTCTCGGAGGACGAGGACCTGTCCTCGCGCTTCGGCAGCCTCGTCTTCACCGGGGTCGAGGACGATCCCGAGACCCTGGCCACCCTGAAGCGGATGGGATTCTCCAATCCCGCGCAGGTCTCGTCGACCATCCGTTCCTGGCATCATGGCCACATCAGCGCCACCCGGACCGAGCGGGGCCGCGAGCTGTTCACCCGCCTGGCCCCCCGGCTGCTGGAGGCGGCCAACGCCACCGGGGCTCCCAACGAGGCCTTCCTGCGGTTCGCGGATTTCTTCTCCCGGCTGTCGTCCGGCGTGCAGATCCAGTCGCTGTTCCTGGCCCAGCCGAGGCTGTTCGGCCTGATCGTCGAGGTGATGGCCTTCGCGCCCAATCTCGCCGCCACCCTGGCGCGACGGCCGGCGGCGCTCGACGCCATGCTCGACAGCCGCTTCTTCGCCGCCGTCGAGCCGGGCGAGCTGGCGGAGGCGGTGACCGAGGCGGTCCGGCGGGCCGACGGCTTCGAGGCGGCGATGGACGCGGCGCGGCGCGCCCAGCGCGAACAGGCCTTCCGCGTCGGCGTGCAAGTGATGAGCGGAGCCGCCGCCGCCGCCCAGGCGGGGCCGGCCTTCGCCGATCTCGCCGACGCCTGCATCGAAGCCTTGGCCCCGGCCGCCCTGGCCGAGGTCGAACGGCTGGGCGGGGCCTTCCCCGGCGAGGTCGCCGTCGTCGCCCTGGGCAAGTGCGGCTCGCGCGAGATGACGGCGCGCTCCGACCTCGACCTGATGACCTTCTATCGCGCCGCCGACCCGGCCGCCGCCTCGGCCGGCAAGGGGTGGGCGGCCGAGACCTTCTACGGGCGTTTCACCCAGCGGCTGGTCGCGGCCCTGTCGGCGCCGACCGGGGAGGGCGGCCTCTACGAGGTCGACCTGCAGCTGCGCCCGTCCGGCACCAAGGGGCCGGTGGCGGTCAGCGCCGCCGCCTTCGCCGACTACTACGCCCGCGAGGCCGAGACCTGGGAGCTGCTGGCCCTGACGCGGGGACGGGTGGCCTGGGCCACCAGCCCGGCCTTCGCCGCCGAGGCGGCCTCGGCGCTGGAGGCGGCCCTGCGTCGCCCGCGCGACGCCGCCCGCGCCGCCCGTGACGTGCGCGACATGCGCGCCCTGATGACCGAGGAGCGCCCGGCCAAGGGATTCTGGGACCTGAAGCTGTCGCCCGGCGGCTTGGTCGACATCGAATTCGCCGCCCAGCATCTCCAGATCGTGCACGCTTCGCGGGGCGGCCCGTTGCGCGCCCATACCGGCGAGGCGCTGCGGGCCCTGGCCGAGGCTGGATTGGCCGACGCTCGCGCCGTCGAGACGCTGGAGACCGCCTGGCGGCTGCAGCAGGACCTGTCGCAGGTGCTCAAGGTGGCCCTGGACGACGACGTCGACCCGGCCGAGGAGCCGCGCGCCTTCAAGGCTTTGCTGGCCCGGGCGGGACAGGCGCGCGACTTCCGCGCCCTGCAGGCGAAACTGCGCGGCGCGCGGGCCGAGGCGGCGACGGCTGCGGCGATGTTGATTCGCTGAGCGTCCGACAGGCGACGGAACGAGCCGCCTCCGCCGTTGAACGACCGGAACCTGCGGCGAGCCGAAGCGTCGGCGCGCTCGGAAGGAGACGCCGATGCTCGAGACCTTTCTGATGGCGGCTGGCGCGCTGGGCGTGGCGGGCGTCGGCGCCATGGCCGCCCACGCCGCGCCGCTGGGTCCGGCGCCGGCCGGCCTTACCCTGGCGCAGTTCCAGAAGGCGCAGGCCGACCGCCTGATGCGCGCCGACACCGACCATGACGGCGTGCTGACCGAAGACGAAAGGCGAGCCGCCCAGTCGCGACCTGGCGGCTGACGGATGCGGTTCGATCTGATCCAATGACGCGCGGGGTCGATCAGGGCGAGGTGGCGGTTGGCAGGCGGCGACGCCGATCCGGACGGAGAATTGGTCGAACGGGTCGGGCGTGGCGACCCGGCGGCGGTGCGCGCCCTGATCGCCCGCAAGCTGCCGCGCATGGTGGCCCTGGCGGTCCGCATGCTGGGCGACGGAGCGGAGGCCGAGGACGTGGCGCAGGAAGTGTTCCTGCGGGCTTGGCGACAGGCGCCCAAGTGGCGGCCGGGCGCGGCCCGGTTCGACACCTGGATGCATCGGGTGGCGATGAACCTCTGCTACGACCGGCTGAGGCGACGACGCGAACAGCCGACGGCCGAGCCGCCGGAGCAGGTCGATCCCGGCGCGCCGCCCGATCGTGGGTTGATGGCGCTGGACGTCGGGCGGCGGGTCGAGGCCGCCGTACGGGCGCTGCCCGACCGGCAGCGCGAGGCCATAGTGCTGTGCCACTATCAAGAGTTGGGCAATATAGAGGCTGCGGATGTCCTGGGGATCAGCGTCGAGGCTTTGGAGAGCCTGTTGGCGCGCGGACGCCGGACGCTGCGTTCGCGGCTGGGCGACCTGAGATGATGCGAAGGGAACGACTGTGAACGCGGAACGTTTTCGCGGCCTGGCCGAGGCCTGGGGCGGCGATCTCGATCGCTGGCCGGCGGCCGAGCGAGACCAGGCCAGGGCGTTCCTGGCCGTGTCGCCGGACGCCGCCCAGGCTCTGGCCGAGGCGCGGGGCCTGGACGCGGCGCTGGACGCCTGGCGCTCGCCCGAGGCCTCTGCGGCTCTGCGCGAGCGGATCATCGCGTCCGCGCCCGCCCCTCGCAGGCGGTCCCCATGGGTCTGGGCGAGCCCCTGGCTGCGTGGAGCCGGCCTGGCCGCGGCCTGCGCCGCCGGCGTGATGGCCGGGGCCGCCCTGTCCGGCCGCGCCGCGCCCGATCCGGCCGGCGAGGCGTTGATCGCGGTGGCCACCGTGTTCCAGGGGGCGCCGAGCCCCGGCGTCGGCCTTGAGCCCGAGGAAAGCTGATGAACGGGCGCGGCCTCCAGATCGCCCTGGCGATCTCGCTGATCTTCAACGTGTTCGTGGTCGGCGCCTTCGTGGGGGCCGGAGCCATGCAGCTGCGGGCCGAGCGCCAGAAGGCCCAGGCCAAGCAGCCCAGCGCCCTGGTCAAGGCGGGCGACGCCCTCAACGAGAAGGATCGCGAGGCCTATCGCGACATGCTCAAGGAAGAGGGGATCAAGGTCCACCCGATCACCGCCGCCGCCAAGCAGGCGCGCAACGCCGCCGCCGACGAGTTCGCCAAGCCGCAGTTCGATCCGGCCGCGGCCAACGCCCTGCTCGGCCGGGCCCGCGACGCCGACGTCGCCGCGCGGGGGCAGCTTGAGACCGCCGTCGTCGCCTACGCCGCCGGCCTCCCGCCCGACGAGCGGGCGGCGCTGGGCGAAGGGCTGCGCCGCCCGCCCCCTAAGAAACAGAATAACCGCTGACCTGGCGGCTCAGGCCGCGACGTAGGCCGAGCCCAGTGACCCGGGGCGGCGCACCGGCAGGATGACGCTGACCGTGGTGCCCACGCCCGGCTCGCTCTCCAGCGTCAGCCTGCCGTCGTGCATCTCGACCAGCGACTTGGTCAGGGCGAGGCCGAGGCCGGTGCCCTGCTGGGTCTTGGCGTGCTGGTTCTCGATCTGCTCGAACGGCCTGGCCAGGCGCTTCAGGTCTTCCTTGGCGATGCCGATGCCGGTGTCGGCTACCGAGATGCGCATCTGCTCGCCCGAGGCGGCGGGTTCGGTGCTGGCGCTGATGGTCACCCGCCCGCCGCGCGGCGTGAACTTCAGGGCGTTCGACAACAGGTTCAGCAGCACCTGCTTGAGCGCGCGGTAGTCGGCCTCGATCAGGGGCAGGGGCGGCAGGTCGACGATCAGGCGCAGGCCGGCCGTCTCGGCCCGGTTGCGCATCAGCCGGACCGTGTCCTCGACCACCTCGTCGAGATGGAGCGGCTCCAGCTTGAGGTTCATCTTGCCCGCCTCGATCTTGGACATGTCGAGGATGTCGTTGATGAGGGCGAGCAGATGCTGGCCCGAGCTCAAGATGTCGCGCGAATACTCCTTGTAGCGGTCGTCGCCCAGCGGGCCGAACATCTCGTGGACCATGATCTCCGAGAAGCCGTTGATGGCGTTCAGCGGCGTGCGCAGCTCGTGGCTCATATTGGCCAGGAACTCGCTCTTGGCCTTGTTGGCCCCCTCGGCGCGGATCTTCTCGCTCTCGTATTTGCGGGCGAGCTCGGCCAGCTGCGCCTGGCTGCTCTCCAGGCTGTCGACGGCGCGTTGCAGCGCCTCCTCGTTGAGACGACGGGCCTCTTCCTGGTTCTTGATGGCGGTGATGTCGGCGGCGGTCATCACCAGCCCGCCCTCGGCGGTGCGGCGCTCGGAGATCTGCACCCAGCGTCCGTCGTTCAACTCGGCCTCGCGCACGCCCGGCCGGCCGTCGGGCGCGGGCAGCTCCTGCTTCACCGCCAGGGCGGCGATGCTGATCACGCTGTCGCGCGGCGTGCCGGGCTTGAGGACGCGCGGCTCGATCGAGAAGAACTCCCGGTAGTTGCGGTTGCACATCAGCAGGCGGCCGGCGCGGTCCCACAGCACGAACGCTTCCGAGGTGGAATCGATGGCGTCGCGCAGCCGGGTCTCGGCCGCCTGGGCCCGCGCCTGGGCGATGCGCTCCTCGGTGACGTCCAGCGCCACCCCGACGATGCGGCCGTAGTCGCCCGACGCCGGATCGGTGTCGAACGCCTGGCCGCGGGCGTCGATCCAGGCCGAGCGGCCGTTGCGGTTGGGCACCCGGAACGAGACGTCGAAGGCGCCGTAGGCCGCCGCCGAGGTCAGGGCCTGGCGCACGCGGTCGCGATGGTCGGCGGCCACGCGTTCGAGCACCTCGCGCCCGGAGACGACGCCGCCGCCGCCCCATCCGAGGATGGCGCCGGTGACGTCGGACATGAACACGCGGTCTTCGTGCAGGTCCCATTCCCAGATGCCGCACCGCGCGGCCTCGACCGCTATGCGGAAGCGCTTTTCGCTGACGCTGGCGGCCTGCTGGACCTGCTTGGCCTTGCGCCCTTGGAGCAGCAGCAGGACGATGAGGGCGACGCCGATGGCCAGCGGCGCGACCAGCGACACCAGGTCGTCGGTGGAGATCGCCCGCCGGCCCGCCGGCCCGCCGGTCTTGACGGCGGCCACGATCAGCAGCGCGCCGCCGGCGACCGGCTTCATCGCCACCCGCGCCGCCGCACCGGACGGCAAGACCCCGGCGGCGGCGCCGGACTTGAAATCGGTAGGATTGACGGAGAAGGCCTCGGCCAGGGAGCCGGCCTTGGCGACGCCGCCGGTCGCGGCCAGGATCTTGCCGGCCGGCGTCGTCACCGCCACCGCCTCGGCGACGTCGTCCAGGCTTTTCTGGAGGCGCAGGGCCGCGACGGCCCAGGCGCGCTCGCGGCCCGCCGGGGCGGCCAGCACCGCATAGATCCGTCCCGCGCCGTCGCCCTCGACCGGCCCGACCCAGAAGCTTTCACCGGAGCGGGCGGCGGCCTGGGCGGCCCGCACCAGGGTGGGCGAGGGGCGTCCGGCCGAGGCCTTCAGGCCGTCCGCGCCGACCAGGCCCAGGGCGTCGGCTGCGCCGTCGGCGGCCTTGAGGCCGGTCTCGGCGGCGTCGAGCGGGCGGTCGGGGTTGCGGCCGGCGACCTCGACGGCGGCCGTCAGCGCGGCGCGGGTGGCGGCGAACTCCCCGTCCAGCCGCGCCGCCGTCAGGGCGGCGGCGGAAGCCGCCGCCTCGGGGCCGGCGGCCGGCGGCCGCTGCAGGCGGATGGCGGCGAAGGCGGTGTAGACGGCCAGCATCAGCAGGGCGGCGAGCAGGGCGACCCGGATGTGGGCCGGCATGGCGGCCGCGGTCGCTCCGCGAGCCTCCTTCCTGCTGTCGCCCCCAACGCGCGCCAAAACGTCGTCCTCGCCCCGAATCCCGATTAACCAGCTTAGGCGGCGCCTTAGATTCGAGTCACGGCCGTAACGGCGCAAAACAGCGTGGCGGCGCTGGAAATCTAAGGGTCAGGCCAGGGCTTTCGACGCCAGTTCGAGGACGTTCTTCGACAGGCCCGGCGCGGCGGCGATCCGCTCCAGCTCGGCGCGCATGGCCTGGCCCAGGGCCGGCGCGTAGCGTCGCCAGCCGCCCAGCGGCTCGACCAGCCGGGCGGCGGTCATCGGATTGAAGGCGTCCACGGCCAGGATCTGGTCGGCCAGGAAGCGGTAGCCCGCCCCGCTGGGGTCGTGGAAGCGGGCGGGGTTGCCGTTGGCGAAGGTCTGCACCAGGGCGCGCATGCGGTTCGGGGTCTTGAGGTCGAAGGCGGGGTGGGCGGTGAGGCCGAGCACCCGGCCGAGCGCCAGGTCGGACGGATCGCGCGCCTGGATCGCGAACCACTTGTCGATCACCAGCGGTTCGTCCTTCCAGCGGGCGTAGAACGCCGCCAGCGCCTGTTCGAAGGCCGGGCCGCCGATCTGCGACAGCGCGGTCAGCCCGCCCATGGCGTCGGTCATGTTGGCCGCGCCTTCGAAGTGCGCGACGGTCAGGGCGACGTTGTCGGCGTGGGGATCGCAGGCCAGGGCCTCGAGCGCGCCGTTGCGCAGGGCGCGGCGGCCGGCGCTGGCGGCGTCGGGCGAGAAGGGGGCGGCGTCCCGCATGTCGGCGTGCAGGCGGCGCAGCCGGTCGCCGAGATGGGCGGCGATGCGCAGGCGCAAGGCCTGGCGCGCCGCGTGGATGGCGTGCGGATCGGCCGGCGTGCTGGCCATGGCCAGGTCCTGCTCGCCGGGCAGGGATAGCAGCAGCGCCTTGAACGCCGGTTCGGCCGCCTGGTCGTCAAGGGCGCGGCCGAGGGCTTCGGCGAAGCGTTCCTCGCCGACTTCGTCGGCGTGGCCGGCGGCGCGGGCCAGGATCAGCTCCCGCGCCAGCTCCTGGCCGGCCTCCCAGCGGTTGAACAGGTCGACGTCGGCGGCGAGCAGCACGTAGCGGTGGCGGGACGGGGCGTCGACGGCCAACTGCACCGGCGCGGAGAAGCCGCGCAGCGCAGACAGCACCGGGCGACGGGGCACGCCCTCGATCCGCACCCGGCGTTCGGCCTCGGCCAGCAGGACGACCTCGGTGTCCTTGAGGACCCGGCCGTCCTCGTCGAGCAGGCCCAGGGCCACCGGCGTCACCAGCGCCGCCTTGATCGCCTGGCCGGGCGTGGGAGCGGTCTTCTGGGTGAGCAGCACGTCGAGCGCCGCGCCGGCCTCGTCCCACTCGGCCGAGATCGACACCTCGGGGGTGCCGGCCTGCTCGTACCAGCGGAAGAAGTCGCCGAGATCGGCGCCCGAGGCCTCGGCGAAGCAGGCGATGAAGGCCTCGACCGTGGCGGCCTGGCCGTCCCAGCGGTCGAAATAGAGGTCCATGCCGCGCCGGAAGTCCGCCTCGCCCAGCAGCAGCTTGAGCATGCGGATGACCTCGGCGCCCTTCTCGTAGACGGTCGCCGTGTAGAAGTTGTCGATCTTCATATAGCTGGACGGCCGCACTGGATGGGCGAGGGGGCCGGCGTCCTCGGGGAACTGCCGCGCGCGCAGCGCCTTGACGTCCTTGATCCGTTGCACCGCCTCGCCGCGCATGTCGGCCGAGAAGCTCTGGTCGCGGAAGACGGTCAGGCCCTCCTTGAGGCACAGCTGGAACCAGTCTCGGCAAGTGATGCGGTCGCCGGTCCAGTTGTGGAAATACTCGTGGGCGACGACGCTCTCGATGCGCTCATAGTCGAGGTCGGTGGCGGTTTCGGCGTCGGCGAGCAGCAGGGAGCTGTTGAAGATGTTCAGCCCCTTGTTCTCCATCGCGCCGAAATTGAAATCGCGCACGGCGACGATCATGAACAGGTCGAGATCGTATTCCCGGCCAAAGGCTTGTTCGTCCCACTTCATGGAGCGCTTGAGGGCGTCCATGGCGTAGGCGGCCCGGGGCGCCTGGCCAGGATCGACATAGATCCGCAGCGCGACCTCGCGCCCGGACAGGGTGACGAAGCTGTCGGCCAGTTCGTCCAGCTCGCCGGCGACCAGGGCGAACAGATAGCAGGGCTTGGGGAAGGGGTCGTTCCAGACCGCGTAGCGGCGGCCGTCGGCGGTCTCGCCGCTTTCGATCAGGTTGCCGTTGGACAGCAGGCGCGGATAGGCCGCGTCGGCCTCGATCCGGACGGTGTACCGGGCCAGCACGTCCGGCCGGTCGGGGAAGTAGGTGATCTTGCGGAAGCCCTCGGCCTCGCACTGGGTGCAGAAGCGGCCGCCGGACATGTAGAGGCCTTCCAGGGCCTTGTTGCCCTCAGGATCGATCTCGACCTCGGTGACCAGGACGAAGGCGTCGGGGACGGCGGCGATGGTCAGGGTCTCGGGGGCGACCTCGTATTCGGCGGGCGACAGGGCGCGGCCGTCGATCTCGATCCCGAGCAGCGACAGGCGCACGCCGTCGAGCGTCAGCGGCTGATCGTGGACGCCGTTGCGCCGCACCGACAGGCGGGCCCGAACCCGCGTCGCCGTCGGCTCCAGCCGGAACTCCAGCGCCGCCTCGTCGATCAGGAACGCGGGCGGGCGATAGTCGGAAAGGCGGACGGGTTCGGGCGTGTCGGTGCGCATGCTCCGGATGTAGCGCCGCCGCGTCGCGGTGTCATCTCGAGGCGGCGTCTTCTTTTTCAGCCCCCGAGCGGCCTCGCCCGTTCGCCGCCGACCCGGGCCGCGGCGCTCATTGGGCCGCCGGCGCCGGGACCTCGGCGAGGTAGCGCAGCACCGTCTGGGCGCGCCGCGCCAGGGCCAGGATGTCGCCAGGGGCGTCCTCGGGCGCCTCGGCGACGAGGTCGTTGAGGTCCTGGGCCAGTTTCAGCAACCTCGGGGCGCTGGCGATCAGCCGGGCCTGGAACTCGATCTTGCGCGGGTCGCGGTCGTATTCGGCCCCCGGCGTGCGCCAGCCGCCCCAGTCGTTGGGGTCTGTCACCACCACCGGATAGGTGCCGGGATAGGGGTGATGAGCGCAGTCCTCCTGGGTCTGCCACTTGTTGCGGGCGCGCAGCAACCGCCAGTCGCCGAGGTCGGCGTCGCCGCCGTCCTCGCCCTTGTCCTCGGCCCGCAGTTCGTTGGCCAGGAACTCGCGGCCGAGGCCGACGTCGTAGGTGATCCGCACCGGCTCGTCGAAGCCCTTGGCCCAGACCGGGACGATCTTCTCGACCACCGCCCAGGCGCCGACGCTCTCGACCCAGACCTTCTGGTTGCGGTGAAACTGAGCCTTGGCCATGCGCACGCCCCCAAACCGTTGTTCGCAACCTTCGCTTATCGCCCGGAATCGTTGACGCCAGGTCAATCTTTTCCTGTGCGCACAAGTGGTTATGCTCGTCGCCTACAAAGACGACGCGCCGCCTGGGCGCGCATGCCGGGAGGGCGTTTGGGCCGTGAACTTCGACTATTCCGACGACCAGAAATTCCTCAAGAACGAAGCGCGCAAGTTCTTGGAGGCGAACTGCGGGCCTGCGGTGGTCCGCGGCGTGATGGACAACGCCGACCGTTCCTATGACGAGGGCCTGTGGAAGGCCGTGGCCGCTCAGGGCTGGCTGGGCGCGGCCATTCCCGAGGACTTCGGCGGCCTGGGGCTCGGCCATGTCGAGCTTTGCGCCATCGCCGAGGAGTTGGGCCGCGTCGTCGCCCCGATCCCGTTCGCCTCGACCGTCTATTTCCTCGCCGAGGCGCTGCTGCTGGCCGGCGACGACAAGCAGAAGGGCGAGCTGCTGCCCAAGATCGCCGCCGGCGAACTGATCGGCGCCTTCGCCACCTCCGAAGGTCCCGGCCCGGTCACGCCCGCTTCGGTCAAGGCCAAGGTCGAGGGCGGCAAGCTGACCGGCGTCAAGATCCCGGTCACCGACGGCGACATCGCCGACGTGGCGCTGGTCCTGGCCAACGAGGGCGGCAAGCCCGGCCTGTTCCTGGTCGACCTCAAGGGCGCGGGCGTCCAGAGCGAGACCCTCAAGACCCTCGATCCGGCCCGCGGCGCGGCCAGGCTGACCTTCAGCGGCGCTTCGGCGACCCGCGTCGGCGCGGCGGGCGAGGGCTTCGCCTTGGTCGAGCAGGTGATGGACCGTGCGGCGGTGCTGCTGGCCTTCGAACAGGTCGGCGGCGCCGACCGCTGCCTGGAGATGGCCAAGGCTTACGCTCTTGAACGCTACGCCTTCGGCCGCGTCATCGCCGGCTATCAGGCGATCAAGCACAAGCTGGCCGACATCTACGTCAAGAACGAGGTCGCCCGCTCCAACGCCTATTACGGCGCCTGGGCGCTCAACACCGGCGCGGCCGAACTGCCCATCGCCGCCTCGGCGGCGCGGGTGGCGGCGTCGGAAGCCTTCTGGTTCGCCGCGAAGGAGAACATCCAGACCCACGGCGGCATGGGCTTCACCTGGGACGTCGATTGTCACCTCTATTATCGCCGCTCGCGACAGCTTTCCCTGGTCGCCGGCGCGCCCAAGGTCTGGAAGGAACGCCTGGTTCAGCAGCTGGAGCGCCGCAACGCGGCCTGACCGCCGCGCCGCGCACCGCTCAACGACATTCGAGGAAACGAACATGGACTTCAACGACAGCCCCGAAGAGGCCGCCTACCGCGCCCAGGCCAAGGCCTGGCTGGAGGCCAACGCCGCCGACCACGCCGCCAGAAGCGCGGGCGGGCGCCGGCCCAACACCGACGACCACATGGCCGCCGCCAAGTCCTGGCAGGCCCGCAAGGCCGAGGCCGGCTACGCCTGCATCACCTGGCCCAAGGCCTGGGGCGGCGGCGGCGGATCGCCGATCCAGCAGGTGATCTTCAACCAGGAAGAGGGCAAGGCCGGCGTCAACTACGGCTATTTCACCATCGGCCTGGGCATGTGCGTGCCGACGGTGATGGCCTTCGCCGATGACGAGACCAAGCAGCGCTTCGTCGGCCCGGCCGTGCGCGGCGAGGAGATCTGGTGCCAGCTGTTCTCCGAGCCGGCCGGCGGCTCGGACGTGGCGGCGGCGCGCACCCGCGCCGTGCGCGACGGCGACGACTGGGTGATCAACGGCCAGAAGGTGTGGACCACCGGCGCCCAGTATTCCGACTACGGCATCGTGCTGGTGCGCACCGATCCCGACACGCCCAAGCACAAGGGCCTGACCATGTTCTGGATCGACATGAAGTCGCCGGGCGTGGAGGTGCGGCCGATCTACCAGATGTCGGGCGGTTCGGAGTTCAACGAGGTCTATTTCACCGACGTCCGTGTCAAGGACAGCCAGCGCCTGGGCGAGCCGGGGCAGGGCTGGCAGGTCGCCTTGGTCACGCTGATGAACGAGCGCCTCGCCGTCGGCGGGTCGGCCGGGCCGAACTACGCCGAGATCATGAACCTCGCCCGCGACCTGCCGGCCGGGAACGGGCCGGCCCTGTCGGACGCCTCGTTCCGCGAGAAGCTGGCCGACTGGTACGTCCAGGCCGAAGGGCTGAAGCTGACCCGTTTCCGCACCATGACGGCGCTGTCGCGAGGCCAGACGCCGGGACCGGAAAGTTCAATCGGCAAGATCATTTCCGCCAATCAGCTGCAGGACCTGTCGAACCTGGCGGTCGAGATGGAGGACCAGTACGGGATCATCAACGATCCGGCCCTGGCCCCGATGGAGGCGGCGTTCCAGCAGAGCCTGATGTGGGCGCCGGGCCTGCGCATCGCCGGCGGCACCGACGAGATCCTCAAGAACATCATCGCCGAGCGGGTCCTGGGCCTGCCGGGCGAGGTCCGCGTCGACAAGGACGTGCCGTTCAAGGACATGCCGACGGGGCGGTGATCTCGGCTCGAATACTGCGCCGACGTTGCACGGGCGGGGCGCCCTCAGCTATGAGAGCGCCCAACTCCCGCAGATACCGAACGGACCCGAGCCGCCATGGCGCAGCAGTACATTTTCCAGATGCAGGGCCTGACCAAGGCCTATCCCGGCGGCAAGAAGGTCTTCGAGAACATCTGGCTGTCGTTCTACTCCGACGCCAAGATCGGCGTGGTCGGGGTCAACGGCTCGGGTAAGTCGACCCTGCTGAAGATCATGGCTGGGATCGACAAGGAGTTCTCGGGCGAGGCCCGCGCCGCCGACGGCGTCAAGATGGGCTACCTGGAGCAGGAGCCGCAGCTCGACGAGCAGCTCAACGTCTGGGGCAACGTCATCTCGTGGTGCGAAGAGAAGAAGATCTTCGACCGCTACAACGAAGTCGCCACCCTGATGGGCGAGGAATACACCGACGAGCTGATGGAGGAGATGACCGCCCTCCAGGAGAAGCTCGACGCCGGCGATCTGTGGGACATCGACAGCCGCATCGAAATGGCCATGGACGCCCTGCGCTGTCCGCCCAACGACTGGTCGGTCGAAAGCCTGTCGGGCGGTGAGAAGCGCCGCATCGCGCTCGCCCGCCTGCTGCTGTCCAAGCCGGACATGCTGCTGCTCGACGAGCCGACCAACCACCTCGACGCCGAGTCGGTGGCCTGGCTGCAGCACCACCTGGAAGCCTTCCCCGGCTGCGTGATCCTGGTCACCCACGACCGTTACTTCCTCGACCAGGTCACCAAGTGGACCCTGGAGCTCGACCGCGGCAAGGGCGTGCCCTACGAGGGCAACTATTCCGGCTGGCTGGAGCAGAAGCAGAAGCGCGTCGTGCAGGAGCAGAGCGAAAGCGAAGCCCGCCAGCGCGCGCTCACCCGCGAACTGGACTGGGTGCGCTCCAACGCCAAGGCCCGCCAGTCCAAGTCGAAGGCCCGCCTGGCCGCCTATGAGAAGATGGTCACCGAGCAGGAGAACGCCCGCGGCGCCCAGACCTTCGCCACCATCCAGATCCCGCCCGGCCCGCGCCTCGGCAACGTCGTGCTCGAAGTCGACAATCTGGAAAAGGAATACGGCGACAAGCTGCTGTTCAAGGACCTGTCGTTCAGGCTGCCGCCGAACGGCATCGTCGGCGTCATCGGCCCGAACGGCGCCGGCAAGTCGACCCTGTTCAAGCTGATCACCGGCCAGGAAACGCCCGACGCCGGGGCGATCAAGGTCGGCGAGACGGTCAAGCTGGCCTATGTCGACCAGAGCCGCGACGCGCTCGACCCGAACAAGACCGTCTGGCAGGAGATCAGCGGCGGCACCGACGTCATGGTCGTCGGCAAGCGCGAGATCAATTCGCGCGCCTATGTCGGCGGCTTCAACTTCAAGGGCGGCGACCAGCAGAAGAAGGTCGGCCTGCTGTCGGGCGGCGAGCGCAACCGCGTCCACCTGGCCAAGACGCTGGCCGCCGGCGGCAACCTGATCCTGCTCGACGAACCGACCAATGACCTGGACATCGAAACCTTGCAGGCCCTGGAAGAGGCGCTGGAAGACTTCGCGGGCTGCGCCGTGGTCATCAGCCACGACCGCTGGTTCCTCGACCGCCTGGCGACCCACATCCTGGCCTTCGAGGGCGACAGCCACGTCGAATGGTTCGAAGGCAACTTCGAGGCCTATGAGGAAGACAAGAAGCGCCGCCTGGGCGCCGACAGCCTGATCCCGCACCGGATCAAGTTCCAGAAGTTCAGCCGCTGACCTGACGGCGCGTCCGAAAAGGAAAAGGCCCGGCGATCGCCGGGCCTTTTTTGTCGGGAGCCGTATCCGCTCCTACTTGGGCTGCGCGCCGGCGTCGGGAGCCGGGGCGGCGGCGGCCGGGGCGGCCTTCGGCTTGGCCTTGTGGTGCTTGGCCTTGTGCGCCTTGGCCTTGTGGGCCGGCGCCTTGGCGGCCGGCGCATCGTCCTTGGGCAGTTGGTCGTAGGGGATCGGGCCGGCGTTGGGGCTGCCGGCGGCCTCCGGTTCGGCGGCCTTCTTGTGCGTCGTTTTCGCCATGGCGGGCGCAACGGCCAGGGACAGGGCGGCGACCCCAAGGACAAAGGTCTTCGACAGCATTGCGCGGTTTTCCTCATCTCGGCGGCTGCAAGATCGCAGCCAGCACTGCGCACAACGCCGATGGACGAGGAGCGTTGCATTGGATTTCGCCTTGAGAGCGATCTTTTCTCGTTTTGCGAACGGACGACGATCTGCGCGGCGGCGCGTCGCGATACGGTTGAATATCATGACGGGCTGCGCCCGGCGGGTATAGTCTTTCGGCGGACGCTGTCCGTGGAGCCCGCCGATGCCCGACGCCAAGCCCGTCATCCTGCTCTCGCACGAGATGCTGCTGCCGATGCAGCCCCTGCTCGAACCGGCCTATGTCGTCGCGCGATTGTGGGAGCACAAGGATCGGCTGGCCTTCCTGGACGGCGTCGGCCGCAAGGTGCAGGCCGTCGTCCACGCCGGAGAATTCCGCCTGGAGCCGGACCTCCTGGCCGAGATGCCCAGGCTCGGCCTGATCGCCTGCGTCAGCGTCGGCTATGACGGCGTCGACGTGCCGTGGTGCCGGGCGCACGGCGTCGCCGTCACCCACGCCCCCAGCCTCAACGCCGACGATGTGGCCGACCACGCGGTCGGTTCGCTGATCGCGGTGTGGCGCGGTCTGGTGGAGGGCGACCGCCGGGTGCGCGACGGCCGTTGGGAGGGGCATGAGCGGCTCAACGCCCGCCGCTCGCTCGGCCGCAAGAAGGCCGGCGTGGTCGGACTGGGCGGCATCGGCGAGGCGGTGGCGCGGCGGCTCGAGGTCTTCGGCCTGCAGGTGGCGTGGTGGGGGCCGCGGCCCAAGCCCGACGCCCGCTGGCCGCGCGCCTCCAGCCTGCTCGACCTGGCCAAGGATTCCGACGTGCTGGTGGTCGCCTGCCGGGCCGAGGCGGCGAACCGGGGCCTGATCGACCGGGCGGTGATCGAGGCCCTGGGGCCGCGCGGCTGCCTGGTCAATGTCGCCCGCGGCTCGGTGGTGGACGAGGACGCCCTGATCGCGGCGCTGAAGGACGGCCGGCTGGGCATGGCGGCCCTGGACGTGTTCGAGAAGGAGCCGACGCCGGCCGCCCGCTGGAAGGACGTGCCCAACACGGTGCTGACGCCGCACACCGCCGGCGCGACCCTGGAATCGGCGCCGCAGATGGTGGCCATGTGCCTGGAGAACCTGCGCTGCTTCTTCCATGGCGAACCCCTGGCCAGCCCGGTCGGCGGCTCGGCCGAGCCGCGCGCGAGAGAAGCGGTCGAGGAATATCGCTGAGGAACGCGGACGTTGGCGGGGAGCGGCATATGGCCAAGGTGATCGGACTGGGCGGCGTGTTCTTCAAGGTCGAGAACGCCGACGACTTGCGGGCGTGGTACCGGCGGGTGCTCGGCTTCGAGATCGAGCCGTGGGGCGGAGCGGCTTTTCCGGCCCTTGGCCGGGGCGCGGCGATCTGGAGCCCGTTTCGCGCCGACTCCAACTATTTCGCGCCGTCGCAGGCGACGTTCATGATCAACCTGATGGTCGACGACCTCGACGGGGTGCTGGAGCGGGCCAAGACCGAGGGCGTCGAGCCGCTGAGCCGCGACGACAGCGATCCGAACGGCCGCTTCGCCTGGCTGCTGGACCCGGCCGGGCTCAAGATCGAGCTGTGGGAGCCCAAGGCCGCCTGAGCCCGTCTCCGAGCCCGCCCCCGAGGAACCCGTCCCCAAGGCGAGATTTTCGCTTTACATAACCATATAAAGATATCTTTATATGGTCCATGGCGATGGGTTCGGATCAGGTGGTCGAGGTGCTGCGCGCGGCGGGCGAGCCCACGCGCCTGCGCATCCTGGCTCTGCTGGCCAGCGAAGAGCTGGCCGTGATGGAGCTCAGCCGCATACTGGACCAGAGCCAGCCCCGGGTCTCGCGGCACCTGAAGCTGCTCAGCGAAGCCGGCCTTATCGAGCGATTCCCCGACGGCGCCTGGGTCTTCTATCGGCTTTCCGCCCACGGCGGCGCACGGCCCCTGCTGGACGGCGCGCTGGACCTCATCGATCCCGCCGACCCGGTCACCCAGCGTGACGCCGAGCGGCTGGAGGCGGTGCGGGCCGAGCGGTCGGCCGAGGCGGCCGCCTACTTCGCCCAGAACGCCGCCCGCTGGGACGAGATCCGTTCGCTCTACGTCTCCGAGGCCGATGTCGAGGCCGCCATCCTGGCCGCCGCCGGGGCGGGGCCGTTCGAGCGGCTGGTCGACCTGGGCACCGGCACCGGCCGCATGCTGACCCTGCTGGCGCCGCGGGCCAGGTCGGTGCTCGGCCTCGACATGTCGCAGCAGATGCTGAACATCGCCCGCCGCCACGCCTCGGAGGAGGGGCTGGAGGGCGCCGAGCTGCGTCATGGCGACATCTTCGCCACCCGGCTGCCGGACGGCGCCGCCGATCTGGTGGTGGTGCACCAGGTGCTGCACTACCTGTCCGACCCCGCCGCCGCCGTGGCCGAGGCCGCGCGCCTGGTGGCGCCGGGCGGCCGCCTGCTCATCGTCGACTTCGCCCCGCACGGGCTGGAATTCCTGCGCGAGGCGCATCAGCATCGCCGGCTCGGCTTCTCGGACGACGAGATCGGCCGCTGGTTCGCCGCCGCCGGCCTGGAGGCGCCCGCGTCGGCCGCCCTGCCGCCGACCGACGCCCAGGGCCTGACCGTCAAGGTCTGGTCCGCCGCCCGCCAGGGTGAGAAACAAAGGACCGCCGCATGACCGCCGCCGCCGCCATCATCGAACCTCGCCGCGTGATCGGCCCGGTGGCCCGTGCCGGCGAGCGCGAACACAGCCGTATCCGCTGCTCGTTCGAGTTCTTCCCGCCCAAGACGCCGGAGATGGAGGAGAGCCTGTGGTCGGCGATCCGCCGGCTGGAGCCGCTGAACCCGTCCTTCGTCTCGGTGACCTACGGGGCCGGCGGTTCGACCCGGGAGCGCACCCACCGCACCGTGCGCCGGATCATCGAGGAGACCGGGCTCAAGCCCGCCGCGCACCTGACCTGCGTCGACGCCTCGCGCGAGGAGGTCGATGCGGTGATCCGCGACTACTGGGCGGCCGGCGTGCGCCATGTCGTCGCCCTGCGCGGTGATCCGCCCGGCGGCGTGGGCGGGGTCTATGTCCCGCGCGAGGACGGCTACAAGAACGCCACCGAGCTGACCGCCGCCCTGCGCGCGGTCGCCCCGTTCGAGGTGCTGGTCGGCGTCTATCCCGAGAAACACCCCGAAAGCCCGTCGATGGAGCACGACATCGACGTGCTCAAGGCCAAGGTCGACGCTGGCGCGACGCTGGGCGTCAGCCAGTTCTTCTTCGACATCGACGCCTTCCTGCGCTTCGTCGACCGGGTGCGCGGCGCCGGGATCACCATCCCCATCGTGCCGGCGATCATGCCGGTGACCAATTTCAAGGGGCTGGTGAAGATGGCGGCCGCCTGCCAGGCGACCATTCCCGCCTGGCTGGCCAACCTGTTCGACGGGCTGGATGGCGATCCCGACACCCGCCGGCTGATCGCCTGTTCGGTGGCCGCCGAGATGTGCGCCAAGCTGGAGGAGCAGGGCTTCTCCGACTTCCACTTCTACACCCTCAACCGCGCCGACCTCGTCTACGCGATCTGCCGCGTGCTGGGCGTGCGCGAACATGCGGAGGCCGTCGGGGCATGAGGAAGTTCGCCAGCATCGCCGCGGGCCTCGTCGCCCTCGCGCTTCCGGCCCTGGCGGCGGCCTGGCCGGCGGCCTGGACCAAGCCGACCGAGCCCTATCACGTGGCCGGCAACATCTATTACGTCGGGTCCGAAGGGCTAAGCGCCTATCTGATCTCGACCTCGAGCGGGCTGATCCTGATCGACGGCGGCATGCCGGACGGCGGCGCCGACATCATCGAGGCCAATATCCGCAGGCTGGGTTTCAAGGCGGCGGACGTGAAGATCCTGCTCAACACCCACGCCCATATCGACCACGCCGGGGGGCTGGCCAAGCTCAAGGCCGACACCGGCGCCAAACTCTACGCCAGCGGCGGCGACCGCAAGGCGCTGGAGCAGGGCCGGCACATCGGCGACAACGAGAACGGCGAGGTCAGCTTCCCGCCGGTCAAGGTCGACCGCACCGTGCGCGACGGCGACAAGATCAAGCTGGGCGAGACGGTGCTCATCGCCGTGCTGACGCCGGGCCACACGCCGGGCTGCACGACCTGGACCCTGGCGGTCAACGACAAGGGACGGCCGCTGAACGCGGTGTTCTACGGGTCGACCTCGGTGGCCGGTAACGCGCTGGTCGGCAACAAGGCCTATCCCCGCATCGTCGATGATTATCGCCAGAGCTTCACCCGCCTCAAGGCCACGCCAGCCGACCTCTTCCTGCCCAACCATCCCGAAATGGCCGACCTGGCCGCGAAGCGCGGCAGGGCGCTGACCCCGGGTTCGAACCCGTTTGTCGATCCCGGCGAGATGTCGCGCTACGTCGCCAGGTCGGAACAGGAATTCCAGCGGGAGCTCGCCCGCCAGCAGGGGGCCGCACGATGACTCGCGCCGACCGTATCGCCGCCCTCAAGGCGGCCGCCAAGGAGCGCATTCTGATCCTCGACGGCTCCTGGGGCGTGATGATCCAGAAGGAGAAGCTGTCCGAGGAGGACTATCGCGGCGCGCTGTTCCGGGACCACAACCACCCGCAGAAGGGCAACAACGACCTTCTGTGCCTGACCCGGCCGGACATCATCGGCAAGCTGCACGACGCCTACTACGCCGCCGGCGCCGACATTTCCGAGACCAACACCTTCTCCTCGACCGCCATCGGCATGGCCGACTACGGCATGGAGGCGGCGGTCCGCGACCTCAACCTGCAAGGCGCGCGCATCGCCCGCGCCAGCGCCGACGCCTGGACCGCGAAGGAGCCGCACAAGCCGCGTTTCGTCGCCGGCTCGATCGGGCCGCTGAACCGCACCCTGTCGATCAGCCCTGACGTCAACGATCCCGGCGCGCGGGCGGTGACCTTCGATCAGGTCTATGATTCCTACCGCGAGCAGGCCCTGGCCCTGCACGACGGCGGCGTCGACCTGTTCCTGGTCGAGACGGTGTTCGACACCCTGAACTGCAAGGCGGCGATCAAGGCCATCCTCGACCTGGAGGACGACGGGCTGGAGCCGCTGCCGATCTGGATCTCCGGCACCATCACCGACCGTTCGGGCCGCACCCTGTCGGGCCAGACGGCCGAGGCGTTCTGGAACTCGGTGCGCCACGCCAAGCCGTTCGCGGTCGGCTTCAACTGCGCCCTCGGCGCCGAGTTGATGCGGCCGCACATCGCCGACATCGCCCGCATCGCCGACACCCTGGTCGCGGCCTATCCCAACGCCGGCCTGCCCAACGCCTTCGGCGAGTACGACGAGGAGCCGCACGAGACCGGCCACATGCTGCACGAATGGGCCGAGGCGGGGCTGGTCAACATCCTTGGCGGCTGCTGCGGCACGACGCCCGACCACATCCGCCATGTCGCCGAGGCGGTGGCCGGAGTGACCCCGCGCCAGATCCCCGAGCGGCCGAAAGCCATGCGCCTGTCGGGCCTGGAGCCGTTCGAGCTCGCCTGATGCTGCCGCACGACAAGAAACTGGCGCTCAGCCCCGTCGAGGTCGAGCAGGCCCGCGACATGCGCAACCGCCTGAGCCGCAAGGCGGTCAGCGACAAGGCGCTCGGCGCGCTGGGCACGGCGTTCTTCGAGGTCTGCCGCCGCCTTGAGCTGCCGCCGGGACCGACCGCCGCCGCCGATCTTGCCGCCCCGCCGGCCGCCATCGTGCGCCTGGCCGGGCAGGCGGACATGACCCTGCTGTCGCGCCTTGTCGCCATCCTTCAGCAACAGAAACAGAAGTCGCCCGAGAGCTGGCCGGCCATCGTCGTCGCCGGCGCGCCCCAGGCGATCATCAGCCGACGGCTGGCCCTGGCCGGCCGCGAGCCGCCCGTCGATCAAGGAACTGCGTAAGTGAGACCTGTTTTCGTCAATATCGGCGAGCGCACCAACGTCACCGGCTCGGCCAAGTTCAAGAAGCTGGTGGTCGAGGGCGACTACGCGGCCGCCCTGTCGGTGGCGCGCCAGCAGGTCGAGGCGGGCGCCCAGGTCATCGACATCAACATGGACGAAGGCCTGCTGGATTCGAAGCAGGCCATGGTCACCTTCCTGAACCTGATCGCCTCCGAGCCCGACATCGCCCGCGTGCCGATCATGATCGACAGCTCCAAGTGGGAGGTGATCGAGGCCGGACTGAAGTGCGTCCAGGGCAAGGCGATCGTCAATTCGATCAGCCTGAAGGAGGGCGAGGAGAAGTTCCTGCAGCAGGCCCGGCTCTGCCAGCGCTACGGCGCGGCGGTGGTGGTGATGGCCTTCGACGAGATCGGGCAGGCCGACACCGCCGACCGCAAGGTCGAGATCTGCGAGCGGGCCTATAACACCCTGGTCGACAAGGTCGGGTTCGCGCCCGAGGACATCATCTTCGACCCCAACATCTTCGCCGTGGCGACCGGGATCGAGGAGCACGACAACTACGCCGTCGACTTCATCGAGGCGACGCGGCGGATCAAGCAGCTTCTGCCCTATGCGCGGGTGTCGGGCGGGGTGTCGAACGTGTCGTTCAGCTTCCGCGGCAACGAGCCGGTGCGGCGGGCGATCCACTCGGTGTTCCTGTACCACGCCATCAACGCCGGCATGGACATGGGCATCGTCAACGCCGGCGACCTGCCGGTCTATGACGACATCGACGCCGAACTGCGCGAGGCGGTCGAGGACGTCATCCTCAATCGCAAGCCGAAAGGCGGCGGCTCGCAGACCGAGCGGCTGGTCGACCTCGCGCCCAAGTACAAGGGCGAGAAGGGGGCCGAGAAGGTCGTCGACCTGGCCTGGCGCAACGCGCCGGTGGCCGAGCGGCTGAGCTACGCCCTGGTCCACGGCAATACCGAATTCATCATCGCCGACACCGAAGAGGCGCGGCTGCAGGCCGAGCGGCCGCTGCACGTCATCGAAGGCCCGCTGATGAGCGGCATGAACGTGGTCGGCGACCTGTTCGGCGCGGGCAAGATGTTCCTGCCCCAGGTGGTCAAGTCGGCGCGGGTGATGAAGCAGGCCGTGGCCTATCTGATGCCGTTCATGGAGGCCGAGAAGGAAGGCAAGCCGCGCGAGGCGGCGGGCAAGATCCTGATGGCCACCGTCAAGGGCGACGTCCACGACATCGGCAAGAACATCGTCGGCGTGGTCCTACAGTGCAACAATTACGAGGTCATCGACCTCGGCGTGATGGTGCCGGCCGACCGCATCCTCGACGAGGCCGAGAAGCACAAGGTCGACGTGGTCGGCCTGTCGGGCCTGATCACCCCGTCGCTGGACGAGATGGTGTTCGTCGCCGCCGAGATGGAGCGGCGCGGCTTCGACATTCCGCTGCTGATCGGCGGGGCCACCACCAGCCGCACCCACACGGCGGTCAAGATCGAGCCGGCCTATCATCGCGGCTCGACCACCTATGTGCTGGACGCCAGCCGGGCGGTCGGGGTGGTCTCGAACCTGCTGTCGCCGACCGAGCGGGAGAAGACCGTCGCCGCCACCCGCGCCGAGTACATCCGCGTGCGCGAGCAGTTCGCCCGCGGCCAGGAGGTCAAGGCCCGCACCAGCCTGGCCGACGCCCGCGCCCGGCGGTTCGCTATCGATTGGCCGGCCTATGCCGCGCCGAAGCCGACGTTCATCGGAACGCGAACTTTCGCGCCTTATGATCTGAAAGATTTAGTTAAATACATCGATTGGTCGCCCTTCTTCGCCAGTTGGGAGCTGATCGGCCGCTATCCGCAGATCCTTGAAGACGACGTGGTCGGCGAGGCCGCTCGCAGCCTCTACGCCGACGCGCGCGAGATGCTGGACAAGATCGTCGCCGAGAACTGGTTCGAGGCCAGGGGCGTGGTCGGCCTGTGGCCCGCCAACGCCGAAGGCGATGACGTCGTCGTCTATGCCGATGAGAACCGCGACCGTGAGATCGGCCGCCTGCACACTCTGCGCCAGCAGATGGCCAAGACCGAGGGCAAGGCCAACCTCGCCTTGGCCGACTTCGTCGCGCCGGTCGGGGCGGGGGCCGACTATGTCGGCGGCTTCGCGGTCACCGCCGGCCATGGCGAGGACGAGATCGTCGCCAGGTTCAAGGCGGCGGGGGACGACTATTCGGCGATCATGGCCTCGGCCCTGGCCGACCGGCTGGCCGAAGCCTTCGCCGAGGCGCTGCACCACAAGGTCCGCACCGAGCTTTGGGGCTACGCGCCGGACGAGGGCTTCGACGCCGAGGCGCTGATCGGCGAGAAATACCAGGGCATCCGCCCGGCGCCCGGTTATCCGGCCCAGCCCGACCACACCGAAAAGGACACGCTTTTCCGTCTGTTGGACGCCGAGGCTGAGACCGGGATCACCCTGACAGAGAGCTTCGCCATGAGCCCCGGCGCGGCGGTCAGCGGGCTCTATTTCGGCCACCCGCAGGCGCACTATTTCGGCGTCGGCAAGATCGACCGCGATCAGGTCGAGGACTACGCCCGCCGCAAGGGCTGGGAGGTCGCCAAGGCCGAGCGGTGGCTGTCGCCGATCCTCAACTACGACCCCAACGCCCCGAGGCGCGAGGCGGCCGCCTGACCGCCTCGCCCTGCGGTCAGAGCTTGCAGAGCATCGCGCCGTTCTTGCCCGGCTCAAGCCGGCCGGGGCAGGGCTGCGGGTTGTTGGGATCGACGACGAAGCTGGCGGGCTTCTTGGCCGCCTTGCCCTTCTTGGCCGGGGCCGGGGCCGGCGCGGCGCTCTCGGCCGGGGCCGGCGCGTCGGGCGCCGCCGGCGCGGCGTCCTCGACCTTGGGGGCGTCCTTGGCGGCGTCGGCCGGCGCCGGGTCGGCGTTGGCCTGCAAGGCGGGCGCGGCCAGCAGCGAGCGGACCTGCAGCCGCTTGGCCACGGTCTCGCACCGTTCCGGCAGGCCCCAGTTCATCCAGGAATAGGCGGCCAGCTTCTTGTCGGCGAACTGGGCGGGGGACCACATGCCGCGCCCCTTGGCGGCCGCGGCCAGACCGCGGTCGTGAATCGGCTGCGGGCTGGCCTTCTCGGCCGCCGTTATCGAGGCGGAGAACAGCTTCAGCGCGTCGCGGCCGGCCGCCTGCTGCTCGGCGTAGTCCTTGGCGTCCTCCTTGACGCTGTTCCAGCGCTTGGAGATCGCGTCCAGCTCCGGCTTGACCTCCTTGAACAGCTCCATGTGGCCGCCGAGGACCCCGTAGCACCAGGCGACGAACTCGTAGTCGTCGGAGGGCGCGCCGGCGGGCAGGCGCTCCTCCGTCTCCGGGCCGGGCGGCGCGTCGGCCGCTCCGGCGGCGCCGGTCATCATCAGGGCTAGGGCGAAAAGGGGCGCAACGGCCATACAGGAAACGTCCTTGCTTGCGTCAGCCGGCGGCGCCGACCGGACCGAAGCCGCCGCCTCCCGGCGTCTCGATCTCGATGGCGTCGCCGGGCTGGACGGCGACTGAGAAACAGCCCGGCAGGGTGTTTACCGCGCCGGAGGAGGTTATCAAACGCTGACGGCCGCAAAGGGCTGCATCGCCCCCGGCCAATCCCTGCGGCGCATGCTCGCGCCGGGTGGACAGCAGAGCCGCCTCCATGGGCGCGAGGAAGCGGATGCGCCGGACCACGCCGTCGCCGCCGCGCTTGTTCCCTGCGCCGCCTGAGCCGGGCCGCAGGGCGAAGGTCTCGACGCGCACGGGGAAACGCCGTTCCAGGATCTCGGGATCGGTCAGCCGCGAGTTGGTCATGTGGGTATGCACGCCCGAGGCCCCGTCGGCGTCGGCGGTCGCCCCTGCGCCGCCGCAGATGGTTTCATAGTACTGCCGCGTCGCGTCGCCGAAGGTGAAGTTGTTCATCGTGCCCTGGGCGTTGGCCATGACGCCGAGGGCGGCGTAGAGCGCGTCGACCACATGCTGGCTGGTCTCGACATTGCCGGCGACCACGGCGGCCGGCGGGGCGGGGTTCAGCATCGAGCCGGGCGGCACGACGATGCGCAGGGGCTTGAGGCAGCCGGCGTTCAGCGGGATCTCGTCGTCGACCAGGGTGCGGAACACATAGAGGGCGGCCGCGTCGACGATGGCCGACGGGGCGTTGAAGTTCGAGCCGAGCACGGCGCTGGTGCCGGTGAAGTCGAGCACGGCCTCGCCGGCGGCCGCGTCGACGGTGGTGCGCACCACGATCTCGCCGCCGCCGTCCATCGGCGCCCGGGCCGCCCCGTCGCGCAGGCGCCCGATCGCCCGCCGCACCGAGGCGGCGGCGTTGTCCTGCACGAAGCCCATGTAGCGGGCGACCACGCCGGGGCCGAAGGCCCGGATCATCTCGGCCACCGAGGCCGCCCCCGCCTGGCAGGCGGCGATCTGGGCCTTGAGGTCGGCGATGTTCTGGTCGGGATTGCGGGCGGGCCATGGGCCGGCGGCCAGGGCCGCGCGGATCTCGGCCTCGAGCAGCCGGCCGTCGCGCATCAACGGCAGGGCGTCGAGCAGGACGCCTTCCTCGGCGATGGTGGTCGAGAAGGGGGGCATCGAGCCCGGCTGCACGCCGCCGACGTCGGCGTGGTGTCCCCGCGCGGCGACATAGAAGCTGGGCGCGGCGTCGCCCTGGCTCATGAACACCGGCATGACCACGGTGATGTCGGGCAGGTGGGTGCCGCCGGCATAGGGGTTGTTGAGCACGAAGGCGTCGCCCGGCCGCAGGGCCGGATGGCGGTCGCGGACGGCCCGCACGCTGGCCCCCATCGAGCCCAGGTGCACCGGCATGTGCGGGGCGTTGGCCACCAGCCCGCCCTCGACGTCGAACAGGGCGCAGGAGAAGTCCAGCCGCTCCTTGATGTTCACCGAGTGGGCGGTGCGCTCCAGCGCCGCGCCCATCGCCTCGGCCACGCCCATGAAGCGCCGGTTGAACAACTCCAGCGTCACCGGGTCTGGGCGGTCGCCGGCCTCGTCGGCGCGGATCGCGGCGGCGGCGATGCGCTCCAGGCGGATCAGGCCGTCCGCCTCCGGACGGGCGCGCCAGCCGGGGGCGACGGCGATCTGGGTGTCGCCCCGCACGATCAGGGCCGGCCCGTCCACAGCCTGGGTCAGCCGTTCGGCGTGCAGGATGGGCGCGGCGTGGAAGGCGTCGTCGGCGTAGAGCCGCGTCGTCGTCGCGCCTTCGTCGCCAGCGGCCGGCGGCGGGGCGGCGGCTGTGGCGGGTGGCGTCAGCGAGGCCGCCGCGGCCGCCTCGACCTCGACGCTGGCGACGAGGATCGGCCGGGTCGGCTCGACGAAGCCGAACAGCCGCTGGTGGGCGGTCTCGAAGGCGGCCTTGGCCTCGGCGACGGGACCTAGCGGGACCGGCAGGGCGGCGTCGGCGCCGTCATAGCGCAGCATCAGGCGAAGCTGCACCTCGCCCACGGCCGCGCCCTGGGCGGCGAGGGCGGTCTCGGCTTCCCGACGCAGGGCCTCGGCCGTGTCACGAGCCTGAGCCAAGCCGTTGTCGTCCAATGGTTTTTCCAGTCCCGCCTGACGCAGGGCGCGCACCTCGGCCTGGCCGATGCCCCAGGCCGAAAGCAACGAGGCGTAGCGGGGGCTGAGGATGTCGGCGGCGCCGAGGGCTTCGGCCGCCCAGCAGGCGATCTGGCCGGCGGCGCCGCCGAAGGCGACCAGGGCGTGGTCGCGGGGGTCGAAGCCGCGCTCGGTGGATATGCGGCGCACCGCCTGGGCGGTCTGTTCGACGGCGACGGCGATGAAGCCCTCGGCGGCGGCTTCGGCGCTCTCGGCGCCCATGGCGTCGGCCAGGGCCTGGAGGCGCGCGCGGGCGGCGGCGAGGTCGAGCGGTCGGTCGTGGGTCGGCCCGAACACCGCCGGGAAGAAGCGCGGGTCGATCCGCCCCAGCACCAGATTGGCGTCGGTCACGGTGGCCGGGCCGCCCTTGCCGTAGGCGGCCGGGCCGGGATCGGCCCCGGCGCTGTCCGGGCCGACGCGGGCGCGCAGGCCGTCGAAGGCCAGGATCGAGCCGCCGCCGGCGGCCACCGTCTCGACGTCCAGCATCGGCGCGCGGACCTTGACCCCGGCCACCTTGGCGGTGTCGCGCCGCTCCAGCGCGCCGGCGTAGCGGCAGACGTCGGTCGAGGTGCCGCCCATGTCGAAGCCGAGGGCGGCGCGGGCGCCGGCGGCGTCGGCCGTCCGCGCCACGCCGACCACGCCGCCGGCCGGGCCGGAGACTACGGCGTCCTTGCCCCGGAAGGTCTCGGCGCGGACCAGGCCGCCGTTCGAGGTCATGAAGTACAGCGGCGCGCCCGCGACCGCGCGGGCCACCCGCTGGACATAGGCCTGCAGGGCGGGGGTCAGATAGGCGTCCGCCACCGTGGTCTCGGCCCGCGCGACATAGCGGGGCAGGGGCGAGACCTGGTGCGACAGGGCCACGAACGACAGGCCGGCCTCGCGGGCCAGCTCGGCGGCGGCCAGTTCGTGGACCGGATTGAGGTCGGCGTGCAGGAAGGCGACGGCCGCGCTTTCGTAGCCGTCGAGGGCCGCCTGCTTCAGGCGGGCGAGCAACGCATCGCGGTCGAGGGGGGCGACCACCGCGCCGTCCGCCGCCAGCCGCTCGTCCGCCTCGACGACGCCGGCGTAGAGGGGGGCGGGGCGGACGACGTCGAGGGCGAAGAGGTCCGGCCGGGCCTGGTCGCCGAGGACCAGGGCGTCGGCGAAGCCGCGGGTGGCGACCAGCAGGGTCTTGGCGCCCTTGCGCTCCAGCAGGGCGTTGGTGGCCACCGTCGTGCCCATCTTGATGGCGGTGACGCGCTCGGCGGGGAAGGGCTGGCCGGGCTGCGCGCCCAGCAGCCGGCGCATCCCCTCGACGGCGGCGTCCTCGTAGGCGTCCGAGGTCGACAGCAGTTTCAGGCTGTGGGTGCGTCCCGCCCCGTCGCGGCCGATGATGTCGGTGAAGGTTCCGCCGCGGTCGATCCAGATGACCCATTCGTAACTTGCGGCGGCGTTGGTCGTTGTCATTGTGCGGCCACGATCCTAAACTGCAATGGTTCCCATGAGCTTCTGGCGCAAGATAGCAGGCTTGGCCGTCCGCAAGGTGGACGCGGCCGAATGCCCGGACTGTCCTGCCGGCCCGCCCGGCGAGGACCCGGCGTTCTCGACCGCCGTCACCGCCCTGGGCGCGAAGCTGGCCAAGGCCGACGGCCGCGCCGACCATTCGGAGTTCGCGGCCTTCGCAGAAGTCTTCCAACCCGATCCCGCCGCCGAGCGCGACGTGGAACGGCTGTACGATCTTGCGCGGCAGTCCACCAGGGGATTCGAAAGCTACGCCCGGCGCCTGGCCAAGCGGTATCGCGGTTGCCCGCAGCTGCTGGAGGACGTGCTCGACGGCCTGTTCCATATCGCCAAGTCCGACGGCGTCGTCACCCACGACGAGCTCGACTACCTGGAGCAGGTGGCGCTGATGTTCGGCCTGTCGCCGCTGGCCTTCCGCCGGATCAAGGCGATCCATCTGGGCGCCGGCGCCGACGATCCCTACGTGGTGCTGGACGTGGCGGCCGACGCCCCGGACGAGACGGTGCGGGCGGCCTGGCGGCGCGCCCTGGCCGCCGCCCACCCCGACAGGGTCATCGCCCAGGGCCTGCCGGCCGAATATGTCGAGGTGGCCCAGATCAAGTCGGCGGCCATCAACGCGGCCTATGACGCGGTGGTTCGCGAGCGGCGGGAACTGGCGCCCGTTCTGGCCGCTTATTGAAGACGAGGTGCTGTTTTCTTCGGCGAATTCGGTCCCTTCCGCCGCCGAAAGGTTGACGGAAGCTCCGAGGGCGCCGACATACTGTTTGGCTGGGGCTTGACCCCTACGACGAGGATACGGATGGACAGGCTGATGGGCGCACAATCGAGCGCCGCTCGGAACGGCGGTTCCGCCTGGAAGAGTCTCGCCTGGATCGGCGGTGCGCTGGCGACCGCCGCCGCCGCCGCGGTCGCGGCGGTGCTGGCGGTGTTCTTCGCGGCGACGGTGGTGGTCATCGCGCTGATGGCCAGCTGCCTGCTGGCCCTGGCCGGGTTGGCCATGCGCGCGCGCCGATCGACCGCCCGCGCGCGGCCCGCCGACCCCTCGATCATCGAGGCGCACAACGTCGGCGGCCATTCCTGGGTGGCCTACGGCTGGGACCGCCAGGCCCGCTGACCTTCACGATTTCGCGGCTGGATCAGCCGAGCGGGCGGCCGCCTTCCATGGGAAGGCGGCCGTTTCGCTTTGCGCCCCGCTCCTGTTTTCACTTGGATCGCCCTGCGCTTCGGCGGATCGTCGGCTGAAGAAAACGCGGAGGAACGCCGATGGCCGAGATCAACCGCCAGATCCTTCTGGCCGCCAGGCCGCAGGGCAAGCTTGAGCTGGAACATTTCCGGCTGGCCGAGGCCCCGACGCCGCGGCCGGGCCCGGGCGAGATCCTGGTCCGCGTCCGCCTGATCTCGCTGGACGCCGCCAACCGGGCCTGGATGCAGGGCGCGACCTATCGCTCCGCCGTCGAGGCGGGGCAGGTGATGGCCGGCGGCGGCGTCGCCGAGGTGCTGGAGTCCCGCGCGCCGGGCCTCGCTCCCGGCGACCTGGTCTTCGCCGACGTCGGCTGGCGCGACTTCGCCGTCCTGGCGGCGGACAGCGTCCAGAAGCTGCCGAGGATCGAGCCGCTCAGTCGCCTGCTCAGCGTGTTCGGGATCGCCGGCCTGACCGCCTATTTCGGCCTGCTGGAATGCGGTCGGCCGAACCCGGGCGAGACCCTGGTGGTGTCGGCCGCCGCCGGCTCGGTCGGCTCGATCGTCGGCCAGATCGGCAAGATCAAGGGCTGCCGGGTGGTGGGCGTCGCCGGCGGCGCGGCCAAGGGCGCGCTGCTGGTGGACGAACTCGGCTTCGACGCCGCCGTCGACTACAAGGCGCCGGACTTCCGCCGGGCGCTCAGGGCGGCCTGCCCGCAAGGCGTCGACGTCTATTTCGACAATGTCGGGGGCGATGTGCTGGAGACCTGCCTGTTCGCCATGAACCTGGGCGGGCGCATCGCCTGCTGCGGCGCGGTGTCCCAGTACGACGGGGCCGCGCCCGCCCACGGCCCGCGCGGCGTGCCGGGCCTGATCGTCACCAAGCGGCTCACCCTGCGCGGCTTCGTGGTCACCGACTTCGACGACCGTCGCGAGCAGGCCCTGGCCGATCTCCAGGCCTGGGTCGACGAGGGCCGCCTCAAGGTGCGCGAGGACATCGTCGACGGCCTGGAGAACACCCCGGCCGCGCTGATCGGCCTGCTGGCCGGCGACAATGTCGGCAAGCGGATGGTGCGGGTTTCCTGAACGGCGATAAGCCGGCTTGCCGACCCTCGCGGAAACGCTCTAAGCCGAGGGCATGACCCTCCGCGATTTCGTCCTGCTGGTCGCCGTCTGCCTGGTGTGGGCGCTCAACAACGTCATCAGCAAGATCGTCATCGCCCACATGGGCGTGCCGCCGCTGTTCTACGCCGCCGTCCGCTTCGCCATCGTCGCGGCGGCGGTGTCGCCCTGGCTGCTGCCGGCGCCGCGGCCGATCTGGCGGCTGATCGCGGTGGGCCTGCTGATGGGGGCCGGCAATTTCGCCCTGTTGTTCGTGGGCCTGAAGACGGCCAGCCCGTCGGGCGTGGCCGTGGTCAGCCAGCTCGGCGTGCCGATCACCACGCTGCTCTCGGTGCTGATCCTGGGCGAGCGCATCCGCTGGCGGCGCGGCCTGGGCATCGCCCTGACCTTCATCGGAGCCCTGACGGTGATCTGGGACCCGCGCGGGGTGGCGCTGTCGGGCGGCCTTCTATTCATCGTCGGCTCGGCCTTCACCGGCTCGCTGGGCGCGGTGATGATGAAGCAGATGGACGGCGTGCGGCCATTGCAGTTCCAGGCTTGGGTGGGTTTCTGCTCGTTCCCGCCGCTGGCGGCGCTGTCGGCGTTCGTCGAGCCGGGCCAGGTCGCGGCCGGCGTCTCGGCCGGCTGGGGTTTCGTCGCCGGGGTGGTGTTCTCGGCCCTGGTGGTGTCGGTCGCCGCCCACACCGCCTATTACGGCCTGATCCAGCGCTACGAGGCCAATCTGATCTCGCCGCTCACCCTGATGACGCCCCTGGCCACCATCGGTTTCGGCGTGGCGATCACCCACGACCATTTCGACTTGCGGATGGCGGTCGGCGCCGCGATCGCGCTATTGGGCGTGCTGATCATCGCCCTGCGGCCCAACCGGGCCGCTTCGCTGCTCTTGCTCATGAGGAACCGGGTCTGATGGACCTCATCCCCGCGCCGTCGCCGAACTTCGACGCCCGCAAGGCGCCGCCGGACATGATCGTCCTGCACTACACCGGCATGCGCGGCGGCGAGGCGGCTCTGGCCCGGCTGCGCGATCCGGCCGCCAAGGTGTCGGCGCATTATCTGGTCGAGGAGGACGGCCGGGTGTTCTCGCTGGTCGCCGAAGAACGCCGCGCCTGGCACGCGGGCAAGTCGTTCTGGCGCGGCGAGAACGACATCAACAGCGTCTCGATCGGCGTCGAGATCGTCAATCCGGGGCACGAGTTCGGCTATCGGCCCTTTCCCGACGCCCAGATCGCGGCGGTGATCGAACTGCTGGGCGAGGTCCGCGGCCGCTGGGACGTGGCGGACGCCCGCATCCTCGGCCATTCCGACGTCGCCCCCGGCCGCAAGCAGGACCCGGGCGAGCTGTTCCCCTGGAAGCGCCTGGCCGAGGCCGGGCACGGCCTGTGGGTCGAGCCGCCGGCTTCGCCCGGCGCGCCGCTGTCGCTCGGAGACGAGGGGACGGGTGTGTTCGCGCTGCAGGCCGGCCTGACCCGCCTGGGCTACGACAGCGCCCCCTCGGGCAGGTTCGACGAAGGGACCGCGACCATCGTCGAGGCCTTCCAGCGGCACTGGCGTCCGGCCCGCGTCGACGGCGTCGCCGACGGCGAGACCCGGGCGCGGCTGGTCAATCTGCTGCGGGCGGCGGCCTGAGGCCATGGACGTGGGCGCGGTCCTCGGCGGCGACATCGTCCTGACCACGCCCCGTTTCGAGCTGCGGCCGCTGGAGCGGGGCGACGTCGGCGCGCTGTTCGACCACTTCTCCGACCCGGCCGTGACCGAGTTCATGGACATCGAGCCGCTGACCGTGCGGTCGCAGGCGCACGAGATCGTCGACTGGGCCCAGGGCGTGCGCGCTGACGGCGTCGGCGTCCGCTGGGCGATCCGGGCCCTGGGCGGGGAGGCCCTGATCGGCACCTGCGGCTTCAACGCGGTGGTCGTCCAGCGCGGGCGGCGCGGCGAGATCGCCTACGACCTGTCGCGGGCGCACTGGGGGCGGGGCGTGATGGCCGAGGTGCTGCCCAGGATGGTCGCCTTCGGTTTCGAGGCGCTGGCGTTGCGCCGCCTGGAGGCGATGGTCACGCCCGGCAACGCCCGCTCCTGCGGCCTGCTCGAACGTCACGGCTTCCAGCGCGAGGGCGTGTTGCGCGACTACGCCCTCTGGAAAGGCGCCTATTGCGACCAGATCGTCTATGGGCGGGTGAACGACGCGGTTGACTGAACGGCCGGTCGCGATCACTTTCCGCGCCGACCAGACGGCCGGGCGGTCGCGGCGCTCGCTTGCGGGCGTCGAGGAAAGTCCGGGCTCCACGGTGAAAAGGCGGCGGGTAACGCCCGCCGGGAGCGATCCCAGGGATAGCGCCACAGAAAGCAAACCGCCGGCCGTTCGCGGCCGGGAAGGGTGAAAGGGTGGGGTAAGAGCCCACCGCGGACCCAGCAATGGGGACGGCATGGCAAGCCCCGCCTGGAGCAAGCCCGAATAGGGGCGGCGCGCTCTCGATCCGTCGAGGGCAGGGCTTCACCGGCCCAGTCGCCCGGGTAGGGTGCGAGAACCGTCCAGCAATGGGCGGTCCAGAGGAATGATCGCCGCGTCCCCTCGCGGGGCGGCACAGAACCCGGCTTACAGGCCGTCTGGTCATCATCGTCTTCGAGAAAATGGGACGCGGCGCCTCCGGCCGGCGTCGATGCTTAACAGTTCTCTGTATGTTCTGTTGATAGTCGCTCTGGCGCGGTCGCCAATGTTGTAAATATCCTTGTTTTTTCTATGAATCGGGCGTCGGTGTCATTGTATCCCAGTCAATCCCATGTTAACCCAATCAAGTCCGAACTCGGCGATGGGCGGCGGGTTTGGCGCGGGGCGCCGCGAGCGCCGGATGGGTTGTTCAGGGGCTGCACGAGGTGTTTCTCTCGACCTTCGAGAAACAGCTGGACGCGAAGCGGCGCATCGTCGTGCCGCAGGAGTACCGCGCCGCCCTGTCCGGGCCTTTCGACGGGGTGTTCTGCCTGCCGGCCATCGACGCCGACTGCATCGAATGCGGCGGCAAGGCGCTGTTCGACCGCTACGCCGCCCTGATCGAGGAGCTGCCGCCGGGCGACGAGCTGCGCCACGACCTCGAAACGGCGATCTATGGCGGCATGGTCAAGCTGGCCTTCGACGCCGCCGGCCGCATCACCTTGCCCGAAGCCCTGTGCGACGCCTTCGGCATGACCGACCAGGTGGCGGTGGTCGGGCTGGGCGACCGGTTCCAGATCTGGCCGCTGGAAGCCTTCCAGGCTCGCCGCGCCGCCGCCCGCCAGGGGGCCCGCGACGGGCTCGCCGCCCTGCGCCTCCGCCAACGCCAGGCCAAGGCCGGGAGCGCGGCATGATCGAGGCTCCGCACGTTTCGGTCCTGCGCGACGAAGTGGTCGCCGCGCTCGCGCCCGGCCCCGGCAAGCTGATCGTCGACGGCACCTTCGGCGCCGGCGGCTACAGCCGGGCCTTTCTCGACGCCGGCGCGGAGGTGGTCGCCTTCGACCGCGACCCCAGCGCCCGCCGGTTCGCCGCGCCGCTGGAGGCGACGGGGCGCTTCCGCCTGATCGAGGACCGCTTCTCGGCCATGGCCGACCATGTCGAGGCCTGTGACGGCGTGGCGCTCGACATCGGCGTGTCGTCCATGCAGATCGACGAGGCCGAGCGGGGCTTCTCGTTCATGCGCGACGGGCCGCTGGACATGCGCATGGCCGCCGACGGCGTCACCGCCGCCGACCTCGTCAACGAGGCCGAGCAGGCCGAACTGGCCCGCATCTTCTGGCTCTATGGCGAGGAGCGCGAGAGCCGGCGCATCGCCTCGTTCATCGTCCGCCGCCGCGCCGAGCAACCGTTCACGCGGACCCTGGATTTGGCCGAGACGGTCGAGAGGGCGTTGGGCGGCCGGCGCGGCGCCAAGGTGCATCCGGCGACCCGTGTGTTCCAAGCCTTGCGTATCGCGGTGAACGAAGAACTGTCTGAACTCGACGCGGGACTAGACGCGGCGGAGCGAATCCTGCGGGAAGGTGGCAGACTGGCTGTCGTAACCTTTCACTCGCTCGAGGACCGCATCGTGAAGGCTTTCTTCACAGAACGCGCAGGACGCACCCCGGCGGGGTCGCGCCACCTGCCGCCGCAGGTCCATGGTCCGGCCCCCACCTTCTCGCTGCTGTTCAACGGCGCCCGGGCGCCGGACGAGCGCGAGGCCGCCGAGAACCCCCGCGCGCGCTCGGCCAAGCTAAGGGCCGCGGTGCGAACCGCCGCTCCGGCCTGGGAGCGCGCGCCATGAGCCTGTCGGACCTGTTCGACCGCCGCGTCCGCGGTTTCCGGGTGATCGAGGTCGGGGCGCTGGCCGTCCTGCTGGCGCTCGCCCTCGGCGTCTATCTGTCGAAGACCGGCGCCGGCCGCGAGGGGGCCGAGACCGCCAAGGTTCAGCGCGAGATCCAGGACGAGCGCAGCCGCATCCGCATGTTGCGCGCCGAGGTGGCCTATCTGGAGCAGCCCGAGCGCATCGAACGGCTGTCGAGCCAGTATCTGGGCCTGCAGCCCACCGTGGCCAAGCGGGAGACCGATCCCGACGCCCTGGTCGAGATCGCCCGCGACGCGGCCATGGCCAAGCCCGCCAAGGGAGGCGCGGCCTCGACGCCCGTTCCGCCTTCGCCCGTTCCGCCTCCGCCGGCCGCTCCCGCGACGACCGCCGCTTCTCCCGCCGCGTCCGCATCCGCCGCCGCTTCGGGGGCGCCGCGATGAGGCCGGCCGACCTCGCCCTTTATCGTGCGCCGTTCCTGTGGCGCTGGCTGATCGAGCGGGTGTGGCTGGTCGAGCGCGCCTTCGAGAGCGCCAAGGCGCGCGGCCGGGCCGAGGACGACACCCGCCTGCGCATCTTCTTCGTGCTGGCGCTGTTCGTGGCCGGGTTCCTGACCCTGGGCGTCGGCGCCACCCGCTCGGCCCTGTTCGCCGACGCCGGGCGCGGAGCCGGCGCGGCGCTGGGCCCCCCCGGCGCTCGGGCCGACCTGGTCGACCGCAACGGCCAGTTGCTGGCGCTCGACCTGCCGCACTACGGCGTCTACATCGACAAGCGCGAGATCTGGAACACCGACGAGACCCGCCGCAAGCTGGCCGCCGCCCTGCCGGGGCTGGCGCCGGCGCGGCTCGAGGCGGCGCTGAGCTCCGACCGCCGCACCTATCTGATCGGCGGCCTGACCCCGCAGGAGAAGGCGCGCGTCCACGACCTGGGCCTGCCCGGCGTGACGTTCGAGGACGAGGATCGCCGCGTCTACCCGCTGGGGACCACCGCCGCCCACCTGATCGGTTTCGCCGACCGGGGCGGGACGGGCATAGCCGGCGCCGAGCTGGCCCTCGACGACGTGCTGAAGTCGGACGTGGGCAAGGCGCCGACGCCGCTGTCCATCGACATGCGCATCCAGGCGGCCCTGGAGGACGAGCTGGACAAGGCGGCGGTGCGCTTCCAGGCGCTCGGCGGCGCCGGCCTGGTGATCGACGTCCACACGGGCGAGATCCTGGGCATGGCCAGCTATCCGACCTTCGATCCGAACAACCTGAACGCCTCGCCGGACGTCAACCGCAAGAACAACGTCGCCGCCTCGGTGTACGAGGCCGGGTCGGTGTTCAAGGTGTTCACCGTGGCCATGGGCCTCGACGCCGGGCTGGTGACGCCGCTGACCACCTTCGACGTCGCCCACCCGCTGGTGATCGGCAACAGCAAGCCGATCCACGACTACGACAAGGGCGACACCATCCTGGCGCTGCCGCAGGTGTTCACCCACTCGTCGAACATCGGGGCCAGCAAGATCGCCATGGCCGCCGGCAGCCCGACGGTCGACCGCTACATGAAGGGGCTCGGCCTCTACAACGCCGCGCCCAGCGAGCTGGCGGAATCGACCCGCCCGCTGCTGCCCCGCCGCAACAGCCAGGGCAATCTCAGCGACATCACCATGGCCCAGATGTCGTTCGGCCAGGGCATCTCGGTGACGCCGCTGCAGGTGGCGACGGCCATGACCGCCATCTTCAACGGCGGCGAATACCTGCCCCTGACCATCCGCAAGCAGGCGCCCGACGCCCAGCGCAAGGGCCACCGGGTGATCTCCGAGGCCACCTCGCGCACCATGCTCGACTTCATGCGCCTGAACGTCACCGAGCCCAAGGGCTCGGGCAAGAAGGCCGACGTGCCCGGCCTTTCGGTCGGCGGCAAGACCGGCACGGCCCAGAAGGCCAAGGACGGCCGCTACATGCTGAACACCCGCGTCGCCTCGTTCGCGGCGGTGTTCCCGACCTCGGGCCTGATCAGCGACAAGCGGTACTTCGTCTATATCCTGCTGGACGAGCCGCATCCGGCGCCCGGCACCTTCGGCTTCGCCACCGCCGGCTTCACCGCCGCCCCGACCGCCGGGGCGGTGATCAACCGCATCGCGCCGTTCCTCGGCGTCAAGCGCGCCGCGCCGCCGATGACGCCGCCGGGGCCGACCGCGCCGGCGCCGGTGTCCGGCGCGCTGGGAGCCGACTGATGAGCGCCGCGCGCAAGCTTTCCGAACTGGTCCGCCGCGATCTTTCCGGCCAGGGGCTGGGCGATCCCTTGATAACCGGCGTCACCGCCGACAGCCGTCGGGTGAAGCCGGGCATGCTGTTCGCCGCGCTGCCCGGCTCCAAGGTCGACGGCCGCAGCTTCATCCCCGCGGCCCTGCAGGCCGGGGCGGCGGCCTTCCTGGCGCCGGACGACGTCTCCGGTCTTCCGACCCCGGTGGTCCACGCCGGCGACCTGCGGCGGGCCTACGCCCTGGCCGCGGCGGCCTTCTGGAGCGCCCAGCCGGCGACGGTGGTGGCGGTCACCGGCACCAACGGCAAGACCTCGGTGGCCACCTTCTGCCGGCAGATCTTCGCTCGGCTCGGCCGGCGGGCCGCCAGCATGGGCACGTTGGGCGTCTCGATCTCGGCCGCCGGCGAGGCCGACCGCCAGATCACCCCGCCAGGACTGACCACGCCGGACGCCGCCGACGTCGCCCAGCTGATGGCGGCCATGGCCGGGGAGGGCGTCACCCATCTGGCGATGGAGGCTTCGTCCCACGGGGTCGACCAGCGCCGTCTCGACGGCGTGGCGCTGACGGCCGCCGGCTTCCTCAACCTGACCCAGGACCATCTCGACTATCACGGCACCATGGGCGTCTACCGGGCGGCCAAGCTGCGGCTGTTCGACACCCTGCTGCCGCGTGGCGGGACGGCGGTGCTCAACGCCGATTCCGACGCCTTCGGCGCCTTCGCCGCCACCGCCCGCCTTTCGGGGCAGACGCTGTTCTCGGTCGGCGAGCAGGGCCAGGGCCTGGCCTTGCTGGAACGCTCGCTGCTGCCCGAGGGCCAGCGCCTGAAGATCCGCGCCGCCGGCAAGGTCCACGACGTGCGCCTGCCGCTGGCGGGCGCCTTCCAGGCCTCCAACGCGCTGGTGGCGGCCGGGCTGTGCATCGCCGCCGGCGAGGACGCCCGCGACGTCCTGGCGGCGCTGGAGACCCTCCAGGGCGCGCCGGGCCGGCTGCAACGGGTCGGGACCGGCCGCCGGGGCGGCGAGGCCTATGTCGACTACGCCCATACCCCCGACGGCCTGGAGACCGTGCTCGCCGCCCTGCGGCCGCACGTCCGGGGCCGCCTGATCGTGGTGTTCGGGGCCGGCGGCGACCGCGACCGCGGCAAGCGTCCGCAGATGGGCGAGATCGCCCAGCGGCTGGCCGACGTCGCCATCGTCACCGACGACAATCCGCGTTCGGAAGATCCGGCCGCCATCCGCGCCGCCATCCTGGCCGCCGCCCCGGGCGCGGCCGACATCGGCGACCGCCGCGCCGCCATCCGCGAGGGCGTGCGCCTGCTGGGCGAGGGCGACGTGCTGGTGATCGCCGGCAAGGGGCACGAGCAGGGCCAGACCGTCGCCGGCGTCGTCCATCCCTTCGACGACATGGCCGAGACCCGCGCCGCCCTGGAGGCAGGCGATGACTGACGCGCGCGGGCCGCTCTGGACGGCGGACGACATCGCCCGCGCCGTCGGGGGCCGGCGCGAGGGGGCGGCGTTCGAGGCGTACGGCGTCTCGATCGACAGCCGCACTGTCGAGCCGGGCGACCTGTTCGTCGCCCTGGGCGGCGTGCGCGACGGGCACGAGTTCATCCCCGCCGCCATGGCCGCCGGCGCCGGCGGCGCGCTGGTCTCGCGCCCGGTCGCCGGGCCGCAGGTCATCGTCGACGACACCCTCAAGGGACTGGAGCGCCTGGGCGCGGCGGCCCGCGACCGCGCCGTCCACGCCCGGCGCGGCGCGGTCACCGGCTCGGTCGGCAAGACCAGCGTCACCCAGGCGATCCGGGTCGGGCTGGCCCTGGCCGGGCGGGCGCACTCCTCGGTGAAGTCCTACAACAACCATATCGGCGTGCCGCTGACCCTGGCGCGGATGCCGGCCGACACCGAGCGGGCGGTCTTCGAGATCGGCATGAACCACGCCGACGAGATCCGTCCCCTGTCGCGCATGGTCCGGCCGCACGCGGCGGCGATCACCACGGTCGGCCCGGTCCACACCGAGAACTTCCCGGACGGCGAGGCCGGCGTCGCCCGCGCCAAGGCCGAGATCTTCGCCGGCCTGGAGCCCGGCGGCGCGGCGGTGCTGAACGCCGACAACGTCTGGTTCGACCTGCTCCGTCGCGAGGCCGAGCAGGCGGGGGCGCGCGTAGTCGCCTTCGGTTCGGACGAGACCTGCGACGCGCGCCTGGTCGACATCGTCCGCACCGAGGCAGGCTCGCGGATCGAGGCGCGGCTGCACGGCCGCGCCCTGAGCTTCCCGATCCGGCAGACCGGCTTCCACTGGGGGCTGAACTGCATGGCGGTGCTGCTGATGCTGGAAGCGCTGGACGTCGACCTGGATGTCGGCGTCGCCGCCCTGGCGGCTTTCGAACCGCTCGAAGGGCGCGGCGCCGAGCGGACGATCACGGCCGCCGGCGGCCCGTTCGTGCTGATCGACGAAAGCTACAACGCCAACCCCGTGTCGATGAGCGCGGCCCTGCGGGCCTTCGGCGCGCGGCCGACCGAGGGGCGGCGGATCGTCGCGCTGACCGACATGCTCGAACTGGGCCCGCGCGCGGCGGAATTCCACGCCGACTTGGCGCGCGACGTCCAGGCCGCCGGGATCGATCTGGTGTTCTGCGCCGGACCGTTGATGAAATCTCTCGCCGACGCCCTTCCTTCGACTCGCCTTGGCGGGTACGCCGAAAGCGCGGCCGAGCTTGCGCCGCACGTCGCGCGCGCCGTCGCGCCGGGCGACGCGGTCATGGTGAAGGGGTCCAACGGCTCGAAGGCGTCGATGGTGGTTTCCGCCCTGGCGGCGCTCGCCGCGGGGTCGACGGGCGATCGGGGAGGGCGCGTCTGATGCTCTATCTGCTGTACGAGCATTTGTCGGGCTACCGCGAGCACATCCCGCTGCTCAACCTTCTGAAATATCTGACTTTCCGCACGGGCGCGGCGCTGTTCACCGGGCAGTTGGTGGCGGTGGCCATGGGCTCGCGCTTCATCCGCTGGATGCAGGCCAAGCAGGGCAAGGGCCAGCCGATCCGCACCGACGGCATCGAGCGCCACGTGGTCGAGAAGGCGGGCACGCCGACCATGGGCGGCTTCATGATCCTGGCCGGCCTGCTGGTCGGCACGCTGTTGTGGGCGGACCTGTCCAACCTCTATGTCTGGGTGGTGCTGCTGGTCACCGCCGGCTACGGGCTGCTGGGCTTCCTCGACGACTACGCCAAGGTCACCAAGCAGACCACGGCCGGGGTCTCGGGCCGGGTCAAGCTGCTCGTCCAGTTCCTGATCGCCTTCGCCGCCGTGGCCCTGCTGGTGCTCTACGGCGGCAAGTCGCCGGAGGCGCCGGGCCTGTCGACCTCGGTGGCCTTCCCGATCCTGAAGCGGATGCTGCTCGACCTCGGCTGGTTCTACGTCGTGTTCGGCGGCTTTGTCATCGTGGGGGCGTCCAACGCCGTGAACCTGACCGACGGCCTGGACGGGCTGGCCATCGTGCCGGTGATGTTCGCCGCCGCCGCCTTCGGCCTGATCGCCTACCTCGTCGGCAACTTCGTGTTCGCCCAGTACCTGCAGGTCCACTTCGTCCCCGGCGTCGGCGAGATCGCGGTGTTCTGCGGCGCGCTGATCGGCGCGGGTCAGGGCTTTCTCTGGTACAACGCCCCGCCGGCCAAGATCTTCATGGGCGACACCGGCTCGCTCGCCCTCGGCGGCGCCCTGGGCGCCGTGGCGGTGGCGACCAAGCACGAGATCGTGCTGGCCATCGTCGGCGGCCTGTTCGTGGTCGAGGCCCTGTCGGTGATGATCCAGGTCGCCTCGTTCAAGCTGACCGGCAAGCGGGTGTTCCGCATGGCCCCGATCCACCACCACTTCGAAAAGCTCGGCTGGAAGGAAAGCACCGTCGTGGTCCGTTTCTGGATCATCAGCGTGATGCTGGCCATCATCGGCCTGGCCACCCTGAAGCTGAGATAGGGGAGGGCGCGCGACCGTGATCCCCGTTCGTGGCTTCGAGGGCGAGCGAGTGGCCGTGTTCGGCTTGGGCCGGACCGGGCTGACCGCCGCGCGCGCGCTCCAGGCCGGCGGGGCCGAGGTCGCTCTGTGGGACGAGAAGCCGGCGTCGCGGGAGGCGGCCGAGGCCGAGGGCCTGCCGCTGGTCGACCTGAGCACGGCCGACTGGTCGCAGTTCGCCGCCCTGATGCTGTCGCCGGGCGTGCCGCTGACCCATCCCACGCCGCACTGGACCGTCGAGAAAGCCAAGGCCGCCGGGGTCGAGATCGTCGGCGACATCGAGCTTTTCGCCCGTACCGTCAACGCCGCGCCGGCGCACAAGAAGCCCAAGGTCGTGGCCATCACCGGCACCAACGGCAAGTCGACCACCACCGCCCTGATCGGGCACCTGCTGACCGCCGCCGGGCGCGACGCGCGGGTGGGCGGCAACATCGGCTATGGCGTGCTCGGCCTCGACGACATGCACGGGGGCGCGGTCTATGTGCTGGAGGTCTCGTCCTATCAGCTCGACCTGACCTCCAGCCTGAAGCCGGACGTGGCGATCCTGCTCAACATCACGCCCGACCATCTGGACCGCCACGGCGGCATGGAGGGCTATGTCGCGGCCAAGCGCCGCGTGCTGCTGAACCAGGGCAAGGGCGACACCGCCGTCATCGGCGTCGACGACGCTTGGTGCCAGCGCATCTGCACCGAGATCACCGCCGCCAACCGCCGCACCATCTGGCCGATCAGCGCCGGGCGCGCCATGGGCCGGGGCGTGTACGCCTTGCAGGGCGTGCTGTACGACGCCACCGGCGAGCGGGTGATCGAGGTCGCCGACCTGCTCAACGCCCGTTCGCTGCCCGGCCGGCATAACTGGCAGAACGCCGCCGCCGCCTACGCCGCCGCCCGCGCCCTGGGCGTGTCGGTCGAGGACGCCGCCGCCGGCCTGATGAGCTTCCCCGGCCTCGCCCACCGCATGGAGACGGTCGGCCAGATCGGCCGCGTCCGCTTCATCAACGACAGCAAGGCCACCAACGCCGACGCCGCGCGCCAGGCGATGTCGAGCTACCCCAAGTTCTACTGGATCGCCGGCGGCGTGCCCAAGGCGGGCGGCATCGACGGCCTGGTCGACCTGTTTCCCCGGATCGAGAAGGCCTATCTGATCGGCGAGGCGGCCGAGGCCTTCGCCGAGACGCTGGAGGGCAAGGCCGCCTATGAGCGGTCGGGCGACATCGCCGCCGCCGCCGCCGCCGCCTACGCCGACGCGGCGCTTTCCGGCGAGGACGCCATCGTCCTGCTGTCGCCAGCCTGCGCCTCGTTCGACCAGTTCCCCGATTTCGAGGTTCGCGGCGACGCCTTCCGCGCGGCGGTGCAGGGCCTCGGCGGGGCGCCGGCCAAGGAGGCGCGGGCGTGACCGCCGCCAATCCCTCCCAACACCACGCCTTCGCCCGCACCGACAGGTCGGCCCTGGGCCTTTGGTGGTGGACCACCGACCGCTGGCTCTTGGGCGCCACGGTGCTGCTGATCCTGATCGGCGTGCTGCTGTCCTTCGGCAACAGCCCGGCGGCGGCGGCGCGCATGCACGTGGGCGACCCCTTCCATTTCGCCACCCGCCAGACCCTGTTCGGCGTCGCGTCCCTGGCCATCGTGCTGTCGGTGTCGCTGCTGACGCCGCGCGGGGCGCGGCGGGCGTCGGTGATGATCTATCTGCTGGCGATCCTGGTGATGGCGGCGCTGCCGTTCCTGGGACACCACGCCAAGGGGGCCACCCGCTGGCTGGAGCTCGGCGGCTTCACCCTGCAGCCGTCCGAGTTCATGAAGCCGGCGCTGATCATCCTGGTGTCGTGGATGTTCGCCGAAGGGCAGAAGGGGCAGGGCGTTCCCGGCGTGTCGATCGCCTTCTGCCTCTACGGACTGGCGGTGGTCCTGCTGCTGCTGCAGCCCGACGTCGGCCAGACCATCCTGATCACCATCGCCTTCGGGGCGGCCTTCTTCATGGCCGGCGTGCCCTGGGCCTGGATCATCGGCCTGGCGACGGTGGCCATGGGCGGGGCGCTGTCGCTCTATTTCGTGTTCGACCACGTGGCCAGCCGCGTGAACCGCTTCCTCGACCCCGACAAGACCGACACCCACCAGATCGACCGCGCCCAGGAGGCCATCGCCGCCGGCGGCCTGTTCGGGCGCGGCCCGGGCGAGGGCGTGCTCAAGCGGCAGGTGCCCGACGTTCACACCGACTTCGCCTATTCCGGCGCGGCCGAAGAGTTCGGCCTGGTCTTCTCGCTGTGCCTGATCACCCTGTTCGCCTTCATCGTCATCCGCGGCCTCTACAAGTCGATGAAACTGTCCGACCCGTTCGAGCAGGTGGCGGCCGGCGCCCTGTTCGTGCTGGTCGGCCAGCAGGCCTTCATCAATGTCGCGGTGAACCTGAACATGATCCCCACCAAGGGGATGACGCTGCCCTTCATCAGCTATGGCGGCTCGTCGATGCTGGCCATGGGCCTGACCATGGGCCTGGCCCTGGCCCTGACACGCCGCCGCCCCGGCGCCTACGCCCAGGGAGACGGGTTGGCTCGCGCGGGCGACTTCGCCTAAACAGGCGGCTTTCCCCAAAAGCGGCGCATTTGAAAGCCAAAGGCGGGTCATGAGTAGAAAGATCGCGGTCGTCGCCGCCGGGGGCACCGGCGGCCACCTGTTTCCCGCCCAGGCCCTGGCTGAAGTCCTCAAGGCCCGCGGCTGGCGCATCGTCCTGGCCACCGACGAGCGGGGCGCGCTCTACGCCGACAAGTTCCCGGCCGAGCATCGGCTGGCCCTGTCGGCGGCCACGGCGGCCAAGGGCGACGTGCTGGGCCTGGCCAAGGCGGGGATCGAGATCTTCCAGGGCGTGATGCAGGCCCGCGCCGCCTTCCGCGACATGGACCCGGCCGTGGTGGTCGGCTTCGGCGGCTATCCGTCGCTGCCGGCCCTGCTGGCGGCGATCAGCCAGAAGCGCCCGACGGTCATCCACGAGCAGAACGCGGTGCTCGGCCGGGTGAACCGCTTCCTGGCCCCCTATGTCGGCAACCTCGCCTGCGCCTTCCCGACGCTGGAAATGGCCAAGCCCAAGGTCAAGGCCCGCGCGGTGGTGGTGGGCAACCCGGTCCGCCCCGAGGTCCGGGCCCTGGCCGAGGTGCCGTACATCCCGCCGGAAGTGCAGCTTCGCCTGCTGGTCACCGGTGGCAGCCAGGGCGCGCGCCTGCTGTCCGAACTGGTGCCCGAGGCGGTGGCCAAGCTGCCGGAGGACATCCGCCTGCGGCTCAAGGTCCAGCAGCAGAGCCGGCCGGAATCGATGGAGCAGGCCCGCAAGGTCTATCGCGACGCCCTGGTCGACTGCGAGGTCGCCCCCTTCTTCCGCGACATGGCCGGGCGGCTGCGCATGGCGCATCTGGTGGTCGGCCGGGCCGGCGCCTCGACGGTGTGCGAGCTGGCCGTGGCCGGGCGGCCCTCGATCCTGGTGCCGCTCAAGATCGCCATGGACGACCACCAGCGGCTCAACGCCCGCTTGCTGGCCGACGCCGGCGGCGCGGCGGTGGCGCTGGAGGACGAACTGACGGTCGATTCCATGGCCGGGGCGCTCAACGCCCTGCTGAAGGACCCCGCGCGGCTGGCGCGCATGGCGGCGGGCGCCCGTTCGGCGGCGATGCCGGACGCCGCCGAGCGGCTGGCCGATGTGGTGGAGAAGACCGCCGCCAGCGTCTGAGCCGGCGCGGGGGCTTCAGGAGCCGCCGGTCAGCCGGTCGAGCGCGGCCTGATAGTTGGCGATCTGGTTGGTCAGGTAGGCGGGCACGTCGCCGCCACTGGCCGCGCCGGCGCCTGGAAGGGGCGGCGCGGTGGTCATGTCGCGATAGATGTTCTGCACCTCGGAGATGGCGTAGGCCAGCGCCGCCTGGGCCGCCTTGGCGTCGGCCGGCGTTTTGAGGTCCAGCGCCGAAGACAGGTTGAGGGCGTAGGCCTGCTTCAGCGAGGCGGTCGGCCGTCCGCCGCCCTGGGGCGTATCGCCCGGGATCAGCGACGACGCCTGGTCGGCGGTCGTGCTGATCGCCCCCTCGCGCAGGCCGAGCAACTGCAGGGTCTGGCCGCCTGGGCCGGCGAACAGCTGCACCGGCGTTCCGCCGGCGGCCTTGATCTGGATCTGCTGGCGGCCGGCGACGGTGACCACCGAGGCCGAGGCGTTGAAGCCCGACGCCTGCATGATCTTGCGCGCCAGGGTCTGGTAGGTGTCGTTGGCGGCGATGGTCACCGGCTGGGTCAGGCCGCTGGAGCCGCTCTGCACGAAGAACTGGTCGCCGGGGCGGATCGACGTGGCCGCCGTCACCAGCGGCGAGGCCGAATAGTCGATGGTTCCCGACGGCAGGCCCAGCCGGTCGAGGACCGAGGCGCCGCCCTGGGCCACGGCGATCGAGGTCGGGGCCGCCTGCCGGTCCGGGCCGCCGTAGCGCTGGGTCCAGCCGACCTGTCCGGTCAGGGGATCGACGGCGGCCACATAGGCGTCGAAGGCGGTGGTCTGGCCGTCGCCGGGCAAGGGCGCGACGGCGATCTGGCCGGCGACGTAGACCTGTCCGCCCGACACCGTCACCGCCGACGCCGTCTGGTCGGCGCCGCCGCCGAGATAGGTCAGCCGGTCCGAGCCGGCGGGCTGCAGGCTGGAGGCGATGTCGGCGACGAAGGCCGCCTTGCCGCCGGCGTAGGCCTGGGTCGTGGTCCCGGCGGCCAGCGCGCCGTTGTGGGTCGAGCCGGCCACCACCAGCGAGCCGTCGGCGGCGACGGCGATCCCGGCGACCGAGCCGCCTTGCAGGTCGCCCAGGTCGCGCGTCGTCCCGGCCGACAAGGCCCCGCCGGTTCCCGCGGCGAAGGCCCGCACCACCGCGTGGCCGTTCTCGACTCCGGCGACATAGACCTGCCCGCCGGAGACGGCGATCCCCGTCGCCTTGTCCTGGCCGCTGGTGCCGTACTGGCTGACATAGGCGGGCGTCGCCACCCAGGCCTGACCGCCGGAGCCGTCGTACAACGGCACGGCCTTGGCGTGGAACGACTGGACGAAGGCGTCCGTGCCGCCCTGGGAGCCGCCGGCCCCGGGCAGGGCCGCGTCGGTCTGGCCTGCGACATAGACCGTGCCGTCGGGGCCGAACGCGACCGCGTTCACCTGGTCGTTCGCCCCGGTCGCGCCGGTCCGCTGGCTCCACAGCGACTGGCCCTCCGAATCGTAGACGCTGACGAAGCTGTCGGAGGCGGTCGCGGCGGCCTGGCCGTCCTTGGCGTCCAGCGCGCCGGTCACCGAGCCGGCGATGGCCACCTGCTTGCCGTCGGACGAGACGGCGAGCGCCAGGCCCGAGGCGCTGCTCGCCGCGCCCAGGGTCCGCGAATAGGTCAGATGGCCGGCGGAATCGTATTTGAACAGGGCGACGTCCTGCGCCCCCTTGATCGCCTTGCCGTCGTCGGTGGCCCCGACCACGTCGGCCAGGACATAGACCGAGCCGTCCGGCGCCGTGGCCGTGGCGTGGACCGCGCCGGCCTTGGCCCCCAGAGACTGGGCGAACACCTGGCCGTTGGCGGTCGCCGTCGCGGTCGGCGCGGAGGACGCGTCGAACTTGGCCAGTTGCTGCTGCTGCGAGGCGCCGGCGGCGCCCATCGACTGGGCCACATAGACCGCCGGGTCGGCGGCGGGCGCCGAGAACGACAGGGTCTCGACCGACGAGCCGACGATCTTCAGCGCGTACTGGTCGCCGAGCGCGGGCAGGGTGACGCTCTGTCCGCCGATCTGCACGGTGCGGGGGGCGGCCGGGGTCATCTGGTCGGCGAAGCGGGTGCTGACGCCGGCCGCCTGCAGCTTGCCGTTCAGGTAGCTGACCACGTTGGGCATCGAGCGCGGCGTCGACCCCATCTCGGACAGGTCGAAGGCGACCTGCGTCTGGGCGCCGGAATACTTGGTCACGGTCAGGTTGAACTGCAGCGGTCCCTGGAACGCCGGAACCTCGTCGGTGGCCGCGCCGGTGTGCAGCACGCCGGTGGCGTAGGTGTTGGTCTGGGTCGGCGCGCCGACGGTGCTCTGGTCGCTGCTCATCAGCGCGCCCTGGACCACCTTGAAACCGTTGAACGGGCTGGTTCCCAGATAGGTTTGGACCTGGGCGAGGCCGGCCTGGAACGCCTGCTGGATCTGGGCCTTCTCGGCCGAGCCGACATTGGTCGCGGTCATCCGCGCGGCCAGGGCCTGCAGGGCCGACAAGCCCTGATAGAGCGCGAAGGTGTTGCGGTAGTTGGCGTTGGCCGTCGCCCCGCCGGCGGCGACGTCGAGCTTGGCGGCGTCGGTGTCGATGAACTTGCCGCCGGCCAGCACCGACTGCATCAGGGCGCTGGGCTGGGCCGCGGTCGAGCGGTTGGACCAGGGCGGCGTCGGATTGGTCGGGGCCGCGCCGGCGGGACTGGCCCCGGCGGCGCCCGAGCCGTCGGCCGACAGGCCTTCCTTCGCGTTGAAGTAGGCCGTCAGGATCGAGGTGTCGATCGACATGACCATGGGTTGCGAAGGTCTCGCGCGTATCGCCTGTGCGCGATGATGGGCCGATAATGCTGACCGGGGATTAACGGCCGGCGGCGGTTTTCGCGGCCGGACAAATCGTCTAATCAGCCGTGATGAACCGTCGCCCCGTACCCTTCGACCTCGGCCCCGTGCACTTCATCGGCATCGGCGGCATCGGCATGAGCGGCATCGCCGAGATCATGCTGCGCATCGGCTACACCGTCCAAGGCTCCGACGCCAAGGCCAGCGCCAACACCGAGCGGCTGGAGAAGCTGGGCGCGAGGATCTTCATCGGCCACGACGCCGCCCACGTCGACGGGGCCTCGGCCATCGTCTATTCGACCGCGGTCAAGGCCGACAATCCCGAGATGGTCGCCGGCCGCGACAAGCGCCTGCCCTTGGTGCGGCGCGCCGAAATGCTGGCCGAGCTGATGCGGCTGCAGTTCTCGATCGGGGTCGCAGGGACCCACGGCAAGACCACCACCACCTCGATGGTCGCCAGCCTGCTCGACGCCGGCGGGCTCGATCCGACCGTGGTCAACGGCGGCATCATCAACGCCTACGGCACCAACGCCAAGGTCGGCGAGGGCGACTGGATCGTGGTCGAGGCCGACGAGAGCGACGGCACCTTCCTGCGCCTGAAGTCGACGGTGGCCATCGTCACCAACATCGACGCCGAGCACCTCGACCACTGGGGCGACTTCGACGCGGTGAAGAAGGGCTTCCAGGACTTCGTCGAGAACATTCCCTTCTACGGCTTCGCCGCCGTCTGCACCGACCACCCGGAAGTCCTGGCCATGGCCGCGCGGGTCGAGAACCGCCGCCTGATCGCCTACGGGACCAACCCGCAGGCCGAGGTCCGCGTCCAGAACGTCGCCATGGGCCCGGAAGGGGCGCAGTTCGACGTGACCATTTCGCCCCTGGAAGGCGAGCAGGTGGCGCTCGAGGGCCTCAAGCTGCCGATGGCGGGCATGCACAACGTGCTCAACGCCGCCGGCGCCATCGCCGTGGCCCGCGAGCTGGGCGTCTCGGGCGAGGCCATCCGCGAGGGCCTGGCCAAGTTCGGCGGGGTCAAGCGCCGCTTCACCACCACCGGCGTGGCGGGCGGGGTTCGCGTCATCGACGACTACGGCCACCACCCGGTCGAGATCGCCTATGTGCTCAAGGCTGCCCGCGCCGTGTCGGAAGGCAAGGTGATCGCCGTGGTGCAGCCGCACCGCTACACCCGCCTGCGCGACCTGTTCGACGAGTTCTGCGCCTGCTTCAACGACGCCGATGCGGTGATCGTCGCCGACGTCTACACCGCCGGCGAGCAGCCGATCGAGGGCGTCAGCCGCGACGCCCTGGTCGAAGGCCTGCGCCGCTGGGGCCATCGCCGCGTCATCGCCCTCGACGGTCCGGCCGAACTGGCGGGCGTCGTCGCCGAGGAAGCCAAGGCCGGCGACCTTGTCGTCTGTCTGGGCGCCGGCGACATCACCGCCTGGGCCTACGCCTTGCCGGGCCAGCTGGAAGCCCTGGCCCGATGAGCTGGAAGGACCGGCTGCCGCAGGTTCGCGGCCGGCTGTTGCGCGACGAGCCGCTGGCGCCGTTCACCTGGTTCCGCGTCGGCGGACCGGCCGAGGTGGTGTTCATGCCGGCCGACGAGGCCGACCTGGCCGATTTCCTCGGGACGCTCGACGCCGGCGTGCCCGTCACGCCGATCGGCGTCGGCTCCAATCTCCTGGTCCGCGACGGCGGGGTCGAGGGGGTGGTGGTCCGCCTCGGGCGGGGCTTCAGCGAGATCGAGCCGCTGGAGGCCTCCGGCCTGCGCGCCGGCGCGGCCGTGCCCGACGCGGTGCTGGCCCGCAAGGCGGCCGAGGCCGGGGTCGCGGGGCTGGAGTTCTACGCCGGCATCCCCGGCACGGTCGGCGGCGCGGTGGTGATGAACGCCGGCTGCTACGGTTCGGAAACTACCGAGGTGCTGGCCTCGGCCCGGGTCATGGATCGCGCCGGCGCCGTGCGCGAGATGGGCCATGCCGATCTGGGCTACACCTACCGCCACAGCGTGCTGCACGAGGCCGACCTGATCGTGCTGGGCGCGACGTTCCGGGGCGTCCCGGGCGATCCGGTCGCCATCAAGGCGCGCATGGCCGAGATCACCGCCCGCCGCGAGACCACCCAGCCCATCCGCGAGAAGACCGGCGGCTCGACCTTCAAGAACCCGCCGGGACATTCGTCCTGGAAGCTGGTCGACGAGGCCGGCTGGCGCGGCAGGCCGTTCAGCCTGAGCGGCGGGCAGGGGGCGATGTTCTCGCCGCTGCACGCCAACTTCCTGATCAACACCGGCGACGCCACCGCCGCCGACCTGGAAGGGCTGGGCGAGGCGGTCCGGGCCGATGTTCGGGCCAAGCTCGGCGTTCAGCTCGACTGGGAGATCAAGCGGATCGGCCGGCCCTAGGGGGCGGATTTCATCACCCCCATCCCCGATTGCGCAGGGATGGGGGCGGAAACCTTAAGCGCATCGGGCGAGCAGGGCCTTGGACGCGGGACCGCCCGCCGCCGCCCGTTCGGCGCTGGCCTGCAGCGTCATGTGGCGGCCGATCACGCTGCCCGGATCGATGACGGCGTTGAACACCACCATGGCCGGATCGCTGTGGAAGCGTTCGGCCGCCTGCCGCGCCGCGTCCATGGTCTCCCATTCCAGATAGTCGACCCACTGGCCGTAAGCGTCCTTGGCCAGCCGGCGGCGGATGAAGCCGGGGCAGGCCTGCAGGAAGGCGGTGGTCCCCTCCGCGGCCCACAGGAAGGCCGGCTCGGACACGCCGGTACGCAGTTTCATAAGCACCATTTCGACGACCATGACCTGCGTCTCCGTTCCGGTTGTGTTCTTGACCGTCTATTTGCGCCGGGCCTCCTGACAACGTCTTGTCAGGAGTGTGTCATAGGCGGTCGAAATAACGCCGCTCGGGCGCGCGGGGCCTTGAGCGCGCGCCTGTCGCGTGCTTCGACAAGGGCGGCCAATGGGGGCGGCCTTCGACTCGCCCCTGTGTTCATTCGGCCCTTCCGGGAAGGGAAGGGGTTGGGGAGTCCTCGATGCGTCGTTTCCTTCTGCTCGCCGCCGCCGGCGCGGCCCTGTCCTTCGCCGCCGCCGCCCACGCCGATCCCGTCCGCGCGACCGCCGAAGGCCTGCGCGACAAGGCGCTGGCCGGATCGGGCGCCTGGGAGATCGTCGAGTCCCTGACCACCGAGATCGGCGGCCGCCCGACCGGCTCCCCGGCCATGGAGCGGGCCAAGGACTGGGGCGTGGCCAAGCTCAAGGCGCTGGGCTTCGAGAACGTCCATGTCGAGCCGTTCGTGAAGCAGAACGCCTGGCTGCGCGGTCCTGAATCGGCGTCGGTGACGCTGCCCTATCCGCACAAGCTGTCCATCCTGGGCCTGGGCAACTCGGTCGCCACCCCGGCGGCGGGGATCGAGGCCGAGATCGTCGTGTTCGACAGCCTGAACGACATGCTGGCCGCGCCGGCCGGCTCGCTCTCCGGCAAGATCGCCGTGGTCAACCAGCCGATGGTCCGCACCCAGACGGGCGAGGGCTACGGCGCGGCGGTGCGCGCCCGCAGCGGCGCGTCCGAGGCGGCCAGGCGCGGCGCGGTCGCCTATCTGACCCGCTCGATCTCGACCGGGGATTCCAACCAGCCCCACACCGGCGCCATGCAATACGCCGACGGCGTCGCCAAGATCCCGACCGCCGCCCTGGGCGTGCCCGACGCCGACCTGCTGGCCCGCCTCTACAAGCGCGGCAAGCCGGTGAAGGTGAAGCTGAACCTGGCCTCGACCGTCATCGCCCAGGCCCCGGCCTGGAACATCGTCGGCGAGATCAAGGGCCGGGAGAAGCCGGACGAGGTCATCGTCATCGGCGGCCACCTCGACAGCTGGGACCCGGCCGAGGGCGCCATCGACGACGGCGCGGGCGTGGCCATCACCACCGCCGCCGCCAAGCTGATCGGCGATCTGCCGCAACGGCCCAGGCGCACCATCCGCGTGGTGATGTGGGGTTCGGAGGAGACCGGCGGCGCCGGCGAGGCCTACGCCGAGGCGCACAAGAACGAGGTCGCCAAGATGGTCCTGGCCGGCGAGAGCGATCTCGGCGGCGGGCGGCTGTTCAAGGTCGACCTGCCCAAGGGCGCGGCGGCCGACCCGGCCATGGCGGCGCTGCCGTCGATCCTCGCGCCGCTGAAGATCGTCGTCACCCGCGAGGCGGCGCGCTTCGCCGGCTCCGACGTCGAGGGCCTGGAGGCGCTGGGCGTGCCGGTGGCGTCTCTCTACAACGACGCCAGCCACTATTTCGACCTGCACCACTCGGCCGACGACACCCTGGACAAGGTCGACCGCGGGGACCTCGACCAGAACGTCGCCGCCTGGGCGGCCTTGCTCTATCTGGCGGCCGAGAGCGACGTCGACTTCCGCAACCCGAGGGCCGCCGCCAAGAAATAGGGCTCGAGCTTAACAGGCGGCTCCGTTTCGGCCAAAAGCAGCCGGTCGTTTCTCGGAGTCGCCCATGTCCGCCCCTCTCGCCGGAAAACATGTCGCCGTCCTGGTGGGCGGCCTTTCGCCGGAGCGCGAGGTCAGCCTGGTGTCGGGCGCGGCCTGCGTCGAGGCTCTGCGCCGGCTGGGGGCCAAGGTCACCGAGGTCGACGCCGGCCGCGACGTCGCCCAGGTGCTGACCGCCCTCGGGCCGGACTTGGTCTACAACTCGCTGCACGGCGTCTGGGGCGAGGACGGCTGCGTCCAGGGCGTGCTGGAGACCCTGGGCCTGCCCTATACGCACAGCGGCGTGCTGGCCTCGGCCCTGGCCATGGACAAGGCCAAGGCCAAGGCGGTGCTGGCGGCGGCCGGCGTGGTGGTCCCCGGCGGCGGCCTCTACAACCGCTTCGAGGCGGCCCGCGACCACGTGATGAAGCCGCCCTATGTGGTCAAGCCGAACGCCGAGGGCTCGTCGGTCGGCGTGTTCCTGGTGTTCGAGGGCGCCAACGGCCCGCCGCAGGAGCTGGCCTCGCCGTCCTGGACCTACGGCGAAGAGGTGATGATCGAGCCCTATATCGCCGGCAAGGAGCTGGCGGTGGCGGTGATGAACGGCAAGGCGTTAACCGTCACCGACATCGTGCCGCGCACGGGATTCTACGACTACGACGCCAAATACGGCGACGGCGGGTCGCAACATGTTGTTCCGGCTCAGATTCCCGCCGCCGCATTCGAGCGGGCCCTGCGCATGGCCGAGGCCGCCCACGCCGCGCTTGGTTGCCGAGGCCTTACGCGAAGCGACTTTCGTTATGACGACATTAACGACCTTCTGGTCCTTTTAGAGGTCAACACCCAACCCGGCTTCACGCCGACCTCGCTCGCTCCAGAGCAGGCCGCCCATGTCGGAATCGGGTTCGACGAATTGGTTTTGTGGATTGTGGAGGACGCTTATGGGCGCGGCGGTGCGGGGGGGAACGCGTAGTTCGGCCAAGCCCCAAGCCAAGAGCCCTGCCTCCAAGGCCGCCCGTGGCGGCCGTCCCGTGGCCGCCGCCTATGCGCCGGCCAAGCTCCGCGCCGGCGCCGGCGCGGGCCTCGATCCCAAGCTGACCCTGATCGTCGCCGGCGGCGTGCTGGTCATCGGCGCGGCCGTGGCGCTGTTCTCGGGCGACCGGCCGCAGACCCTGGTCCACGGCGCCGAGAGCGGGCTGGCCGGGCGGTTCGCCGGCCTCGGCTTTCGCGTCGGCGCCCTGCACGTCCAGGGGGCGTCGGCCATGGCCCAGCCGGACATCGTCCGCGCTTCGGGAATCTACAAGGACCAGCCCATCCTGGGCGTCGACCTGACCGAACTGCGCCAGCGCATCCTGGCCGTCGGCTGGGTCAAGGAGGCGAGGGTGGTGCGGCTGCTGCCGGACACCATCGTCATCGCCGTCACCGAGCGGCCGACGCTGGCGGTGTGGCAGCACCAGGGCGCGACCCATGTGGTCGACGCCGAGGGCAAGGTGATCCCCGAGGCCGATCCCGGCCGCTTCCCGGACCTGCCGATGGTGGTCGGGGACGGGGCCGCCGAGAACGCCGCCGCCATCCTGCCCCTGGTGCGGGCGCGGCCGCGCCTGATGGAGCGGCTGGAGGCGCTGGTGCGGGTCGACGACCGGCGGTGGGACCTGCGGATGAAGGACGGGGGGCTGATCCAGCTGCCGGCCGTGGGCGAGGATTCGGCGCTGATCCAGCTGGACCAGCTGGATCAGCGTTCGCGGCTGCTGGAGCTGGGTTTCGCGCGGATCGACCTGCGCGATCCGGAAGCGGTGGCCGTGAGGCCGAGGGACAACACGCCGGCGGCGACGGTCGTCGGCGGGGCTTAAGGACGAGGCGGGGCGGCGAAGAACATGTCGCGACTGGAAGATCGACGCGAGGCCCGGGACGGCCTCAAGGCGGCGCTGCACCGACAACCGGTGGTGGCGACCGTCGACCTGGGCGCGGCCAAGGTGACCTGCTTCGTCATGAAGCCGGGCGGCGTCAATCGCAGCGAGCGCACCCTGCAGACGGCCGGCGTCGGCTATGTCCAGTCGCACGGGGTGCGCGGCGGCGCGATCGTCAACATGGACGAGGCCACCCAGGCCATCGCCCAGGCGGTGGAGCGGGCCGAGACCGTGGCCGGCGTCAGCGTCTCCGGCGTGACCGTCACCACCTCCGGCGGCCAGCTGGCCAGCAACCGCGTCACCGCCCAGGTCTCGCTGGGCGCCCGTCCCATCGCCGACACCGACCTGATGCGGGCCATCTCCGCCGCCCTGGCCCAGGTGCGCCTGCCGGGCCGGCGCGCCGTGCACCTGCTGCCGATCGCCTGGTCGGTGGACGGCCAGAAGGGCGTGCGCGACCCGCGCGCCATGTTCGGCCGCGTCCTCGGCCTGGAGCTGCTGGTGGTCTCGATCAGCGAGAGCGTGTTCCAGACCATCGGCCATTGCGTCGAGCGCGCCCACCTGTCGTTCGAGGGCGTGGTCGCCGCGCCGTTCGCCTCGGCCCTGGCCGCGCTCGAGGACGACGAGATGGACCTCGGCTGCATCTGCATCGACATGGGCGGCGGCTCGACCTCGACCGCGGTGTTCTCCAACGGCAGCCTCGTCCACGTCGACAGCCTGACGGTGGGCGGCGGCCACGTCACCGCCGATATCGCGCGCGGGCTCTCGACCTCGCTGGCCGGGGCCGAGCGGATCAAGACCCTGCACGGCTCGGCCATCGCCTCGGCTAACGAGGACCGCGAGATGATCGAGGCCCCGCCGCGCGGCGACGATCCGGGCGCGGGCCCGGTGGTCGCGCCGCGCTCGCTGCTCAAGGGCATCATCGCCCCGCGGGTCGAAGAGACCCTGGAACTGCTCCGTGAACGGTTGAAGGCCTCGGGCGCGCCGGTCGAGCCGGGCGCCGGCATCGTCCTGACCGGCGGCGCCAGCCAGCTGGCCGGCGTGCGCGAGGTGGCTGTGCGGGTGTTCGACCGGCCGGTGCGCCTGGGCCGGCCGCGCCGGGTGCCGCATCTGGCCGACGCCGCCTCGGGCCCGGCCTTCTGCGCCGCCGCCGGCGTGTTGCAGCGGGCCGCCTTCGGCCCGCGCGAGGTGCGTCCGCTGACCGCCGCCCGCGCGCGGCCGCAGACCCTGGACCCTCGCGCCAATCCGCTGGCCAAGGCCGCCGCCTGGCTGCGCGAGAACCTCTAGTCCCGCGGGCCCCGATGGGCGACCGCGTCTCCATGAAGGACGGCCAGCCGATCCTGGCCTTCGCCGATCTGGCCGCATGGCTGGATTGGCTCGCGGCCGCGCCGCGCGACGCCGGCGGCGTCTGGCTGAAGTTCGCCAAGAAGGGCGCGCCGATGGTCACGCTCTCCAAGCCGGAGGCCGTCGAGGGGGCGCTGCGCCACGGCTGGATCGACGGCCGGCTCGAAAAGTTCGACGAGCATTGCTGGCTGGTCCGCTTCACGCCGCGCGCCGCGCGCAGCAAATGGTCGCGGATCAACCGCGAGGCGGCCGAGGCGCTGATCGCCGCCGGCCTGATGGCGCCGGCCGGACTGGCCGAGGCGGCGGCGGCCCAGGCCGACGGCCGCTGGGAGGCGGCCTACCAGTCGCAGGCGACGGCGGTCGCGCCGGCGGACCTGCAGGCCGCGCTCGACGCCTCGCCCCGGGCGCAGGCGATGTTCGACCGCCTGAGCCGGGCCAACCGCTACGCCATCCTTCACCGGGTCCACGACGCCAAGAAGCCGCAGACCCGCGCCGCCCGCATCGCCAAGTTCGTGGACATGCTGGAGCGCGGCGAGACGATCCATCCCCAGAAGGGCGGCGCAGCCTAGCCGGCGCTCCCGGCGACAGGCTCCGTACACGGACATCCACAGCATTCGTTCCGCGCCGAACGGCGGCCGTTCACCATTCCGATCCCCGCCGGCATGGGCGGCGGCGGCGTCCGTCCCCCGCCCAGGTTAACCACGGCGGGGAAAGTGTCTGTGGAATAACGGATTTTTCTTCGATACCGGAGTCGACGGGCTCCCGACTCATATTATGCAAGTTAACTCACGATTAAGGATGGTGGGGGCTTAGTTAACACCATCCGTCACGGAGCTTGGCGGGCGGGTCGCCAACGCTTCGTCACTAACGGGTGTAAGGACGCAGGGGTCCCATGGCTATTCATCTTTCCGCGCCGCGTGCGACTGAGCTCAAGCCCCGGATCGTCGTGTTCGGAATCGGCGGAGCCGGCGGCAACGCGGTCAACAACATGATCGAGGCGGGGTTGGAGGGCGTCGAGTTCGTCGTCGGCAACACCGACGCCCAGCAACTCCAGTTCGCCAAGACCGACCGCCGCATCCAGCTCGGCGTGGCGGTGACCCAGGGCCTGGGCGCCGGCGCCCATCCCGAGGTCGGCATGAGCGCCGCCGAAGAAAGCGCGCCGGAGATCGGCGAGCATCTCGACGGCGCGCACATGGTGTTCATCACCGCCGGCATGGGCGGCGGCACCGGCACCGGCGCGGCCCCGATCATCGCCAAGTGCGCCCGCGAGCGCGGCATCCTGACCGTCGGCGTGGTGACCAAGCCGTTCACCTTCGAAGGCCGCCACCGCATGCGGTTGGCCGACGCCGGCATCGCCGAGCTGCAACGGTATGTCGACACCCTGATCGTCATCCCGAACCAGAACCTGTTCCGCGTCGCCAACGAGCGCACCACCTTCGCCGAGGCCTTCGGCATGGCCGATCAGGTCCTGCATTCGGGCGTCCGCTCGATCACCGACCTGATGGTGCTGCCGGGCCTGATCAACCTCGACTTCGCCGACGTCCGCACGGTGATGACCGAGATGGGCAAGGCGATGATGGGCACCGGCGAGGCGAGCGGCGAGGACCGCGCGCTGATGGCCGCCCAGAACGCCATCCAGAACCCGCTGCTCGACGAAGTGTCGCTCAAGGGCGCCAAGGCCGTGCTGGTCAACGTCACCGGCGGCCTGGACATGACCCTGCTCGAAGTCGACGAGGCGGCCAACGCCATCTCCGACCAGGTCGATCCGGAAGCCAACATCATCTTCGGCGCCGCTTTCGATCCGGCGCTGGAGGGCAAGATTCGCGTGTCGGTGGTCGCCACCGGCATGGACGGCGCTTCGATCTCGGCCATCGAGCCCAAGACGGCGACCAACACCGCCGCCAAGCCGCTGATCGTCGAAAAGACCGCGCCGATCGCCCGGCAGGCCGCTCCGGCGCCGCGCTACGAGGCTCCGGCCCCCGCCGCCCAGGTCGAGCCGGCGCCGCAGTGGGCCGAGCCGCCGCGCCCGGCCGCCTACGAGGCGCCGGTCGAGGTCCGTCCCGCCGCCCAGGCTCCGGAGATCGCTCCGCGTCAGGATGATCTGTACGCCGCGCCGACTATCGCCGCCGAGCCCTCGGTCGCGCCGCAGCGCGGCTATGAGCGGCCGGTGACGCGCATCGTCGACGAGGCGGTGGACGACAGCCCGCTGTTCCCCGACGCCCATCTGGGCGAGGAGCGGCGCAAGGGCGGCTTCTTCAGCATGTTCGGCCGTCCGCGGCAGGAGGCGCCGGCGCCGATCCGCGACTATCGCGCCGATCCGACGCCTGTGCTCCAGGCCCGGTCGACCAGCTCGGCGCAGCCCGCGCCGGAGGCCGAAACGCACGACCAGGCGGACGATTTGGAAATTCCTTCCTTCCTTCGCAGGCTTGCGAATTAGTTGAAATAATTCCGCAACTTACACCCGAAACATTCCGAAACAGGAGTTGTTTTGCGGTGCGGCGCCTCGCCTCCTAAATGGTAGGCGAGGCATCGAAGCGGCCGGCTCGGCTGCGCGGATTGTGGAAGGTTTCCATCGTGGCTGTGTCCGCGTTTCATCAGCACACTCTGGCGGCGCCCGCGATCTTCGCGGGCGTTGGCGTTCATACGGGCCAGCATGTCCGCGTGTCGATCCGTCCCGCGCCGGTCGGCGCGGGGATCGTCTTCGTCCGGACCGACGTCCAGGATCGCGACAACCGCGTGCCGGTTTCGGCCGAGGCGGTGATCAAGACCCAGCTCGGCACCGTGATCGCCAACGCGGCCGGCGTCTCGGTCTCGACCATCGAACACCTGATGGCGGCCATGGCCGCCCTGGGCGTCGACAACGCGGTCGTTGAGCTGGACGGGCCGGAAGTGCCGATCATGGACGGCTCGGCCGCGCCGTTCGTGGCGCTGCTCGACCGCGCCGGCCGCCGCCGGCAGGAGGCCCCGCGCCGCTACATCGAAATCCTGGCGCCGGTCGAGGTCGTCGACGGCGACAAGCGCGCGGCGCTGCTGCCGTCCGACCGCTTCGAGATGGCGTTCGAGATCGCTTTCGATTCGGCCGCCATCGGCCGGCAGGCCGTGGATATCTTCTGCGACGAACAGGGCTTCCGCGAGGAGCTGGCCGATTGCCGCACCTTCGGCTTCGTCCACGAGGTCGAGGCGCTGCGCCGCATGGGCCTGGCGCGCGGCGGCAGCATGGACAACGCCGTGGTCATCGACGGCGACCGCATCCTCAACCCGGAAGGCCTGCGTCGCCCGGACGAGTTCGTACGCCACAAGGCCCTGGACGCGGTCGGGGACCTCTATGTCCTCGGCGCGCCGGTGCTCGGCCGTTTCGAGGGGCGTTACGCCGGTCACGGCCTGAACAACGCCCTTGTGCGGGCCCTGCACGCCCGGCCGGCGGCCTGGCGGGTGGTCAACCTGCCGGAAGACCTGGCCGAGGCGGTCTGAATCGCCGCAGTTTCGCCCGACATCCGCGCGATCAACGCGCGTTTGCGCAGGTTCGTGCGTGGTGTAGAACCGCCCCGACAGCGCTCGTTGGGGGGCGTCCCGTGATTGAGGTGATGGTCGGTGCTTCGTAACTCTCTGGGCCGCTCGGCCGTCGTCTTCGCCGCCCTGACCGCGGCGCTGTCGGTCTCGGCGTGCGCCGGCAAGCCGAAGAAGCCGCAGATCGCCTACGAGGAGCGGCCGGTCGAACTGCTGTACGCCACCGGGGCCGACCGCCTCGACAAGGGCCAGTGGAACGAGGCCGTCGACTACTTCCGCGAGGTGGAGCGCCAGCACCCCTATTCGGAATGGTCGCGCCGGGCGATCCTGATGACCGCCTACGCCCACTACCAGGGCAACCAGTACGAAGAGGCGATCGCCGACGCCGACCGCTTCGTGTCGCTGTACCCGGGCAACCCGTCGGCGGCCTACGCCTATTACCTGAAGTCGATCTGCTATTTCGAACAGATCGTCGACGTCGGCCGCGACCAGGCCGCCACCGAACAGGCCCAGGCCGCCCTGCGCGAGGTGGTGCAGCGTTATCCGCGCACGCCCTACGCCGCCGACGCCCGCGTCAAGATCGACATGGTCAACGACCAGCTGGCCGGCAAGGAGATGTCCATCGGCCGCTGGTACCTGCGCCAGGGCGAGACCCTGTCCGCCATCGGCCGGTTCCATTCGGTCATCGCCCGCTACCAGACCACCACCCATACGCCCGAGGCGCTGTATCGTCTGGTCGAGGCCAATCTGACGCTCGGCCTGATGGACGAGGCCAAGAAGAACGCCGCCGTGCTGGGCTACAACTATCCGGGCGACCGCTGGTACCTGGACGCCTACAAGCTGATGACCAACAACGGCCTGCGCCCGACGGTCGAGCCGACGGCCGGACCTCGCCGCAGCTTCTGGCACGGACATGGTCCGCAGCAGGCCGCCGCGCCGACCGCCGGGGCCAAGACCGCCGTGCCGCCGCCCGTCGCCGGCGCCCCGGTCGCCCAGGCCCCGGCTTCGGCGGCCCCGGCCGACCAGCCCGCGGCCCAACCGGCCGCCGAGGCGACGCCCGCCGCGGCCGCCGACCAGCCCGCCAAGAAAAAGAAGAAGATCTTCGGCGTTCCCGTTCCCTGGTGAGACCTGAACAAGGAGCGAACGTCGGGCCTTGAGCCCTGACGGATTCGCGGCGATCTTGCGCCCATGCTGATCGGCCTCGCCATTCGCGACGTGGTGCTTATCGAAAGCCTGGACCTGTCGATCGGTCCGGGCCTGACCGCGCTCACCGGCGAGACCGGCGCTGGCAAGTCGATCATCCTCGACGCCCTGGGTCTGGCGACCGGCGCGCGCGCCGACGCCGGGCTGGTTCGCCGTGGCGCGGCCCAGGCCTCGGCCGCCGCCATCTTCGCCCTGCCGGCCGACCACGCCGTCTGGGCCAGCCTCGACGACAAGGGCCTCGCCTACGAGCGTGACGAGGACCTCGTGCTGCGCAGGGTGGTCAGCGCCGACGGCCGTTCGCGGGCGTTCGTCAACGACCAGGCGACCAGCGTGGCCGTGCTGCGCGAACTCGGCGCTATGCTGATCGAGGTGCATGGCCAGCACGAGACCGTCGGCCTTCTCGACGCGCGCAACCACCGCCCCCTGCTGGACGTCTTCGGCGGCTGCGGCCCCGAGCTGGCCGCGACGGGCGAGGCCTGGAGCGTCTGGCGCGCCGCCGACGAACGCGCCCGTGTCCTGCGCGAGCAGACCGGTCGCGCCGCCGCCGAACTGGAAGAAATGACCCTTCGCCTGGGCGAGCTCGACCGGCTCGACCCGCGCGAGGGCGAGGAGACGCGCCTGGCCGAAGAGCGGGCGCTGCTGGGCGCCGCCGAAAAGGCCTTGGCCGACATAGCCTCGGCCCGGGACAGTCTGGGCGACAACCTGTCTGGCTGCCTGGCCCAGGCGTTCCGCGCCCTGGAGCGCGCCCGCGAGCGCGCGGTGCAGGCCGGTGCCAGCGCCGAGGGATCGGCCGCCACGCTGATCGCCCGCGCCGCCGAGGCCGTCGATCGGGCGCTGGTCGAGGCGGTCGAGGCCCAGGCCGCCGTCGACGCCGCCGCCGCCGCCTTCGATTTCGAGCCCGACCGTCTGGAGAAGACCGAGGAGCGCCTGTTCGCCCTGCGCGCCATGGCCCGCAAGCTGGGCGTCGCCGTCGAGGATCTGCCCGGAACCCGCGTGCGTCTGGCCGCCCAGCTTGGCGCCGTCGAGAACGCCGAGGAGGCGCTCAAGGCCGCCGACGCCGAGGCCGCCGCCGCCCGCAAGGCCTACGCCGCCGCCGCCGCCGCCCTGACCGCCGCCCGCCGCGCCGCCGGCGACCGCCTGGCCAAGGCGGTGGAGGCCGAACTGCCGCCGCTCAAGCTGGACAAGGCCCGCTTCCGTGTGGCGGTGGAGCCGCTGGGCGAGGACCGGGCCGGGCCCTCGGGCGCCGACCGGGTGGAGTTCGAGGTGGCCACCAATCCCGGCGCGCCGTTCGGCGGCCTGGGCGTCATCGCCTCGGGCGGCGAACTGGCCCGCTTCGCCCTGGCGCTGAAGGCGGCCTTGGCGGCGCGCGGCGACGTCCAGCCGCTGATGATCTTCGACGAGGTCGACCAGGGCGTCGGCGGCGCGGTGGCCGACGCCGTCGGCCTGCGTCTCAAGCGCCTCGCCGCCGGGGCGCAGGTGCTGGTCGTCACCCACAGCGCCCAGGTCGCCGCCCGCGCCGAGGCGCACTGGCGGGTGTCCAAGGCCGGCGGCGAGGAAATCCGCACCGCCGTCGAGGTGCTGACGCCGGCGGCGCGCGAGGAAGAGCTCGCCCGCATGCTGTCGGGCAGCCAGGTCACCGAGGCCGCCCGCGCCGCCGCCCGGGCGCTGATGGACGCATGAGGCCCGCCAGGGCCTGACGCCGCCCGGAGAGAAGGCTAGACCAGACCCATGGCTTCCCTCGATTCCAAACCCGTAGCCGATCTGACCGAGGCCGAGGCGCTCGATGCGCTGACGGCGTTGGCCGACGAGATCGCCGCCCACGACATCCGCTACTACCAGGACGAGGCGCCGGCGGTGTCGGACGCCGACTACGACGCGCTCAAGCGCCGCAACGGCGAGATCGAGGCGCGGTTCCCGCACCTGATCCGCGACAACTCGCCGAGCCTGCGGGTCGGCGCGGCGCGGGCCGAGCAGTTCGCGCCGGTCGAGCACGGCGTGCCGATGCTGTCGCTCGACAACGCCTTCTCCAACGACGATGCGGTCGAGTTCGACGCCCGCGTGCGCCGCTTCCTGCGCCTGGGCGGCGTCGAGACGGTCGGTTATACCGCCGAGCCGAAGATCGACGGGCTTTCGGCGTCGCTGCGCTACGAGAACGGCGTGCTGGTCCAGGGCGCGACGCGCGGCGACGGCCGCACGGGCGAGGACGTCACCGTCAACCTCAAGACCATCGCCGACATTCCCCACCGCCTGAAGGGCTCCGGCTGGCCCGAGGTGATCGAGGTGCGCGGCGAGGTCTATATGCCGCTGGCCGCCTTCAAGGCGTTCAACGAGGATGCGGCGGCGGCCGGCGAGCGGACCTACGCCAATCCGCGCAACTTCGCCTCCGGCTCGCTGCGCCAGATCGACCCGTCCATCACCGCCCGGCGGCCGTTGCGGTTCTTCGCCTATGCCTGGGGCTTGCTCAGCGCGCCGTTCGCCGAGACCCAGTGGGAGGCCCTGGGCAAGCTGCGCGACTGGGGTTTCGTGGTCACGCCGCAGGCGCGGCGCGTCGAGAACGCCGAAGGCCTGCTGGCGGCCTATGCCGAGTTCGAGACCCTGAGGCCCAAGCTCGACTACGACATCGACGGCGTCGTCTACAAGGTCGACCGCCTCGACTGGCAGCAGCGCCTGGGCTTCGTCTCGCGCTCGCCCCGCTGGGCGGTGGCGCGCAAGTTCCCCGCCCAGCAGGCGCGCACCGTGCTCGAGGCCATCGACGTGCAGGTCGGCCGCACAGGCGCGGTGACGCCGGTGGCCCGGCTGCGGCCGGTGACGGTCGGCGGGGTGACCGTGGTCAACGCCACCTTGCACAACGCCGACGAGATCGCCCGCAAGGACGTCCGCATCGGCGACACCGTCATCCTGCAGCGGGCCGGCGACGTGATCCCTCAGATCGTCGGCGTGGTGTTTGAGGAACGGCCGGCGGACGCCGAACCCTACGTCTTCCCGACCCACTGTCCTTGTCCGCTGCACACGCCGTTGGCGCGCGAGCTGACCGCCGGCGGGGTCGAGACGGTGGCGCGGCGCTGCACCGGCGAGTTCGCCTGTCCGTTCCAGCGCATCGAGCATCTGCGCCACTTCGTCTCGCGCCGGGCCTTCGACATCGAGGGGCTGGGCGAGAAGCAGCTCCAGGCCTTCTTCGACGAGGGCTGGATCAAGGAGCCGGCCGACATCTTCCGCCTGGCGCGCGATCCGGAGCGCCTGGAGGCGCTGAAGACCCGCGACGGTTACGGCGAGACGTCGGTCGCCAATCTCGTGCGCGGCATCGAGAGCCGGCGGACCATCGGCCTGGACCGGTTCATCTACGGCCTGGGCGTTCGCGACATCGGCGAGACCACCTCGACCGTGCTGGCCCGCAACTTCGCCGACTTCCCAGAACTGGAGGCGGCCGCCACGCGCGCGGCCCAGCAGTTGCCGGGGGCGACCTATCTGGAGCTGGCCGAGGCGAAAGGGCTCGGGCCCAAGGCGCTGGACCTGCTGGTCCAGGCGGGCAGGGGAGACCTTTCCGCCGATCCCTGGCCCGAGGCCGACAGCCTGGAGGTCAAGATCGGCCAGGTCGCGCCGGGCCTGTCGCGACCGACCCGCAACGCCCTGGCCGAGCGCTACCCCGATTGGCCCGCGCTCGCCGCCGCCCTGGCTGAGGCGGCGCGGGGCGCGCCGGGCGACGACTATCTGGCCCTGGCCTCGATCGACGGGGTCGGGCCGGTGGCGGCCAAGTCGCTGGCCGAATTCTTCCGCGAGGAGCACAACCGCCGGCTGGTCGAGCGGCTGACGGCCGAACTGATCATCCAGCCCGTGGCCCGGCCCAAGACCGACACGGCGGTGGCCGGCAAGACGGTGGTGTTCACCGGCTCTCTGGAGAAGCTGACCCGCGACGAGGCCAAGGCCCAGGCCGAGGGGCTGGGCGCCAAGGTCGCCTCATCGGTGTCGAAGAAGACCGACCTGGTGGTGGCCGGTCCCGGCGCCGGCTCCAAGCTGAAAACGGCGACCGAGCTTGGCGTCCAGGTGCTGACCGAGGACGAGTGGATCGCCCTGGTCGGCGGCTGAGGGCTCAGGCCAGCCGTTGCTTCGGCCCGCGGTCGACCAGCCAGGCGATGACGGTGAGGACGAGATAGGTGGTCAGGGCGGTGACGCCCATGCTGACGGCGTCGCCGCCGCCCGCGCCGCCCATGGAGCCGATCACCGCCACCGCGACCAGGATGGCGACGAAGGTCAGGGCGGGCCAGCCCGTGCGCCCCGCCGCGCCCCGCCGCCACGCCCAGGCGGCGCCCGCTACGGCGACCAGGCCGATCTCCAGCGCCATCTCCGGCAGCGGGTGGTTCCACCAGGCCAGGCCGACCTTGGGCCCGCCGAACCACAGCGGCAGGTCCGGCCGGTGGACCAGGAAATCCAGGAACCAGTGCGAGAAGACGGTCAGGCCGACCATGGCTGCGGCGGCGACGGGCAGTTTCAGCAGCCAGCGGGCCAGCAGCGCCGCCGCCAGCGCCCACAGCAGGGCGCCTGGCAGGCTATGGGTGTAGGGCATGAAATAGAGGTCGAGGTCGCTGCCGGGAAGCGAAGGATCGATGCGCACCTTCTCGACCCCGGCGATGACCAGGGCGCTCCAGCCGATGTCGACCAACTGCGCGGCGGCGACATAGGTCCACAACGGCGCGCGCGGTTCGACCGCCTTGGCGGCCAGGGCGGCCGAATAGTGTCCGACGAACATGAGCGTTTCCCCGTCCTCTTCGGGACCTGTTTTCAAGTGGAGCTTGCCGTCCCCACCCGGATCGCGCAACGAAAGGCTGATGTGCTTCATCGCGGCCGCCGTCCGGCGTTTTCGGTTCAGGCGGCTGTCAGGTTTCACGCTTTAGAAGACCAAGCTTCAGAGGCTTCAGATCAGCCTCTTGAAGCGCCGGCCCTAGGAGACGCCCATGATCAGAACCGCCATGTTCGCCGCTGTCGCGGCCGTCGCCCTGTCCGGGCAAGCTTTCGCCGCCGACGTCGCCGGCGTGTGGCAGACGCCGACCGCCGGCGGCCAGGTCGAGATCAGCCATTGCGGCGATCATCTCTGCGGCAAGCTGCTCACCTCGAACAACATCAAGGCCAATCCGGAACTGAAGGATGTCCGCAACAAGGACGAGGCCCAGCGCGGCCGGCTGCTGAAGGGCCTGCCCATGCTGTCCGGCTTCAAGGGCGGACCGACCAAGTGGACCGACGGCAAGGTCTACAACCCCGACGACGGCGGCACCTATTCGGGAACCATCGAGATGCTGTCGACCGACACGCTCAAGCTCAAGGGCTGCATCGTCGTGCCGCTGTGCAAGACGCAGGAGTGGACGCGGGTCAAGTAGGCGCACAAACGCCCTCCCCCTCGATGGGGGAGGGCTGGGTGGGGGTGAAGGCGCGGCCCGTCGAAGACTGGCGCAGAGCGTGTCGCCTTCCTTGTTGAAAACGCGCTTCGCGCTCGTCCCCATAGCCGACCTTTCCCCCATCAAGGGGGAAAGGGGGCTTTAGAGCGGCGCGCAGGCCTCTTCCAGCCAGGTGCGGACGTCCGGCTCCAACTGCGGGCCGACCACCTCGACCACCTTGGCGTGATAGGCGTCGAACTGGGCGATCTCTTCGGCCGACAACAGGTCCTTGTCGACCAGTCGCCGGTCGATCGGCGCGAAGGTCAGGGTCTCGAAGCCCAGCATCGGCCGCTCGCCGCCGGGGATTTCCTGCGCCGGCGTGACCACCTGCAGGTTCTCGATGCGGATGCCGTAGTCGCCTTCCTTGTAATAGCCCGGCTCGTTGGAGACGATCATGCCGGGTTGCAGGGCGACGGCGTTCGGGGCCTTGGAGATGCGCTGCGGGCCCTCGTGGACGCCCAGATAGCTGCCGACGCCGTGGCCGGTGCCGTGGTCGTAGTCGAGGCCGGCCATCCACAGCGGCGCGCGCGCCAGGGCGTCGAGGGCCGAGCCGGTGGTTCCGGCCGGGAAGCGGACGCCGGCGAGGGCGAGGTTGCCCTTCAGCACCAGGGTGAAACGCTGGCGCATCTCGGCGGTCGGCTCGCCGATGGCCATGGTGCGGGTGATGTCGGTGGTGCCGTCCAGATATTGAGCCCCGCTGTCGACCAGCAACAGGGAGCCGGCGCGGGCGCGGGCGTTGCTGCGCTCCGTCGGGCGATAGTGCGGCAGGGCGCCGTTGGCGCCGGCCCCGGCGATGGTGTCGAAGGACAGGTCCTTCATCGCGCCCAACGCTTCGCGGAAGGCCTCGAGCCTGGCCACCGCCGTCTTCTCGTCGGGCGGGTTGGCCTGGCCCTCGGTGGCCACCCAGTGCAGGAAGCGGGTCACGGCGGCCCCGTCGCGGGCGTGGGCCTGGCGCGAACCTTCGATCTCGACGGCGTTCTTGCAGGCGCGGGGCAGGGCGCAGGGGTCCATGGCGCGGACCACGGTCGCGCCGGCTTCGGCCAACGTATCGAAGTACCAGGCCGAGGACTGGGCCGGGTCGACCAGCACCGTCTTGCCCTTCAGCGCCGCCAGGGCGGCCGGCAGGGCGTCGGGTGTCTCCAGGCTGACCTCGTTGCCCAGCCAGGCGACGAGGCCGGGCGTGACCTTGGCTGGATCGAGGAACAGGCGGGCGGTTCCGTCGGCGCTCAGGATGGCCTGGGCCAGGGGCAGTGGCGAGCGGATGACGTCGCCGCCGCGGATGTTGAACAGCCAGGCGATCGAGGCCGGAGCGGTCAGCACGGTCGCCTCGGCGCCATGCTGGGCCAGGCCCTTGCCGACGCGGGCGCGCTTGGAGGCCGAGTCCTCGCCGGCGTATCGCAGTTCGTGCGCGACCACCGGGGCGGCGGGCTGCGGCGGGCGGGCCGAACCCCAGGCGAGGTCGAGCGGGTTGGCGTCGACGGGCTTGAGCGCCGCGCCGGCCTTGGCGGCGGCGGCGCGCAGGCGCTCCAGCGCCTCGGGGCTGTGCAAGCGCGCGTCGTAGCCGATGGTCCAGCCGGCTCTCGGGGCCGTCTCCAGATAGGCCGGCACGCCGCCCTCGACGAGGTCGCGGATCTCGAACAGGGCCTGGTCGACCTGGTCGCGGACCTGGAGCGTATAGCGGCCGTCGACGAAGACGGCGGCCTTGTCCTTCAGGATCACCGCCGCCCCGGCCGAGCCGGTGAAGCCGGTGGCCCAGGCGAGGCGGTCGTTGGCCTCGGGCAGGTATTCGTTCTGATGCTCGTCCTCGTGCGGGACCAGGAAGCCGTCGAGGCCCTGCTGGGCCATGGCGGCGCGGATCAGCGGCACGTGGCGGGGACCGAAGTCGGGCGAGGTGTGTTCGTCGAAGGTCTGGCGCATGGCGCGGATGTAAGCTCGACGCCCCCTCGGCGCCAAGGCTTGGTCGTTGACGGATGGGTGATCGCCGGGGCGATCGACCGTCAGGCGCGTTGCAGGACCAGCGTCGCCCAGGCGTCGCGGTGGATGCGGCGGGTGACGCGGAAGCCCCGCGCCAGATAGGCGGCCTTCACGTAACGCTCCTGGGTGCGCAGCAGGCCCGACAGGATGGCGGTGCCGCCGGGGCGCAGAGCGCCCTTGATGTCCTGGGCCAGCGTCACCAGCGGCCGGGCCAGGATGTTGGCGAACACCAGGTCGTAGGGCGCGGCGTCACGCACCAGCCGGTGTCCCAGGCCCGAGGCGTGGACGAAGCGGGCGCTCGTGCGGTTGACGCGGGCGTTCTCGCGGCTGATGCGCACCGAGACGCGGTCGATGTCGGTGCCGACGGCGGTCTTGGTCCCGGTGCGGGCGGCGGCGATGGCCAGCACGCCGGTGCCGGCGCCGACATCCAGCACCTTGGCGTAGCGATGGGCCTTGAGCAGGCGATCATAGGCCATAAGGCAGCCGACCGTGGTGCCGTGGTGGCCGGTGCCGAAGGCCGCGCCCGCCTCGATGCGCAGGTTGACGGCGTTGGGCGGGGTGCGGCCGCGGTCGTGCATGCCGTAGACGAAGAAGCGGCCGGCCCGCACCGGCGGCAGGCCCGACAGCGCCATGGCCAGCCAGTCGGCGTCGGCCAGCTTTTCGGTGACGGTGGTCAGGGCCGGATGCTCGGCCAGCACGCGGCGCAGGCCGTCGGCCTCGTCGTTCGTGGTCGGGAAGGCGTCGATGCGCCAGATCCCGCGGTCCTCGTCCTCTTCCAGGATCGAATAGGTCGCGCCCTCCAGGGCCGGGTCGGCGTCGATGGCGGCGGCGGCGGTCTCGGCGTCGGCGCGCGGGCCGCGGGCGATGATCTGGACGGCTTGGTCGGTCATGGCGGCTGTCTTTACGGCCTAACGCCGCAAAGCGGGAGCCCGAAATGCCGTTCGTCCGGCTTGCCGAGGCCCGCCGCCCGCCCAATATCCGCCGTCCGCGCCGCCGAAGCGCAAAGGAGCGATCATGGCCTTCGATCTCGACGCCTATCTGGCCCGTGTCGGCGACGACGGATCGCGCGCGCCGACGGCGGCGACTCTGGACCGCCTGATCGCCGCGCACACCCAGGCGATCGCCTTCGAGAATCTCGATCCGCTGTTCGGCGCGCCGCCGTCGCTCGACCTCGACGACATCGCCGCCAAGCTGGTCGACCGCCGGCGCGGCGGCTACTGCTTCGAGCAGAACGCCCTGTTCCGCGCCGCGCTCGACGCCCTGGGCTTTCGCACCACCGGCCTGCTGGCCCGCGTGGTGTGGGGCGCGGCCGAGGACGCGCCGACGCCGCCCCTGACGCACATGCTGCTGCGCCTCGACATCGACGGCGAGCCGTGGATGGCCGACGTCGGCTTCGGCGGCCAGACCCCGACGGCGGCGCTGCGGCTGGTCGCGGGCCTGGAGCAGGCGACGCCGCACGGGCTCTATCGGCTGAACGAGACCGAGGACGGCTTCCGGTTGGAGTTGCGACTGGAGCCTGGGCGCTGGGCGGGGCTCTACCGCTTCACCCTGGAGCCCCGCGCCCGCGCCGACTACGAGGTGTCGAACTGGTACAGCGCCACCCATCCCAGCGCCCGTTTCGTCAGCCATCTTGTCGCCGCGCGGACCGAGGGGCCGCTGCGCCACACCCTGCTCAACGACCAGGTCAGCCTGCGGCGACCGGACGGAACCGTCGAGACCCGGCCCATCGCCGGCCCCCGGGAGCTGGCCGAGGTGCTGGACCGGGTCTTCGGCCTGACCTCGCCCGCGCCGCTGGACGCGATCTGGGCGCGATTGCCGAAGGCCTGAGCCTCATTCCCCTTGACGCCCGGTGAGCCGGGGGCGACCTTGCCGGCAAATATAAACACCGATCAGGAAGGATGACGCCATGGCCGATGGTTCGCTGCCCGGCGTGGGCTCGCTCAAGGGCAAGGTCAGCGAGGCCGAGTGGAAGGCGCGGGTCGATCTGGCCGCGCTCTACCGGCTGGTGGCGCTGCACGGGTGGGACGACATGATCTTCACCCACATCTCGGCCCGCATTCCGGGGCCTGAGCACCACTTCCTGATCAATCCCTACGGCATGTTCTTCGGCGAGATGACGGCGTCGGCCCTGGTCAAGATCGACCTCGACGGAAACATCATCCAGGAGACGCCGTACTTCATCAATCCGGCGGGCTTCACCATCCACTCGGCCATCCACGCCGCGCGCGAGGACGCCCAGTTCGTCATGCACCTGCACTCGGACCAGGGCGTGGCGGTGTCGGCGCACAAGGACGGGCTTCTGCCCCTGACCCAGCACGCCCTGATCGTGCTGCCCCGGCTGGCCTATCACGACTACGAGGGCATCGCCCTGAACCTCGACGAGCGCGAGCGGCTGGTCGCCGATCTCGGCGACAAGAAGACCATGTTGCTGCGCAACCACGGCACCTTGTCGGTCGGCGCGACGGCGGCCGAATGCTGGCTGGGGATGTTCTTCCTGGAGCGGGCCTGCAAGCAGCAGGTGATGGCGCTGTCGATCGGCCGCGAGAATGTGCTGCTGGCGCCCGACGCCGCCCAGGCCGAGGTCCGGGGCCAGACCGGTGGCGGCATGGGCATGATCGGCAACCTGGCCTGGCCCGGCTGTCTGCGTCAGCTCGATCGCGCTCTGCCGGGGTACGACGCCTAGATACAACCAAGTTTTCGCGCTCTGGCTGCGCCGATGGCGGTAACGTCGTCGGCGCGTATGGCCGCTTGGTCTGGAATATTACAGAATTGATATGTTCGGTCACACTTCTGTAGCTGGACGAAGCTGAACCCCTGGGCGATATCCTCCGAACGATCCTTGGTCCGACGATTACAGGACCTGACGCCGGAGTAGTTTCCTTGATCCGACGCCATTTCTTCTTGTTCGCCGCCCTGGGCGCGCTGGTGCTGATGGCCGTGGCCGGCGGACTGAAGATCGCGGCGTCGGCCGCCGGGCAGGGCAAGGCCCAAGCCCAGGCCGGGGCCGCCGCGGCGCGCGCCACCACGGTGACGCCGCTGGTGGTCGCCGAGCGCGCCTTCACCGACCGTATCGAGGCTATCGGCGTGGCCAAGGGCCGCCAGTCGGTGACCATCACCTCGAACACCACCGAGCTGATCACCGACGTGCATTTCCGCGACGGCCAGCGGGTGGCCAAGGGGCAGGTGCTGGTCGACCTCAAGGCCCAGGCCCAGGACGCCGCCATCGCCCAGGCCGAGGCGACCCTGGCCCTGGCCAAATCCAACCATGACCGCTGGCGGGCCCTGGCCGAGAAGGGCGTCGCGCCGCGCGCCACGGCCGAACAGTACAAGACCACCTACGACCAGGCGCTGGCGGCCCTGCGCGTGGCCCAGGCCAACAAGCTCGACCGGGTCATCCGCGCGCCGTTCTCCGGCGTGGTGGGGCTCAGCGACGTCGCGCCCGGCACGCTGATCAACGCCGGAACGCCGATCGTCTCGCTCGACGACGTCGCGGTGATGCGCGTCGATTTCGACGTGCCCGACCGCTATGCGCCCACCCTGCGCGAAGGCCTGCCGATCGTGGCCCGGCCCGACGCCTATCCCGGCCAGAAGTCGGGCGGGGTCATCGCCAAGCTCGACAGCCGGGTGAACCAGAACACCCGCTCGATCCGGGCGCGGGCCGAGTTCCCCAATCCCGACGGCCGGCTGAAGCCGGGCATGATGCTGCGCGTCGCGGTCGAGCACGGCCAGCGGCGGGCGGTGGGGGTGCCGGAGGCCGCCGTGCAGTTCGAGACCGACCAGCCCTACGTCTTCGTCATCGCCGAGCGCGGCGGCAAGCTGGTCGCCGAACAGCGGGGCGTGGTCGCCGGCGTCCGCGAGGACGGCTTCATCGAAATCCGCGAAGGGCTCAAGGCCGGCGACCGCATCGTCGCCGACGGCGTCAACCGGGTGCAGCCCAACGCGCCGCTGCGGCTGGTGCAGGGCGCGGCCGCGCCGGTCGCGGCCCGCTCATGACGCTTTCGGACCTCTCCGTCCGGCGGCCGGTGTTCGCGGCGGTCGCCGCCATCATCCTGTGCGTGATCGGGGCCGCGGCCTTCTTCGCCCTGCCGGTGCGCGAACTGCCCAATGTCGATCCGCCGGTGGTGTCGATCTCGACCACCTACACCGGGGCCTCGGCCGAGGTGGTCGAGGTGCGCATCACCCAGATCATCGAACAGCAGGTCGCCGGCATCCAGGGCATCGACCGGGTATATTCGTCGTCCCGCGACGGCCAGTCCCGCATCTCGATCACCTTCACCCTCGACCGCAACCTGGACGAGGCGGCCAACGACGTCCGCGACGCCGTCAGCCGGGTGCTGTCGCAACTGCCGGACCAGGCGCTGGCCCCGCAGATCGCCAAGGCCAACGCCGATTCCTCGCCGCTGATCTTCCTCAGCCTGACCTCGACCACCCTCGACCGGCTGGCCCTGGCCGACTACGGCAACCGCTTCCTGGTGCAGCGGCTGTCGACGATTCCCGGCGTCGCCCAGGTCAACCTGCGCGGCGCGCCGCTCTACGCCATGCGCATCTGGCTGGATTCCGACGCCCTGGCCTCGCGTGGCCTGACGGTCGAGGACGTCGCCGCCGCCTTGAACAGCCAGAACGTCGAGCTGCCGGCCGGCGCTTTGGAGTCGGCCTCGAAGGACTACACCATCCGGGTGAACCGCCAGTACGTCCGCCCCGAGGACTTCGCCAAGCTGCCCATCGCGCGCAAGCCGGCGGCGGGGACCCAGGCCGTCGCCAACGGCGTGACCAATCCGGGCGGCGTCGCCAGCGCCTATGTCACCCGGCTGGGCGACGTGGCGCGGGTGGAGGAGGGGCCTGACGAGCGCCGGGCGATGTTCCGCTCGAACGGCCAGGACCAGATCGGCATCACCCTGACGCGCCAGTCTCAGGCCAACGACCTGGAGATCTCGCGCAACGTCAAGAAGACCATTGAGGAGGTCAACCGGACCCTGCCGGCCGGGACCAAGCTGGCCATCGCCGTCGACTATTCGGTGTTCACCGCCGAGGCCATCCACGAGGTCTGGTTCACCATGGCCCTGTCGCTGGTGCTGGTGGCGGCGGTGAACATCATCTTCCTCGGCAGCTGGCGCTCGGCCCTGATCCCGTCGATCGTGGCGCCGATCTGCATCCTGGCGACCTTCATCGTCCTGGCCCCGCTGGGCTTCTCGATCAACCTGCTGACCCTGCTGGCCCTGGTGCTGGCCATCGGCCTGGTGGTCGACGACGCCATCGTGGTGGTCGAGAACATCCAGCGGCGGGTCGACGAGGGCGAGCCGCCCCTGGTCGCCGCCGAACGCGGCGCGCGGCAGGTGTTCTTCGCCGTGGTCGCCACCACGGTGGTGCTGATCTCGGTGTTCGCGCCGCTGATGTTCCTGCCCGGCTATATCGGCCGCCTGTTCGTCGAGCTGGCGGTGGCCATCGCCGCCGCCGTGGCCTTCTCGGCGGTCCTGGCGCTCAGCCTGTCGCCGATGCTCAGCTCCAAGCTGCTGCGGCCGGCCTCGGGCGAGGGCTGGCTGGCGCGCCGCGTCAACCTGGCGATGAACCGCCTGCGCGCCTCCTACGAGGCCTCGCTGGGCATGATGCTGGGCGCCCGCGCCTGGACGGCGGGGATCGGCGGCGGCGTCCTGCTGCTGGCCGCCGCCGCCGCGGCGCTGTTCCTGGTCCTGCCCAAGGAGCTGGTGCCGACCGAGGATCGCGGCCGCGTCGACATCGGCATCGCCGGGCCGGTGGGGGCGGGCTACGACTACACCCGCGCCGCCGCCGCGGCGGCCGAGCCGGTGCTCGACAAGCTGCGTCGCGACGGGACGGCCGACCGCTACCTCCTCGGCGTGCCCGGCTTCGGGGCCGGGGCGTTCAACACCGGCTTCGGCAGTCTCGTGCTCGGCGACTGGCGTCACCGCAAGGAAAGCGCCGCCCAGGTCGCCGCCCAGCTCAACAAGGAGTTCAGCCGCATCACCGGCGTGCGGGTGATCGCCAGCGTGCGCGGCCCGTTCCAGCGCGGCGGCGGCTCGGGCTCTGGTTCGAACATCGACCTGATCGCCGAGGGCAACGACTACGCCGAACTGGCCCGCTGGATGCAGCCGATGCTGGCCGCGGCCCAGGGCAATCCGGGTCTGGCCCGCCCGCGCCTCGACTTCGAGCCGACCTCGCCGCGCCTGCTGGTCGACATCGACCGCGAGAAGGCCGCCGCCCTCGGCGTGCCGGTGGATGCGGTCGGTTCGGCCCTGCAGACCATGTTCGGCTCGGTCCGCCAGACCACCTACGTCAAGAACGGCCAGGAGTACTACGTCATCCTCCAGACGCCGCTGGACCAGCGCCGCACCGTGGAGGACCTGAACAAGCTCTATGTGCGCGGCGGGGCGGGCGACCTCGTGCCGCTGGGCGTGGTGGTGCGCACCGAGGTGCGCGGCGACACCCCCGACCGCGCGCGCGTCGACCGCCAGCGCGCCATCACCCTGACGGCCGAGCTGGCGCCCGGCTACACCGTCGCGGAGGCCGTGAAGTTCTATCGCGACCTGGCCGCCAAGAACCCCGACCCCGGCGTGGTCATCGCCTGGGGCGGACAGGCCAAGGACTATCTGGAGGCTTCCGGCGGCGTCGGCCTGGCCTTCGGTCTCGCCCTGCTGCTGGTGTTCCTGGTGCTGGCCGCCCAGTTCGAGAGCTGGATCCACCCCGGCGTCATCATGCTGACCGTGCCGCTGGCGGCCCTGGGCGGGCTGTTCGGCCTGTTGATGGCGGGCTCGTCGGTGAACACCTATTCCGAGATCGGCCTGATCATCCTGGTCGGCATCGCCGCCAAGAACGGCATCCTCATCGTCGAGTTCGCCAACCAGCTGCGCGACGAGGGGCGTCCGGTGCGCGAGGCGGTGATCGAGGCGGCCGGCCTGCGCCTGCGGCCGATCATCATGACCTCGATCGCCGCGGCCATGGGCGCGCTGCCCCTGATCCTGGCGGCCGGGCCCGGCGCCGGCAGCCGCCAGACCATCGGGGCGGTGATCTTCTCGGGGGCGATCTTCGCCACCCTGCTGACCCTGTTCGTGGTGCCGGTGTTCTACAACCTGCTCGCCCGCTTCACGAAATCGCCGGAGTGGACGGCGAGGCGGATCGAGGCGTATGAGCACGGCGAAGGCGGTGCGGAGAGTTCGCCCGCCGAATAACGACAGGGCGGTCATGGCTGACGGGAGCATCGGGGTTCGCGAGCACGATATTGCGACCCTCCGGCGGCTGGAGGAACGAATTCTCTGGCTGGCGTCGTGGACCATCCACAACGCCAACCACCTGCGCGAAAGCCGCGACGGCCTGAAGGTCGGCGGCCACCAGGCCTCCTGCGCCTCGATGACCACCCTGATGGCGGCGCTCTATCTGCGGGCCCTGCGGCCGCAGGACCGGGTGGCGGTCAAGCCGCACGCCAGCCCGGTGTTCCACGCCATCCAGCACCTGTTCGGGCGTCAGTCCCTGGACCAGCTGCAACGCTTCCGCGCCCTGGGCGGGGCGCAGTCCTATCCGTCGCGGACCAAGGACAAGGACGACGTCGACTTCTCGACCGGCTCGGTCGGCCTGGGCGTGGCCATGACCGCCTTCGCCTCGCTGACCCAGGACTATCTGGCCGCGCGCGGCGCGGTCGATCCGCAATCGATGGGCCGGATGATCTCGCTGCTCGGCGACGCCGAACTGGACGAGGGCAACATCTACGAGGCCCTGATCGAGGCCTGCAAACACGACGTGCGCAACACCTGGTGGATCGTCGACTACAACCGCCAGAGCCTGGACGCCACCACCTCGGACCGCATGTTCACCCGCTATGGCGAGATCTTCGAGGCCGCCGGCTGGCAGGTGGTGACGCTGAAGTGGTCCAAGCGCCAGCGCCTGGCCTTCGCCAAGCCCGGCGGCGCGGCTCTGCAGGCCTGGATCGAGAACGCGCCCAACGATCTGTTTTCGGCCCTGACCTACCAGGGCGGGGCGGCGTGGCGCGAGCGGTTGAACGCCGACCTGGCCGCCGACAAGCCGGCCCTGGCCTTGATAGCGGCCTATGACGACGCCGAGCTGGCCCTGCTGATGACCGAACTCGGCGGCCATTGCCTGGAGACCGTGCTGGAGGCGTTCGAGCACGCCGCCCAGGACGACGCCCCGCGCTTCTTCATCGCCTATACGGTCAAGGGCTGGCGCCTGCCCTTCCAGGGGCACAAGGACAACCACGCCGGCCTGATGACCCCGGCCCAGATCGCCGAACTGCGCGACCGGCTGGGCGTGCGCGCCGGCGAGGAGTGGGACGCCTTCTCCGGCCTGTCCAACGCCGAGATCGACGCCATGAAGGCGCTGGTCGAGGCCGCGCCCTTCGCCGCTCCGGCCGAACGCCGCCACGCCGCGCCCAAGGTGGCCACGCCCACGGCGCAGACCCTGCTCAAGGCCGTCGAGGGCGCGGACGAGCAGTCGACCCAGGCGGCCTTCGGCAAGGTGATGTTCGAGATCGCCAAGACCGCCGACGAGTTCGCCGGCCGGGTGGTCACCACATCGCCCGACGTCACCGTCTCGACCAATCTCGGCGGTTTCGTCAATCGCCGCGGGGTGTTCCAGCGCCGGACCATGGAGGACGTGTTCAAGGCCCGCCGCATCCCCTCGGCCCAGATCTGGGCCCAGGGCGAGACCGGCCAGCACGTCGAACTGGGCATCGCCGAGAACAACCTGTTCATCGCCCTGGCGGCGCTGGGCCTGTCGGCCTCGGTGTTCGGCGAGCGGCTGTTCCCGGTCGGCACCCTGTACGACCCGTTCATCGCGCGCGGCCTCGATGCGCTGAACTACGCCTGCTACCAGGACGCGCGCTTCCTGCTGGTGGCCACGCCCTCGGGCCTGACCCTGGCGCCGGAGGGCGGGGCGCACCAGTCGATCGGCACGCCGCTGATCGGCATGAGCCAGCCGGGCCTCGATTCTTACGAGCCGGCCTTCGCCGACGAGACGGCGGTGCTGATGGCCCACGCCTTCGACCGCATCCAGGCCGACGGCGGCGGCTCGACCTATCTGCGGCTGTCCACCCGCAGCCTTGTCCAGCCGAAGCGCGAGGACGACGCCTGGAGGCAGGGCGCGGTCGACGGGGCCTATTGGTTCAAGGCCCCGGCGGCCGGCGCCAAACTGGCCCTGGTCTATAGCGGCGCCATCGCGCCCGAGGCCCTGGCGGCCTTCGAGGCCCTGCTGGAGGACGAGCCGGGCGCGGGCCTGCTGGCGGTGACCTCGCCGGACGTGCTGCATCGCGACTGGACGGCCGCCGGGCGCTCGCGCTGGACCAAGGGGGCGGCCGAGACCTCGACCATCGAACGGCTGCTGTCGGTCCTGCCGCGCGAGGCCGGGCTGGTCACGGTGCTGGACGGCGCGCCGGCCGCCCTGTCGTGGCTGGGCTCGGTGCGGGGGCAGCGGGTGCGGGCGCTCGGCCTTGAGACCTTCGGCCAGTCGGGCGATCTGCCCGACCTCTACCGCACCTACCGCCTCGACGCCGACGCCATCCTCGACGCCTGCGCCGACCTGCTGGCCTGACCGCGAAAGGGCGGCGCGTCAGCCGTGGCTGATGTCCATCCGCGCCACCAGCCCGTCCTTGAAGCTGTAGGTGTGGGTCACCTTCCGTTCGGACAGCAGGTCGCCGGCGAGGTCGCGCAGCACCTGATCGACGGTGACCGCCACCCGGCCGTCCGGCTCGAAGTGGAAATGGGTCGGGGTCATGGTCATGGCGGTGTTGGCGAACCGGCGGTTCCAGTAGGCATGCACCGCCTCGCGGCCGTTCAGGCGGTCGTGGTCGATCAGGTCGGGCCAATCGACCTGCGGGTGCAGCAGGCCCAGAGCCTCCTCGACCACCCGGTTGTCGAACGCGGTGTAGAGTTCGCGCAGCAGGCTTTCTTCGTGGCGCATGGCGACGGCTCCTTCCCCGAAGGGGTCTATTTGGGCGGCTGGTAGCCGGTCTCGACCTTGAGATAGGCGATCAGGTCGACCCGATCCTTTTCGTTGGGAATGCCCAGGAACGACATCTTGGTGCCGGGCATGAAGGTGCGCGGGCTCGACAGCCACTTGTCCAGGTGTTCGGCGTCCCAGTCGAAGCCGGCGTTCTTGACCACGTCCGAATAGCGATAGCCCGGCTTGGAGCCGGCCTTGCGGCCGAACACGCCATAGAGGTTGGGGCCGGTCATGTCCGGGCCGCCCTGGGTGATGGTGTGACACGAGCGGCAGAGGGCGAACTTGCGCTGGCCGTTGTCCAGGTCGCCGGCGTTGTAGGGGGCGGGCAGGGCGGCCAGCAGGGCCTTCTTCTCCTCGGCGCTCGGTCCCTTGGCCGCGGCGGCCGGCGGCGAGCCGGCGCCGGAGGCGGTGGAGGCTTGGTCGCTGGAGCCGCTCTTGCCGCAGGCGGCCAGGGCCGCCGCCATCGCCGCCGTGGTCAACACCAGATGAGCTGCTCGCATCCCGACTCTCCCCGCGCTTGATCGACGGGCAGGCTAGCGGTCGCCGCGGCCGCTGCCTACTGGGCGGAACGTCCTAGCGTGCGGGCGCTAGTCGTCACGGCCGGGCCGGCCGCGCATGGCCTTGACGCCGCCGCGGCGTGTCTTGCCGTCGAGCCGCTTCAGCTTGGAGGCGTAGGTCGGCTTGGTCTTCTTGCGCGCCTTGGGTCTGAACAGCGCCTGGCGGACCAGCTCGGCCAGCCGCTCGCGCACCTCCTGGCGGTTCATCTCCTGCGACCGGCTGCCTTGCGAGAACAGCACGATGACCCCGTCCTGGGTCAGGCGGCTGCCCGCCAGACGTTCAAGCCGCTCCTTGACGTCGTCGGGAAGCGCCGAGGCGCGGACGTCGTAGCGCAGCTCGATGGCGGTGCTGGTCTTGTTGACGTGCTGTCCGCCCGGGCCGCTGGCCTTGGCCGCCTTCTCGGAGAACTCGTCCTCGCCGATGACCAGCCTGTCGTTGACGACGATCATCGCCCGCTCTTTCTCCGCTCACGGACGATGGCCTCGTCGAGGGCCTGCAGGAACCGCGATCGATCGTTGCGGTCGAAGGGCTTGGGGCCGCCGAGGATGTCGCCGGTCGAGCGAAGCTGCTCCATCAACGCCCGCTGGGCGATGGCCGAGCCGATGGAATCGCGGGTGAACGGGCGGCCGTTGGGCGCGATGGCCGCCCCGCCGGCGTTCAGCGTGCGTTCGGCCAGGGGGATGTCGTTGGTCACCACCACGTCGCCCGGCGCGACATGCTCGGCGATCCAGTCGTCGGCGACGTCGGGCCCGGCCTCGACGACGACGCGTTCGATCAGCGGCGAGGCGGGGATCGTCATGAAGGCGTTGGCCACCACCCAGGTCTTGAGGCCGTAGCGGGCCGCGACCTTGTAGGCCTCGTCTTTCACCGGGCAGGCGTCGGCGTCGATGAAGATCTCGATGGGTTTGCGCGCGGCGTCGGACATGCCCTCTCATAGGCCGGGGCGGGGGCGGCCGCCAGCGGCGCGCGCGTCAGTCGCCGTCGCGGCGATGGCGGCGGGGCTTTCGCGGCTCGGGCGGGTTTTCCAGCAGGAACCTGGCCACCGACTGGGCGAAGGTCGGCGGCGCCGTGACGGAGAGGACGTTGCTGTCCTTGTCCGAATGGCGGCGGACGCTGGGAGAGGTCCATTTGGAGGTGATGGTCAGCAGGTGGCCGCACATCTCGCGCGAGCCGCTGATGACGTTGACGCGGTGGTCGGCCCAGTCGTCCTTGGCGCGCTCATGGGCCAGCATGTCCCGCACCAGGCGGTAGAAGGCCAGGCGGTCCTCGCCGACGCAGGCTTCGCCGAGCAGGGCGGCGGCGAGCTCATAGACGCCGGTCTCGTCGAAGTCGCCGACGCTGACGGCGGGAAAGACCGGGCGCGGCAATTCCACCCGGGCCGCGTAGACGCCGCCGTCGGCGGCGATGTCGAGATTCATGTCCAGCCCCTGTCGTCCGACGGCGTCGGCGCCCGGGCGCGGGACGTAGACGTCGAAATAGCGCAGCCGCTTCAGCGGCGCGCCGTCGAGGGTCCGCTCCGGCGGCTTCAGGGGCGTGAAGGTGGGGCCGTAGGGGTTGGACGACACGACCAGCTTGCGCGTCGCCATGGCGATGCAGGTGATGTCGTCCTGGCCGAGGCAGCCGCCGCGCGGCGGAGCGTTCTCCAACTCGGCCATGCGCTTGCGCACCTGATCGATCACCGTCGCCTGCTCGGTCAGGCATCGGGAATAGGACAGGGCGTCGGCGTTCGCTCCGGCGCAGGGCAGAAACCCGGCGGGCGCCGTCATGGGGTTGGGAATGGCGGGAGCGGCGGCCGTCAGCCCGGCGGGCGCGAACAGCAGGGCGGCGGCCAGACCGGCGCGCAGAAACGATCGCAGCATCTGATTTCCCCCCGGAACAGATAGGTCATCCTATGGGGGAAGTGGCGCGAAAGGCAACTCTTGGTTTTATCTGACATCGCCCCGCCGCCCGCCGTTCCAGCGTGGAGGGGCGCTCCGGGCGCAATGGGCGCCCGGAACGGTTCAGGCCTCGGTCTGGAAATAGGGCTCGACCGGTCCCTGCAGCTTGATGGTCATCGGATCGCCCTTGCGGTCGACCGTCGAGCCGACGCTGAGGCGGACCCAGCCCTCGCTGACGCAGTATTCCTCGACATTGGTCTTCTCGACGCCCTTGAAACGGACGCCGACGCCGCGCGCCAGCACCTCGGCGTCGTAGTGGGGGCTTTTGGGATTGACGGACAGACGGTCCGGAGGCGTGTCGCTCATGAGCTTCTTTGCTGCCAGATAAAGATATAGGCCGCCCGGCGAGCCGGAACGGCCTATGATCCACAGGGGAGACGGCGGCCGCGAGGGCCGCCGAAGCCCGTTTTAGCCGACGACGCGCAGGTTGGTCGCCGAGGTCTTGCCCGAGCGACGATCCTGTTCGAGCTCGTAGCTCACCGCCTGGCCTTCCGACAGGCCGCGCAGGCCAGCCTGCTCGACCGCGGAGATGTGCACGAACACGTCGCCGCCGCCGTCGTTGGGCTGGATGAAGCCGAAGCCCTTGGTCGGGTTGAACCACTTGACGACGCCGTCGCCCGTGCCGCCGGTCGCCGAACGCTCGGACGAGCGCTGCGGACGATCGAACGAGCGCTGCGGACGGTCGAACGACCGTTCACGCCGCGGGGCCGCCGACGGCTCGCCGGCGGCGAGCAGTTCGAGCGCGCCCGCCGACAGCTTCCCGGAGCGGCGATCCTGCTCCATCTCGTAGGCGACCTGATCGCCTTCGTTCAGACCATGGAGACCAGCCTGTTCGACAGCCGAGACATGGACGAAAACGTCTGCGCCGCCGTCATCCGGCTGAATAAACCCAAACCCCTTGGTCGAATTGAACCACTTGACCGTACCGCGAGCCATATCTCGTCCTGAAAAATTGACCGCCTTCGGACGGCCGTTATGAGCCGGCTGGCGACCGGCGGGATTCCCGATTTCATCATCTACCCGGAAATCTGGGCGCACGCTAGGAACACCTGCGCTGACGCGGGCTATTTGTCACATGACGATGCAGATCGGCCTCATCGAAGTTTAGCCCAGTCCCATCAGAATGCGCACGCTGGCGCCGGGCGTCAAGGTTGCGGGGGCGTCGTCCGCCGCTTTAGATCGCCCGGCGGCCCGTCTTCGGCGTGGTCAATTGACGCCAGGATAGAAGTCAACAGCGATATGCGCCAGGCGCAAGGCGCGCGAGCGTCGATCCGGCAAGTTTTTGAGCTTCTGCGGCGTCGGCGGGAGAAGAAGAGTGGTGCCGGTTACAGGGATCGAACCCGTGACCTTCGGTTTACAAAACCGCTGCTCTACCAGCTGAGCTAAACCGGCGTCTTGGGAAGACTGCGTCTTCAGGGGCGTCGAGGATGCGCCGTGCGCAAACCACAGGAGCGTTTCGCGAGCTGCGTCATTCTCCGCATCTTTAGCCGCGTCCCAGCGTCGTAGGCAACCGTTTCGCGGGCCGCCGGCCATGAAGCGCATCGAATAGCGAAACTGGCGCCGCCCGGCGTTCCAAATCGGGCAAATCGAGTAATGCTGCGGCTCCTGTCGTCCCAAGGACCCGCCTCTCATGCTGAGCGCCTATCCGCGCCTTCCGGACCACGCCGACGCCGGTCCGATCCACCCGTCAGCCATCTGGATCGACCTTTTCAACGCCGACGCCGACGAGATCGGCGCCGTCGAGGCCATGCTCGGCGTGCGGATTCCCTCGCGCGAGGCCTTGAGCGAGATCGAGGTGTCCAGCCGGCTGCGGACGGAGCAGGGGGTGCTCTATCTCAGCACCCCGATGATGTCGCAGTCGGAAAGCGAGGAGCCCTACCTGTCGCCGGTGGGGTTCGTGCTGGCGCCGACGGCCCTGATCACCATCCGTTTCGACCGGTTCAAGTCGTTCGCGACCGCCGCCGAGGCCATCCAGGCGCTGGGCAAGCCGTGCGACGCCCTGGGGGCGTTCACCCTGCTGGTCGAGGCGGTGATCGATCGCCAGGCCGACCTGCTGGAACGTTGCGGCGCCGAGCTCACCGGCATCTCCCACAGCGTGTTCTCGATCCGGGACCTGCAGTCCTCGAAGGCGGTCCGCACCAATGTCGGCCACCGCCGCCTGCTGGCCTCGCTCGGGCGGCTGGGCGACCGGCTGTCGGAACTGCGGGCTGTGCTGCTGGGCCTGGGGCGGATCGCGCCGTTCGTTCTGGAGATCAAGCGCAAGGGCGAGCAGCCGCTCGACGAATACGACAGCCGCCTGCAGGCCGCCAAGCAGGACATCCAGTCGCTGATCGACTACGAGACGCACCTCACCGACAAGGTGCAGTTCCTGCTCGACGCCGTGCTGGGCCTGATCAACATCCAGCAGAACGACATCTTCAAGGTGCTGACCATCGCCTCGGTGGTCGGCATTCCACCGACCCTGGTGGCCAGCATCTACGGCATGAACTTCGCCAACATGCCCGAACTGCACTGGAACTTCGGCTATCCGTTCGGCTTGGCGGTGATCCTGGTGTCGACGCTGGCGCCCATCGCCTGGTTCAAGTGGCGGGGCTGGTTCTAGCCCAGGCCATTCATGCGGTTTTGCGTCGCGCCCGCACCGGCCTTATATGCCGCGTCCATTTCACGAAGCGAGCCCATGTCCCGCATCCTCATCACGTCCGCCCTGCCGTACATCAACGGGATCAAGCACCTTGGCAACCTGGCCGGGTCGATGCTGCCGGCGGACGTCTACGCCCGGTTCCAGCGAGGGCGGGGGCGGGAGGTGCTCTATATCTGCGCCACCGACGAGCATGGCACGCCGGCCGAGCTGGCCGCCGCCGCCGCCGGCCAGGACGTGATGACATACTGCCAGGAGCAGCACGTCCTGCAACACGACATCGGCCGCGCCTTCGGCCTGTCCTGGGACTGGTTCGGCCGCTCGTCCTCGCCGCAGAACCACAAGCTGACCCAGCATTTCGCCGACGTGCTGGAGGACAGGGGCCTGATCGAGGAACGCCTCGACAAGATGATCTATTCGATCGACGACAAGCGGTTCCTGCCGGACCGTTACGTCGAGGGCACGTGCCCGATCTGCAACTACGAGAAGGCGCGCGGCGACCAGTGCGACAACTGCGGCTCGCTGCTCGACCCGATCGACCTGAAGAACCCCTATTCGGTGATCTCCGGCTCGCGGAACCTGGAGGTGCGCGAGACCCGCCATCTCTATCTGCTGCAGACCAGGATGGCCGAGCGCATCCGCGCCTGGGTCGACGGCCACGCCGACTGGCCCCACTTGGCGCGCTCGATCGCCTACAAGCACCTGGACGAGGGGCTGATCGACCGTGGGATCACCCGCGACCTGGCCTGGGGCGTGCCCGTCACCCGCAACGGCCTGCCGCGGCCGGGCTTCGAGGACAAGGTCTTCTACGTCTGGTTCGACGCGCCGGTCGAATACATCGCCGCCACCCGGGAATGGGCCGACGCCCAGCCGGATCGCGACTGGGAGCGCTGGTGGCGCACCGACAAGGGCGCGTCCGACGTCCGCTATGTCGAATTCATGGGCAAGGACAACGTCGCCTTCCACACGGTCAGCTTCCCGGCGACCCTGCTCGGCTCGGAGGAGCCGTGGAAGACCGTCGACATGCTCAAGGCCTTCAACTGGCTGAACTGGTACGGCGGCAAGTTCTCGACCTCGCAGAAGCGGGGGGTGTTCATGGACGCCGCGCTGGACATCCTGCCGGCCGACTACTGGCGCTGGTACCTGACCTCGAACGCGCCGGAAGGCTCGGACACAGCCTTCACCTGGGAGCAGTTCGCCAGCGCCATCAACCGCGACCTGGCCGACGTGCTCGGCAACTTCGTCAACCGCATCCTAAAGTTCTGCGAGAGCCGCTTCGACGGCGTGGTTCCGGAAGGCGGCGAGCCGGGCGAGCTGGAACGCAAGCTCTATGATGAAGTTGGCGCGCGCCTGGCCGAGCTGACGACGCAGATGGAGACCATCGAGCTGCGCAAGTCGGCCCAGGCGCTGCGGGCGCTGTGGGTGCTCGGCAACGAATACCTGCAGGAGGCCGCCCCCTGGACGGCGATCAAGACCGACCGCGACCGCGCGGCGGTGATCGTGCGCACCGGCCTCAATCTGGTGGCCCTGTTCGCCCGCATCTCGGCGCCGTTCATCCCGTTCACCGCCGAGAAGATCGCCGAGGCGGTCGGCGACGCCTATCCGGCGGCGTGGCCCGAGCTGGAAGGCGAGGCGGCGCTGTCGATCCTGGCTCCCGGCCAGCCGGTGCGCGCGCCCGAGGTGCTGTTCAAGAAGATCGAGGAAACCCAGATCGCCGAATGGGGCGAGCGTTTCGGCGGCGCCGAATAGGGCTCAGGCGCCGGGCGTCGGCGACCCGCACGGGTCACCGATGCTTTTCGTGCTTTTCGATTTCCTTGGGCGTGATGTCGATCGGATTGGGCGCGGCGGCGTTGTAGGCGGGCACCTCGTTCAGATCCATGACCACGCTGCGGTGGCCCTCCCAGATCATGTGCAGGGCGACGTAGATCACGATGAGCAGGCCGACATAGCCGATCCAGCGGTGCTTCTGCAGCAGGTTGGCGATCCAGGTCGCCGCCAGCCCCATCAGCACGATCGACAGCAGGAGGCCGAACACCATGATCATCGGGTGCTCGCGCGCCGCCCCGGCCACGGCCAGGACGTTGTCCAGCGACATCGACAGGTCGGCGATGAAGATCTGCAGGAACGCCTGACGGAAGGTCTTGGGCGGCTGCTCGATGGCGTGAGCCTCGGCGTGGCCCTGGGCGCGCAGTTCGCGCCACATCTTCCAGCACACCCACAGCAGCAAGAGGCCGCCGGCCAGCAGCAGGCCGATCAGGCCGAGCAGCCAGGTGGTGATCAGCGCGAAGCCGATGCGCATGGCTACCGCCGCGCCCAGGCCGTAGAGGATGACCTTCTTGCGGTCCTTCTCCGGCAGGCCCCCGGCGGCCAAGCCCACGGCCACGGCGTTGTCGCCGGCCAGGACGAGGTCGATCATCAGCACCTGGAAGAAGGCGGTGAGCGGCGCGGCCCATCCGCCGGCGATGTCAGCGAGCACTGGCAAGGTCATGCCGACTGACATGCGCGAGCATGGTTATTTGTGCAAGGCGGGGGTGCGCGGTTTGTCTCACCCGCGCGGGCGTGACGCCTCGTAAAGCGCCACCGCCGCCGCCGCCGAGACGTTCAGGCTCTCGAAGCCGCCGGGCATCGGGATCTTGGCCAGGACGTCGCAGTGCTCGGCCACCAGCCGGCGCAGGCCTTCGCCTTCCGAGCCCATGACCAGCACCGTAGGGGTTCCATCGAGAACCTGGGCCAGGTCGCCCTCGGCGCTCCCGTCCAGTCCGACCGCCCGCCAGCCGAGGTCGGCCAGACGCTCCAGGGCGCGCGACAGGTTGACCACGCGCGCGTGGGGAATGAGGTCGACCGCGCCGGCGGCGGCCTTGGCCAGGGCGCCGTCCAGGGCCGGGGCGTGGCGGTCCTGGACGATGACGCCCTTGGCGCCGAACGCGGCGGCCGAGCGGAAGATGGCCCCGACATTCTGGGGGTCGGTGACCTGGTCGAGCATCAGCAGAAGGCCGCTGGCTGGCGCGCCCAGTTCGTCGATCGAAGCGGAGTCCAGGGACGGCGACTTCAGCGCCACGCCCTGGTGCACGGCCCCTTGCGGCAGCAGCTGGGCGATGGCGGCGTTCTCGGCGACTTCGAGCGAATCGACGCGGCCGAATTTCTGGGTGATCTGCCTGGCCCGCTCGGCGGTGGCGAGCAGGCGCTTGGGCGCCTCGCGCCGGGGGTTGGCCAGGGCCGCTTCGACCGCATGCCAGCCCCACAACCAGTCGTAACCCTCTTCCCGCACATGCCTTTTCGGCGCGTCGCGGCGCCCGGAATGGGCCGGTTTGCGATGATGGTCAGAACGCGATTTGCGGTCGTTGCGTTCGTGGGAAGAGGACACTATAAGACGCGCTCCGATTTGGGGCCTTGAGGCCTCCGTGACACGGCCGGCCTGGCTCTTAGCACCGGTCGCAACCGTTAGCGGAGGCTTTTGTTCTCGTCGGGCCCGGTTCGCCGGTCCTGGCAGGACGACGCAACAGGGAGCCAGAGAGTTCACGCGCGCTGGGGGAATGTCCCGAGCGGCAAAGGGGGCGGACTGTAAATCCGCTGCGAAAGCTTCGAAGGTTCGAGTCCTTCTTCCCCCACCACGCGCGAGAATTCTAAGGTTCTTGAAGGAAGGCGAAGGCGCCGGATGAAACAGGAGATTTGCGGCGCGTCCCGCCACCGAAGTAAACGCGCTTTGGGCGGGTATAGCACAATGGTAGTGCAGCAGCCTTCCAAGCTGAGGATGCGGGTTCGATTCCCGCTACCCGCTCCAGATCCCTCTTCCACCTCCAACACCCTGTCCGCGCGAAGGTTAAGACGATGGCCAAGGAAAAGTTCGA
>NZ_PUIC01000009.1 GCF_022750545.1 Caulobacter sp. CCUG 60055
AGGCCGTCCACACCAACACATTTAATTCCGCGCCGGCGACGATCAAGAGCCCGCCCGGCGCCGTCCCGGCCGACCGCTTCGCGGGCGTGCGGCGGGAATGCTTGCGCCAAAAGAAAAAGCCGCCGGAATCGAAGTCCAGGTTGGCGCCGCTCCCTGGCATGCACAAATATGTCCGTGGTATTGCACCGGCGGATCGGACCTCGTCGGGGCCGCATCGCAGAAGCCGCCCATCCCAATCGGAAAGGCCAAGACTATGTGGGGTTTTGTTCGCGCGCTCGCCGGAGCCCACGGCAAGAAGGTGATTCAAGAGGTGACCGACGCCATCGTCGCCACCGATCCGACCACCGCGTCCGCCGCGCAACTCGAAGTGATGGAGCGCGACCTCGACAAGGTGGGCCGCGAGCTGGCCAAGTTCCGCGCCGAAGCCGCGCGCGAGCAGTCCGAGGCCGACGCCGTCCAGTCCCGTTTCGCGCGCATGCGCGCGGCCGGCGACCAGTTGCTGGCCCGCTACAACGCCGAGACCGACCCGGCCAAGAAGGCCGACCTGGAAAAGAGCCTCAACGGCCTGCTGACCACCCTGGAAGAGGTCAAGCACGAGCTGGACCAGGAAGCGCAGGAGGCCGTCGACGCCAACAAGCTGGTGGCCGAGACCGAGGCCATCTACCAGGAGAAGGCGACGGCCCTGCGCGAGGCCAAGACCTCGCTGAGCAAGGCGGCGCGCGAGCTGGAGCGGGCCAAGACCGCCCAGGAGCACGCCAACATGCAGGCCGAGCGCGCCGCGCAGATCGCCGGCCTGCGCGACAACGAGGTGGGCGGGCTGAACGCCGCCCTGACCGCCATGACCCGCAAGGCCGAGGAGGCCCGCGGCGACGCCGAGGCCAAGCGCCTGAAGGCCGCCGTCCTGACCAAGGCCGACCACGGCAGCATGGACGACCCCAACGTGCTGGAGGCGCTGGCCTCGGTGCAGGGAACCTCGCCCAGCCTGCCGTTCGCCGATCGCCTGGCCGCCCTCGGCGGTCCTAAGCCGGCGCCCGCCCCCCTGCAGATCGAGCACAAAGACGGTCCCGGTGCGTAAAAGCAAAGCGATCCCGCTGGTCCTGACCACCTCCGTCAGCGCCTGGGCGCTGGCGGCCTGTTCGGACCCGGCCCCCAAGAACCAGAACGTCGCCGCCCAGCCGCCCAAGGTCTACAAGACCCTGGCCGAGTGCAAGGCCGACTCCGGCAACGACCCGGCCGCCTGCGACCGGGCGTTCTCGGGCGCCGTCCAGGCCCAGGCCGCCACCGCACCGCACTACACCGCCAAGGCGCAGTGCGAGGCCGAGTTCGGCAGCGGCAACTGCGAGTCGCGGACCAACAGCGAGGGCGGCAGCTTCTTCATGCCGGCCATGATGGGCTTCATGGTCGGGCAGATGCTGGCCAACCGCGGCGGCGGCTCCTACGCCGGTCAGCCGGTCTACATCAACCGCGGCGGCGAGATGTTCTCGGGCGGCCGGCCGCTGCCGACCGCGGTTCCGGTCGGCGGGGCCTCCACCGGCGCCTATGCTCCGGCCCGCTCGACCAGCTCGACCTCCAGCTACAACTCGACGGTCTCCCGCGGCGGCTTCGGCGCGACGGCCTCGCGCATGGGCGGCTGCTGCGGCTGACATCTCCCTTTGGTCCGGCCCGCCCCTTTCGGGGCGGCCTTCCCGCCTTTTCAAGGATCGCGTCCCTATGCGCCGCATCAAGATCGCCCCGCGTGACGGCTGGCAGGCCAAGGCCGAGGCGCTCGGCTTCACCTGGCACACCATCGACGGCCAGACCTACTGGGACGAGAGCGCCTATTGGCGTTTCACCTCCGACGAGGTCGACCACCTGGAGGCGGTGACCAACGAGGGCTATCAGATGGCCCTGGAGGCCATCGGCCACGTCATCGAGAACCGGCACCTGCCCCTGTTCGGCTATGACGAGGACACCGCCGCCCTGATCGAGAAGAGCTGGGAGGAGAGCGACGCGCTTCCCCACCTCTATGGCCGGTTCGACCTCGCCTATGACGGGACCCAGGCCAGGATCCTGGAGTTCAACGCCGACACGCCGACCTCGCTCTACGAGGCCAGCGTCGTGCAATGGTACTGGCTCGAAGACCAGAAGATCGACGGCGCCGACCAGTTCAATTCGATCCACGACCGGCTCGTGCGGCGCATGAAGCAGATCGAGTTCGCCAACCGGGTGAAGGCCCAGGGCGGGGCCGGCTGGGACCCGACCGTGCACGTCACCTGCGTCACCCCGCACGAGGAGGACCAGGGCACGGTCGCCTATATGGAGATGTGCGCGCGCGAGGCCGGGGTGGCGGTGCAGTTCACGCCGCTGACCGACATCGGCTGGAAAGAGGAAAGCTACAACGGCGAGGTCCAGGACGGCTGGTTCGTCGATCTCGACGAGAAGCGCATCCACACCCTGTTCAAGCTGGTCCCGTGGGAGTGGCTGCTGGCCGACCCCTTCGGCCAGAAACTGCGCGACGAGGTGATGAACGACCGCCTGACGGTGATCGAGCCGGCGTGGAAGATGCTGGCGGCCAACAAGCGGCTGCTGGCGACGATGTGGGAGCTCAATCCCTACCACCCCAGCCTGCTGCCGACCTTCACCACCGCCGCCCCGCTGGCCGGCAAGGCCTATGTCCGCAAGCCGGTCTGGGGCCGCGAGGGCCAGAACGTCACCATCTTCGCCGCCGACGGCTCGGTGGCCGAGGAAGTCGGCGGCGCCTATGGCGACAACCAGTACGTCTATCAGGAAAAGGCGCAGCTGATGGAGGCCGACGGCAACTACGCGGTCATCGGCAGCTGGCTGATCGACGGCGAATCCGCCGGGATCGGCATCCGGGAATCGACCCACGTCATCACCGACAACATGGGCCGCTTCGTCCCGCACATGTTCGCCTGACCCTGGCGCCGGCGGGCGTCAGGACACGTTCCGGCCCAGCGGATGCAGCAGCCGGTCCCAGCGGATCGCCGTCCAGGGCCGCGCCAGGGACGCGTCTGCGTTCCAGGAGAACAGGATCAGGTCGGCCCGCCCGACCAGGTCGTCGAACGGCACGAAACCCATGCCCTCCTCGGGCGGCAGGTAGCGGTCGAGCTCGGCGTTCCAGGGGCAGCGCGCCTCGCCGGGCGCGACCTCGCCGGGATCGAAACGGCTGTCGAGCGAGTTGTCGCGGTTGTCGCCCATCATGAAATAGCAGCCGGCCGGCACGACATAGACGCCGGTGTTGCCGGCGGGCGTGCCCGGCCCGTAACTGTTGGTCAGATAGCTGCGGCCGTTCGGCAGGGTCTCCTTGAAGCGCGACACCCTGATGGTTTCACCGGACGGCCCCTCGGCGCGCAGGCTCGACACCGCCCGCCGCTCGACCGGCCGGCCGTTGAGCCGCAGCACGCCGCCGACCACCTGCAGCCGGTCGCCGGGCAGGCCGACCAGGCGCTTGATGATGTCGTTGCGGCCGTCGCTCGGGCGCTTGAAGACGACGATGTCGCCGCGATGGGGCTCGCGCCCCATCAGCCGCCCTTCGCCCAGCGGCGGGCTGAACGGCGCCGAGTGCCGGCTCCAGCCATAGGCGAACTTGGACACCAGCACGTAGTCGCCGACCAGCAGCGTCGGCTCCATCGATCCCGACGGAATGGTGAAGGGCTGACAGAGCACCACCCGGGGCACGAGGGCCAGGGTCAGGGCGAAGGCCATCGTCTTCACGAAACCGGCCAGTTCGCCGCCAAGCTTGGATCGCATCGGCTCCTCCCGCCGTCATCCTCTCGGCCATATTGCCCGAGGCCGGCGGCGACGCATGTTAAGGATCGGCAATCCAGGCGAGGGGGCCGGCCGCGCCCTCATCCGGCGTGGGCCTGCTCCAGCCTGGCGATGTCGAGCTTGCCCATCCGCATCGTAGCTGTCGCCACCCGGTTGGCCCGGGCCTGACCGCTGTCGATCCCAGCTTTCGCCGGCCGAACGGGCCCTAGCGCCGCCGCCAGTGGCGGAACAGGCGCTTGGCGCCCCATTGGACGGCCAGAGTCCACAATGCGATGGCGCAGACGCCGGCGGCGAAGCCGACCTCCGACAACTGGCCGCGCGGGATCAACACCGCGCCGCTGACGCTGGCGAACGCCAAAATAGCCGCGAAGGCCGCAGCCGCCACGAGATAGGACGCCCTCACGTTCGCTCCCCATCGGCGGCGCATTCTTCGCCGCTCCCAGGAACAACTGATCACGTACTGAGATGTCACACAAATGTCTTCGTGTCGCACCGTTGAAACATTAAACGACCAGGAATAGCTCTGTTTGGAATATAAACTTACAGTTGTGTAAATAGCCAGCCTCGCTAGACTGCCTCCTCGTATGGAGGGCCAGCTCATGCCGGGTCAGGCGTCGGGCCAGGGCGTCTATGAGGGCGTGCTCGAAATCGTCCCGCTGGACGACGGGCGCCGCGTCCGACTGGGCGGCGCCTTCACCTATGTCGACAAGGCCGGCCTGCGCTGGACGGCCCCGGCCGGCGCCGTCGTCGACGGGGCCTCGGTTCCCCAGGCGTCCTGGACATTGACCGACGGCCCGTTCGGGGGCCGCTACCGCAACGCCTGGGTGATCCACGACTGGTACTGCGACCGGCGCAGCCGCCCGTGGCGCGACGTCCACCGGATGTTCCATGAGGCGATGCTGGCCTCGGGGATCGAACCGATCCGCGCCAAGCTGATGTACGCGGCGGTCTATTGGGGCGGGCCGCGCTGGTCCGACGCCGGCGCCGCCCCGCCGCCGGCGGCCGGATCGCTGTTCAGGCCGGACCGCGCCTCCGCGTCGCAGGGCTCGCCGCGCCCCCCCGCCCGCTTCGCCTTCGACAGGCGCGACCTGGCCCAGCTTCAAGCCCTGATCGGCGGGCGCGATCCCGACCTCGCCCGCATCGACCGCCTGGTCGACGAAACCTTGCAACGGCGCGGCCGCTGACCGCGCCCGCGCGGATTACGTCGAATTATCTTTGCTGAAGCCGGCGAAGGCGACAGAAGGAGACTTCGACGGACCGCGCCTCCGACGGCCGTCGCCGCGGAGTCCTACGCTTGATCGCCCTGCTTGCTGCCGCATCCCTGTTCGCGCCGGCGCCCGAGCTGCCGCGCCTGCCGGAAATCCGTCGCGACCCCCAGATCACCTATGTCGACCGCTCCGGCGCCGTGCTCGGCGTGCGCGGCGGCCGCTACGCGCCGCCGACCGACCTGGCCAAGCTGCCGGCCTACGTGCCGGGCGCCTTCGTGGCCATCGAGGACCGCCGCTTCTATTCGCACACCGGTTTCGACGCCATGGGCATCGCCCGGGCCATCGTCGCCGACCTGGGCCAGGGCCATGCGGCGCAGGGCGCCTCGACCATCACCCAGCAGCTGGCGCGCAACCTGTTCCTCAGCGCCGACCGCACCGTCGAACGCAAGGCGATGGAGCTGGTCTACGCCGTCCAGCTGGAGCGCACCTACACCAAGAAGCAGATCCTGGCGCTCTATCTCAGCCGCACCTATTTCGGCGCCGGGGCCTACGGGATCGAGGCGGCCTCGCAGCGGTACTTCAACAAGCCGGCCGCCAAGCTCACCGTCCGCGAGGCGGCGACCCTGGCCGGCATCCTGAAGTCTCCCACCAACTACAATCCGGCCGAAGAGCCGGAACGGTCCGCCCAGCGCACAGCCCTGGTCCTCGACGCCATGGCCGAGACCGGCGTCATCACCCAGGCCCAGAAGGCCAAGGCCCTGGCCCAGCCGGCCAAGGTGTGGCGCGCCTCGCCCACCGCCCCCGCCCAGTACTTCATCGACTGGCTCGACGGCCAGACCCGCCAGATCGTCGGCCAGCCCAAGCAGGACCTCGTCGTCGAGACCACCCTCGACATGGCGGCCGAGACGGCCGCCGCCGAAGCCGCCAAGACCACGGTGGCCAAGCACGAGGCCCAGGGCGCGACCCAGGCCGCCGTGGTGGCGGTCGACGGCGCGGGCCGCATCCGCGCCATGGTCGGCGGCGTCGACTACGCCGCCAGCCCGTTCAACCGCGCCGTCGACGCCCACCGCCAGGCCGGTTCGGCCTGGAAGCCGTTCGTCTATCTGGCGGCGCTGGAGGCGGGGCGCACGCCCGACATGCCGGTGGTCGACGAGCCGGTCACCATCAACGGCTGGACGCCGCGCAACTACACCGAGGGCTATCTGGGCCAGATCACGCTCGAGCGCGCCCTCGCCCAGTCGATCAACACGGTGGCGGCGCGGCTGGCCGACGAGGTCGGGCGCGACGCCGTGGCCGGGGCCGCCAAGCGGATCGGCGTGGTCTCGCCGATCAACACCGACCCGGCCATGGCCCTCGGCACCACCCTGGTGACGCCGCTGGAGATGGCCCAGGCCTACGCCACCTTCTCCAACGGCGGCGTCCGGGCGCCGGCCTACGGGGTCGAGCGCATCCGCACCGGCGCCGGCGCCGTGGTCTATCAGCGCAAGGCCGCCCCGCCTGTCCAGGCGATCGCCAACCCGCCGCTCGGCGAACTGAACCGCATGCTGCGGACGGTCGTGGCCTCGGGCACCGGCGCCAAGGCGGCCATCCCCGGCTACGACATAGCCGGCAAGACCGGCACCACCTCGGACTACAAGGACGCCTGGTTCTGCGGCTTCACCGGCGGCCTGACCGCCGTGGTGTGGATGGGGCGCGACGACGCCGCCCCCATGCGCAAGATCACCGGCGGGGCGGCCCCGGCCGAGGCCTGGCGCGGCTTCATGACCGCGGCGGTCCGCAAGCTGCCGGTCTCCGCCATTCCGCCGGGACCGCCCCCGCCCGCGCCGCCTCCGCCGCCGGCCGACATGGCCCCTGCGCTCCAGCAGCCAGGCCAGCCGCCGGCCCAGCCCGCCCCGGCCCAACCGGCTCCTGCTCAACCGGCCGCCAGCCAGCCGCCGTTCTGAGGCCCGGCGAAAAAAGTTCGCAGCGGATGTCGGCTTGGCCGGCCCCGCCGCGTCCTGTGGCCGAGGACGGGAGCCCCCGTCGGTAAACCGAGGAGAGACGACCATGCGGTTCATGGTTCTGGTGAAGGCGACGGCCCATTCCGAAGCCGGCGAGATGCCGAGCGCGGCGCTCATCGAGGAGATGGGGCGGTTCAACGAGGAACTGGCGGCGGCGGGCATGCTGCTCGGCGCCGACGGCCTGCACCCCACCAGCAAGGCCACGCGGCTGACCTGGGCCGGCGGCCCGGCGATGATCACCGACGGGCCCTTCACGGAGACCAAGGAGCTGGTCTCCGGCTACTGGATGATCCAGGCCCCGTCGCTGGAGGCGGTGATCGAACAGTTCAAGCGCTGCCCGCCGCCGGGCGGCGACGGCGCGGGCGAGATCGAGATCCGCCCGCTGTTCGAGATGTCCGACTTCCCCGAGGACATCCTGCCGCCCGACGCCGCCGAGCGCCACAGAACCCTGCAAGAGCGTCTCTGAGCCGAAGGGGCGGCGCGCGCCTTCGGCCGCGCCGCCTCAGACCGGAGGCGGGTTCACCCGCTGGAAGCCGCCTTCCCGCCAGTACGGGAAATAGGGGTAGGCCGGCGTGACCGCGCTGGCCGCGTCCAGCCGGGCGACCTGATCGGCGGTCAGGGACCAGCCCGCCGCGTCCAGGTTCTGGCGAAGCTGGGCCTCGTCGCGGGCGCCCAGGATGACGCTGGCCACGGTCGGCCGCCCCAGCAGCCAGTTGATGGCGATCTGCGGGACGGCGCGCCCGGTCTCGGCGGCCAGGGCGTCGAGCACCTCGACCACGGCGAACAGCCGCTCGTCGTCCACCGGCGGGCCCATGTCGGCGGTGTCGTGCAGGCGGCTGACCTTCGGCGCCGGCTGGCCGCGCCGGATCTTGCCGGTCAGCCGGCCCCAGCCCAGCGGGCTCCAGATCAGGCCGCCGACCTTCTGGTCCTGGCCGAGCGGCATCAGCTCCCATTCGTAGTCGCGGCCGATCAGGGAGTAATACGCCTGGTGCGCCACGTAGCGGGGAAAGCCGTAGCGGTCGGCGGCGGCCAGCGACTTCATCAGCTGCCAGCCGCTGAAGTTCGAGGCGCCGACATAGCGGACCTTGCCGTCGCGCACGAGGACGTCCAGGGCCGCCAGCGTCTCCTCGACCGGCGTGGCGGCGTCGAAGGCGTGCAGTTGCAGAAGGTCGATGCGGTCGGTGCGCAGCCGGCGCAGCGCCGCCTCGACGCCGCGCACCAGGCGCAGGCGCGAGGCGCCGGCGTCGTTGGGCCCTTCGCCGGTCGGCAGGCCGATCTTGGTCGAGATCAGAGCCTCGTCGCGACGGCCCTGCAGCGCCTCGCCCAGGATCTCCTCCGAGGCGCCGTCGGAATAGACGTCGGCGGTGTCGAAGAGGTTGACCCCGGCCTCCAGGCAGACGGCGATCAGCCGGCGGGCCTCGTCGACGCCGGAATCGCCCCAGGCGCTGAACAGCGGCCCCTTGCCGCCGAACGTGCCGGCGCCGAAGCTCAGGACCGGGACCTTGAGCCCCGAGGCGCCGAGAGTTCTGTATTCCATGACAGGGTTCTCCTCAGTTGCAGAGTGCGGGTTGCGGGGCCGTGCGCCGCTCCAGGCGCAGGCTGAAGACGGCCAGGCCGAGGGCCGACAGCGGCACCAGGCTGGCGGCCAGCGGCACCGCCGCCAGGCCGGGGCCGTGGGCGATGACCGCCCCGCCGAGCCAGGCGCCGAAGGCGTTGCCGAGGTTGAAGGCGGCGATGTTCAGGCTGGAGGCCAGGCCCTGGCCCGCGCCGCCGGCCTGTTGCAGCAGGCGCACCTGCAGCGGGGCCACGGTGGCGAAGGCCGCCGCGCCGAGCAGGGCGGTGAAGACCACGGCCGAGATCTTGTTGTGGAAGGCGAAGGCCGAGACGCCCAGCACCACGGCCAGCAGCGCCAGGCTGCCCAGCAGGGCCGGCGACAGGCTGCGGTCGGCCCAGCGGCCGCCGCCGAGGTTGCCGGCCACCAGCCCCGCGCCGAACACCAGCAGGATCGGCGACACCGCCGACTTCGAGAAGCCGGCCAGCTCGGTCAGGATCGGCTGGATGTAGGTGAACACCGCGAAGACGCCGCCGAAACCCAGCACGGTCATGGCCAAGCCCAGCAGCACCTGCGGCCGCGCCAGCACCGCCAGCTCCTCGCGCAGCGGCGCGGGCTCGGCGGCGGCCTGGGCGCGGGGCACGAAGGCCGCCAGCACGGCGAAGGCGACGACGCCGATGGCCGCCACCGCCCAGAAGGTGGAGCGCCAGCCGAAGGCCAGGCCGAGCCAGGCACCGAACGGCACCCCGAGCAAGGTGGCCAGGGTCAGGCCGGTGAACATCACCGCGATGGCCGAGGCGCGCCGGTCGGGCGCCGCCAGGCTGGCGGCCACCAGCGAACCGACGCCGAAGAAGGTGCCGTGGGCCAGGGCGGTCAGCACCCGGGCCGCCATCAGGGCGCCGTAGGTCGGCGCGACGGCGCAGGCGATGTTGCCGAGGGTGAAGATGGCCATCAGCACCAGCAGCGTGGTCTTGCGCGGCAGGCGGCGGGTGGCCAGGGTCAGCAGCGGCGCGCCGGCGGTGACGCCCAGCGCATAGCCGGAGAGCAGCAGGCCGGTCGCCGGCAGCGACGCGCCCAGGTCGGCCGAGACCTGCAGGACCAGGCCCATGATGACGAATTCGGTGACGCCGATGCCGAAGGCGCCGACGGCGAGGGCGAGAAGGGCGACGGGCATGGAGCCTCCACGGAAACGGACCGGCTCCAGATGGCGACGACGCCTAGGATGAATTAGTATGCCTTAAGGACAGTCATATATGAGATGAATTCACAATGGCGCGGATGGACGTCAACCGGTCCGGCGAGATGGAGGTGTTCACGCGGGTGGTCGAGTACGGCGGCTTCACCCACGCCGCGCGCAGCCTGCGCATGACGCCCTCGGCGGTCAGCAAGCTGGTCAGCCGCCTGGAGGCCCGCCTGGGCGCGCGGTTGATCAACCGCTCGACGCGCAAGCTGCAGCTCACCGCCGAGGGCGAGGCGTTCCACGCCCGGGCCGTGCGCGTGCTGGCCGACATCGACGAGGCCGAGAGCATGGCCGCCGCCGGATCGGCGCCGCGGGGACGGATCCGGGTCAACGCCAACGTGTCGTTCGGCCTGCACCACCTGACGCCGTTGATTCCCGTCTTCCTGAAAAAGCATCCGCATATCTGCCTGGACCTGGTGCTGACCGACCAGGTGATCGACCTCTTGGACGAACGCACCGACGTGGCCATCCGCGTCGGCCCGATGCAGCCGTCGCAGCTGATGGCCCGCAAGCTCGGCGAGAGCCGGACGGCCGTGGTCGCCTCGCCGGACTATCTGGCCAGATGCGGCACGCCCCAGACCCTCGAGGACCTGCTCGCCCACAACCGCATCAGCTTCAACTTCGCCCGCATCTTCGACGAATGGCCCTTCCGCACGCCGGCCGGGCTCACCTCGGCCCCGGCCTGCGGCGACGTCAGCGTCGGCGACGGCGAGACGGCGCGCCGGCTGGCCCTGGCCGGTCACGGCCTGGCGCGGCTGGCGCTATTCCACATCGGGCCGGACATCGCCGCCGGCCGGCTGATTCCCGTGCTCGAGGCTTTCAATCCTGGGGATGTCGAGGAGATCAACGCGGTCTATCTCGGCCAGGGCGGCTACCTGCCGGCGCGGGTGCGGGCCTTCATTGATTTTCTTGCCGAAACCTTGCGAACGAAAGGTTTCATGCCGCCTTCGGCGTGAAATGCGACTCAACCTCAGCCCATTTTTTCGCTCAGGAGGAGAAAAGGTCTTTTCCCCGCGTCAATGCGTCATACACTCGCCAGTTGAACGGCATGGTAAATCGTTAGGCCGACGCCGACGGCGCACTTTGTAACGTGACCCAGTGACGTGAGAACCAAAACCATGATTGAACGATCCGAGCCAGACCCCATCGACATCGCCATCGGCGCCCGTATCCGACTGCGGCGGCGGGGCTTGGGCATGACGCAGGAAGTCCTCGCCCAGCACCTCGGCCTGACGTTCCAGCAGGTCCAGAAATATGAGAAGGGCGTGAACCGCGTTTCCGGATCCACCTTGGTGCGTGTCGCCCAGGCCCTGCGCATGCGGCCGGGCGTGCTGCTCGGCGACGACGACGTCGAGGCGGTCGAGGCCGTCGACTGGTCGAGCGTGGCCACGCCGGGGGCGGCCGAACTGATGTCGGCCTTCGCCGCGATAAAATCTCCTCGCGTTCGCTCGTCGGTTCTGGCTTTGGTCAAGGCGGCCACCGCCGCGACCGAGGACCATGACCGGACAGACGAGCCCTAAAGAAGCCGCCCTCGCATTCTTCAGCGCCGCCTCCACGGTCGAGACCCTGGAGGCGTTGCAGACAGCTTTCGCGTCCGTGGCCGGCGCGCATGGTTTTCAGCGCGGCGCCTGCGTCCATATCGCCACGCCGGGCGAGCCGGTGCAGCCCAAGGTGCTGTTCGGCTTCGGCGTCACGGCGTGGGCCGATCAGTACACGCGCGGCCGTTTGTCGCGCTACGACCCCGCCATCCAGGCGGTGTTCACCAACGTCCGTCCCGTCAGCTGGCGTGAGATCGAGGCCGGCGTGAAGTCGGCCGAGGGCCAGGCGGTGTTCGACGCCGCCCGCGCCGCCGGCGCCCGCGACGGCCTGATCGTGCCCGTACACGGACCGTTGGGCGAAGTGATGTCGGTCAGCCTCGTCAGCGAGGTCATCGACACCTTCGACGACCAGACCCGCAACACCATGCACGTGGCGGGCACCATCTTCGCCACGCGGGGCCTTTCCCTGCTTGAGATCGAGCGCGAGCGCACCGAGGGCCCGCAGCTGTCCCGGCGCGAGATCCAGTGCGTCTACTGGATCAACAAGGGCAAGACCGACTGGGAGATCGGCCGCATCCTCGGCATCGCCGAGGACACCGTCGCGTTCCACATCCAGAACGCCAAGAAGAAGCTGGGCGTGACCACCCGCGCCCAGTTGCCGAACCGCGCCTGGTATCTGGGCGTTCTGCTCGACGAGAACCCCTGAGCCGTCGCGGCGGCCCTACCTACACGTTCGTGTAGGTGACCGGGCCGGCGGCGGGGAGCAGGTTGCCGCTCCATTCGGCCCTCCCCGCCGACAGGTGCGCCATGATCCATATCGTCACCCACGCCAACCGCGACCTCTACGCGGACGAACTGCTCCAGGCCCATCGCCAGCGTCGCGAGGCCTTTGTCGAACAGCGGGGCTGGCCCCTCTCGGTGCGCGAGGACGGCGGCGAGTACGACGAGGGCGACGACGAGCGCGCGATCTATTTCCTGGCCATCGACAAGGCCGGACAGGTCGAGGCCAGCATGCGCGCCCGCCCCACCGACGACTTCTGCGTGGTGGCCGACGTCTTCCCGCATTTCCTCGCCGACGGCCCGGCCTCGGCCAAGGCCCCGGACGTCTGGGAGATCGCCCGCTGGGTCGCCGTCGGCCGCACGCGAGGCCCCGAAGGCTTCAATCGCCGGGGCGAACTGCGTCTGGCCGTCATCGAGCAGGCCCTGGCCTGCGGCGTGCGCAAGATCGTCGGCATGACCGACCTCTACCTGCTGGGCCCGGCCATGCGTTCGGGCTGGCGGGTCAAGCCGATCGGCATCCCCGCCGACTACGGCCAGGGCCAGGGCGTCGCGGTCGAGGTCGAGGTGTCCGAAGGCGCCGTGGTCGAGCTGCGCGAGCGCCTGGCGCTCGACCGCTCGCCCCGCCTCCACATCCAGCCCGGCCATCCGCTGCAGGCGCTGCCGAAACCCGAGATCGAAGCGTTCGCCGAGACCTACGACCAATCCGCGTCCGACATCTCGCACTTCCTGCGCACGGTGGTCCGCCGCGTCGCCGAGATCGAGACCGCCGAGGGCGAGGAGGCCGCCGTGCGCCTGCTCGCCGACGCGCTCGACATCGTCCGCGCGTCCAGCCGCCTCGATGCGTGAGGCCGCCGGCTAGGGCGCCCCCCAGCCCTGGCCGGCGGTCCGGATCGCCGCGATCTTGGCCGTGAACGGTCGCCAGTCGTCCTCGTCGGCGATCGCCGACCAGATCGCCTCGATCTCGTCGTAGAGCAGCTCCTCGGGCTCGGCCCTGGCGAAGTACGGGTGGGCCAGCCGTTCCGGCCGCGCGGGCGCCCGCTCGGCCAGCAGCGCGCGGAACGCAACGAACGCCTCGCCGGCGTAGAGCCTCGCCCGCGGACCGGACATCGCGCGCGCCTCCGACGCCGCGCCGCCGAACCAGTCGAAGAAAAACGGCTCCCAGCGCAGCGTCTCGCCGCCGGCGGCCAGGGCGCGGAAAGCGGCGTTGACCAGCGCGACATCTTCCTCCGCCCCGCCCTGGGCCAGCCCCAGCCGGTCGAGCATCGCCCCCCGCAACGCGTCGCGATAGGCCGGGCCGAAGCCGTTCAGGGCCGCCGCCAGCGCCCCCTCGTCGGCGACCAGGGTGAGGCAGCCGGCCAGCTGCTGCAGGTTCCAGAACACCGCCTCCGGCTGGCGGCCGAAACTGTAGAGGCCGGTCTGGTCGAAATAGGCGGCGACGAAGTTGGGATCGTTGCGGGGCAGGAACCGATAGGGCCCGTAGTCGAAGCTCTCGCCGGTGATGTTCATGTTGTCGGTGTTGAGCACGCCGTGCACGAACCCGGCCGCCATCCAGCGCGCCGCCAGCCGCGCCGCCCGCTCGACCACCGCCGCCAGCAGGGCCGACGGCAGGTCCTCCGCGCCGTCCAGCTCGGGATAATAGTTCTCGACCACATGCTCGACGAGGCGGCCGATCAGGTCGGCCCGCTCGAAATAGGCGTGGCGCTGGAAGGAGCCGAAGCGGATGTGGCTCCACGACAGCCGCGTCAGCACGGCCGAGCGGGTCGGGCTCGGCTCGTCGTTGCGGGCCAGGGCCTCGCCGGTCTCGATCAGCGAGAACGAGCGCGAGGTCGGAACGCCCAGCGCCTCCAGCATCTCGGTGGCCAGCACCTCGCGCACGCCGCCCTTCAGCGTCAGCCGGCCGTCGCCCTGACGGGAGAAGGGCGTCTGGCCCGACCCCTTCGTGCCGAGATCGAGCAGGCGCCCGCCGGGGCTTTCGCGCAGCTGGGCGAACAGAAAGCCCCGGCCGTCGCCGAGGTCGGGGTTGTAGACCCTGAACTGATGGCCGTGATAGCGCATCGCCAGCGGCCCGGGCTGGTTGCCGGGCAACGGCTCGAAGCGGGCGAAGGCCGCCCGCCACTCGGCGTCGGTCAGGCCCTCCAGCCCCACCGCCGCGGCGGCTCGGTCGTTGCGGAAGCGAATGTCGGCCCTGGGGAAATCGGCCGGCGCGACCGGGTCGGAAAAGTCCGGCCCCAGAGCCATGAAGCGCGGATCGGGCCGATAGGAGGGGGAGACGGGCATGCCTTCCCTTCTAGAGCTTCATCGGCGCCCGTCGAGCGGATTTGGCCGGGGGCCCCAGGCCAGCCCCGTCGAGACGGGACCGGCCTGGAACGATCCTGGACCTACAGGCGGTCGACCGGAGCGGCCTGGACCGGCTCCTCGCGCGGGGTGACCCAGCGCGCCAGCTTGGGCGCCAGCCAGCGTTCGACGTCGTCGATGATCTCGTAGACCACCGGCACCAGCACCAGCGACAGCACCGTCGAGGTGATCAGGCCGCCGATCACCGCCACCGCCATCGGCTGGCGGAACTCCGAGCCCTTGCCGATGCCGAGCGCCGTGGGCAGCATGCCCGCCATCATCGCCAGGCTGGTCATCACGATCGGCCGCGCCCGCTCGCGGCAGGCCTCGATGATCGCCTCGCGCTGGGTCAAGCCGGCGCGCTCGCGCTCGATGGCGTACTCGACCAGCAGGATCGAGTTCTTGGCCGCCAGCCCCATCAGCATCAGGAAGCCGATCATCGACGGGATCGACAGCGACATGCCGCCGACCAGCAGGCCGGCGAAGGCGCCGCCGATGGCCAGCGGCAGGGCCGACATGATCGTCACCGGCTTGAAGAAGCTGCGGAACAGCAGGACCATGACGCCGTAGACTAGCCCCACCGCCGCCAGCAGGGCGGCGGCGAAGCCGCCGAACAGTTCGGCCATCGCCTCCTGGTCGCCCGCCTGGGCCTGGGTGACGCCGGCCGGCAGGTTCTGCATGATCGGCAGCTTGTTGATCTCCTGCGCCGCCTCGCCGAGCTGGGCGCCGTGGCTCAGGTCCGACTCGATCGTCAGCTGCCGCTTGCGGCCGAAACGGTCGATCTTGGCCGGCCCGGCCTGGAACTCCACGTCGGCGACGCTGGACAGCGGCGTGGTCCCGCCCCCGGCGATGGGAACCTGCAGGGCCTTGATCGCCTCAAGGTCGGTGCGGGCGCTCTCGGGCAGACGCGCCCGGATGGGGATGCGCCGCTCGCCCTGGGTCATCTTGGCGACATTGGCGTCGATGTCGCCCACCGTGGCCACCCGGGCGATGGAGGCGATGTCGGCCGAGCTGACGCCCCGGCGCGAGGCCTCGTCGGACTTGGGCCGGATGACGATCTCCGGGCCGCTGGGCGGCGCCGACGGACGCGGGTCGGCGATCGTCTTCAGGGTGCGCATCTGGCGCTCCAGCTCCAGGGCGGCCCGTTCCAGGGCCACGCCGTCGTTGCTGGTCAGGATGGTCTGCACGTCCGAGGCGCCGAAGTCGCCGAGCAGGTTGACCCGCGCGTCCGGAATGGCGTGCAGCCTGTCGCGCATCTTCTGCTTGATCTGGGTGACCGTCAGGTGGCGCTTGTCCTTCAGCACCACGGTGACCGTGCCGTCGGTCAGGTCGCTGCCGCCCGCGCCGCCGCCCGGTCCGCTCGCCGCCACGGTCGAGCCGATCTGGACGAAGACGTGCTCGGTCTCCGGCTCCTTGGCGAACAGCTCGGTGATGGCGCGGGCGGTGCGGTCCATGTCGGCCACGGTCGAGCCGGGCGGCCCCTGCACCTTGATATAGTAATAGTTGTTGTTGGCCGGGGGCTGGAACCCGGTCGGCAGGAAGACGGCCAGCGACACCGAGCCGATGAAGATGACCCCGCCGATGACGCAGGCGACGATGCGGTGGTCGAGCGCCCAGTCCAGCGTGTTGCGGTAGAAGCCCTTGAACACCTTGCGCGGGTGCGGATGGCGGGCGGGCTTGAGGAAGTAGGCGGCGAGCAGCGGCGTCAGCAGGCGGGCCACCACCAGCGAAAACAGCACCGCCATGGCGACGGTCAGGCCGAACTCCTTGAAGAACTGGCCCGCCACCCCCGGCATGAACGACACCGGCGTGAACACCAGCACGATGGTGAAGGTGGTCGCCACCACGGCCAGGCCGATGGAATCGGCGCCCTCCATGGCCGCGCGGTAGGGCCTGGCCCCGGCCGCCACCCGTTTTTCGATGTTCTCGATCTCGACGATGGCGTCGTCGACCAGGATGCCGATGACCAGGGTCAGGGCCAGCAGGGTGACGACGTTGAGCGAGAAGCCCATGACCGCCATAAAGGCGAAGGTCGGGATGAGCGACACGGGCATGGCGATGGCGGTGATCGCCGTCGCCCGCCATTCCTTCAGGAACAGCAACACCACCAGCGCCGCCAGCACCATGCCCTCTAAAAGGGTGTGCTCGGTGGCGGCGAAGCTGGCGCGGGTGTCGTCCACCGTCGAGAAGATCTTGGTGAACTTCACCTGGGGATTGTTGGTCTCCAGCGTCTTCAGCGCGACCCGGACCCGGTCCTCGACCTGGACGTCGCTAGACTGCTTGGTCTTCATCACTTGGAAGGCGACCACCGGCTGGTTGTCCAGCCGGGCGAAGCCCCGCTCCTCGGCCTGGCCGTCGCCGATCTGGGCCACGTCGATCAGCTTGACGAAGCGGCCGCCCGTGGTGGGGATGCTGAGGTCGCGCAGCCGGCTGATGGTGTCGGCGGCGCCGAGCACGCGCAGGGTCTGTTCGCGGTCGCCGATCCGCACCCGTCCGCCGGGCGCGTCGATGCTGAAGCCGGCCAGGGCGTTGTTGAGCTGGGGCGCGGTCAACCCCACCGCCGCCATGCGGTCGGGGTCGATGATGATGTTGACCTCGCGGTTGACGCCGCCGACGCGGGCCACCTGGGCCACGCCCTTCTGGCCCTGCAACGCGCGGGTCACCGTGTCGTCGATGAACCATGACAGGTCGGCGTTGGACATCTGCGGCGCCGAGACCGCGTAGGTCAGGATCGGCGCGGAATCGATCTCCAGCCGCTGCACCACCGGCGGGTCGATCTCGCGCGGCAGCTGGGCGCGGGCCTGGTCGACCTTGGAGCGCACCTCGTCGGTGACCTTCTGCAGGTCTTCGCCGATCTCGAACTCGACGGTGGTGACCGAGGCGCCCTGGGTCACCGTAGAGCGCAGGGTCTTGACGTTGGAGATGCCGGCGATCGCGTCCTCGACCGGCCGGGTGATCTGGGTCTCCATCTCGCCCGGCGCGGCCCCGCTCTGCGTCACCGTCACCAGCACGGCCGGGAACGAGACATTGGGGAACTGCTTGACCGGAAGGGCGGCGTAGGCCGCCAGCCCGGCGATCACCAGGGCGATGAACAGCACCGCGACCGGGATCGGGTTCCTGATCGCCCAGGCGGATACGCGAAGCTCGGCCATCAGCGGGCGCTCGCGCTAGGGGCGGCCGCGGCCGGCGCTTCCTGCGGCTTGACCACGTCGCCTTCCAGCGCGAAGGACGCCGCGCCCAGCAGGATGCGCGATCCGGCCGGCGGGCCGTCCAGCAGTTCGACGAAGCCGCCGCCGCGTTGGCCGGTCTTGACCGGGGTCTGCCGCACGCGGTTGTCGGGCCCGACGATCACCACAGAGGCGCCGTTGGCGTCATAGCGAACGGCCTTCTCCGGCGCGACGAGCACCGGCCGGCTGAGGTCGGTGAACGAGGCGCGGCCGAATCCGCCCGGCCGCAGGTCGTCGCGCACCGGCAGGCGGATGCGCACCTTGCCGAGCTTGGTCTGCGCGTCGACGGTAGGGTCGATCAGGCGCACTGTCCCCTCGATCGTCTGGCCGCCGGGCAAGGTCACCTTGGCCGCGTCGCCGACATGGATGCGGAACAGGTCGTTTTCGGCGACCTGGGCCTCCAGTTCGACCAGGCTGTCGCGGGCGATGCGGAACATCGGCGTCGTGCCGCCCCCCGCCACGTCGCCGGGCCGGGCATTGCGCTCCAGCACCAGGCCGCCCACCGGCGCGGTGATGGTCATGCGGCTCTCGCGGGTCTTCAGCTCGGCCAGGGCCGCGGCCTGGGCCTTGGCCTGGAAGCGGCGGGTCTCGATCTGCTCCTGCGACAGCACGCCCTGGCCGTCGAGGCCGACCACGCGCTTGGCCTGGTCCTCGGACTGGGCGGTCTGGGCCGCCTGCTGGGCGATCTGGGCGCGCAGCAGGGTGTCGTCGAGCTGGACCAGCGGCTGGCCGGCGCGCACGCGCGCGCCCTGCTCGACCAGCACGCGGGCGATGCGATAGCCGCTCAGCTCCGAGCCGACCGCCGCCTCCTCGCGCGAGACCAGCACCCCGGACGCCTCGACCCCGCCGGTCAGCGGCCGCTGCTCGATGCGCACGACGGTGGCCGCGCGTGCGGCGGCGGCCGGCGCGGCCTTCTTGGCGGCGTCCTTGCCGCCGCATCCGGCCAGGCCGACGGCCAGGGCCAGCGCGGCCGTCGAGGCGATCAAGGCTTTCGTCTTGGTCATGCGGGGCGTTCTCATCGGGAGGATTTGGGAGCCGCGGGCGCGGCGGGCTGTTGGGCGAGGCCGGCCGGCGACCAGCCGCCGCCCAGCGCCTTGAAGGTCTGGACCGAGCGGCGCAGGGCCTGCACCTGGGCGCCGGTCAGGGCGGTGCGCGCGGCGCGCCACTGCTGTTCGGCCTGCAAGGCCGAGGTCAGGTCGGAAAGGCCGGCGCCGTATCCCTTGCGCGCCGCGTCGTAGGCGCTGCGGGCCTTGGCTTCGCCGGCGGTCAGCAGGCGCACGCCGTTCTCGTCCGCATTGAGGCCGACCAGGGCGTTCTCGGCCTCGGAATAGGCGGTCTGCACCGCCTTTTCGTAAGCGATCCCCGCCTGCTCGGCGCGGGCGTTCTGGGCGCGGACCTCGGCCAGGAGCTTGGGCAGGTCGAGCACGGGCACGGTGAGGCCGGCGCCCAGGGTCCAGTTCGAGGTGGTCGAATCCAGCCCGGGGATGACGCCGACGCCTGGGATGTTGCTGCCGGGCTGAACGTTGCGCGTCAGGCCGACGCCGGGCTTCAGGGTGAAGCTCGGGAACAGCGCGCGCTTGTCGTAGCTCAGCCTGCCGAGGGCGGATTCGAAACGGGTCTGGGCCTGGCGCACGTCCGGCCGGCGCGCCAGGAGGTCGCCGGGAACGGCGGCCGGCGGCGGCGGCGCGGTTCCAACCGCGGCTGCGGCCGGCAGGCTGTCGAGCGGGTCGGCGCCCCGGCCGACCAGAACCAGCAGCGTCCGGCGCGCGGCCTGGAGCTGGGCGGCGAGCGACGCGGCCTGGGCCTCGGACTGGGCGACGTCGGCCGCCGTGCGGTCGGCGTCAGACGACGGCGCGAGGCCCAGGCCGGCCTTCTTGGCGGCGACGTCGTGCAGCGCACGCTGGATGCGCAGGGTCTCGCGGGCGTCGTCGAGCTGGACGGCCAGGCCGCGCGCCTGGAACAGGCTGTCGGCGACGCTGGCGGCCAGGGCGGCGCGGCTGCTTTCATAGTCGAAGCGGGCGCCGGCGAGGTCGGCGTTGGCCGCCCGGCGGGCGGCGCGGAGCTTGCCCCACAGGTCGAGCTCCCAGCTGACGTTGAAGTTCAGCGTCTCGCTCTCGCTTTCGCCTAACCCGGAGACGAACCCGGTCTGGGCGCCGGAGACCTGGTCGGTGCGGGTCTTGGCGGCCGAGCCCTGGATGTCGCCCTGCGGCAGGGTGGCCCACAGGGCCTGGCGGCGCACGGCCTGGGCCTCGCGCAGCTTGGCGGCCGCCGTGCGGGCGTCGGGCGCCTCGGCCAAGGCCCGCTCGACCAGGCTCTCCAGCTGCGCGTCGCCGTACAGCGTCCACCAGCGGTCGAGCGCCTGGGCGGCGAGCGGCTGTCCCGCCGGCGCCTCATAGGCGGCGGGGGTGCGCAGGTCGGGCGCCGGCGGGGCCGCGCCCAGGGCGCAGGCGCCGAGGGGCGTAAGCATCAGGCCGCCGATCAGCAGACGTTTCATCAGTTCACCAGTACGAGCGGGATCGTCCCGCCTCGGGAAGGGCGCCGGGATGGATGGGGTGATCCCTGACGACTGCAAACACGTTTTCGTCGATGACAGCCGCCGTTCCCTCCCCATGAACACCCCATAGACCTCGGATGAATAATAGAAGACACGGAACAGCCGCCATCCTCGTCATGGGATTTTCATCGCTCGACCACGCCGACTTCATGCCACGGCGTCGAGACTGTAGCATGAGCGACACGCGCCACAGGGCGTCCGTCATCCACGCCGCCGCCATGCCCCCCTTTCGAAGATCCTTGCGCCTGAAATTCGCCGTCGTCGCCGTGGTCGGCTTCGTGCTCATCGCCCTGAGCGGGGCGGTCTATCTGCACGCCGCCCACGCCGCCCGCGACGCGGTCGACATGGTGCGCGAAACCCACCGCCTGACCGCGTCCTACACCCGGCTCTACTATCAATCCGCCGCCCTCGAGCAGGCCAACTGGCGGGTGGCCACCGGCGTCGGCCCCGAGGCCGAGCGCGACCGAGCCGAGGCCCTGAGCCGTTTCCGCATCAGCCTGGCCGAGACGGCGGTCCTGGCCAAGGCGGCCGGCGGCCGGCGGGCGGCGGCCAACGCCGTCATTCAGACCAGCGCCGAGAACAGCCTGGTGGTGTTCCACGACTATCCGCGGTTCTTCGCCGACCTGCCCAGGCTGCAGTCCGAGCGCGGCCCGGTCGGCATGGCCCACGCCGCCGACGCGTTCTTCGCGCCGCAAGAGCGGTTCAAGAAGCTGATCGAGACCGAGATCATCACCGGTGACCAGGCCATCCAGGCCGCCGCCGCCCGCGCCTCGACCCTGGCCCGGGCGGCCTCGACCACGGCGGCGGTGTCGGTGGTGGTGGGCTTCGTCCTGGCCCTACGCATCTTCACCCTGACCTTCTGGCGGCTGCGGCGGGGCCTGGAGCGGCTGGAGCGCGGCGCGCGCGACGTCGGCGCGGGCGACCTGTCGCGACGCATCTGCCTCGGCGGCGACGACGAGCTGGCCCGGCTGTCCGACGCCTTCGACAGCATGACCCGCGAGCTGGCCGAGAAGCAGGCGGCGCTGATCCGCGCCAAGACGGGGCTGGAGAGCGCCGTGGCCAACCGCACCGCCGAGCTGGAGGCCGCCAACGCCGCCCTCGCCGCCGAGGACGAGCGCCGGCGGCGCTTCCTGGCCGACGTCGGGCACGAGCTGCGCACGCCGCTGACCATCATCCGAGGCGAGGCCCAGGTGGCGCTGCGCGCCGTGGAGCGCGGCGAGGTCGACGCCGCCACGGCGTTCGGCCGCATTCTGGAGCAGACTCAGGGCATGGGCCGGCTGGTCGACGACCTGTTCCTGATCGCGCGCGCCGAGGCCGGCGGCCTGCCGCTCAGGCGCGAGCGCGTCGACCTGCAGGAGCTGGTCCAGCGCGTGGCGGCCGATTTCGACGCCCTGGCCGGGGAGAAGAGCGCCAGCATCGGCGTGGCGCCGGGCCTGGCGGCCGAGGTCGACGCCGACCCCGACCGGCTGCGGCAGATCGTGACCGCCCTGGTCGACAACGCCCTGCGCCACACCTGGCCGGGCGTGGCCATCACCCTGCGCGCCGGCGCCGACGAGGCCGAGGCCTGGATCGCGGTCGACGACGACGGCCCCGGCGTCCCGGCCGGCCTCGAAGGCGAGCTGTTCGCGCGCTTCCGCCGCGGCGAGACCCGCGGCGACGGTTCGGGCCTGGGCCTGTCGGTGGTCCGCGCCCTCATTGAAGCCCAGGGCGGAACCGCCAGCCTGGAGAACCGCCCCGACGGCGGCGCCCGGGCCCTGATCCGCCTGCCCCGCCGCGCCAAGGCGCATCCCGCCGACGCCAACACCAACGCCTCCGAGGCCGCCTGATGTCCATCCTCCTGGTCGAAGACGACCTGCGCGTCGCCGACTTCCTGATCCGCGGGCTCGAAGCCGAAGGGCACAGCGTCGCCCACGCCAAGGACGGCCCGGAAGGCTACGCGCGGGCGACCAGCGAGAACTTCGACGTCCTCGTCCTCGACGTCATGCTGCCCGGCTTCTCGGGCAAGGAGCTGTGCCGCAAGCTGCGCCTGCGCGGCCTGGCCACGCCGATCCTGATGCTGACCGCGATGGACGCCACCGAGGACAAGATCGACGGGCTGCGTGGCGGCGCCGACGACTATCTGACCAAGCCCTTCGATTTCGACGAGCTGCTGGCGCGGGTCGAGGCGCTGGCCCGGCGCGGGCGCGGCTTCGACGCCGGACCGCCGCCCCGGGTGGTGATCGGCGAGGTCTCGCTCGACCGCGACGCCATGGAGATCCGCAAGAGCGGCCGGGTGGTCGAACTGACCGCCAAGGAATACCAGCTGCTCGACCTGCTGATGAGCGCCCCCGGCAAGGTGATGAGCCGCACGCGCATCCTGAACAAGGTCTGGGGCTACGACAGCGACCCGCTGACCAACGTCGTCGACGTCTATATCCGCCGCATCCGCGCCAAGCTGGAGCTCGACCCCGAGGCCGGACTGATCCGCACCGTGCGCGGCTACGGCTACAAGATCGACGCGGGCGACTGATCCGACCGCGCCGGCGCAGATCTAGTGATGGAAGGCGTCCTGCACCTTCATCACCGCCGGTCCGAGGATGACGATGAACAGCACCGGCAGGAAGAACAGGATCATCGGCACGGTGAGCTTGGCCGGCAGGGCCGCCGCCTTCTTCTCGGCCGCCGACAGGCGCAGCTCGCGGTTCTCCTTGGCCATCACCCGCAACGCCGAACCCAGCGGCGTGCCATAGCGTTCGGCCTGGATCATCGCCGTGACCACGGACTTGACCCCCGGGTGGTTGGTCCGCCTGCCGAGGCCTTCGTAAGCCAGGCGGCGTTCGGGCAGGTAGGACAGCTCGGCGACCAGCAGGCCGAGCTCCTCGGCGAGTTCGATCGAGGAAGCTCCGACCTCGGCGCCGACTTTCTGAAGGGCGGCCTCGATCGACATGCCGGACTCGACGCAGATCAGCAGCAGGTCGAGCGCGTCCGGGAACGCCTCCATGATCGACTGGCGGCGCTTCTGGGCGGCGTTGGTGATGTAGACGTTGGGCGCGTAGTAGCCCAGCGTCAGGCCGGCGATCGAGAAAGCGAAACGGGTGAAGCCGGGCAAGCCGAAACCGTTGATCACGAACAGATAGAAGGCGATCAGCGCCGCGAACACGAACGGCGTGACAAAGCGGAAGAAATAGAAGGTGGTCACCGGCCGCGGCCCGCGAAACCCGGCCTGGGCCAGCTTGTCGACCACCTTCGGGTCCTCGAGCAGACGCGAGAGCTGCAGGCGCTCGACTACCCGCTTGTAGAGCCCCTCGTCGGCGTGGCGAAGGCCCGCGCCCGCCGAAGAGCCGCGCGCGGCCAAGGCCTCGCGCGAGCGCCGGCGAAGCTGCTCCTTGCGGTCGGCCACCGACTTCATCCGGCTCTCGAGGCCCGACCTGTTCAGCATCGGCCCGACGATAGTGACGATGGTGGCGAAGCAGATGGCGGCGACCACCACCGCCAGGATGTTGTCGGGGTTGGTCAAGATCTGGACGAGGTTCATGGCGAGGCCCCGGCTAGAACTTGAAATTGATCATCTTGCGCATGACCACGATGCCGACGGTCATCCACACGGCGGCGACCATCAGCATCAGATGGCCGCGATTGTCGGTGAACAGAGGCGCGATGTAGGTGGGCGCCACGGCCGAGATCAGCGCCATCACGCCCGGCGGCAGGCAGCCGATGATGAAGGCCGAGGCCGTGGCTTCCGCGGAAAGGGCCTTGATCTTCTCGCGCATGAGCTTGCGCGAACGCAGCACGGCCGACAGGTTGCCCAGCGCCTCGGCCAGGTTGCCGCCAGTCTTCTGCTGGATGTTGAGGACGATGGTGAAGAAGCGCAGCTCGGAGGTGGGCATGCGCTCGTACATCCGCTCCAGAGCCTGGTCGATAGTCATGCCCATGCCGACATTCTCGACCAGCCGCTTGAACTCGCCGCCCAGGGGCTCGGGACTTTCGACCGAGATGATGCGCAGGCAGTCATGCACCGGCAGGCCCGACTTGATGCCGCGCACGATGATGTCGATGGCGTCCGAGAAGGCCTCGGTGAATTTCTTGGTCCGCCGCTTGGCCAGGAATCCAACCACCCAGCGCGGCAGGCCGCCGCCTGCCGCGAAGGCCGCCCCGATCGCAATCAGCGGGTGGGCCCGCAGAACCAGGGCCGCGACCAGCACCAGCATGGCCAGCGCGGCGCTGGCGATCCAGAACTGGCGGACGGTGACGTCCAGCCCGGCCTGGCGCAGGCGCGCCTCCAGGGTCAGCGACACCTTGCGCTGCTGCTTCTCCTGTTCCTTCAGGGTGCGCAGGATCTGCTTGCGACGCGCCAGCGGATCATTGGCCGCCGGACGGCCGCGGCCCCCGGCGTCCCTGCGGGCGTTGTCTCCCGTCACCGACTGCGCCCGCTTGACGACCTTGTTCGAGCCGTCGCCACCGGCGAAGGCCAGGCCGACGCCGGCCACCATCACGAAAGCCAGGACGGCGACCAGGATGAGGGCCAGCGTCTGGTCCATGCCTATTCCGCCGCGTCGAGGGCTTCGGCCAGCTCACGCTCCAGGCCGTAATAGCGGGCGCGGTCCCAGAAGCGCGGGCGGGCGATGCCGGTCGAACGGTGGCGGCCGACCACCCCGCCCTGCGGGTCCTCGCCGGTGATGTCGTAAACGAACAGGTCCTGGGTGATGATCACCTCGCCCTCGAGGCCGAGAACCTCGGTGACGTGGGTGATCCGGCGCGAGCCGTCGCGCAGGCGGGCGGCCTGGATGATGATGTCGACCGAGCCGACGATCATCTCGCGGATGGTCTTGGACGGCAGGCCGTAGCCGCCCATGGTGATCATCGATTCCAGGCGGCTGATCGCCTCGCGCGGGCTATTGGCGTGCAAGGTGCCCATCGACCCGTCGTGGCCGGTGTTCATCGCCTGCAGGAGGTCGAACGCTTCGGAGCCGCGCACCTCGCCGACGATGATCCGCTCAGGGCGCATCCGCAGGCAGTTCTTGACCAGGTCGCGCATGGTGATCTGGCCCTGGCCTTCCAGGTTGGGCGGCCGGGTCTCCAGGCGCACCACGTGCGGCTGCTGCAGTTGCAGCTCGGCGGCGTCCTCGCAGGTGATCACCCGCTCGGTCGGGTCGATGAACGCCGTCATGGTGTTGAGCAGGGTGGTCTTGCCCGAACCGGTGCCGCCCGAGATCAGCACATTGCAGCGGCTGGCGCCGATCACGCCGAGAACCCGCGCTCCCTCCGGGCTGACCGAGCCGAACTCGACCAGGTTGCGCATGGTCAGCTTGTCCTTCTTGAACTTCCGGATGGTCAGGGTCGGACCGTCCAGAGCCAAGGGAGGGGCGATGACGTTGACGCGCGAACCGTCGGGCAGGCGCGCGTCGCAGATCGGCGAGCTTTCGTCGACGCGGCGGCCGACCTGGCTGACGATCCGCTGACAGATGTTCATCAGCTGGCCGTTGTCGCGGAAGCGGACATTGGTCAGCTGCACCTTGCCGCCGACTTCGATGAACACCCGGCCGGCGCCGTTGACCATGATGTCGGCGATGTCGTCGCGGGCCAGCAGGGGCTCCAGCGGGCCATAGCCGAGGACGTCGTTGATGATGTCCTGGACGAGGTGCTCCTGCTCGGCCACCGACATCGAGACGTTCTTGATCGCCACCAGTTCGGCGACGATGTCGCGGATCTCCTCGGCGGCGGTCTTGGCGTCGAGCTGGGCCAGCTGCGCCAGATCGATGGTGTTGATCAGCGCGTTGAAGATCGTCGTCTTGGTGGCGTGATAGTAGTCGCTCTGCTCACGAACGATCTGGGCCGGCGCGGCCGGCGGCGCGGCGGCGGCCTGGGCGGCTTTCAGCTGTTCGAAGGCGCTGGTCTGGCGCGGTCCGCCGCCCGGCTTGCCGGCGGCCGGCGTCGGCGCGGACGCGACGGCGGGATCGACGCGCTGGGGCCGCGTGGCGATGGCGACGCCGGCCGCCGCCGGCGGCGGCCGCTCGCCCCGCGCCGGCCCGGCCTCGCCATCCTGGGAGCGTCTTCCGAACACCGCGCCCTACTTCTTAAACAGGCCGCCGAGCAGCGTCTTCTTCGGCGCCGGCGGCGGGTCCCTGCGGCTGATGATCTGGGCCAGCTGCTCCAGGCCCTCGACCGCCTTGGCCTTGGCGTTGACCTCGGCCAGCATCTGGCCGTTGTTGGCGGCCTGGCCGAACAGCTTGGGATCGAAGGCCACGATCAGCGACGGGTCCAGGCCGAGGGCGGCGGCGAAGTCCTTGGGCGGAATCTCGGGCCGGCCGGGCACGCCCACCTGGTTGAGGACCAGTCGCGGCGGCGCGTCGTTCGGGCGGGCCTGGCGGATGACGTCGACCATGTTCTTGGCGTTGCGCAGCGAGGCGAGATCGGGCGTGGCCACCACCACCACCTCGTCGGCCGCCAGCAAGGTGCGACGCATCCAGCCCGACCACAGATGCGGCAGGTCCATGACGACGAACGGCGCCGCCGTGCGGATCTTGCTGGCCACCTCCTCGAACGCCTCGGGCGCGATGTCGTAGTCGTCCTCCAGCGTGGCCGGCGCGGCGAACAGGCTGAGCCGCTCGGTGCAGCGGGCCATCATCCGCTCCAGCAGAACGGGATCGAGGCGTTCGGGCTGCGACAGAGCGTCGGCGACGCCGTGTAGCGGGTCCTGGTTGAAATCGAGCCCGGCGGTGCCGAACGGCAGGTCGAAGTCGGCGATGACGCCGTTGGTCTGCATCCGCTCGGTCAGGGTGTAGGCGAAGTTGTGAGCGATGGTCGACGCCCCAACCCCGCCCTTGGCGCCCACGAAGGCGATGGAGCGGCCGATGAACGGCGCCGAGGGGTCGGCGTAGAGCGAGGTCACCGCATTGATCAGGCCGAGCACCTGCAGGGGCGGCACGATGTACTCGCTGACGCCGCGCCGCATCAGTTCGCGATAGAGGGCGATATCGTTGGAATCGCCGACCACCACCACCTTGGTGCCGGAATCGCAGACCTCGGCGAGGTCGTCGAGCAGGCCCAGCAGGACCGGCCCCGGATCGAGACTTTCGACGATCAGCAGGGATGGGGTCGGATGGTTCTGGTAGTGTTCGACGGCGGCGGCCAGACCGCCGGACAGGATCGTCGTCGACGCCCGCGCCATGCGGCGGTCGGCCGCGGCGCGCTCCGCCGTCTCGGCGGTTTCGGCCTTGGCGCAGAAGATGTGGATGGTGATGCGCGGAACGCCGGCCTCTCCGGGCGCGCCGCCGGCCGCGGCGGAAGGCGGAACCCCGCCGCCAAGGGCCACCTCGGCGTCGGCGATCAGGTCGCCGATCGGATTGGCGGCCGCCCCGCCCTCATGGTCGAAATCGGCCTCGCCCAGCGCGATCAGGGGATCGTCCAGCCGATGGCTCTCGTCGGCGGGCGACAGGAAGGCGTCGGGGTGGCCCGCGGCCGGTTCGCTCCACGGGTCGACGGCCGGATGCGGCGCGAACTCGTCCTCGGCGTCGAAACCGGGGTCGAAGGGATCGTCATGCAGGGTCTTGGGGTTCATCGCCCGGCCGTCCTCACTGCACGACCTTGGAGACATAGCCCGAGGCCTGGCTGTCCTTCTGCGAGGACGTCACGTCGCCCTTGCGATACTTGTCGAACACCGTCGCGCGGCGCTGGCCGTCGGCGGGGTCCATGGCGCGCGGATGGTCGATGTCGGCCGGATTGGCGATCTGCGCGGCCATGTTGGCGGTCACCGCGCAGCCGAAGTTCTGCTGGGCCTGATTCTTCCGCGTGGAGGTCAGATTGCCCCAACTTTGGTTGCATTTGTCGACCACCGCCTCGAAGCGGGCGTAGCCCACCCGCGCTGGCGCGCCCGGCTCGCCGTCATAGGTGCTCAGGCGGACACGGGCCGGCGGCACGCCGAGCGACAGCAGCGCCGCCCCAATGTTGCGACCCGTGCGCGAGGCCGGCTCTCCGCCCCGATCGGGCGTCAGCACGACGATGTCGCCGCCTTGCTCCTCGGACCAACGCCCCGCGAAGCCGGCCAGGGCCGCCTGCTGGTTCTGGGACAGGTCCATGTGCAGGGCGAGCAGCATCTCGTCGGAGCTCGGCTCGGCGCGCAACGGATACTGCTCGGTCGGCGTCGCCGGATTGGCGACCTTGCCCGGTGGAGGAGCCGACGTGGCGCACGCGGTCAGAAACAGGGCGCAGCCGCTCACGGCGATGACGGCGCAAGGGAGCCTATTGGATGACATAGCCCACCGGTCCTTGATAGCTGCGCCCGGCGGTGGCGGCGGCCGGCGCTTTATAGGCCTTGTTGAGACGGCCCAGCAGCAGGGTCTCGGCGTCGCTGGCGACCTGCAGGCCGTCGACCGGCGTCTGGAACTTGTTGGGGCTGGTGGGCGAGACGATATAGGCCGTCACCAGCACGACCAGCTCGGTCTCGCCGCTCTGGAAATCGCGCGAGCGCGCCAAAGCCCCCAGCACCGGCAAAGCGTTCATGCCGGGCAGGGAATCGAGGTTCTCCTTGGTCTTCTCCTGCAGCAGGCCGGCCATCATCAGCGACCCGCCGGAAGGCAGCTCCACGGTGCTCTCGGCACGACGCACGCTCAGTCCCGGCACGACCAATGTCGGCGCGCTGGTGGTGCTCGTCGTGCCGCCTGACGTCGTGCTGTTCGTCTGCGTCAACGAATAGGCGCCGATGCTCGTCAGTTCGGAAACCTCCGTGGAAACCTTCAGCGAAATGCGCCCGCCGGACAGAACCACCGGCGTGAAGCCGAGACCGACGCCATAGGGCTTGAAATCCAGGGTTACGCGGCCGGTAGTGTCTTGTCCGACGGGCACTGGGTACTCGCCGCCGGCGAGGAACTTGGCGCTTTCTCCCGAAACCGCTGTCAGATTCGGCTCGGCGAGGGTGCGAACCAGACCCACCCGTTCGAACGCCTGCAGTGTCGCGGCGGCCTTGTTTAATCCCGACGAGCCGACGACATTGGCCAGCTGCGCCGCCTTGTAGTTCGCCGCATCGGCGGCGCTGTGCACCACGGTAGGACACATGTGCGAGTAGTCGCCAGGCACGCAAGGCATCTGCAGGACAGGCTGCTGGGTCGTATCCAGGGAATAGCCGCCGCTCATGCCGCCGACCAATCCGTTGTTGATGGCGTAGCTGGCGGCGTTGCTGAAATTGTACTGCACGCCGCCTATCTGTCCCAGAACCGCGCTGGTGTTGACGCCGAACTGCTTGATGATGTTGCGCTGCATCTCGACGACGCGCACCTTGAGCATCACCTGGTCCTTGCCGGTGAGCGAGAGCATGTTCAGCACCTGCTCCGGCTTGGACACGAAGCGCGCGGCGACCTGGTTGGCCCGGTCGGAATCCGAGGCGCTGGCCACCTGGCCGGTCAGGATGACGCTGTCGTTGATCGCCTCGACGTGCACGCTGGAGCCGGGCAGGACGCGGGCGAGGGTCTCAGCCAGCGCGCCGACATCCTGGTCCACCCGGACATTGAGCGACAGGATTCGCCGCCCGGCGGCGTCGAAGAACACCGCGTCCGTCTGGCCGGCGGCGACGCCGAGCACATAGATGCGGCGCGGCGAGCGCAGCACGGCGTCGGCCACCTGCGGATTGGTGACCAGCACGTCGCGCGCGTCGGTGGGCAGTTCGACGATCGCGGACTTGCCGCGCGGAATGGAAAGGTTCTGCGCACCCCGGCCTAGGTTGGCCAGGTCGACCCGCATGACGCCGGCCGGCGCCGGGCCCGAAAGGTCGCTCGCGGCGGAAAGCGGCTGGGCGACGGCCTGCCGCGCGCCTCCCGCAAGCAGCAGGACGGCCGCGCAGGCGGCCCAGGTCCGGATCATGCGTCCCCGTCCCCTCATCGCGTGCTCACCTCGCTGACCTGATCGCCGCGGAAGATGCGCACCACCCGCCCGTGATCGGCGTCCTCGTCGAAGACCGTGTGGGCCCGCTCGGACGGCCCCTTGGAATCGGCCAGGGAGCGCAGGGCCAGCGAGAGCCCGCCCTGCCCCTGACCCTGGGCCTGGGCGCGCGCCAGGGCCTCAGCCGCGCTGGCCGCCACCTCCAGGGTGGCGACGGCGCCGACCATGGCCTGGGCGTTCTTGTCCGCGGTGGTCTTCTGGTCGATCGCCAGCACGCGGACATTGCGCAGCAGGGTGTCGGACACCATGGTCGGCCGCGTCTGCGGGCCGACGCCGGCCAGTTCGCGGCTCTGGATCACATCGACATGGTCGCCGGGCAGGATGAAGCCGCCGGCCGCCTTGTCGACGCTGATCGGCACCGACATGGCCCGCATGCCGGGATCGAGCACCACGGCCATGTAGCCGCCCTCGCCGCCCCGCACCAGCTTGCCGGAGACCACGGGCTCGCCCTTGACCAGGGCCTGCTTGACGATGGCGCCATAGAGCGCGCCCATCCGGTCCTGGCCGACCGTCACGGCCCGCGCGGTCTGGGCGACCTTCTGTTCGGCCTTGGCGGCGACGCCGGCGGAAGCAGCGACCGGCGCGCCGCCGTCGGTGATGTAGTTGGGATTGAGGTCGCCCGCAGGCCAGGCCTGCCAGCCGAGGTCGCCCTGGGCCAAGCGCTCGCCGACGCCGAGATCGCGCTGGGCGACCAGCACCTGGGTGGTCGGCGCCTTGGCGGCGATGATCGGCGCGGCGGCGGTCGGGGTCTTATGGCCGAAGGCGCCGCGCACGATCACGGCCAATGCGATCGCCGCGAAGGCGGCGACGATCAGCAGGATGATGGCGCGTGGCGAACCCATGGGCGGCGGAACTCCATCCGAGGACATCGGAAGGCGCGAAACATCGATCGATCGCCGCCCCCGAACAGAATCGTCGCCCCTTCTGGACGCCGCGCCAAATTGCTCAGGTCTTGGTTAACGGCGCGCTAATCCTTGGGGCGGCGGAGCGGCGGCGGCGCTCCTAGAAGCCGGAGAACAGCGCCATCATCGGGCTGTCGGGAAAGGCGAACAGGGCGCCGACGGCGATGGCGACGCCATAGGGCGCAGCGGCGCCCGGTTCGGCCAGGCGCGCCGTCCAACCGTACCCGGCGAGGAACGGGCGGACGCTGTCGCGTCGAAGGTTCAGCAGAAGCAGCGCCAAGGCGCCTCCGGCCAGGCCGGTGATCAGGACAAAGTTCAACGACGCCGGCCAACCGAGCCAGAGCGCCGCTCCGGCGAACAGCTTGGCGTCGCCGCCGCCGATCCAGCCCAAGGCGAACATGGCCATGCCGAGGACCAGGGCGGACGCGCCCACGGCGACATGCCATCCGATCGCGGAAAGCGGCATCCCCATGCAGAGCGCCGCGAGGAAGAAGGCGCCGATCACGGCCGCGCTGATGCGGTTGGGGATGGTGAAGGAGGTCGCGTCGCTCAAGGCTCCCAGGATCATCAGCCCCGGAAAGGCGAGCAGCAGCAGAATCTGAAGCGCGTGCATCAATCCTCATCTCGCCCTGGCCCGCGATGGACAGTTCATTCTGCCGCATCGACGTGAACAAAGTCCTGCAAACCCGCCCCAAAAGCAGAAGGGCTGCGACCGCTCCAGCGGTCGCAGCCCTTGCATCACCGTTAGGCGATAGCTCTTAGCTGGCGGTGGTCGCCGGCTGCAGCTTGGTGTTCGCGTTGCTGAACACGGTCTTCAGCGAACCGCCCAGCGTGGTCACCGCGCCGATGATGACGACGGCGATCATGGCGACGATCAGGCCGTATTCGATGGCCGTGGCGCCCGACTCGTCCTTCAGGAAGCGCGAGAAAAACTTGGTCATGTCAGATCTCCATTCAGCAAGCAGTGATTAGGGCGGATCAAGCCGCACTGGCCTGCTTGCCCCCGAAAACACGAGCAATTTCGCAGCACTCACTTAATGGGCAGTAAACAGCGAAGTATTGCTAGATATTTTTCTATAGTTTACATGCATTTACTATTTACAACGATTAACTGTTCGCGAGAAAGTTCAATTTATTCAAACCGGCGGCGCCGCAATTGCCCCTCACCCAGGCCGAACGTTCAGATTTTATTGACCAATCCCGACCATCCTGGGCGTGCTCTCCAGAATATAAGGCGTCGCCCGACATGCGCCGTTCCGCCCTCTTCACGCCCTGCCTTCTCGCCGCCGCCGCCCTCGCCTCGGCCGCCTCGGCCGCCAGCTTGGCCATTCCGATAGATCAGAGCCGCCCCATCGCTCTGCGCGGAGACGCCGCCAGCGTTGTCGTCGGCAACCCGGCGGTGGCCGACGTCAACCTGATCGACAAGCGCAACGTCCTGGTGCTGGGCAAGGGGTACGGCGTCACCAACCTGCTGGTCCTGGACAAGGCTGGCCGTCCGCTTTTCAGCGGGCAGATCACCGTGTCCAGCGACGACGTCGGCCGCATGTCACTCTATCGGGGCGCCAAGCCTGTACAGTACGCGTGTTCGCCCCGTTGCGAACAGATCTCCAAAAGCGACGCCTCAGGATCTCCCCCAAGCCCGCCTGCGGGGCCAGCCGCCCTGCCCGTCTCGCCGCCGTAAAAATTGGCCTGGCTTAAACGTCGATTAGGGACAGGCCGCTAGGCTTCGACCATGGGGATTTGCATCAAGGAACTGCGGGCGCGGATCGCCGCCGCCCCCACCGCGAACGGCGGCGCGACGGCTGTCGAGTTCGCCATCATCGCCGCGCCGTTCCTGTTCTTCCTGTTCGTTCTGTTCGATCTCGGGCTGCTCTATTCGATCTCGGCCTCGCTCGACAACGCCATCGCACAGACGGCGCGGCAGATCCGCACCGGCTCCGCCCAGACCCAGGGCATGGGCCCGACCGATTTCAAGAACGCCGTGTGCGGCAACCTGGCCATCCCCAGCGCCAATTGCGGCGCAAACCTCAGCCTCGACGTCCGCGCTTTCAGCTGCTTTCGCGACGTGACCACGCCGACAGCGCCTGTGACCAATCAGACCGTCGACCCGACCAAGCTGGTCTTCAACATGGGCGGGCCGGGAGACATCATCGTCGTTCGCGCCTACTACAAATGGGGGCTGCTGGCGCCGCTCCTTGAGAACGCGGTGACTCCGCTCAAGCCGGGCCAGGTTCTCGTCACCGCCTCGACGGCGTTCCGCAACGAGCCTTACGGCCAAACCACGCCGACGCCGCCGTCATGCAACTGATCCCTCGCCTCGCGTCCCTGCTTCGGACCTTCCATCGAGACCGCAGCGGAGTCTCGGCGGTCGAGTTCGCCCTGCTCGCGCCCCTGATGGTCCTGCTCTACTGCGGCATGACCGAACTGACCCAGGGCTATCTGGCCAAGCGACGCGCCGATCACGTGTCGGCCACGTTGGGCGATCTCACCGCTCAGGTCAGCAGCATCAACCAGGCCAATCTCAGCGACGTCTTCAAGGCTGCGGCCCTGATCATGGCGCCTTATCCGGCCACCGACGCCAATCTCAGCATGAAGATCACCAGCGTGGTCTCCGACCCGACCACCGGATCGCTGAAAGTAGTCTGGAACGCCACGCAGGGTTCGGGCGCGGGCTGGCGCACCCTCAGCCAGATCCAGTCGGACATCACCGATCCGACCACCAAGACCGTGACCATGATCGGCAAGGGCGACGGCGTCATCGTCGCCGAGGCCAAGTATCGGTACAGCCCCTTCACCAAATACTTCATCTCGACGCCGGTGACGTTCAGCAACGTCTTCTATCTGCGGCCGCGCCGGTCGTCGGCGGTCGCCTGCACCGACTGCCCGCCGCCCTCGTAGAGCGTCCAGGCGGCGCCCGCCAGGCGCTCCGCCATGTCATGGCGCGGCGCGGCCGGCGCGCCGGCGAGGACGGCCGCCCGGACGCCGATCAGGCTGTTGCTGAGGAACACGGCCTCGGCCTGGGCGAGTTCGGAAAGGTCGGCGACCGCCTCGACCGTCTCGATCCCCAAGCCGGCGGCGGCGTCGAGGACGGCGTGACGCATGATCCCGTCGAGCACGCCGCAGGCCAGGGCCGGCGTGAACAGGCGCCCTTCGCGCATCCAGAACAGATTGGCGGCCGTGGCGCAGGCCGGCGCGCCCGCCAGGTTCAGCATCACCGCGTCGTCCGCTCCGGCGGCGCGGGCCTGCCGGCGGGCCAGGAGGTTGTCGAGATAGGCCAGCGTCTTGCACCGCGCGGCGGGCGAGGTTTCGTTGCGGCGGATCGTGGCGACCGCCAGGCGGACCGGCGGCGCGTCCGCGGGCGGGGCGGGCGACGGCGAAGCCGTCGCGACCACGCGCGGGGCCGGCTCCATGGGCCGGTCGAGCCCCCGGCCGCCGGACCCGGCGGTGACCGACACCCGAACCGCCGCCCGCCCGCGCGTCAGGCCGGCCTGCGCCAGCGCCTCGGCCGCGGCGGCGAGAACGACGGCGAGGTCGGGCGCGGGCAGGTCCAGCGCCGCGCAGCCTCGCCGCAGCCGCGCCATGTGCTCGCCCCAACGGATCAGCCGGCCGTCCAGGGCCAGGACGGTCTCGAACAGGCCGTCGCCGAGGGCGAAGCCGCGATCGTCCGCCGGCAGGTTCATGCGCGCCGGTCCGTCAGCGCGCCGAGCAGGGCCGCGATCTTGGCCTCGGTCTCCATCCGCTCGGCGACGGGGTCGCTGTCGGCGACGATCCCGGCCCCGGCCCGCAGCTCCACCCGCCATCCCGCCCCGTCGCGGACGAGGGCCGCCGTGCGGATCAGCACGCTCGAATCGAACGCGCCGTCGAAGCCGGCCCAGAACATCGAGCCGCAATAGGGGCCGCGCGGCGGCTCCAGCCCCGCGATGATCGTCATCGCCTGCACCTTGGGCGCGCCGGTGATCGATCCGGGCGGGAACGACGCCGCCAGCAGGTCGGCCGCGTCCCGGCCCTCGGCCAGGACGCCGGTCACGGTCGAGACCAGATGATGGACGTTGGCGAAACTCTCCAGGCGAAACAGCTCCGGCGCCGCCACCGCCCCCGGCGGGCAGACCCGGGCCAGGTCGTTGCGCATCAGGTCGACGATCATCAGGTTCTCGGCGCGGTCCTTGACGCTGGCCGTCAGCTCGGCGGCCAGGGCCGCGTCCTCGCCCGCGTCTCGCCCGCGCGGGCGCGTGCCCTTGATCGGCCGGGTCTCGACGCGCAGCCCCCCGGCCGCCGCCTCGACGGCGACGAACCGCTCCGGCGAGTTCGACACCACCGCCCGGTCGTCCAGCCGCAGATAGGCCGCGAACGGCGCGGGGCTGGGCCCGGCCAGCCGGGCGAACAGGTGATAGGGAGACGCCCCTTCCCCCAGGCGGCCCGACCAGACGCGGGCGATGTTGGCCTGGAAGATTTCGCCGGCGGCGATGCGGCCGACCACCTCGGCGACAGCCGCCTCGTAGGCGGCGGCCGACGCGGCCTCGATCCGTTCGGCCAACGGCCCCGACGGCGGCGCGGGCGACGGGCCAAAAGCCGCCCAGCCCAGGGCTTCGCGGGCGCGGTCCTTCGCCTCCGGTCCGGCCGCGCCGCGGCCGACCGCCAGCATCCGGCGGCGGCGATGGTCGAACGCGAGCAGCGCGGCGTAGCGACCGACGACGAGATCGGGCCAGCCGGCGCAGCGGGCGAGCGCGACGGGCTCGAACCGGGCCCCCAGCTCATAGGCCGCCAATCCGGCCAGACCGCCCTGGAACGGCGGGCCGTCGGGGTCGACGGCCAGCGGCGGTCCCAGCAGATCGCGAAGCGCGGCGGCGGGATCGCGCGGATCGTCCCGCGTCAGGGCCAGGACGGCGTCCGGCCGCCGCGCCACATAGGACCAGCGCCCCCGTTCGCCGCCGTCCGACAGCAGGGCGAGCGCGAAGGGTTCGTCGGCGAAGCCCCCCAGCACCTCGACCGGGTCGCGCCAAGGGCCCTCAAGTATGGAAACCGCCTGCATCGCGCCCCAATAGCGCCGATGCGGTCACCGCGCCATCGACGCCCTCTGTCGCGCCAGTCGGGGCGCGCCTGCCAAGGAGCACGCCGGTCAGGCCTCCCGCCCGCCGCCGCGCACGAACGAGAGCCCGATGAACCCGAGCGCCAGCAGCAGGGCGGTCATGGAGAAGCCGATCTGCTGGCTGTGGAACACCTCGGTCGCCACGTGCACCAGGGTCGAGCCCAGGAACAGCGTCACCGTGCCGGAAAGGGCGTAGAGCCCGAAGAACACGCCGGTCTGGTCGGGCGGCGTCAGCCGGGTGAGCAGGGTGCGGCTCGACGCGTACTGGGCGGTGATGAAGATGGCGTTGAAGAAGCCGATGAAGATATAGAGCGCTTCGGGCAGGGTGCGGAACAACGGCCCGTTCCACAGCGGCGGGTGGGCCGACGCGTCATAGGCCCAGAAGTAGAAGATTCTGTCGGGCGCCATGCCCAGCATGCCGGCGATGCCGACCAGGGTGACGAGCAGCTCGATCTGCACCGCCCGCTTCGGGCCGAGCCAGTGATCCAGCGCGCCGCCGATGAAGCCGCCCGCCACCGCGAAGACGGACAGCGAGACGCCGTAGGCCAGCATCTCCAGCGCGCCCCACTTCATCACCCCCGCCGCATAGACGCCGGCGAAGAACAGGATGGCGGTCATGCCGTCGACATAGAGCATGCGCGAGCCGAGGAAGATCGCCGCGTCGCGATGATCCTTCAGCCGCTTGACCATGCTCCACAGCTGCATCACCCCGTCCTTGAAGGCGTGCAGGACCGGAACGCGGCTACGGTCGGCGTCCGGCGTGAACAGGAACATCGGAATGGCGCCGATAATGAAGATCAGCGCCGAGATCGGCCCGACGATGCGGTCGGGTTCGTGCTGGGCCGGGTCCAGGCCGAACAGCGGCGCGTGCGGCAGGAACGACCACGGCACCTTCCCCGGCAGGGCGAAGGCCCACATGATGAAGATCAGCGCGGTCACCGCCAGGAAGTTGCTGAGCGACAGCGCCAGGCCCGAGGCCTTGTGCACGTTCTTCAGTCCGGCGGCGCGCACCAGCAGCGAGTTGAGCAGCACCTCGCTGTAGGCGAACAGCACGTTGATGACGGTGGCGATGACGATCACGGCGTTGACGCTGAGGCCGCTGCGGTCGGGCCTCGTCCACCACAGGGCCCAGATCAGCGGAACCATGCCGGCCACGCACAGGAACAGCCAGGGCTTTCGCCGCCCGAGCTTGTCGATCGAGGCGCCCAGCAAGGGCGCGGTCGGGGCGACGATGAAGCCGACGTACATGGCGTAGGCGGCCACCGCCGCCTGGCCCCTGACCGGATCGCCGACGACCACGGTCGAGAAGTACGGCATGAACACGTAGATGGTGACGAGGATGACGTAGGGGTTGCGCGCGCCCTCGAACAGCGCCCAGGCCAGTCCCCCGAGAGACAGCTTCGAGGGAGTCTGGTTCTCCGCGGCGACGGGCGCCGACGAATCGGATGCTGCCGGCGATATCCCGGCGTGAACGGCCTCGGTCATACTTCCTCCCGGTGGGCCGTCTGATACGCGACCGCTACCGGGCGGTAAGCTGAACCGAATTCAAACAGTTGTCAGCATGGTTTGCGTGACGCGGCGATTAACGCTCCGCGCCGGTCCGCACCCACTGGATGGCCAGGGGTTCGCGGAAGGCGAACCGTTCGAGATGGCGGGCGACGACGTCTTCGAGCTGGACCAGCTCCATCTCGTTCCGGGCGAGGACGTTGAGACGCAACATCGAGCCCTCCGCCGCCAGGTAGCAGACCCCGGTGGGGAAGGAGATGCGGCCGAGATCGGGGGTGAACTCCACCGGCAGCTTGTGGGCGAAGTGCTTGCACAGCTGCTGGAGGTAGCGCCCCCCCGGACGCTCCGTCTCGATGTGGGCGTGAGACACGTGGCTCATCAGGCTTCCTCCACGGCTTTGGCGGCGGCGTCGAGCGCCGCGGCGATGGCGACGATCTGTTCGTCGGTCAGGGGCCCGCGCGACAGGCGAAGCCGCAGGGCCGTCTTCAGGTTCTCGCGGGCGCGCATGATCGGCATGGAGACGCCGCCGCCGAAGCGGGCGCTGATGTCGCGGATGCGTTCGAAGATGGCGTCGATGGACGGCTGGTTGTCGCGCAGCGCCTGCCGGCCGGCTTCGGTGATGGTGTAGAGCTTCTTGACCCCGTCCGCCTCGGCGGTGACGTAGCCCAGCTCCTCCAGCAGGGTCAGGGTCGGATAGACCACCCCGGGGCTCGGCGCGTAGGCGCCGCCGAGGCGCTCCTCGATCTCCTTGATGATCTCGTAGCCGTGGGCCGGCTTCTCGGAGATCAGCTGCAGGATGACGAAGCGCAGGTCGCCCTGGTCGAAGAAGCGGCCGCGACGTCCCGGCCCGTGCCCGTGGCCGCGCCCGCCGAAACCGCGGCCGCCGAAGCCGAACTCACGCGGGCCGAAACGGGCGTGCGGATGATGGTGGTGATGATGGTGATGTCTGAACATGGGTCTCTTTCTTTCCGACACAATTTCGATATGTCGGAATTACAGATATATCTAAATCGTATCGCGTCAAGCCTGCTCCCCGCATTTTCAGCGACCCGCCGCTCGGGATCAGTCTATGATATTGAGAATCGTTTGCAAATCAACAGTTCGAGACGCCCGGCGACTTTCACACGCTGTTGATTGGAGCGACGCCGGAGGCGCGCGCACTATTCGGTCTTCTGGATGGAGGTCCAAGCGCCTTACGCGTCCGCAGACGGCCCAGGGCCGGTCGGCGGGCGCGTTTCTTTATCCGGCGGGGGCGGCTATCGGCGGATAGGGCCGGCCGCCCGGCGGTCAGGCCAGCAGGCGCGCCTCGATCGACGAACGCATGGCGCCGTCGACGCCCAGGACGGTCTCGATATAGGCGTCCACCGAGCCGCTGGTCGCAGCCATGGCGGCCAGGGCGATCTCAAGATAACGGGCCTCGACCCCCATCGCCACGCGCACGGCCTGGTCGCTCGGCGCGTGGCCGGCGACCTCGGCGATCAGTCTGGCGACATGCGGCGCCCGCGCCTCGATACGGGCGGAATCGTTGGTGAGCAGGTAGTCGGCGATCAGGTCGTCGTCGGCGACGCCGGCGAGGTGGTGGGTCAGCGCCGCCAGGATGCCGGTGCGGTCCTTGCCGGCCGCGCAATGGATCAGCAGCGGCCCCTCGGCCCGGGCCAGGGCCGCGAAATAGCGGGCGTAGAGGTCGATATGCCGCTGCTCGTAGGGCGCGCGCTCGTAGAATTCGTGGGCGTGCCCCCGGAAGGATTCCGCCGTCAGGTCCGATGTGCGGATGAACTCCATCCACGGGTCCTCGGTCGACTCGCCGATGTCATTGTCGATGACCTCGGCGTCGAAACCCGTCCAGCGCCGGCTGGGGTCGCGCTGGCGTTCGTTGACGCGGCGCAGGTCGACGATGGTCCGCAGGCCGAGCCCGGCCATCGCCTCGAGATCGGCCTCGGTCGCGTGGGCGTGGTGGGCCGAGCGGTAGAGGAAACCCTTCCGCAGCCGGCCCCTGCCCGCGCCGTAGTCGCCGAAATCCCGAAAATTCTCTACGCCGTCGAACGGAAGGATGCGCTGGGTCATGCGCCGTTGTTAGCGCCGGCCTGCGACAAAAGCGAGACGAAGCCGCCCCGGACAACAGGGTTTGATTCGACCGCCGCGCCCGGCGAGCCTAACCTTCGTCTTCTTGCGCAAATCCGGGAGGCCGCCATGCATCCCCTGTCCGCCCAGGACCTGACCCGCGCCCTGGAAGGGCGTGACGCCGAGACCCTGCTGTCGTTCTACACCGAGGACGCCGTCGTGCGTTTCATCGATCGCGACCACCCGCCCAGCCGACCGCTGGAGCTTCGCGGCCGCGGCCAGATCGCGCGCTATTACGAGGACGTCTGCGGCCGCGCCATGACCCATCATGTCGACGCGATCTCGGCGGACGAAAGCCACATCGCCTTCCTCGAATCCTGCGCCTATGCCGACGGGCTAAAGGTGTCGTGCTCGGCCATGCTCACCCTGTCGGGCGGCCGCATCGTCGAGCAGACCAACGTCCAGGCCTGGGACTGCTGAACGGACGGGCCGCCGGGCGGCCGCGTCCGTCCCCGCGCCTCACCGGAACGGCGGCTCGTCGAAGGCGCGCAGCTTGCGCGAATGCAGGCGCGGCCCTTCCTGGCGCAGGATGTCCATGGTGGTCAGGCCGATGGCCAGGTGTTGGCTGATCGCCTGCTCGTAGAAGCGGTTGGCCTGTCCCGGCAGCTTGATCTCGCCGTGGATCGGCTTGTCCGACACGCACAGCAGGGTCCCGTAGGGCACGCGGAAGCGATAGCCCTGGGCGGCGATGGTCGCCGATTCCATGTCGATGCCGACCGCCCGGCTCTGGTTGAAGCGCAGGGCCGACAGGGTGTAGCGCAGCTCCCAGTTGCGGTCGTCGGTGGTGACGATGGTGCCAGTGCGCAGCCGCTTCTTGAGCTGGTCGCCGGTCTCGCCGCTGACCAGTTCGGCCGCCCGGTAGAGCGCCTGCTGGATTTCGGCGATCGGCGGGATCGGGATCTCCGGCGGCAGCACGTCGTCGAGCACGTGGTCGTCGCGCAGATAGGCGTGGGCCAGCACGTAGTCGCCGATGGTCTGGCTGGGGCGCAGGCCGCCGCAGTGGCCGATCATCAGCCAGGCCTGGGGCCGCAGAACCGCCAGATGGTCGGTGATGGTCTTGGCGTTGGACGGGCCGACGCCGATGTTGACCAGGGTCACGCCTTTGCCGTCCCGCGCCATCAGGTGATAGGCCGGCATCTGGTGCTTGCGCCAGGTTCCGTTGGCGACGGCCGCCTCGGGGTTCTCGGTCTCGGCGGTGACCACCACGCCGCCGGCGCAGGACAGGGCCGTGTAACGGCTGTCCGGCTTGCGCAGCTCCTCGCACGCCCAGCGCACGAACTCGTCGACATAGCGGTGGTAGTTGGTGAACAGCACATAGGGCTGCACGTGCTCGGCCGGGGCGCCGCTGTAGTGCTTCAGCCGGGCCAGCGAGAAGTCGACGCGCAGGGCGTCGAACAGCGACAGCGGCCGCGTCTCCTCCAGCGCCGGCTCCCAGAAGCCGTCGGCGACCTCGTCGCCGATATGGGCGAGGTCGGTGGCCGGGAACCAGCGGGCGAGCTCCTGCGACGACACCGCGTCCAGGGCCAGGTCCTCGGCGCCGTCCAGCACGTAGGGATAGGGGATTTCCTGCTGCGAGCGGCCGACCTCGATGTCGACCTCGAAGTCCTCGACCAGCAGCGACAGTTGCTCGATCAGATAGCCGCGGAAGAAATCCGGCTTGGTGATCGTCGCCGAATAGACGGCGGGGGTGGTCAGGCGGGCGTAGGCGCGGCTGAGCCGGGCGGTCTTGCGCTCGCCGGTATAGACGATGCGCAGTTCGGGATAGGTGAACGCGCCTTCCAGCCGGGCGCCCGCATCGGGCTTTTCGCCCTTGGTCAGGTAGGCCTGAAGCGCTCGGCGCAGGGTCTGGACGGATTGCAGGTACAGTTCATTGAGCCGGTCTACGATCGCCGGCAGATCTTCTTTCCTAGTCATGCGCGAGCGTCATAACGCAGATCGGTGAAACTTTCGAGGCGCCGCGCGCCGGAGCCTTCCCCGACACGCCGGAACATGCCAAACGGCGGCCACGGGACCAACCTTCGGCGACGGGCGCTCATGACGGAATCCCGATCGACCGAAAGAGGCGTCATCGGCCTCGCGTCCGGAAGTCTGCTGCGGCCCATCGCCGACCGCACGCCGGCCGTCGTGCGCCGAATTTGCGCGGGCGCCTGGCTCGACGTCAGCAGCCTGCCGGCGCGCCTGCGCGATCCTGGCCGCTGGAACGAGCCCTGGCAGACCTTCCACAATGTCGGCGGCGGCGACTTCCGCGCCTCGGGCGAGGCCATTCTGCGTCAGCTCGTCGATATCGCCGGCCTGCGGCGGGACTGGCGCGTGCTCGACATCGGTTGCGGCACCGGGCGGGCGGCCGCGCCCCTGGCGGAGTTCCTGGCCCCCGAGGGCGGCTATGTCGGCTTCGACGTCTCGCGGATCGCGGTCGACTCCTGCCGCCGCCGCTTTCGCCGCCGACGCCCCGACTTCGCCTTTCACCACGCCGACGTGGCCAACCCTGTCTACAACGTCAGAGGCTCGGCGGCGCCCGAGCAATACGTCTTTCCCTGCCCCGACCAGAGCATCGACCTGGTGTTCGCCACCTCGGTCTTCACCCATCTGCGCCTGCCGGTGGTGGCCCGGCAGCTGCGCGAGAGCGCGCGGGCGCTCAAGCCCGGCGGCCGTTTCCTGTTCACCGCCTACACGCTGATCCCGGGACGGGGCGAGCCGGCCCTGTCGCCGTTCGAGCCGGGGGTCATGGTCCTCGACCCTAAGGCGCCGGAACGGGCCATCGCCTTCGACGAGACCTTGCTGCGCGCCGTCGTCGCCGAGGCCGGCCTCGACGTAGTCGAGCCGGTCCGCCTGGGCGCGTGGCTCGGTGAGGCGACCTATGAGGGCGGCCAGGACCTGTGGCTGGTCGAGAAGCCGGTGCGCTGACGGCGGGTCTCCCCCGACCCCGGAGGGCCGTCGTCGTCGTCGGCCTCCAGCTTGGCCAAGCCGCAATGGCGGCAGGCGCGCGCGTCCAGGTTCGTCCAAAGACCGGTGCGCGCATCGCGACCGATGTTGAACAGCCCGCCGCATCGTGGGCAGCGCCAGAAGTGCTGGACCAGGCTGACGACCAGCAGCGCCCCGCCCGACCACAGCATCACCGGAACGCCGGCGCCCGCGAGCGCCAGCCCCACGAAGGCGAAGAACGCCAGCGCCCAGACCCAACTCAGCAGTTTGAACAGACGCCAGTCGCGCACGGACGCGATCGCCGCTATTCGGCCGGCAGCACGTTCTCGGAACGCTTGGTCATCATGCGGTCGAACTCGCTCCACACGCCGGCGTCGCCCTGCCACTGGCCGCGGGTGGCGGCCTTGGAATATTCGGTGGCGCGCGCCTCGAAGAAGTTGGCGTGCTCGACGCCCGACAGCAGGGCCTGCAGCCAGGGCAGCGGGTTCTCGGTGACGCCGTAGACCGCCGGCAGGTCGAGCTGCCGCAGACGCCAGTCGGCGATGAAGCGGATATAGGCCTTGATGTCCTCGGGCGTCATGCCCTCGACCGAGCCCATCTCGAAGGCCAGGTCGATGAACTTGTCCTCGAGGCTCACCACCGTCTTGCAGCAGTCGACGATGTCGTCCGCCACCGCCTTGGTCACCGCGCCGGTCTCCTTGTTGAAGGCGTGGTAGAGCTTGATGATGCCTTCGCAGTGCAGGCTCTCGTCGCGCACCGACCACGACACGATCTGGCCCATGCCCTTCATCTTGTTGAAGCGCGGGAAGTTCATCAGCATGGCGAAGCTGGCGAACAGCTGCAGGCCTTCGGTGAAGCCGCCGAACATGGCCAGGGTGCGGGCGATGTCGGCGTTGGTGTCGACCCCGAACTTCTGCATGAAGTCGTGCTTGTCGCGCATCGCCTGGTATTCGAGGAACGCGCCGAACTCGCTCTCGGGCATGCCGATGGTTTCGAGCAGCAGGGCGTAGGCCGCGATATGGACGGTCTCCATGTTCGCGAACGACGACAGCATCATCTTCACTTCGGTCGGTTTGAACACCCGGCCGTAGCGCTCCATGTAGTTGTCGGCGACCTCGATGTCCGACTGGGTGAAGAAGCGGAAGATCTGGGTCAGCAGGTTGCGTTCGCCGTCCGACAGCTTGGTCGCCCAGTCCTTGCAGTCCTCTCCGAGCGGCACCTCTTCCGGCAGCCAGTGGACCTGCTGCTGGCGCTTCCAGAACTCGTAGGCCCAGGGATAGCGGAACGGCTTGTAGGCGGCTGAGGGGGTGAGCAGGCCGGTCAGTTTGGCGGCGGTCATGGCGGCGTCCTCAGGCGAATCGAGCGGTCGGGTCTAGACTGGCGTCACGGTAAGCAGCGAAGGGCTCGCTGACCACCATATGTAGTGTGAACTAGGCCTCAATTCACAAGATAAGGTTACCGCTGTGGATAAGCCATTCACGATTTACGGCGCGCGCGGGGCCGGCTCCGTACCTGTCGAGGCGGCGCTGACCCTGGCGGGCGCGCCCTATCGCCTGATCGAGGAGCCGTCGCTGTCCGCCCCCCTGCGCGACCGGCGCGCCGGGGCGGTGAACCCGCTGCGCCAGGTGCCGGCCCTGGTGCTGCCGGACGGCGGGGTGATGACCGAGAGCGCGGCCATCCTGATCTGGCTGGCCGAGCGTTTCCCCGAGGCCCGCCTCGCCCCGCCGCCGGGCGATCCGGCGCGGCCGGCCTTCCTGCGCTGGATGGCCTATGTCTCGGCGGCGATCTATTCGCTCTACTGGATTCGGGACGACCTCTCGCGGCTGGCCGCCGACGAAGCGCACGAGGCCGTGCTCGCCGAACGCACCGCCGAGCGCATCGCCTTCTGCTGGGCCCAGATGGACGCCCAGGTCGCGCCGGCCCCCTTCATCCTGGGCGAGACGCTGGGCGTGCTCGACCTCTATGTCGCCGTGGTCTCGCGCTGGGGTCCCAGGCGCGCGCGCTTCTATCGCGAGGCGCCCAGGCTGGCCGAGGTCGTGCGGCGGGTCGACGCCGAGCCGCGCCTCCAGGCGTTCTGGGCCGAACGCTTCCCCTTCGCGCCGGGCTGGGAGGGGTCGGCCCCATGACAAGCCCCCGCGCCGGGTGTTCAATGACGCCATGAAGCGCGCCGCCCTCATCGCCTGCCTCGCGCTGGCGGCCCTGCCCGTCCGGCCCGCCGCCGCCCAGGACCGCGACGGCGCCAGGGACCAGGTCCTGGCCGAGCTCGCCGCCGTGATCGGCGAAAGCCACGCCCTGCGCCAGGCCTGCCGGGGAACCGGCGACCAGTTCTGGCGCGGCCGGATGCAGCGGCTGCTGGACAACGAGCATGCGCCGCAGGACCAGGAGATCGACCTCAAGGAGGCGTTCAACGCCGGCTATCGCCGGGCCCAGGTCCGCTATCCCCGTTGCGACGACGACAGTCGCGCGGCCCTGGCGGCGGCGGCCGAGCGCGGCCGCGACCTCGCCGCCGAGCTCGGCCGCACGACAACCCATGCGGCGGCGGTGGCGAACGACGCAACCCCGCGCTAGGGTGTGGGCCTGGCATCGCTTGGGAGGGCGTCCATGTCTCTGTTCGTCGCGGTCGCGTTTCTGCTCCTCGCCGCTTTCGTGCTGTTCAATGTCATCAAGATCGTGCCCCAGGGGCGCGAGTTCACCGTCGAACGGTTCGGCCGGTTCACCCGCACGCTGAAGCCGGGCATGAGCATCCTGACCCCGTTCGTGGAGGCCATCGGCCGCCGCGTGAACATGATGGAGCAGGTGCTGGAGATCCCGCGCCAGGACGTCATCACCAAGGACAACGTCACCGTCCAGATCGACGGCATCGTGTTCATCCAGGTGATCGACGCCGCCCAGGCCGCCTATCGGGTCGACAACCTCAACTACGCCATCGGCCAGCTGGCCATGACCAACCTGCGCACCGTGGTCGGCTCGATGGACCTCGACGACGTGCTGTCGCAGCGCGACGCCATCAACACCCGCCTCTTGACCACCATCGACCAGGCGACCCATCCCTGGGGCGTCAAGTGCACGCGCATCGAGATCAAGGACCTGCAGCCGCCGCCGGACATCACCAACGCCATGGCCCGCCAGATGAAGGCCGAGCGTGAAAAGCGGGCGGCGATCACCGAGGCCGACGGCGAGAAGCAGGCCGCCATCCTGCGCGCCGAAGGCGGCAAGCAGTCGACGGTGCTGGAGGCCGAGGGCCGCAAGGAGGCCGCCTTCCGCACCGCCGAGGCCCGCGAGCGCCAGGCCGAGGCCGAGGCCAAGGCCACAGCCTACGTCTCGGAGGCCATCGCCAAGGGCGACGTCAAGGCCGTCAACTACTTCATCGCCCAGAAATACGTCGAGGCCTTCGCCGCCCTCGCCTCCTCGCCCCAGCAGAAGACCGTGATCGTGCCCGCCGACATGGCCGGCCTGGTCGGATCGATCGCCGGCGTGACGGAACTGGTCAAGGCGGCGCAGAATGCGCCCCATACGCCGCCCGCGCCGGGCGGCCGGGGGGCGGTCCCCCCAGTGAAATAGACGGAGCGCGAACGCCTAGATGCATGGCTTGATGGTGTTCTATCTGGGTCATCCGATGTGGGTGTGGCTGGCGGTCGGCGCGTTGCTGCTCGCCGCCGAGGTCGCCACCGGCTCGGGCTACCTGCTGTGGCCGGCCGCCTCGGCCGTGGTCGTCGGCCTGTTCACCCTGACCGGGCTCGACCTCGGCCTGCCGGGCGAGCTGGCGCTGTTCGCGGTCCTGACCCTGGTCTCGACCTTCCTCGCCCGCCGCTACCTGCCGCCCAAGCGCCTGCAGCCCGGGCCCGACATCAACGACCGCGCCGCCAGCCTGATCGGCCGCGAGGGCCAGGCCACGAACGACTTCTCGCTGGGCCACGGCCGGGTGCTGGTCGACGGCGCCGAATGGATCGCCGAGGTCGACGGGGACGCCCAGCCGGCCGCCGGCCAGACGGTGCAGGTGGTCGGCGTGCTGGGCGGAGCGCGGCTGAAGGTGCGCCCGGCCTGAGCCTGCGGCCCGGTCAGCGGTTGTCGTCCAGCCACGCCCGCAGCGCGCGCAGGAACGGCAGGGCCGCCGCGAAGTCGGCGTCCGCGAACGCGGCCCGCAGGCGCTCCAGGTAAGGACGCATGGCGATCAACCCGGCCTCGTGAGCGGCCAATCCCGCCGGGGTGATCGAGACCAGCTTCCTGCGGCCGTCGGCCGGATCGCCGGCGACCGTGACGAAGCCTCGCGCCTCCAGGCGTTGCAGGGTGTTGGTCATCGCCCCCCTGGTCACCTGGAAGGCCGAGGCCAGCTGCGCCGGGCTCTCCATCCCGCCCCGGCGGGCGAAGTGGTTGAGCACCGTGAACTGGGCCTCGCTCAGGCCGGGCGGCAGCACCCGCTCGAGCTGGGTCCGCGCCAACTGATCGATGATGCCGATCTCGGTGAAGACCTGGACGTCGGGCCGATCCTTGGCCGACATCAGGCGCTCCGGATCTGGGCGGCCAGGCCCCGGCGCGGCGCCGGGCGTACAGGCTTGGCGTAGCCGATGCGCACGAACATCTGCACCCGGCCGCCCTGCGGCGCCAGCTCCCGGTGCGTCTCGTCGAGCAGGTTCGCCATGGCCGGATACTCCTCCAGGCACTGGCTCCAGGGGTGCATGGCCACGCCCTCGGCGGCGGCCTGGGCGTTGACGCGGAAATAGTCCCGCCCGGCGCCGATCTGGTCGGCGCGGCGGTTCTGCGCCGTGGTCAGCCACACGAACCCGCGCGCGGTGTCGGCCAGGCCCTTCAGAAAGGCGAGCGACTGGCCGTAGGCCCAGGTCCCCGGCGTCTCCAGCTTCTCCCGCGTCAGAAGGCCGACGGCGTGGGCCGCGTCGATCGCCGCCCCGTCCAGCGGCACGCCCCAAGGATGGGCGGCGACGTCGCGCGAACCGATGAAGGTGCGCTCGCAGCTTTCGCGGTGGGCCGCCGGCGTATGCGCCTCGATCTCCGCCCCCCGATAGGCCAGGGCCTTAAGGCGCGCCGTCCGACCAGGCTCCAGGGTGAAACCGGCCGTCGCGCCGGACCGCGCGGCGCCGGCGATCCTGCGGGCCGCCGCCTCGGCCACCGGCCTGTCGTCGAACGGGGCGCGGGTGGTGCGCCGCGCCAGGGCGTGGCCGAACAGCGGGTCGGCGACGCCCCCTGGAGCGAACGTCACCCGCGCGAACGGCCTGCCGTCGAGGCGGTCGGCCTCCCCCTCGGGGAAAGGCGCGATGCGAGCGTCGAGCCCGCCCTGGGCCGCCGCCAGCCGTAAAAGCTCCAGGAAAGCCCCGCAGCCGACGACGATCTGGCGGTTGAAGGGATCGGTCTGCGGCAGCAGCCGCGCGGGATCGGCGTACAGGGTGACGACGCCCGGCTCGCGCAGGTCGGCCATCCACGGCTGCATGTTGTGGGGATTGGGCGCCAGCAGGGCCCAGGCCAGGGCGCGGCGGCGCGGGTCGGCCTCGCCGGCGCCGGGATCGACCCAGGCGGCCCGGACGTCGGGAAGCGGCGCGCATCCGGCCAAGGGAACGGCGGCGGCCACCGCCCCGCCCCCGACCAGGCGGATGACATCGCGGCGAGACGAGGACACGGCGGCCTCCAATGGTTCAACGATAAACCATCGTATTAGTTTAATGCTGAACTATCAACGCCGCCCGCTCCCCCGTCCCCGCACGACTTGAAGCCGCTCGCCACGCCTGCGCAGAACGGGACGCCAACATCGCCGGCGCTCAGGTCCGGCTTCACTATTGGCGGCAAAGGACGTCCACCGCCTCTCCACCGCCGACAAAACGCTGATGCACGGTATAATGCCCCTCGCCGAGACGCTCGGGCAGGCGCACGAGGGTTTCCTGCTCACAAGCCATTCGCCGACGACTCGCCGCCAACACAAGACAGCGCGGCCGGCTGGCCATGATTCGGATGATTTCCTGATCCGCCTGGACGCCGGAGGCGGGAAATGGACAGACCAAATGCTGCGGCAGAACGAAACGGGTCGGCGCCGTCGCGCCCGCAAGCAGATAAACGACGGGCTCATAGTCCACCACATAGATGCTGTCGCCAGGCGCCAGCGCCTCATGGCGGAGATAGGCTCCGATCTCCCGAGGCGTCCGATTGGCGATCAGGCGGTGCTCTTGCGAAACCTGCAAGAAGACCATCGGGTAGGCAATCGCGCAGACCGCCAGGACGACCGCTGTCGCCGTCCTTGCCCGCCCGGTCAGCGCAGGCCAGATTCCAAGCATCAGAAACGCCGCCGTCAGGAGCGTCAGCGTGGGCAGCAGCGGCTGGAAATAGGCTGCATACATCGCGCGCATGACGAACGCCCCCGCCGCGCTGGCTCCGGCCCAACCCGCGATGAAGCTCAGCTCGGCGCGGCACCCCTCAGAGACCAGCCGTCGACGTTCGCACCACGCCAGCCCGGCCCCGATAACCAGGGGCAACACCGGCTTGAGCATCGCCAGGAACCTGACGGGCGTCTCCGTGAAGGCGACGCCGTCGCCGCCGAGCCGTTGAAACGCCGATAGAACAGCGCCCTGAAACAGGGCGTTCACCAACCCGAGCTTCGTAAACCAGAAGACGAAGAGCATCGGCGCGAAGGCGCAACCAGCTACGAAAGCCATAGCACGCCGGCCAAGACCCTTGTCAGCGATAGCCAGGGCGAAAAAGAAATAAGCGGCCTCGAACGCGGCCGTCTGCTTCACCATGCCCGCGCATCCCACGAGCAGGCCCGCGGCAAGCGCGACAGCCGACCGGTTGTTCCGCGAACGCAAGCTGGCGAACGCCGCGACCGCCCCCCAGGCCAGGAACGGCGTCATCAACAGGTCCGGCTTGCTGGCCAATCCGTCCAGCACCAGGGTCATCGGCGGGTAGAGCAGCAGGGCCGCCACGCCCGTTCTTCGGCTCTTTAGGAACCAAGCCGCAAAAACGTAGAGCCCCAAGCTGGTGGCGATGACCGCCGCCAAGCAGGCGACCTTGGGGCCGACCAGATCGTCCCCGAACATCGACCATACGGCGGCGTAGATCAGGTAGAGCCCCGGCGGCTTCAGATCCCAAATGACGGTATAGGGCGGATGGCCCGACGCCCAGGCCTTGCCGATCATCAAGAACAGCGCCTCATCGCCATCCAGGGCGACCACATCAAGGTACGGCCCGCGAACGACGAGGGTCCACAGCGCCGCGAGGCCCGCGACCGCCAGCCAGACAGCCGCCTGACGACCTGAAATCGAGCGGCGGTGATCGCTGCATAAAATTGGCTTGGCCATGTCGCCCCTGCTGCACCCTGCGCGTGCAAGGTAGGCGGACTATCGACGATTCATGCAACCATAAGCCATGCCGCTTGGGCGCACGGCTGTCCTACAAGCCCTCGGCGTCGGGCGACGCGAACCATCAAGGACGAGCCGCCGCCGGCGGTCAGGCCTCGCCCAGCACCTGCAGCATGCCCTTGCGCGCCAGACCGTCGGCGCGTTCGTTCAGGGGGTGGCCGGCGTGGCCCTTGACCCAGCGCCAATCGACTTCGTGCCGGGCGCGGGCGGCGTCGAGGCGGCGCCACAGGTCCTCGTTCTTGACCGGGCTCTTGTCGGCGGTCTTCCAGCCGCGCGCCTTCCAGCCGTGGATCCACTGGGTGACGCCGTTGCGCACGTACTGGCTGTCGGTGTGCAGCTCGACCTTGCACGGCCGCTTCAGCGCCTCCAGCGCCTGGATGGCCGCCATCAGCTCCATGCGGTTGTTGGTGGTCGACAGCTCGCCGCCGCACATCTCCTTTTCGAGCCCGCCCCAGATCAGGATCAGGCCCCAGCCGCCCGGACCAGGATTCCCCCGGCAGGCGCCGTCCGTGTAGATGATGACCTTGGGCTCGCCCAGGCTCGCGCTCACGCCTCGGCCTCGAACAGCATCAGGCCGCGCGCGTGGCCCTGGGCCTCGCGGTGGACGGCCAGCTTGCGTTCGTATTCCAGCGGGTCCTTGGGGCGGACCAGCGCGCCCGACGGGGTGGCGCCCCAGTCGGCCAGCCGGGTGATGAAGAAGCGCATCGCCGCGCCCCAGGCCAGGATGGGCAGGGCCTCGCGCTCGGCCGGGGCCAGCGGCCGGCGGCGCTCGTACCCGGCGACGAAGGCGCGGGCGTTGGTGACGTTGAACGTGCCGTCGGCCTCGAAGCACCAGGCGTTGAGGGCGGCGGCGACGTCGTAGGCCAGGGCGTCCTCGCAGGCGAAGTAGAAATCGATGGCGGCGGCGAACCGGCCGTCGCGGAAGAAGACGTTGTCGGGGAAGTAGTCGGCGTGGACGACGCCGACCGGCAGGTCGCGCGGCCAGGTCAGGGCCAGGGTGGCGAGGTCCTTCTCGATCACCGCGGCCAGCCCGGGCTTCAGCGCCTCGGCCGCGCCGCGCAGGCCGGCGAACATCGGCGCCCAGGCGGCGTGGCCCAGGTCGTTTGGCCGTCGCCCCGGATAGCCTTCGGCGGCCAGGTGCAGGCGGGCCAGCCCCTCGCCCGCCTCGCGGCAGTGCTGGACGCCGGGCTTGCGCACCGAGACCCCGGTGAGGAAGTCGGCGATGGCGGCCGGCTTGCCCCGCAGGGTCTTGAGCGCCCGGCCCCGGCGGTCCTCGACCGGCGCCGCCGACGGGAAATCGTGGTCGGCCAGCCAGCGCATCAGGCCCAGGAAATAGGGCAGGTCCTCGCTGCGCACCCGCCGCTCATAGACCGTCAGGATGAAACGCCCCGCCTCGGTCTCCAGCAGGAAGTTGGAGTTCTCGACGCCCTCGGCGATGCCCTTGAACGCCAGGGGCCGCCCAAGGTCGTAGTCGGCGAGGAACGCGTCGAGCTCAGCGTCGGTGATGTCGGTGTAGACGGCCATGGCGCGGGGATGCGGTAGCCGCGCGCCAAGGTCAAGCCGCCAGTCGGAAGGCGGGCGTCAGGCCGGCTCGGTCAGCACCCGGGGCAGCTTGAAACTGACCGCCTCGCGGGTGGGCGACACCTCCTCCACCGTCAGGTCGAAGCGTTCGCGCAGGGCCTCGATCACCCCCTCGACCAGGGTCTCGGGCGCCGAGGCGCCGGCGGTCAGGCCGACGACGCCCACGCCGGCGAACCAGGCCAGGTCCAGCCCCGCCGCGTCGTCGATCAGGCGCGCCTCGGCGACGCCGGCGCGATGGCCGACCTCGACCAGCCGCACCGAGTTGGAGGAATTCTTCGAACCGACCACCAGCAGCAGCTCGCACCGTTCGGCCAGCCGCTTCACCGCTTCCTGGCGGTTGGTGGTGGCGTAGCAGATGTCTTCCTTGTGCGGCGCGGCGACCCCGGGGAAGCGCGCCTGCAGGGTGGCGATGATCTCGGCCGTGTCGTCCACCGACAGGGTGGTCTGGGTCACGAAGGCGAGATTGGCCGCGTCGCGCGGCTGGAAGGCCGCCGCGTCGGCCACGGTCTCGATCAGCGCCACGGCCCCGGCCGGCAGCTGGCCCATGGTGCCGATCACCTCCGGGTGGCCGGCATGGCCGATCAGCACGATCTCGCGGCCGGCGTCGTGATGGCGCTCGGCTTCGACGTGGACCTTGGAGACCAGCGGGCAGGTGGCGTCCAGATAGAGCATCTGGCGACGGGAGGCCTCGGCCGGCACCGACTTGGGCACGCCGTGAGCGGAGAAGATCACCGGCCGGTCGGTCGGCGCCTCGTCCAGCTCCTCGACGAACACCGCGCCCAGGGCGCGTAGGCGCTCGACCACGTGGCGGTTGTGGACGATCTCATGGCGCACATAGACCGGGGCGCCGTATTTCTCGATGGCGCGCTCGACGATCTGGATGGCCCGATCGACGCCGGCGCAGAAGCCGCGCGGACTGGCCAGCAGCACGGTCAGGGGCGGACGGGGCGCGGCGGCGGCGGGAATCTGGGCGCTCATGGCGCGGAACTTAAGCCTTCCGCGGGGCGATCGCCACGCGCCGTTTGCATTGCGACGTCAAACAGAAGCCTTTATTCAGGCTCTAGTCGATGCGCGCCGCAGTCTCGCGGCCCGCTCCTTACAATTCCGGACCGTCCATGCGCCGCTCGTTCCTGCTGGTTTCCGCCGTGATCGCGGCTCTCGTCGCGAGCGCTCCCGCCGCCTACGCCCAGAGCCGCGGCGGCCGAGGCCAGGGCGGCCAGGACCAGGGCGCCGACGACGCCAAGAAGAAGAAGCGCGACCAGGAATGGGGCAACGGCCAGGCCCCGCTGAAGCAGCTGCGCAACGCCGGCCCCTGCCCCTACGTCAAGGTGCTCTACGACGCCGGCCGCTATGTCGAGTTCAAGGACAACAAGACCGCCTCGGCCCAGGCCGGCTACACCGGCGAGATCCAGAAGCTGGGCTCGGGCTGCGAGTACAAGTCGGACGAGCCGATCAAGCTGGCCCTCGAGGTCCTGTTCGAGTTCGGGCGCGGCCCGCAAGCCGAGGGCTCGGCCCACGCCTATCGCTACTGGGTGGCGGTCACCGACCGCAACCGCTCGGTGCTGGCCAAGCAGTATTTCGACGTGAAGGCCGACTTCCCCGCCGGTCAGGACCGCGTCTACGTCACCGACACCATCAACGAGATCGTCATCCCCCGCGCCAAGGCCACCATCAGCGGCAACAATTTCGAGGTCCTGGTCGGCTTCGACGTCACGCCCGAGATGGCTCAGTTCAACCGCGAGGGCAAACGCTTCCGCGTCAACGCCAGCGGAACCCAGCAGGCCGCCGCCAAGCCATGAGCGATCTGAAAACGGCCCTCGGCGAAGCGGTCAGCGCCGCCTTCGCCGCCGAGGGCCTGCCTGCCGACCTGGGACGGGTCACGCCTTCCGACCGCCCCGACCTCGCCGACTTCCAATGCAACGGCGCCCTGGCCGCCGCCAAGGCCGCCAAGCGCAACCCGCGCGAGATCGCCGCCGCCGTGGTCGCGCGCCTGGCCGGGAGCCCCATGCTGGCCGGGATCGAGATCGCCGGCCCCGGCTTCGTCAACCTGAAGATCAGCGACCAGGCCCTGTCGGCCCGCGCCCGCCAGATCGCCGCCGACGCGCGCGCCGGCGCCGAGATCGTCGCCCGGCCGCGCCGGGTGATCGTCGACTACGCCGGCCCCAACGTGGCCAAGCCGCTGCACGTCGGCCACCTGCGCGCCGCGATCATCGGCGAATCGATCAAGCGCATCTACCGCTTCCGCGGCGATACCGTCTGGGGCGACGCCCACTTCGGCGACTGGGGCTTCCAGATGGGCCTCCTGATCGTCGCCGCCGGCGACGAGGACCCGCGCTGGGCCGCCCTCGGCGAAGGCGCCGACGACGCCGAGGCCCTGGCGCGGATCGACCTGGCGATGCTGGACCGGCTCTATCCGATGGCCGCCGCCAAGGCCAAGGAAGACCCCGCCTACCGCGACCGCGCCCGCAAGGCGACCGCCGAACTGCAGGCCGGCAAGCCCGGCTACCTGACCCTGTGGCGGCGCTTCATCGAGGTCAGCCGCGTGGCCCTGGAGCGCGAGTTCCACGCCCTGGGCGTCGACTTCGACCTGTGGAAGGGCGAGAGCGACGCCGACCCGCTGATCCCCGGCATGGTCGAGGACCTCAAGGCCAAGGGCCTGCTGGTCGAGGACCAGGGCGCCCAGATCGTCCGGGTGACGCGCGAGGGCGACAAGCGCGAGCTGCCGCCGCTGCTGGTGATCTCGTCGGAAGGCTCGGCCATGTACGGCACGACCGACCTGGCCACCATCCTCGACCGCCGCCGCAGCCAGGACCCGCACCTGATGCTGTATTGCGTCGACCAGCGGCAGGCCGACCACTTCGAGCAGGTGTTCCGCGCCGCCTACCTGGCCGGCTACGCCGAGGACGGCGCGCTGGAGCACATCGGCTTCGGCACCATGAACGGGACGGACGGCAAGCCGTTCAAGACCCGCGCCGGCGGCGTGCTCAAGCTGCACGACCTGATCTCGATGACCACGGACAAGGCGCGCGAGCGCCTGCGCGAGGCCGGCCTGGGCGAGGCGCTGCCCCAGGACGAGTTCGAGGAGATCGCCCGCAAGGTGGCGGTGGCGGCGCTGAAGTTCGCCGACCTGTCGAACTATCGCGGCACCAGCTACATCTTCGACCTCGACCGCTTCACCAGCTTCGAGGGCAAGACCGGTCCCTATCTGCTGTACCAGGCGGTGCGGATCAAATCCCTGCTGCGCAAGGGTGCGGCCGAGGGCGCGACGCCCGGAGCGATCACCGTCGTCGAGCCCGCCGAGCGCGAGCTGGCCCTGATGCTCGACGCCTTCGAGGCCGCGCTCGGCGAGGCCTACGACAAGAAGGCGCCGAACCTGATCGCCGAGCACGCCTACAAGCTGGCCCAGGCCTTCTCCAAGTTCTACGCCGCCTGCCCGGTGCTGATCGCCAAGGACGAGGCGGTGAAGGCCTCGCGCCTGGGCCTGGCCCAGGCCGCGCTGGCCCAGTTGGAGACCGCGCTCGACCTGCTCGGAATCGAGACTCCGGAACGGATGTAGCCGGCGGGGCGTCAGGCCGCGCTTGACTCCCCCGCCCGGCTCGCACAGTTTCCGGCCACTCTCGCGGGAGAGACCGGCGTCCAAGTGATTTGGCGCGCCGGCGCCGAAGGCGCAACCGCCCCGGAAACGCTCAGGCAAAAGGACCGCGGAGTGACTAGAACGCTGGAAAGCAGCGCCGCCTAGGCGCTCGCCGAAGGAGCAAGGGTTCGCGGCGATCTATCGCGGCCCGGAATCTCTCAGGCTTCAGGACAGCGGGGGCGCGCACGGTTTCGACGGACCTTGTCCGCGGGCCTCGCGTTCTCGTCCCTGCGTTCTGGAGCCGTCATGACCGACACCGCCCAAGCCGACCTGAAGCGGACCCCGCTTTACGACGCCCATGTCGCGCTGGGCGCGCGCATGGTGCCCTTCGCCGGCTACGCCATGCCCGTGCAGTACAAGCTGGGCGTGATGGGCGAGCACAAGTGGACGCGCGAGAACGCCGGCCTGTTCGACGTCTCGCACATGGGCCAGGCCCGCCTGCGCGGCGTCGCCCCCCAGGCCGCCTTCGAGGAGGTGGTCCCCGGCGACATCATCGGCCTCAAGCCGGGCAAGCAGCGCTATTCCATGCTGCTGAACAAGAAGGGCGGCATCATCGACGACCTGATGGTCGCGCGGCCCGACGCCGACGGCCTGTTCGTGGTGGTCAACGGCGCCTGCAAGGAGAACGACTTCAAGGTCATCGACGCCGAGCTGGCCGGCCAGGTGACCATCGAGCGCCTGGAGAACCGCGCCCTGCTGGCCCTGCAGGGCCCCAAGGCCGCCGAGGTCCTGGCCGCCCATCTTCCCGCCGCCGCCGACATGGCGTTCATGGACAGCGCCGCGCTGACCGCCTTCGGCGTCGACGCGATCGTCTCGCGCTCGGGCTACACCGGCGAGGACGGCTATGAGATCTCCGTCCCGGCCGAGGCGGCCGAGGCGGTGTGGAGCCTGCTGCTGTCGGACGAGCGGGTGCGGCCGATCGGCCTGGGCGCCCGCGACAGCCTTCGGCTGGAAGCCGGCCTGCCGCTCTATGGCCACGACTGCGACGAGACCACCAGCCCGGTCGAGGCGGCCCTGACCTTCGCCCTGTCCAAGCGCCGCCGCGAGGCCGGCGACTTCCCCGGCGCGGCCCGCGTCCGGACCGAGCTGGCCGGCGAGCTTTCCCGCGTCCGCGTCGGCCTCAAGGTGCTGGAGGGCGCGCCCGCCCGCGAAGGCGCCGAGATCGCCGACCAGGGCGGCGCCGTGGTCGGCGTGATCACCAGCGGCGGCTTCTCGCCCTGCCTCGGCCAGGCCATCGCCATGGGCTATGTTCCCCCCGCCCTCGCCGCCGCCGGGACCGCGTTGAAGGTCATCGTGCGCGGCAAGCCCCAGGCGGCCGAGGTGGTCGCCATGCCGTTCGTTCCCAATCGTTATCATCGCAAAGCCTGAAAGGGTCAGACTGATGCGCTTCACCAAAGATCATGAATGGGTCGCCCTCGACGGCGACGTCGCCACCGTCGGCATCACCGCCTACGCCGCCGAGCAGCTCGGCGACGTGGTGTTCGTCGAGGTCCCCGAGGTCGGCAAGGTCGTCAAGACCGGCGACGGCCTGGCCGTGGTCGAGAGCGTCAAGGCCGCCTCCGACGTCTACGCGCCGATCGCCGGCGAGGTGGTCGAGGCCAACGGCGCCCTGTCCGACACGCCCGAGACGGTCAACCACGCCCCCGAGGGCGACGGCTGGTTCGCCAAGCTCAAGGTCGCCGACAAGGCCGCCGTCGAGGCCCTGATGGACCGCGACGCCTACGAAGCCTTCCTTCAGACCCTGTAACTTTCTTCCGTCTTCCCGGGCGGCCCGAGGGCCGATCCGGGAAGACGGGTTTGGATTGCAAGAATGCGCTACCTGCCCCTCACCCCCGCCGATCGCGCCGAGATGCTGGGCGTCGTCGGCGTCTCGTCCGTGGACGACCTGTTCCGCGACGTGCCGCAGACCGCCCGCCGCGACGGCACGGTCGACCTGCCGAACCATCTCGGCGAGCTGGAGGTGGAGCAGGAGCTGCGCGCCCTGGCCGGCCGCAACCGCGCCGCCGGCGACGGCCTGTTCTTCTGCGGCGCCGGGGCCTACCGCCACCATGTGCCGGCGACGGTGGACCACATCATCCAGCGGTCGGAGTTCCTGACCAGCTACACGCCCTATCAGCCCGAGATCGCCCAGGGCACGCTGCAGTACCTCTACGAGTTCCAGACCCAGGTCGCCGCCCTGACCGGCATGGATGTGGCCAACGCCTCGATGTACGACGGCTCCACCGCCGCCGGCGAGGCGGTGATGATGGCCCACCGGGTCACCAAGCGTCCCAAGGCGGTGCTGTCGGGCGGCCTGCATCCCCACTACGCCGAGACCATCAAGACCCTGGCCCACGTCGCCGGCGTCGACATCGTCCGCCAGCCGGCCGCCATCGACGGCGAGGCCGCGGTGGTCGACGCCCTGGACGCCGACGTCGCCTGCGTGGTGGTCCAGACGCCGAACGTGTTCGGCACGGCGACCGACGTCGCCAAGATCGCCGCCGCCGCCCAGGCCGCCGGCGCCCTGCTGATCGTCGTGACGACGGAAGTGGTCTCGCTGGGCCTGCTCAAGTCGCCGGGCGAGATGGGCGCCGACATCGTGGTGGCCGAGGGCCAGTCGATCGGCAACGGCCTGAACTTCGGCGGCCCCTATGTCGGCCTGTTCGCCGCCCGCGAGAAGTTCCTGCGCCAGATGCCCGGCCGCCTGACCGGCGAGACCGTCGACGCCGACGGCCGCCGCGGCTTCGTGCTGACCCTGTCGACCCGCGAGCAGCACATCCGCCGCGACAAGGCCACCTCGAACATCTGCACCAATTCGGGCCTGTGCGCCCTGGCCTTCACCATCCACATGTCGCTGCTGGGCGAGGCGGGGCTGCGCAAGCTGGCCGCGCTGAACCACCAGAAGGCCCGCGCCCTGCGCGCCGAGCTGGCCGCCGTTCCCGGGGTCGAGGTGCTGACCCCGCGCTTCTTCAACGAGTTCGCCATCCGCCTGCCCGCCGACGCCGCCGAGGTGGTCGAGACCCTGGCCGGCAACGGCGTCCTCGCCGGCGTGCCCTATTCGCGCCTCGACCCGGCCGCCGGCCTCGACGACGTGCTGCTGGTCGCCGCCACCGAAATGACGCCGGACAACGACATCCGCTTCCTGCCCAGGGCCCTGGCCCGGGTTCTGGGCGCGAAGGAGCAAGGCTGATGAGCATGAATTCCGTCGGCCGTCCCACCCGGCCCGAAGCCGCCGCCCCGGCCCAGGCCGCCGGCGTTCCCGCCACCCTGAGCGGCGGGCGCGGCCTGTTGCAGGACGAGGCCCTGATCTTCGAGCTGGGCGGCTGGGAGAAGACCGGCGTCGACCTGCCCAACGTCGACCCTGACGGCCTCGACCTCGGCGACCTGGTCCGCACCGCGCCGATCGGCCTGCCCGGCCTGTCCGAGCCCGAAGCCATGCGCCACTACGTGCGCCTGAGCCAGAAGAACCACGCCATCGACCTGGCGCTCTATCCGCTGGGCTCGTGCACCATGAAGCACAACCCGCGCCTGAACGAGAAGATGGCGCGCCTGCCCGGCTTCTCCGACATCCACCCGCTGCAGCCGCAGTCGACGGTGCAGGGCGCGCTGGCGCTGATGGACCGGCTGGCCCACTGGCTGAAGACCCTGACCGGCATGCCGGCCGTGGCCCTGTCGCCCAAGGCCGGCGCCCATGGCGAGCTGTGCGGCCTGCTGGCCATCCGCGCCGCCCACGAGGCCAAGGGCGACGCCCGCAAGCGGGTCCTGGTCCCGACCAGCGCCCACGGCACCAACCCCGCCACCGCCGCCTTCGTCGGCTATGCCGTGGAAGAGATCGCCCAGACCGAGGACGGCCGCGTCGACCTCGCCGACCTCGAGGCCAAGCTCGGCCCCGACGTCGCCGCGATCATGGTCACCAACCCCAACACCTGCGGCCTGTTCGAGCGCGACATCGTCGAGATCGCCAGGCTGACCCACGCCGCCGGGGCCTATTTCTACTGCGACGGCGCCAACTTCAACGCCATCGTCGGCCGGGTGCGCCCGGCGGACCTCGGCGTCGACGCCATGCACATCAACCTGCACAAGACCTTCTCGACGCCGCACGGCGGCGGCGGGCCGGGCGCGGGCCCGGTGGTGCTGTCCGACGCCCTGGCCCCCTACGCGCCGACGCCGTGGATCGTGCACGGCGAGGACGGCTTCGCCCTGGTCGAGGCCCCGGAAGGCCCCGCCGAGCGCGCCTTCGGCCGCATGAGCGCCTTCCATGGCCAGATGGGCATGTATGTCCGCGCCCTGGCCTACATGATGAGCCACGGCGCCGACGGCCTGCGCCAGGCGGCCGAGGACGCCGTGCTGAACGCCAACTACATCAAGGCCCGCCTGCAGGACGTCATGACCCCGGCCTTCCCCGAGGGGCCGTGCATGCACGAAGCGCTGTTCGACGACGCCTGGCTGGACGGCACCGGCGTGACCACGCTCGACTTCGCCAAGGCGATGATCGACGAGGGCTTCCACCCGATGACCATGTACTTCCCGCTGGTCGTCCACGGGGCGATGCTGATCGAGCCGACCGAGACCGAGCCGAAGCACGAGCTGGACCGGTTCTGCGACACCCTGCGCCTGCTGGCCGAGGCCGCCAAGGCGGGCGACGCCGAGCGGTTCAAGGGCGCGCCGTTCCACGCCCCGCTGCGGCGCCTCGACGAGACCCTGGCGGCCCGCAAGCCCAAGCTTCGCTGGCGGCCGGAGGCGGCGCTGGCCCAGGCGGCTGAATAGCGGATTAAACCTTGTCCATGCACAGGCCGGCGCCTTTAAGCCGCCGGCTTGTGGTCCTATCTCCGCTTTGCGTCCGGCGTGAAGGCTCGGGATCTCCAGGGTAGGCGGCGTGCGCGCCCCTGTTCGAGGATCATGACCTACGCCCCCGCCCTGCGCCTTGCGCCCCGCGCCCGCCTCTCGTCCCGCTCCGGCGGGATGATGCGTCGCGCGCTGCGCCTGGGCCTGATGGCGGTCGGCGGCGTGCTGGTCGTCGCCGGCGTGCTGATCGCGCCGCTGCCCGGTCCGTTCGGCCTGCCGCTGGTGGTGGTCGGCCTGGTGCTGGTGCTGCGCAACTCGATGGGCGCGCGGCGGGCCTTCATCAAGGCCCAGCGTCGCCATCCGAAGATGGTGTTTCCGCTACGCCGGCTGCTGCGGCGCGAGCCTGAAGTGCTCCCCGTGGCCTGGCAGCAGGTGCTGCGCGCCGAGCGCCTGGTGCTGCCGCGCCGGTGGCGTCCGGCGCGCGGCCTGCGCCGGCGTCTGTTCCGCAGACAGGGAGGCTGAGACGGAATTGTCACGCCGCCCTGCAATTGAGCCGCATGACGGCGATTTAACTGGAACGACGCCTGTTCGTCGCCGTTTGATTTCACATATAGCCCTGTATGGCCGGCCGACGCCCCCCCACGTCGGCGCCAGCGGTCACCCAAGAACAGCCATGTCAGACGTCCTCACCTTGCGCTCCGCGCAACGCGCCGAATTCGCCGCCTCCGTCCGCGAGGCGATGCGTCGCCTCGCCCGCTGGACCGTGATCGGCGTGGGGATCGCCCTGATGGTGGTCGGGGTGCCCATGGCGTTGCTGCCCGGGCACCTAGGCCTGCCGATTCTGGTGGTCGGGCTGATCATCGTGCTGCGCAACTCGATGGAGGCGCGCCGCACCTTCATCCGCTACCAGCATCGGCATCCGAACGTGATCTTCCCGCTCCGCCGCCTGCTGCGGCGCGAGCCGGAAGTCCTGCCGGTCGCCTGGCAGCAGGCCCTGCGCGTCGAGCGCCTGATCCTGCCCCGCCGCTGGCGCAGGGCCGGTTCGCTGCGCCGCCGCTACCTGCGCCGCAAGCGGGGCTGATCCCCTCGGCGCGCAGCCCCGCGGAGCGGCCGGCTGCGGCCACGCCCCGCACGTCGCGCGGGATCGCCGGCGCGCACCACCGCCCCTCCAAACCGCTCCGCCCGTCGGGCGCGCGGCGGATGGCCCAAGCAAAAAGGGCGTCCGGTCTCCCGGACGCCCTTCCGCAATTCTGCTGAGGCCTGAGCCCCAAGCCTATTGCAGCTTGGCCGACATCTGCTTGACCGCTTCGTCCACCAGCGGATCGGCCTTGGCGCCGGCGAGGCGGGCGGAGAGCACGTCCTCGGCGATGGCGGCGGCCAGGTCGGCGGCGGCGGCCTTGACCTCGGCCGCGGCGGCGGCTTCGGCGTTGGCGATCTTGCGCTCGGCCAGCTCGGCCCGGCGCTTGATCTGCTCCTTCAGCTTGGCCTCGGCCTCGACTTCGAGGCGCTTGGCCTCAAGCTCGGCGTTGGCCAGCATCTCGGCGGCGGTGCGCTCGGCGTCCTCGCGCTGGTTCTTGATCTGGGCGAGCAGGGCCTGGGCCTCCTCGCGCAGGCGCTTGGCCTCGTCCAGCTCGGCCTGGATCTTGGCCGCGCGGGAATCCAGCGCCTTGGCGGCGGCGCCCGGGACCTTCAGATAGACCAAGAGGCCGATGAAGATCAGCAGGGCGATTCCGACCCAGAATTCGGCGTCCTTGAGCAGTTCCATCTCGAACGCCTCCTTAGGCCAGCTTCGCCGCGGCCGCCTGGGCCTGAGCGGCGGTCGCCGCCTGGCCAGTCAGCCTCTCGGTGATCGCCTGGGCCGTCTCGACCGCGATCGAGCGCACGTTGCCCATGGCCTCGTCGCGCGCGGCCTTGATGCGGGTCTCGGCGGCCGACAGCTTCTCGTGCAGGACGGCTTCTTCCTTGGCCTGACGCTTGGCGGTTTCCGCCGCGGCGTGGGCCTTGGCGTCAGCCGCCAGTTTCTGCGAGCGCGCACGGGCCTCGGCCATTTCGGACGCGGCGGCCTGGGCTTGCGCCTCGGCCTCGTCCTTCATGCGCCGGGCCTCGGCGATGTCGCCCTCGATCCGCCCGGCCCGCTCGTCGATGGCCTTGCCGACCTTGGGCAGCAGCGCCTTGGACAGCACGACATAGAGCGCGACGAAGATGATCAGCAGCCAGATGATCTGGCCGGGCCACCACTGAGGGTCGAACTGCGGCAGGCCGCCGGAGGCGTGCCCGCCGGCCGCTTCGGTTCCCTCGTGAGTCGCTTGTTTAGGCGTCTCCGCCATCGAACGATCTCTGACCTGAGGTTTAGACGAACAGGATCATGAAGGCGATGACGAGGGCGAAGATGCCCAGCGCTTCGGTCAGCGCCATGCCGAGGAACAGCATCGGGCGCTCGCCGGCGGCGGCCGACGGATTGCGCATGGCGCCGGACAGGTAGTTGCCGAACAGGATGCCGAGGCCGATGCCGGCGCCGATCATGCCGAGCATCGCGAGGCCGGCGCCGATGTACTTGGCGGCTTGAACTTCCATTGGAGAATTCCCCTTGAAGAAACGTGGTTTGGGTTGGTCAGGACGTCAGTGAGCGTGCAGGTTCACGACGTCGTTGATGTAGACGCAAGCCAGCGCCGCGAAGACGAAGGCCTGCAGGAAGGCGACGATGAACTCCAGGGCGGTCAGGGCGACCACCGTGCCGAGCGACAGGGCCGAGCCCACGAAGCCCAGGCTGGCGAGGCCGCCGGTGAGCGCGAAGGCGCCGAGGCCGATCACGAAGCTGGCGAAGATCTTCAGCACCACGTGACCGCCCAGCATGTTGCCGAACAGACGCAGCGACAGGGTGACCGGACGGACCATGAACGAGATGAACTCGATCGGCACCAGAAGGAACAGCAGCGGCCACGGAACGCCCGATGGGACGAACAGCTTGAAGAAGCCGAAGCCGTTGCGGATGAAACCGATGACGATGACGGTGATGAAGGTCACCAGGGCCAGCGTCAGGGTGACCGCCAGTTGCGAGGTCGCCGTGAACGGCGCGCCGACGCCGGGAATGGCGATCAGGCCGAACAGGTTCATCACCAGGATGAAGCTGAAAAGGGTGAAGACGAACGGCAGGAACTTGCGGCCCTCGTGGCCGATCATCGACGAGGTCAGGTTGTCGACGAGGCCGTAGAGCGACTCGCCCAGCGACTGCAGGCGGCCGGGCACGACCGCGCCGCGGGCCGAAGCCAGCAGGAAGCCGCAGACCACCAGGGCGGCGATGCCCATCCACAGCACGGAATTGGTGATCGACAAATTGACCAGACCCAGACCCGGGACGTTGACCGGATCGATATGCACGACCTCGTGGATCGCGAACTGGTGCATCGGATCGATGGCCATCGGCCGTCACGCCCCTTCCGTTCCGGCCAAACGCGCCGGGAGTGATTGTCCACGGCCCGATATGGCGGGCCGATCAGGTGTCGTCTTCGTCCTCTTCGAAGGGAGCCGATTTCGCCGGCCCGGCCTTCTCGGAAGCCCCCCTCGCGGAGGATGCGGCGCTCATGCGCGATGCTTGCCGCACCATCATGAACACCGACAGCCCCGTCCCGATCAGCACGCCGCCGATCAGGCCCATGGGCTTGGTGTGCGCGATCTGATCAAACCCCCAGCCGAGGCCGAGGCCGCACAGAACGCCGCCGATCAGTTCCGCCAAAAGGCGGTAGCCGTCCCCGACCTGCCGCTCCCCCCCGAAGGGCGCGGGCTTCTTCGCACGATCCGCCTCGAAAGCCTTGAGGCGGTCGTCGAGGCGGGAAAGCGCCTCTTCGCGTTGGTCGTCCGGCTGCGGCATGCTGGTCAGGTCAATAGCGACCACGACGTAGCCGCCGCGGCCCGGCTTGATCGCGGCGGAACCTATAGATGCGGGTGCGGTGCGTCAAGATTTGCTTCAGGATCGATAAGCCTCGGAGATCGTGAAGCTTTTTCCGGCGGCCGGGCGCCGTTGCGTCAGGCCGCTTTCCGGCCCTTGCGCGACGGCTATTGCGCCGCCAGGGCTTCGGCCTGCCGCAGGTCCACCGAAACCAGCTGCGACACCCCCCGCTCGGGCATGGTCACCCCGAACAACCGGTCCATGCGGGCCATGGTCACCGGATTGTGGGTGATGGCCACGAAGCGGGTCTCGGTCCGCTGACGCATCTCGTTGAGCATGTTGCAGAAGCGGTCGACGTTGGCGTCGTCCAACGGCGCGTCGACCTCGTCCAGCACGCAGATCGGCGCGGGATTGGCCAGGAACACGCCGAAGATCAGCGCCGCCGCCGTCAGGGCCTGTTCGCCGCCGCTCATCAGGCTCATCGTGGCCATGCGCTTGCCCGGCGGGCAGGCGAAGATCTCCAGGCCCGCCTCCAGGGGGTCGTCCGATTCGACCAGCCGCAGCTCGGCCTGGCCGCCGCCGAACAGAGCCTGGAACAGCGTCTGGAAATGGCCGTTGATGATCTCAAACGCGCCCAGCAGCCGCTCGCGCCCCTCGGCGTTCAGCTCCTCGATGCCCTCGCGCAGGCGGCCGATGGCCCCGGTCAGGTCGGCGCGCTCGGTCCGCATGGCGTCGAGCCGCAGGGCGTATTCCTGGGCCTCCTCGTCGGCGCGCAGGTTGACGGCGCCGATGGCGTCGCGGTCGCGCTCCAGGGCGAACAGGTGCGCCTCCATGCCGGACGGGTCGGCCGGCACGCCGACGGCGTCCTCGACCAGCTTGCGGCCCAGGGCCTCGGGCTCCATCCGCGCCACTTCGCGGATGTTGGCGGCCATCTCGCCCAGCCGTTCGCGGGCCGCGTCCAGCCGCGCCGCCAACGCCGCACGGGCCTCCCTCGCCTGCGAGGCCGCGCCGTCGGCCGCGCGGGCGGCGCGATCGGCCTCGGTGCGGGCGGCCTCGGCGTTCTCCAGGGCGTCGGCCGACTTGGCCCGTCGCGCCTCGGCCAGCCCCAGGTCGTCCAGCAGCTTGTCCTGGCGCGCGGCGATCGCCGCCGGCGCCTCGGCGGCGGTCTTGTAGGCGGCCGCGGCCTTGTCGCGGTCCTTGGCCAACTGGTCGATACGCTTGGCCGAGGCCTCGGAGCGGCGGGTCCAGTCGGCGCGGTCGCGGCGCAGGCCGTCGACCCGGCGGGTGCGGCTGTCGCGCTCGCGCGTCTCGAGGTCGAGCGCTGTGCGGGCGGCGGCGGCGGTTTCGCGAGCCTGGGCGGCGGCCTCGCGGGCGGCCGAAAGCCGGGGCGCGAGATCCTCCTCGCCCTGGGCCTGTCCCTCGGCCTCGGCGCGGGCGGCGGCCAGGGCGGTCTCGGCCTCCAGGCGCTCGGCGTCGAAGCGGGCGATGGTCTCGTCCAGCGACTGGGCGCGGGCGTCGCGGCGGGCCTGCTCGCGGGCCAAGCGCTCGACGGCTTCACGCGCCTGGGCGACGGCGCGCTCGGCGTCCTGGGGCCCGCGGCGGGAGTTGCGCAGCGTCTCCTCGGCCTGGCGCAGGCGGTCCGCCGCCGCCTTCTGGCCGGCGGCGGCCTCGGCGACGGCCGGGCCCAGACGGTCGATCTCGGCCTCGACCTCGACGAGACGCGCGCGTTGCTCCAGGCGGACGGCGGCGGGCTTTGGCGCCTCGGCCCGGGCGACGAAGCCGTCCCAGCGCCAGAGGTCGCCCTCGCGCGACACCAGCCGCGCCCCGACCGCCAAATCCTTGGCCAGGCGCTCGCCGTCGGCGCGCTCGACCACCGCCGTCCAGGCCAGCCGCGCCGCCAGCTCGGGCGGCGCCTTGACCAGCGGCCCCAGCGGGCGGGCGCCTTCCGGCCAGGCCGGCGCGGCGGCTTCGCGTCCGCCCCAGTAGGCCGCGGCCTTGGGATCGAGCGCGGCGTCGAGGTCCTCGCCCAGGGCGGCGGCCAGGGCGGCGCCGAAGCCCTTGTCGGGGGAGACCTGATCCAGGGCCGGGGCGAAGCCGCCCTTGCGCTGGGGCTGCGTGAGTTGGGCCAGGCCCCGCGCCTCGGTCTTGAGGCGTCCGAGCTGGTCCTCGGCCTTGCGCGCGGCGTCGCGGGCGAGCGTCTCGGCCTGGGCCGCCTCGGCGCGCTCGGCCTCGGCGGTCTCGACGGCGGCGCGGGCGACGGCCAGGGCCTGTTCGGCGGCGGCCAGGCGCGCGGCGGCCTCGGCGGCGGCGGGATCGACCTCGGGCCCCAGGGCGGCGCGCTCGCCGCGCGCCTGCTCCAGCGCCCGCAAGGTCCGGGAGACGCGGGCCTCGGCCTCGCGCACGCGGTCGGCGGCGGCGCGGCGGCGTGCCTCCTCGGCGGCGACCTGAGCGGCCAGCTTCTCGACCTCGGCCTCGGCGACGGCGCGGGCGGCCTCGGCCCGCTCGGAGGCGGCCTTCAGCTCGGGAATGCGGCCTGGCGCGGTCTTGACCTGCACGTCCAGCTCGTCGAGCTCGGCCTCGATCCGCCCCAGCGCCGCGCGGGCGTCCTCGACGATCTGCTCCTCGCGGGCGCGGTCGGCCTCCAGGCGGGCCAGCTCGTCGGTCAGGCGCGCCACCTCGGCCGCCGCCTGCTCGGCCTCGCGCTCGACGCGGTCCTTCTCGATGGCCAGCCGTTGCAGCACGGCCGCGGCGACCTGCTCCTCCTCGCGCAGCGGCTTGATCGCCTCCTCGGCGGTCAGGGCGGCGGCGGTCGCGGCGGCGGCCTCGCGGGCGGTGCGCTCCACCGCCTGGATGGCGGCCTCGGTCTCGGCCTCGACCCGCAGCCGCGCGTCGCGGGCGTCGGTCCAGCGGGCGTAGAGCACCGCGCTCTGCAAAGCCCGGATCTCGGCCGACAGCTTCTTGTACTTCTCCGCCTGCCGCGCCTCGCGCTTCAGACGGTTCAGGGTCGAATCCAGTTCGCGGGTGACGTCGTCCAGGCGGGCGAGGTTGCTCTCGGCGGCGCGCAGGCGAAGCTCGGCCTCGTGCCGGCGGGTGTGCAGGCCGGAGACCCCGGCCGCCTCTTCGAGGATGCGGCGACGGTTCTGCGGCTTGGCGGCGATCAGCTCGCTGATCTGGCCCTGGCGGACCAGGGCGGGCGAATTGGCGCCGGTGGAGGCGTCGGCGAACAGCAGCTGGACGTCGCGGGCGCGGACCTCGCGGCCGTTTATGCGGTAGGTCGAGCCCTCGCCCTTGTCGATGCGGCGGACGACCTCCAGCACGCTTTCGGCGTTGAACTGCGCCGGGGCGGTGCGGTCGGCATTGTCGATGGTCAGGGTGACTTCAGCGTGGTTTCGCGAGGCCCGGCCGCCGGACCCCGCGAAGATCACATCGTCCATGCCGCCGGCCCGCATGGCCTTGGCGGAGTTGGCGCCCATCACCCAGCGGAGCGCCTCCAGAAGGTTCGACTTGCCGCAGCCGTTCGGGCCGACCACGCCGGTCAGGCCGGGTTCGATACGGAACTCGGTCGGGTCGACGAAGGACTTGAAGCCCGAAAGACGCAGCCTCTGGAAATGCACGGGCGTACCCGGCGGCTCCTTCCGATCTTACTTGCCGGCCTTGGCCGCGGCGATCGCCGCGTCGAGGTCGGCCAGGGTGGTTTCATGGGTGCTGGGGGGCAGCGGCTTGCCGTTGATGATGAAGGTCGGCGTGCCTTCGATCTTGTCTTCCTTGGCGAAGCGCTCGACCCGGTCGCTGAGGGCCTTCAGGGCCTTCTCGTCCTGAATGCAGGCGTTGAATTGCTGCTCGGACAGGCCGGCCGACTGGGCGATCTTCAACAGCGGGCCGCGGAAGTCGCCGCTCTCGAACATCTGCTCCTGGGCGCGGTACACGGCGTCGAGGACGGTGAAGTACTTGTCCTTGCCGGCGCAGCGGGCGGTCAGGAAGCCGGCGGCGGCCAGCGGATAGGGTGGGGTCAGGAACTCGCGGAACACGTAGCGGACCTGTCCGGTGTCGACGTACTTCTTCTTGAAGTCGGGGAAGACGTTGTTGTTGAAACGCGCGCAGTGCGGGCAGCTGGCCGAGGCGTACTCGACCATCGTCACCTTGGCGTTGGCGTCGCCCATGCTCATCTCGTCGCCTTCGGAGGCGGTCTTCTTGTTGCAGGCGGCGAGCGCCAGGCCGGCGACGAGCACGGCGACCAGAGGCGTCAGGCGGCTGAAGGCGCGCATCGGCGGTTTCCCTAACTGACCAAGTTTCAGAGTTAAGCGCGATTCCATCCCCCCGGGGACAGCCGCGCGGCCTCAAGCTGGAACCCCGAGCCAGAGCGTTTGTCAACAAATCGCGCGCGGCGCGACCGATTCAACCGTCGCGGCGCAGCACTTCGCGGCCCAGTTTCAGCAGGGCGGCCCGCAGGCGGTCGTCATGGGCTCCGGCGACGCTGGTCTCCAGGCGCGCCTCGGCGGCGGCGTCCAGCGGCGGCGGACGACGCCTGGACTTGGCCGCAGCGGCGTCGCGCGTCGCCGGCGCCCGCACCGGCCCCTGGACGATGCGCAGCTTGGTCACCGCCCCGGCGCCGAGGAACAGGTTCACCCGCGCGACGATCTCGGGGGCCTGGTGCTGGATCAGGGCGGCGGCCGGGCCGTCGACGCGGATCTCCAGCGCCCCGCCCCCGCCGCCGCGCGGCCGGGTCAGCTTCACCGGCTCGGTGCGCCGGGCCAGGGCCTCGCCGACGATCTCGCGCCAGCGCGCCTGCAGGGCCTCCGGCCCCTGGCCGAAGCGTTCGTCCAACGCCTTGATGAACTTGGCGAGCGACCGGCCGGCAGGCGGCGCGGTCCGGCGCGCCGGCCGCGTGCGCCGCGCGGCCAGGATGCGCGCGGCCTCTTCGGCGGTGGGGAGCTGTCGCTTCATCGCCCCGAGCCTACCCCACCCTCTCGCCCCCGCGAAAGCGGGATGTCGGTCGAACCGGGACGTCGGGCCGTGTCGGATCCCCGCTTTCGCCGGGACGAGCGGAAGAGGTAAGAGCAGGATCGATGAACGTCCCCGCCCTCCGCGCCGCCCTGCTTTCCTGGTACGACGCCCAAGCCCGCGACCTGCCCTGGCGGGTGGGGCCGGCCGAGCACGCGGCCGGAGCCAGGGCCGATCCCTATCGGGTGTGGCTGTCGGAAGTGATGCTGCAGCAGACCACCGTGCCGCACGCGACGCCCTATTTCCTGGACTTCACCCGGCGCTGGCCGACGGTGCGCGACCTCGCCGCCACCCCGGACGCCGAGGTGATGAGCGCCTGGGCGGGCCTTGGCTATTACGCCCGCGCCCGCAACCTGCTCGCCTGCGCGCGGGCGGTCGCCGGGGATCACGCCGGCGTCTTCCCCGCGACCGAAGACGCCCTGCGCGCCCTGCCCGGCGTCGGCGCCTATACGGCGGCGGCCGTGGCGGCCATCGCCTTCGACCGGGCGGCCAACGTGGTCGACGGCAATGTCGAGCGGGTGATGTCGCGATTGTTCGCCGTCGAGACGCCGCTGCCGGACGCGAAACCTGAATTGAAGGCCCTGTCCGGCGGCCTCGTCGCCGACCACCGCCCTGGCGACTGGGCCCAGGCGCTGATGGACCTGGGCGCGACGGTCTGCCGGCCCAGGGCGCCGCTGTGCGACCGCTGCCCGATCTCGGCCTTCTGCGCCGCGTTCGCGCAAGGCGCGGCCGAGACCTTCCCGCGCAAGACGCGAAAGGCAGACCGCCCCCGGCGGCTGGGCGCGGCCTTCGTCCTGACCCACGGCGACCGCGTGGCGTTGGTGCGCCGTCCGCCCAAGGGACTGCTGGGCGGCATGCTGGCCCTGCCCACCACCGACTGGCGGACCGCGCCGTTCAGCGAGGCCGAGATCGCCGCCGCCGCCCCCGCGGGCGCCGCCTGGCGGCCGGCCGGCGCGATCGAGCACGTGTTCACCCACTTCAGCCTGACGCTGGAGGTGCGGCGGGCCGAGCTCGACGAAAAGGCCGCCGCCCCGGCGAACCTTGCGGACAGCGGCCTGATCTGGGCGTCGCGGGCCGAACTAGAGGGCCTGCCGAGCGTCTTCCTCAAGGCCGCGCGGGCTGGACTTGACCGGCTGATCTAGGCCGGCGCGGACCTTGGCGCGCAGCACGTCGATAGGGGCCAGGCCCCGGTCGGTCTTGAAGTGCCAGTAGGTCCAGCCGTTGCAGGCCGGCGCCGACTGCACCATCGCCCCGACCTTGTGGATCGAGCCGGCGATGTCGCCGATCACCAGCGAGCCGTCGGCGCGCACGCGGGCCATGTGCTGGCCCTTGGGGCAGTAGAGCTTGTCGCCCGGCCGCAAGAGGCCGGCCTCGACGATCTGGCCGAACGGCACGCGCGGCTCGGCGCGCTTGGAGCCCATCACGTCCAGGTCTTCCGGCGAGATCGGGATCACCTTGGAGATGCGCTCGCGGGCCAGCTCGACATAGTCGGTCTCGCGCTCGATGCCGATGAACCGGCGGCCCAGGCGCTTGGCGGCCGCGCCCGTGGTGCCGACGCCGAAGAACGGGTCGAGCACGACGTCGCCCGGCTTGGTCGATGACAGGATCACCCGGTGCAGCAGGGCCTCGGGCTTCTGGGTCGGGTGGGCCTTGTCGCCGGCGGCGGTCTTGATCCGCTCCTCGCCGGTGCACAGGGGCAGGGTCCAGTCCGAGCGCATCTGCAGCTCGTCATTGGCCATCTTCATGGCGTCGTAGTTGAAGGTGTAGCGCTTGGCGCCGCGCCCCTTGGCCGCCCAGATCAGGGTCTCGTGCGCGTTGGTGAAGCGCGTGCCCTTGAAGTTCGGCATCGGGTTCGACTTGCGCCAGATGACGTCGTTGAGGATCCAGAAGCCCAGGTCCTGCAAGGTGGCGCCGACGCGGAAGATGTTGTGGTAGCTGCCGATCACCCACAGGGCGCCGTCGTCTTTCAGCACCCGGCGGGCGGCCTTCAGCCAGTCGCGGGTGAAGGCGTCATAGACCTGGAAGCTTTCGAACTGGTCCCAGTGGTCGTCGACCGCGTCGACCTTGGAATTGTCCGGCCGCAGCAGGTCGCCGCCGAGCTGCAGGTTGTAGGGCGGATCGGCGAAGACGAGGTCGACCGACTTCTCGGGCAGGGCGTTCATCTGCGCGATGCAGTCGCCCTGGATGATGGTTTCCGGCCCGAAGGTCATGCCTGGCTAACTCCCGACCCGCGCATTCAGGCAGGGTGGACGCCGGTCCGCCGCCTGGAATGCACGCATCCAAAAGATGAGAGCGCGCTTGAACGCAAAACCGGTCGCCGCTTTCACGCAGCACGCTCTGAAGCCGGAATCCTGGCGGCGCGTGGTTAAGCCGGCGTGTCGATCTATGGTTAATGCAAAACTCGCCCGACGCCAGAAGTGCTTTGGAGTCAAAGAGTCCGTTGCTGAATCGGCCTCGCTGCGCGTGATTGACCGGCGCGCGTCAGGCCTGCGGAAACCTCGCCGCCGTCGCCTCCAGCGGCAGCCGCAGGGCGTTCACCAGATACGAGGTGGTCCGGTAGAAACCGGCCAGCAGGATCAGCTCGATCACGGCCTCCTCCGAAAACGCGCCCCGTAGTTCGGCCCAGAGGTCGTCGTCGATGTCGCAGGTTTCCGCCAGGGCGTCGCACAGGCGCAGCAGCAGGCCGTCCTCGGCCGACCAGCAGCCGTCCTTGGGCCCGCCATGGCGGAACGAGGCCTGCTGCTCGGCGGTCAGGCCCGCCCGCTCGGCGAAATAGATGATGTGCACGCCCCATTCGTACTCGGCCCCGCACTGGGCGGTGACGCGGTCGATGACCACCTCGCGCTGGCGCATGGTCAGGTGGCCGCGGTCGAGCAGGCCGCCGTCCATGAAGCGTTTGAACAGCCGCCCGTCCCGGGCCAGCGTGGTGAACAGCGTCAGCGGCGGAACGCCGGGCGGCGTCACCGCGTCGAGACGGGCCTGGACGGCGGCGTCGAAGGGCGGTTGAGCGGGAGAAATGCGTGCGGACATCGGCCTCGCCTTTCACTATGATTTACATAGCGCACACCAACACGGCAGCTATGAAAAGTATAGCATGAAGATTCCCCAGATCGGCGCCCCCGTGCGCGGCTCGTCCACAGGCCGGCCGGTCATGGTGCTGCTCGACCTCCTGGGCCGGCGCATGACGCTGCGCGTCCTGTGGGAGCTGCGCGGCGGGCCGCTGACCTTCCGGGCGCTGCAGGACGCCGCCGAGACCAATCCGGCGGTGCTGAACACCCGCCTGCACGAACTGCGCGGCGCGGGCCTGGTGGCGCACGACGGCGGCGGTTACCGCCTGACCGAGGACGGCGCGGCCCTGCTCGACCTGCTGCTGCCGCTGGTCGACTGGTCGGAAGGATGGAGCCGGCGGCTGGAAACCGTGCTCACCCCCGCGGGTAGAGAATGATCTGCGTGCAGCGGAACGCGGCCAGCAGGCGCTCGCCGGCCTCGTCTGTGAAGCTGGCGTCCCAGACCTGGGTCAGGCGGCCGCCGTGCAGCAGCCTGGCCGTGCACAGCCCGACGCCTTCACGCAGCGTGCCGGTGAAGTTGCACTTGACCTCGGCGGTGGTGAAGCCGCTCGCGCCCTCGGGCCAGGCGGTCGAGACGCCGTAGGCGCAGAGGATGTCGGCCACGGTCAGCACCGTCCCGGCCAACAGGTAGCCGGTGTGCGCGACAAGGTCTGGGCGGACGGTCAGCCGCCCTTGGACGAGGCCAGGCTCGACCTTGACCACCTCCAGGCCGACATGACCGGGCAGCTTGCCCTCAGAGGCCCGGTTGAGGCTTTCGACGGTGGCGTGGTTGCTGGTTTGCGGCATGACGTCCCCCTCAGGCGCGCGCCATCAGACCGGCGAAAGCCGCCCGCCGCAACCGGAAGGATCGTCAGCCCTCGCGCGCCGCGCCGCGCAGGGCCGTCTGCACCGGGGCCCAGTTCATGCGGTGGGCGGGGCACGGGCCGAGCCGGGTCAGCGCCTCGATATGGATCGGCGCGCCATAGCCCTTGTGCGAGGCGAAGCCGTAGCCGGGATGAACGGCGTCCAGCTCGGTCATCAGCCGGTCGCGGGCGACCTTGGCCAGGATCGAGGCGGCGGCGATGGAGCAGGACACGGCGTCGCCCTTGACCACCGTCCTGACCTGGCAAGGCAGCGGAAAGCGATAGTTGCCGTCGACCAGGGCGAAGGCCGGCGCGACCTTCAGTCCCTCCACCGCCCGGCGCATGGCCAGGCCCGTGGCGTGCAGGATGTTGAGCTCGGCGATCTCCTCGACCGAGGCGAAACCCACCGCCCAGGAGACGGCCATGGCCTTGATCTCGCCCTCCAGCCGGTCGCGGGCCCTGGCGGTCAGCTTCTTGGAATCGTTCAGCCCCTGGGGGCAGCGGTCCGGATCGAGGATCACCGCCGCCGCCGACACTGGCCCGGCCCATGGGCCCCGGCCAGCTTCGTCGACGCCGCAGACCGGGCCGGGACAGGCCGCCTCGAGCAGGAAATCCGGACCCGTTCGGCTCATCGCCGGGCCATGTCGCGGATCGGCTGGTGGCGGAAGCAGCCGACCATGTGGTCGTTGACCAGGCCGGTCGCCTGCATGAAGGCGTAGACGATCACCGGGCCGACGAACTTGAAGCCCCTGGCCTTCAGCGCCTTGGACATCTCGACCGCCTCGGGGGTCTGGGTCGGCGCCTGGGCGATGCTTTCCCACCGGCTCTGGATCGGCGCGCCGCCGACGAAACCCCACAGGAACTGCGAGAAGTCCTCGCCGCGCTCGCGCATGTCGAGATAGAGGCGCGCGCCCGAGATGGCGGCGTCGATCTTGGCGTTGGAGCGGACGATGCCGGCGTCGGCCATCAGGCGGGCGCGGTCGGCCTCGCCGAAGCGGGCGACCTTCTCCGGGTCGAAATCGGCGAAGGCCGCGCGGAAGGCGTCGCGCTTCCGGAGGATGGTGATCCAGGCCAGCCCGGCCTGGAACCCGTCGAGCACCAGCTTCTCCCACAGGGCGCGGCTGTCGTACTCGGGCACGCCCCATTCGGTGTCGTGATAGGCCTCGTACAGCGGATCGCCGGCCATGCCCTTCCAGGCGCAGCGGCTGACGGCGGGGTGGGAATGCGGATGCTCGCTCATGACCCGCGCCTTAGCACGAGTCCGCCGGGAAGGTCCCTACTCGGCCGCCGCCGGAACCCCGGCCCGCAGCCCGGCCATGCGCGCGACGGCGGCCTCGGCCTGGTCCATGATCCTGGCGACGATCTCGGCCGCCGGCAGCACCTCGTGCACGCCGCCCGCAGACTGGCCCATGGCGAAGCACGACTTGTCGGGATCGAGGCCGTCGATCTGGCCGCCGATGCCGCCCATGGCCCCGTTGCGGATGCTGATCCCCGCCTGCATCGGGAAGGGTTGGATGTCCTGAGGCCGGCTCTCCCAGTCCTCGACATAGGGATTCTTCTTCACCCGCATCGGCTTGCCGGAATAGCAGCGGGTGCGGACGGTGTCCTCGTCGGCCGCCTCGAGGATCGCCTGCCGATAGGCGGCGCCGGCGTGGGCCTCCTCGGAGGCGATGAAGCGGGTGCCCATCCACACGCCCTGGGCGCCCAGGGCCAGGGCGGCGGCCAGGCCCCGCCCGTCGGAGATGCCGCCGGCCGCAGCCACCGGAATGTTCACCGCGTCGACCGCCTGGCCGACCAGGGGCAAGGTGCCGACCAGGCCAGTGTGGCCGCCGCCCTCGCCGCCCTGGCAGATCACTGCGTCGCAGCCGGCCTGCTCGGCCTTGACCGCGTGCTTGACCGCCCCGCAGACCACCATGACCTTGAGGCCGGCCTTGTGCAGCTTCTCCAGGATCGGCGTCGGCACGCCCAGGCCGGCGATGAAGGCGCTGGCCCCCTCGTTGATGATGACGTCGACCGAGGCGGTCAGGGCGTCCGGCGTGGCGGCCAGGAGGTCGACCCCGAACGGCCGGTCGGTCAGCCTGCGCACCTGGCGCATCTGTTCGCGGATGAAGTCGGGGCCGGTTCCAGCCATGCCGAGCACGCCGTAGCCGCCGGCGTTGGACACCGCCGCCGCCAACTCGGCGTAGGACACCCCGCCCATGCCGGCCAGCAGGATGGGATGCTCGATCTCCAGGAGATCGCAGAGCGGCGTGCGCAGGGACATGGCGGGCTCCCGAACTTATCGTCGTTCAGGCGAGCATCGCGCCGCCGCCGGGGCGGCGCAACCGTGACCCCGCGTCAAGGCGAGCCGGAAAATGGCCTCAGAAGATGGCGTAGCCGCCGTCGATGACCAGGGTGTCGCCCGAGTGGTAGCTGGAGGCGTCCGAGGCCAGATAGACCGCCATGCCGCCGAAATCGGCCGGCTCGCCCCAACGGCGGGCCGGAACGCGCGGGATCACCTTGTCGGCGAAGGCCTTGTTCTCCTGGGCCCCGGCGGTCATGTCGGTGGCGATCCAGCCCGGCAGGATGGCGTTGGCCCGCACGCCGTAGCGGGCGTGCTCGACGGCGACCGACTTGACCATCGAGATCACCGCGCCCTTGGTGGCGGCGTAGGCCTCGTTGCGGGCCGCGCCCTCGATGGCCGCCAGCGAGGCGATGCCGACGATCGAGCCGCCCGGATCGCCCGACCTGGCCCGCTCGACCATGTGGCGGCAGGCTTCGCGGAAGGTCCAGAACACCCCGTCGAGATTGACCGCCAGCACCTTGCGATAGGTCTCGGTGGTCATGTCGACGAAGGACGGCGCGCCGTAGCCGACGCCGGCGTTGGCGATGACGGTGTCGATGCGGCCCATGGCGGTCGCCGCCTCGGCCATGGCCTCGACCACCGCCTGCTCGTTGGAGACATCGACCACCTGGGCCAGGACGCGGCGGCCGTGGCGGGTCAGCTTGCCCTCGGCCTCGATGTTGCGGTCGTGGTTCGAGCCCCAGATCACCACGTCGGCCCCGGCCTGGGTCAGGGCCTCGGCCATGCCGAAGCCGATGCCGCGGTTGCCGCCGGTCACCAGGGCGACCTTGCCGGTCAGGTCGAAGGGCGCGTAGGCCATGGCGTCATCTCCCGTTGAAACAGTTGTTCGACAGGAAGCGGGTTCCGCTCGGCCCGTCAAGCCGGGGCGGGCGGCCAGGCCGCGCTTTCGCCTCGCGTCAGTCTTCTTTGCGCCGCAACGCAAGGTTTATTTCGGACGCGAACCAGGGGGACGGCGAGGATGGCGGCCAGCATTCGGCGGGTCCGGGGCGAGAGCCTGGCCTACGCGGTCGCCGGGGCGATCCTGATCCACGCCGCGCTCATCGCGTGGATGGCGGCGCATCTCGATACGCCCTCGGGCCCGCGCGAGCCCCAGGCGATCAGCGTGACGCTGACGCCGCCCTGGCCGGCGGGCCGCAGCCGCCGCCCCGCCCATTCCCCGCCGGCTCGCAAGGCCGAGGTCCCCGTCGCCGCCCCGCCGTCCGCCCTAACGCCGAACGCCGAGCCGGCCGGGCCGGCGCCCCCGGCCATGGCCAAGCCGGAGCAGGACGAGCGCCTCGCCTTGCAGCGGGCGCTGCGCGACGCCCTGGCATGCCGGAACGCCATGCCTGACGCCTCCCGCGAGGCGCGCCAGGCCTGCCAGGACCGCTTCGCCGCCGGTCGGCGCGCCGACGGACCGCCGCCCAGGCTCAACCTGGATCGTCGGGGCGACTTCGCCGCCAGCCAGGACCCCGAGGCCTATCTGCCCAAGAAGCCCAAGAACGGCTGCAAGGCGCGGGCGGCGGGAACCGTGACAGTGCTCGGCCAGGAAGGCGCCGCCGCCGGCGTCGGCTGCGCCTGGTCGTTCTAGCGCCGGCCTAGCCGCCGAAGCGGGCGGCGGCTTCGGCGATCACCCGGCGGGTCTCGTCCCACTCGACCACGGCCAGGGCCTCGTCGCGGGAGAAGAACCGGGCGTCGGCGGCGTCGTCGCCGGCCTTCGGCTCGCCCGACAGCCAGCGGGCGGCGTAGTCGACCATCACGTAGTGGCGCGTGGTCTCGCCGCTCGCGCGCGAGGTGAACAGGCCGTCGACCACGTCGATCAGGCCCAGGAGCTCGGCCTCGACGCCAGTTTCCTCCCGAAGTTCGCGCAAGGCGGCCTGGGCCAGTGTCTCGCCCCATTCCAGGCGGCCGCCCGGCAGGCTCCACTGGCCCTGGCGGGGCGGGTTGCCGCGCTTGATCAACAGCACCTCGGAGCCGCGCAGGCAGACCACGCCGGCGGTCGGAACCGGAATTCTCGCCTGATCGCCCATCGCCGCCGCCCCGTCTTCCGCCATGCCGACGTCAGCGCCTGCGCCGCCTGATGGCGTCGCGCGGCCGACCTGGAGCCCCCTAAAGGAACGAGGCGCGGACGTCGATGCTGGAACGGACCCCCACGTCCTTGAGCGCGGCGGCCAGCCACTCGTCCGCCGCCGCCCGGCCCCGCGCCTTGAGGTCCTGGAGGAACGACCACTCGGTGTCGAACTTGCTGGTCGAGGACAGGTCGTCCAGCCGGCCGTCGGCGGTGATGGCGTGGATGTACATGCCGCGATAGCGGCCCCTGGCGCTGTCCTTGAGCAGGCCCTCCTCGATCAGCTTCTGCACGAAGGCGACCGAGCGGAGCTGGGAGACCAGCGAGGCGTTGAAGGTGATCTCGTTCAGCCGGTCCATGATCTCGCCCGGCGACTTGGGCGTGGTCTCGCGGACCAGCGGGTTGAGGCTGACCACCAGGATGTCGTTGGGGGTCTTGTCGTAGAACAGCGGCCACAGCGGCGGGTTGGCCAGATAGCCGCCGTCCCAGTAGGACTCGCCGTCGATCTCCACCGCCTGGAACAGATAGGGCAGGCAGGCCGAGGCCATCACGTGCTTGGCGGTCAGTTCAGGGCCGCGGAACACCCGCGCCTTGCTGGTGCGGATCTCGGTGGCCGAGATGTAGAGGGCGATGGGCGAGCGCTCGCGGATCGCCTTGAAGTTCACCTGGGCCTCCAGCACGTCGTGCAGCGGGTTCAGGTTGAAGGGGTTGAACTCGTAGGGGCTGAAGCTCATCGCCAGGTTCTCGGCGAGACGCCAGCCGGGGGTGTTCTGCAGCCAGGTCGCCGGATTGAAGGCCGCCGTCCAGCCGGCGGCGTCGCCGAACACGTTGCGGCCGCCGGCGCGGTTGACCTCCCGCCAGAACGATTCCAGCCGGGCCCGCGCCCCGTCCGGGCCGCCCTCGGCGAGGCCGTCGGCCAGGCAGACCGCGTTCATCGCCCCGGCCGAGGCGGCGGCCACGGCCTTGATCTCGACGCCGCCGTGCTCCAACAGCCGGTCGAGCACGCCCCACTCGAACGCGCCGTGGGCCCCGCCGCCCTGCAGCGCCAGGCTGATCGGCCTGGGCGCGGCCGGCTTCTTGCGCGAGCCGAGCATGCCCCGCCCTATTCCGCCGTCCAGCCGCCGTCGACCGCGACCGCCGCGCCGTTCATCGAGGCGCCGGCGTCGGAGACCATGTAGAGCAGCAGGCCCGCCAGTTCGGAGAACTCGACGAACTTCTTGGTCGGCTGGGCGGCCAGGATGACGTTCTTCATGACGTCCTCTTCGCTCATGCCGCGCGACTTGGCCTGGTCGGCGATCTGGGCGACCACCAGCGGCGTCTTCACATAGCCGGGGCAGATGGCGTTGGCGGTGACGCCGGAGGTGGCCAGCTCCAGGGCGGCGGTCTTGGTGAAGCCGACGATGCCGTGCTTGGCCGCGACATAGGCCGACTTGAACGGCGAGGCGACCAGGCCGTGGGCCGAGGCGATGTTGACGATGCGTCCGCGCCCCTGGGCCTTCATGATCGGGATCGCCGCCTTGGTGGCGTGGAAGGCCGAGGTCAGGTTGATGGCGATGATCTGGTCCCACTTCTCGACCGGGAAGGTCTCGATCGCCTCGACGTGCTGGACGCCGGCGTTGTTGACCAGGATGTCGAGGCGGCCGAATTGCTTGTGGGCGAAGGCGACCATATCGGCGATCTGCGCCGGCTGGGTCATGTCGGCGCCGTGATAGCGGACCTTGACCCCGTGGGCGGCCTCCATCGCCGCGCGGGTCTTCTCGATCTCGGCCGGGTCGCCCAGGCCGTTGAGCACGATGTCGACGCCTTCGGCGGCCAAGGCGTCGGCCAGGGCGTGACCGATCCCGCTGGTCGAGCCGGTGACGACGGCGACGTGGTCCTTCAATCCGAACGAATAAGCCATGGTGTCGCTCCTCCTGACTTGCTGCAACGCAGCATAGGCGCTGCGGTTGCGAAGAGCGAGCCCCTAACCGCTTCGCCGGAGCGGCTCGTTCATGGCCTCCGGTTTAAATTCATCAAGAGATGAAATTCAAGGCTGCGGGCGGGTGAACACCCAGTCGGCCTCGTCGGACAGCCCCTTCTGGAAGGCGTAGCCGGCCCCGTCGAAGGCCTTGAGGTCGTCGCGCCGCTCGATGCGGTTGTCGACGGCGAAGCGCGCCATCAGGCCCCGCGCCTTCTTGGCGTAGAAGCCCAGCGTGCGCAGCTTGCCGTCCTTCTCGTCCTTGAAGTGGCAGGTGACGACCTTGAGCTTGAGCGCCTTGGCGTCGACCGCGCCGAAATATTCCTGGCTGGCCAGGTTGACCAAGGTGCGGTCGGCGTGGCCCTCGGCGGCGGCGTTCAGGGTCTCGGAGATGCGCGCGCCCCAGAAGTCGTAGAGGGTCGAGCCGCGCTTGGTCTTGAGGCGCACCCCCATCTCCAGGCGATAGGGCTGCAAGGCGTCGAGCGGCCGCAGCACCCCGTAGAGCCCCGACAGGATGCGCAGGTGCTGCTGGGCCCAGTCCAGGCCCGGCCGGTCGAGCGTGCGGGCCTGCAGGCCCTCGTAGACGTCGCCGTCGAAGGCGATCGCCGCCTGCAGCCCGTCCTCGCAGACCGGGTCGAAGGCCTGGAACCGCTCGCGGTTCAGCACCGCCAGCTTGTCCGAGATGTGCATCAGGCTCTTGAGGTCGCCCACCGACAGGACGCGGGTGGTCTTCGCCAGCTCGGCGATGTCCTTGGTCAGGGCCGGCGTCGTCAGCGGCGCGTCGAGCGGCGCGGGCGTGAAGTCGAGGGACTTGGCGGGGGAAAGCACGAACAGCATGGCGGCCTTTGGAGCGGTCGTCGTCGGGCGCGAGATAGGCCGGCCCGTCGCCAAAAACCAGCCTTAGAACAGCACGCGCGGGTTCATGATCCGTCGCGGATCGAGCGCGGCGCGCACGGCGCGCAGGGCCTCGACCTCGATCGGGGCCTTGTAGCGCAAGGCCTCGGCCGACTTCATCGCCCCCAGCCCATGCTCGGCCGAGATCGAGCCTGAACGCCGGGCGACAATATCGTGAACAAGGCGCGAGCCGTCGTCGCGTCGGGCCGAATGGGCGGCCGGATCGCCGCCCTCGGGCGCGAGGACGTCGTAATGGACGTTGCCGTCGCCGACATGGCCGAAGGCCACCACGCGCACGCCGGGCGAGAAGGCCTCGACCGCCGCCGTCGCCTCGTCGATGAAGTCGGCGATCTGCGACACCGGCACCGAGACGTCGTGCTTCCAGGCCGCCCCCTCCGGCTTCTGGCCGGCCGACTGGTTCTCGCGCACGGCCCAGAAGGCGTGGGCCTGGGCCTCGGTCTGGGCGACGGCGGCGTCCTGGATCAAGTCGTCCTCCAGGGCCCGCGCCAGCAGCCGCTCCATCGCCGCCTCGGCCGCGCCCGGCTCGCCGCTGGCGGTCTCGATCAGCACATACCAGGGATGCACGCCCTCCAGCGGCTCGCGCTGGCCGGGGATGTTCTTGAGCACGAAGGCGACCCCGCGCCGGCCCATCAGCTCGAAGGCCTCGACGGCGCCGCCGGTCTCTTCCTTGGCCCGGGCCAACAGGCGGATGGCGTCCTGGGGCGTGCGCAGCCCGACCACGGCCGTGGCGCGCGAGGCCAGGATCGGGAACAGCTTGAGGCTGGCGGCGGTGACCACGCCCAGGGTGCCCTCGGCGCCGATGAGGAGCTGCTTGAGGTCATAGCCGGTGTTGTCCTTGCGCAGGCGCTTGAGGCCGTTCCACACGTCGCCGTTGGGCAGCACCGCCTCCAGGCCCAGCACCAGATCGCGCATCACCCCGTAGCGCAGCACCGCCACGCCCCCGGCGTTGGTGGAGACGTTGCCGCCGACCGTGCACGAGCCTTCCGAGGCCAGGCCCAGCGGGAAGCGGCGATTGACGGTCAGGGCCGCCGCGTGCACGGCCGCCAGGGTGGCGCCGGCCTCGGCCACGACGACGTCGTCGAAGGCGTCGATGTCGCGGATCGCCCGCATCCGCTCCAGCGACAGCAGGACCTCGCCCTGCGGGATCTGGCCGCCGACCAGGCCGGTGTTGCCGCCCTGGGGCGTGACCGGGGTCCCGGTCTCGGCGCAGATCCCGACGATGGCGGCGACCTCGGCGGTCGATCTGGGCAGCATCAGGATCGGCGTCGTCCCGCTCCAGCGGTCGCGCCATTCGACCAGCTTGGGGGCGAGCCGCTCGGGCTCCTGGCTCCAGCCGCCCTCGCCGACCGCGGCCTTGAGGCGGGAGACGACGTGGTCCGGAACGGGAGTGGAAACGGCGACGGTCATGGCGGAAGTCTAGTCCCTGGGGCTTAGCCGATGAACCCCGCCGCGCGGCGCAGGCGATCGTTGATCGCCTCGCCCAGGCCCTCGTCCGGGATGGGGGCGACGGCGATGGCGACGGGCTTTCGGCGGTCGGCGGCGCGCAGATAGGCGAACAGGTTGGCGGCGGCCTCGGCCAGGTCGCCGCGCGGCGACAGGTTGAACACCGAAGGCCCTTGCGCCGCCGGCCCGAAGGCCAGCCACGCCTCGCCCTCTTCCGGCGTCGTGACGTTCAGGCGCACCGGCGCGTCGGGGGCGTAGTGCAGGGCGAGGCGCCCTGGCGAGCGCCTGGCGTCGACCTCGGCCTCGGCCAGGGGGCCGACCACCGCCTCGATCTGGGCGCGGATGACCGAGCCGGGCCGCAGCAGCCGCACCGGCCCGTCCAGCACGGCGACGACAGTGGATTCCAGGCCCACGGCGCACGGCCCGCCGTCGAGCGACGCGGCGACGGCGGAACCGGTCTCGTCCAGGGCGTCCTGATAGGTGGTCGGGCTCGGCCGGCCCGAGCGGTTGGCCGAAGGCGCGACCACCGCGCCGCCGAACGCCCGCAGCAGCCGGCGCGCCAGCGGGTGGCCCGGCGCGCGAATCGCCACCGTCTCCAGCCCGGCGCGCGCCAGGTCGCAGACGGCCGCCGCGTCGCGGATCGGCGCGACGATGGTCAGCGGCCCCGGCCAGAAGGCGGCGGCCAGCGCCCGGGCACGGTCGTCGAAGATGGCGACGGCCTCGGCCGCCGCCTGGTCGGGCACATGGGCGATCAGGGGATTGAAGCGCGGCCGGCCCTTGGCCTCGAAGATGGCGGCCACGGCGGCGGGATCGCCGGCGTCCGCCGCCAGGCCGTAGACCGTCTCGGTCGGCAGGATGACGAGGCGGCCGGCGCGCAGCGCCGCGGCGGCCGCCTCGACGGCGGCTACTGGCGCGTCGCCGTCAGGCTGACGCTGACCTTCACTGCGGCCGGTATCTGATCTGTCGCCTTCCACTCGCCCTGCCCAACGCCGAAAGCCGTGCGGTCGAGGGTGGTTACACCGGTCATCCGGGCCTTGTCGCCGTCGATCTTCAGGGTGAAGGGCAAGGCCGCCGGCCGCGAGACGCCGCGCAGCGACAGGGTTCCCCTGGCCTCGTAGCGGTCCGGGCCGGTCTTGCGGAAGGTCTTGGCCGTGAAAGTCGCCTTGGGATGGCCGGCGGCGTCGAACCAGTCCTCGGTCGGCAGGGTGGAGTCTCGCTGGCTGTCGCCGGTCGAGGCCGAGGCGACATCGACGCTGACCGTCACGCTCGACTGGTCGAGGGCGTCGGGGCTGAACAGGATGTCGGCGCTCCAGCGGTCGAACCGCCCCTCGACCGCCGCGCCCGACCACGAGGTCGAAAAGCCCAGGGCCGAACCCTTGGCCACCGCCCATTTCGAGGGCGAGGCCGGCTTGGCGGCCTTATCCTCAGCCGCCTTGTCCTGAGCGACCTTGTCGTCGGTCGCCGGCGGGGCGGCGGGCGAGGCCGCAGCCGCCGCGTCCGGGGCCGGAAGCGCGGCGAGCGCGGGCTCGGCGGCGATGGGCGCCGGCGGCGGAGCGGCCGGCTTGACCGCCGGCTTGAACAGGTAGCCCAGCCCGATCACCGCCGCGACGCCGGCGACGATGGCCAGGAGGCGCGGATCGAGCCACGCCCCCGGCCGGGTTCCCGGCGCCATGCGGGCCAGGTCGGCGTCGCGGTCGAAGAGCTGGTGCTTGAGCGCGCCGGCGACGTGCAGGGCCAGGAGGCCGTAGGTCAGCTTGACCAGGAGGCCATGGCCCAGCTCGCCGGCGTTGTGCCAGGCGTGCTTGGGCCCGGCCGCCAGTTCGGGCAGGCCCGGGATGTGCGGCCAGGGGATCACCCCGTAGAGCAGGGTCGGGATGTTGGTCTTGCTGGCCGAGACGATGACCCAGCCGGTCAGCGGCAGGCCGAGCAGGATGACGTAGAACAGGACATGGACGGCGCGCGCCAGCGCCCGCTCCCACCCGGCCAGGTGCTCGGCCATCGGCGGCGGCTTGTGGCCGAGCCGCCAGCCCAGCCGCGCCAGGGTGAGGATCAGGATGGTGATCCCCACCGACTTGTGCAGCTGGAACAGGGCGTAGGTGGCCGGCCCCTTGGGGCCGTCGCCCATCCGCCAGCCCAGGATAATCTGGAAGATGAGCGCCGCCGCGATCACCCAGTGCAGGGTGATCGCGACCGTGGAATAGCGTCCCGCGGAACGCGCGGGCGCGGACGCAGCCGTCATGCCGGTCTCCTCGAAGGGTTCTGGGAGGAGAATGACTTACTTCGGCGTGAACTCCACCTCGATGGCCAGGGTCACGTCGTCGCCGACCAGGGGGGCGTACTTGCTCACGCCGAAGTCGGTGCGCTTGATGGTCGTGGTCGCCGAGAAGCCGGTGCGGGTGCTGCCCGGGGCCAGGCCGGCGCCGACGCCGTTGAACGCGACGTCCAGCACCACCGGCTTGGTGACGCCGTGGAAGGTCAGGTCGCCGGCCACCTTGCCATGCACGCCGTCGCCGACGTCGACCGAGGTCGAGACGAAGGTGATGGTCGGGTACTTGCCCGCCTCGAGCCAGCCGTCGCCGATCAGCTCCTTGTTGAAGCTGGGCGCGCCGGTCTCCAGCGAGGCCGGATCGACGGTGACGGTGATCTTCGAGGCCTGCGGGGCCTTGGGGTCGTAGCTGAAGCCGGCGTCGAACTTGGTGAAGCGCAGGGTGTAGTTGGAGAAGCCCATGTGGCTGAGCTTGGCGGTGAGGCTGGCGTGCGACTTGTCCAGCACATAGGCGCCGGCCGGCAGGTCGGCGGCCTTGGTCGACGAGACGCCGGGCGCGGCCGAGGCGGCGGTCGAGGCGGCGAGGCCGGCGAAGGCGAGGCCGGCGGCCAGCGCGGCGGCGAGGATGGGGCGCATGGTCTGTCTCCGAATTGTTATAGCTGCTGTTGCAGTTCGCGAAAGATAGAGCGGTCGCGGCGCAGGGGAAGCCGGCGACCCGTTCACGAAACCGTGATCGACCGACCTCCTGGCCCACAGCGCGCCGTCTGGCACTAAAACGTCAACCTGGCCGCCGCACATTGAAGTTTTTCTGATGACCTACAAAGCCCCCCTTCGCGACCTGACCTTCACGCTCGCCCAGGTGGCGGACATCGACCAGCTGGCGGGCGGCGGGGCCTTCCCCGATTTCGACCGCGACACCATGAGCGCGGTGCTCGACGCGGCGGGCGCCCTGGCGGGCGACGTCCTGGCCCCGCTGAACCGGATCGGCGACCAGGTCGGGGCGGCCTGCGCCAACGGCCGCGTCACCGCCGCCCCTGGCTTCGCCGCCGCCTACAAGGCCTTCGCCGAGGGCGGCTGGAACAGCCTGTCGGCCGATCCCGAATTCGGCGGCCAGGGCCTGCCCAAGGCGCTGGAGCTGGCGGTCTTCGAGACCTTCCAGGCCGCCAACATGGCGTTCGCCCTGTGCCCGATGCTGACCCAGGGCGCCATCGAGGCGCTGCAGGCGCATGGCGACGCGCGCCAGCGCTCGGTCTACCTGCCCCGGCTGGTCTCCGGCGAATGGACCGGCACCATGAATCTGACCGAGGCGCAGTCGGGTTCGGACCTGTCGACCGTGCGCGCCCGCGCCGAACCCGACGGGAACGGCGGCTATCGCCTGTACGGCCAGAAGATCTTCATCACCTGGGGCGACCACGACTGCGCCGACAACATCGTCCATCTGGTGCTGGCGCGCTTGCCCGACGCCCCGCCGGGCGTCAAAGGCATCTCGCTGTTCCTGGCTCCCAAGATCCTGGTCGGCGAGGACGGCGTCCTGGGCGGCGCCAACGACCTGCGGCCGGCCAGCATCGAGCACAAGCTGGGCATCCACGGCTCGCCCACCTGCGTGATGCTGTTCGACGGCGCCCAGGCCGAGCTGGTCGGCCAGCCCAACCAGGGCCTGGCCCACATGTTCACCATGATGAACGCCGCCCGCCTGAACGTCGGCGTGCAGGGGGTGGCCATCGCCGAGCGCGCCTACCAGCAGGCCCTGGCCTTCTCGCAGGAACGGCGGCAGGGCCGCTCGGCCTGGACCGGCGAGGCCTCGGCCCCGATCTTCGACCATCCCGACGTGCGCCGCAGCCTGGGGCTGGCCAAGGCCAAGATCGAGGCGGCCCGAGGGATCTGTCTCGCCGCCGGCGTCGCCGCCGACCTGGCCCGCCTCGCCCCGAACGCGGACGACCGCCACGCCGCCCGCCTGCGCGAGGAGCTGCTGACCCCGGTGGCCAAGGCCTGGTCCACCGACGTCGGCGTCGAGGTCGCCTCGATCGGCGTGCAGGTCCACGGCGGCATGGGCTTCATCGAGGAGACCGGCGCGGCCCAGCACTATCGCGACGCCCGCATCGCCCCGATCTACGAGGGCACCAACGGCATCCAGGCCATCGACCTGGTCGGCCGCAAGCTGGGCCTCGGCGACGGCGAGGCCTTGCGCCGCCTGACGGCGGACATCCGGGCCACGACCCAGGCCCTGCTCGGCCACGCCGGCCTGCGCGACGTCGGCGCCCGCCTGGAGGCGGCGCTGGAGGCCCTGGTCGCCGCCAGCGACTGGATGCTGGAGCGGCGCGGCTCGCCCGACGCCCTGGCCGGCGCCGGAGCCTATCTGCAATTGCTGGGCGACGTCGCCGGCGGCTGGATGCTCGGGCGCGGGGCCCTGGCCGCCGACGCCGGCCTCGGCCGCGGCGAGGACGGTTATCTGCGGGGCAAGATCGCCCTCGCCCGGCTGTTCGCCGAACAGGTCCTGGCCCGGGCGCCAGGCCTGGCCGCCGGCGCGACCCAGGGCGCGGCCCCGCTGGAGGCCCTGACCGCCGACGCGCTGGGCGCATGAGCCCCGCCCTCGTCGTTCGTCCGGAGACCCCGGCCGACCACGACGCCGTCCGCCGGATCGAGACGGCGGCCTTCGACCAGCCGGACGAAGCCGCCCTGGTCGACGCCCTGCGCGCCGACGGCGACGCCGCCGTCTCGTTGGTCGCCGAACAGGACGGCGTTCTGGTCGGGCACATCCTGTTCTCGTCGCTGAGCATCGTCGGCGCGCAGGGCGCGCTGAAGGCCGTGGCCCTGGCGCCGGTGGCGGTGGACCCCGCCCGCCAGAACCGGGGCGTCGGCGGGGCGCTGATCCGCGCCGGCCTGGACGCCTGCCGCGAGGCCGGCTTCGAGGCCGTGGTGGTGCTCGGCCACGCCGACTATTATCCGCGCTTCGGGTTTTCCGCCCAGGCGGCGCTGGGACTGAAGGCGCCGTTCTCGGGGCCGTCCTTCATGGCCATCGCCTGCGCGGCCAGGACGGCGCGGCCCTGGCGGGCGAGGTGCGCTACGCCCGCGCCTTCGGCCTGGACTAGGCGTTCAGGCCGTCGCCCGCGCCCGCTCGGCGGCGTCGATCACCGCCTTGACGAAGACGTCGAACAGGCCGGCCGGCAGGTCGTGCCCCATGCCCGGCACCAGGCGCAGCTCGGCGCCGGCGATGGTCGCGGCGGTGTCGCGGCCGCCCTCGACGCGCACCAGCGGATCGTCGACGCCATGGACGACGATGGTCGGCGCCGTGATCGTCCGCAGGCGCTCGCGGCGGTCGCCGCTGGCGATCACCGCCGCCATCTGGCGGCCGACCCCGGCCGGGCGGTAGGCCCGCACGATGTCGGCGCGCAGCCGGGCGCGGGTCTCGACCGGGTCGAGCGGATAGCCGGGGCTCTGGATGGCGATCTGGGCCTTGAGGGCGTAGTCGGCGGCGACTTCGACGCCGGCGCCGTCCGGCGCGCGGGCCATCAGCGCGGTCTGGGCCTCGGGCGTCGGCGGCGGCACGGCGCGGGCGCCGGTGGTCGACATCACCGAGACCAGCGACAGGGTCTTCTCCGGATGGTTGGCGGCGACCATCTGGCCGATCATGCCGCCCATCGAGACGCCGAACAGGTGGGCGCGCTCGACGCCCAGGGCGTCCAGCAGGCCGGCGGCGTCGGCGGCCATGTCGTCCAGCAGGTAGGGAACCTCGGGCTTGCGCCCCTCGGCCATGGCCGTGATCACCGCGGCGATGTCGGCCGGCCCGGCCGCGTCGAACCCGGTGGACAGCCCGACGTCGCGGTTGTCGTAGACGACGACGCGGAAGCCCTCGGCGGCGATGCGCGCCGTCAGGGCCGGCGGCCAGCGGGTCATCTGTCCGCCCAGACCCATGATCATCAGCACGGTCTCGGGACCGTCGCCGACGATGTCGTACTCGATCTCGACGCCGTTCGCGCGCGCCCTGGCCATCCTCGCCGTCTCCTCCTCGCCGCGCTGACGGCGGCCTAGGAGGATTTCTAGACGGCGCCGGCCGGCCGTGTCCAACCGGCCGGCCGCTCGCCGCTCAGGAGGAGCGGCGAAAACGCCTAGAGGTGTTCGAGCAGGTATTCCGCCGACGACACCTTGAACTCGCCGCCCTGCTCGACATTGAGCTGCTCGACGACGCCGTCCTTGGCGATCAGCGAGTAGCGCTGCGAACGCAGGCCCATGCCGAACTTGGAGCCGTCCAGCTCCAGGCCGATGGCGCGGGTGAAGTCGCCGTTGCCGTCGGCCAGCATGATCACCTCGCCGGCGATCCCCTGGTCCTTGGCCCAGGCCTTCATCACGAACACGTCGTTGACCGACAGGCAGGCGATGGCGTCGACGCCCTTGGCCTTGAACTCGGCGGCCTTCTCCTTGAAGCCCGGCAGGTGCTTGGCCGAGCAGGTCGGGGTGAAGGCGCCCGGCACGGCGAACAGGGCGACGGTCTTGCCCTTGAACACCTCGTCGGAGGTGACGGGCGCGGGCCCTTCCTCGGTGACGGTCATGAACGTCGCGCCCGGCAGCTTGTCGCCAACCTTGATGGCCATCGGCCTCTCCCTCGCTAGGGGCCGGCCGAAGGGCCGCCCGGAACTTCCGCGCGACAGATAGCCCGCTTTCGCGACGGCTGGAACGGGCCTTGCGCCCGAACCTCGCCTCGTGCGCGCACGGTCTTGAAAGCGTCATGCACAAGACCGAACATAGGGACATGGGCCAGCCCGCCGCCAATCCGCCGACCGATCAGACGCCGGAATTCCTGACCGGGCGGCTGCTGATCGCCATGCCCGGCATCGGCGACCCCCGCTTCGAGCGGGCGGTGATCTTCCTGGTCGACCACACCCCCGACCACGCCTTCGGCCTGGCGGTGAACCGGCCGGTCGAGGGACTGAGCGTGCCGGACCTGTTCGAGCGCCTGGGCATCGACGGCGCCGACCCGGCCGGCGGCACGGTGCTGCTGGGCGGGCCCGTACAGCGCGAGCGCGGCTTCGTGCTGCACACCGACGACTACAATTCCGAGGGCTCGACCCTGCCGGTCGCCGACGGTATCGCCATGACCACCACCCGCGAGGTGCTGGAGGCCATGGCCGACGAGGCCCGCCGCCCCCGCCAGGCGGTGCTGGCCCTGGGCTACGCCGGCTGGGACGCCGGCCAGCTGGAGCGCGAGCTGCAGGACAACGTCTGGCTGACCTGCGACGCGGACGAGGCCCTGCTGTTCGGCGACGACCACGAGCACAAGTGGTCCTCGGCCCTGGCCAAGCTGGGCGTCAGCGCCGAACGCCTGTCCGCCCACGCCGGCCGCGCCTAGCGCCCTTCGTCCCCGCCGGGGCGACGCCGGCCTCGGCCAGCTTGCCCGGCCGGATCGAGCCCAGGCCGACGCTGGCCGACGCCCCGCCTCAGGCGGCCGCGACGGCGTATTCGCCGATCAGCGCCTCATAGGCCTCGAACGGCGGGAACTGGGCGAAGCTGTGGACGGCCGGCGTGCGGGCCCAGGGCAGCGCCTCGCTGGTGTAGGTCTCGATGAACGGGCTGAACCACGCCGCGTCGTCGAGCATGGTCGGGCGCAGGTTGACGAACCAGTCCAGCCCCTGCGGCCGGGTGAACATCCAGCTCCAGCAGCGGGGACAGAAGTGATGTCCCGCCGCCCCGTCCGAAGCGCCGCCGCGCACCGCCTCGCCCTGGATCACCGCGAAGCTTTCCGAGGGGATGGCGGCGCTGAGCGAATAGGCGCTGCCCGACATTCTCTGGCAGCCCGTGCAGTGGCAGGCCATGGTCAACAGCGGCGCGGCGGCGATGCGCAACCGCACGTGGCCGCACCGGCACCCGCCCTCCGCCGGCAAGCTGGATGGTTTCATGGCCTGATCGAACCTCCTGAACTGAAAACGCGGATGTCGGCTCCCGCGCCTCGCCGACGTCCTTAGGCTACGCCGCCCCCGGCGCGAGTTGGAAGGAGAAGATCGCATGCTCTACGCCATTCTGGCCTATCACGCGGAAGGATCGTTCGCAGTCTGGTCGCCGGAGGAGGACGCCGCCCTGATGGACGACCTGCACCGGGTCCACGGCCGCCTGATAGACGCGGGCCGCATGGGCCCGGCCGCGCGGCTGGACGCCGTCGAGACCGCCTGCACCCTGCGCGGTCCCGGCGCCGGCGTGGTCGTCGACGGCCCCTTCGCCGAGACCAAGGAACAGCTGCTGGGCTTCTATGTCGTCGATTGCGCCGACCGCGACGCCGCCGTCGAGGCGGCCCGCGACCTGCGCCGGGTCAACCCCACCGCCGTCTACGAGATCAGGCCGGTCATGCTCTACCTGCCGGGGACCGGCCTTCCGGCGGCGGAGGCGGCCTAGCCGCGGGCCTTCACTGGGGCGACGCCGTCGACATAGGCTTCGTTGAGATAGACCTCGGCCTCCTGGGCCGACAGGGCCGGCGCATAGCCGAAGCCCTGGCCATAGTCGCAGCCCAGGTCCAGCAGGGCCCGGGCCATGGCGGCGTTCTCGACGCCCTCGGCCACCACCTCCAGCGACAGTTCGCGGCCGAGATTGACCACCGAGCGCACGATCTTGGCCGAGCCCTCGTTGGCGCCCATGGTGCGCACGAAGTAGCGGTCGATCTTCAGCATGTCGAACGGCAGCCGCGTCAGGTAGGACAGCGACGAGAAGCCGGTGCCGAAGTCGTCGAGCGATATGGCCGCCCCGGCCGAGCGCAGGGCGTGCAGCGTCACCGCCGCCCGCTCGGGGTCGCGCATGATGTCGCTCTCGGTGATCTCCAGCTTGAGCGCCCCGCGCGGCAGGCCGGTCTCGGCCAGGATGCGGGCGACGTCGGCCACCAGGTGCGGCCGGTCGAGCTCGCCCGTCGACAGGTTGACGCTGACGCTGAGGTCGCCGGCCGCCCGATGCGAGCGCCGCCACTGGGCGAGCTGGCCGGCGGCCGTCTCCATCATCGCCGCCCCCAGGGCGCTGAGCAGGCCCATCTCGTCGCACAGCGGCAGGAATTCGTCGGGCGAGATCAGGCCCCGGCGCGGATGGCGCCAGCGGGCCAACGCCTCGAACCCGGAGATGGCGCCGGTGGACAGCCGCACGACCGGCTGGAAGTAGGGCACGATCTCGCCGCGGGCCACGGCGCCGCGCAGGTCGGCCTCCAGAGCCAGGCGCGACAGGCCATCGGTCTCCAGGGCCCGGCCATAGGCGGCGGCCCCGCCGCGGCCGGCGCTCTTGGCCGCCTCGACCGCCAGCTCGGCCCGGCGCAGGAGCTCGGCCGCCTCCGGCGCGTCGGCCCCGCCCTCGGCCTTGACCGCGCCGATGGACAGGGTCGGATGGATGTCGAAGCCGGCGACGCGCAACGGCCGCTCCAGGGCGTCGCGCACCGTTTCGGACGGATCGGGTGCCGGCCCGGCCGGCGACAGCACGGCGAACTCGTCCTCGCCGACGCGGGCGAGCACGGCCTCCGGCGGAAAGGCGGTGGCCAGGCGCGAGCCGAGCGCCGCCAGCACCAGATCGGCGCGCTCGTGGCCCAGGGCCTCGTTCAGGCGGCGCAGACGGTCGAGGTCGGCCACCACGAGGTCGTAGGAGCCCGGCGACTGCAGTCGCTCGCGGGCGCGGGCGACGAAGCTCTTGCGGTCGAGCAACCCGGTAAGGACGTCGCGCTCGGAGGCGGCGAACTTGGTCTCGGGCGCGATGATCCCGGCGGCGCGCACGCCCTCCTCCAACCAGACCCCGCGCCAGATGCAGGTGTCGCCGCCGCGCATGCGCACCCGCGCGGCGATCTCGGAGCCGGGCTCCTGGACCCGGAGGACGTCCTCGGTGGTCGCCCGGTCCTGCGGCAGGGACAGCGCCAGGATCGCCGCCGACGAGCATTCGGGGGCCAGGGGCGCAAGGCCCAGCGGCCGCACCGCGCCGGTCAGGCTGAGACGATCGCGCTCGGGCTCCCACACCCACAGGGCGACCGCGGCCGACCCCAGCGCCTCGAGCGTGGCGGTGGCGTCCCAGACGAAACGGTCTCCAGCCCTTTGCGGCATGCGCGTCCATGCGCCCGCCGGGCGCTCTTGGTCGATCCTAGCGCGCATGGTCGCGCGCCACGATGGCGAACAATAGATGATCTCGCCATTCGCCGTTAATTTTCAGATAACCAGACGCCCGCCCCTCCTGGGTGAAGCCGGCCCGCAGCAGCAGGCCGTGCGAGGCGCCGTTCTCGGGCAGACAGGCGGCCTCGACCCGGTGCAGGCCCAGCCGGTCGAAGGCGAAGGCCGTCACCGCCCGCACCGCCCCCAGGGTGTGGCCGCGCCGGGCGAAGGGCTGGCCGATCCAGTAGCCGAGCACGCCCATCTGGGCGACGCCGCGGCGGATGTTCGACAGGGTGACGCCGCCGACCAGGGCGTCGTCCGACTGGCGGAACACGAAGAACGGATAGCCCTGGCCCAGGTCGATGTCGCGAGCGTAGGCCGACAGCCGGTGACGGAACGCCGCGCGCGACAGGTCGTCGGCCGGCCAGGTGGGCTCCCACGGCTGCAGGAAGGTCTGGGAGATGCGGCGAAGCTCCGCCCATTCGGCGTAGTCGCCCCACCGGGGCGGCCTCAGGCTGACGCCGCCGCCTTCAAGCGACAGCGGCGCCTGGGTCGAAAACCAGTCGAGCAAAGCCATTCGGCGAGGTTAAGCCTGTTTCGCAACCGGTTGGAAGCGCCGACGCGATTCGCGCCGGCGTCCTCGCGCGCGAAGATCAGGCGGCGACGGCCTCGCCGGCCTTCTCCCACTCGGCCCAAAGGCCCGGTTCGGCGGCCTTGAACGCCTTGAAGGCCGCTTCCTTGACGTGGCCGAAGCCGCGCACGGCCTGGGGCGCCGCCGCGATCTTGACGGCGGCGGCCAGGTTGCCGGCCGCCAGGCCGCCGACCAGGCGGTCGAGGCTGGCCTCGAACTCGGCGATCATCCGGCGCTCCATCCGGCGCTCTTCGGTCATGCCGAAGATGTCGAACGCGCCGCCGCGCAGGCCCTTGAACCTGGCCAGCACCGGGAAGACGCCGGTGACGACCCAGCCCGGCATGGCGATCTTCTTCGGCTTGCCGTCCGCGCCCTTGGGCGCCAGCAGCGGCGGCGACAGCCACACCTTGGCCTTGCCGCCCTTGAAGGCCTGCGCCAGCTCCCCGGCGAAGCGGCCGTCCGAATAGAGACGCGCCACCTCGTACTCGTCCTTGTAGGCCATCAGCTTGAACAGGCTGACCGCCGCCTGGCGGGTCAGGGCGTCCGAGCCGCCGCCCAGGGCCTGTTCGGCGGCGGCGACCTTGCCGATCCGTTCCAGGTAGCGCTTGGCGTAGGCCTCGTCCTGATAGGCGGTCAGCTCGCGCGCGCGCTGGGCGATCAGGTCGGCGACGCTCAAGGTGTCCTGGGTCGGGCCGGGCGGGCGGGCCTTGGCGGCGAAGTCCGGATCGGCGGCGGCCTTGCGGCCGACCTCGAAGGCCTGGAGGTTGGCCTCGGCGTCGACGCCGTTCAGCTTGATGGCGCGATAGACGGCGCGGCTGGACACCGGCACCACGCCGCGCTGCCAGGCGAAGCCCAGCATGATCATGTTGGTGTAGATGGCGTCGCCGAGCTTCTCCTCGGACAGGCGCTGGGCCGGACAGGCGTCGTAGTCGTGGACCGCCGCCTTGATCTTGCGGGCCATGACGCCGGTGTCAAAGCGGATGTCGCGGTTGGTGACGAAGTCCGCCGTCGGCGAGAAGTCGCCGTTGCCGAACGCGTGGGTGCGGTCCTTGGCGTAGAGCGCCAGGGCCTCGGGGCCCGCCGCCACCAGCACGTCGCAGGCGATCAGCACATTGGCCGAGGCCGCCGGCACGCGGCCGCCGACCACGCTGTCCTCGCGCTCGCCGATCTTGACGTGGCTGAACACCGCCCCGCCCTTTTGGGCGAGGCCGGTCATGTCGACCACCGAGGCGGCGCGGCCGTCGATGTGGGCGGCCATGGCCAGGATCGAGGCCACTGTGGTCACGCCGGTGCCGCCGATGCCGGTGAAGACGATCGTGCGCACGCCCTCGAAGGTCTCGAACTCGGGCAGGGGCGTGGCGTCGGCGGTCAGGGCCGGGTTTTTCTTCTCGCCGACCTTGCCGGCCCCCTCCAGGGTGATGAACGAGGGGCAGAAGCCGTTGACGCAGGACAGGTCCTGGTTGCAGCTCGACTGGTTGATCTTGCGCTTGCGGCCGAACTCGGTCTCCAGCGGCTCGACCGAGACGCAGTTCGAGGCTTTCGAGCAGTCGCCGCAGCCTTCGCAGACCAGCGGGTTGATGAAGGCCTTGGTCTCGGCCTTGGCCATGGTGCCGCGCTTGCGGCGGCGGCGCTTCTCGGTGGCGCAGACCTGATCGTAGAGCAGGACCGTGGTGCCGGGGGTCTCGCGCAGCTCGCGCTGGACGTCCATCAGCTCGGCGCGCGGGCGCACGACGACGCCCGGGGCGAGGTCGGCGACGCCGTCGTAGCGCGACGGATCGTCGGCGACGATGACGGTCTTGGCCACGCCCTCGGCCGCCATCTGGCGGGTGATCTGGGCCGGGGTGAAGCCGCTCTCCGCCCGCTGGCCGCCGGTCATGGCCACCGCGTCGTTGAACAGCAGCTTGTAGGTGATGTGCGAATTGGCGGCCACCGAAGCGCGGATGGCCAGCGAGCCGGAGTGGTTATAGGTGCCGTCGCCCAGGTTGACGAAGATATGGCCCTCGTCGGTGAACGGCGCCGTGCCGATCCACGACAGGCCCTCGCCGCCCATCTGGCTGGTCATGTCGGTGTTGGGATCGTTGAAGCTGGCCATGTAGTGGCAGCCGATCCCGGCCAGGGCGCGCGAGCCTTCCGGCAGGCGGGTCGAGGTGTTGTGCGGGCAGCCCGAGCAGAAGAACGGCTTGCGCACCTGGTCCGCCGCCAGGGTGACGGCGGCGACGCCGGCGGCCGAGACGCGATCCAGATAGGCCTGGGCGCGCTCGCGGTGCGGGCCGTCCGGCAGGCGGTCGAACAGGGCGAGGGCGATCTCGGCCACCGACAGGGCGCCGGTTTCCGACAGCAGCGGCGCGCCGTGCTCGTCGGTCTTGCCGATGATCTTGGGGCGGGCGTGGGCCGGCAGGTCGTAGAGGGCGGCGCGGGCCTGGGGCTCGATCAGGCCGCGCTTGTGCTCGATGACCATCAGGGTGTCGAGGCCGGCGGCGAAGGCGCGCAGGCCGATCGGCTCCAGCGGCCAGGGCATGCCGACCTTGTAGATCGACACGCCGAGGGCGGCGGCCTCCTCGAAGCTGATCTGCATGGCCGCGAAGGCCTCGATCACGTCCTTGTAGGCCTGGCCCTGGCAGACGATGCCGAGCTGCGGCCGCGACGAGGACAGCGCCACCCGGTCGATCCCGTTGGCGCGGGCGAAGGCCAGGGCCGCCGGGATCTTGTAGAGCCGCATGCGTCGCTCTTTCTCGAGCGGCTGGTCCTTGACGCGGATGCCGAGCCCGCCGGCCGGCAGGGCGAAATCGGGCGTCGTGAAGCTGTGCCGGTTCAGCGACACGTCGATGGTGACGCCGGAATCCATGGTGTCGGCCAGGGCGATCAGGCCGGTCCACAGCCCCGAAAAGCGCGACATGGCCAGGCCCATCAGGCCGTAGTCGAGCACTTCCTGGACATCGGCGGGCGACAGCACCGGAATCTCGAAGTCCTGGAAGGCGAACTCCGACTGCGAGGGCAGGGTCGAGGATTTGCAGGCGTGGTCGTCGCCGGCCACGGCCAGCACGCCGCCCTTGCCCCAGGTCCCGGCGAAGTTGGCGTGCTTGAACACGTCGCCGGTGCGGTCGACGCCCGGCGCCTTGCCGTACCACATGCCATAGACGCCGTCGAAGCGGGCGCCGGGGAACAGGTTGGTCTGCTGGCTGCCCCAGACGGCGGTGGCGGCGAGGTCCTCGTTGAGCCCCTCCTTGAACACCACCTCGGCCGCCGCGAGCAGTTTCTTGGCGCGGCCGGCCTGCTGGTCGAGGCCGCCGAGCGGCGATCCGCGATAGCCCGAAACGAAGCCGGCGGTGTTCAGCCCGGCGGCCTTGTCCAGGCGGCGCTGGTCCAGCATCACCCGGATCAGAGCCTGCACGCCGGTTATGAACGCGCGACCCTCTTCGAGGACATATTTGTCGTCCAAGGTCACTTCGGAGTGTCGCATTGCAAGATTTTTCCTACGGGCCTCTCCCTGAGCCTTGCAAGATCATATAAGCAGCGCGAAATTGCTTGCCAAAGCCGTGCCCCATGAGTCGGTCCGCACGGCAAGAACCGCGCGCCAAAGGGCGTTCTGGGGGAGAAAAACGTGTCCGAGACGCTCGACGCCGTTGACGCCAAGATTCTGGACCTCATCCAACACGACGCCGGGCTGTCCGTCGCCGAGATCGCCGAGCGCGTCGGCCTGTCGTCGAGCCCCTGCTGGCGGCGGATCAAGCGGCTGGAGGACGCCGGCGTCATCCAGCGTCGCGTGACCATTCTCGACCGCGAAAGCCTCGGCCTCGGCTTCGAGGTCTACTGCACCGTCAAGCTGTCGCTGCCGACCAAGGAGAACCTCGAGGCCTTCGAGATCGCCATCCTGAAATGGCCGGAAGTGGTGCAGTGCGCCACCGTCACCGGCGCGGCCGACTACGAGCTGCGGGTCATCACCCGCGACATGCACGCCTTCGACGATTTCCTGCGCGACAAGATCCTGTCGCTGGGCCTGGTGTCCAACATCGAGAGCCGCATCGTCATCCGCGCGGTCAAGAACACCACGGCCGTGCCGCTGGGGCTGGTCAGCCCCTATGTCAGCGCGGTGATCTGAGATCAGGGGCGCTTGGCGTCCCATTCGGTGACGGTGACGGTCGACGCGCCCGAGACGTGGACGGGGTCGGTGAAGGCCATCGATGCGGCCTCGTCGAGTGAACCGGCCTGCAGGACGTAGGCCCCGCCGGTCCGGTCGGTGAACGGCCCCCACATGATCAGTTCGCCGCTGGCCTTCAGCTGCTCCAGGAACGCCTGGTGCTCTGGAATCACGGCTGGATCGAAGGCTGGATTTCGCATCATCGTGACCAGGTATAGCATCCGGCCGCGCCTCCATTTTCGGTTGGCGCGGATATCGTGACGCCGGAGCCCGAACGCAATGATCGACCTTGTCATAGACGCACGGAAAAAGGACCTCGGCGGCTTCGAGGTCGGGCGGGTGCTGCCCTTCCACAAGCGCCGCACGGTCGGCCCCTTCATCTTCCTCGACCACATGGGCCCGGCCGACTTCGCCCCCGACGAAGAGGGGCTGAACGTGCGGCCGCACCCGCACATCGGCCTGTCGACGGTCACCTATCTGTTCGAGGGCGAGGCCCACCACCACGACAGCCTCGGCAACAGCCAGGTGATCCGCCCCGGCGAGGTCAACTGGATGACCGCCGGCAAGGGCATCGCCCACTCCGAGCGCACCGACCCGGACGTGCGGGCCAGGGGCGTGCGCATGCACGGCATGCAGGCCTGGGTCGCCCTGCCGACCGAAAACGAGGACGACGCCCCCTCCTTCGCCAACCACGGACCGGACGACCTGCCGTCCTACGAGCACGGCGGCCTGTTCGCCCGCCTGATCGCCGGCGAGGCGTTCGGGGCCAAGGCCAAGGTGCGGACCCATTCGCCGCTGTTCTATGTCCACTGGGAGATGCAGGCCGGGACCGAGGCGGCGTTGCCGGCCGAATATCCCGAGCGGGCCGCCTATGTCGCCAAGGGCGCGGTCGAGGTCGAGGGCCGGACCTTCCACGCCGGCCAGATGATGGTGTTCGCGCCGGGCCAGACCGTGGTCTTCAAGGCGTCGCAGCCGTCGACGGTGATGCTGCTGGGCGGCGAGCCGATCGGCCCGCGGCTGATCTGGTGGAACTTCGTCGCCTCGACCCAGGACCGGCTGGACGCGGCCAAGGCCGACTGGAAGGCCGGCCGTTTCGTGCTGCCGCCCGACGACAAGGGCGAATTCATCCCGCTGCCGGAAGAGACCTACACCGGACCGATGCACAAGCCCGAGGCTTCGGCCTGAGGCTTGCGGCGGGGCCGCGGGGCTGGCTCAGCCCCGCGCCAACGCCTTCCTGGCCGACAGGGCGTACTCGATCCCCGTCCACACCGTGACCAGCGCCGCCAGCCACAGCACCATGTGCGCGGCCAGTTCGGCCTGGCGGAAGACGCGGAAGTCCAGGGGCAGGCCCCAGGCCGGCCAGAAGCGGACGAACATCACCGCCGCCAGGGCGAACAGCTGCAACGCGGTCTTGGTCTTGGCCAGGAAGGTGACCGGCAGCTTGACGCCGCGCGGGGCCAGCACCTCGCGCAGGGCCGAGACGGCGAACTCGCGGAACAGGATGATCCCGCCGGGCAGCATCACCGACGGCTCGGCCTCGACGGCCATCAGGCCGAGGATCGCGCCGCAGACCAGGATCTTGTCGGCGATGGGGTCGAGGATGGCGCCCAGCAGGCTGGTGGCGTCGTAGCGGCGCGCCAGCCAGCCGTCGAGGAAATCGGTGACCGCGGCCACCACGAAGGCGGCGAAGGCGAACCGGCACAGGGCGAAGCCCGCGGCCAGCGACATGCCCTCGTGGCGCAGCCCCCAGCCCGCCGCCGCCAGCGCGGCGAACAGGGCCAGGCACAGCAGCAGGCGCAGCCCGGTCATGATGTTCGGCAGCGCCTTCAGCATGGTCGCGGTCTCCAGCGGTTCACGCGCCACTCATGCCGCGCGCCGCGCGCCCTGTCACGCGGCGCGGACGCTCTTGAGGAATTCGTCGACCACCAGACGCAGGTCGCCGGCCTGGCGCTCCAGGTTCTGGGAGGCGGCGACCACCTCGCTCGAGCTGCGGCCGGTGCGGTCGGCGCCGTCCTGGACGTCGACGATGTTGCGCGACACCACCTCGGCGCCGGCCGCAGCCTCGTGGGTGTTGCGGGCGATGGCCCGGGTGGTCGAGGCCTGCTCGTCTATGGCGTTCTGGATCTCGGTCGACACCTGGCCCAGCTCCAGCACGATGGCGCGGATGGCGGCGATCTCGTCAGCCGAGGCGCGGGCGACGTCCTGCATCTCGCCGACCTGCTCGCGGATCGACGCGGCCGACTTCGAGGTCTGGGCGGCCAGGCGCTTGACCTCGTCGGCGACGACGGCGAAGCCCTTGCCCGCCTCGCCGGCGCGGGCGCTTTCGATGGTGGCGTTGATGGCCAGCATGTTGGTCTGGGCGGCGACCTCGGCGATCAGGTTGACCACCTCGCCGACCATTTCGGCGGCGGCGGCGAGCTTGCCGATGGTCTCGTCGGCGGCCTGGGCCTTGACCACCGCTTGGCTGGTCATCGCGCCGGAGCGGCCGATGCGCTGGGCGATCTCGGCGACCGACTGGCCCATCTGCTCGGCCGAGGCGGCGACGGCCGAGACGTTGGTGGTCGCCTGCTGCGCGGCGGTGGACACCGCCGCCGACCGCTCGCTGGTGCGCTGGGCGGTGTCGGACATCGCCCGGGCCGTGGCCTCGAGCTGGCCGGCCGCCTCGGCGACGGATTCGGCGACGCCGGCGACGCTGGCCTCGAACCGCCGCGCCAGACCGGCCAGGGTCGCCCGCTTGGCGGCCTCGGCCTCCTCCAGGCTGGCCCGCCGCGCGGCCTCGCCGGCGTCGAGATAGACCGAGATGGCCAGGTCCATGTCGAGCATGGCCGCGCGGATCAGGGCGGCGACGGCGTCGGCGGTCTTGCCCGGCCCGTCGTTGCGGCCGCCGAACCGGCGGCTTTCGGGCCAGTCGCGCTCCAGAATGGCCCGGACCAGACTTTCCAGCACCATGGCGTAGCCGCCGATGTACCATTGCGGCTCCAGCCCGATGCGGGCGTGGACCTCGCCGATGGCCCGCACGCTGTCGACATAGGACTGGTCGAAGCGGGCCTCGGTGATGCGGCCCCAATGGGCCCTCTGGCGCGAATGGGCGGCGGCGACGTGATCTTCGTCGCGGAAGAACCGGCGCGTCTGCGGCGTCTCGCGGACGCGGGCGTAGAAGGTGTCGAGCGCGTCGGGCAGCGCCTTGTCGATGAAGGCGCGGTTGGCGGAAAGATTGGCCCGCTCGGCCTCGTCCAGGCCGATGAACCGCAGCCGCTCCTTCAAGGTTTCGCCGCCCGACATGCACTCACCTCCCGCAAACGAGACACCAGGGAAGCCAGACAAGCTTTAGGGTTACTTCAACCTTAATTTTGCGGCGGATCGGCCTGCGCGCGGCAAATATTTCACGGGTCGGCCAAGGCCTCGCCCAGGTCGGTCCCCTAGGCTTGGATCGACATGACTGAAACTGACCGCGCGCTCACGACCTGCGGAAATGGTCGTGGATGCGCTGGGCCAGCTGGTCGCTCACCCCCTCGACCTTGGCCAGGTCGGCCACGGCGGCGCGCGAGACGCCGCGCGCCGAGCCGAAGGCGTGCAGCAGGGCCCGCTTTCGCCCCGGCCCGACCCCGTCGATCTCGTCCAGCGGGTTCTTCTTCAGTTCGGCCGAACGGCGGGCGCGATGGCTGCCGATGGCGAAGCGGTGCGCCTCGTCCCGCAGGCGCTGCAGGTAGTAGAGCACCGGCGACTTGGGCTCGAGCATGAACGGCTCCTTGCCCGGGATGAAGAACCGCTCCAGGCCGGCGTCGCGATCCGGCCCCTTGGCCACCCCGACCACGGCGATGTCGTCGACGCCGAGGTCGGCCATGATCTCCAGCGCCGCGTCGAGCTGGCCCTTGCCGCCGTCGACCAGCACCAGATCGGGCCGCACGGCCGGCTCGCCGGCTTCCTCCTCCTTGACCAGGCGGCCGAAACGGCGGCGCAGCACCTCGCGCATCATGCCGTAGTCGTCGCCGGGCGTGAGCTCGGCGCTCTTGATGTTGAACTTGCGGTACTGGTTCTTCTGGAAGCCTTCCGGGCCGGCGACGATCATGCCGCCGACGGCGTTGGTCCCCATGATGTGGCTGTTGTCATAGACCTCGATGCGCTCGGGCGAGGCCTCCAGGCCGAACGCCTCGCACACCCCGGCCAGCAGTTTCGACTGGGCCGAGCCTTCCGCCATCTTGCGGCCCAGCGCCTCGCGGGCGTTGGTCAGGGCGTGGGCGACCAGCTCGCGCTTCTCGCCCCGCTGCGGCGTGGCGATCTCGACCTTGCGGCCGGTCTTCATGCTGAACGCCTCGGCCAGCAGTTCGCGGTTGGGCGCCTCGTGCGATAGGAGGATCAGGCGCGGGATGGCCTGGCTCTCGTAGAACTGCCCGAGGAAGGCGTCGAGGATGGCGGCGTCGCCCGGGTCCTCGCTTCCGCCCTCGCCTTCCCCGCCGTCGGCGATGGCGCTGGCCACGCGCGGGAAATAGGCGCGGTTGCCCCAGTTCTGGCCGGCGCGGAAGAAGAACACCTGCACGCAGGCCTGGCCGCCCTCGGCGTGCAGGGCGAAGACGTCGGCCTCGTCGACCGTCTCGGGATTGATGGTCTGTTCCTGGCTGACCGAGGCCAGGGCGCGGATGCGGTCGCGCAGGCGGGCGGCGCGCTCGAACTCCATCTCCTCGGCGGCGGCGGTCATCTCGTCCGACAGCCGCTTCATCACCGCCCGGCTCTTGCCGCGCAGGAAGTCGTGCGCCTCCTCGACCAGGTCGTCGTACTCGGCCGGGGTGACCAGGTCGACGCATGGGGCGCTGCAGCGCTTGATCTGGTGCAGCATGCACGGCCGGGTGCGGGTCTCGAACACGCTGTCCGAGCACGAGCGCAGCAGGAAGGCCTTCTGCAGGCTGTTGACCGTGCGGTTGACCGCCCAGGCGCTGGCGAACGGGCCGAAATAGTCGCCCTTGATGGCGTGGGCGCCGCGATGCTTGCGGATCTGCGGGCTGGGGTGGTCGCGGCGGATCAGGATCTCGGGAAAGCTCTTGTCGTCGCGCAGCAGCACGTTGAACCGGGGCTTGAGCTGCTTGATCAGGTTGATCTCGAGCAGCAGCGCCTCGGTCTCGGTCTTGGTGGTGACGAACTCCATCGACCGGGTCAGGTGGACCATATGGGCGATGCGCTGGGTGTGGAACCGCCCTTGCGCGTACTGGATCACCCGTTTCTTCAGGCTCTTGGCCTTGCCGACATAGAGCACCTCGCCGTCCTCGCCCATCATGCGATAGACGCCGGGCGCGTCGGGCAGGCGTTTCACCTCGTCGGCGATCAGGGCGGCGCCCTGCAGGGGGGCGGCCGGGGTCTCCTCGGTCATGGTCCCGATATAGGCGAGTCTGGCGGCGCGCGCATGGCCCGTCGCCAAGGCTGCTGTCATCCCGCGCCGACCAGCTTGCCGATGGCGTCGAGATAGCCGACGAACGCGGCCCGGCCGGCGTCGGTCAGGCTGACCCGCGTCAGGGGGCGGCGGCCGACGAAGCTCTTGTCGATCCTGACATAGCCGGCCTCCTCCAGCTTGCGCAGATGCGTCGAGAGGTTGCCGTCGGTGGCCTGGAGCTTGGCCTTGAGCGCGTTGAAATCGGCCGTTTCGGCGCTGGAGAGGAAGGCCATCACGCCCAGCCGCAGCCGGCCATGGATCACCTCGTCGATCCTGTCGATGTCGAACCCGTCCATGGCGGGCCTCAGATCACGTCCGAGGGTTCTTGCCGCATCAGGACGACGCCGGGGACGGCCGTCAGCAGCAGCAGCGCCGCCGCATAGGCCAGCCAAACCTTGACGTCGCCGATCAGCAACGCCATCAGCACCGCCGCAGCGAAGGCGCCCCAGGCCACGAAACGCACCCAGCTGGCCGGAATCATCAGCCCGCCGACCGTCCAGGCGACGCCGTAGAGCGCCAGCACGATGCTGGGCGAAAAGTTTATCAGGTTGTAGTCCTGGGTCTTCCAGACGGCGATGAACATCGCCGCGCCGATGGCGAATATGGCCTGGCCGACGCCCTTCCAGGCGAAGCGCGCGGCGCGGTTGGCCGGCGAGGCCGACCCGGGCGCGCCGGCGAGGCGGCGCTTGAACACCGCCAGGAGGGTCATCGAGATCAGCATGGCCGCCAGCCACATGTAGGGCAGCACCTTGTAGGACACCGCCACGGTCTGCGTCAGCACCGCCCACTGCGCGAGGCTGGCCAGGGCGTAGACCACCCCCGCGCTGGTCAGGACGGCCCCGCCCAGCAGCGGCGCCGAGCGACCCTCCTCGGCCATGGCCCGCATGAAGGCGATGTCGTCTTTCAGGGTCTGGATCTGATCGTTCATGTCGGCCTCCCGCCGCTGGCATGAACGTTTCTATCGCCAATTACTTTGTAATGTAAAGTTCTTTTCAGAAGCCCCATACCAACGACCGGCCTCGGCCGGGGGCGAACCCGGACGCCATGCGCGGCAGGCGAAAGCGCAAGCTGGAGGTCGATCGCAACCCGCTAGGACGCGGGCCTGATCATTCCAACCCTCAGCCCCGAGGCGACATAGACGCAGGCGTCGTCCGCGAACAGCTGGCCGTTCGCCACCCCCAGCGCCAGCTGGCCGCGCCTGGCCTGCCGCACGCTCACCTCGTAGCGCACCATCCGCGTCGCCGGCGTGACGTCGCCTCGAAACCGGACTTCGCCGACGCCGAGGGCGCGCCCCTTGCCCGGCGAGCCGGACCAGCCCAGCCAGTAGCCGAGGATCTGCCACATGGCGTCCAGCCCGAGGCAGCCCGGCATGACCGGATCGCCGGGAAAGTGGCAGTCGAAGAACCAAAGGTCCGGAACGATGTCCAGTTCGGCGACGACGTGGCCCTTGCCGAACTCGCCCCCGTCAAGGCTGAGCTCGGTGATCCGGTCCATCATCAGCATCGGCGGGGCCGGCAGCTGCGCGTTGCCGGGACCGAAGTAACCGCCCTGGCCGGAAAGGATCAGGTCGTCCTTGGCGTAGCTGGACCTGGGCGTATGAAACGCGTGCGGATCGGCCATGGTTGAAGGTCCCTCCAGCGCGCCCCGATCTTCGGCGAGGCCGGTGCGACAGTCGCAAGAAGAGCCGGAGGCCACAACGGGGCCCGCGAACGGAGAACGGCGTTCGACAACTCCGGGTTGTCGTGACATTCTCGGCCCTGCTGCGGGGGAAGCTGACATGCGGCGGACATGGGTTGGCGTGGGATACGCCGTTCTGTTGACGCTGACGGCCTGCCAGGCGCGGGACGAGGCCAGGCCCAAGCCCCCGCCGGCGAACGAGGCCGCGACGGCCGGAAGGACCGACCTGATCCCCTGCGAGATCATCGGCCGCCGCCTCGTGACCAGGCAGGACTGCGACCTCGCCAACGCCACCGACCACGACGTCAGGGAAGGTCTGGCGGCGTTCAACTGGCCCAAGGAGATGCGCCGCGGCCGGGCCGTCCTGCTGCGGCTGGCGGTGGAGCAGGCGCCGCCTCCCCCGCCGCCCGAGCCGCCCGCCCCGGTCAAGAAGCCTATCGAGAAGGCCGCCGCCCGGCCAGGCCATCCGCACGCCGCGCATGTCGCCGAGCCCGAAACGCCGCCGCCCCCGCCGGGACCCGAGGCGGCGGTGCAGCAGTTGCCTGGCGAGGCGACCCCCTACAAGCCGCTGGTCGGCCGCTACATGTCGGCGACCCTGACCGGCGACGCCTTCGAGATCGTCCCGCAAGGGCCTGAGCACCAGGAGGTGCTCAAGGACAGCGTCACCCACTGGGACTGGCTGGTCACGCCGAAGTCCGGCGGCGACCACGAGCTGACCGTCACCACCCAGGTCGAGTTCAAGGACAGCGACGGGAACTATGTCCCGCTCCGTTTCCGGCCGGAGACGCACGGGATCAAGGTCCAGTCCCCGTGGTGGCTCTGGGTGTGGGACGTCGTCCTGCAGAGCCCGGCCTGGTTCAAGGCCCTGGCCGCCGCCGTCGTCGCCCTGACCGGCCTGGTCGTCGCGCTCGCCGGCCTGCGCCGCGCCATCCGGGGGAAGTCGCCGGCCGACACGCCGGCCGGCCCCTAGGGTCAGATCTTGTAGCCGCCGGCCTGGACCTTTTCGAACACCGACTTGGTCAGCTTCACATAGCCCTTGGCCGGGTCCTTGAAGTAGAGCGGCTCCTTGACCTTGGCCGGGTCGAAGCCGTCCTCGACTAGATCGACCTTGCGGTACTTGAAGGTGCCGGTGGTCTCGATCTCGCGCTTCAGGCGCACGAACAGCGGCCGGGCGTAGGCCGGCAGGTCGCCGTCGACGAAACCGGTCAGGGCGGCGATGTCGAAATCGTCGCCGACCACCAGCGAGGCCATGCCGGCGCGGCCGTCGAGATCGCCGACGCGGACGCCGTAGACATTGGCCTCCTTGACCCCCGGCACGCCGGCCAGGTGCTCGGCCACCTCGCCGGTCGAGACGTTCTCGCCCTTCCAGCGGAACGTGTCGCCCACCCGGTCGACGAAGTAGAAATAGCCCTCGCCGTCCATGCGCATCAGGTCGCCGGTGCGGAACCAGGCGTCGCCCTTCTGGAAGACGTCGTGCAGGACCTTCTTGTCGCTGGCGGCCTTGTCGGCGTAGCCGGTGTAGCTGGAGCGGGCGTCGGCGCCGATATGGCCGATGCATTCGCCCGGCTCGTCGATCCCGGCCTCGACGCAGCGGCCGTCGGCCCCGCGCACCGGCTGCTCGCTCTCGACGTCGAACTTGACGATGCGGATGTTGAAACGACTGCGCAGATAGCCGGGCACGCGGCCGACGGCGCCGACCTTGCCGTCGAAGTTGAACAGCGAGACGTTGCCCTCGGTGGAGCCGTAGAACTCCAGCACGTTGTCGATGCGGAAACGCTGCAGCAGCTTTTCCCAGACGTCGGGGCGCAGGCCGTTGCCGAAGATCAGGCGCAGCTTGGTGTGGCGCTCGCCCTCGGCCTCGGGCTGGTTGACCAGATAGCGGCACAGCTCGCCGATATAGACGAACATCGTGCATTCGTGGGCGTTGACGTCCTCCCAGAAGTGGGTGGACGAGAACTTGCGCCGCAGGATCACCGACGCGCCGTTGAGCAGGGCCGCGCCCATGGCGCACAGGCCGCCGGTGGCGTGGTAGAGCGGCAGGGTCACGTAGATGCGGTCGTCCGGCCGCGCGCCGGTGGAGCCGGCGAAGCCGCGCATGTAGAGCTGCGCCCGCGAATGGGTGATGCGGGCCGCCTTGGGCAGGCCGGTGGTGCCGCTGGTGTAGATGTAGAGGGCGGTGTCCTTGGCGGTCATGCCCTCGCGCAGGGCGCGGTCCGGCCGCAGCTGGCTGCAGCTCCTCAGCGCCATGGTCAGGTCGCGCAGGTCGCCGTGGGCCGCGCCCAGGGTCCAGGCCGTCATCGGCCGGGCCAGGGTCTCCTTGACCGCGGCGAAGGCCTCGGCGGTGTCGCCGTCGACGATGACGTGGGCGGCGCCCGAGATCGACAGGCAGTGGGCCAGCGGCGCGCCGACGAGGTTGTTGTTGATCAGGGCGGTGGCCACGCCGATCTTGGAAAGGCCGTACCAGATCGGCAGGTATTCGGTGCGGTTGGGCGCGACCAGGGCGACGGTCTGGCCCCGGCGCAGCCCGTGCTCCTTGGCCCAGTGGGCGAAGCGGTTGGCGATGGCGTCCAGCTCGGCGTAGGTGACGCTGCGCCCCTCGAAGACGACGGCCGTGCGCGCCGACCACTGGTCGACGGCCGCCTCCAGGTCGTCGCAGACCAGGTTGGGCGAATCCGGCGCGATGGACTTCACCCGCTTCAGCGTCCGCGTCAGGCCGCGCAAAAACCGCCACTCGCGCTGCAACCGCGCCTGAAAGCCCATGCCGCTAACCCTCCGCTGAATTCTCAGCTTTGAAGGTCCGGCCGAGTCCGGTCAAGGCGAGGCATGGCCTCGACGGCGTCTTGGCGCGCCGCGGACGCCTAGCCCTCGGCGCGCGAAACGCTGTGCGCCGCCACGTCGGGAGAGGGCGGACGCACCCCGCCCGGCATCAGGAAACGCACCTCGCCGCGGGCGAAATCGAGGGAGACCCGCTCGAACCGGCTGAGCACGTCGATGCCGAGCAGCAGCGCCGGCCGGCTGTTGAGGTCCCAGAGGCTGAAGGTGTGCAGGTCGGCGAACAGCACCGGCAAGTGGTCGACGCTGAGCCCGCCCATGCGGAAGGACGGCAGGGCGCCGGCTTCGCCGGATATGGTCTGGCCGGTGGCGCTGAGGATCGGCACCGGCAGCCAGACGGTCTGGGGCGAGCGGGCGCCCGCCCGCCGCTGCAGCACCCGGTTGCCGATGGTGTTCTGGGCGCCGGAATCGATGAAGGCCGTCACCGGCACGCCGGCCAGCTCGGTGTCGACCAGGGTCAGCTGGCCCGACCGGCGACGGGCGCTCATGATGATCTCGCGGCGATCCGGCCGGGGTCGGTCGGAGGCCTCGATGCGCATCTCGGCCGCCTTGAAGTCCAGCACCAGCTTCTGGCCGTCGACGCTGTCCAGGCCCAGGAGGCCGGAGGTCCCCAGCGCGGCGGCCGGCAGGACGAACAGGTTGGAGCCGCGCCGGACGCGGTCGCCGACCTGCAGCGAATCGACCGTCACGGTGCCGGCCATCTCGGCGCCGGCGACGCCGTGCAACTCCCGGGCCGCCCCGACCAGCAGCCCGAGCCTGGCCGCCAGCGCGTCGGCGATGACCGAATTGTTGGCCCCGGTGTCGACGACGAACTGATAGGGACCGCCGCCGTTGATGCGGACCGGCACGCTCATGCGGCTGTAGAGGTCGGCCACCGCCCGCAGCGTGGTCGGCGGCACGTACTGCTCGCCGTGCAGATCGACCGGCGGCTCCAGCAGCCGCGTGCCGGTCTGCGGCGCCGGCGGACTGGCGCGCGCCAGACCCGGCGACGCCAGGCCGGGCGAGGCCAGCGCCGCCGCCAGCAGGACCGCAAGCCGCCGCCGCGTCTCGTCGGGATGATCCATCAGCGTTTCCATTCGGGTCCGACGACCTCTTTGTCCCTACTCTACGCCTCCCGGCGGCTTAAAGCAGCCGGACCCGATCCGGGCCTTGCGGCGGCCGGAAACGAACCTCGCTGCGGGCGAAATCGAGGGAGACGAATTCGAACTGACTGAGCACGTCGACGCCGAGCAGCAGCGCCGGCTCCTCCAGCATGTTCCAGATGGCGAAGGTGTGCAGGTCGGCGAAGATGGTCAACAGGTTGCGGACATCCAGCCCGCCCAGCTTCAGCTCGGGCAGCACGGCCCAGTCGCCGTCCATCTGCTGGCCGGTGGCGCTGATGATGGTGGTGCGGCTCCATTGGGTCTTGGGGAACCCGGTCGCGGCGAGGTTGCGCAGGGCCATGTTGCCGATGGTGGTCTCGGCCCCGGAATCGAGGAAGACGGTCATGGGCGCCCGCCCCAGCCGCGCCTTGACCAGGGTGAGCTGGCCCGCCCGCCGCGCCGCCGGGGCGACGAGGTCGAGGCCGCTGCGCCGCGCCCCGCGCGAATCCTCGATGCGGATGCGCCGGCCCTTGAAGTCCAGGGTCAGCCTCTGGTCGCCCAGCCGGTCGACGCCCAGCAGACCGGGACCGCCGACCGCCGCCTGCGGCAGGATCGAGACCATCACCGAACGGTGCATGCGCGCGCCGATGCTCAGGGAATCGACCTGGGCGGTGTCGGCCATCCGCACCCCGACGGCGCCGTGCAGGGGCTGGGGCGGTCCGAGCGGCAGCCGGAGCAGGTCGGCCAGCTCGGTCGAGATGACGGTCTGGTTGGCGCCGGTGTCCACCACGAAGGGAAACGGCCCCGCGCCGTTGACCAGGACCGGCGCGGTCATGCGGCTGTAGAGATCGAGCGCGGCCGCTAGGCTGGCCGGCGGCTCGTAGACCGCGTCCGGCGAGGTCGGGTCGAGGGGAATGCGGCTGCCGGTCGGCGGATCGGGGGAAGCCAGCGCCGCGCCGGCCCAGCCTATCCCCGCCCCGAGCAGGGCGAGCAGACGCCTGCGGCTGTAAGCGGACCGGCTCATGGCGTGGCCCTTCAGGTCCGATCGACCCTGTCTCGATCATACACCCGTCCGCCCCCGGACGACAGATTTGGACGCGGCCTGGGCGAACGCGCCGCAGGGGCTCGCCCGCAACGTGCGAAACCGGAAATTCCCCAGCCCGATCAGGGGCGAAGGCCGCAGACAGGCCGCCTCGCCGATTTGCGTTACGCCGCCGTTTCGGGTATTTCGCGCGACGTCCCGTCCGCCGTCGTCGGAGGGCGGGCGACGTTCCGCCCCTTTCATCCAGGCGTCTTTCGCGAGGATCGCGCATGTTCGAACGGCTGCGTTCGCCCCTGATCGCCAAGTGGCTTTCGGCCGCCGCCGTGGTGGCGGTGAGCTGGATCGTCGGACGCTACGCCGCCGAGGGCATGAACCCGGTTCAATGGATGGGCGGCGCCCTGGCGGTGGCCGGCACGATCGCCCTGGCGGTGATCGTGCGCACCCCCAAGGAAATCTGGGCGATCTCGGAAGACTGATCCGCGCCTCGCGCCCTGAAACGACGAGATGGACCGCGACCGGCAATGCCGAACGGCGGCGCCGAAAGCGGATACGCCGATGGTCTGTCCAGGGTGGAGCCGAGACGCGGCGTAGGTGTAAAGATTCTCGCTCACGACCGACTTGAAAGCCTCATGCCTTCGGCTATCGAGCTCGTTCTATCCTACATGGCCGAGCATCGGGTGGCCCTTGAAGATCATGTGCCTGAACGGTTGGGGCGGAAAGCTTCACGAGCCGCTGCTTGCATACCTGCGCTCGTCCGCTCCCGACATCCTTTGCTTGCAGGAGGTGGTGCATAGCCCTGACAGCGAGAAGGAATGGCTGACCTACCGGGACCGTGACCATGTGTTGCCGCAACGGGCGAACTTCTTCGCCGACGTGGCGGCGGCGTTGCCTGACCACACGGCGCTGTTCTGTCCGGCGGCTCAGGGCGTCCTCTGGGATGAGGACCGGCCTGTCGCATCGCAGTGGGGGTTAGCGACATTCGTGCGCCGCGCCTTACCCATCGCTGAGCAGGCGCAGGGCTTTGTGCACAAGACGTTCTCGCCGTTCGGATACGGCGAGCACCCGAGGTCCCGCAACGCCCATGCGGTGCGGGTTTTTGATTACGAGAAGGCGCGGTTCGTCTGCGTCGCGCACATGCACGGGCTGCGCGATCTCGGCGGAAAGGGCGACACGCCGGAGCGTGTGGCGCAGGCCGAGAAACTGGTGGAACTGGTGCGCAGGACCGCGTCCCCCGATGACGCGCTGATTGTTTGTGGCGACTTCAACGTGGAGCCGGAAAGCCGCACGTTCGAAATCCTCGGCCGGCTCGGCTTGATCGATCTTGTCACCACGCGAGGCTTCGAGAGCACACGGACCTCCCACTACGCCAAGCCCGGAAGGTTCGCCGACTACCTCCTGGTCAACGAGCGCGTTGAGATCGCCGACTTCAAGGTTGTGAAGGAGCCCGAAGTTTCGGACCACTGCCCGCTGGTCCTTGAGCTGTAGGCTCACGGCAGAGGCCCCTTGAGAGGTGGCCCACACTTCCGGTCTGGGTGGGTCATTCGGACCTGGCCGCCAAGCCGCTCTTCGATCCGGCTGCAATCGGCGCTGGCGCCAATACGCGCCTTCCCCCTTCGCGGACGCCGCGCAGGTCTGCTTGGATCGCCGCCGTAAGCCATTGTCGGCTTCGGACCACGCCCGCTCCAGAAAAAAGGAGCGCCGGCCGGACCGACGCTCCTCGTCATGGCTCCGTTGAGGCCGTGAAGCCTCAGCTCTTCTGGCCGATATAGATCTCGCCGCCGGCCTCGTGGAATTTCTTGGCCATCTCGGCCATGCCGGCCTCGGCGACGTCGTTCTGTTTCGCCGCCTCGTCGCGGATTTCCTGGCTGATCTTCATCGAGCAGAACTTCGGCCCGCACATCGAGCAGAAGTGCGCCACCTTGTGCGCCTCCTTTGGCAGGGTCTCGTCGTGGTATTCCCGCGCCGTCTCCGGATCGAGGCCCAGGTTGAACTGATCCTCCCAGCGGAACTCGAAGCGGGCGCGCGACAGGGCGTCGTCCCAGGCGCGCGCCGAGGGATGGCCCTTGGCCAGGTCGGCGGCGTGGGCGGCGATCTTGTAGGCGATCACGCCCTGCTTGACGTCCTCGCGGTCCGGCAGGCCCAGGTGCTCCTTGGGCGTGACGTAGCAGAGCATGGCGGTGCCGAACCAGCCGATCATCGCCGCGCCGATGGCCGAGGTGATGTGGTCGTAGCCGGGGGCGACGTCGGTGGTGAGCGGCCCGAGGGTGTAGAACGGCGCCTCGCCGCAGACGGCCAGCTGCTTGTCCATATTGGCCTTGATCTTGTGCATCGGCACGTGGCCGGGGCCTTCGATCATCACCTGCACGCCGTGCTTCCAGGCGACCTTGGTCAACTCGCCCAGGGTCTCCAGCTCGGCGAACTGGGCCGCGTCGTTGGCGTCGGCGATCGAGCCCGGACGCAGGCCGTCGCCCAGCGAGAACGACACGTCGTAGGCGCGCATGATCTCGCAGATGTCTTCGAAGTGGTCGTAGAGGAAGTTCTCCTTGTGGTGCGCCAGGCACCACTTGGCCATGATCGAGCCGCCGCGCGAGACGATGCCGGTGACGCGCTTGGCGGTCAGCGGCACATAGGGCAAGCGCACCCCGGCGTGGATGGTGAAATAGTCCACGCCCTGCTCTGCCTGTTCGATCAGGGTGTCGCGGAACACCTCCCAGTTCAGGTCCTCGGCGATCCCGCCGACCTTCTCCAGCGCCTGGTAGATCGGCACGGTGCCGACCGGGGTCGGGCAGTTGCGGATGATCCAGTCGCGGATGTTGTGGATGTTGCGGCCGGTCGACAGGTCCATGATGGTGTCGCCGCCCCAGCGGATCGCCCAGACCATCTTGTCGACCTCGTCCTCGACCGAGGACAGCACCGCCGAATTGCCGATGTTGGCGTTGATCTTGACCAGGAAGTTGCGGCCGATCGCCATCGGCTCCAGTTCGCCGTGGTTGATGTTGGCCGGGATGATGGCGCGGCCGCGGGCGACCTCGTCGCGGACGAACTCGGGCGTCACGAAATCAGGGATGTCGGCGCCGAAGCTCTCGCCGTCGCGGATGAAAGCGGCCGCCGCGTCGCGGCGCAGGTTCTCGCGGATGGAGACGTATTCCATCTCCGGCGTGATGATCCCGCGCCGGGCGTATTCGAGCTGGGTGACGCAGGCGTTCCCCTTGGCGCGATAGACGGTGCGCACGTCGTTGAACTGCGGGGCCAGGTGCTTGCCCTGGGCGTGGCCGTTGTCTTCCGGCTTGACCTGGCGGGGGTCGGCCACCGCCTCGACGTCGCCGCGGGCCAGGACCCAGGCGTCGCGCGGCCGGGCCAGGCCCTTGTGGATGTCGATGCTGGCGTTCGGGTCGGTATAGGGGCCCGACGGATCGTAGATGGTCACCGGCGGCTCGTTGGCCGACGGGTGCACCGCAACCTCGCGGAACGGCACGCGGATGTCCGGGAACAGCGCGCCCGGCTCATAGACCTTGCGCGAACCGGGGCGCTCGCCGGTGGGAATGGCGTTGTCGCCCACACCGGCGGGCGCGACGTGCTTGTTCATCTGGAAAATCCTTAACTGGAAGCGGAAGCGCCCCGGAAGCCGGCCCAGGAGAGCCAGGCGCCGAGGGCGATGAAGACCAGGCCGAAGCCGAGCATGGCGGCGGGGGCGGCGACCAGGCCGGCGGTCGCCTGGGCGAAGGGCGTGAAGCCGACCAGCAGCAGCAGTCCCTTCAGGGCGAACAGCCAGCCGACCAGGCTGACGGCGATCTGGGCCGGCGAGCGCCAGCGGTTGTGGACCGCCACCACGACCAGCCCGAACAGCAGCACCAGGAAGCCGGCCGTCATCGACAGGCCGACGTCGCGTTCATAGGCGGCCAGCACGGCGGGCAAGTCGCCGCGCCGAACGGCGACCGCCGCTCCGGACAAAAGCAGGTAAGGCCCGAAAACACGGGCCAGCAGGCGGGTGGCGTCCTGTTGCGCCATGGCGTTCCTCCCTTCGCCGGCATGACCCGGATCAGGTTCGGCGGGTCACGACGCTCCTCATGCGAGGCAGGAGGTCAGCCGTATCTCAGCCCCTTGACGGGACACCCCGGAGAACGGCCGCAGATTAGACGAGACGCCCGGCGGCGACAATGGCGCGACGGCCACGCATGCAAGCAGGTGCGGCCGCTGCGGCTTGAGGTCGGGCGGTCTCGCCCAGGGGAAACGGTCGCCCGCATTGTGCGCGAAGGATAGGGAGCCGTCCTTAGGCGCGCATTCCCACGGCGGGCGGGAGAAAACCGTCCGGCGGCGGCTGCGGAGCTGGTTCGTAGCGATCGTAAGCCATGCGGAAGGTGGCGCGGCCTTCGGTCGTGGACCGCAGAGCGTCGGCGTACCCGAACATGTCGGCGAGCGGGACCACGGCCGTGACAACCGAATCTTGGCCTCGCGGATTTGAGCCGACGATCCGGGCCCTGCGGCGGTTCAAGTCGCCGATCACGTCGGCGACGTACTCTTCCGGAGATACGATCTCCACCTGCATCACGGGTTCAAGCAGCTTAGGTTCAGCTTGGTCGCTCAGCTTGCGGAACGCCTCTCGCGCCGCGATCTCGAACGCCGCCGCGCTCGAATCTAGGTCGTGATAGGCGCCGTCGATCAGTGTCGCCGTAAAGTCGATCACCGGGAAACCGGCCAGAAGACCTGCGTCCTTGGCGGAGTCCAAACCTCTCCTGACCCCGGGCAGGTATTCTTCCAACACTCTCCCGCCGCCGATCCTGCTTTCGAAACTGTAGCCCTTTCCCGGCTGACAAGGCTCGAACAGGATCCTCACCCTGGCGAACTCGCACCCTCGGTCATCTAGCTTCTTGTGGGTGAAGTCGATCTCCGCCTTTCGCCCGAGCGTCTCGCGGTAGGCCACCTGCGGCGCGCCGACATTGACCTCCAAGTTGTAAACACCTTGCAGGACGCTGATCTTGTCGCCGAGCTGAAGATCATCGGCGCCGCCCAGGATGGTCAGGCCGTTTTCCTCGCCGATGGAAAGTCGGATGATCGGATCATCGGCCGCCAGCGCCTTCAATGCGACGCCGAGCTTCTCCTGATCAGCCTTTGACTTCGGCTCTATGGCGATCTCGACCAATGGCCACGGGATGCTGCTCATTCCGACCGAGCCTCCCAGTCTGCGACGTCTTCGAGCAAGTAAACCTCCACTCCGGCCGAGGCGAGGCGAGGCTCGTAGAAGGAGCCCTGCGGGTCAACGGGGTCCGCTAAGGATCTCGATACTTACAAATCCCTGGCGCCGAAGGTGTCGCAGTCGTCCATGTCGCCGCGGCTGTAGCCGGTCTTGAACCACTTCACCCGCTGGGCGCTGGTTCCGTGGGTGAAGGCGTCGGGCACGACGCGGCCTTGCGCCTGCTTTTGCAGGGTGTCGTCGCCGACGGCGCTGGCGGCGCGCAGGCCTTCCTCGATGTCGCCCGGATCGAGCCTGGCCTGGATGTGGTTGGCCCAGACGCCGGCGTAGCAGTCGGCCTGCAGCTCGACCCGCACCGACACGCGGTTGGCCGCGACCTTGCTGGAGCGCACCTCCAGGGCCTGGGCCTGGTCCGACACGCCGAGCAGGTTCTGGACGTGGTGGCCGACCTCGTGGGCGATGACATAGCCGCGGGCGAAGTCGCCGCCGGCGCCGAAGCGGGTCGACAGCTCGTTGAAGAACGACAGGTCGAGATAGACCTTGCGGTCGCCGGGACAATAGAACGGCCCCATCGCCGCCTGGCCGGCGCCGCAGCCGCCGGTCTGGGTCTGGCCGTCATAGACCACCAGGACCGGCGGGGCGTAGGTCTGGCCCCGCGCGGCGAAGATGTCGGTCCACACCTTGCGGGTGGTGTTGAGGACCTTGCGCGAGAACACCACCTCGGCGTCCTGGGCGCCGGACGGGCCGGCGGCTCCGGCCGGCGCCGCCGGCTGCGTCTGGCCGGGCGGCTGGGCCTGTTCGAGCGAACCGAGCAGGGTGCGCGGATCGACGCCCAGCAGCAGGCCGATGACCACCACGGCCACCAGGCCCAGCCCGCCGCCGCCGATCATCATCGGGCCGCCGCCGAACCCCTGGCCGCGGCGATCTTCGAAGTTGGAGTCTTCCTGTTCGTCGTCGAGGCGCATGGATCGCTCCATTGGACCAGGCCGCGCGCGGCGGCCGACCCGTCTTCTTCAGCACGCCCCGGCCGGGCCGATCAAGCTCACTTCGCCGCCGGCCTGACGGCCAGGATCAGCGCGTTGCCGGCGGCGAGGTCGGCCTGTTGCAGCTGCTCCAGGCGGCGGGCGTCGGCCTCCATCTGGCGGTTCAGGTCGTCCTGCACCTGCATCTGGGCGTCGAACTCGCGGTCGAGGGCCGCCGCCCCGGCGAGGTTGGCGGCGCGCTGGGCCTCCAGGTCCTTGACGGCGGCCGTGGTCTGCAGGCGGGCGCGGGCGGCGTCCGCCGCGCGCTGGGTCTCGCCCAGCTGGCGGCGGGCGATGTCCTGCTGCTGCCACGCGGCGTTCTGTTGCGACATGAGCTGCTGCGCGGACGGTTGAGCGGCGACGGGCCGGACGACGGCGAAGGCGGCGACGACGCCGAGGGCGATGACGGCCGGGCGCATGGCGGTCTCCTCATGCTGGCCAGGAGCTTCTGCGGAAATGGCGGCGCGGGGCGGCGGGTTCCAGGCGTTCAATGGAAATCGCGCGACTTCGGCAGCACCCTGACGTCGCGGGGGTGACGATGCCGGAGCAGCTCGCCGCGTTCGGGGGCGGCGTGGCGCGGCCCGTCGGCGTGGGCCATGGGCTGGGACAGGGGCGGATGGGCGGCGGCCTCCGACAGCAGGTCGAGGTCGCCGGTGCGGTCCTCGACGGCGTCGACCACCAGGTGGACGACGGAGCCCTCGTCGTCCGTGGCGCGCTGGATGCGGCCGCGCGCCAGCACCATGCGCGCGCCCATCACCACCGGGCGGAAGGCCTCGAAGGTCTTGGGCCACAGCACCAGATTGGCCACGCCCGTCTCGTCCTCCAGGGTGATGAAGCACACGCCCTTGGCCGAGCCGGGCCTCTGGCGCACCAGCACCACGCCGGCGACGGCCACGCGCCGGCCGTCGGGAAGGTCGGCGATCGCGGCCGCCGGCGAAGCGCCGGCCCGCTCCAGCCGCGGCCGCAGGAACCGCACCGGATGATCCTTCAGCGACAGGCGGATGGTCTCGTAGTCGCAGACCACCTCCTCCGACGGCGGCGGCGTCGGCAGGGCGGCGGGCGGCGTCCCGTCGGCCTCGTCCAGGCCGGCGAAGGCGAACAGCGGCGCGGGCCTGGCGCGCGGCAGCCCCCGCGCCGCCCACAGCCCGCCCCGCCGCGTCAGGTCGAGCGAGCCCAGGGCGTCGGCGGCGGCCAGGGCGTCCAGCGCCGCCGCCGGAACGCCGGCGCGATGCCGCAGGTCGTCCAGCGAGGCGAACGGCCCGCCCTTTTCCCGCGCCTCGGAGATCGCCTCGGCCCAAGCCTTGGAGAAACCGTCGATCTGGCGCAGCCCCAGGCGCAGGGCGCGGGGAGCCTCTCCCGGGACGCTGCGGCCCGGCCGCCGCCAGCGCGACGGGATCGGGGCGGCCGTCGAAACCCCTTCGCTCGGGGCTTCCAACGTGCTGTCCCAGTCGCTGGCGTTGACGTCGGGAGGGGCGACCATGACCCCGTGCTCGCGGGCGTCGCGGATGATCTGGGCCGGGGCGTAGAAGCCCATCGGCTGGCTGTTGAGCAGGGCGGCGGCGAACACCTCCGGATAGAAGCATTTCAGCCAGGACGAGACATAGACCAGGAGGGCGAACGAGGCGGCGTGGCTTTCGGGAAAGCCGTATTCGCCGAAGCCCTTGATCTGCTCGAAGCAGTTGCGGGCGAATTCGGGATCGTAGCCGCGCCCGATCATCCGCCCGACCATCATCTCCTCGTACTGGCCGATGGTGCCGGCGTTGCGGAAGGTGGCCATGGCCCGGCGCAGGCCGTTGGCCTCGTCGCCGGTGAAGCAGGCTGCGACCATGGCGATGCGCATGGCCTGCTCCTGGAACAGCGGCACGCCCAGGGTCTTGTGCAGCACGTTCTTCAACTCGTCCGGCGAGCCGTGCTCCGCCGCCGGAGCAGGATAGTCGAACGCCTTGTCCGGATCGCGCCGCTGTTCGGCGCGGCGGTTGAGATAGGGATGGACCATGCCGCCCTGGATCGGGCCGGGGCGGACGATGGCGACCTCGATGACCAGATCGTAGAACCGCCGCGGCTGCAGCCGGGGCAGCATGGCCATCTGCGCCCGGCTCTCGACCTGGAACACGCCCAGCGAGTCGGCCTGGCACAGCATGTCGTAGACTTGCGGCCGCTCGGCCGGAACCGTGGCCAGATCCAGCACCCGTCCGTAATGCGCGGCGATCATCTCGAACGCCCGGCGGATGGCGGTCAGCATGCCCAGCGCCAGCACGTCGACCTTCATCAGGCCCAGCTCGTCGATGTCGTCCTTGTCCCACTCGATGAAGGTGCGGTCCTCCATGGCGGCGTTGCCGACCGGCACGGTCTCGACCAGAGGCCCCTGGGTCAGGACGAAGCCGCCGACGTGCTGGGACAGGTGGCGGGGGAAATTGATCAGTTCGGCGGTGATCTCCAGCGCCAGGCGCAGGCGCGGGTCGTCGCGCCGCAGGCCCGCTCGGTCGACGTGGTCGTCCTCGACCTTGGCGCCATAGGAGCCCCACACCGTGTTGGCCATGACGGCGGTGACGTCCTCGGTCAGGCCCAGCGCCTTGCCGACGTCGCGGATCGCCGAACGGGGGCGATAGTGGATGACCGTGGCGCAGATCGCCGCCCGATGCCGGCCGTAACGCTCATAGACATACTGCATCACCTCCTCGCGCCGCTCGTGCTCGAAGTCGACGTCGATGTCCGGCGGCTCCTTGCGCTTGTCGGAGATGAACCGCTCGATCAGCAGATCCTGCTCGACGGGATCGACGGCGGTGACGCCCAGGCAATAGCAAACCACCGAATTGGCCGCCGAGCCGCGCCCCTGGCACAGGATGTTCTTCTTGTGGCGCGCCCAGGCGACGATGTCGTGCACGGTGAGGAAATAGGGCGCGTATCCCAGCGTCTTAATCAGCTTCAGTTCCTTGCGCAGGGTCGTGACGACCTGGATCGGAACTCCGCAGGGATAGCGCGTCTTCGCCCCGCGAAAGGCCAGGTGCATCAGCCAGCGTTGCGGCGTCCAGCCGGGCGGCATCGGCTCGTCGGGATATTCGTATTTCAGGTGGTCCAGATTGAACCGGCAGGCCTCGACGATCTCGGCCGTGCGGGCCACCGCGTCCTCGTGTCCCTTGAACAGGCGCCGCATCTCGGCGGCGGACTTGAGGAAGCGTTCGGCGTTGGCCTGCAGCCGGAACCCGGCCCGGTCGATGGTCACGCCCTCGCGGATGCAGGTCAGCACGTCCTGCAGCCGGCGGCGTTCGTGCTGGTGGTAGAGCACGGCGTTGGCCGCGACCAGCCGCGCGCCCGTGCGGCGGGCGATCGCGGCCAGCCGGTTCATCCGGGCGCGATCGTCGCCCCGGTGCAGGGGGCTGGCCGCCAGATAGAGCCGGTCGGGCCAGGCCCGCCGCCAGGCCGCCAGCCGCGCCTCGAAGGCGGCGTCGATCGCCGCCGGCGCCGGAACCAGCGCGATCATGCCCTCGCCCAGGGCGACGGCCTGCTCGAAGTCGAGCCAGCACTCGCCCTTGGGGATGCGGGGTTCGGCGGCGGCCATACCAACCTGTCCTCCCCCGTTCACGGGGGAGGGGGACCGCGAAGCGGCGGAGGGGGCGTCCGCCAGCTCCGAGCCCAGTCCCGCCCCCTCCACCACGCTGCGCGTGGTCCCCCTCCCCCATTCGCATGGGGGAGGACGGGAAGGAGCGTCGCCCTCCGGCTCGGCCACCGCGCTCTTGCCGATCGACAGCAGGCGGCACAGACGGCCATAGGCGGCGCGGTCGCGCGGATAGACGATCAGCTCGGCCCCGTCGCGAAAGACCAGCCGGCAGCCGACCAGCAGCCTTACGCCCTGTTTCTTGGCCTCGGCGTGAGCGCGGACCACGCCGGCCAGGGTGTTGCGGTCGGCGATCCCGAAGGCGGCGTGGCCCAGGGTCTTGGCCTGCATGACCAGTTCGGCCGGGTGCGAACCGCCCTCCAGGAAACTGAAGTTCGAGCGGGCGTCCAGCTCGGCGTAGGCCAGGGTCATGCGAACACCCCGTGCAGCCACCAGGTCGGCTCGCGCGGCGGCTCGCCCTCGGCCGGCGGCGCGTCCTCGCGGCCGTAGAGCCCTTCGCGGAACAGCCAGTAGCGGCGGCCGTCCTGGTCCTCGACGCGGTAATAGTCGCGGGTGCGCGGGGCGCGTTCGGGCCGCGCGGCCGGCCGCCACCATTCGGCCGACAGCCGTTCGGGCCCCTCGGCCCGGGCCACCTTGCGGGCGACCCGCCGCCAGACGAACTGGGCCGGCAAGCCGTCTGGCAGCTCGGCCATGGTCTGGACCGGCTCGGGCGGGTCGAACAGCATCAGGGGCCGCGCCGGGTCGTCGTCCGCGACCGAGACCGCCGCCGCCTCGGGCGAGGCCCTGATCCAGCGTTCGCTGCGTTCGGGCGTCCAGCTCTCGGCCAGGACCGGCTGGCGCACCGCGTCCTCGCCGAGCTTGGCCTGCAGGCGGTCGATCAGGGCGGCCAGGGCGTCGGCGGCGACGACGGCGCGTTCGCCGGTCATCTCGCCCTGCCGCGCGGCCAGCGGCTCGGCGCGGTCGGCGCTGAGCATCAAGGCGTCGGCCCCGAAGCCGAGATCGAGATGCTCCAGCCCCTTCTCGCGCAGCAGCCGCGTCAGGTGGGCCGGCCGGGCGGCCGGGGCGGAAAGGCCCGCCGACAGGCCGACGGCGCGACCGTCGACGCGGAAGGCGGTCAGGGTCAGCCGCCGCGCGCCCTGGCCGTCGCGGTCGAGCTGGCGAGCCAGCTCGCGGGCGAGGTCGTCCAGGCGATGGTCGACGCCGGCCGTGTCGAGCAGCGGCTCGGCGAACACCATCCAGGCGCGATAGACCGGCGGCGGGCGCACCGGGTCCACCGCCTCGCCGGCCGCGCCCAGGGCCTGGTCCAGGCGCTCGACCACCGCCAGGCCTGCCTCGCCGCGAAACCGCCGGGCGAGGCCGGCGCGCGGCAGGGCGTAGAGGTCGCCGATCCGGCGCAGGCCGAAGCGGCCGAGCAGGGTCACGGCGGCGGGCTGCAGGCGCAGGGCGGCGACCGGCAGGTCGGCCAGGGCCTCGCGCGTTCCCCCCGGCGGCGCGATGGTCTCGGGCTCAGGCGCGAACCGGGCCAGGGCCCAGGCCGCGCCCAGGGTGTCGGCCATGGCCACGCGGGCGGGGACGCCCGCCGCCGCCAGGCGCGCGCGCATCTCGGCCAGCAGGGCCGCCTCGCCGCCGAACAGGTGCGCCCCGCCGGTCATGTCGAGGAACAGGCCCTCCTGGCCGGGGAACAGGGCGCAGGTGGCCACGGTGGGGGCGTAGCGTTCGGCCCACAGGGCCAGGCGGCGCAGGGCGTCGCGGTCCTGGTCCGGCCGGGCCGGCAGGCCGATCAGGTCGGGAACCATGGCGCGGGCGTCGGCGTGGGCCTGACCCATGCGCAGGCCGAGCGCCCGCGCGGCCGGATTGAGCGCGGTCAGCACCTGCCTTTGGCCCTCGCGGCCGATCAGGGCGAAGGGCTGGCCTTCAGGCGGCGCGGCGGCGGGTTCGGCGCGCCGGAACGCCGTCACCGGCCAGTCCGGCAGCCACACGGAAACGACCCGATTCATCGTCCTTTTCCAGGGTCCAGGCGCCGGGCGGTCCGTCGCGCCGGCGGGTCAGTTCGGCCGTCAGGCGCGGCGCGCCCGGGGCCTGAGGGTCGAAGGGATGGGCGGCGGACGGAAGGCTAGCGATCCGCCAGCGCCGCCGGGCCGCGCTGAGATCGCCCCCTGGCTGGGCGCGCAGCAGAACGGCCAGGGCCCCGCCGGCGCGGGCGGCGAAGTCGATGCGCCGGGTGGCGACGAAGGACGGGGCCAGGGCGGCCCCGATCGCCCCGGCCACGGCGCCGGACTTCAAGGCCTCCTCCAGCGCCCACAGGGCCTGGGCCTCCTTGTCGGCCGCGATCCAGATCAGGCGCGAGGCCGCCGCCCCGACGACCTGGACCAGGCCTCGCGCGAACGGGCGGCCCCGTTCCCGCCGCCAGGCGGCCGGCGCGACGAAGGCCAGCGGCCGACCGTCGCCGACGGCCAGCCGGTCCAGGGCGAAACCCAGGGCCGCGGCCAGGTCGGCCGGGGCGGCCGCCGCCACCTCCTCCAGCGGACAGACGTCCGCCGGGAAGATTTCGGCCTGGCCGAGGGTCAGCGGTTGCGGGGGCGTTCGGGTCATGCTTGGGAGCTTCTTATGTTCTTATTTTGTTCCATCCTTGACGCCGGGAGTCAAGTTTCACGGAGCGTTTGACAATCGGCCGCCCCCGGTGATCGTTGTTCACGCAAGCAAGATCGGGAGGATCGCCGTGGCGCGTTCCAATGTGCTGGAAGTCACCCCCCTCACCTCGGCCATCGGGGCGCTGCTCAGCGGGATCAACCTCGCCGACGACCTGTCGGACGACCTGATCGGCGACATCCGCCAGGCGCTGCTCAAGCACCAGGTGATCTTCTTCGAGAACCAGGACCTGTCGCCCAAGGCCCAGAGCGCCTTCGCCGCGCGGTTCGGCGACCTGCACGTCCACCCGCTCTACGGCAAGGTCGACGGCAATCCCGAGATCATGGTCATCGACAACCACGTCGACAATCCGACCGACAACAACTTCTGGCACACCGACGTTACCTTCATCGAGACGCCGCCGATGGGGGCGGTGCTGCACGCGCGCCAGCTGCCGCCGGTGGGCGGCGACACCATGTGGTCGAGCATGACCGCCGCCTACAAGGCGCTGTCGCGGCCGATGCAGACGTTCCTCGAAGGCCTGGAGGCGGTGCACGACTTCGCCTACGCCTTCACGCCGCAAGGCCTGGCCGGGTCCCAGGCCGGGGCCGAGCAATACGAGAAGGCCCGCCGCGAGCACCCGCCGGTGCTCCATCCGGTGATCCGCACCCACCCCGAGACCGGCGAGCCGGCCCTGTTCGTCAATTCGGTGTTCACCAGCCGCATCAAGGGCCTGCGCGGCGAGGAGAGCCGGGCGCTGATGACCTTCCTCAACGCCCATGTGCAGAAGCCGGAGTTCGTCGTGCGCTGGCGCTGGACGCCGGGCGCGGTGGCGTTCTGGGACAATCGCTGCACCCAGCACCGGGCGGTCGACGACTTCCTGCCGCACCGGCGGGTGATGCACCGCGCCACCATCCTCGGGGACAAGCCGGCGTTCCGCGCCGCCGCCTGAACGGCTGCGACGCGGCGACCGCTCAACGAACGCTGGTCTTAATCCGGCCGCAAGCGCACAATGGGCCGTCAAGCCCTGGTCATGGGAGAGCCCCATGCGTGCGAGCCTGCCGGCCGTCGCGGTTGTCGCCGCCGCCGTCCTGCTTCATCCCGCCGCCGCCCGCGCGGCCGTCAGCGTCCTCGGCGGCGGCCTGGCCCACGTCTGCTCGACCGCCGCCCTGGCGGGCGAGGCCGACGCCCACGCCCTGGAGGCCTGCACCGACGCCATCGAGGGCGAGCCCCTCGACCCGCACGCCCTGGCCGGCACCTATGTCAATCGCGGCGTGATCCAGCTGCGCCGCCGCGACTTCGACGCCGCGCGCCGGGATTTCGACATCGCCGTCCGCATCGAGCCGACCCTGGGCGAGGCCTATGTCAATCGCGGCGCGGCCCTGATCGGTCAGCGCCGCTACGCCGCCGGCATCGTCGAGATCGACCGAGGCCTGGCCCTCGGCCCCGAGGAGCCGGAAAAGGCCTATTTCAACCGCGCCCTGGCCCACGAGGGCCTGGACGACGAGAAGAGCGCCTATTTCGACTACCGCAAGGCGGTGGAGCTGAAGCCCGATTGGCCCGCGCCGCAGCAGGAGCTGCTGCGCTTCACGGTGACGCGGCCGAACGGGTGACGCCGTGCCCTGCGGGGAATGAGCGGCGGCGGACTATTTCGCCAGGCCGATGGCCCTCAGCCGCTCGGCCAGGAAGTCGCCGGCGGTGATGTCGGGATATTTCGCCCCCTCGCCGACGCAGGACGGCAGGCAGTTCAACGGCGTCGCCGAGCTGGGGTGCATGAAGAACGGCATCGAATAGCGGCTGACGTTCGGCCCTTCGGGATTGACCACGCGGTGGGTGGTCGACGGGATCACGCCGTTGGTCAGGCGTTGCAGCATGTCGCCGGAATCGACGATCAGGTTCGAGGGATCGGTCTCGACCGGCAGCCAGGTCCCGTCGCGGTCGAGCAGTTGCAGCCCCGCCCCCTTTGCGGCGACCAGGATGGTGATGAAGTTGATGTCCTCGTGCGCGGCCGAACGCACCGCGCCGGGCGCGGCGTCGTCCGGCACCGGCGGATAGTGCAGCACGCGCAGGATCGAGGTCCCATGGCGGACCAGCGGGTCGAAATAGGCCTCGTCCAGGTCCAGCTTGGGCGCCAGGGCCCGCAGCAGCTGGCGGCCGGTCTCGTCCAGCCCGTCGAACAGCGACAGGAAGGTCTGGCGGAAGCCGGCGACGCCCTCGGGCCAGACGTTGGGCGGAAAGTCCTCGTCCAGAACCACGCCCTCGGGGACCTCGCGGCCGATCTGCCAGAACTCCTTGAGGTCCGGCAGGGCGTGGTCCTTGGCGTGCTCGGTCCCGAACGGCGTGTAGCCGCGAAGGCCGGCGGCGTGGCGGCGCTTTTCGGCCTCGTCCAGGGCGAACACCCGCTCGGCCATGCCGTAGGCCGCGTCGAGCAGGGCGACGGGAACGTCGTGGTCCTTGAGGATGACGAAGCCGTAGTCCTGCAGCCCCGCCATCAGGGCGTCGGAGAAAGCCCCGCGCGCGGCGGCGTCGCCCTGGGTGAAGGCCTTCAGGCTGAGTTCGGGAACGTGGCGGGTCATGGCGCTTCCATAGCTCGGCCGGCGGCGGCGAGGGACGCCAGGCGCGCCTCGACCTCGGCCCGCGTCGGCAGGGACGGCTGGGCGCCGGCGCGGGTGGCGGCCACGGCCCCGGCGGCGCAGGCGAAGGCCAGGGCGTCGGCCGGCGGCTGCTTCTCCAGCAGGGCGACGGTCAGGGCGGCGACGAAGGCGTCGCCCGCCCCCGTGGTGTCGACGGCGGCGACCGGCGGCGGGGCGGCCTGGGCCACCACCTCGCCGGCGCGGAACAGGCGCGCGCCCTTGCCGCCCAGGGTGACCGCCACCAGGCCGGCGGCGCGGTGCAACGGCGCGCCGTAGAAGGCGGCCTCGGTCTCGTTGACGACGATCAGGTCGGCGCGGTCGAACAGAGCCTGGGGAACCTCGGCGGCGGGGGCCAGGTTCAGGCAGACGAAGCCGTCCGCCATCTCCACCGCCCGCGCCACCGTCTGCACCGGCAGTTCGAGCTGGCAGATCAAAGCCCCTTGCGGCGGCGCGGCCAGCCGGTCCGGCGTCAGGGCGGCGTTGGCGCCGGGCGCGACGACGATCTGGTTCTCGCCTCCCGCCGCGACGGCGATCAGGGCGACGCCGGTGGCGGCGGTCTCGTCGACCGCGCAGGCCGACAGGTCGACGCCCTCGGCCCGCAACAGGGCCAGGGCCTCGTCGGCCAGGCCGTCGCGCCCGACGCGGCCGACCATGCGCACCGCCGCGCCCAGCCGCCGCGCCGCCAGGGCCTGGTTGGCGCCCTTGCCGCCCGGATGGCGGCCCAATGTCGCCCCGGTGACGGTCTCGCCGGGGGCCGGCAGGCTCGCCGCCGTCGCCGTCATGTCGAGATTGATCGAGCCGACGACGGTGATCGCGGGACCGCTCACAGCCGCGCCAGCCTTTCGGTCAGGAGGTCGAACACGCCCTGGGCGTCGACCGCGCTCACCCACAGGGCGTTGGCCTCGTCCGGCGACTTCAGGCGGAACTCGACGGCGGTGTGGCCGAGCGTCAGGGGCGAGGCGGTCTCGACCGACAGGCGGCAGGGCCGGGTGGTGAACAGCTGCGGCGCCAGCAGATAGGCGATGGTGCAGGGATCGTGCAGCGGGCTGGCCGTCCCGCCGACCAGTTCGCGCTCGACGCGGTTGGCGAACACCAGCAGCTCGGCCGCGGCCTTGGCGGCGGGGCGCGGGATGGCGGCGATGGCGGCGAGGCGGTCGTCGGTCGCGCGCACCTGATGGGTGGCGTCGAGCCCCAGCACCACCACGTCGCGGCAGGCCTCGAACACCACCTGGGCGGCGTGGGGGTCGGCGTAGATGTTGTATTCGGCCGAGGCGGTGATGTTGCCGCCCTCGCTGCGCGCGCCGCCCATCGCCACCACCTGGCCGAGATGCGAGGCCAGCCGCGGCTCCAGCGCCAGGGCGGCGGCCAGGTTGGTCATCGGACCGGTGACGGCCAGGGCGACGCTGCCCGCCGGCCGGCTCATCACCGCCTGGACCAGGAAGTCGACCGCATGGCCGGCGGCGGCCGGGGCGGCCGGCTCGAACACCGCCATGTCGCCCAGGCCCGAGGCGCCGTGGAACGCGTCGGCCTCGACGGGGCGGCGCACCAGCGGCCTTTGGCAACCGGCGTAGACCGGCACGTCCTCGCGGCCGGCGATCTGGCGCAGGATGCGGGCGTTGCGGGCCGTCAGCTCGGCGTTGACGTTGCCGGCCACCGTGGTGATCCCGATCAGGTCGAAGACGTCGGGGGCGGCGAAGGCGAGGAACAGGGCGACGGCGTCGTCGACGCCGGGATCGCAATCGATGATGAGGGGGGTTCTGGACACCCCCCATAGTGAAAGATCACCCCCCGGCGCCGCAAGGGGCGCCGCTTGACCGCGAGGCGCGGGTCGGGCGCCTTATGGGCCGGAGCGGAATCGCGGAGAGCCCGATCGTGACCTTGAAAGCCCTGGCCCTGGCGGCCGTCCTCGCCTTCGCCGCCGCGGGCGCCGCGCCGGCGCCGTCCCAGGCGCAGAGCCTCGTCCTCAAGGGACCGGACGGCCAGAGCAAGACGATCGGCGCCGCCGAGCTGAAGGCCATGCGCCGCACCACGGTCAAGGCCGGCTTCGGCGACCACAAGACCTACGAGGGCGTTTCGCTGACCGACCTGCTGGCCGAGGTCGGCGCCCCGTCCGAGGTGCGGCTGCACGGCCCAGCCCTGCGCCAGGTGGTGACGGTCAAGGGAACCGACGGGTTCTGGATTCCCTTGTCGATCGCCGAGACCTCGGCGGGCTTTCGCGGAACGCCGACCATCCTGGCCGACACCGTCGACGGCGCGCCGCTGGCCAAGGAGGAGGCCCCGTTCCGCCTGATCGTCGGCGGCGACCTCAAGGCCGCGCGCTCGGTGCGCATGGTCGCCGAGATCGCCGTGCGCAAGCTGGACTGATCCCTCGCCTTCGCCGGATCGTCATACGCGCCGTCTAAAGCCGGCCCGAACCCTCGGGAGGCCTTCATGCGGACCTGGCTCATCGCCCTCGGCGCGACCCTGCTTTCCAGCGCCGCCTGCGCCGCGCCGGACTGCGACCTTCGCGCGCCGGACGCCCGCGCCGCCGGCCCGGGCTGCGCGCGGGCCTGGATGGACGCCAACCTTCGCCTCAACGACATCCTCACCGTCGGCACCCACAACAGCTACAAGACCCGCATTCCCGAGGCCGAGTTCGCCCGCCTCCGGGCCGTGGCCGGGGACGAGGTCAAGGGCCTGGAGTACGGCCATCCCCCGCTGACCGAGCAGCTCGACGACGGCGCCCGCCAGCTGGAGCTCGACGTCTATTACGACCCGCAGGGCGGCCGCTACGCCGCCCCGCTCGGCCCCCGCCTGCTGGGCGGCGTCCCGCCCGAAGGCTACGCCGGGGCGATGGCGCGGCCGGGGTTCAAGGTCATGCACATGCAGGACGTCGACTTCCGCAGCCGCTGCGCGACCTTCGTCGCCTGCCTGGGCGAGATCCGCGCCTGGTCGAAGGCTCATCCGGACCATGCGCCGATCCTGATCATGATGAACGCCAAGGATGGTCCCTCGTCGGTTCCGGGCGGGACCGCCGCCCTGCCCTTCGACACCCGCGCCTTCGACGCCCTCGACGCCGAGATCGCCCAGGCGTTCGCCCCGAACGAGATGGTCACGCCCGACCAGGTGCGCGGCGCCCGCGCCGCCCTGCGCGAGGCGGTCGCGGCCGACGGCTGGCCCACCCTGGGCGCGGCGCGGGGCAAGGTGCTGTTCGCCCTCGACGAGGGGCCGGCCAAGACCGACGCCTACCGGGGCGGCCGCAGGACGCTGGAAGGCCGGCTGGTCTTCGTCAACGCCGACCCGTCGGCCGCCGACGCCGCCTACGCCACCCTGAACGATCCCGTGGCCGACGCCGCCGCGATCCGGGCGGCGGTGCTGGCCGGCATGGTGGTGCGCACCCGCGCCGACGCCGACACGGTCGAGGCGCGGGCCGGCGACGGCCGCCGCCGCGACGCCGCCCTGGCCTCGGGCGCGCAGTACGTCTCGACCGACTACCGCCGGCCGGACCCGGCGTTCGGCCCGTATCAGGCGCGGCTGCCCGGCGGGGCGACGGTCGTGTGCAATCCCGTGCGCCGCCCGGAACGCTGCGCCGGCCTGCCGGTCGAGCCCTGACGCCCGCCGCCGCCGGGAGCGATCCCTGAACGGCGATCAGTTAGGCGTGGACATCCCGCGCCGTTCGGCCAAGATGCCCATGACGCCGCATGCATCACAAAAAACGCGGCGCGCATGGGAAGAAGCACATGGCGGACTACAAGGTCGCGATCCTGGGCGCGGGCTTCGGCGGGCTGGGCATGGCCGCCAGGCTCAAGGAGCGGGGCGAGGACAGCTTCGTCATCCTGGAGAAGGCCGACCGCATCGGCGGCACCTGGCGCGACAACACCTATCCCGGCTCGGGCTGCGACGTGCCCAGCCACCTCTATTCCTATTCGTTCGAGACCAATCCCGGCTGGACGCGGAAATACTCCCTCCAGCCCGAGATCCAGGCCTACATGGAGCGCGTGGCCGGCAAGCGAGGCCTTGGCCCGCACATCCGCTTCCACGCCGAGGTCGAGAGCGCCCGCTGGGACGACGCCGACGGCCTTTGGCGCATCGCCCTGGCCGGCGGCGAGACCCTGACCGCCGAGAACTTCGTCGCCGCCTGGGGACAGCTCAACCGCCCAGCCTGGCCGACGATCGAGGGCGCGGGCGATTTCGGCGGGCCCAGCTTCCACTCCGCCCGCTGGGACCACTCGGTCGACCTCGCCGGCAAGCGCGTGGCGGTGATCGGCTGCGGCGCCAGCGCCCTGCAGTTCATCCCGCGCATCGCGCCTGAGGTCGGGACGCTGACGGTGTTCCAGCGCACGCCCAACTGGGTCGTGCCGCGCGGCGACCGCGGCTACCACCCGCTGGAGCGGCTGTTGTTCAAGGTCGCGCCCTGGGTCCTGGGCGGCAGCCGGGCGTTCAAATACTGGATCAAGGAGTACGGCTGGAAGGCCTTCGAGCCGGGCAGCAAGATGAGCGAGAAGTTCCGCCAGGGGGCCCTCGCCTATCTGGAGGCCCACGTGAAGGACCCGGTCCTGCGGGCCAAGCTGACTCCGGACTATCCGATCGGCTGCAAGCGCATCCTGGTGGCCGACGACTTCTACCAGGCCCTGGTGCGGCCCAATGTCGAGGTGGTCGCCGACCCCATCGCCCACATCGAGGCGGACGCCGTGGTCACGGCCGACGGGACGCGGCGCGAGGCCGACGTGCTGATCTACGCCACCGGCTTCGAGACCAACTCGTTCATGGGCGTCCACGAGGTGACCGGCCGCAACGGCCTGACGCTGAGCGAGGCCTGGGCCGACGGGGCGCACGCCTATCTGGGCGTGACGGTGGCGGGCTTCCCCAACTTCTTCATGCTGTACGGGCCCAACACCAATCTCGGCCACAACTCGATCATCTTCATGCTGGAGCGGCAGATCGACTACGTCCTGCAGGCCATGGCCCTGGTGAAGGCCAAGGGCGCTCGGGCGCTGGACGTGCGGGCCGACGCCATGGCCCGCTTCAACGAGGAGCTCCAACGCGACCTCAAGGGCACCGCCTTCGCCGCCGGCTGCGCCAGTTGGTACAAGACCGCCGACGGGCGGATCACCAACAACTGGTCGGGCCCGACCACGGCCTATCGCCGCGCCACCGCGCGGGTGAACCTGGACGACTACGCCCTCATCCCGCTTTGAGCTTTTGGACCGACCACGTTTCGGGGGAACGAAGATGAACGCTATGCTGACGCCGGTCCTGGCCCTGATCGGCTGGTCGCTGGTGATGTGGGTGTGGATGTACGCCACCCGCCTGCCGGCGATGAGCAAGGCCGGAATCTCGCCGCAGGACGCCCGCTTTCCGGGCTCGCTGGACAAGCTGCCGGACGGGACGCGCCAGGCGGCCGACAACTACAACCACCTGATGGAGCAGCCGACGATCTTCTACGCGTTGGTGTTCTATCTCTATCTGGCCGGCCGCGCCGACGACCTGAACGTCAAGCTGGCCTGGGCCTATGTCGTCCTGCGCGTGGTCCACAGCCTGGTGCAGGCGACGGTGAACCGGGTGACGGTGCGGTTCGCGGTGTTCTCGCTGGGCACCCTGACCTTGGCCGCCATGGTCGTGCGCGAGGTCCTGACGCTGCTGGCCGCGCGCTAGGAGAGAAGCCAGCGGCGCGCCCGCGGGGACGCGCCGCCTCATTTCCGGTTCGCGGCGGGCTCAGTCCGCCGCGGCGTGGGCGCCGCCGCCGCTCATCGCCTTGCGGGTCAACCAGATCAGCGGGATCATCGCCACGATCAGCCAGGCCGACACCCGGAAGAAGTCGACCGAGGCCAGCAGGTAGGCCTGGTTGACGAACTGGTTGGTCACCGCCCCCGCCGCCTGCGGCAGGCTGAGGCCGGCCGCGTGCAGCTTGCCGATCGCCGCCAGCCAGGCCGGGTCGGTCGAGGCCACGGTCTCCGACAGCCGGGTCTGGTGCAGCGCCTCGCTGCGGTCCCACACCGTGGTGGCGATCGAGGCCGCGAAGCTGCCGGCGGTGATGCGGGCGAAGTTGGTCAGGCCCGAGGCCGCCGGCACCTGGTGCTGGGGCACGCCGTTCAGGCACAGCGTCACCATCGAGATGAAGAAGGTGCTCATCGCCACGCCCTGCACCAGCATCGGCATGACGAAGGCGCGGAAGTCGGCGTCGGGCGTATAGCCCGAGCGCATGAAGAACGACAGGGCGAAGGCCAGCAGGGCCACCGTCGCCGCCCAGCGGGCGTCGATCCTGTTCATGATCCGCGCCGCGAACGGCGTCAGGAACACCGCCACCACGCCGCTGGGCGCGGCCACCAGTCCGGCCCAGGTGGCGATGTAGCCCATGCGGGTCTGCAGCCACAGCGGCAGCAGGAGGTTGTTGCCGAAGAACACCGCGTAACCGACGCAGAAGGCCAGGGTGGCCAGGACGAAGTTCGGCGACTTGAACAGCGACAGGTCGACGATCGGGTGCTTCTCGTGCAGCTCCCAGATCACCCAGGCCACGAAGCCGACGGCGGCGATGATCGCCTCGACCACGATGGCCGGCGAGGAGAACCAGTCGACGTCCTTGCCGGTGTCGAGCATGACCTGCAGCGCCCCGACCCAGACCAGCAGCAGCATGAAGCCGGTGCGGTCGATCGGCAGCTTGCGGGTCGGCGTCTCGCGCGAGGCCAGGCCGCGCCAGCACAGGAAGGCGCACAGCGCCCCGACCGGCAGGTTGATCAGGAAGATCCACGGCCAGGAATAGTTGTCGGATATGTAGCCGCCCAGGATCGGGCCGCAGATCGGCGCGACCAGGGTGGTCATCGACCATATGGCCAGGGCCGTGCCGCGCTTGTGCGGCGGGAAGATCATGATCAGCAGCGCCTGCGAGCCGGGGATCATCGGCCCCGACACCGCGCCCTGCAGGATGCGGAAGGCGATCAGCGACGGCAGGTTCCACGAGATGCCGCACAGGAACGAGGCGATGGTGAACAGGATCACCGAACCGACGAAGGTCTTGACCACCCCGTAGCGGCCCATCAGCCAGCCGGTCAGCGGCACGGACACGCCGTTGGCCACGGCGAAGGAGGTGATGACCCAGGTGCCCTGGCTGGTGCTGACCCCCAGGTTGCCCGAGATGGTCGGCAGCGAGACGTTGGCGATGGTGCCGTCGAGCACCTGCATGAAGGTGCCGAGCGCCAGGGCGATCGAGGTGATCGCCAGGGCGGAGCCGGTCAGCGGCGGCGGCCCGGCCTGCGCGGCCGGAGCGGGATCGGATGAGGCGTCGCGGGCGGCCATGACGGCGCTCCTAAGCTTGTGCGACATGAAACCCGGACCCGCCCCGGTCCGCCAGGACGGCGGCGCGGGTCCGAACCGAAAAGCCCCGGCCGAACTTGGCCGGGGCGCTGATCAACCCGCCTTGGCGACGTCGATGCTCGCCTTCATGGACAGGCCGACCCGCAGCGGATGCTGCTGCAGCTCCTTGGGGTCGAGCTGGATCCGCACCGGCAGGCGCTGCACGACCTTGATCCAGTTGCCCGAGGCGTTCTGGGCCGGGATCAGCGAGAACGCCGAACCGGTGCCGCCCGACAGGCCCTTGACCACGCCGTGGAACTTGACGCCGCCGCCATAGAGGTCGGAGGTCAGGGTCACGGGCTGGCCGATGGCCACCTTCTTCAGCTGAACTTCCTTGAAGTTGGCGTCGACATAGGCGTCGCTGGTCGGGACGACGGCCATCAGCGGCGCTCCGACCTGGACCTGCTGGCCGACCTGCACCGACTTCTTCGACACCACCCCGTCGATCGGGGCGCGGATCACCGTGCGCGACAGCGCCAGCTGGGCCGCGTCCAGCCGGGCGCGGGCGGCGGCGACCTCGGGGTTCTGCTCGGCCGGGGTCCCGGCGATCAGCACGGTGTTGACCTCGCGCGAGCCGACGGCGGCGCCGCGGTTGGCGACGGCCTGGACCTTGGCGGCGCGGGCGGCGGTCAGCGCGGCCTGGGCGGTCGAAAAGCGGTCTGGGCCGTGGTCAGTTCGTCGCCGGACACCGCGCCCGAGGCGGCCAGGTTCTGGCGGCGGGTCAGGTCGGTGCGGGCGCGCTCCAGGTCGGCCTGGGCGGCGACGATGTTGGCGTCGGCCCGGGCGATGTCGGCGTCACGCGCCTCGACCTGGCCGGCCAGGGCCGAGTCGCTGGCGAAGTAGCCCTTCACCCGCCGTTCGGCCCGGCCCAGGTCGGCCTGGGCCTCGGCCACGGCGATCCTGGCGTCGGAATCGTCGAGCACGACCAGCGGCTGGCCCGCCTTCACCGTCTGGGTCTCGGCGACCAGCACCTTGGCGACCGGGCCGCCGACCAGCGGCGTCACCTGGGCGGTGTCGGCGCCGACATAGGCGTTGTCGGTCGAGACGTAGTGCGAGGCGACCAGCAGCCAATAGAGGCCATAGACCACGACGCCGGCGGCGACGCCGCCGCCCAGCAGGGTGAGCAGCCGGTTGCGGCGGGCTTTGGGATCGGACGCGGCGCCGGTCTGGGCGGCGGCGAGGGTGGGAGCGGAGTCGGCCATGGGGGAGGTCCTGAAGGCGCGTATTGCGAGATGTGGGGAGCGGGGCGCGGCTGGGAAGCGCGCCTTACGAACTGGTGAAGCCGCCGCCCAGGGCGCGGACGAGGGCGACGTCGAGGGCGAAGGCGCGGCTTTCGAGGTCGGCGACGGCGCGCCGCTGGGCCAGCAGGGTCAGCTCGGCGAGCAGCACCGACTGGTAGTTGGCCAGGCCGCCCTCGTAGCGAAGCTTGGCGATGCGGTAGGCGTCCTCGTCGGCGGCCAGGGCGGCGCGGGATTCCGACAGGCGCTTGCTGAGCGCGCGCTCGCTGGCCGTGACGTCGGCGACGTTGCGCAGCGCCTCGGTCACCGTCGCGTCATAGGCGGCGACGGCGGCGTCGCGGTCGGCCTGGGTTCCGCGCAGGTCGGCGCGCAGGCGGCCGCCCTCGAAGATCGGCAGGCTGAGCGCCGGCCCGATGCTGCCGATGTCCGACCCGCTCTCGAACAGCTTGTTCAGAAACAGCGACTGGGCTCCGACGAAGCCGGCGAGGTTGATGTTGGGATAGAAGGCCGCCTTGGCCTGGCGGATGCGGCTGTCGGCCGCCTGGGCCCGCCAGCGGGCGGCGGTGACGTCGGGCCGGCGGCCGATCAGGTCGGCGGCGAGGTTGGCCGGCAGGCCGAACGGCTTCAGGGTCGATGCGCCCGGGCGGGCGATGGCGAGGCCCCGGTCGGGCCCGGCGCCCAGCAGGGCGGCGATCTGGTTACGGGTCTGGGCGATCGCCTCGTCCAGGGCGGCGAGGTCGGCGCGGGCGGCCGGCGGGCCGGCCTCGGCCTGCTTCAGCTCGGCCTGGGTGTCGAGCCCGTTGGTCACCCGCCGCTGCACCAGGCCTTGCGTCTCCTCGCGCACGCGCACCGCCTGCTCGGCGACGTCGCGCTCGGCGTAGAGGCGGGCGAGGTCGGCGTAGGTCGAGGCCACCGCCGTCGACAGCATCAGCCGCGCCGCGGCGGCGTCGGCCTTGGCGGCCTGGATCTCGGAAGTAGCGGCGGCGACGGCGGCGCGGTTCTTGCCCCAGAAGTCCAGCTCCCAGGAGAAGTCCAGCGTCAGCTTGCCGTAGTCGTTGTAGCCCTGCGGCACGAACTGCGCCGGGATGCCCAGGTTGTAGCTCTGCTTCATCTGCTGGACGCCGCCGTTCAGCGACACCGAAGGCAGGTCGGCGGCCTTGGTCTGGGCGGCGGCGGCGACCGCCTTGCGCACCCGGGCTTCCGCCTGGGCCAGGGTGGGCGAGCCGGTCAGCGCCTCGCCGACCAGGCCGTCGAGCTGGGCGTCGCCATAGGCCTTCCACCAGGAATCGCCCGGCCATTCGGCGGCCGGGGCGGCGAAGGACTGCGTCGAAGCATAGGCCTGGGGCGCCTTGGCCTGCCGCGCCGGCGTCGGCGCAGGCAGGCTGGCGCAAGCGGCCAGCGCCGAAGCGCCGGCCGCCGCGAACAAGACCGCGAGCCGGGACCTGCGGCCGCCGCGGCTGGGGGGAGGAGATGCGGCGTCGAGATCGGACATGAGCGGCTCGTGGTCTTGAATTGACCGTACTGTACGGTCATATTTCGGCCATATGGATGCCGATCCCTGGAGCGTCAAGACGACCGTACGGTACGGTCAGAAAAATTTCACATGCTGGACATCGCCAACAAACCCAAACTCGACCGCGACACCCGCCGCGAAGCCATTCTGGACGTCGCCCGCGACGTCTTCCTGGAGGAAGGCTACGCCAGCGCCTCGATGTCGACGATCGCCGCCCGCCTGGGCGGTTCGAAAGGCACGCTCTACAACTACTTCAAGAACAAGGAGGAGTTGTTCGCCGCCTATGTGGTCAGGCACTGCGCTTGGCAGTCGGAGGCGATGTTCGCGATGCTGGCCGAGGACGAGGACGTCCACCGGGCGCTGACCGAGCTCGGCCGCACCTATCTGTCGATCGTGCTGTCCGACTTCAGCCTGCGCAATTTCCGGGTGATCGTCGCCGAGGCGCAGCGTTCGCCCGCCATCGGCCGCGCCTTCTACGAGAGCGGCCCCCAGCGCGGCTCGCGCCTGCTGGCCGACTTCCTGGAGCAGGCCGCGGCCAAGGGACAGCTACGCGTCCCCGACCCGCTGCGCGCCGCCCATCAGTTCATCGGCCTGTGCCAGAACCGCCTGATGAAGGCGCGGCTCTGCAACTTCATGCCCGAGCCGACGCCCGAGGAGATCGACGTCGAGGTGATCGCGGCCGTCGAGACCTTCCTCGCGGCCTTCGGCCCCCGCCCGGCCGCCGCTACTTCGGCCGCGTGACCCCGGTATAGACCACCCGCCAGACGCCGTTCCGCCGCGCCCATACGTCGGCGAAGCGGAAGACGACGTCGAAGCGCTTGCCGCCGTCGACCCCGGTGGCCCGCACCAGCCCGCCCATCACCGCGCCGTCGCGCCACGCCGTCTCGATCGGCTCGCGCACGACGAACGGGTCCAGCCTGTAGGCGGGCGCGGTGAAGTCGGCGATCAGCTGGGCCTTGGTCTCCACCTCGCCGGCGCTGTTGACCAGGCGGTAGTCGTCGGCCAGCAGCCGCTCCAGCTCGGCGCGGTCGCCGGCGACCTGGGCCCGGTCGTAGTCGCGCACCGCCCGCGCCAGGTCGGGCGGAACCGCGGCCTCGGCCCCGCCCGCTACGGCGGCGGCCAGCGCGGCCGCCAGGGCCAGGGACAGGGCCGCGTTGATCCTCGTCATGTCGTTTCTCCTTGGTTCGAGCCGCAGGTTCGGCCCCGTGTTCAGGCCGCGCGCGTGAAGGTCATGCGCCAGTTGGTCTCCCAGGTCCGGCCGCCGTCGGCCGAAAAGGCCTGCTCCCACCGCGGCGCGGCGGCGTCCGCGGTCGACCAGGCGAACCGCACCTTGATCGGGCGTCCCTCGAACAGGTCGTCGCCGAAGAACAGGCCGTTCCCGGCCTCGAAGCGGCCGAAGACCGGCGCATCGAGCCGCCCCGCCCGCCCGTCGATCCAGTAGATCGCCCACCGACGCGACCCCGGGTCGAACACCCGCATCGTCGCCGCCCGGTAACGGCCGGCCGGCAGGTCGATGACGTTGTCGTCGACATTGACCTGGCCGCCCATCAACGGAAGAGCCTCGCAGGTTCCGCCGAACCGCTCCCATTGCGTGTCGCCGGCCAGCCGGCGCTTCAGCCGTTCGTGGTCCACCCGCCACCGCCCCATGAGGAAGGCGAAATCGCCCGCCCCGCCGGGCCCTTCCGTCGCGGCGGCCTCGGCGGCGGTCGGAGCGCCCACCGCCAGAGCCAGGCCGGCGGCGATCAGTTCGCGGCGGCCGGCGCCGCCCTCGATCTCGGACATAACAGAGCCTCCTCGGTTTCCGGTCGCCGAGGTGTAGACCCCATAAGCTGACATCCGGCGTCAGGATTATCTGCTAGGGTCGGGCGATGCGATCGAGCCGGCTCCTGTCCATCCTGATCCTCCTGCAGACCCGGGGACGGATGACCGCCCAGGCCCTGGCGGCGACCTTCGAGGTGTCGGTCAGGACCATCTACCGCGACATCGACGCCCTTTCGGCCTCGGGCGTGCCGGTCTACGCCGACCGCGGCCCGAGCGGCGGCTTCCAGCTGCTCGACGGCTACCGCACCCGCCTGACCGGCATGACTCCCGGCGAGGCCGAGACCCTGTTCCTGGCCGGCCTGCCGGGCGCCGCAGCCGAACTGGGCCTGGCCGAAGCGATGTCGGCGGCGCGGCTGAAACTGCTGGCCGCCCTGCCGGACGACCGCCGCCTGGGCGCCGAACGGATCGGCGCGCGCTTCCATCTCGACCCCGTCAACTGGTTCCGCGACGGCGACAGCGTCGGCCGCCTGCCCGAGATCGCCCGCACCGTCTGGAACGAGCAGCGGCTCTTCGTGCGCTACGAGCGCTGGAGCGGCGAGGTCGAGCGGCTGCTCGAACCCCTCGGCCTCGTGCTCAAGGCCGGGGTCTGGTACCTGGTCGCCCAGGTCGACGGCGCCCCGCGCGCCTATCGCGCCTCGAACATCCTGGCCATGACGGTGCTCGACGAGCGGTTCGTCCGGCCCGCCGCGTTCGACCTCGCCGCCTTCTGGACGCGGTGGACGGCCCGCTACGAGGCCGACATCTACAAGGACGTCGCCCAGGTGCGGTCGACGGCGCGCGGGCTTTCCCGGCTGCGCGAGATCAACGCCGCCCTCGGCGCGGCGGCCCGCGCGGCCCCGCCGCCGGACGCCGGGGGCTGGTCGGTCCTGACCATTCCGATCGAGACCGTCGACCAGGCCGCCCGCGACATCCTGCGGCTGGGCGGCGAGGTCGAGGCCCTGGCCCCGCCGGCGCTGCGGGCGCGCGTGCGCGAGCTGGCCCTGCGGCTGGCGGGCGGCCACGCGGGGGATCACGAAACCGTCGCCGACGGCGGCTAGGCCCCGTCGTCCCGCCGCCCATTTTCGGCCGCGCCCGCCGCGCGGGGATGGAGCCGGGCTCCCGTCGCCTCTAGAAAGCCGCCATGACCGCCCTCCGCGCCGCCGCCATCGCCCTTGTCCTGCTGACCGCCCAGACCGGAAGCGCCCATGCCGACGACCAGACCCACCTGGGCGCCGGCGACGCCGCCGCCATCGCCGCGGCCAAGGCCTCGCCCCTGGTCCGGCGCGAACAGGCGGCCGTGGCCGCCCTGGCCCAGGGCCTCGCCGATCCCCGCCTGCGCGCCGCCACGGTCGACGCGGTGTCGAACGAGGCGACCTGCATCGCCCATCGCGCCGGCCTGACCGCCGCCGGCAAGGCCGCCGTCGTCGCCGAACTGGAGCGTCAGGGCCTGATCGACGCCCAGGAGGGCGCGCGCGTTCCCGGCGGGCTGGCCGCCGGGCTGTTTCCGCCGGTCGTGGACGACGGCGGCGCCTGCCCGCACCTGCCCCAGCCGTTCTACGCCGCGCCGGGCGGCGACGAGGGCGGCCACCACGGCTGGCCGGGCGGCCTGCCGGGCCACACCCTGTTCAACGCCCGCAGCGGGCTCGACCTCGCCGGCCGCTACGGCGACGAGCTGGCCCCGACGGGCGGGACCATCGACAAGGACCGCGTCGTCGCCGCCGCCCTGTGGCACGACTGGGCCAAGACCCTGGTGTTCCAATGGACCGCCGACGGCGGCGAGTTCGTCGAGCTGCGCCTGGGCGGCCGCGGCCAGACCGACGACGCCGGCCGCCCGGGCGACAGCCGCACCGGCGCGCACCATATCCTCAGCCTGGCCGAGGCCATGAGCCGCGGCCTGTCGCCCGAGCAGGTGATCGTCCAGGCCAGCGCCCACGCCGCGCCGACCGGCGGCGGCGAGTACAAGCTGGTCAACTGGCTGCGGACGGCGGCGATCATCGCCCGCGTCGATCCGGTGGCGCGCGGCTATCTGCGCCGCGACGCCGCCGGGACCCTGAGGCTGGCGCTCCCCGGGGCCGCCGACGCCGTCAGCGCCGACGGCGGCACGCCCTGGGCGCCGGAACGGCTGATCCATCACCTGTCGGACGGCAACTGGGCGTTCTCGGTCCCGGCGGCCCAGGCCGCCGACGCGGCGCTGAAGGCCGTCGCGGGCCGGTTCGGCTACGACCCCGGCGATCGCGCCCGCTACCGCACGCGGTTCCGCAACGTGGTCCTGGCCCGGCTGGGCGCCGACGCCATCCAGGCGCTGAACGTCAAGGGCGGCCCCGACGCGGTCGCCACGGCGATCCAGGCCCTGCGCGCCGAAGGGGCGATCTGAGCCCGCCCCCAATTCCCGCGCCAGCCGGCGCGCGAACGTCAAGCTTGTGTGTTAATGAGGCTTGGGGGCGCGAGACGGCCGGATGAAGGAGGCCTTGCGTTGGGAAAGTACGACCCGCTGCACCGCCACCTGCTGCGCCAGCAGACGGCCAGCTACGAAATGAGCTTCAGGGACGTCGAGCGGATCATCGGCGCCCTGCTCCCGCGCGGCGCCCAGCGCCCCGAATGGTGGGCCAACGAACAGGCGCCGGACCCCCGCCATGTCCAATGCCGCGCCTGGCTGGCGGCCGGCTTCCACGCCTTCCTGGTCAAGGGCGCCGAACGCATCCGCTTCGAGCGGCGGCAGGCCGCGCCCGCCGGCTGAGCCGCTGCGTCCGCAAGCCCGCGCAAGGTAGGGGGAGGCCGTCGCCGAGCGTCATTTAGGCATGACGCCGGCGCTTATCGTTCCCCTTCCCCGCCCCCCGATCCCTCTCGACGCCGACGGCGGGGCCTGATCCCGTGCGCGGCCTGTTGAGAACGGTCCACCGCTGGTGCGGCCTGGTCGTCGCCGCCCTGTTCCTGGTCCAGGCCGTCAGCGGCGTCCTGTGGGCCAACCAGGAACGGCTGGCCCCCGTCTTCCATCCGGAGCTGAGGCTCGCCGCCCCGGCCAGCCCCGCCTCGCTCGACCAGATGCTGGCGTCGATCCACGCCTGGAACCCCCGAGGAAAACTCGACCGGATCGCGCTTCCCGTCTACGGCCCCGGCGCGGCGGCCGTCCGCGTCGACCTGCCGGGCCAGGGAACCCAGGTCCTGCAGCTCGATCCCGGCGCCGGCCGCGTGCTGTCGTCGGGACCGCTCTGGGCCTATCCGGAACAGTTCGCCGAACGGCTGCACGGCTCGTTGTTCCTGGGCGAGACCGGCCGCTGGCTGCTGTTCGCCGAGGGGCTGGTCCTGATGCTGATGGCGGTCAGCGGGCTGATCGTCTGGTGGCCCGGCCTGGCCCGCCTGGGCCGGGCGCTGACCGTGCGCCCCAGGGGCCCCATCCGCCGGCTGGTGCGCGAGCTGCACCTCGCGCCCGGCGCCCTGGCGGCGGGCTTCCTGCTGGTCACCGGCCTGACCGGCGCGCTGATGGCCGCCGAGCCCCTGACCGCCGCCCTGGTGTCGCGCTTCGCGCCGGTCGGGGCCGACGTCCGCCCCGCCCTCGCCCCGGTCCCGCCAGGCGCCGCGCCGCGCACGGCCGAGCAGGCGCTGGACGCCCTGCGCGCGCGCTACCCTGTCGGCCGGCTGGTCAAGGTCCGCACCCTGGGCCCCGGCGACCGCATGGTGCTGGGGGTCTTCCTCGACCGCCGCCCGCTCAACCCCCGCGCCTACAGCATGGTCGGGTTGGACAGGATGACCGGCGAGCTGACGGTGTTCGTCGACGCCGCCCGCAACCCGCCCGGCGACGTCGCCATCGCCTGGCTGACGCCGGTGCACGAGGGCGCGATCTTCGGCCCGTTGCGCCCCGTGGCGGCGACGGCGCTCGGCCTGACCCTGATCCTGATGGTCGTGACCGGCCTGTCCAACTGGAGCCTCCGCCGACGGCTGACGGCCCGTCCGGCGCGATGACGGAACCTGCGATGTACAATCTGGTCGACCCGCGCGCCGACGCGACGCCGCTCGTGACGGTCGCGGCGGACGACTATCCCCGCTGGCTCGACGCCGCGCCGGAGACTGCGCGCCGGTGGCTGACCAGGACCGGTTTCGTCGACCCCGTCCCCGGCGCCTTCGCCTTCCTGCCGGAAGACGCGGACGGCGACCCGCGCGTGCTCGGCGTCCTCGACGGCGGCGGGACGCCCGGCTGGGCGACGGCGGCCCTGGCCGCGACCCTGCCGCCGGGCGTCTACGCCATGACCGAGGCATGGCCGCCCGCCGTCGCCACGCGGCTGGCCCTGGGCTGGGCGCTGGCCGCCTATCGCTTCGACCGATACCGCCCGGCCGGCTCGGTCCGGGCCGCCGCACGGCTGGTCTGGCCGTCCGGCGCCGACCGCGCCGAGGTCGAGCGGATCGCCGGCGCGACGTTCATGGCCCGCGACCTGATCAACACGCCGGCCGAGGACATGGGCCCGGCCGAGCTGGCCGCCGCCGCCCTGGCGCTCGCGGCCGAGACGGGCGGGGAAGGCCGCCTCGTCGTCGGCGACGAGCTGCTGGGCCAGGGCTATCCGATGATCCACGCCGTCGGCCGCGCCAGTCCTCGCGCGCCGCGCCTGATCGACCTGCGCTGGGGCGACCCCGCCGCGCCCCGGCTGACCCTGGTCGGCAAGGGCGTGTGCTTCGACACCGGCGGGCTGGACATCAAGTCCGAGGAGGCCATGCGGGGCATGAAGCGGGACATGGGCGGAGCCGCCGTCGTCCTCGCCCTGGCCCGCGCCCTGGTGGCGGCGGCGACGCCGGTGCGCCTGCGCGTGCTGATCCCGGCGGTGGACAACGCCGTGTCCGGCGACGCCATCCGACCGCTCGACGTGGTCCGCACCCGCTCGGGCCGCACGGTCGAGATCAGCGACACCGACGCCGAGGGACGGCTGATCCTGTGCGAGGCGATCAGCGAAGCCTTGGACGAGGCGCCCGACCTGCTGGTCGACTGCGCCACCTTGACCGGCGCCGCGCGGATGGCGCTGGGAACCGAGATCCAGGCCGTGTTCTGCGAGGACGACGGCCTGGCCGCCGGACTGGTCGCCGCCGGCGAGGCGGTCGACGACCCGTTATGGCGGCTGCCGCTCTGGCGGCCCTATCGCAAGCTGCTCGACAGCAAGGTCGCCGACCTCCAGAACATGGCCTCGACGCTGCTCGGCGGGGCGATCGCCGCCGCCGTGTTCCTGGCCGAGTTCGTTCCGGCCGGAACGCCCTGGATCCATCTGGACATCAACGCGGCCAACGCCGACGCCCGTCCGGGGCGGCCCGAAGGCGGGGAGGCGACGGGGCTGCGCGCCCTCTACGCCTTCCTCCGCGCCCGCTACGGCTGACCGGGCTCAGGCCGGGCAGGCCGCCGGAGCCTCGGCCGGCGCGCCCCACGCCTGCGGCGGGCACCAGACCTTCCCGTCGCTGTAGACGGTGGGCGGATCGCGGTCGGCGACCAGCGGGAACGGCCCGTCCAGGTCGACGATGTCGCAGAGCTGGCCGACCACGAAGGCCGGGGCCATGGCCAGCACGGTGCCGCACATGTTGCCGACCATGACCTTGAGGCCCAGGCGGCGGGACTCGCGGGCCATGTCCAGCGCCTCGGTGAGCCCGCCGCACTTGTCGAGCTTGATGTTGATCACCTGCACCCGGCCCGTCAGCCCGGCGATGTCGGCCATGTCCTGGACGCTCTCGTCGGCGGCGATCGGGATCGGCGAGGCCAGGCCGTCGAGCCAGTCGTCGCGGTCCAGCGGGAAGGGCTGTTCGAGTAGGTCGACGCGGGCCTCGGTCAGCACCGGCGCCAGCCGCGCGAAGCTGTCGCGGTCCAGGCCCTGGTTGGCGTCGACGCCGAGCCAGACGTCGGGACGGACCGCCCGCACCCGCCGCACCCGCTCCAGGTCGTCGGCGTCGCCGATCAGTTTCAGCTTGATCGCCCGGGCCCCGACATAGTCCAGCGCGCCCCGGGCCATGGCCTCGGGATCGTCGGCGCCAAGGGTGTAGGTGGTGAGCAGCGGCCTGGGGGCCGGCAAGCCGGCGAGGTCCCAGACCGGGCGGCCGGCGCGCTTGGCCTCCAGGTCCCACAGGGCGCAGTCGAGGGCGTTGCGCGCCCCGCCGGCGGGGAGCAGCCCGCGCAGGCTTTCCCGGTCGATCCCCGCCTCGATCCGGGGACGCAGGGCCTCCAGCTGGGCGACCATGCCGGCCGGGTCGTCGCCGGAATGGTAGTAGACGCCGGCCGCCTCGCCCCGCCCCGCGTGCACGCCGTCCGAGACGGTGACCACCACGACGTCGAGATCGGCGAAGCTGTAGCCCGATATCCGGAACGGCGATTTGAACGGCAGCTTCTCGACGGCGACGGCGAGGGACACGGGGAAACCCTGGGAATGGCTCAAGACGGCGGCTCCTGCTGAGGACGGCGGGTCGGGGGAAGCGGTCAGGCCCAGGCCGGCGGCGCGACGTCGAACGCGGCCGCCCGCGAGGCCGGCGCGGCGGGCGCGAGGCTCGGGGGTCTGGCTGCGATGCGAGGGGCGTTCGCCGGAAGGGCCATGCCCAGGATGACGTTCCGGGTCCGCCCGACCCTACCCCTCGGACGGACCCGGCGGCCGATCGTCCGCTTTCGGAACAGGCGCCTTCAGAGGAGGCGCCCTCGAAAGGGGGCCGGCGTCAGGAAGCCGAAACGGTCAGGACGTCGGCCCGCTCCCGTCGCTCGACTTGGGCGCCCAGGAGGGCGCTGAGGGTCCGCAGGACCTCCTCGCGGTCGGCGGCCTGCAGCCGCAGGGTCACCCGCCGCCAGGCCAGGGCCGGGTCGGCGACCTCGATGGCCCTCGGGAAGAACCGGTTCAGGTCCTCGACCGCCTCGGCGACCGTTACGTCCCGATAGGTCACGGTGCGCAGCCGCCATTCGGCCACGCTCTGCGGCGACACGATCTCCGTCTTCGGCGGGGTGGCGTCGAGGGCGTCCGCCGCCAGCCGCAGCCGCCGTCCGGCGGCGAGGGTGGCGATGACATGGCCCGCGTCCTTGCCCCGGGTCGGGATGACCTGGACCGCCCCGTCCTGCACGGACACCTCGGCCGCGCCGTCGCGAAGGCGCACGTCGAAGGCACCGCCGCCGGCCGCGCGGATCTCGTAGTCGCCGCTATGGACGAGGAAGGGGCGGTTCTTGTCGTCGCGGACCACGAACAGCGCCTGCCCTTCGCGGAGCCTGACGTCGCGCCGGTCGCCGTGCATCCTGTAGTCGATGCGGGTGACGACGTTGAGGCTGGCCACGCTGCCGTCGGGAAGGGTGCGGGCGCGCTGCTCGCCGATGGCGGTCTGTTCGGTCTGGGCGAAGGCCAGGGGCTGGAAGGTCGCGAACGCCGCCAGCCCGCCGATGGCGATCGACGCGGCGACCGCCGCGCCGCCGAGGACCCGGCGGCGGAGCGGGCGCGCCTCCAGGGCCGGCTCGGCCCCCTTGAGGGCCGCCATCTCGCCCCAGAGCTCGTGCATGGCGTTGAGGGCGGCGAGGTTGCGGGGGTTCTGCCGCCACGCGTCGAAGTCGCCGCGCTCCTCGACCGACATCACGGCGCGCTTCTGCTTGGCGAACCAGTCCGCCGCCTCGCGTCTTTCATCGGATCGTGTCATCGGGCTCGCGCTCAAACTCAGTTGGATAGACGTCCGGCGTCGCCCCGCCCCCTAGTGCGCCGACCCCCATTTTCACCTACAGGTTGCATAACCGCCAGCACCGATTTTTGCGCCGGCTCAGCCGCCGTCGCCCTCGTCGTCGAACTCGGCGGCGAGCTGGGCCATGGCCGCCGACATGTGCTTCTCGATGGCGTGCACCGTCACCCCCATGCGACGGCCGGCCTGGGCGTAGGTGAGGTCCTCGATGCGGCAGAGCAGGAACGCCTCGCGCCGGCGCGGGGGCATCCGCTCGATGATCGCCATCGCCCGCCGCAGGCGCTGGGAGGCGATGACCACCCGCTCGGCGGGCACCGCCTCGTCGACCGCGTCGGCGGTCTCCAGGCCGTACTCCAGCACCCGCCCGCGCCGCGCCCGGGTGCGCAGCCGGTCCAGCAACGCGTTTCGCGTCACCTGGAACAGGAACCGCACCGGTTCGAGGATCTCGGTCCTCTGGCTGGCCTCGAGCGTCTTGACCACCGCGTCGTGGACCACGTCCGCCGCCTCGTCGCGGCCGCCCCGGGCCGCCACCTCCCGCAGCCACGCGCCGCGCGTCCGGTAGACGTCGTCCAGCCGCTCGGCCAGCGCCGCGGACTTGTCCCGGGCTGTCACCGGAGGGCTCGCCCATCGGGCCCGACCGCCGCCCCGCCCTGGCGGACATGGGCGGCGAAACCGTCCAGATCGATGTTGGCCCCGCAGGCCACCAAGCCGACCCGGCGCCCGCGCAGAACCTCGCGCAGCGGCCCGACCAAGGCCGCCAGGCCCGCCGCCGCCGCCGGCTCGACCGCCAGCTTCATCTCGCGGAACAACAGTGCCATGGCGGCGCGAAGCTGGTCGTCGTCGACCCTGACCAGCTCGTCGAGGGTCCGCCGGCACAGTTCGAAGCTGTAGGGCAGCGCCATCGGCGGGGCGAGGCTGTCGGCGATGGTGGACACCGATTCCAGCCGCTGGGGCGCGCCGGCGGCGAAGCTGCGGTGCATGCTGTCGGCGCCTTCCGGCTCCACCCCGAACACCCGGCAGCCGGGCTGGACCAGCTTGAAGGCCGAGGCCGCGCCGGAGGCCAGCCCGCCGCCGCCGACCGCCAGGATCACCGCGTCGAGCGGACCGACCTGCTCGGCGAACTCCAGGCCCAGCGTGGCCGCGCCCAGGGACGTGTTCACCCCCTCGAACGGATGGACGAAGGCCCGGCCCTCGTCCTGGACGATCTGGTCGACGCGGGCGAAGGCCGCCGGACCGCCCTCGACGATCAGCACCTCGGCGCCGTAGGCCCGCGCGGCGGCGATCCTGGCCGGGCTGGCCGTCGCCAGCATGACCACCTTGGCGCTGACGCCGAGCACGGCGGCGGCGTAGGCCACGGCGATGGCGTGGTTGCCGGCGCTGACCGCCGTCACCCCCCGCGCCCGCGCCTCGTCGGACAGGCGCAGCATGGTCGCGACGGCGCCCCGCGCCTTGAACGAACCGGCCCGCTGGAACAGCTCCAGCTTCACCACCACCTCGGTCTCGGGGCCGAGCAGGGCCTCGATCTCCGGCCCGCGCCAGCGGTGGACGGGGGTGGGCAGGACGTGGGGCGCGATCAGCGTCGCGGTGGCGCGGATGTCGGCCAGGGTCAGCGACGCCGCTGACGGCTCGACCTTCGGAGCGGGCTGGCTCATAGCGGCGCCGCCGAAGCCTGGGACGCCTTTGCGCCGGGACGTGCGGACCGGCCGCGGCCGCCGAAATTCTTGGATTCGCCGGGCCCTCGCCCGGCCTTCGGGTTCTGGACGCGCACCGTTGCTTCCCCCTGTCGCGCCGTTCCCCGGCGCTGTTCGAAAAGGAACGCGGGTTCAATCCTGCTTGGCCCCGCGTCGGACCAGGCCCCGCTCGCCCGTCGGGATGAAAAGGACCTCTAGACTAGGACGTCCCAGCCCGGCGTATCCCTATGTCCCGCCCCCCGAGCGCGTGAGGCGGCTCCCGACGCCGCCCTGGGGCGACAGCGAAAGCCGCGTTGATCGCCGCGCGACCTTGTCGTAAACGGGTGCTGCGCCCCTTTGGTGGAATTGGTAGACACACGGCACTCAAAATGCCGCGCGAAAGCATCCCGGTTCGAGTCCGGGAGGGGGCACCAATCCAAAAAATCCTTCAGCCTCGGATGCGGCCCGCGTCGATCGGGCGGCGCCTGTTCAATCCGCGGACGGCTCTTCGCCGGACAGCTTCATCGCCGCCGCCTCCAGGCGCAGCAGCAGGCGCTTGAGGATGGCGACCTCGGACGGGTCGAGACCGGTCAGCAGGGCCGCTTCGTAGGCCAGGGCCAGGGGCGAGACGTCGCTGTGCAGGCGCCGCCCCTCGGCGGTCAGGGTCAGGTGGTGCGAGCGGCCGTCGGCCTCGTGCGCGGCCCGGGCGATCAGGTGGCGCCTGAACAGGCCCTGGGCGGCGCGGCTGACCGTCACCTTGTCCATGGCCGTGCGGGTGACGATGGCCTGCTGGGTCAGCGCCCCGTCCTCGGCCAGCACGCAGATCAGCCGCCATTGCGGAATCGGCAGGCCGAAGCGGTCCTCATAGGCGCGGGCGATCAGGCGGCTGACGGCGTTGGAGGACACCGACAGCCTGTAGGGCAGGTATTCGTCGAGCTTCAGCTCCGCCTCGGGAACGCCGGCCTTGTCGCCGGCCGGGCGTCCCTTGCGGTCGGGAAAGGGGGTGATGTCCGCGCCCATCGCGACCTCCCTTGCTGGTTTCAGGCCGGCGCCGCGACCGTCTGTTCGATGGCGCCGAAGATCGAGTGCCGCTTGCTGTCGCGCATCTCGATGCGCACCGCGTCCCCGCGGCGAAGGAACGGCGTCTTCGCCGCCCCCGCGAGCAGGGTCTCGACCGTCCGCACCTCGGCGATGCAGGAATAGCCGACGCCGCCCTCGGCGACCGGCTTGCCCGGGCCGCCGTCCGGACCGCGGTTGGACACCGTGCCCGAGCCGATGATCGTGCCCGCCGCCAGGGCGCGGGTCTTGGCCGCGTGGGCGACCAGGGCGCCGAAGTCGAAGGTCATGTCGATCCCGGCGTCGGCCTGGCCGAAGGCCTCGCCGTTCAGCTCGACCTCCAGGGCCCCGTGCAGCTTGCCGTCCTTCCACGCCTCGCCCAGCGCGTCGGGCGTGACGGCGACGGGCGAGAAGGCCGAGGCCGGCTTGGACTGGAAGAAGCCGAAGCCCTTGGCCAGCTCGTTCGGGATCAGGTTGCGCAGCGACACGTCGTTGACCAGCATCACCAGGCGGATCGCGGCCAGGGCCTCGTCGCGGCCGGCGCCCAGCGGCACGTCGCCGACGACCACCGCCACCTCGCCCTCCAGGTCGCAGCCCCACGCTTCGTCCGCCAACGGAATGGGATCGCGCGGCCCCAGGAAGCCGTCCGACCCGCCCTGGTACATCAGCGGATCGGTCCAGAAGCTGTCCGGCATCTCGGCGCCCCGCGCCTTCCGCACCAGCTGCACGTGGTTCACATAGGCCGAGCCGTCCGCCCACTGATAGGCGCGCGGCAGGGGCGAGGCGGCCTCGTGCTCGTGGAAGCGCTCCAGCGGCACCCCGCCGGTCTCGACGCTGGCGGCCAGGGCGCGCAGCAGCGGCTCGCACCGCTCCCAGTCGTCCAGGGCCGCCTGCAGGGTCGGCGCGATCGCGCCGGCGTCGGCGCACCAGGCCAGGTCGTTGGAGACCACCACCAGGCGCCCGTCACGCCCCGACTTCAATGACGCCAGCTTCACGCGCGCTTTCCTTTTTTGCTGATGACGCGGCTTGCGCGCACGCCATGCTCGTACCGCGAGGGTCCGCGATGGACGATCACCTCGCACAGGATGTCGCCGTCCGGCTCATCCTTCCAGATGTAGTTGCGCTCGACCGTGACGTTTCCACCGGCCGGGCCGATCCCGTCGAAACTGTCGCCCCAAGGGGTCAGCCTGGAAAGCTCGGCCCACGACAGGGTGGTCGCCGCCTTCAGCTCCTCGTCGGCCATGGCCTGCAGTTCGGGATCGCCGCTCATGCCGGGCTCAGGCGCCGGTCTTCCAGCTGTCGACATAGGCCGCGTTCTCGACCGCCGCCGCGCCCTCGCCGATCTCCAGCGGGTCGCGGGTGTCGATCATCACGGCGTATTCGTCGGTCGCGGGCTTGGTCTGCACCAGCATGTTCTTCAGCGCCTTGGGGTGCGGGCCGTGGGTGAAGCCCGACGGGTGGAAGGTCATCATGCCGGCGTCGATGTTGTCGCGGCTGAAGAAGTCGCCGGCATGGTAGAATAGCACTTCGTCGAAATCGTCATTATTGTGGAAGAACGGCACCTTCAGCGCCCCCGGGTCGGTCTCGAACGGCCGCGGGGCGAAGGTGCAGACCACGAAGCGGTCGCTGAGGAACGTCGTGTGGGCGCTGGGCGGCAGGTGGTAGCGGTGGCTGGCCACCGGCCGGATGTCGCGCACGTTCAGCCGCACGGGCGCCAGGTCGCCGTGCCAGCCGACCGCGTCCAGCGGGTTGTAGGGATAGGTGGCCACCGACACCTGGCCGCGCTTCTTGATCTCGACCGGGAACATGCCCTCCTCGGCCTGGTGGGCGCGGAAGGCCTCGTCCATCGCCGGGGTGTCGAGCACGGCCGGGTCGAACACGGCGTGGCCGCCGAGCAGGCCCTTGTCGGGCAGGGTGTAGTGGCTGTTGGTCGCCTCGATCATCAGCACGGCGGTCGGCGCCGAAGGGCGCAGCCGCCACATGGTGCCGCGCGGCAGCACGATGTAGTCGCCGGCCTCGTAGGCGATGCGGCCGTAGTCGCAGAACAGGTCGCCGGCGCCGGCGTGGACGAACAACAGCTGGTCGCCGTCGGCGTTGCGGGCCAGGGCCGGCATGGCCTCGGCCAGCTTCCAGAACCGCATGTCGACGGCGTTGTTATGCAGCACCCTGGGCGCGGCCCAGGGCGAGCCGTGCGCCTGGTTCAGGCCGTTGAGGTCGAAGGCGCGCGGCCGCAGCGGCCCCTCGAACGACGCCCAGCCGGTGGGCGGGCGCCTGTGGTGCAGGAAGGCGGCGGGGCCGAAGAAGCCCTCCTTCGAGATCTCGCGCTCATAGGTGCCGTCCGGCATGTCGGCGTGCGCCTGGCGCGAATGCTGTCCCTGCCCGCCGCGGACGGGAATCCAGTTGCCTTTGGCCATGAGGTCCTCCGCTAGTCCAACTTCCGCTCATCCCCGCGCAAGCGGGGATCCAGTCCAGCCTCCGATGGCCGAAGCAGATCTCTGGATTCCCGCTTGCGCGGGAATGAGCGGAGGAAGGCGTTCATCATTTCTCGTCGCTGAAAATCTGCACCACCGGCGCGCCGCCCTCGACCTGGCGGGCGCGGTACATGCCCGAGGTGTTGAAGCTCCAGGCCACGTCGCCCTTGGGGTCGACGGCGATGATCCCGCCGTCGCCGCCCAGCGCGGTCAGGCGCTTTTGGATCACCTCGTCGGCGGCGGCCTGCAGCGGCTTGTGCTCGTATTGCACCAGGGCGCAGATCTCGCGCGCCACGGTCAGACGGATGAAGTATTCGCCCGTGCCGGTGCCCGACACCGCGCAGGAGGCGTTGGCGGCGTAGGTGCCGGCGCCGATGATCGGGCTGTCGCCGACCCGGCCCCATTGCTTGGCCGTGGTGCCGCCCGTCGAGGTGCCGGCGGCGATGTTCCCGCGGCTGTCGAGGGCGACGACGCCGACCGTGCCGAACCTGTGGTCGTCGGGCACCAGCAGCGCGGCCGAGGGCTTGGCCGGTTCGGGCGGCGCGCCGGCCGGGCGCGGCGGGATCGGCAGGCCCTTGGCCTTCAATTCCTTGACCAGCCCCTGCCAGCGGCGCTCGGTGAAGAAGAAGCTGGGATCGACCTGTTCCAGGCCCTCCTTGCCGGCGAAGACGTCGGCGCCCTGGCCGATCAGCATGACGTGCGGCGACTTGTCCATCACCGCGCGGGCCAGGCTGATGGGGTGGCGCGTGCGGGTCACCCCGGCCACGGCGCCGGCCTTGAGGTTCGCGCCGTCCATGATCGCCGCATCGAGCTCGTTACGGCCCTCGGCGGTGAACACCGCGCCACGGCCGGCGTTGAACAGCGGGTCGTCCTCAAGGCCCTGGATCACCGCCTCGATGGCGTCGAGCGACGAGCCGCCGGCCTTCAGCACCCTGGTCCCGCGCTCCAGCGCCGCCGACATCGCCGCGCGATAGGCGGCCTCGGTCTTGGGGTCCATGTCCTTGCGGTCGATGATCCCGGCCCCGCCGTGGACGACGATCGCCCATTTCGGATGATCGGCGGCGAACGCCGGCGCGGCCTGAGCCGTCGCCGCCGTCACGCCCGCCAGGGCCAAAGCCGCCAGAACCTTCCTCATCGCGTTCCCCTACCCCGCTCGTCCCCGCGACGGCGGGGATCCAGGCTTGTTCTTGCCGCACCGGGGGCGGGTCGCGCACCCCTTAAAACGGTCCTGAACCTCCGCCGAGGCGGAACGAGCGGAGGAGACTCAGCCCTCGGCCTTCAGCACGCCGCGACGGATCTGGTCGAGCTCCAGGCTTTCGAACAGGGCCTTGAAGTTGCCCTCGCCGAAGCCCTCGTTGCCCTTGCGCTGGATGATCTCGAAGAAGATCGGGCCGCAGGCGTTCTCGGTGAAGATCTGCAGCAGCAGGCCCTGGCCCTCGGTCGGGGCGCCGTCGACCAGGATGCGGTTGGCCTGCATGCGCTGCAGGTCCTCGCCATGGCCGGGGACGCGCTTTTCGACGCCTTCGTAATAGGTCTGGGTGGTGTCCTGGAACGCCACGCCGCGGGCGCGCATGGTCTCGACCGTCTCGTAGATGTCGTCCGTGCCCAGGGCCAGGTGCTGGATGCCCTCGCCCTTATAGGTGTGCAGGAACTCCTCGATCTGGCTCTTGTCGTCCTGGCTCTCGTTGAGCGGGATGCGGATCTTGCCGTCGGGGCTGGTCATGGCCTTGGAGAACAGGCCGGTCTGCTTGCCTTCGATGTCGAAGTAGCGGATTTCGCGGAAATTGAAGATGCGCTCGTAGAAGCCCGCCCACTTGGCCATGTTGCCGCGGAAGACGTTGTGGGTCAGGTGGTCGAGATAGGTCAGGCCGACGCTGTTCTTCTTCTCGGCCTCGGCCGCGCCCTCGATGGCGATGAAATCGACGTCGTAGATCTCCTGGGCGCCGTAGCGATCGACCAGATAGAGGTAGCTGCCGCCGATGCCTTCGATGGCCGGGATGTTCAGCTCCATCGGCCCGACCGGGCCCTTCACTTCCTTGGCCCCGCGCTCGACGGCGAGCTTCAGGGCCTTGGCGGCGTCGCGCACGCGGAAGGCCATGGCGTTGGCCGAGGGGCCGTGGGCCTCGCGGAAATCGGCGACCTGGCCGGTCGGCTCCATGTTGAGCAGGAAGTTGATGTCGCCCTGCTTGTAGCGCACCACGTTCTTGGAGCGGTGGCGGGAAAAGGCGGTGAAGCCCATCGACTCGAACTGCCGGGCCAGCGCTTCCGGCTCGGGGCTGGTGAATTCGACGAACTCGAAGCCGTCGGTGCCCAGCGGGTTGTCGAACAGGTCGCGTTCGACCGGCTTGGCCAAGGTTTCCTGCGCGCTCATCGCGGCCTCCTCATCGATTTGCGGCATAGTATCATATGAAACTATCTGCGCAACGGCGAACCGAGACAGCCGCGCCGATGTCTGTTAGCAACCGGCCGACCCCGTTCGAGTTCCCGCCATGCCGACCGATCCCGCCGACGCCCAACAATCCCTCGGCCAGGACGCCGCCCCGGCGGCGCGCAAGGGGCTGCTGCGCGGCCTCTACGACTGGGTGATGTCGCTGGCGGCCAGCCCCAAGGCGCCCTGGTGGCTGGCGGCGATCGCCTTCGCCGAAAGCTCGGTCTTCCCGGCGCCGCCCGACGCCATGCTGGCGCCGATGGTGCTGGCCCGGCCCGAGCGCGGCTATCGCTACGCCGCCATCTGCACCCTGGGCTCGGTGCTGGGCGGGGCGCTCGGCTACGCCATCGGCTACTTCGCCGCGCCCCTGGGCCAGAAGCTGCTGGTCCTCACCGGCCACGCCGGCGGCCTGGCGCAGTATCGCGCCTGGTACGACCAGTTCGGCGTCTGGGTGATCCTGATCAAGGGGCTGACCCCCATTCCCTACAAGCTGGTGACCATCGCCTCGGGCCTGGCCGCCTTCAGCTTCCCGATGTTCATCGCCGCCTCCGTGGTCACGCGCGGGGCGCGCTACTTCCTCGTCGCCGCGGTGATCAAGCGCTTCGGCCCGCAATTGCTGCCGGTGATCGAGCGCAGGCTGGCCCTGTTCGCCGCCGCCGTCCTGGCGCTGCTTGTCGGGGGCTTCGCCCTGGCCCATTTCCTACACTAGACTGCCCAGGTTAGATCGAGGACCAGCCGCGCCGCTTCGGCGCCGCGCCGCAACGGGAACGTCATGAACCTCATCGCCGGCATCGCCCGCCCCGTCCTCAAGCAATGGCCGCTGGTCGCGCTGATCACCGCCCTGGCCATGCTGGCGATCGCCCACGCCTTCGAGACCTTCGGCGGGCTGGCGCCCTGCACCCTGTGCCTGCGCCAGCGCGAGGTCTATTGGGCGGCCGCCAGCGTGGCGGCGCTCGGCGTGCTGATCAGCTACACCCGCTGGCGGCCCCTGGGCGACCGGGCCGCCGGCTGGGCGCTGGCGGCGGTCTTCCTGTTCGGCATGGGCGTCGCCGTCTGGCACGCCGGGGCCGAATGGAAGTTCTGGCCCGGCCCGGCCACCTGTTCGGGCGGCGGCGGCAAGGTCACCGCCGCGGCGATGCAGGACCTGCTCAACGGCGCCAGGCTGGCCGCCCCGCGCTGCGACGAGGCCGCCTGGCGGTTCCTCGGCCTGTCCATGGCCGGATGGAACGTGCTGATCTCGCTGAAGATGGCGGTCTGGAGCGTCCTGGCCGGCCTGGGATGGGAGCCGAAACGTGTCTAACCCGCCGCCCCGCCCCGGCCTCGGCGCCCCCGAGGCCCGCCTCGCCGAGATCCTGCGCGTCGACCACGCCGGCGAACTGGGCGCCGTGCACATCTATCGCGGCCAGCGGGCGGTGCTGAACCGCGCGCCGGGCAAGGACCGCATCGCCTTCCAGCTGCAGGAGATGGAGGCGCACGAGGCCGAGCACCTGGCCGCCTTCGACGACCTGCTGACCGCGCGCCGCGTCCGGCCGACCCTGATGACGCCGCTATGGCGCGCCGCCGGCTTCGCCCTCGGCGCCGGCACCGCCCTGCTCGGCGAGAAGGCCGCCCACGCCTGCACCGAGGCGGTCGAATCGGTGATCGAGCAGCACTACGCCGGCCAGATCGCCGAGCTGGAGGAGACCGAGCCCGACCTGGCCGCCAAGCTGACCAAGTTCCGCGACGACGAACTGGCCCACCGCGACCAGGCCGTCGAGGAAGGCGCCCGCCAGGCCCCGGCCTATCCCCTGCTGTCGGCGGTGATCCGCGCCGGCTGCCGCGCGGCGATCAAGATCTCCGAAAAGGTCTGAGCGCCCGCGGGGACCCGCCGGCCGGTTGCGCTTTGTTAACCATAACCGCCGACCTTCCGCTCAGGCGCCGACGCACGAATCCCGGCGCCGACGGATCGTCATGTTCGGCAAGAAGACAGCAGCCAGCGCCGTTCGCGCCTCCGCCCCCCCGTCCGACGCCGCGGCGGCGGCCCTGCCCATCAATCCCTATGTCGGCGCCAGCGCCGCGGCGGTGTTGTTCCTCGGCGCCGCGGTCAGCCTGATCGCCGTGGCCGGCGACCCCCGCGCGGGCGTGCCCTCGGTGCGCATCGCCCTCAGCGGCCAGGACGCCCCGACCGCCCCGCCCGGCTGGCGCGAGGCGCTGACGCCCGACAAGCCGGGCGACGCCCCGGTGACCACCGACACGCTGGAGCTGTTCAACACGCCGCTCGACGCCGGCGCGCCGCCGGGCGAGGCGATCATCACCCTGCCGGGCGCCGCGCCGGCCGCCGGCATGGGCGCCGCCGCCAATCCGCAGGCCCTGCCCCCGGCCCCCGCCGCCGGCCTGACCGAGCCCGGCCCCGGCGGCCCGCTGCCGATCATCGCTTCCGACGGCCGCACGGCGGCGCAGGTCTACGCCCGGCCGTTCCGCTCGAACGGCAAGCCCAAGGTGGCCATCGTCGTCGGCGGCCTGGGCCTCAAGGCCGCCACCACCCGCCAGGCCATCGAGCAGCTGCCGCCCGAGATCACCCTGTCGTTCGTGCCCTCGGCCGACGGCCTGCAGGGCTGGATCGACCTGGCGCGGGCCAACGGCCACGAGGTCCTGCTCGAGGCGCCGATGGAGCCGCTGGACTATCCCGAGAGCGACCCGGGCCCCTACACCCTGATGGCCAACGCCGCGCCGCAGGAGACCATCAAGAAGCTGGAATGGCTGCTGACCCGCGCCACCGGCTATTTCGGCGTGACCAACTATCTCGGCTCGCGGTTCGTCGCCTCCGACCAGGGCATGGCCGCCTTCTCGACGGGCCTGCGCCAGCGCGGCCTGGCCTTCGTCGACGACGGCTCGGCGGTCCGCCGGGGCGGCGGCGTGCCCCGCGCCTCGGCCGACGCCATCATCGACGACCAGCTGGACGCCGCGGCCATCGACAAGCGGCTGCTCGGCCTGGAGGCCGCCGCCCTGCAGCACGGCCAGGCGATGGGCTCGGCCTTCGCCTGGCCGCTGACCCTGTCCCAGGTCTCGGCCTGGGCGGCCGGCCTGCAACAGCGCGGATACCAGCTCGCCCCGGCCTCGGCCCTGATGATAAAGCGATAGCCGAAGCAGAGACGCCGGGCGACGCCGCATGGACCTTTCATCCTACCGCCCCAATGTCGGCGTGGTGCTGTTCAACGCCGCGGGCCGGGTGTGGTACGGCCGCCGCGCCGCCACGCCCGGCCCGTTCAACTGGCAGTTCCCGCAGGGCGGCGTCGACGACGGCGAGGACCTGGAGCACGCGGCCCTGCGCGAGCTGGCCGAAGAGACCGGCGTGACCTCCGTCCGGCTCCTGGGCCGCACCGACGGCTGGATCACCTACGATTTCCCCGCCGACTATCGCGGCAGCAAGGCCGCGCGGGGTTGGCGGGGCCAGCGCCAGGTCTGGTTCGCCCTGCGCTTCGTCGGCGACGACGACGAGGTGCGCCTGGACGCCCACCCCCAGATCGAGTTCGACGCCTGGCGCTGGGGGGACCTCGACGAGGGCCCCGATCTGGTCATACCCTTCAAGAAGCCCGCCTATCAGGAGGTCGTCAGAGCCTTCCGGCGGTTCGCGGGCCAAGGCTAGCCGCGCCCCTGCGGCGACGCCGGCGCCCCGGGGGGAGACCATGACCAGCACGGCCATCTTCATGATCCACGGCTACGGCTGCACCGGCGCGGCCTGGAGCCGGTTCGCCGAGGGCTTTCGCGCGCGCGGCCGCGCGGTGGAGACCCCGACCATCCGCCCGCTGGAGCGCCTGGCCGGCCCCCCGCCCGCCTCGCTGGCGACGCGGACGCTGCAGGACTATGTCGAGGACATGGCCGCCGAGGTCGAGACCCTGGCCGCCGCCAACGGCGAACAGCCGATCCTGTTCGGCCATTCGATGGGCGGCCTGATCTGCCAGAAGCTGGTCGAGCGGGGCCTGGGCAAGGCGGCCGTGCTGATGGCGCCCGCCTCGCCGGCCGACGCCCGCGGCAAACCCGCCCTGGCCCCGGCCCTCACCTTCCTCAACGTCCTGGTCGCGGCCCGGCCGGAGACCAAGTCGTTCAAGATCTGGCGGACCGGCTTCGGCTGGGGCGTGCTCAACCGCGTCCCGCCGGCCCGGCACGCGGCCCTCTACGCCGAGGCCGTCCACGATTCGGGGCGGGTGCTGTCCGACCTCGCCTATCCCGCCCGCGATCCCAACCGCACGGCCTATGTCGACGAGAGCCGCATCTCCGTCCCGGTGCTGGTCTGCGCCGGGGCGCACGACCGCACCACGCCGATCGGCGACCTTCGCCGCGTCGGCGACAAGTACCGCCGTATCGGCGGCGACTATCGCGAATATCCCGACAACGCCCATTGGATCGTCGACGAACCGAACGCCGAGGCGGTGATCGCCGACATCGACGCCTGGCTGGCGCGGAAGGGCCTGTAGCGGCGGCCTGACCCGGCCCGGCCGGCAGATTTCGCTTTCGCGGGCCGGCGGGCGCCCTAGACTGGAATCAAACGGGCGTAAGACCCGCGACGTCATCGAGCAAGCGAGGGGTCATGCCGGCGCCGATCATCATGGTGCATGGCGCGTTCTGCGGCGGCTGGGTGTTCGACCGTTTCAGGCGGCCATTCGAGGCGGCGGGACACGCCGTGCTCGCTCCCGACCTGCGCGGCCACGGCGACGGCCGGCCGGTGGCGGGGGTGTCGATGGGCGACTACGCCGCCCAGATCGCCGACGCCGTCGACGCCTGCGCCGCGCCGCCGATCCTGGTCGGCCATTCGATGGGCGGACTGGTGGCCCAGATGGCCGCCGCCCGGCGCCCGGTCGCCGGCCTGGTGCTGCTGGCGCCTTCGGCCCCCTGGGGCGTGGCCGGCTCGACGGTCGAGGAGGCCGCCTCGGCCTTCAGCCTCTATGCGCTGGGGCCGTTCTGGGCCCAGGCCGTCGAACCCGACTACGCCCTCGCCAAGCTCTACAGCCTCGACCGCATCGCCAGCCCCGAGCGGCGGCGGATCTTCTCGCGCATGACCGCCGAGAGCGGCCGGGCGCTGTGGGAGACGCTGAACTGGTGGCTGGACCCGTTCATGACCACCCTGGTTCCGGCCCACAAGGTCGCCGCCCCCGCCCTGGCGCTGGCCGGCGGACGCGACGCCGTGCACCCGCCCGCCACCGTGCGCCAGACCGCCGCCCGGCTGGACGGCGACTGCCAGGTGTTCGCCGAGATGTCGCACTGGCTGCCGGGCGAACCGGGTTGGGACGCCGTGGCGGCGGCCTGCCTGGCCTGGCTGCCGGCCGAGGCCAGGGCCGCCGCCTGACCGCCGGCTGCGGCGGAATGTATCGCCCGCGCCCCGGACCGCGCCCTTGGACGACTCGCCAAGGGGGCGCATAACCACCGCATCACGCGAAACGCCGCTGCACGAGGGGAACCGATGGCGGCCCAGGACATCCGCCCGCCCGGCGCCGGCCGGTCGGAGCCGCATCCGCGTCAGGCCGCGCTGGCGGTCGCCGCCGGCCTGCTGATCGCCGCCGTCGCCCTGGAGGCGGCCGAGACCCTGTGGACCGCCTCGCCCGCCGTCGCCGGTCTGAACGCGGGGATGCAGGCCGCCCTGGACTGGGCCGGTCGCGCCGCCTCCCGCCTTGTCGCGTTGGGCGCCTGGACCATCCCGGCGACGGCGGTGCTGGCCGGGATGGCGCCGGTGCTGTGTGCGGCCCTCGGCGAGCGCGTGCGGGCGCGGCGGCGGCGTGGACGACCGGCGCCGGCGGCGGCCCAGCCCAACTGGATTATCGCGCCGGCGGAGGCGGGCCCCGGCGAGGGTTTCGGCTGGCGGGCGGCCCTGTCAGGCGTGCGGCGGCGTGAACAGCTTGAGGCCGAGGATGCCGGTGACGATCAGGCCCACGCAGACCAGCCGCGCGACGGTCGCCGGCTCGCGGAATAGGAAGATCCCCAGCGCCACGGTGCCGACGGCGCCGATGCCGGTCCAGACCGCATAGGCGGTGCCGAGCGGCAGGGTCTTGATCGACCAGCCGAGCAGGGCCATCGACAGCAGCAGGCTGACGCCGGTGAACACCGTCGGCCCGATGCGGGTGAAGCCTTCGGTGTATTTGAGGCCCACGGCCCAACCGACCTCGAACAGGCCAGCGACGAACAGGACGACCCAAGCCATGATTTTCCTCATGGGCTGCGGCAGGGTCGTCCCCGCCTCAATTCAGGAGAACCGGCCGGGTCGTCCCGGCGGAGGCGTCAAGCGCCAGGGCCTATATAGGGAGCCGCCGAGGAAACGGCAGCCCCCTTCGCCCCGCGGCGCCTACTGGGTCTTGACGACGCTGTAGAGCAGCGTGGCTTCGTCGGCGTCGCGGCGGATCGACGAACCGTCGGTCTTGTGCAGGCTGACGAACACCAAGCCGGCGCGGGCGCCGTCGAGATTGCTCTCCCACGAGAAGGTGCGGCGCTTGATGCCGTCCGCGCCCGGATATTCGTCGTTGCGATACAGCGTCATCAGCGGCGTGCGGTGGGCCGCCCAGGCGTTGAGGCCGTCGACGATCGGCTGGGTCTGGCCGATGGCGTAGTCGATGGTCAGCTGGCAGACGCCGGGGTTCGGCTCCTCGATGACCACAGTGTAGGGCTTGGCCCCCAGCAGCACCGTGTACTTGCCCTTGGTCTTCTTGAGGCCGAGGCCCTTGGCGAGGTCGTCGAGCTTCTTGCCGCCGGCGAGCGGCGTGCAGACCTGATCGAGCAGGCCGTTGATCTGCTGGCCGTCGCCCGAGGTCGGCAGCGGCGGCAGCTCGACCGGGGCCGGGGCCGGCGCGGCGGCCGGCTGGGCCGGAGCGGCGGGTTGCGCGGCGGAGGCCGCCGCCGGGGCGGCCGGGACGGGAGCCGGAGCCGGCGCCGGGCTCGGCTGGGCGGTCGGCGCCGGGGCGGAAGCCGGCGCCTGGGCGAACGCCGAGGTCGTGGCGATGGCGGAAACGGCGGCGACGGCCAGGGCGAGACGCATGAAGGTTCCCCGAGATGCTGGGCGGCGCGGAGAGGCCGCATCCCCCGTGTTCTACGCAAACACCCGCCTGCTGCAAGTGTTTGGCGTTCGCGAAGCCGGAATGTGGGCGCGCAAACGCAAAAAGGCCGGCGTGAAGCCGGCCTTTCAGCGATCGACGATATCGATAGGCGGCGTCAGACCGCCTCGACGGCGTGCTCGGCCAGGATGGTCAGGCCTTCCGGCGTGACGTCGGCGAAGCCGCCGTGGATCGAGAACGTGCGGCGGGCCTGGCCGTCATAGACGGTGACCTGTCCTTCCTTCAGCGTGGTCATGAACGGCGCGTGGCCGGCCAGGACGCCGAAGTCGCCTTCGGTCCCCGGCGCGTCGACCTGGTCGACCTCGCCGGAGAACAGTTCGCGCTCGGGCGCGACCAGGGAGAAGTGGAGCTTGGCCATCGGTCCTTAGGCTTCCGCAGCGATCTTCTCGGCCTTGGCCACAGCGTCTTCGATGGTGCCGACGTTGTAGAAGGCCTGTTCCGGCAGGTGGTCGTACTCGCCGTCGCACACCGCCTTGAACGAGCGGATGGTATCTTCGAGCGAGACGAAGATGCCGGGGGTGTTGGTGAACTGCTCGGCCACGTGGAACGGCTGCGACAGGAAGCGCTGGATCTTACGGGCGCGGGCGACCGTCAGCTTGTCCTCTTCCGACAGCTCGTCCATGCCCAGGATGGCGATGATGTCCTTCAGGGCCTTGTAGGCCTGCAGGATTTCCTGGACGCGACGGGCGACGTTGTAGTGCACCTCGCCGATCACCAGCGGATCGAGGATGCGCGAGGTCGAGTCGAGCGGGTCCACGGCCGGGAAGATGCCCTGGGCGGCGATGTCGCGGCTCAGAACGGTGGTGGCGTCCAAGTGGGCGAACGAGGCGGCCGGGGCCGGGTCGGTCAAGTCATCGGCCGGGACGTAGATGGCCTGGACCGAGGTGATCGAGCCCTTGTTGGTCGAGGTGATGCGCTCTTGCAGATTGCCCATCTCGGTGGCGAGGGTCGGTTGGTAACCCACCGCCGAGGGGATGCGGCCCAGCAGGGCCGACACTTCGGCGCCCGCCTGGGTGAAGCGGAAGATGTTGTCGACGAACAGCAGCACGTCCTTGCCTTCCTGGTCGCGGAAGTATTCCGCGATGGACAGGCCGGTCAGGGCGACGCGGGCGCGGGCGCCCGGCGGCTCGTTCATCTGGCCGTAGACCAGGGCGCAACGGCTGTCGCCGCCGCCGCCGGCCTTGTTCACGCCCGACTCGATCATCTCGTGATAGAGGTCGTTGCCTTCGCGGGTGCGCTCGCCGACGCCGGCCAGCACCGAGTAGCCGCCGTAGGCCTTGGCGATGTTGTTGATCAGCTCCTGCATCGTCACGGTCTTGCCGACGCCGGCGCCGCCGAACAGGCCGGTCTTGCCGCCCTTGGTGTAGGGGCAGAGCAGGTCGATGACCTTGATGCCGGTGACCAGCACTTCGGCGCTGTTCGACTGCTCGGCGAACGAGGGCGCTTCGCGGTGGATGCTGCTGGTGAAGGTGTCGGCGATCGGGCCGGCTTCGTCGATCGGCTCGCCGATGACGTTCATGATGCGGCCGAGGGTGGCCGGGCCGACCGGAACGGTGATCGGGCCGCCGCTGTCACGCACCGGCTGGCCGCGGACCAGACCTTCGGTGGCGTCCATGGCGATGGTGCGGACGGTGTTTTCGCCGAGGTGCTGGGCGACTTCCAGGACCAGACGCGCGCCCGAGGCGGTGTTGACCGTCTCCAGCGCGTTCATGATCGCCGGCAGGGCGCCGGTGAACTCGACGTCGACGACGGCGCCGATGACCTGGGCGACGCGGCCGGTGGCGGCGCCGAGATCGGCGGGCTTGGTCGCGGCGGCCTTGGCGGCGGCGGGAGCCTTGGGCGCAGCGGCCTTCTTCGGCGCGGCGGCGGCCGCGGCGGGCGCAGCAGCAGCAGCGGCGGCCTTGGGGGCGGCGGGCTTCTTGGCGGCGGCCGCCTTCGGGGCGGCCTTTTCGGCGGGAGCCTTAGCGGGGGTCTTGGCCATGGCTGTTCTTGTCTTTCGTACGGTCTTGCGGCTTCAGGGCGTCAGATGGCTTCGGCGCCGGAGATGATCTCGATCAGCTCCTTGGTGATCTGCGCCTGGCGGGAGCGGTTGTATTCGAGGGTGTAGCGGTTGATCATGTCGCCGGCGTTGCGCGTGGCGTTGTCCATCGCGCTCATCTGGCTGGCGTAGAAGCCGGCCATGTTCTCGAGCAGGGCGGACAGGATCTGCACCGTGATGTTGCGCGGCAGCAGCGTCTCGAGGATCGCTTCCTCGGACGGCTCATATTCGTAGACCGCGCCCTTCAGGTCGATCTTCGGCCCGGAGGCGTCGTCGACCTGGGCCGGGATCAGTTGCTTGGCGGTGGGGATCTGGCTGATCACCGACTTGTAGCGGCTGTAGAACAGCGTGACCACGTCGACCTCGCCGCCCTCGTACAGCGAGGTGATCAGGTCGGCGATCGGCTGGGCCACGGCCAGCGTCAGGTGACGCTCGGCCGACAGGTCGAAGGTCTCGACGATCTTGTCCGCGTAGAGGCGGCGCAGCTGATCGCGCGACTTCTTGCCGACGCAGATGATCTTCACGTCCTTGCCGGCGGCCTGGAGCGAAGCGATCCGCTCGCGCGCCGCCCGGACGATGGACGAGTTGAACCCGCCCGCCAGGCCGCGGTCGGCGGCGGCCACCACGATCAGGTGGCGATCGTCGCGGCCGGTGCCGGCCAGCAGTTTCGGCGCGCCGTCGCCCGAGACGCCGGCGGCCAGGTTGGCGATGACCGCGGCCATGCGCTGGGCGTAGGGGCGCGCGCTTTCCGCGGCCTCCTGGCTCCGGCGCAGCTTGGCCGCCGCCACCATCTGCATCGCTTTCGTGATCTTCTGCGTGGCTTTCACGCTGGCGATCCGATTGCGCATTTCCTTGAGACTGGCCATCCGGCGCTACTCTCTCCGAGCGGTCGTCTGGGGTCTTAGGCGAAGGTGGCCGAGAAGCTTTCCAGCGCGCTCTTCAGCTTGCCTTCCAGCTCATCGTCCAGCGACTTCTTGGTGCGGATGCCGTCCAGCAGGTCCTTGTGCTGGCTGTGCAGGCGCGCCAGGAACTCCGCCTCGAAGCGGCCGACCGCCGAGGTCGGGATCCGGTCGAGATAGCCGCGGGTGCCGGCGTAGATCACGCAGACCTGCTCCTCGACCGCCAGCGGCGAGTATTGCGGCTGCTTGAGCAGCTCGGTCAGGCGCTCGCCGCGGGCCAGCTGGCGCTGGGTCGCCGCGTCGAGGTCCGAGCCGAACTTCGCGAAGGCGGCCATTTCACGATACTGGGCCAGCTCCGACTTGATGGGGCCGGCGACCTGCTTCATGGCCTTGATCTGGGCCGACGAGCCGACGCGCGACACCGAGATGCCGACGTTCACCGCCGGGCGGATGCCCTGGTAGAACAGGTCGGTCTCCAGGAAGATCTGGCCGTCGGTGATCGAGATGACGTTGGTCGGGATGTAGGCCGAGACGTCGTTGGCCTGGGTTTCGATGACCGGCAGGGCGGTCAGCGAGCCGGCGCCGTTGTCTTCGTTGAGCTTGGCGGCGCGCTCGAGCAGGCGGCTGTGCAGGTAGAAGACGTCGCCCGGATAGGCTTCGCGGCCCGGCGGACGGCGCAGCAGCAGCGACATCTGGCGATAGGCGACGGCCTGCTTGGACAGGTCGTCATAGATGATCAGGGCGTGCAGGCCGTTGTCGCGGAACCATTCGCCCATGGCGCAGCCGGCGAACGGGGCCAGGTACTGCAGCGGGGCCGGCTCGGAGGCGGTGGCCGAGACGACGATGGTGTAGTCGAGCGCGCCGTTCTCTTCGAGCGTCTTGACGATCTGGGCGACGGTCGAGCGCTTCTGGCCGATGGCGACGTAGACGCAGTAGAGCTTGGCCTTCTCGTCCTTGCCCGCGTTCACGGCCTTCTGGTTCAGGATGGTGTCGATGGCGACGGCGGTCTTGCCGGTCTGACGGTCGCCGATGATCAGCTCGCGCTGGCCGCGGCCGACGGGGATCAGGGTGTCGATCGCCTTCAGGCCGGTCTGCACGGGCTCGTGCACCGACTTGCGCGGGATGATGCCCGGCGCCTTGACGTCGACGCGGCGGCGCTCGTCCGAGACGATCGGGCCCTTGCCGTCGATCGGCTCGCCCAGCGGGTTGACGACGCGGCCCAGCAGGCCCCGGCCGACCGGCACGTCGACGATTTCGCCGAGGCGGCGGACTTCGTCGCCTTCGCGGATTTCACGGTCTTCGCCGAAGATCACGACGCCGACGTTGTCGCGCTCGAGGTTCAGGGCCATGCCCTTCACGCCGGCCTTGGGGAACTCGACCATTTCGCCGGCCTGGACGTTGTCGAGGCCGAAGATGCGGGCGATGCCGTCGCCGACCGACAGGACCTGACCGACGTCCGAGACGTCGGCGTCCTGGCCGAAGTTGGCGATCTGCGACTTGAGGATGGCCGAAATCTCGGCGGCGCGAATGTCCATGGCGGTATCTTACGCTCTCTTAAGGGCGAACTTGAGGGAGTCGAGCTTCGAGCGGAGCGAAGCGTCGAACAGACGGGAGCCGACGCGCACCTTGATCCCGCCAAGCAGGCTGGGATCGACGCGCGTCTCGATTTCGGGGTCCTTGCCAAGCGCCGTGCGCAGGGCGGCGGCGACGCCTTGGGTCTGGGCGGCGGTCAGCGGCAGGGCCGAGACCACCTCGGCCGAGACCACGCCGCGGTGATCGGCCGACAGCGCCTCGAAGGCCGCGATCATGGCCGGCAGGGCGTCGGCCCGGCGGTTGGCCGAGATCAGGCCGAGGAACTTCTTGGTGGTGGCGTTGAACCTGGCCTTGTCGGCGATGGCCGCCAGGCCCTTGGCCTTGTCCTCGGCCGAAAAGGCCGGCGAGGCCAGCAGGGCGCGCAGGTCGGCGCTGTCGGCGCGCATGGCCTTCAGCGCCTTGAGATCGGCCTCGACGGCCGCGATCGCGCCTTGGTCTTTCGCCAGATCGAACAGGGCCTGCGCGTACCGCGCGCCCACATCCGTAGCCTTGGAATCGTCCGCCACTTAAAAATCCGCCCGGTGCGTTTTCGCTATGCCGCTGCGGAAACTTCCGCCGCGACTCAAAGGCTTGAATGCGCTTGAGAAAGCACGCGAGTCAGCGGGGGCGTAAAAGCCCCCCTGGCTCGAAGCCGCGCGCCTGATAGCACGGGCTTTTCGCAGTCGCAACCGAGGGCGCGCCCGCCTTCAACCAACCCGAAAGAAACCCTGGGCTAAATCGCTGCCCGAGGGGCGCGCGGCGACGGCCGCCCCCCGGGGGAGCCGAGCGCGTGAATTTCATCCGTAGCCAGCAGGATTACGACAATCCGAACTCGCTCGCCTCGCGCTTCCGCCGCGCGCGGGCGCGCTGGATCAAGGCGCTGATCGATGAGGCCTTCGCCGAGCTGGGCCGCTGCCGGATCCTCGACCTGGGCGGCCGGCCCGACTATTGGCGGCTGATCGAGCGCGATTTCCTCGAAAGCCGCAAGGTCGGCATCGTCACCGTCAACCTGGAGCCCCAGGAGGCGGTCGACGACCCGCTGTTCGAACAGGTGCGCGGCGACGCCTGCCGGCTCGACTTCGCCGACGGGGCCTTCGACCTCTGCCATTCCAACTCGGTGATCGAGCATGTCGGCGACTGGGACCAGATGGAGCGTTTCGCGGCCGAGACGCGGCGCGTCGCCCCGCGCTATTATGTGCAGACGCCCTATTTCTGGTTCCCGGTGGAGCCGCATTTCTCGTCGCCGTTCTTCCACTGGGCGCCGGAGGCCGTGCGGGCGCGGCGGCTGATGCGGAAGGACCACGGCTTCATGGCGCGCACCGACGACATGGGCGAGGCGATGCGGGCGGTCCAGCACGCCCGGCTGCTCGACAAGGCGATGATGCGCCACCTGTTCCCCGACGCCCGCCACCAGGACGAGAAGGTGCTGGGCCTGACCAAGTCGCTGATGGCCGTCCGCGGATGACCACCCGCCGCGCCGCCCTGCACGCCGCCGCAGCCGCCCTGGCCCTGTCCGCCTGCGACGGCCCGCGCGCCCGCGGCGCCGACATGGCCGGCGGGCCGGTCCCGCCGCTGAAGTCGCTGGCCCCCTGCCCGGTCGGCTCGTGCGTGATGACGCCGCAGCTCTCCGACCCGGCCTTCGTGGCCCTGATCCGCGCCCACTTCAACCAGATCACCCCCGAGTGGGAGATGAAGATGGAGCGGGTGCTGGCCGACGACGGAACCTTCCGGTTCGACGCCGCCGACCGCATCGCCGATTTCGCGCGGGCCAACGGCTGGCGGCTGCACGGCACCACCCTGGTCTGGTACGCCCAGGACCCGGCCGCCTTCCGCCGCGTCGCCGGCGACCGCCGCGCCTTCGAGAACGCCTATCGCAACTACATCCTGGCGGTGGCCGGACGCTATCGCGGGCTGGCCTCGGGCTGGGACGTGGTCAACGAGGCGGTGGCCGAGGACGGCGACGGCTATCGCTCCGGCGTCTGGGGCCAGGCGCTGGGCGAGGACTACGCCGCCCTCGCCTTCGAGCACGCCAAGGAGGCCGACCCCGGCGCGATCCGCTTTCTCAACGACTACAATCTGGAGACCATGCCGGCCAAGCTCGACGCGTTCCAGCGGCTGCTGGAGCGGCTGCTCAAGCGGGGCGCGCCAGTGAACGGCGTCGGGATACAGAGCCACCTGTCCGCCGACCTGCCCCGCGGCTACGCCGCCCGCGCCATCCGCGCCCTGGCCAGCTTCGGCCTGCCGATCCACGTCTCCGAGCTGGACGTCTCCACCCGGCCGACGCGGTTCTCGCTCGAACCAATGTCCGGCCCGGCCGCGCTGGACAGCCAGGCCCGGGTGGTCGGCGAGGTGGTCGAGGCGTTCATGGACCTGCCGCCCGCCCAGCGCTACGCCTTCACGGTCTGGGGCGTCCGCGACGAGGATTCCTGGCTGCGCCGCCCGCCCAACGCCGGCGACGGCGCCGACCGGCCGCTGCTGTTCGACGACGCCGGCCGGCCCAAGCCGGCCTTCCAGGCCCTGGCGGCCGGGTTCCGGCGCGCCTGACCGCGGACGCCGCTCGGCGCGACATGGGGCAACCTCGCCCTCCCGGGCGGCCCTCGAAGCGCACGCCCTTACGACCGGGCTGGATTCGCCGGCGGCGCGTTCTATAGAGACGCCTCCGCCTCCCAGAACCTCGATCGGACCCGCCTTGTCCCAGGCCAAGACCTTCACCGAGGACGAACGCCGCATCACCCTGATCGGGGTGATGATCGTCTTCCTGCTGAGCGCCCTCGACCAGTCGATCGTCGGCACCGCCATGCCGCGCATCATCGCCGAGCTGAACGGCCTGTCGCTCTACGCCTGGGTGACCACCGCCTACCTGCTGACCTCGACGGTGATGGTGCCGATCTGGGGCAAGCTGGGCGACCTCTACGGCCGCAAGCCGATCCTGCTGGCCGGCATCGGCATCTTCCTGCTGGGCTCGTGGCTGTCGGGCCTGGCCGGGGAGTTCGGCGACATGCCCCTGCTGGGCGGCGGCATGATCCAGTTGATCGTCTTCCGCGCGATCCAGGGCATCGGCGGCGGCGCCCTTTTCACCACCGCCTTCGCCATCATCGCCGACCTGTTCCCGCCACGCGAGCGGGGCAAGTTCGCCGGGCTGTTCGGTTCGGTGTTCGGGCTGGCCACCGTGCTGGGCCCGGTGATCGGCGGCTATTTCACCGACCACGGCACGGTGCATCTGGGCGGCCACGTCGTCGCCGGCTGGCGGTGGGTGTTCTACTTGAACCTGCCGCTGTCGCTGCTGTCGCTGTTCATGATCATCGTCAAGATGCCCAAGCTCAGCCACCGGGCCACCGGCGAGATCGACTGGGCCGGCGCCGGGTTGCTGATCGCCGCCTTCACGCCGCTGCTGCTGGCCCTCAGCCTGGGCGGCCACGACTACGCCTGGACCTCGCCGACCATCCTCGGCCTGTTCGCCGGCGCGGCCGTGGCCCTGGCCCTGTTCCTGATCGCCGAGCGGGCCGCCCGCTCGCCGATCCTGCCGCTCGACCTGTTCGCCAACAAGGTGTTCGCCCTCAGCAACGTGGCGGGCTTCCTCATCGCCATGTCGTTCCTGGGCGTCGTCACCTTCCTGCCGCTGTACATGCAGCTGGGGATGGGTCTGGACGCCACCACCAGCGGCCTGCTGATCCTGCCGCTGATGGGCGGGCTGATCGTCGCCAGCACCGTCGCCGGCCGGCTCGTCACCCAGACCGGGCGCTACAAGCCGTTCATGATCGGCGGCGCCGTCCTTTTGGGGCTGGGCGTGCTGCTGCTCAGCCGGGTCGGCCCGCAGACCTCGATGTTCGACCTGTCCTGGCGGCTGGCGCTGGTGGGCATGGGCCTGGGCCCCGGCCAGAGCCTGTTCAGCATCGCCGCCCAGAACGCCGTGCCGCCGACCCAGCTGGGCGTGGTGACCAGCGCCAACCAGTTCTTCCGTCAGATCGGCTCGACCCTCGGCGTGGCGGTGTTCGGCGCCTTGCTGACCCACAACCTGACCAAGGGCCTGGGGCCGCGCGCGGCCGGCGTCGACATCGGCGCGCTGGAGGGCATGGCGCTCAAGGCCCAGGCGGCCGGGGCCTCGGCCTCGGTCGATCCCGCCCTGCGCCGGGTCATCTCCGACGCCATCACCGGCATGTACGGGTTCAGCCTGCTGATCATCGCGGCCGGCTTTGCGGCCATCCTGTTCATCCCCGAACTGCCCATGCGCAGCCGCCAGGTCCCCGGCGAGCCGGTCCTGGCCAAGGACCAGGCCAAGGCGTAGGCCAGGCCAGGCTAGGTCCCCCCCCCCCCACGGGGGGAGGGCATTTCACAGGAAGCTGTAGGGGTCGACGTCGACCACCACCCGCACCGAGGACGGAATGCGGGCGCGGGCCCGCCAGGCCGCCAGGAACCCCTGCAGGTCGACATTGCGGTCGGCCCGCACCAGGAACCGCTTGCGCCGTCGCCCGCGCACCAGGCCCAGCGGCGCATCGGCCGGACCATAGACCTCGACCCCCTCGGCGTTGGGCGTCGCCGCCGCCAGGGCCCGCACGTAGCCTTCCAGCGCGTCGGCGTCCGGGCCCGAGGCGATGATCGCCGCCAGCCGGCCATAGGGCGGCAGCTTGGCCAGCTCGCGCTCGGCCATCTCGGCGGCGACGAAGCCGTCGCGGTCCTGGGCCTTCAGGGCCTGCATCACCGTGTGCTCGGGCAGATAGGTCTGCAGCAGCGCCCGCCCCGGCCGCTCGTGGCGGCCGGCCCGCCCCGTGGCCTGGGCCAGCAGCTGATAGGTCCGCTCGGCCGCCCGCAGGTCGCCGCCGCGCAGGCCGAGGTCGGCGTCGACCACGCCGACCAGGGTCAGGTTCGGGAAGTTGTGGCCCTTGGCGGCCGCCTGGGTGGCGACCAGGATGTCGATCTCGCCCGCGCCCATGGCCGCCACCAGCGTCCGCGCCGCCTCGGCGTCGAACACCGTGTCGGAGGAGAACACCGCCACGCGCGCCTCGGGGAACAGCTCGCGCGCCTCTTCCTCCACCCGCTCGACCCCCGGGCCGATCGAGACCAGGCTGTCCGGCGCCCCGCAGTGCGGGCAGGCCTTGGGCTTGGGCATGGAGAAGCCGGTCAGGTGGCAGACCAGCTTGCCGGTGTAGCGGTGCTCGACCAGCCAGGAATCGGTGTCCGGCGCGGTCATCCGCTCGCCGCAGGCCCGGCACAGCACCAACGGCGCATAGCCCCGCCGGTTGAGGAACAGCAGGGTCTGCTCGCCGCGCCCGAAGGTCTCGGCCATCGCCTTGACCAGCGCCGGCGACAGCCACTTGCCGCTCTCCGGCGGCGTCTCGCGCATGTCGATCAGCGAAACGTCGGGCAGTTGCGCCGCACCGTGCCGCGAGGCCAGCCGCAGCCAGCGATAGCGGCCGGTCTCGGCGTTCCACAGGGTCTCCAGCGACGGCGTCGCCGAGGCCAGCACCACGCTCGCCCCCTCGATCCAGGCCCGGGCCACGGCCAGGTCGCGGGCGTGATAGATGAAGCCCTCCTCCTGCTTGTAGGAGCCGTCGTGCTCCTCATCGACGACGATCAGCCGCAGCTTGGCGAACGGCAGGAACAGGGCCGAGCGGGCGCCGACGACGATACGGCACCTGCCGGTGGCGACCGCCTCCCAGGCGCGGCGGCGACGCGGCGGCGTCACGCCCGAATGCCACTCGGCGGGGGTGACGCCGAACCGGGCCTCGAAGCGGGCGATCACCGCCTGGGTCAGGGCGATCTCGGGCAGCAGCACCAGCACCTGGGCCTGCGGATCGGCGGCCAGGGCGGCGGCGACCGTCTCCAGATAGACCTCGGTCTTGCCCGAGCCGGTGACGCCGTCGAGCAGCGCGGCCTGGTAGCCGCCGGCCTCGACCATGCCGGCCAGGGCGGCCGAGGCGGCGGCCTGGCTGTCGTTCAGCTTCTGCGGCGGCCGGGCCAGGTCGGGCTCGGGATAGTCCACCGCCGGAACCGACAGCCGCAGCTCCAGCGCGCCCTCGTCGATCAGCCCCTTGACCACCCCGCTCGACACGCCGGCCGCCTGGGCCAGGGCCGCCGGCGCCATCGGCGCGGTCGCGGCGGCCAGCGCCTTGGCGCGGGCCGGGGTCTGGCGGGCCGGCAGGACGCCGGTGGCGACGACCAGCCGCTCGGGTCGGGGCTTGGGCGCGCGCGAGCCGCGCAGGGCGATGGCCAGCGGCCAGCCGGGGGCGTCGACGGAATAGCGCGCCGCCCATTGGATGAACTCGACCGTCTTGGCCGGCAGGGCGGGCTCGTCGCGGCGCTCCAGCACCGGCTTGAGCGGTCGGTTGCCGCCCGTCCCGTCGCGCAGCTCGGTCACCACGCCGGTCATGCGGCGCGGCCCCAGCGGCACCACCACCTGGTCGCCGGGCGCCAGGGCCATGCCCTCCGGCTCGGCGTAGTCGAACGCCTCGGGCAGCGGCATGGGAATCAGGACCGAGGCGATGCGGCTCATGCCGCCAACCTGTCGTTCGCGGCCGGCCGGCCGTCAATTCCCGCTGCGGACCGCGGGCGTCTCGGGGTATGGAGGGGGTCTGGGTTCCCGCGCTCGCGGGGACGAGCGGATTTTGGGATGCCCACGATGCAACTGTTCCTCGATTCCACCGACACCGCCGTCATCGCCGACCTGGCGGCGACCGGCCTGGTCGACGGCGTCACCACCAATCCGTCTCTGATCGCCAAGTCGGGTCGTCCCATGCTGGAGGTCATCGCCGAGATTTGCGGTCTCGTCGAGGGGCCGGTGAGCGCCGAGGTCGCCGCCGTGGACGCCGAGGGCATGCTGGCCGAGGGCCGCAAGCTGGCCTCGGTCGCCGAGAACGTCGTGGTCAAGGTGCCGCTGACCCGCGACGGCCTGATCGCCGTCCGCGACTTCGCGGCGGAAGGCATCATGACCAACGTCACCCTGTGCTTCTCGGCCACCCAGGCGCTGATGGCCGCCAAGGCCGGCGCCACCTTCGTCTCGCCCTTCGTCGGCCGCCTGGACGACCACGGCGCCGACGGCATGGAGCTGATCCACGAGATCCGCACCATCTACGACAACTACGACTTCGACACCGACATCCTGGCCGCCTCGATCCGCAACCCGGCCCACGTCAAGGCCGCCGCCATCGCCGGCGCCGACTGCTCGACCATCCCGCCGGGGGTGTTCGCCGACCTCATCAAGCACCCGTTAACCGACAAGGGTCTTGAACAGTTCATGAGCGACTGGGCCAAGACGGGCCAGTCGATCCTGTAGCAGCCTCTTTCCTCGGAGACCGGTCGGTGAGCGACGCTTCCAAGACGCATAAGAACAAGCGGGAAGCCGAGCTCGAAAAGGACTGGAAGCAGGTCAAGGACTGGCTGCGCGAGCATCCGGACTATCTGCGCGGCGACGGCGCCCTGCTCTCCGAGCTGCACCTGTGGAACCGCGCCGCCAACGTGGTCGAGTTCGGCCCGGCGGCGCTGACCCGCATGTCGGCCGACAAGTCGCGCGAGAAGGCCGCCCGCAAGGAGCTGGAGCAGATCGCCCAGGCCAATTTCGCCGCCCAGGCCCAGACCCACGCGGCGGTGATCGACCTGCTCGAATCGCGCAACCACTCCGACCTCGCCCGCCGCGTCGACGACACCGCCCAGCTGCGCTTCGGCCTGGCCGGCGGCGTCATCGCCCTGGAGCGGCCCGGCGGCGTACCGGCCGGCTGGCGCGGCCTGGACGAAGGCATGGTCGACCTGGCGCTCGGCAGCGAGGGCCTGGCCAAGATGGGTCAGACCGCCTTCGCCGAGGCGCTGTTCGGCCCCGACGCCGGCGTGCGCAGCGTGGCGATGATCCGCATGGCCATCTGGGCTCCGGCGCGCCAGGGCGTGCTGGCCTTCGGCTCGCCCGACCCCGAGGGCTTCACCCGCGACATGGGCGTCGAGCTGGTCGCCTTCCTGGCCCGCGTCGTCGAACGGACGGCGGAACGATGGCCGGTGCTGTAATCGCTCTTCAGGTCCGCCCCCATTCATGGGGGAGGGGGACCATGCGCAGCATGGTGGTGGGAGCTCGACTGGGCTCTGAGTTGGCGGACGCCCCCTCCACCGCTTCGCGGTCCCCCTCCCCCGTTTCACGGTGGAGGACATGATGACCACCGTCCGCACCGCCCGCGAGGCGCTGGCCGTCTGGCTGGACTATCTCGCCAACGAGCGCCGGGCCTCGCCGCGCACCGTCGAGGCCTATGGCGGCTGCGTCGGCCCATATATCGCCTTCATGGAGCAGCACCGGGCCGAAAGCCTGTCGCTCGCGGCCATGGGAACGATCGCCGCCGGCGAGATCCGCGCCTACCTGGCCCACAGGCGACAGGGCGCGCACCCGCTGTCGCCGCGTTCGCTGTCGCAGGCGCTGTCGGCCATCCGCGCCTTCCACCGCTTCCTCGACCGCCGCCTCGACACCCCCAACGCCGCCGTGGCGCTGGTGCGCGGCCCGCGCGTGCGGCCGGGCGCGCCGCGCCCGGTCACCGAGGACCAGGCCCGCGGCCTGATCGCCGACGCCGCCAGCGACCCCGACCGCGAGGACTGGGAGGCCGCCCGCGACGAGGCGCTGCTCACCCTGCTCTACGGTTGCGGCCTGCGGATCTCCGAGGCCCTGTCCCTGACCAAGGGCGAGCTGCCCTTGGGCGACAGCCTGCGGGTGGTCGGCAAGGGCTCGAAGACCCGCATCGTGCCGGTGCTGCCGGTGGTGCGCGAGGCGCTCGGCGCCTATGCGGCGGCCTTGCCCTTCGCCCTGTCGCCCGAGGATCAGGTGTTCCGGGCCAAGCGCGGCGGCCCGTTGAGCCCGCGTCACGCCCAGCTGACCATGCAGCATCTGCGCAGCCGGCTCGGCCTGCCCGACAGCGCCACGCCGCACGCCCTGCGGCATTCTTTCGCCACCCACCTGCTGGGGGCGGGGGCCGACCTGCGCTCGATCCAGGAACTGCTCGGCCACGCCTCGCTGTCGACCACCCAGCGCTACGCCGACGTCGACGCGGCGGCCCTGCTCGGCGCCTACGCCAAGGCCCACCCGCGCGCCTAGCCGGGACGCGCGGCCAGCTTTCCGGTCAGTTGGACGGCGGCAGGGGGCGCGGCTTGCGGTCCTCGCCCAGCGAGACATAGGTGAAGGTGGCGTGCGTCACCTTCACCGTCTCCTCGGCTTCGCGGTGGCGGCGCCAGGCCTCGACGCTGATGCGCATCGAGGTGCGGCCCTCGCCGATCAGGGTGGCGTAGAAGCTGACCTCGTCGCCGATGACCACGGGCCGCAGGAAGCTCATCGCCTCGACCGCCGCCGTGGCGGCGCGGCCGTGGCTGCGACGGGCGGCCACCGTGCCCGCCGCCAGGTCCATCCAGCTCATCAGCCAGCCGCCGAAGATGTCGCCGGCCGGGTTGGCGTCGGCCGGCATGGCCACCACGCGGATGACCGGCGCCACTTCGGGCGGGGTTTGCGCGGCGGCCACGTCCTCCGTCACCGGATCAGGCCTGCATCGCCCAGCCCTCGACGGCCATGGCCGCCTGGCGCAGGGCTTCGGAGCGGGTCGGGTGCGGGTGGCAGGTGCGGGCCACGTCTTCCGACGCCGCCGCGAACTCCATGGCCACGCAGAACTCGGCGATCATGTCGCCGACGTTGGGGCCGACCATGTGGGCGCCGAGGATGCGGTCGGTCTTGGCGTCGGCCAGCACCTTCACGAAGCCCTCGGTCTCGTGGTTGATCTTGGCCCGGCTGTTGGCCATGAACGGGAACTTGCCGACCTTGTAGGCGATCCCGGCGGCCTTGAGCTCCTCCTCGGTCTTGCCGACCGTGGCCACTTCCGGCTTGGTGTAGATCACGCCCGGGATGATGTCGGGATTGACGTGGCCGGCCTTGCCCGCGATCAGCTCGATGCAGGCCACCGCCTCGTCCTCGGCCTTGTGCGCCAGCATCGGGCCGGTGGTGACGTCGCCGATCACCCACACGCCGGCCGCGCCGGTCTTGAAGTGGCCGTCATGGCCGACCACGCCGCGCTTGTCGGTCTGGACGCCCACGGTCTCCAGGCCGAGGCCCTGCGTGTACGGACGCCGACCGATGGCGACCAGCACATAGTCGGCCTTCAGCGTCTCGGCCGCGCCGCCGGCCACCGGCTCGACGGTCAGCTCGACGCCCTTGGCCGAGGCCTTGGCGCCGGTGACCTTGGAGCCGAGCTTGAAGACGAAGCCCTGCTTGGTCAGGCTGCGCTGGAAGGTCTTGGCGGTCTCCTCGTCGGTGCCGGGGCAGATGCGGTCGAGGAACTCGACCACGGTGACCTCGGCGCCCAGGCGGCGCCACACCGAGCCCAGCTCCAGGCCGATGACGCCGGCGCCGACGATCACCAGGCTCTTCGGCACTTCCGGCAGCGACAGGGCGCCGGTGGAATCGACGATGCGCTTGTTGTCCACGGTCACGCCGGGCAGCGGCGTCGGCTCCGAGCCGGTGGCGATGACGATGTTCTTGGTCTCGAGGGTGGTTTCCGAGCCGTCGGCGGCCTTGACCACCACCTTGCCGGGCCCGTCGATGCGGCCCCAGCCCTTGACCCACTCGACCTTGTTCTTCTTGAACAGAAACTCGACGCCCTTGGTCAGGTTGATGACCGACTCGGCCTTCTGCTTCATCATCTGGGCGAGGTCGAGCTTGGGCTGAACCTGGATGCCCAGGTTGGCGAACTCGCCGCCGGCCGCCGCCTCATACATCTCCGAAGCGTGCAGCAACGCCTTGGAGGGCATGCAGCCGACGTTCAGGCAGGTGCCGCCCAGGGTCTCGCGCCCCTCGACGCAGGCGACCTTCAGACCCAGCTGACCCGCGCGGATCGCTGCGTTGTAGCCGCCGGGGCCGGCGCCGATGATGACGACATCGTATTGGGACATGAACCTTCGCCTTGATGCGCGCCGCGGCCGGCGCCGGACAGGACCTTTGAGATCGTTCAGCCTTTCCGTCCGGGAGACGGAGGGCGTCGCGGCGTACTACTACCGCCGCCGATCCATGGATCAACCCATAGATCGGACTCGACGCCCGTCGGCGCAAGGAATTCGCCGCCGGGACCAAGGGCGCCGGCCGCGCTTTACGGCCCGGCGAGCCGGCGACTATGGTCGGGGGCGGCGACGTCGGGAGCGCCGCCCGACGCTGAAAGACCCTGCCTGCATGTTCAAGCTTATCCTATCGGCGCTGTCGGCCGGCGTCCTCGTCTGCGCCGCGCCCGCCCAGGCCGCCGCGCCCGCCCCCGCCGCGGACCAGGGCCGGCCGATCGTCATCGGCCGCGCCTACGACCTGGCCTCGGCGACGCTCAAGGAGACCCGCCGCATCAACGTCTACCTGCCGCCGGGCTATCCCGCGGCGGGCAAGGCCTATCCGGTGGTCTATCTGATCGACGGCGGCGAGGATGAGGACTTCCCCCACATCGCCGGCCTCGCCCAGCTCGGCGCCCTCGGCGGCGCTTACCGCGAGATGATCGTGGTCGGCGTCGCCGGCGCCGACCGCAAGCGCGACCTCACCTATCCGTCGGGCGATCCCCGCGACCGCAAGGACCTGCCCACCAGCGGCGGGTCGGCCGCCTTCCGCCGCTTCCTGACCGAGGAGCTGCAGCCCTGGGTCAAGGCGCGTTACCCCGCCGGCGGCGAGACGGCGCTGATGGGCGAATCCCTGGCCGGCCTGTTCGTGGTCGAGACCTTCCTTCGCCAGCCTGGCGCATTCGACGCCTATATCGCCGTCAGTCCCAGCCTTTGGTGGGACAATGGCCGGCTGGCCAAGGGTTCGGCCGCCCTGCTGGCCGCCCAGCCGCCGGGACGGCGGGCCCTGTTCCTGTCCATCGGCGACGAAGGCCGCGAGATGCAGGCCGGCGTCGACGACCTGACCGCCGCGCTGAGGGCCAAGCCGCCGGAGGGCCTGACCTGGCGCTACCAGCCGATGCCGGCCGAGCATCACAATTCGATCTACCACCCCGCCGCCCTGGCGGCGTTCAGGGCGCTGTTCGCCGAGCCGGCCGGGCGCTAGTCGCCCAAATGAAAAGGGCGGCCCCGCGGGGCCGCCCGATCACGGAGCCTGGATGCCCGGCCCTAGATGTCCAGCAGCAGGCGCTGCGGGTCCTCGATGTGCTCCTTGACCTTGACCAGGAAGGTCACGGCGCCCTGGCCGTCGACGACGCGGTGGTCGTAGCTGAGGGCGAGGTACATCATCGGGCGGACGACGACCTGGCCGCCCACCACCATCGCCCGGTCCTTGATGGCGTGCATGCCCAGGATGCCCGACTGCGGCGCGTTGAGGATCGGCGTCGACATCAGCGAGCCGTAGATGCCGCCGTTGGTGATCGAGAACGTGCCGCCCTGGAGGTCGTCCAGCGCCAGCTGGCCGTCGCGGGCCTTCTTGCCCAGGGCGCCGATGGCCTTTTCGATCTCGGCCAGGTTCATGGCGTCGGCGTCGCGCACCACCGGCACCACCAGGCCCTTCTCGGTGCCGACGGCGATGCCGATGTCGTAGTGGTTCTTGTAGACCAGCTCGTCGCCGTCGATCTCGGCGTTGACGGCCGGCACGTCCTTGAGCGCGGCGATGCAGGCCTTCACGAAGAAGCTCATGAAGCCGAGCTTCACGCCGTGGCGCTTCTCGAACACGTCCTTGTACTGATTGCGCAGGGCCATGACCGCGCTCATGTCGACCTCGTTGAAGGTCGTCAGCATGGCGGCGGTGTTCTGCGCCTCCTTCAGACGGCGGGCGATGGTCTGGCGCAGGCGGGTCATGCGCACCCGCTCTTCGCGCTCGTGCGGCGGACGCGGCGCGGCGGCGACCGGCGCGGCGGCGCGCGCCTCGAGGGCGGCCAGGGCGTCGCCCTTGGTGACGCGGCCGTCCTTGCCGGTGCCGGCGACGCCCGAGGTGTCGAGGCCGGTCTCGGTGGCGATGCGCTGCACCGACGGCGCCAGCGGCAGGGCCTCGGCCTTGGCGGCCGGAGCCGACGCGGCCGCCGGAGCCGGCTGCGGCGCGGGGGCGGCCTCGGCCTTGGGCGCGGGCTTGGCGGCGGGAGCGGCCGCGGCGCCGGCGGCGCCTTCGGTCACCCGGCCCAGCACCGTGCCGGGCGTGATGGTCGCGCCTTCCTCGGCGGCGATCTCGGCCAGAACGCCGTCAGCGGGCGAGGCGACCTCGAGCGAGACCTTGTCGGTCTCGAGCTCGACCAGCACCTCGTCCTTCTTGACCGCCTCGCCCGGCTTCTTGGCCCAGCGCGCCACCGTCGCTTCGGTGACGGACTCGCCCAGGGCGGGGGTCATGATGTCGGCCATGGGAAATCAGCTCCTAATGGTCGCCGCGATCGGCGGGGTTGTCAGGCCAGGGCTTCCGCGAGGAAGCTCTTCAGTTCTTTCATGTGCCGGCTCATCAGGCCGGCGGCGGTCGAGGCCGAGGCCGGGCGGCCGACATAGCGCGCCCGCTTGGCCGAAATCTTCAGCCGGTCGAGCGTCAGCTCCAGCCACGGATCGACGAAGGTCCAGCCGCCCATGTTCTTGGGCTCTTCCTGGCACCAGACCAGCTCGGCGTTCTTGAAACGCGCCAGTTCGGTCATCAGCGACTTCATCGGCCACGGATAGAACTGCTCCAGGCGCATCAGGTAGATGTCGTCGACGCCGGCCTCCTCGCGGGCCTCCAGCAGGTCGTAATAGACCTTGCCCGAGCACAGGACCACGCGGCGGATCTTGTCGTCGGCCTTGAGCTTGATCGCCGTCGCGCCGGTTCCGCGCTCGGCGTCGTCCCACAGCACGCGGTGGAAGGACGAACCCTCGGACATGTCGGCCAGGGTCGACACCGCCTTCTTGTGGCGCAGCAGGCTCTTGGGCGTCATCAGCACCAGCGGCTTGCGGAAGTCGCGGTGCATCTGGCGGCGCAGGATGTGGAAGTAGTTGGCCGGGGTCGAGCAGTTGGCCACCTGCATGTTGTCCTCGGCGCAAAGCTGGAGGTAGCGCTCCAGGCGGGCCGAGGAGTGCTCGGGCCCCTGCCCCTCGTAGCCGTGCGGCAGCAGCATCACCAGGCCGCTCATCCGCAGCCACTTGCGTTCGCCCGAGCTGATGAACTGGTCCATCACCACCTGGGCGCCGTTGGCGAAATCGCCGAACTGGGCCTCCCACAGCACCAGGGTGTTGGGGTCGGCCAGGCTGAAGCCGTACTCGAAGCCCAGCACCGCCTCTTCCGACAGGGCCGAGTCGATGACCTCGTAATTGGCCTGGCCCGGACGGATGTTGTTGAGCGGCGTGTAGTGCTCTTCGGTGGTCTGGTCGATGATGTCCGAATGGCGCTGCACGAAGGTGCCGCGCACGCTGTCCTGGCCCGACAGGCGGACCGGATAGCCCTCGTCCAGCAGGCTGGCGAAGGCCAGGTGCTCGGCGGTGCCCCAGTCGATCCCAACGCCGGCCTCGATGGCGGCGCGGCGGTTGTCGATCACCCGCTTGACCGTCTTGTGGCCGTTCAGGCGTCCGGGGATGGCGGTGACCTTCTCGCCCAGTTCCCTGAGCCGCTGGGCGGGCACGGCGGTCTTGCCGCGGCGGTCGTCGTCCCGGGCCAGCTGCAGGTGCGCCCACTTGCCGTCCAGCCAGTCGGCCTTGTTGGCGTGATAGGTCTTGCCGGCCTCGAACTCGGCGTCGAGGAAGGTCTCGAAGTCCGTGACCCAGCCGTCGACGTCGGCCTGGGTGATCACCCCTTCGCCGATCAGGCGGCGGGAATACAGCTCGCGGGTCGACGGATGATCCTTGATCTTGGCGTACATCAAGGGCTGCGTCATCGTCGGATCGTCGCCCTCGTTGTGGCCGAACCGGCGGTAGCAGAACATGTCGAGGACGACGTCCTTGCCGAACTGCTGGCGGTATTCGGTGGCCACCTTGGCGGCGAAGACGACCGCTTCGGGATCGTCGCCGTTGATGTGGAAGATCGGGGCCTCGACCATCAACGCCACATCCGACGGATAGGGCGACGAGCGCGAATAGCGCGGGTTGGTGGTGAAGCCGATCTGATTGTTGACGATGAAGTGGACGGTGCCGCCGGTGCGGTAGCCCTTCAGGCCCGACAGGGTGAAGCACTCGGCGATGACGCCCTGGCCGGCGAAGGCCGCGTCGCCGTGCAGCAGCAGCGGCATGACGTGGCCGCGGCCGGTGGTCGGGTCCTCGCGCAGCTGCGCGGCCTGCTTGGCGCGGGCCTTGCCGATCACCACCGGGTTGACGATCTCGAGGTGCGAGGGGTTGGCCGTCAGCGACAGGTGGACGCTGTTGCCGTCGAAGGTGCGGTCCGACGAGGCGCCCATGTGGTACTTGACGTCGCCCGAGCCCTCGATGTCGGACGGCAGGGACGAGCCGCCCTGGAACTCGTGGAAGATCACGTGATAGGGCTTGCCCATCACGGCGGCGAGCACGTTCAGGCGGCCGCGGTGCGGCATGCCCAGGACGATGTCCTTCACGCCCAGCGAGCCGCCGCGCTTGATGATCTGCTCCATGGCCGGGACCATGGCTTCGCCGCCGTCGAGGCCGAAACGCTTGGTGCCGGGGAAGCGCTTGTGCAGGAAGCGCTCGAAGCCCTCGGCCTCGATCAGCTTCTTGAGGATGGCGACCTTGCCCTCGGGGGTGAAGGCGATCTCCTTGTCGCGGCCCTCGATGCGCTCCTGCAGCCAGGCCTTCTCGGTCGGGTCGGAGATGTGCATGTACTGCACGCCGATATTGCCGCAGTAGGTGCGGCGGACGATCCCGAGGATCTCGCGGACCGTCGAGGTCTCCAGCCCCAGCACGTAGTCGAGGAAGATCGGACGGTCGTAGTCGGCTTCGGAGAAGCCGTAGGTGGCCGGGTCGAGCTCGCTGGCGTCGGGCGCCGGATCGAGGCCGAGCGGATCGAGGTTGGCCGCCAGGTGGCCGCGCATGCGGTAGGCGCGGATCATCATGATGGCGCGCAGGGAATCCAGCGTCGCGGCGCGGACCGCCTCGGCCGACGCCCCGGGGGCCTTGTCGGTCAGCGCCTTGGCCAGCTTGGCCTCGACGGCCGGGGCGACGCTCGGCCACTGGCCGTCCAGCGCCGAAAGCCAGTCGGGTCGGGCGGCCGGAACCTGCCTGGGCGTCCAGGCCGGCTCCTGCGCGGCGCGCTTGACCGCGTCGGCCTGGTCGTGCAGCGAAGCGAAGAACGCCGCCCAGGACGGCTCGACCGATTTCGGATCGGCGGCCCACCGGGCGTAGAGGTCCTCCACGAAGGCGGCGTTGCCGCCATAGAGGAACGCGGTTTCCGTCAAAACCTGATTGATGCGTCCAGCGTCGTCCGCCATCGCTGATGAACCTTCGATCCGTACCCGGTCCCCGGCTTAGCCCGAGGCCGTAAATATAGTGTCTTTTCCGCCCGGTTCATTCCCGCCGGCGGCGGGAACCCAGGGGATTTTTTCGGATCGTCGACTGGCGGTCGCAAAAACCTGGGTCCCCGGCCGGGGGCTTGGAACGGGGGAAGCTAGCCCTTCAGCACCTCGACGAGGGTCTCGCCGAGCTTGGCCGGCGACGGCGACACGCGCACGCCGGCGGCCTCCATCGCGGCGATCTTGTCCTCGGCGCCGCCCTTGCCGCCCGAGATGATCGCGCCGGCGTGGCCCATGTGGCGGCCCGGAGGCGCCGTGCGGCCGGCGATGAAGCCGACCATCGGCTTCTTGCGGCCGCGCTTGGCCTCGTCGATCAGGAACTGGGCGGCGTCCTCCTCGGCGCTGCCGCCGATCTCGCCGATCATCACGATCGACTTGGTGGCCTCGTCGGCCAGGAACAGCTCCAGCACGTCGATGAACTCGGTGCCCTTGACCGGGTCGCCGCCGATGCCGACCGCCGTGGTCTGGCCGAGGCCGACATTGGTGGTCTGGAACACGGCTTCATAGGTCAGGGTGCCCGAGCGCGAGACGACGCCCACCGAGCCCTTGGAGAAGATCGAGCCCGGCATGATGCCGATCTTGCACTCGCCCGGCGTCAGCACGCCCGGGCAGTTCGGGCCGATCAGGCGCGAGCGCGAGCCGGTCAGGGCCTTCTTGACCTTGACCATGTCCAGCACCGGGATGCCCTCGGTGATGCAGACGATCAGCGGGATCTCGGCGTCGATGGCTTCGAGGATCGAGTCGGCCGCGAACGGCGGCGGGACGTAGATCACCGAGGCGTCGGCGCCCGTGGCGTCGCGGGCCTCGGCGACGGTGTCGAACACCGGCAGGCCGACATGGGTCTGGCCGCCCTTGCCCGGCGTGACGCCGCCGACCATCTTGGTGCCGTAGGCGATGGCCTGCTCGGTGTGGAAGGTGCCCTGGGCGCCGGTGACGCCCTGGCAGATGACCTTGGTGTTGGAGCCGATCAAGACTGACATTAGCGGGCGCCCTTCACAGCGGCGACGATCTTTTCCGCGCCGTCCGACAGGTCGTTGGCCGCGATGACGTTGAGTCCGCTTTCGTTGATGATCTTCTTGCCGAGTTCGACGTTGGTGCCTTCCAGGCGGACCACCAGCGGAACCTTCAGGCCGACTTCCTTGACCGCCTCGACCACGCCCTCGGCGATGATGTCGCAGCGCATGATGCCGCCGAAGATGTTGACCAGGATGCCTTTGACGGCCGGGTCGGCGGTGATGATCTTGAAGGCCGCCGTGACCTTTTCCTTGGAGGCGCCGCCGCCGACGTCGAGGAAGTTGGCCGGCTCGGCGCCGTAGAGCTTGATGATGTCCATGGTGGCCATGGCCAGGCCCGCGCCGTTGACCATGCAGCCGATTTCGCCGTCGAGGGCGATGTAGGCCAGGTCGTACTTCGAGGCTTCGATCTCCTTGGGGTCCTCTTCGCTCTCGTCGCGCAGGGCGACGATGTCGGCGTGGCGGAACAGGGAGTTGTTGTCGAAGGACAGCTTGGCGTCGAGGACGCGCAGATGGTCGTCGGCGGTGACGATCAGCGGGTTGATCTCCAGCATCGACATGTCCTTGGCCAGGAACGCCGTATAGAGCTGGGTCAGCAGCTGCGCCGCTTCCTTGGCCAGGCCGCCGGTCAGCCCGAGCGCCTTGGCCAGGGCCCGCTGGTGGGTCGGCCACACGCCGGTGGCGGGGTCGATGGAGAACGAGTGGATCTTCTCGGGGGTGGCGTGGGCCACGTCCTCGATGTCCATGCCGCCTTCGGTGGAGGCGACCACCGAGACCATGCTGGTCTCACGGTCGACCAGCAGCGACAGGTAGAATTCCTTGGCGATCGCCGCGCCTTCTTCGATGTAGAGGCGGTTGACCTGCTTGCCCTTGGGGCCGGTCTGGTGGGTGACCAGCACGCGGCCGAGCATCTCCTCGGCGTTGGCCTTCACCTCGGCGACCGACTTGACCACGCGGACGCCGCCCTTGGCGTCGGGGCCCAGGCCTTCGAAGCGGCCCTTGCCGCGGCCGCCGGCGTGGATCTGCGACTTGACCACGAACACCGGCCCGCCGAGCTCTTCCGCCGCCTTGACCGCCTCGGCGGCCGTGAAGGCCGGATATCCGCGCGGGACTGGGACGCCGAACTCTTTGAGGACGGCTTTGGCTTGGTGCTCGTGGATGTTCATGGGATCCGATCGCGGGTCTTTGGAATCGCGTGGGGACGAGCGCCGTAGACGGCCGGTCGCCCTCGGGCGCGGTTTATAGAGAGGCCCATTCGGCGGCGCAACCGCGCAAGGCCGCTGATTTCGCCCCTTTTTTCCCTTTGCACGACCAAACGGCGCCCTGATCGGGGCCCCCGCGCTCGACGTTTACGATCTATTCCGGATCGACGTTTAGCTATGCGTGCGGCGTCGAGGGCGACGCCCCAGTGCGGACCGGTCCTCAGGATCGCGGAGTTCGAGATGTCTGCCCAATCTCCCGGCGGCCGCATAAACCTGCGGCTGACCTCGGTGTTGATGCTGGACGCCAACAGCCAGGCGCTCGAAATCCTCGTGCAGGTGCTCACCGGCTTCGGCGTCAAGGCCTTCCATCGCTGCACCACCGTCGTCGAGGCGCGCGAGGTGGTCGAGCGCGCGCCCGTCGACCTGATCATCGCCGACGGCCGCCTGCCCGGCATCGACGGCTACGACTTCGTCCGCTGGCTGCGCCGCCTGGAGCAGGCGCCCAACCGCCACACTCCGGTGATCATGGTCAGCGGCCACACCAGCGCCGCCGACGTGGCCAAGGCGCGCGACTGCGGCGCCAACTTCTTCGTGGCCAAGCCGATCACCCCCGGCGTGCTGCTGGAGCGCATCTTGTGGGTGGCGCGCGAGAAGCGGGCGTTCATCGACGCCGGCGCCTATGTCGGCCCCGACCGCCGCTTCAAGAACGAGGGGCCGCCGGCCGGCGTCGAGGGGCGCCGGCGCACCGACCTTCATGGCGACCTGGGCGCGGCGGTCACGCCCAACATGTCGCAGAACGATATCGACGCCCTGATGAGCCCCCGGAAGGCCAGCCTATGAGCACGGTCCGCACCACGTTCCCGGAGAACCGGTTCGCCAAGCTGGCCCGCCAACCGGGCGGCCTCAGCCTGACCGAGGCCCTGTCGCGGGCCCAGGCCAATCTCGATTCCATCCGGGACGAGTCGGCGGCCTATGTCGACGCCCGGCTCGGCGAGATCGACGCCGCCCTGGGCGGGGACGGGTCCCGGGTCGAGGACGAGGCGCTGCGCCGGGCCTACGGCCTGGCCAACGACGTGGTCGGCGTGGCCGGCGCCTGCGGCCTGGGGCCGGTCGGCGAGGCCGCCTACAGCCTGTGCGGCCTGCTCGACCTGTTCCTGCAGGGCCAAGGCTGGGACCGCCGCGCGGTCGCCGTCCACCTGGACGCCTTCCACCTGCTGCGCCGCGAGGACGACCCCGCCATGACGGCCGCCGTGCTGGCCGGACTGAGGACGGTGGTCGAGCACACGGCGGCCCGGCAGGGCGGCTGAACCGAGGCGGCCCTTCACGGCGGCCGCGACGGGCGCAGCACCTGGCGCCTGGGACGGCGGCTCAATCAGACTGACGCCGAGCAAGGAAAAGGGGCCCGGCGAACCGGGCCCCTTCCCTATCGGACGCTGTCGCGCCGACGATCGGATCAGAAGTTGATCGAGATCGTCGAACGGCGGTTGAGCGGTTCCTTGACGCCGTCCGGGGTCGGAACGGCGAGATCGGTCTTGCCCTTCCAGTCCACGGCCAGGGTCGACTGCTGCACGCCCAGGCCCACCAGGGCGTCGGCCACGGCCTTCGCCCGGCGTTCGGACAGCTTCAGGTTGTACTTGGCCGAGCCCGAGGTGTCGGTGTGGCCGACCACCACGATCTTGGTGGCGTTGCCGCCCTTGGCGTAGTTGGCGGCGTCCTGCACCACCGTCTGCGCTTCCGGCGTCAGCACGTACTGATCGAACGGGAAGTAGACCACGAACTCCTTGGCCTCGTAGGCGGCCGGCGGAGGCGGCGGCGGGGGAGGCGGGGGAGGCGGCGGCGGCGGGGGAGGCGGCGGCGGCGGCGGGGGAGGCGGCGGCGGCGGGGGAGCCGCGAAGGTGTACCGCAGGCCCAGGCTGACCGAGGTGTCCTTATAGTCGCCGTTGAACACGCCGACCGGGGTCACCGCGCCGCCGGCCGGACCGGTGTTGGTCACGCGGGCGCCGAAATCCAGATCGCTGATCTGGACGTAGCGGCCCGTCAGGTCCACCGACCAGTTCGGGGTGAAGTCCCAGGACACGCCCAGGATGCCTTGCCAGGCGAAGCCCGTGGCCGTGTCGTTGAAGCTGGCGTTCTGGAACTGGGCCGCGCCGGCCGGCACGCCGGCGAGCTGGCCGTAGGCCTTAGTCTGCACCTGGCCCCAGCCGATGCCGGCGCCGATGAACGGCCGCCACTGGCTGCCCGGCAGGAAGTCGTACAGCACATTGGCCATCACCGTGTTGGCGACGATGCTGCCGTTGATGTCGCCGCAGGCCGGCGAGCCAGCCGAGCGGGCGACGCCAGGCGTGCACAGGCCGATCGGCTGGGCCGCGCTGGCGTTGCCGCGGATCGACGTCACGTCGCCGGGGCGATAGCCGTACTCCAGTTCGGCGCGCCAGTTCGGATTGAACCGGTAGCCCAGGCGCGCGAAGCCCGCCCAGTCGTCCTTCGAACCGAAGTTCCACTTGTATTTCACGCCGTCCGAGCCGGCGGTGTCCGACGTGCCTTCGATGCTTTCGGGCCAGTGGTAACCGACGTCGCCGGCCACGTACCAGCCCTTCAGCCAACCATCCCAGTCCTGGGCCGAAGCGCCCGTCGCAGACGACATCGCCACGATGGCGGCGCCCGCAAGCAAATGCAGTTTCATCGCAAAACCCCTGTTTGTCCGCCAAGCGTTCGCCTGCCTGACCAAGCCTCTAAACGCACGACTTGCGATTTCGGCCGTTGCCCGAAAGCCACACTCACCACTTTTCGAGCCTCACCCCTCGTCCGCGCGCGAACCTTTCCCGTCGTCGGCCGCCGCCTCGTTCAGACCACATTCCCGTCGCGCCATCGCCTTATCGCCGGGTCTAGAACCGCTTTTGGTTCAAATGCATACAGGGTGGACGGATGAAGGATCATGTCGAATTCACGGGGGCCTCCGGCGCGATCTACCGCTACGCCCTGGCCCCCGACGGCCGCGTCACCACGCCCAGCGGCGGCAACTACCTGTTCGTGCGCGACCGGCCCGAGGGGCCGATAGTGGTCTTCGCCGGCGAGACCTCGAACCTGATGTCCAACCTCGCCGAACATTGGCCCGAGGCCGTCGAGCGTTATGGCGCGACGCACATCCTGACCCGGCTGAACGTGCCCAGCCGCATCCGCGCCCAGGAGCTGGAGGACCTGCTCCAGGCCCTCGCCCCGCCGATGAACGCCGGCGCCGCCTAGCCGCCGCGAGCCGCCTTGACGGCCGGAGCGGTGATCGTGCTGGCGCCGTAGGCGCCGCTGAGACGCCCGTCGCGGATATAGTCGGCCATCATCCGGAAGTAGCCTTCCGGATTGCGGGTGGACAGCCGCTCGCCCGCGGCCGTGGTCTCGTACTCGTAGACGCCGTGATCGGCGCGCGGGAACACCGCCGTGGTGATCGGCCGCCCCTGGGCGGCCAGCTCCTTGAGCCTGCGGATCGTCTCGGCGCTGGGCGCGGCGAGGTCGTCGGCGCCCAGCATCCACAACTCGGGCGTCTTCAGCGTGCGCAGCACCGGCATAGGGTCGTAGCGCCAGGGCGTGTCGACCACGTACTGCGCGGCGGCCTCGCGGATCTGCTGCGCGTCGGCGTTCAGCAGCATGAAGGTGAAGTTGCCGCGGACGTGCTTGAACCAGGGCTCGCCGCGATACTTGGTCCGCACGGCGTCGAAGCGGTCGAAGCTGGCCTTGAAGTCGGTCTTGAAGTCGCTGGTCACCAGCGCGGCGGAGGCGTCGGCCAGCTCCATGGCCTTGGCCATGACGTCGGGACCGTAGCCGCGCCGCTCCATGTCCAGGACGATGGCCGAGCGGTCTTCCTCCAGCGGCGACACCGCCAGGCCGAAGCCGACGACGACGAAGTCGACCGGGGCGCGGCTCGCCGCCAGCGGCGCGACCCAGCCGCCCTGGCTCGGGCCCTGGTAGCCGATGCGGCCCGCCCGGGCGCCGGCCAGCCGGCGGGCCTCGCGCATGGCCGCGACCGCGTCGTCGGCCAGAATGCTGAAGTCCTGGGTGTAGCTTCCGCTGGAGGCGCCCGTGCCGCGCTTGTCGTAGACGAAGACGCCGACGCCCCGGGCCGGCAGCAGCCGTTGCAGCGCGTTGAACCGCATGGCCGAATCCCGTTCGGAGCCATGCAGCAGGACCACGATCGGCGCCGCGCCGGAGCCCTTGGGCATGACCAGGCGTCCGGCCAGGGCCGCGCCCGCGCTGTCGAACCGCGTTTCGGCGACGTCGAAGTCGATGCGCCGTCCCTCGACGCCGTCAAAGGCGATCGCGCCCTTGGCGCAGTCGAACGAGATGGTCTTGCCGTCCGGCTTCTTGGTCCAGCCGAGGGTGCTGGTCCAGACGCCGCCCGCCCCCTCGGTCAAGGCGCCGCTGGTCCCGTCGAACCGCCGCCAGCGCAACGACGCGCCGGCGCTCGGCTGCACCACCACCTCGTCGCCGCCCGCCAGGCGATAGGCGCCGATCCCGCAGGGCGCGGGCTTGGGCGCGGTCTCCTCGGCCCCGGCCGTGGTCGCCAGCAAGGCCAGCATGGGGGCCAAGGCGAAGGCGGCGAGGGTGCGGGCGTAAGGGCTCATGCCCGCCTGTGTCGCCCAGCCCCCGGCCCGCCTCCAGTTAAATAACCGCAATGCGCCGGCCGGCCCGAAGCGGCCCCGCCGCCCCCCCGCCTTCCCCGGCCCGGTCAGCGTGCTCCCGTGCGCATCTCGGCGGCCAGCCGCCGCGCCCGAGGCCCCGTCTGCCGCGCCCATTCCGACGCCAGCATCCCGTCGGCCGCTTGGTCGTACTGGCCGGTCTTGATCAGGTCGAGCGTGTGGTGGAACCCCAGCAGGCCTTCGAGGCCCATGTTGAAGGTCATGTCGGTCAGGACGTCGCGGCGCACCGGGTCGAGGCCGCTGGTCCACGGCAGGGCCTTCTCGACACCGGTCTCGGCCTTGGCGACGTCGGCGGCCAGCGCCGCCTCGGCCTGGGCCTTGGTCCATTTCAGACCCTGATGGACCTCCGGACCGGTGTGGCCGTAGCCGATGGTCCACGGCGCGCCGCCGGACAGCGGGTCAGGATAGGCCGTCAGACGCAGCCCCTCCTCGTTCTTGAGCTGGGCCAGACCGGCAGGCGTCATGCGTCCTTATCCTTGCATAAGGGTCGAGCTTCCATCGAAATCGAGCGGAACAGGCTACGTGGAACGCAACGGGCCGTGAGAACGCCAGGGCCAAGGCCGGGACCGGTCAGGCGGTGCGGCCAAGTCGCAGCTCAATACCACCAGAGCGCGCGCCGCACAATCGAGGCGAGCGTCCGTCCTGGAACCATCCCGCCCCGCGAACGGTTGCCGTACAGTCCGCGCTGGGGCGGCCTGACCAGGGAGAGCGGCATGCCTCGCGGCGACAAATCGAAATACACCGACAAGCAGGAACGCAAGGCCGACCACATCGCCGAGAGCTACGAGCGGCGCGGCGTCCCCGAAAAGGAAGCCGAGCGACGCGCCTGGGCCACCGTCAACAAAGACGACGGCGGCGGCAAGGCGCCCGGCGGCTCGGGTCGAGGCGTCCATACCGGCCATCCCGCCGCACATCGGGGTGGAAAGCTCGGCGGCGAAGCCTCGGCCGCGCGCAGCGCCGCAGCGCGGTCGGCTTCGGCCCGCAAGGCCGCCGAGACCCGCAAACGCAACGCCGAACGAACGAGCAGCCGCCGATGAGGAAAGGCTCTGGAGCGGGCGAGGGGGAATCGAACCCCTGACATTCAGCTTGGAAAGCTGACCTCCTGCCCTTCTCACCATTTTTCAGGCATGTCCACAGGAGGCGAAAACCCCTTGTTTTACATGGCTAGGCTGCGCCGCTTCTGCATGACCCGCGTGACCAGGCCGTTCAGCTCCCAGTTTGTCCAATCCTTCGCAAAGAACGCAGGGCTCGGCGCGACGTCGGACGCGCGGTCGAGGTCGCCGAGCGCCGAGCGCCGAGAGATTTTCGGAAAGGTGATCGCCCAGCACCCGGTGCAAGACAGCCGTGGCGCGGGCGGCTAGAGGCGCACGAACGGAGCCAGGATCTTGCCCAGACGTCCGGGCAAGACGATCTGGCCGTCCAGAGCCGCCACGCAGAGACACGGCGTGTCGGAGACCACGCGTGGCTGATGGAGCACGCTGGGGTCGGCCTCCTCGAAATCACCCGGCTCGAACACCCCGTCCTGGGTGGCGTAAGCGCCCTCGATCACGCAGGTCAGCTCGACCCCGTTGTGCGTATGGCGCGGCGCTGACTGGCCCGACGCGATCCGCAGCAGGATGACCCGACAATCGCCGTCGCGGGGACCAAGAACGTTACGGACATGTACGCCGGGCCCGGCCCAACGCCACGGGCCGAGCTCGAAGCCCCGCAAGGGCGCAGGCAGGCTCGTATCCGTGTTGCGCGGGCGCGTGACAGCCAAATCAGGCCGGGGTTCGGCGTCGTCGAGGCGCGCCAGGATCGACTCCAGAGCGCCAGCCTTGAGCGGGCTGGGCTCCTGCTCTTCAAGGACCGCGCCGCCCACGGCCCGAGCCAGATGCGTCCAGGCCCGGGTTTGCGGCTGCAGCGCCAGGTGCGTGGCGACCACGACCGCTTCGGGCGCGCTGAGCGTGCCGGCCTCGAACGCCAGCAACCGTTCCTCGCTGGGATGGCGACGCGCGCTCATGCCCGGCCTCCCGTCTCGCGCTCGATAAAGGCTCGCAGCTTCATCATGCCAAAACGAATCCGCGCCTTGACGGTGCCCAACGGCACGCCAAGCGCTTGCGAAATCTGACTGTGGGTCTGTTCCTGGTAGAAGGCCATCTCGATCGCTTGGGCTTGGTCGGGATTGAGGCTGCGCATTGCGGCCCTGACGCAAGCGTCATCCTGCGCGCCGCTGACGATCGCGTCCGGCTGGGCCGGCGCTTCGGCGCCGAAAGTCGAATCAAAAGCATAGAGCGCCGACGACCCTCGACGCAGGGCGTCGCTCCTGAGGTTGCGCGCGATCGTGTAGATCCACGCCGAGACCGATGCGCGCGCCGGATCGTAGGAGGCGGCCTTGCGCCAGACCGTCAGCATGGCCTCCTGCGCGAGTTCTTCCGCCATGGCGGGCGCGCTCCCGCTCTTGATGAGCAGCGCCTTTATCCGCGGCCCGTAGTAGCCGAAGATCTCGGCGAACGCCGCCCGATCCTTAGCTTGGGCGACAAGGGCGATCAGCGCGCTGAAGTCGCGTGGCGGTTGGCTCACCAAGACGGCGGCCCCTCGTTGGACTGGCGCGGGTCGAGTCGCATGCATGACCCTTATACGGCGCAACCGGCCTGGCGGATGGATCGCCACGAGGCCAACCGGCAAATTTTGTTTCGCCAGGCTGAGGCTGGTCCCGTCATGGCGGATCGGCGCCGACCTCTTCGAGCCTGTTGTCGAAGCCGAGCGCGCGCATACGGGCCTTCAGCGCGGCCTGCTTGGCGGCCGGGAGGCCAGGGCTGCGGGCCAACAGCGCCACGAACTTGCCGTCCGCGGTGCTGGCGATCATCCAGCCGTAGTCGTCGGCGCGATCGATGACCCAGTACTGACGTCTGATCAGCCCGCCGAAGAAGCTGGCCTCGAACCTGGCGTTGGTCGCCGGATCAACGATGCGCGCGGCCGTATCGACGTGGCGCTCCGGCCCGTTGCGGTCTCCGGCATGGCAGACCTGGTCGATGTCGAATGTTCCGTCACGCTTCTTGACCCAAACCTGGTAGGCGCCGTGACAGTTGCGCTGGCGATTGTTCGGGGTGCGGATGATCTCGTACCAGCGCCCCATGAAGCGATCGATCTCGATGGCGCGTCGGGGCTCGGGCGCGGTTTCCGCGCGGGCGGGTGCGGCGGCCAGACCGGCGACGGCCAGGCCGACGATGATCACCAGCGGGGGGAAGGCGCGCCAGCTCATCGGCCCGCCCTCAACGCCGCGCCGTGAGTTATCGCGCGGTCGGGCGCCGGAGGCCGCGAACGCAAGCCGATCCCTTTGCCGAAGATCTTTAGCGCCTCCCAGTGGATCGCCGCCATGACGCCGAAGCTGAGCAGGGGGTGGCGGATCAGGGCCGACAGCAGGCCAGCATCGGTCAGCGGCGAGCGCTCTCCGTTAAAACCCGCGGTCAGCAACACCCCCTCGCCGTCCAGAACCTCCACACGCACCGCGACCGCCTCGGCGGGCGGCGACACGGTGAAGCGGTAGGTCAGGTCCATGTCCATGAACGGCGAGACGAAGAAGCTCTTGGGCGCGGTCTGGCGGACCACGCCCTCGGCCGCGGGGACGGCGATCATATAGCCGTGGTCCTGACCGAACGTGTTGCGCACCTCGTAGAGGATAGCGCTCAGGACGCCGTCGCGGTCATGGCAGAAATAGAGGCTCAATGGGTTGAACCCGTAACCGAGGATACGGGGCATGCAGAGCAGGCGCACGGAGCCGCCAGGCTCAAGGCCCGCCTCGACCAGCCGTTCGGCGACGTAGTCGCGAAGGTCGCCGCCCCGGTGATCGCCGTGATCGGCTGCCTCGAACGAGGCCCAGCCGAAGCGCCCCCGGCGCAGGAGGCGCAGCCTGCCGAGCAGATTTTCCAGCTCGTCGAGGTCGAGCAGGAGCATGAAAATCCGGTAGCGCAGGGCGTGCGGGCGCGGCCGCACCCGCTTGTGGAACACCGGCCCGCTGTAGATCGCCGAGACGCTCATCAGGCGGCTTGGGCCAGGGCGGCGGGCGCCAGGGTGATGCGGCCGCTTTCGCCGGCCACGCTCCACGGACGGCGCACGCCGCCCAACTGCTCGGCCACCGCCAGGCCCGCCTGCAATCCATCCTCATGGAAGCCGGCCCCGAAGTAGGCGCCGCAGAACCAGGTGCGTTGCGCGCCCTGCAGCGACCACAGCGACGTCTGCGCGTTGAGGGCCGCCGCGTCGAAGTGAGGGTGTTCGTAGGTCTGGGTCAGGTAGGTCAGGCCGGGGTCGGGCGTGATGTGCGGGTTGAGCGTGACGAAGAGCGGCGGGCGCCGCTTGAGGCCCTGCAGATTGTTCATCCAATAGCTCACGCAGCCGGCGGACGGATCGTCGCGCCGGCCCAGGTGGTTCCAACTGGCCCAGGCCCGACGCCGGCGCGGCATCAAGCGCAGGTCTCCGTGGAGGACTGCGGTGTTGGGCGTGTAGCGGAAGGCGCCGAGCAGCCTGCGCTCCTGGGCCGAAGGATTGTCCAGCAACGCGAGCGCGCGCGGCGCGTGCGCGGCGATCACCACCTGATCATACGTCTCAAAGTTCCCCGCCGCGTCCACGACGATCGCCTCGGCGGCCGTGCGCCGGACGTGGACCACGGGCGCGTTTAGACGGACCCGGCCAGAAAAGGCCTTGGCCAGGGCGTCGACATAGACACGGCTGCCGCCGTCCACGGTCCGCCAGCTGCGCCGGCCGATGAACCGCAGGAGATCGTGGTTTTCGAAGAAGCGGATGAACGCTGCGGCGGGATGGTCGCCCACGCCCTCGATGCTGGCCGACCAGATCGCCGCGGCCATCGGCAGCAGATGGTCCTGACGCAGGGCCGCGCCATAGCCCTGGTCCTGCAGGTACTGGCTGAGCGAGATCACCGGGTCCAACGTCGCCAGATGGCCCGGCGCGGTCCGGTAGAAGCGATTGAGATCACGCAGCATCGACCAGAAGCGCGGGCGAAGCAGGATGCTGGGTTGGGCGAAAAGCGAGGCCAGGCTCTTGCTGCCATATTCCAGCTCGCCATCGTCGAGCGAGATGGCCAGCGACATGTCGGCCGGCTTGGTCGGCGCCGCCAAGTGGTCGAAGAGCGCGGTCAGGTTGGGGTAGTTGACCTCGTTATAGACGATGAAGCCGGTGTCGACGGCCACGCCGTCGACCTCGACTGTGTGGGCATGGCCGCCAAGGCGCGTGTCGGCCTCGTAGAGCGTCACATCGTGCTTGCCGCCCAGCAGCCAGGCGCAGGACAGCCCTGAGATTCCCGCGCCGACCACGGCGATGCGCTGGCGGCGCGCAGGATGCGGGCGAGGGGGGGGCTGGCCGAGCGGCATGGACGACTCCAGGGCTGGGGCGCGGCGAGCGCCGTGCTTCGATCCTGGTACGGGCCAACGGGTTTTTTGGACGAATGATGCGTCCAGGCAAATGGTCGCCCCGTATCGCGGCCATGACCCAAGCCCAACGTCTCCTTTGCGAGAGCCGATTTGCGCGATCGACAGCGATCTGCCCGCCGGTGCGTCGATGATCCTCGCCGCGCTCATCGCGCTTGGCTTGATGACGCTGGTGATGAGCCTGGCCTGGGCCTGCGTCCTGCGCACCGGCAACGGCGGCTGGACGGACGTCTTCTGGACGTTCGGCACCGGGCTATGCGGCGTCCTGGCCGCCCTGGCGCCTTGGTCGGGCGCGCCTCGCGCGCGGCAGGCCTTGGTCGCGATGCTGGTGGCGCTATGGGCCTTGCGCCTTGGAACCTATATCGCCGTCCGGGTCGCCCGCGGCGTCGAGGACGTTCGCTACCGGACGCTCAAGGCCCAGTGGGGTGAGCGGTTCAAGCCGCGACTGCTCGCCTTGGCCCTGGTCCAGGCGCCGGCCAGCGCCGCACTCTGCCTTTCTATCGCCGCGGCCGCGACCAGCCCAGGCGAGGGCCTGCGCGCGACCGACGTTCTCGGCGCGGCCATTTTGCTGATCGCCATCGGCGGCGAAGCGCTCGCCGACGAGCAGATGCGCCGCTTCAAGGCTGGCGAACATGCGCCGGGGGCGGTGATGGATCGCGGCCTGTGGGCCTGGTCGCGCCATCCGAACTATTTCTTCGAGTGGCTCGGATGGCTGGCCTATCCCGTCATAGCTCTCGATCTCTCGGGCGGGTGGAACGCGGGTTGGCTGTCACTGCTGGCGCCGGCGGTCATGGCCTTGGTGCTCATGCGCGTGACCGGCGTCCCGCCTCTGGAGCAGGCCATGCTCGCCGCCAAGGGCGAGGCTTACGCAAGATATCAGGCGCGGGTCAGCCCTTTCTTCCCCCGTCCACCCCGCAAAGGATCGCCCCGATGAGCTTCCTGGCCGCTTCCATAAACCGGCTGCAAGACGCCCCGTGTCCTGACTTCGTCGTGCGGCCCGCCATCGGCGCCCTGGTGGCCAATGCTCGCCGCCGGCTAGCCCAGGAGGGTCAGGAAACGGATGCGCAATTCGCCGCCGTCATGGCGCAACGTCCTATCGCCGAGCATGCGAAGACGGCCAACGCCCAGCACTACGAATTGCCGGCGCGGTTCTTCGAGCGCGTCCTTGGCCCACGCCTCAAATACTCCAGCGCCTACTACGAGACGCCCGGCGCAAGCCTGGCCCAGGCCGAGGAGGCCGCGCTCGCGCGCACCTGCCAAAACGCGGGCCTCGCCGATGGACAGGCCGTGCTGGAGCTGGGATGCGGCTGGGGCTCGCTATCGCTGTGGATGGCCGAGGCCTATCCCGCCGCCTCGATCACCGCCGTGTCCAACTCCCATAGCCAGAAGGCGTTCATCGACCAGCGCGCGCGCGAGCGCGGCCTTTCCAACCTCACGGTGGTCACCGCCGACATGAACGACTTTTCGACCTTGGGGCGCTTTGACCGCATCGTCTCGGTCGAGATGTTCGAGCACATGGCCAACTGGCGCGCGCTGCTGACGCGCATGCATGGCTGGTTGTCGCCGGGCGGGCGGGCCTTCATCCATGTCTTCGCACACCGGACCGCGCCCTATCGCTTCGAGGTCGAGGACCAATCCGACTTCATCGCCCAGCACTTCTTCACCGGCGGCGTGATGCCCAGCCACAGCCTGGTGCGGCAGTATTCCGACCTCTTCGAGGTCGAGGCCGACTGGCGCTGGAGCGGCGCGCACTACGCCCGCACCGCCAATCATTGGCTGGCCAATTTCGACCGTCACGAGCGCGAGATCATGGGCGTGATGCGCTCCGTTTACGGTCAGGACGCCGCGCTCTGGGCGCGCCGCTGGCGGCGCTTCTTCCTGGCGACGGCCGGCCTTTTCGGCGACCGCGGCGGCGCCGAATGGGGCGTCAGCCACTACCGCCTCGCGCCGGTCTGAAGAGAACCGCCATGTCCTACCTTGTCGCCTATATCGCTTCGATGATCGTCTTCGTCGGGCTGGACGCCGTTTGGCTCTCGCTCATGGGCCCGCGCCTCTACCGGCCTGTCCTGGGCGACTTGCTGGCCGAGAAGCTCAATGCGCCGGCCGCGATCGCCTTCTACCTCGTCTACGGTCTTGGGGTGATGGTCCTGGCCATCGCGCCGGCGCTTCGCGAAGGCGCGGGCTCGCGCGCGGCGCTCAAGGGTGCGGCGTTGGGCCTTGTGGCCTATGCGACCTACGACCTGACCAACCAGGCGACGCTGCGCGCCTGGGCCACGCGCCTGACCCTGGCGGACATGGCGTGGGGCGCGACTTTGACGGCGTTGGCCGCCTATGCCGGCTTCCAGACCGCCCGGTTGGTGGCTCGTTGAGCCAGACGCCTGGCCTGATCCGGCGTGCGCCATCGGGCCGACCAGGCGGCGCGAAAAAACGCCAGCGGCCGGAATTCCTTTGTAGGATTGGAGCGGGCGAGGGGAATCGAACCCCTGACATTCAGCTTGGGAAGCTCGAATTATCGTTGCGTTTTCAGTGCATTACGGCCCAACCGAGCGCTTTCCGGCTCATTGAGTTTCAATGGGTTAGACGAATTTTCCCAACTTCTGAGACGGTCGAAAGCGCGGCAAGCGAACCCGGTTCGCGTGTGCAATACGCGTCCTGGTCGATTGACTCGCGCCTATCGCCGGGATGAGAACATAATAAGAACAAACCGGAGGCCGAGCCATGCTGACCCGCTCCCTCGGCGCCGTCCTGCGCGCTGTCGACGACCTGAGAGAACACCTGCCGACCGTCCGCCGCGCGCTGGGCGACCGCCGTGACAACGCGGAGGCGCTGGACCGGGCCGCGAACGCGGTTCGCGAACTCGATCAGTTGATCGGCGGCCGGACTGTCACCCGCATTCCTATCATCGGATACGTGGGGGACAGAGACGAGGTGACGTTGTTCGCGCAGCCAGGCGCTGACGGTCGGAGCCCGCGTCCGTGAGCTCGACCGCCCTCTATACCGCTACGGCGGTGTTCGCGCGGGCCGTGGGGCGGCCCTCAACACCGGATATGGACCGTGCTGAGGCGAGATCGGCGGCCGTTCACGTTCGAACAGCTCGCCGAGGAATCGCAGACCTCGATCCACACTGTCCGCCCCGGCGCCATGACCCAAGCTGGGCCCGAGCCATCGACCTGGCGGCGCGCGGTGAGGTTCGGACCGCTGGCGGCCATCGTTCGAGGCGAAGGCGGCGAGCGCGTGGCGTTCGACCCCAATTCCAGGTTGCGCGGCACGCCAATGCCGCTATGAATTCAGTTCCTCGCCAACGCGGGGATGCATCGGTTCCAGACCTTCGTGCGCGAATCCTATGCGTTTGAGTTCCCCGCCGGCGCGGGGCCCTTCACCACGACGCGGCGCCCCATGACACAGAACGAGGAACTGGTGCTGATCGCCATTGACCGTGGTCGATTGGCTCTGGCACGCGGATTTGAACTGGAGGCCGCCAGGTTGGTCCGCCGTGGCCTGCTGACGCGGCGGGGGGGCGCCTTTGCTATCACCGGCCCTGGCCGGCAGGCGCTCAGCGACGCCGCGAGCCTCCGAGCCATGACCACCAACGACGCGTAGGCGCAGTCACCCGCGCGTACGCTTCCTCGATCTCGACCAGGGCCGACCGGCGCGCCTCGCAAACCTGTAGCGCCGCCTCCTGGCGGACGCTGAACGCCGCCAGGTCGCCGACCGTCGCGACGCCGGCCGGGTCTGGGCCGGCGCACGGGCGTCGCAGCGTGTCAGGGATGCTCAGGGGCGCCGCCGCCGGCGGCGTCGTGGCGCAGGCCGTCAATGCCGCTGCGCCAAGCGTCAAGTACAGCAGGCGGGAGAGGCGCATCCGCGCCAGGGGCGTTTCGCACGGCATCGGCCGCGACCTCCGATTTCTCATGAACGACAACGATGCGGTCCTGCGCCCGCGAGACAGCCCCCGTGGTCGCCTGGGCGACCTGGGCCGTCTGGGTGGCGACGGTCGCCTGTTGGCGCGCCTGGGTCGCGGCGCGCCGCAGGTGCTGCGTATAGCCCCACCACCCCAGCAGGCCGGCGACGACCACGCCGGCGACGACCAGGCGCCAGCGGGCGGCCAGCCAGGCGAGCGCGATCACGACCGCCGCCCCGTCCGCATCTGCTCGGCCAGCACCCGCGCTCGGCCCCCGACCTGCCGCGCCCAAAGGCTGGCCAGCATCCCCTCCGAGGCCGCGGCGTAGTCGCCGCGCTGGACGGCCGCCAGCGTGGAGCGGAATTGCAGCAGCGAGGCGACGCCCAGGTTGAAGGCCATGTCGGCCAGCACGTCGCGGCGCACGGGATCGAGCGCGCTAAACCACGGAATCGCTTTGGCAAGGGCTGCCTCAGCCTTGGCGACGTCGGCGGCCAGCGCCGCCTCGGCCTGGGCCTTGGTCCAGGCCAGGCCCCTGCGGACCTCAGCCCCGGTGTGGCCGTAGCCGATAGTCCACGGCGCGCCGCCGGTCAGCGGGTCGGGATAGGCCGTCAGGCGGAGGCCTTCCTCGGTCTTGAGCTGGGAGAGCCCTTCAGGGGTCATGTCGATTGCTCCAGGCATGAAAAAGCCCGTGCGGCGGGCTGGAGATGCGAACGGCGTTCGCGCCATCAGAGATATTATCTCTAGACAGTCAGCGATATTTCAGAGATAAAGAGGTCATGAAAACGATTGTCTTCACCCGCGCCGCCGCCAAGGACCTGGACGCCCTCCCGGCGATGGCCCAGGAGGCGATCGTCACGGCCCTCAGCACCTACGCGGTCGAGGGCCGGGGCGACATCAAGCACTTGTCGGGCCGCGACGGCTACCGGATGCGGGTCGGGGATTATCGGGTGATTTTCGACGAGGACGCGCAGACCATCCTCGCCATCTATATCGGTCGCCGCTCGACGACGACCTATCGCAGGAACTGAGAGGCCGACATGAGCGCACCGCAAATTATCACCACCCCCGGCGGCGAGGAAATGGTCGTCCTCTCCCGCCGCGACTATGACGACCTGCTGGCGGCGGCGGCCGAGGCTGAAGAGGACGCCGCCGACGTGGCGATCTACGACCGCCGCAAAGCCGAATTGACGCCTGACGACATCCTGCCGCCCGAGGTGTCGGCCCTGATGCTGAGCGGGGATAGCCGTCTCAAGGCGATGCGCAAATGGCGGCATTTCTCCCAGGTCGAACTAGCCGACCGCGCCGGGATCGCTCAGGGGTTCTTGAGCGACCTGGAGCGGCGATCCAAGACGGCGAGCCCCGAGACCGCCGCCGCCCTGGCCGCCGCGCTCAACGTGCCGGCGGCGTGGCTGGCGGACTGACGGCGGCGGCGAGCTGGGCGCGGCGCTGACGCTGACGCCACAGATTGCAGATGTGGACGGCCCCCC
>NZ_PUIC01000010.1:0-38306 GCF_022750545.1 Caulobacter sp. CCUG 60055
GAGGCCGTCCACACCAACACACGGCGTTGCGGCAGAAGATCACCTCGAAGCGCCCCAGCGGCTTGAGGTCGGCCAGCAGGTTGACCCGCCGCCAGCGCACCATCTGGCGCACGCGCGGCGACAGGGCCCAATTGTCCTCGGCCCGCTCGAAATGGCGGACCAGCAGGCGGATGGGCAGGCCGCGCTGCACCTCGAACTGGGTGTAGAGGCCGCTCTGGGCCTTCTCCAGGCAGCGTTCAGAAAGGTCCGATCCGAACAGGTCGACGCGCGCGCCGGGCAGGCGCGGCCGCACCTCGTCGACCATCATGGCCAGCGAATAGGCCTCCTGGCCCGTCGAGCAGGCGGCCGACCAAACCCGGATGGGCGCGCCCGCCCGCGACTGGGCCAGGGCGGGCAGCATCTCGTCGCGGAACAGCTCGAACACCGCGCGGTCGCGAAAGAACGCCGTCTCGGTGACGCTCATGGCGTCCGTGGCCGCCCACATCAGCCGGTCGTCGCGATGGACGCGGACGGCCTGGATCATCTCCGGAATCGAGGCGAAGCCCTCGCGCCGGGCCACCGGCGCCAGCCGGCTCTCGATCAGATAGAGCTTGCCGGGATCGACCTGCACGCCCGAGCGGGCCTCGACCAGCTGGCGCAGGACCTGGATGTCCTCGGGCCTCATGACAGAAGGCCGGCCTCGGCGAACTTGGCCGCCATGATGTCGCTGTCGAACGGTTTCATGATGTATTCGTCGGCGCCGCTCTCCAGCGCCTCGGTGATGTGGGCGAGGTCGTTCTCGACGGTGCAGAACAGCACCACCGGCGTGTCGCCGCCGGGTTCGCGGCGCAGCTGGCGCAGGAAGTCGATGCCGTTCATCACCGGCATGTTCCAGTCGAGCAGGATGGCTTCGGGCATGGCCGTGCGGCACCAGGCCAGCGCCTCCATCCCATCGGCGGCCTCGGCCGTGTCGAAACCGAAGTCCTCGATGATGCGGCGGGCGACCTTGCGGATGACGCGGCTGTCGTCGACAACCAGACAGGTCTTCACGGGCGCCGGGCTCCTCCTCTGATCGTTCCTGTTTGCGGCGCCGCTGGTTAAGGAGGCGTAAGACCCCGCCGATCAGGACGTCGCATTCGCCGGCTTCGGCGAGGGGCGGCGGCGGACCTGCTGCTCGGTGCGATCGGCTGGAAAGGGGGCGTCGCGGTCGCCTTGACATATACTAGCATGCTAGTATTCTAGCGTCATGGATGACGAGGCCATGAAGCAGTTCAACGTCTATCTCCCGGTCGGCCTGATCCGGCGGGTGAAGCACCGGGCGATCGAGGCGGAGATGTCCCTCTCCGCCTTGGTGGCCGACGCGTTGCGCGCCTACCTCGACGTCCCCGAAGCGCGAGACCGATCACCCGAACAGGAGGCGTGACATGGCGACCGAAGGCGTTGAGGCCGTATTCCTGACCACCCACAACTGGGGCCGCGCCGCCAGGTTCTTTCAGCAGCTCGGCTTCCGGCTGGAGTTCGAGACCGACCACAATTCCGGACGGCTGCGGAACGGCGCCGGCGCCTATCTGTTCATCGCCGAGGTTCCCGAAACCCAGCCGACGGACGCTCAGCTGGTCCTGGCCGCGCCCGACGAGGCGGCGTTCCAGGACGCCGGCCTGGACGTGGTCACGCCGTTCGAGGACACCCATTGGGGCACGCGCGACATGACCGTCCGCGACCCGGACGGCCGTGTGTGGCGCATCCAGGCGCCGGGGCGGAAATAGCCCATGGCTGACGACCAGGCCCCCGCGCCCGACCACACCGCCGTCCGGGTGGCCCTGTGGCGCGCCCTGCATGTCGAGCATGACGCGCTTCCGCATGTGCTCGACGACGTCGTCGGGCTGCGGCTGGCGGCGCCCGTCGACGGGTGGCGCGGCCGGCCGGACATGCATCTGGAGCACACGAAGCTTTTCCGTGCGTCGATCGTGGCCCGCGCGCGCTTCGTCGAGGACCTGGTCCTCGATCAGGTCGGGCGGGGCGTCGATCAATACGTGATCCTGGGCGCCGGTCTCGACACCTTCGCTCAGCGCCATCCCGACCTTGGCGGCGCGCTCAGGCTGTACGAGGTCGACCAGCCCGGCCCGCAGGCCTGGAAGCGCGGGCGGCTGGACGCGCTGGGCCTGAGCCCGCCCGACTGGCTGCGGCTCGCGCCCGTGGACTTCGAGGCGGGCGACAGCTGGTGGGAGGCGATCGCCGCGGCGGGCTTCGACGCCGGGCGTCCGGCGGTTGTGGCCTCGACCGGCGTCAGCATGTACCTGACCAGGGCGGCGGTGGCGGCCACCCTGCGCCAGGTCGCCGGCCTGGCCCCGGGCTCGATCTTCGTCATGAGCTTCCTGGTGCCCCTGGAGATGGCCGATCCCGAGGTCCGCCCCGGCTTCGAGCAGGCCGCCAAGGGCGCGCGCGCCGGCGGCACGCCGTGGATGTCCTTCTTCACGCCGGGCGAAATGCTGGCCCTCGCCCGCGAAGCCGGCTTCGGCGAAGTCCGGCATGTCGGGTCCGGCGACCTGATCGGGCGCTACTTCGCCGGCCGCTCGGATGGACTGCGGCCGCCGCTCAGCGCCGAGGAGCTGCTGGTGGCGGTGGTCTGAACCGCTCTGCAGGCGGCGGTCAGGTCAGCAGCCAGCGAAACGTGCGGCCGATGAACGCCTGGCCGTCCGCCTCGACCAGGGGGCCGTGGGCCATCACCACCTTGCGGGCGGGCCAGGCGAGAATCCGTCGGAGCGCGGCGCGGGCGGCGCGGCGGTCGACGAAGGCGTTGCGGAACTTGCGCGGCGTCTCGGGCGCCGGCGCCGTCATCAGGTCCAGCCTGGCGATCACGGCGCGCCAGCCGGCGAACCAGCCCGGCTCGAAGTGCTGGATCAGGTCGGTGAAGATCGCCACGCCGCTCCGGCGATGGAAGAACACCACCTCGACGGCGATCAGGTTGCCCCGCACCAGGACCTGATCGATGTCCGCGGACCATTCCGGGGGCGGGGCGTCGCCGAGGTCGGCGTCGAAGGCGAGGTCCTTGCGCCGGCGGCGCAGGCCCGGCGGCGCGTAGAGCCTCGCGCCCGGATAGGCCTCGCGCCATTCGCCGAGGAACAGGTGGTGCAGCGCGTTGGGGGCGACGAGGTGGCGGACCTCGCCCAGCGCGTCCACCGCCGCGCGCAGGGGCTCCGACAGCGCCGCCGGCGACCAGACGAACAGCGTCCCGTCGGACAGCCGGACCACCGCCATCCGCGTGGGATAGCGGAACCCGGCCACGTCGGCGGTCGGGCCGTCGGCCAGCCAGATCTCATCTCCGAACGGCTGCAGCATGGCCGACCCTCCTGGGGCCGCCATCCTCCACGAATCCGCGTGTTCCGCAATGCGGCCGCGGCGCGGTCAGGCCGGCGTGCGGGCCCGCACCACCGCCTTGTCCTCGGTGGTCTCGATCTCGACCGAGCCGCCGGCCGCCCGCACCAGGGCGTTGAGATAGTAGGCCTGGACCCAGTGGCCGCCGAGGCCCTCGCCCAGGGGCTCGCCCCGCAGGCCGGCGGCGACCTCGGGCCGCAGGCGCACGCGCCCGCCGCCAGCCTCGACCGCCAGCGCGATGGTCTCGCCGTCACGCTCGGCCGTCACCCGCGCCACGCCGCCCATGGGCAGGGCGCCGGCGCCGATCTGGGCGAGGTTGAGCAGGGCCCGCGCCGCCGGCTTGTTGACGGCGTCCAGGCCCACCGCCCAGTCGAGCTGGGCGCGGACGTGGTTGAACACGCCCTGGGTCAGGCGTTGCAGGTCGCGGGCGTCGAAGGTCTCGGCCGAGGCCGAGGCGCCGAACGCCACCCGGGAGAAGGCCAGCATGTCGACCAGCTTGCGCGCGCTGGAGGCGATCAGGTTCATGGCGTCGTCGCGCATGTCCTGGGCGCTGGGGTCGTCGAGCAGGTCGAGGCCGGAGACGATGGCGCTGGCCGGGCTGATGAAGTCGTGGCACATGCGCGCCGCCAGGAACGCGGCCAGCTCCGGAGCGGGGGGCGCGGCGGCCGGGCTCGGCGCGTCGGCGGTCAGGGTCAGGGCGTCTTCGGTCATCGGCGCGATCGCAGGCTGGCTCGAAATGGCGCAAGGCGCGCCCCGCGTGGCTCGGCCCCGCGAAAAACGCGTCCTGCTCGGACAAACAAAACCCCCCGAGCCGGCCGGAAGATCCAGGCCGCACGAAGGCTCGCCAGCGAAGTTGTCCTGATTTGGCCCTTTGGCAAACCGGCTCTGTCGTGTCACAGAGCGCCGGCAGGCATGAGCGACGATCCCTTCCTCGAACCCGGCGCCCTGGTGCGCCATCCGGCCGAACCCGACTGGGGCCTCGGCCAGGTGCAGTCCGTGGACGGACGGCGGGCGACGGTGAACTTCGAGCACGCCGGCAAGAGGACCATCGACACCAGCCGCGTGCGCCTGACCTTCGTCGGCGACGATCCGAGACCGATCCCATGACCGACGCCGACATCGGCCGCGCCCTCGCCGACATCGTCGAGGAGGCCGCCGCCCTGATCCTGCCCCTGTGGCGTTCGGGCCTGACCGTGGATTCCAAGGCCGACGACAGCCCGGTGACCGAGGCCGACCGCCGCGGCGAGGCGCTGATCCTGGAACGTCTGGCCCAGCGCTTCCCGGACATCCCGGTGGTCTCGGAGGAGGACGCCAGCGTCTCGGGCGCGCCCGAACGCATCGGGCCGCGCTTCTTCCTGGTCGATCCGCTGGACGGGACCAAGGCCTTCGTGCGCGGCGACGCCCATTTCACCGTCAACATCGGCCTGATCGACGGCCGGGTCCCGGTGGCCGGCGCGGTCTGCGCGCCGCCGACCGGCCAGACCTGGTTCACCGCCGCCGAAGGCGCGGTCAAGCGCCAGGCCGGGGAGGCCAAGGGCCGCGCCGTCCGCGTGCGGCCGTGGCCGGCGGGCGAGGCCCTGGCCCTGGTCAGCCACACCCTCAAGCCCGAGCGCGCCGCCGAACTGGAGGCGCGCTACGGCTTCTCGCGCCGCCAGCCGATGGATTCCTCGATCAAGCTTTGCATCATCGCCGAGGGGCAGGCCGACATCTATCCGCGCCACGGACCGACGATGGAGTGGGACACCGCCGCCGGCCACGCCGTGCTGGTCGCCGCCGGCGGGCGCTTCACGACGCCGGAGGGCGAGCCCTTCCTCTACGGCAAGGCCGACGAGGGGTTCCGCAACGGCTGGTTCGTCGCCCGCGGCGGCTAGACCGGCCGGTTCAGGGCTGGCGGTCGATGTCGTCCCAGCCCTTGTTGGCGGAATAGAAGGCCAGCCACATCAGGCCGCCGCCGACGACCAGGACGCCGAAGCCGGCGATCGCCAGGGCGATCCAGCCATGAACGGAGATGTGCGCGTCAGGACTGCGCCGCCACAGGGCGGCCAGGCCCCACACCGCGAAGCCCAGCATGGCCAGCAGGCTGGCGACCAGGGCGACGAGGCCGGCGCCGACCTTCACGGCCGGCCCGGCGCGTCGAGGCGAGAGGCGCCTACTTCTTCGTCCACGAACCGCCCAGGGCCTTGTAGTACTGGCCGCCCGGCATGTTGGCGATCAGCTGCTTGGCGGTGGCCTCGCCGGCCGCCGCCGCCGAGGTGCCGGTCTTGGCGCCGATGTCGGCATAGGCCTTGGAGCGGCCGGCGTTGATCTCGGCCACGGCCGAGGCCAGGGCCGGGTCGGAGCCGCCGACGAAGCCCAGATAGCCGTCGCCCTGCTCGCCGATCTTGCCGGCGGCCTTGCCCGCATCGACGGCCGCCTTGGCGGCGGCGCTCTGGGCCAGGACCAGGGTGGGGGTCGCCGCGCCGGCGATCATCGCCGCGCCGGCCAGCCCCAGGATCAATTTGCGCATGTTCATCCGCGCCTCCTTAGAACAGGTTCGGGTTTTGCTGGATCAGGGTCTGGACTTCCTTGTCCAGACGCACGCGAACGTCCGCGTCCAGCTTGGCGTAGATAGTGATCGGGTCGACCTTGACGTGGAGGGTCGGCGCGCAGGCCGCGGTCAAAGCCGCCGCCGCGAGGCCGCCCAGTCCAGCCAGGATTCGGCGTCTGCCCATGGGTTCTGCTCCTTGAAACTCAGATGCCCTACAAAACCGTTCACGGCTGAACCGGCTGTGAACGCGCCGTTTCGGCGGCGGCGTGCACCTCGTCGACCCATCCTCGCCGCCACGCGGCCAACAGCTCCGCGAAATTGAGCGAGGTGTCGAGGGTTAGATCAATGGGGGTGTCCTTGGGAAGGGGAATCGGCTTGTTGAAGGCCGTCCCGCGCGCCAGTTCGACCACCGACACCAAGGCCTGCCCCGGCTTGGGCGGGTCGTGCCGGCCGTTGACGTGGAACAGCATCGACAGCCGGCCGCCGGGCAGGCTCTCGACCGAGGCCTCCAGCTTGTCGAAGGCGAGGTTCTCCATGGCCTGGTAGGCGAAGTCCTGAATGGCGTTGGGGTTGGGCGCGGGCGGCGGCGGGGCGCCGGGCGAGGCCGGATCGGCGGCCTGCGCCCCGGTCAGGGCCGAGCGGCTGATGGACAGCCTGCCCGGGCCGCGCGCGGCGATGCGGCCCTTGAGGAAGCGGAACCCCTTGGCGTCCATCTCGAACGGCAGGCGGCCGTCGACGATGGCCTGCACCTTGACCTTGTCGGCCAGGCTGGAGGCGGCGATCAGCTGGCCGAGGTCGACGCCGTCCAGCACCACCGCTCCCTCCGCCGTCCCGTTGGGATCGAGCGGCAGGTTGATGGTCTCGATGTGGACCTTGCCCGAGGCGATGTCGAACTGGCCGCCGTCGATGCTCAGCTTGTCGGGGGTCAGATGGAAGTCGGCCTTGAACGACGAGATCGGCGACAGGGCGTCGATGCGCTCGACCGTGACGGTCTGCCCCGGGGCGGTGATCAGGGGGGTGAGGCTGACGAAGCGGACGTCGCCGCGGATCTGGGTCATCGGGCCGGCCGGGCTGCGCAGGTTCAGCCCGTCGGTCCACAGCCGCCCGTCGCTGGTCACGCCGGCCTTGCTCCAGACGAAGCGGCCGGTGAAGGCGGCCTTGCCGTCGGCCGGGGTGGCGAAGGCGGCCAGCGGGCTGAGGTCGCCAGGCTGCAGGCCGCCCTTGGCGAAGACGATGGCGCCGGCGTCGATGTCGGCCTCGCCCCGGCCCGTGGCGTCCTCGTGGCGCAGGGTGATCTCGCCCAGGGGGCCGCCCTTGTGGTTGCGGACGGCGAAGGCCCCGCGCCAGCGGCCGTCGCCATAGGTCATGCGCCCGTCGGTCTTCACCGGCTGGAAGCGCGCGGCCTTGGCGTGATCCTTCAGCGCCGCGCCGGTCAGGCGCAGGTCGGCCGAAGCCAGCCCGCGGGGGCCGCCGGCCGCCTCGAAGGTTCCGGCGCCGTCCTCGGCGCGGGCGTCGGCGGCGACGATCGAACCGGCCAGGGCCTCGAAGCGCCCGCGCGCCCGCCAGGCGCCGCCGCCCAGGTCGAACACCGGGCCGCCGGCCTCGCACAGCCGGCCGGAGGCCTGGTCGATGCGGTTGTCGCCGAACGCCAGGGCGCGGACCTTGAGCGGGGCGCAGCCCGGCAGGTCGAGCGAGAAGGTCCCGGCGCCGGCGCGGATGCGGGCGGCCAGGTCGAGGTCGACGCCGTGGGCGGGCCCCAGGTTCAACTCGCCCTTGGCGGCGATGGTCGAGGTCAGGGTGCGGCCGTCCCAGGCGTAGGCCGGCGCGTCGAGCGCCAGGGCGGGCAGGCCGCCGCCGGCGACGGTCAGGGCCAGGCCGCCGCGCGCGCCGCCGCCGGGGGCGAAGCTGGCCGCGCCGTCCTTGCCCCGCTGGGTCAGCGTCAGGGCGGCGCCGGACGCCGCGGCGAGACGGACCGGCTGGACGAGGCCGACGGAGAAGCGTCCGCGTCCGCCGGTCAGGGCGACCGCCGGGGCGGCGAGGTCGAAGGATTCCAGCGCGCGGGCGACGGCGGTCCGATAGCCCGGGTCGTCGGCGATCAGGGGCAGGGCGCGGGCGATCTCGCCGGCCGGGCCGGCCGGCGTCGCGCCGTGGGCTCGCGCCGCGCCGCGCAGGTCGACGATCGGCCCGTCCCGGTCGAGGGCCGCGCGGCCCTCCAGCGTGGCGTCGAGGGCGGTCAGCGCCGCCGCCGCGCCGCCGGCCGCCGGGGCCTGGGCGCCGGCGGCGCCGGCCAGCAGCCGCACCGGGCTGGCCGCCTTGACCGCGCCGTCGCCGACGCTCCAGGCCACCCCTGGCGCGGCGAGGTCGAACCGCAGGCCGGAAACGGCGGTCTGGCCCTGGCGCAGACCCGCCGCGCCGCCGGCCGCGCGCAGGCTGGCCTGGCCGGCCAGCCCCCGGCCGGACCAGGCGCCGGTCAGGCCGGCGAGGGCCAGATTGACGGTCGGGGCGTCGACATAGAGGCCGCCCTGCGCCGCGCGGTCGGCGCCCAGGGCGGCGTGGCCGTCGCCCGAGAAGCGCACGCCGCTGCGGTCGCTCAACAGCCGCAGGTTGGCGAGGTCGGCGTCGAACCGCGCCCGGCGGCCGTCGAGGCCCCGCGCGTTGAAGGCGTCGGCGCGGCCCTCGGCGTGCAGGACGCCGGACAGGGCGCCGTCGGCCAGTCGGCCGCCGGCCTCGCCGTCGAAATGGACGGCGGCCTGGACGGCCGAGGCGGCGACGCCGGCCGAACCGGCCGAATCGGCGCTGGCGCGGGCGTCGACCGTGACCGGGCCGCGGGCGGCCATGGCCTTCAGGTCGGGATAGGGCAGGCGGGCGGTCAGGTTCAGCCGGGCGTCGTCGAGGTCGAGCCCGGGGCTGTTCAGCTCCCCGACCGCCAGGTCGATGTCGGCGGCCAGGCGCTCGCCGTCGGCGCGCACCGTCACCGAGCCGCCGTCGAGCCGGCCCTTGACGTCGCGGCCGTCCAGGCGCGCGGGCTTGAGCGCCGCCGCCAGCCGCACCAGCCGGCCCTTGTCGAGGGCCGCGTCGCCGCGCAGGCGGATCAGCCCCATCGGCGTTTCGAGCCAGAGCTGGCCGTCCTCCACGATCACGCTGGGCCCGGCCGGGGCCTTGGCCTCGGGCGGCTGTTTCAGCAGCTTGTCGATCAACGGATCGAGGGCGCCGAACGAGACCTTGCGGCCGTCGAAAGCCATGCGGACCCGGGGCCGCACCAGGCGCACGGCCCGCGCCTCCAGCTTGAACGGCTCGCCCGACCACGGCGGACTGAAGGCGAGGTCGACCTCGATGCGGTCGGCGGCGACGATCGGGTTCTCGGCCGGCCCGACCCTCAGGCGGCCGGAGAAGCCGGTCGCGCTCAGCCCGTCGATCATCACGGCGGATTGCACGCCCTGCTCGCGTAGCCATTCTTCGGCCAGGGTGCGCCCGATCTCGCGCCGCCAGCCATAGGCGCCGAACCCCGCGACGGCGGCGGCGGTCAGGACGAAGGCGGCGGCTTCCCAGCCGGCGAGCGCCAGCGCGCGCCGGTCGGGACGACGCGGCGAGGGCGAGGCTTCGCGTGTGGCTGAATCTTCGGACATGGCTCCCCTGCGGCTATCCCTGACATAGGGCGCGACGGGGCGGTTCGGGAAGGGTCAAGCTCAGTTCATCGGCCAGCGGATGCGCCCGGCGGCCAGCATGTATCCGCCGAAGCCGGCCAGGAACGACGCCGCCGCCAGCCAGGCGAACCGCCGGACGAGGGTCGCGGGGTCATCGGGGCGCGTCATCGGTGTTCCTTCCCTTGGCCGGCCTCAAGGCCTAAACGGCGTCAAGGCGTCCGGGTTGCCTTGAAAGGCGACGATCGCGGCGCGGCGCGATAGAAGGCGGGCATGGCCCAACCCCGATACCGTCAGCTTGCCGACGACCTGCGCGCCGCCATCTCCGACGGCCGGCATCCGGTGGGCGGCCAGCTTCCGCCGGAGATGGAGCTGTGCGAGACCCACGGCGTGTCGCGGCACACCGTGCGCGACGCCCTGCGGCTGCTGCGCGAGGCCGGCCTGGTCGAGCGCCGCCGGGGGGCGGGGACCACGGTGATCGCCTCGGCCTCGGCGCCGGCCTTCGTCCAGCCGCTCGGCGGGGTGGACGAATTGATGCAGTACGCCCGCGACGCGCGGCTCAAGGTGCGCTCGACCGGCCAGCGCAAGCTGACCACGGTCGAGAGCGAGCGGCTCAAGGCGCCGCCGGGCCAGATCTGGCTGGTGGTCGAGGGCGTGCGCATGGCCGGCAGCGAGCCGGTGGCGCTGTCGCGCATCTATGTGGCGCCGGCCTATGTCTCGGTGGCGGCCCAGGTGCGCGACTGGGACGGGGCCATCCTGGAGCTGATCGCCTGCGACTTCGGGGTCGCAGCGCGGCGCATCGAGCAGGAGATCGCCGCCGAGACGCTCGACGCCGCCCAGGCCCGGCTGCTGCTGACGGACAAGGGCGCGGCGGCGCTGCACACCCTGCGGCGCTATTACGACGACAAGGACCAGATCATCCTGGGGTCGGATTCGACCCACCCCGGCGCGCGGTTCGTCTACACGATGAACTATCGGCGCGAGGGGTGAGCCGCCCCGGCGCTCACCAGTAGTCCTTCATGATCTCCGTCGCCCAGGCGGGCTCGCGGACCTCGCCGCGCGGCAGGAAGCCCTTGAGCACGGGCTTGATGTCGAGCACGGGGGTGCCGTCGATGGCGTCCAGCCCCTCGACCTCGACGGCGAGGCCGTCGACCCCGACGACGCGGCAGACGCACACGCCCAGGCGGTTGGGCCGGTTCTTGCCGCGCTGGGCGAAGATGCCGACCTTGGGCCAGTCGGCGCGGCCGCGCGGGTGGCGGGCCCCGGCGACGATCTGGTCGTCGGCCACCCGGTCGAACAGGAAGATCACCTCGGCGTGCGAGAAGTCGGCGAGGCCGGCCAGGGCGTCGGGCTCGAAGCGCGCGGCGTCCAGCTCGATGCGGGCGCGGCTGGCGCCCCAGTCGTCGTCTATGGGGCGGTCGCGGCCCCCATGCACGCGGCCTATCGGCTGGAGATGGACGAGCATCGGGGCCTCCACGGAATCGAGCGGCGCAAACTAGGAGCGGGCCGCGCCGGCGGTCAAACGGTTACCGGCCGTTTGCACTTGCTTATGATAACTATTCTTAGTACGGCGCGACGAGATCCAAGTGGCGAACCGGGGGACGATCGATGGCGGCGGCGAAGCGCGGCGGATTGCGCAAGCTCTGGCTGGACGTGCATCTGTGGATCGGCGTCGGTCTGTTCCTCGTGCTGGTCCCCCTCGGCGTCACCGGCTCGGCCCTGGTCTGGGGCGAGGGTCTGGACCGGCTGATCCATCCGCACCGCTTCGCGGTCAGCGGTCCTTCGGCCGACCTGCCGCCGTCGGTCTATGTCGACCACGCCCGCGCCGCCTTCGGCGAACGCGCCGTCCCGGCCCAGCTGCGGCCGCCGCAGGCGCCGGGCCAGCCGGTGATCGTCACCGGCCGCGTTCCGGGCAAGCCCGCGCCGGGCCAGCGCCCGGCCATGCTGACCGCGTGGCTCGACCCGGTCGACGGCCGCGTGCTCGACGTCGCCAACACCCGCGATTCGGCGCTGGGCGTGCTGCACCGCATCCACGGCACGCTGATGATCCCCGACATCGGCCGCAAGGTGGTCGGCTGGCTGGGTTGGGCGATGCTGGTTTCGTGCCTCACCGGGCTGTGGCTGTGGTGGCCGCGCAACGGCGCGGTGCTCAAGGGGCTGCGCTGGCGGCGTTCGCCCTCGACCTTCGACAATCTCCATCACCTGGTCGGCTTCTGGATCTGCATCCCCCTGGCGGCCCTGTCCCTGACCGGGGTCTACATCTCGTTCCCGCAGATGAGCCGCGCCGTGTTCGGCATTCCCCAGCCGCCGGCCCGCAGCCCGGGCGGCGGCCCGCCGCCGGCGCGCCACGCCGCGCTAAGCCCCGACCAGGCGGTCGCCTCGGCCCTGGCGCTGGCGCCGGGCGGGCGGCTGGCCTCGCTGACCCTGCCGACCGAGGGCCGCGCCGCGGTCTGGAAGGCGCAGTTCAAGGTCGAGGGGCGCAAGGACCCGCTGAACGTCGAGGTGGCCGACGCCACCGGCCAGGCCTCGCTCGGCCGCGGCCAGGCCCCGTCGCCCGATCCGCTGTCGCGCTGGATGCGGCGGCTGCACGACGGCACGGACATGGGCCCGGTTTTCCAGGCGGTGATCTTCGTCGCCGGCCTGACCCCCGCCCTGCTCGGCGTCACCGGGGTGGTGATGTGGCTCCGCCGCCAGGCGCGCCGTCGTCGCCTGCGCGTCGGCGTTCCGGCCGCCGCCGAATAGGCCGCATTTGAGAATTATTCTCATTGCAACGCTTCGGCGACAGTTCTAAGAGCGACTTGCAAACTCAATCGCAATTGAAACTCGGCCGGTGTGTGCGGCCAGGGTTCGGGGGTTATCAGGTCATGACAGGTTCGCCGCGGCTTTCGGGTCGGTTTCCGGGCGTCACGGCGCGCGCGCGTTCGGCCCAGCTCGGCGTCGGCGCGGCGCTGATCGGCGCGGCCGGCCTGGCCCTGGCTCCCGGCGCGGCCCTGGCCGACGCGGCCGCCGACGCCGGCGCGCCCGAGGTCTCCGGCCTCACCGTCCAGGCCAAGCAGCCCAACACCCTCGACCACGGCACCGGCCTGGCCGTGCTGCCCTCGACCCTGCAGGACACCCCGCAGACCGTGAACGTCATCCCGGCGGCCCAGCTCAAGGAGCAGGGGATCAACACCCTGGAGCAGGCGCTGCGCAACGTGCCCGGCATCACCGTCGCCATCGGCGAGGGCGGCACGCTGAACGGCGACCAGTTCAAGATCCGCGGCTTCGACGCCAAGGACGACGTCTATGTCGACGGCCTGCGCGACTTCGGCGTCTACACCCGCGACAGCTTCAACTACGAAGAGGTCCAGGTGTTGAAGGGCCCGTCCGGGGCCATGTTCGGCCGCGGCGCCACCGGCGGGGCGATCAACACCATCTCCAAGAGCCCGCACCTCAAGGACGAGACCAGCCTCGACGGCTATGTCGGCAACGGCGACTATTACCGGGCGCTGGCCGACATCAACCGGCAGATCAACGCCACCACCGCCGTGCGGCTCAACCTGATGGCCAGCTCGACCGGCGTGGTCGACCGCGACGAGGTCAAGTCCGACCGCTGGGGCGCGGCGCTGTCGGTCGGCTTCGGCCTGGGGACCGACACCACCCTGGTCGCCTCGTATCTCCACCAGCACGACGACCGCACGCCCGACTACGGCGTGACCATCGTCCAGCCGCCGGGCCAGATCATCGCCAGGCCGGTGACCGAGTACGGGGTCGGGGTCTCGCGCTCCAACTTCCTGGGCTACAGCGCCGACCGCGACCGCACCGACGCCGACATCCTGACGGTGCGCCTGACCCACAAGGCCGCGCCCTGGCTGACCCTGACCAGCGACAGCCGCGTCGGCGCCTATTCGCGCTATTTCCAGTACACCACCGTCGACCAGTGCAACGCCGCCTGCACGGCCGCCCTGTTCGACAACAACCCGGCCACCATCCCCTATGGCGGCATCGGCGGCTCGGGTCCCTACGACCAGGACGCCTGGGGCGTGCAGAACATCTCGACCGCGCGGATCGACTTCGACGTCGGCGGCTTCAAGAACCAGCTGATCGCCGGCGTCGACCTGTCCTACCAGAGCAACAAGAAGACCTTCTACGCCTACACCCTGCCGGTGGGCCTGACGGCGCGCACCCAGATCCCGCGCGACCTGATCAACCCGCCGCACGGCTTCCCGGACGGCTATTCGGTCTATCGCCCGACCCTGACCGGCTGGTCCTGCAACGCCTCGGCCTGCACCCGTCCGACCCCTGGCGGGACGCAGTACTCCAACGCCACCAGCGCCTATGTCGTGCAGTCGAACGGCGAGGCCAGCGACCTGGCCGCCTTCGTCACCGACCGCCTGTGGCTGACCGAAGCCTGGTCGGTGATCGGCAGCGTCCGCTTCGACCGCTACAACGCCGACTTCGACACCCTGACGCTGGGCGGGACCTACGCGCCGCTGAAGTCCAAGTCGAACCTGACCAACCCGCGGGTGTCGGTGGTCTACGAGCCCAGCCCGAACCAGACCTTCTACCTGTCCTGGGGCCGGTCGGCGACGCCGCAGGGAACCTCGATCGTCGGCGCGGCCACGGCCATCGCCCTGACCAGCAAGGACCTGTCGCCGGAGATCAGCGAGAGCTGGGAGCTGGGCGGCAAGGTCGGCCTGTTCGGCGGGCGGCTCGGGCTGTCGGCGGCCCTGTTCGACGTCAAGAAGGACAACGCCCTGCAGAGCGACCCCGCGACCGGCGCGCTGCAGGCCCAGTCGGGCGAGCGCCAGGAGGTCAAGGGGCTGGAGCTGGGCCTGACCGGCAAGATCACGCCGGCCTGGACCATCAACGCAGCCTATTCCTACCTCGACGCCGAGATCAAGGAATCCTACTCCAACTGCACGGCCGCTCCGGCGCCGATCCCGTCGACGGCCCCGACGGGGGTGGTGTGCCCGGTCGGCGTCGCCGCCGCGACCCCGGTGCTGAACGCCGTCGCCGTCGGCCGCCAGACCACCTACGTGCCGAAGAACAGCGCCTCGGTGTGGACCAGCTACGACCTGCGCGACCTCGCGCCCGGCCTGTCCCTGGCGGGCGGCGTCACCTGGCAGGACAAGGTCTATCTGAACTACGCCGCCGCCAGCGCCTCCTACGCGGACCGCTCGACCCTGGTCGCCTCGCGCATCGCCGAGGCCCCCCAGAACTTCCAGATCGACGCGGCGGCCACCTACCGGTTCGACCGCTATCGCGTGGCGCTCAACGTCTACAATCTGACGGACGAGCTGAACTACGCCCAGGTGTTCGCCAACCGGGCCGCGCCGGCGGCCGGCCGCACCTTCATCCTGTCCTTCGGCGCGACGTTCTGATCTCCTCCCCCACGGGAACGTCGCGTTCCCGGGACGGCTCCATCCCCCTCGGAGCCGTCCCACCCCTTTCGCGGAGGCCGACGGCATGATCGTCCAGGTTCCCCAGGTGCTGTCTCCCGAACAGGTGGCCCACTGCCGCCGGACGCTGGAGGGCGCGGCCTGGGCGGACGGGCGGATCACCGCCGGCGTCCAGTCGGCCCGCGCCAAGCGCAACCTGCAGGTCCCGGAGGACTCGGCCGAGGCGCGGACGCTGGGCGAGATGATCCTGGGCGCCCTGGGCCGCAACGAGACCTTCGTCTCGGCCGCGCTTCCCCTGCGGGTCTTCCCGCCGCTGTTCAACCGCTACGACGCCGGCATGGGGTTCGGCGCCCATGTCGACAACGCCATCCGCTTCGCCGGAGGCGTGCGCTTCCGCACCGACGTCTCGGCGACGCTGTTCCTCAGCGGGCCGGAGGACTACGACGGCGGCGAGCTGGTGATCGACGACGCCTATGGCGAACACGCGGTCAAGCTGGCCGCCGGCGACATGATCCTCTATCCGGCCGCCAGCCTGCACCGGGTCGAGACGGTCACGCGCGGCGCCCGCTGGGCGGCGTTCTTCTGGGCCCAGTCGATGGTCCGCGACGACGGCCGCCGCAGCCTGCTCTACGACATGGACCGCTCGATCGGCCAGGCGCGGGCGGCGCTGTCCGACGACCATCCGGCCGTGCTGGGGCTCACCGCCGGCTATCACAACCTGCTGAGGATGTGGGCCGAGACCTGATCCCGCGCCGCCTCGATATTTCGCGTAGAAATTGAACCGGCGATTTACCGTTGTCGCCGATAGTCACGGGTCGGCGCGTGCTGCGCCCGGGGCTGGGAGAGCGGCGTGGAAGCCGGACATCAGGGCAATGGGGCCGCCGCGGCCAGGGCGATGGGCGCCGAGGCGCGCCTGGCGGGCTGGTTCTTCGAGAACGCGCCGGACCTGTTCGCCGTGATCTCCTCCCAGGGACGGTTCCTCGCCGCCAATCCCGCCTGGTCGGCCGCCACCGGCTGGGGCGCCGCCGACCTGATCGGCCGCGGCGTGCGCCGCTTCGTCCACGCCGACAGCCTCGACGAACTGGCCGAGACGCTGCGCCGGCTGCGGCGCGACGGCCACGCCCGCTGCGTGCTGAAGGCGGCGACCGCGGCGGGCGGCTGGGTCTGGCTGCGCGGCCATTGCCGCCTGGGACCGGACGGCGAGGTGATCGGCCTGTTCCACGACGTCACCGAGGCCAGCCGCGCCGAGGCCGAGCTGGAGCAGGCCCGGCGGATGAGCTCGCTGCTGTCCGAGGCCGCGGGGGTGGGTTCGTGGAGCTACGACCCGCGCGAGGGACGCATCGACTGGTCGCCGGAATGGCGGGTCATGCTCGACGAGGCGGGGGTGCGCCTGGAGAGCCTGGAGGACCTGCGCGCCGTCAGCCATCCCGACGACCTGCCCGAGATGATGCGGGTGCTCGGCCGCGCCCTGTTCAACGGCCGGCCCGGCCGCTTCGAGCATCGCCTGCGCCGGGCCGACGGCGGCTGGCTGCGGCTGCGCGCCCATATCCACGCCGACGCCCTGGGCGGCGGCGACCATCGCATCCACGGCATCTCGCAGGACATCACCGAGATCGCCGAGGCGCGCGACGCGGCCCTGCGCGGCGAGCAGCAGACCCGCCAGATGGTGCAGGAAGCCCCCTTCGCCGTGGCCATGGTCGACCGCGACCTGCGGTTCATGGTGGTCAGCCCGCGCTGGATCGAGATCTTCGGCCTGACCGCCGAGGACTATCTGGGACGGCGTCCCGAGGACCTGCTGCCGAGCGCGCCCCAGCATATCCGCCAGGCCTATCGTCGGGCCCTGGACGGCGAGGTGGTGTCGCGCAGCGAGGACCGGCTGCTCGACGCGGCCGGGCGGCGGCACTGGATCCGCTGGGAGGTTCGCCCCTGGCGTGACGCGTCCGGCGCGATCGCCGGCGTGCTGGCCTATATCGACGACATCTCGGCCATGGCCCGCGCCCGCCAGGACGCCCGCGCCTACGCCCGCCGCCTCAAGGTGGCCCTGGGCGCGGCCGACGCTGGGGTGTTCGAGCTGGACTACGAGCACCAGACCTTCTGGGCCTCGCCGGAGTTCCTGCGCCTGACCGGACGGCGGCTGACCTACGCCGACGCCACCTTGCCGGCCTGGCCGATCGTCCATCCCGACGACGCCGAGGCGGTGGCCCAGCGCACGGCTCGCTGGCGGGCGGGCGAGCCGATCGAGCCGTTCGACTTCCGCCTGCTGCGTCCCGACGGCCAGGTGCGCTGGACCCGGTTCTATTACGAGCTGAAGAAGGACGCGTCCGGGCGCTGGCGCAAGGCCGCCGGCCTGCTGATGGATTTCGACGACCACAAGCGCCAGGAGCTGGCCCTGATCGCCGCCAAGCGCGCCGCCCAGGAGGCGGCCGAGGCCAAGTCGCGCTTCGTCGCCAACATGAGCCACGAGATCCGCACCCCGATGAACGGCGTGCTGGGCGTCCTGCACCTGCTCAAGGGCGAGGACCTGTCCGCCGACGGCCGGGTGATGCTGGAGGAGGCCCTGGCCTGCGGGCGGATGCTGCAGGAGCTGCTCAACGACGTCGTCGACTTCTCCAAGGTCGAGGCCGGCCGCCTGGAGCTGGTCGAGGAGCCCTTCTCGCCGGCGGCGGTCGCCGAGGGCGTGGCCAGCCTGCTGCGGCCGCAGGCCCAGGCCAAGGGCCTCAGCCTGACCGTCGACGTCTCGGCGGCGCCGGCCTGGGTGCGGGGCGATCCCGTCCGGCTGCGCCAGGCCCTGTTCAACCTGATCGGCAACGCCGTGAAGTTCACGCTGGAAGGCTGGATCGCCGTGCGGGCCCGTCCCGTCGAGGGGCCGCTGGGCCCGCGCCTGGTGTTCGAGGTCGAGGACACCGGCGTCGGCATTCCCGAGGCGGCGCGGGGACGGCTGTTCGAGCGGTTCCATCAGGCCGACGCCTCGACGACGCGCCGGTTCGGGGGCTCGGGCCTCGGCCTGGCCATCACCCGCCGCCTGGCCGAGCTGATGGGCGGCGGCGTCGGCTTCGCCTCGACCCCCGGCTCGGGCTCGCGGTTCTGGCTGGAGATCGGCGCCCCGGAGGCCGAGCCGCCGCAGGTCGCGGCCGGGGAGAGCCCGGCCGCCCTCGACGGCCTGCGGGTGCTGATCGTCGAGGACAACGCCGTCAACCGCATGATCGTCACCAAGATGCTCGAACAGCTCGGCGCCTCGGTCGAAACCGCCGAGGACGGCCTGGAAGGCGTAGCGGCGGCCTCGCGCAGCGCCTTCGACCTGGTGCTGATGGACGTCCAGATGCCGGGAATCGACGGGCTGGAGGCCAGCCGCCGCATCCGGGCCCTGCCGCATCCGGCCGGGGCGACGCCCATCGTCGCCCTCACCGCCAACGTCATGGCCCACCAGCGCGAGGCCTACGCCGCCGCCGGGATGGACGGGGTGGTGGGCAAGCCGATCTCGCCGGCCGCCCTGCTGGGCGAGATCGCCCGCCTGGCCGCCGAGGCGCCCGCAACGCACACCGCGGTGGCCTGATCCGTCTGTCGCGCCGCCCCGCTTTCGTCCCCGCCGGACGGGTGCTAGATCACGGCGAAACAGGGGAGGAAGACCATGGCCGAAGTGACGGCTGAGCAAGCGCCGCAAGGCGTCAAGAAGCCGGCGTCCTTGACCACGGTGGTGGCGGCCTCCTCGGCGGGCACCGCCTTCGAGTGGTACGACTTCTTCATCTTCGGCAGCCTGACCCAGGTCATCTCCAAGACTTTCTTCGCCGGTCTCAACGAGACGGCCGGCTACATCGCCGCCCTGGCCCTGTTCGGGGCCGGCTTCGCCTTCCGGCCGCTGGGGGCGCTGGTGTTCGGGCGCATCGGCGACCGCGCCGGCCGCAAGGGCGCGTTCCTGGCCACGGTGCTGCTGATGGGCGGGGCGACCTTCGCCATCGCCCTGCTGCCGACCTACGCCCAGGCCGGCCTGATCGCGCCGGGGCTGCTGATCCTGATGCGCATCGTCCAGGGCTTCGCCCTCGGCGGCGAATACGGCGGCGCGGCGATCTACGTCGCCGAGCACGCCCCGCCCGGCCAGCGCGGCTGGCTGACCAGCTGGGTGCAGACCTCGGCCGCCTTCGGCCTGTTCGCGGCCCTCGGCGTCATCCTGGTCTCGCGCATGGCGGTGGGCGAGGCGGCGTTCAACGCCTGGGGCTGGCGCATCCCCTTCGCGGTGTCGGCCGGCCTGCTCGCGGTGTCGGTGTGGATGCGCCTCAAGCTGAGCGAGAGCCCGGCCTTCCACCGCGTCAAGGAGGCCGGCGAGACGTCCGAGCGGCCCTATGTCGAGGCCTTCGGCCGCTGGGGCAACCTCAAGCTGGTGCTGCTGGCCTTCTTCTCGATGATGTCGGCGCAAGGGGCCGTCTGGTACACCAGCTTCTTCTACATCCAGGTGTTCATGGAGAAGTTCCTCAAGGTCGACGCCGCGACCATCAACACCCTGATGATGGCGGCGACGGCGGTGAGCGCGGTGTTCTACTGCGTGTTCGGCTGGCTGTCGGACAAGATCGGGCGCAAGGCGGTGATGCTGGGCGGCATGACCCTGGCCCTGGCCTTCTACTTCCCCGGCTTCCACCTGCTGGAGCGCGCCGCCAACCCGGCCCTGGCCGAGGCCTCGGCCGCGACGCCGGTGACCGTCTCGGCCGATCCGGCCGGCTGCGCCCTGCAGTTCGACCCGGTGGGCAAGGCCGCCTTCGTCTCGTCCTGCGACATCGCCAAGAGCGTGCTGGCCAACGCCGGGGTGTCCTACGCCAACCAGGCCGCGCCGGCCGGCGCGCCCACCCTGATCAAGGTCGGCGGCGCGACCGTCGTCTCGCGGGACGCGCGCGGCCTGGACAAGGCCGCCGCCAAGACGGTCAAGGCCCGGGTCGAGGGCGAGATCAAGGCGGCGCTGCTCAAGGCCGGCTATCCGGCCAAGGCCGATCCGGCCCGCATGAACATGCCGGCCATGCTCGGCGTGCTGTTCGTGTTCGTCGTCGCGGCCACCGCCCTGTTCGGGCCGTTGGCCGCCTGCCTGGTCGAGCTGTTCCCCACCCGCATCCGCTACACCGCCCTGTCGCTGCCCTATCACATCGGCACCGGCTGGGTCGGCGGCTTCGTGCCGTTCACCGCCTTCGCCATCGTGGCGGCGACGGGGAACATCTATTCGGGCCTGTGGTATCCGGCGGCGTTCACGGCGCTCAGCGTGCTGACCACCCTGTTCTTCCTGCCCGAGACCCGGCGCCGCTCGATCGACGCCTGAGGCGCTCCCTCCGGCGCCGCGCCGTCTAGCCGCGCGCCCAGCGTACGGCCAGGCGGCCGGCGGCGTCGGAGACCAGCACCGCCGCGACCGCCAGCAGGCCGGCCACGGCGCTGAGCGCCAGGGCTCGCGCCTCGGCGCCCGGGCTCTGGACGGCGGCGTAGATGGCCGCCGGCAGGGTCAGGCTCTCGCCCGGAATGGCCCCGACGAAGGTGATGGTGGCGCCGAACTCGCCCAGGGCCTTGGCGAAGCCCAGCACGGCGCCGGCGGCGATCCCCGGCGCGGCCAGGGGCACGGTCACCGAGACGAACCGCTGGACGGGGCCGGCGCCGAGGGTGCGGGCCGCCTCGTCGACCTCGCGGTCCTGGGCCTCTATGGCCACCCGGATGGGGCGGACCATCAGCGGGAAGGCCATCACGGCGGCGGCCAGCGCCGCGCCCGTCCAGTTGAAGGCGAACACCACCCCGATCTTGGCCAGGGCCGCCCCGACCACGCCCCGCCGGCCGAACAGCATCAGCAGGGCGAGGCCGGTGGCCACCGGCGGCAGCACCAGCGGCAGGTGCACGAGGGCGTCCAGCAGCCGGCGGCCGGCGAAACGCCCCCGGGCCAGGGCCTGGGCGCACAGCACCGCCAGGGGCAGGCCGGCCAGGGTCGCCGCCGTCGAGACCTTGAGCGACAGCAGCACCGCCTCCAGGTCGTCGGGGCCGAGCAGGCTCATCCCGGCGGCGCGGCCGGGATCGGCTCGACCGTCATGCCGGCCGTTTCCAGCGCGGCCGCGACGCCGTCGCGGGCCGGGTCGGCGGACAGCACCACGACCTCCAGCCGGGCGGCCGCCCATTCGGCGGCGGCGGCGGCGTCGACCGCGGCGGCGGGCGTGCGCCGCGCGTCGCGCCGGGCCAGGGCCTCGACCGCCGGGTCGATCCCCGCGCCGGCGACCACCACGTCGGCCTCGGCCAGGGCGCGGGCGGCGCGCAGGGTCAGAAGGTCGGCCGGGCCGGCGGCGGCGACCAGACGCGCCCGTCCCCGCCGGGCGAGAGGCGAGGCCAGGGCCTCGCGCAGCAGGCGGGCGGCGGTCTCCGTGTCGCCCTCGGCGGCGGCGCGGGCGGTCGGGCCCGACAGGACCCCGCGCAGGAAGGCCCGGCGGGCGGCGAGGTCGGGCAGGGCGGCGCGCACCTCGTCCTGCAGCCGCCGCAGCAGCGCCGCGACCCGGCCGGCGCCCTCGGGGACCCGCGCCTCGATGTCGTTGCGCAGCAGGGCGGCCAGCATCGGCGCGGCGCCGCCGGTGCCCACCGCCGCCACCACCTCGCCCCGGTCGATCACCGCCGGAGTGGTGAAGTCGCACAGCGCCGGCCGGTCGACGACATTGACCAGTGCGCCGGCCTGGCGCGCGGCGGCGGCGGCGGCGCGGGCGAAGGCCTCGTCCCCGCCGGCGACGAAGGCCAGCAGGGCGCCGGCATAGGCTTGCGGCGACAGCGCCGCCGCCGCGTCCAGGCGCACGATCTCGGCCGGCGAGTTGGCGAACAGCGCCGCCTTGGCCTCGGCCGCCTCGCCGTCGCCGACGATCGCCACCTTGCGGCCGGCCAGGGGGAAGAAGGCGGGGAAGGCGTCCATGTCGCGGCGTCAGCGTTCCTTGCAGCCGCTGTAGGGGCCGCCGGGAAAGCCGTCGAGCATGGCCTCGGGGCCCTTGCTCCAATACTCGAACGCTCCGTCGGCGTAGCGCGCGCCCGAGGCCGAGACCGCGTGCGGCAGGGTCTTCTCGACGCCGCCGGCCTTGACCGTCACGAAATCCGCCCCGCGCGGAAAGGCGACGCCGAAGCCCTTGCCGCCGTCGCAGGCGTAGTCGACCGTCGGTCGCGGCGGCCCCGGGCGGGCCCCATCGGCGGACGAGGCGCCGCCGGTGCATCCCGCCAGCAGCGCGGCGCAGGCGAGGACGGCGAACGGGGACGGGACGGCGTATCGCATGTCGGGGCTCTATGCGGCGGGACGGAGGCGGCAGGCTATCGCGGGGGCCGCGCCGCGTCGCGAATTTTTCTCTGGCGCGACCGGGCCTGAGCAGCGTTAAGATGCCGCCTGCGCCGGCCCGTGAACGCCGGCCCGGCCCAGCGGCGCAACACCGCCTGGACCGACGACAGGCGCGTTCCTGCGGCGGGCTTTCCGCCGCGGCGACGCCGCCAGGGAGGACGGCGAATGGCGACCACGCTTCAGATCAACGGCCAGGCCCGCGACGTGACGGCCGGCCCGGACACGCCCCTGCTGTGGGTGCTGCGCGACGAGCTGCACATGACCGGCACCAAGTACGGCTGCGGCGTCGCCCAGTGCGGGGCGTGCACCGTGCATCTGGACGGCCAGGCGGTGCGCTCGTGCCAGACCCCGATCGGCGCCGTGCCGGCCGGCGCGAAGATCACCACCATCGAGGGCCTGGGCGGGACCCATCCGGTGCAGGCCGCCTGGGTCAAGCACGACGTGCCCCAGTGCGGCTACTGCCAGTCCGGCCAGATCATGTCGGCGACGGCCCTGCTGACGGCGACGCCCAAGCCGACCGACGCCGACATCGACGCGGCGATGAGCGGCAACATCTGCCGCTGCGGCGCCTATCAGCGCATCCGGGCGGCGATCAAGGACGCGGCCGGCGTCGCCCCCGCCGCCCCGGCGGCGGCCTGAGCGGAGGACCGGACATGAACGCTCCCGTCAATCCATCCGACCTGTCCACCGCGACCCGCCGCGGCCTGATCGTCGGCGCCGCCATGGTCGGCGGCAGCCTGCTGGTCGGCTGCTCGCCGGCCGACATCCTCAGCCTGGGCGCGCAGAAGGTCGACAGCGCCTTCGGCCCGTTCGTCAAGATCGGCGCCGACGGCTGGGTGACGGTGATCTCCAAGCACCAGGAGATGGGCCAGGGCAACCACGCCGGCCTCGCCGCCATCGTCGCCGAGGAGCTCGACGCCGACTGGAGCAAGGTCAAGGTCGAGGAAGCGCCGGCCAACGCCAAGCTCTACGGCAACACCCTGATGGGGGTTCAGGGCACCGGCGGCTCCACCGCCATCAACAATTCCTGGGACCAGCTGCGCAAGGCCGGCGCCGGGGCGCGGGCGATGTTCGTCCAGGCCGCCGCCGCGCGGTTCGGCGCCCAGGCCGGCGACCTGACCGTCAAGGACGGGGTGGTCTCCGACCCCAAGAGCGGCAAGTCGGCCAGCTTCGCCGAGCTGCTGCCCGACGCGGCCAAGATCAAGCCGCCCGAGAACCCGACGCTCAAGGACCCCAAGACCTTCACCCTGATCGGCACCGACCGGGTGCGGCGCAAGGACAGCCTGGCCAAGGCCACGGGGACGGCGCGTTACACCCAGGACGTCCAGCTGCCCGGCATGCTGGTGGCCATGGTCGCCCATTCGCCCCGCTTCGGCGGCAAGGTGAAGTCGTTCGACGCGGCCGCCGCCAAGCAGGTGCCCGGCGTGGTCGACGTGTTCGAGATCCCCACCGGCGTGGCGGTCACGGCCCAGAACACCTTCGCCGCCCGCCAGGGCCGCGACGCGCTCAAGGTGACCTGGGACGACGACAAGGCCGAAAAGCGCGGCTCCGACGTCATCCTGGCCGAATACAAGCAGATCGCCGCCGGCAAGGGGCCGGCCGAGATCAAGGCCCAGGCCTTCGAGACCAAGGGCGACGCGGCCAACGCCTTCGGCGGCGACGTCTTCCGCGCCTCCTACGACTTCCCGTTCCTGGCCCACGCCACCATGGAGCCGATGAACTGCGTCGCCCAGGTGCAGGGCAATTCGGTCAAGCTGACCTTCGCCTCGCAGGTCCAGACCCTGGATCAGCTGAACGTCGCCAAGGTGGTCGGGACCCTGCCCGGCGCGGTGGAGATCGAGACCCTGTTCGCCGGCGGCTCGTTCGGCCGGCGGGCCAATCAGGACTCGGACTATGTCGTCGAGTGCGCCCACGTCGCCAAGAAGACCGGCGGCAAGCCGGTCAAGCTGGTCTGGACCCGCGAGGACGACATGACCGCCGGCAAGTACCGGCCGCTGACCTATCACGATGTCGTCGTGAAGCTGGGGGCTGACGGCTTCCCCGCCGCCTGGCGCCATCGCATCGTCACCCAGTCGATCACCAAGGGCATGCCGATGCAGAAGGGGCTGGACGAGACCACGGTCGAAGGGACCAAGGGCTCGCCCTATCTGAAGGCGACGCCGGTGGTCGACGCCCAGGTCTACATGCCCGAGCTGCCGGTGCCGGTGCTGTGGTGGCGCTCGGTGGGCGCGACCCACACCGCCTTCGTCATGGAGCACACCATCGACCAGCTGGCCAGGAAGGCCGGCCAGGACCCGGCGGCCTACCGCAAGGCGCTGTACCAGAAGGCCGGCGCGGCCCGCCATCTGGCGGCGCTGAACCTCGCCCTCGAAAAGGCCGGGCCGACGCCGACGCCGGGCTGGACGCGCGGCGTGGCGGTGCACGAGAGCTTCGGCTCGGTGGTCGCCCAGGTGGCCGAGGTCCAGGTCAAGGACGGCGAGCCCAAGGTCGGCCGGGTGGTCACCGCCATCGACTGCGGCGTCGCCGTCTCGCCCGACCAGATCGCCGCCCAGATGGAAGGCGGGACCTGCTATGGCCTGTCGGCGACCCTGTTCGGCCAGGTCACGCTCAAGGACGGCCTGGTCGAGCAGACCAATTTTGACACCTACCGCGTGCTGCGCATCAACGAGGCCCCCCAGGTCGAGACCCACATCGTGCCGTCGGGCGAACACCCCAGCGGGGTGGGAGAGCCGGGCACGCCGGTGATCGGCCCGGCCGTGGCCAACGCCATCCTGGCCGCCACCGGCCAGGCGACCAACAGCCTGCCGATGGTCAAGGCCTAGCGGCCAGGTCCTCGCGTCGGTCGATGTCGAACAGCACGCCGTCGGACGGTGCGGGGACCTGGGCCAGCCTCGGCCCCAGGGCCGCCAGCAGGGCCCCCGCCCCCCGGTCGCCTCGCAGGGCCGCGACCTGGGCGAACAGGCTTCGCCGGATCAGCACGGGGTGGCCCCGCCGGCCTTCCCAGACCGGCGCGGCGGCCTCCGTCCCCGGCGCCAAGGCGTCCGCCAGCGCCCCGCCGATCCGCAAGGGGAGATCGGGCATGTCGCCCAGGAAGATCATCGCCGCCGCCGCGTCCGCCGGCAGGCTGGCCAGCCCGGCCCGCAGCGAGGCCGCCAGGCCCTCGGCGTGGTCCGCGGCCTCGATCAGGCGCAGGCGGTCCGTCGCCCCCGTGCGCTCGGCGAACGCCCGTGCGGCCTTCGCCACCGCCGGGTCGGCCCCGAAGGTCACCGCGACCGTTCGGCAGGGGGCGGCGAACGCCGCCGACAGGGCGCCGTCGAGCAGGACGCCGTCGCGCCACGCAGCGGTCAGCTTGCCGCCGCCGAACCGCGCCCCGGCGCCGGCCGCCAGGACGATCGCCTCGATGGTCTCGCCCGCCTCGTTCACCGCGCCCTGTCCCTGTCCTTCGATCGCGCCTATTCTAGCTGAGCGATGACGCCTTTCGACGCGCTGAATTCCGACACCGCCGCCAGCGCCGCCGCCATGACGCGGCGCGGGCCGCTGATCGACGGCTTCGGTCGCGGCGTGACCTATCTGCGCGTGTCGGTCACCGACCGCTGCGACCTGCGCTGCGTCTACTGCATGGCCGAGCACATGCAGTTCCTGCCCAAGGCCGAGGTGCTGAGCCTCGAGGAGCTGGACGCCGTCGCCTCGGCCTTCGTCGAGCTGGGCGTGCGCAAGCTGCGCCTGACCGGGGGCGAGCCGCTGGCGCGCAAGGGCTTCATCGACCTGGTCGCGCGGCTGTCGCGCCATCTGGCCGGGGGCGGGCTCGACGAGCTGACCCTGACCACCAACGGCGTGCGGTTGGCCGAGTTCGCCGCCGACCTCGCCCGGCTCGGCGTGCGGCGGATCAACGTCTCGCTCGACACCCTGAAGCCGGATGTCTTCCAGCGGCTGACCCGTCGCGGCGACCTTTCCAAGGTGCTGGCCGGGATCGACGCGGTCCAGGCCGCCGGCCTGGCGGTCAAGCTCAACGCCGTCGCGCTCAAGGACGCCAACGCCGCCGAGCTGCCCGACCTGATCGCCTGGGCGCACGGGCGCGGCATGGACATCACCCTGATCGAGACCATGCCGCTGGGCGAGGTCGAGGCCGACCGCACCGAGCAGTTCCTGCCGCTGTCGCGGGTGCGGGACGAACTGGCCTCGTTCTGGACCCTGACCGACCTGCCGCTGAACACCGGCGGCCCGGCCCGATATGTCCGGGTCGAGGAGACGGGCGGCCGCCTGGGGTTCATCACGCCGCTGACGCACAATTTCTGCGAGGCCTGCAACCGGGTGCGCCTGACCTGCACCGGAACCCTGCACACCTGCCTGGGGCGCGAGGACGCCAGCGACCTGCGCGCGGTGCTGCGGGCCGGCGGCGACCTGGCCGACGCCATCCGCCTCGCCGTGAGCGGCAAGCCGCAGGGCCACGACTTCCATATCGAGCGCGGGGCCGCCCCGGCCGTGGCCCGCCACATGTCGACGACGGGGGGCTGAGCGCCATGGCCCGCGTGCTGTTGTTCGGCCCCTTGCGCGACCTGGCCGGTTGGCGCGAGCGCGAGATCGCCCCGCAGCCGGCCAGCCTGTTCGGCCTGAAGGCGGCGCTGAGCGCCCTCGACCCGGAACTGGGCGAGGCCATCGCCGCGCCGGGGGTCCAGGTCGCCGTCGACAAGGCCCTGGTGCGCGGCGACGTCGCCCTGGCCGCGACGAGCGAGATCGCCTTCCTGCCGCCGATGAGCGGGGGCTGAGGTGACGATCCGTGTACAGATCGATCCCTTCGAGCCCGGCGCCCTGCTGGGCGGCTTCTGCGCCGGCCGCTCGGAAAGCGGGGCGGTGGTCAGTTTCACGGGCCTGGCCCGCGCCGAGCACGGCGCGACGGCGGCGCTGGAGCTGGAATCCTATCCAGGCTTCACCGAGGCGCAGATCGCCCGGATCGCCGAGGACGCCCGCCGCCGCTTCGGGCTGGACGATCTTTTGGTGGTGCACCGGACGGGCGAGATTCTGCCGGGCGAGGCGGTGGTGTTCGTCGCCGCCGCCGCGCGTCACCGCCGCGCCGCCTTCGAGGCCGCCGACTATCTGATGGACTATCTCAAGAGCCGCGCGCCGTTCTGGAAGAAGGAGCACGGGCCGGAAGGCTCGCGCTGGATCGAGCCGCGGGCCGAAGACCACGACGACCTCGAACGCTGGGAGAAGACGCCCCTATGAACGCCCCCTTCGCCGCCGAGACCAAGCCCGGCCCCGGCGGCCGCATCGACGAGTCGCTGCCGCTGAAGCCGGTGCGGGTGGCGGTGCTGACCGTGTCCGACACCCGCGACGAGGAGAGCGACACCTCCGGCCATCTGCTGGCCGAGCGCGTGACCGGCGCCGGGCACGTGCTGGCCGGCCGCGCCCTGGTCCCCGACGACAAGGCGGCCATCCGCGCCCAGGTCGCCGGCTGGATCGCCGCCGGCGAGGTCGACGCCGTCGTCACCACCGGCGGCACCGGCCTGACCGGCCGCGACGTCACGCCCGAGGCGCTGGAGCCGCTGTTCGACAAGACCATCGACGGCTTCTCGGTGATCTTCCACATGGTCAGCTACCAGTCGGTCGGTCTGTCGACCCTGCAGTCGCGGGCGACGGCCGGGATCATCGGCGGGGTGTTCGTCTTCTGCCTGCCCGGTTCGAACGGCGCGGTGAAGGACGGCTGGGACAAGGTGATCGCCGCCCAGCTCGACAGCCGCCACCGTCCCTGCAACATGGTCGAGCTGATGCCGAGGCTGATGGAGAAATGAGCCGCCTCACCCACCTCGACGCCGAGGGCCGGGCGCGGATGGTCGACGTGTCGGACAAGCCGGCGACGGCGCGCGAGGCGGCGGCCGCCGGCCTGGTGCGCATGGCGCCGCAGACCCTGGCGCTGGCGCTGTCGGGCGAGGCCAAGAAGGGCGATGTGATCGCGGTGGCCGAGCTGGCCGGGGTGATGGCCGCCAAGAAGACCGCCGACCTGATCCCGCTGTGCCACCCACTGGCCCTGTCCAAGGTCGCGGTCGAGATCGCCGAGGCGCCGGGCGAGGGGCTGGCGGTGACGGCGCGGGTCAAGACCACCGGGCCGACCGGGGTCGAGATGGAGGCCCTGACCGCCGTATCGGTGGCCTGCCTGACTCTCTACGACATGCTCAAGGCGGCGGATAAGGCGATGACCATCGAGGCGGTGCGGCTGATCTCCAAGACCGGCGGCGCCTCCGGCGACTTCTCGCGGGGCGACGCGGCGTGAACAATCTGGCGGTGGAGGAGGCGCGCGCGCGCATGCTGGCGGGCGTCGTGCGGCTGGGGGTCGAGGTTGTCGGCCTGGAGGTCGCCGCCGGCCGGGTGCTGGCCGAGCCGGTGACCGCCGTCCGCGACCAGCCGCCCTTCGCCGCCTCGGCCATGGACGGCTGGGCGGTGCGGGCCGCCGACGGCGCCGCGCCGCGCCGCATCGTCGGCGAGAGCGCCGCCGGGGCGGGCCATGGCGGCGTGCTGGGCGCGGGCGAGACCGTGCGCATCTTCACCGGCGCCCCGGTTCCGGCCGGCGCCGACGCCGTGCTGATCCAGGAGAACGCCGCCCGCGACGGCGACATGATGATCCCGGCCCAGGCGGCGCAGGCCGGGGCCTTCGTGCGGCCGCCCGGCGGCGATTTCCAGGCCGGGGCGGCCTTGCTGGCGGTGGGCGAGCGGCTCGACCCCTGGCGGCTGGCCCTGGCCGCCGCGGCCGGGCGCGACCGCCTGACGGTGGCCCGCGCGCCCAGGGTCGCCATCCTGTCGACCGGCGACGAGCTGGCGCCGGCCGGCGGCGAGGCCGGCCCCTGGCAGATCTTCGATTCCGCCGGCCCGGCCCTGGCCGCCCTCGTCCGGGCCTGGGGCGGCGAGCCGCGAAGGCTGGCGACGGCGGGCGACGACCGCGCCGCCATCGCCGAGCGCGTGCGCGCGACGGCCGGCGACCTGGTGGTCACCATCGGCGGGGCCTCGGTCGGCGATCACGACCTGGTCAAGCCGGCCCTGGCCGAGCTGGGCCTGGTCCAGACCGTCGGCGGCCTGAGGATGCGGCCGGGCCGGCCCACCTGGTTCGGACGATTGGCCGACGGCCGGCCGGTCCTGGGCCTGCCGGGCAATCCGGCCTCGGCCCTGGTCTGCGCCGAGCTGTTCCTGCGGCCCTTGCTGGCGGCGATGCAGGGCGGCGATCCGGCGTTGCGGCTGCGGCCGGCGAGGCTCGCCGCCGACCTTCCGGCCGGCGGCCCGCGCGAGCACTGGATGCGCGGCCGCCTGGTCGCCGGCCCTGGCGGACCGGAGGTCGAGGCCTTCCCCGATCAGGACTCGTCGCTGGTCACGGTGTTCGCCCAGGCCGACGTGCTGCTCCGCCGGCCCATCGACGCGCCGCCGGCGCGGGCGGGCGACCTGATCGAAACCTTGCCGCTGGCCCGGTCGTGAAGCCGGCCCTCACGGGATAAGGCTGGCGGGCAGGTTGCGCGCGGCGATGATCTCGCCGATCACGGCTACCGCCACCTCCCATGGAGCCTTGCCGCCGAGGTCGAGGCCGATGGGCGCGCGCAGGCGGGCGAGGGCGGTCTCGTCCAGGCCGTCCCGCCGCAGCCGGTCCAGGCGCTCGGGCAGGCGCCGCCTCGCGCCGAGCAGGCCGACATAGCCGGCCGGGGACGGCAGGGCGGCGAGGGCGGCCGCGTGGTCGCTGTCCAGGTCGTGGGTGGCGACGGCGATGGCCGTCCACGGATCGACGCCGGTCGCCCGCAGCGCTGAGGCCGGATCGTCGCGCCGATAGGCGAGGCCGGGCAGGGGCGGCGGCGTGACCGGCCCCTTGGGACGGACAAGGGTGGTCTCCATGCCGGCCTGCAGGCCCAGGGAGGCGATGGCCAGGGCGGTCGGGTCGCCGCCGATGACCACCAGCCGCGGAGCCGGGTCATGCCGGCGGGCGAGGCCGAAGGGCGCGCCTGTCTCGACGCAGGCCGGCGCGTCGGCCGGGGCGGGCGCGCAGCTTCGGATCACCCCATCGGTCCGCCACAGGGCCGGACGGCGTTGGTCGGACAGCGACAGCAGGGCCGCCAGGGCCGGGTCGTTCGGCGCGACGCGCTCGACCAGCAGCTCGATGCGCGCGCCGCACAGCAGGCGGATGTCCGGCCAGGGGCCGCCCTCGCCATAGACCAGCCGCCGGGGCGCGCCGTCGGCCAGGGTCGCCGCGGCGTGACGGGCGACGTCGCCTTCCACGCAGCCGCCGGACAGGAAGCCGCTGACCTGGGCGTCCGCGAACAGCATCTGGGTCCCGACCGGGCGCGGGCCGCCGCCCTCGACCCGGTGCAGGGTGACCAGGGCGGCCGGGCGTCCCGCCGCCCGCGCCTCGCGCAGCGCGGGGCGGACGTCGTCCGTCAAACCAAAGAGCGGCCAGTCGGGAAGCGTCTGCGTCATGGGGCCAACTTGGCGCGGCGCGGCGCGGCGTCAAGCCTTCGGTAACCTCCTGATACGGCTTCATTAATGACTTGCCCCTAGGGTGGCGTTCCGTTTGGACCTTCCCCCTGGATCGATGAGCGCACCGCTTTCCAAACTCGGCCTCGGCGCCGCTCAGTTCCGTTTCGACGGGCCCGCCGCGCGTGGCCGTGCGCCGGAAGCCGAGGTCGGCGACATCCTGTCGATCGCCGCCCGCTCGGGCCTGACGCTGCTGGACGCCTCGACCCCCTACGGCCACGCCGAGCAGGTGATGGGCGAGCGCATGCCGCGCCCGACGCCGTTCCGGGTCATCCTCAAGACCGCCCGCGCCGACCGCGGCCCCGACTATGTCGAGACCGAGGCCCGCGCCTCCCTGCGCCGCCTGGGCCTTGAGCGGGCCTACGCCATCGTCGTGCAGTCGGCCGGCGACCTGTTCGGCCCGCACGGCGGGGCGCTGTGGGACCGGCTGCTGCGTCTGCGCGATCTCGGCCTGTTCGAGCGCGTCGGCGTCTCAGCCTGCGCTTCCGACGACCCGCTCGGCCTGACCCGCCGCTTCAAGCCCGACATCGTCCAGGCCCCGGCCAGCCTGCTGGACCAGCGGCTGCTGGCCGACGGCTCGCTGGCGACGCTGGCCGACTGGGGCGTCGAGGTCCAGCTGCGCTCGATCTTCCTGCAGGGGCTGCTGTTCCTGCCCGCCGACCGCGCGCCCGGCGCGATGAAGGGCGCGGCCACCGCCATCTCCCGCGTGCGCCGGATGATCGCCGAGGGCCGCAGCGACCCGCTGCAGGCGGCGCTGGGCTTCGCCCTGTCGCGGCCCGAGGCCTCGTCGGTGATCGTCGGGGTGACCTCCGCCGCCGAACTGTCCGCCGTGGTCGCGGCGGCGCAAAGCCCGCCTCCCGAACTGGACTGGGACCGCATGGCCGTCGACGACCCGGCCGCGCTCGATCCCGACCGGTGGGTCGCCGCCTAACCCCGGAATCGCCGCCATGATCCTCGCCATCCTCGAAGCGCACGCCGGCCGGACCCGGACCTACGACGCGCCCAGGGGCGTGCTGCGCGGGGCGATCATGGCGCCGCTGCGCGGGGAGCCGATGATCTGGCGTCAGATCGAACGCATCCGCCGGGCCCGGACCCTGACCAAGCTGGTGGCCGCCGTCAGCCGCGATCCGGTCGACGATCCCCTGGCCGGCTATCTGGTCTCGCGCGGGCTGACGGTGTTCCGCGCCGGCGGCGAGGACCCCCTGGCCGCCTGCGCCCGGTGCGTCGCCGCCGCCGGGCCGGTCACGCATGTGGTGCGGCTGTCCGCCGACTGTCCGCTGACCGATCCGGCCGCCATCGACGAGGCGGTCCGCCTGGCGCTCGCCAGCCGCGCCGCCCTGGTTTCCGCCCCCGGCCTGCCGCGGGGCCTGGAGGTCGAGGTGATCCGCGCCGCCGACCTCGCCGTCGCCGACGAGGAGGCCGCCAACCCCGCCGAGCGCCTCAGCCCGGCCGCCTATCTGCGCGCCCGTCCCGATCGCTTCGCGGCCGCCGGCCTGACCGCCGCCGTCGACCGCTCGGGCCTCGACTGGACCGCCGACCGGCCCGCCGGCTTCGCCTTCGTCCGCGCCGTGTTCGACGCCCTGCACGAGGCCGACCCCGAGTTCGGCCTCGACGACGTGATCGATTTCGTCGAGACCCGTCCCGACCTCGCCGAGGGCCTGGCCGCGGCGGCTTGAACCCGCTTCAGTCCTTCCAGGCCCCGTAAGGGTCGGAGAAGCGCCGGCCGAACGCCTGGGCCACGGCCGGGTGGGTGATCTCGCCGTGCAGGACGTTGAGGCCCTTGGCCAGATGGCGGTCGCGGGCCAGGGCCTCCAGGCCGTGGTCGGCCAGCTCCAGGCCGAAGGGCAGGGTGGCGTGGACCAGGGCTTCGGACGAGGTGCGCGGCGCCGCCCCCGGCATGTTGGCCACGCAATAGTGGACCACGCCGTCGACCACGTAGGTCGGCTCGGCGTGGGTGGTCGGCCGGCTGGTCTCGAAACAGCCGCCCTGATCGATGGAGACGTCGACCAGCACCGAGCCGGGCTTCATCCGCGACAGGTGCTCGCGCTTGACCAGCTTGGGCGCCGCCGCCCCGGCGGTCAGCACGGCGCCGATGACCACGTCGGCCTTGAGGATTTCTTCCTCGATGGCGTCGAGGGTCGAATAGCGGGTGAGGATGCGGCCGTTGAACAGGTCGTCCAGGTCGCGCATGCGGGGGATCGAGCGTTCGACCACCACCACCTCGGCTCCCAGGCCGGCGGCCATGCGCGCGGCGTTGGTCCCGACCACGCCGCCGCCCAGCACGCACACCCGCGCGGGCGGCACCCCCGGCACGCCGCAGAGCAGAAGGCCCATGCCGCCGTTGTGCTTGAGCAGGGTCTCGGCCGCCGAGAACACGGCGATGCGGCCCGCCACCTCGGACATCGGGGCCAGCAGCGGCAGGCCGCCGCGGGCGTCGGTGACCGTCTCGTAGGCGACGGCGGCGCAGCCGGACGCCAGCAGGCCGTCGGTCTGGGCCGGGTCGGGCGCCAGGTGCAGATAGGTGAACAGGATGTGTCGGCGGGCCAGCCGCGCCCATTCGACCGGCTGCGGCTCCTTGACCTTGACCACCAGCTCGGCCGCCTCGAACACCTCGGCGGCGTCGCGGGCGATGTCGGCCCCGGCCCGCCGGTAGCCGTCGTCGCCATAGCCGGCGCCCAGTCCGGCCCCGGCCTGGACCAGCACCGAGTGCCCGCGTGAGACGTACTCGCGCACCGCCGTCGGGGTCAGGCCGACCCGGTGCTCGCCGGGCTTGATCTCCGCTGGAACGCCGACGCGCATGCCGCTTCTCCTCCGCCGCCCCGCAAGGAACGCGCAAGGCCGAGAAGATTTCCCGTTGCGGCGCTATTTGAACGGATTTAAATAACTGACCAGTCAGTTATGGAGAGCAGCATGACGCCGGGCGAACCCAAGTTCCGCAGGCGCAAGGAGGCCCGGCCGGGCGAGATCGTCGCGGCGGCCCTGCAGGTCTTCGCCGAGCGGGGGTTCGCGGCGGCGCGCCTGGACGACATCGCCGCCCGCGCCGGCGTCAGCAAGGGCGCGCTCTACCTCTATTTCGAGACCAAGGAGGACCTGTTCAGGGCGGTGGTGCGCGACGCCGTCGCCCCCAACCTCGACGCCGCGGCCGCCGTCATCGGCGCCGGCGCGGAGGACTTCGCCGGGTGCGTCCGGGCCCTGGCCGGGCGGCTGTCGGCGCTGCTGGCCGCCGGGCCGTTCGCGGCGGTGGCCAAGATGGTCGTCGGCGAATCGCGCAACTTCCCGGACCTGGCCCGCATCTGGCACGACCAGCTGGCCGGCCGGGCCCTGGCCCTGCTCACCGGCCTCGTCGCACATGGCCAGGCGCGCGGCGAGGTCCGCGCCGGCGATCCCCGGTTCTACGCCTTTTCGCTGGCCGGGCCGCTGGTGATGGGCGCCCTGTGGCGCGAGGTGTTCATCCCGGTCGGCGCCGCCCCGCTCGACCTGCAGGCGCTGGCCGCCCAGCATGTCGAGACCGTGCTCGAAGGGCTGCTGGCTTCGCGGGGGGCGCACGTATGAACCGGGCCGCGCGCGTCGCCGTCGCCGGGATCGCCGTCGCCCTGGTCGGCTGGGTGGCGTGGCGGGCCTGGGGGCCGCGTTCCGACGACGCCGACGTGCTGTCCGGCTATGTCGAGGGCGAGACGCTCTACCTGTCCTCGCCGACGGCGGGGCCGGTCGGCGAGGTTTCGGTGGCGCGGGGCCAGAGGGTGGCCGCCGGCGCGCCGTTGTTCGCCATGGACCCGGCGGCGGCCGACGCCGATCTCGCCCGTGGCGCGGCGGCCGTGGCTCAGGCCGAGGCCCAGGCCCGCGACGCGCGCAAGGGCCAGCGGCCGGCCGAGCAGGCCGTCTTCGACGCCCAGGCCGCCGCCGCCCAGGCCCAGCTGCGCGAGGCCCGCGCCGATCTCGACCGCGTCCGCCCGCTGGTCGCGCGGGGAATCTACGCCCCGGCCCGGCTGGACCAGGCGCGGGCGACCTATGACGCCGCCGTCGCCGCCGTCAGCACGGTGGAGCGGCAGAAGCGGGTGGGCGCGCTCGGCGCCCGCGTCGACGCGGTGGCCGCCGCCGACGCCGCCGCCGCCCAGGCGCGCGGCGCCCTGGCCGGGTCGGACGTGCAGCGCGCGCGGCTGGCGCCGACGGCCCCGGCCGCCGGCCGGATCCAGGACGTGTTCTTCCAGAAGGGCGAATGGGCGGGCGCCAACCAGCCGGTCGTGGCGCTGATCCCGGACGGGCGGGTGCGCATCCGCTTCTTCGCGCCCGAGGCCGAGGTCGCGGCCTACCGCCCGGGCGAGACGGTGCGGTTCTCCTGCGACGGCTGCAAGGCCGGGCTCTCGGCCCGGATCAACTATGTCAGTCCCCAGCCGGAATTCACCCCGCCGGTGATCTACAGCCGCAAGAGCCGCGACCGGCTGGTGTTCCTGATCGAGGCGCTGCCGGACGATCCGCGCGGGCTCGCCCCCGGCCAGCCGGTGGACGTGGCCCCGATCGGGGGGCGGCGATGAACGCCGCGCCGGACTTGGCCGTCGAGGTCGAGGGCCTGACCAAGCGGTTCGGCGACAAGACCGTGGTCAAGGACCTGTCGATCCGGGTCGACGCCGGGCGGATCACCGGGTTTCTGGGCCCCAACGGCTCGGGCAAGACCACCACCCTGCGCATGTTGTGCGGCCTCCTGACCCCCGACGGCGGCCGGGGGCGCTGCCTGGGGCTGGACATCCTGGCCGACGCCGCCGCCATCAAGCGCCAGACCGGCTACATGACCCAGAGGTTCTCGCTCTACGAGGACCTGACCATCGAGGAGAACCTCGACTTCATCGCACGGGTCTACGGCCTCGACCGCCGGCGCCCGCGGGTGGCCGAGGCCCTGGAGCGCCTGGGCCTGGCCGACCGCCGCCGGCAGCTGGCTGGGGCGCTGTCGGGGGGCTGGAAACAGCGCCTGGCCCTGGCCGCCTGCGTGCTGCACCAGCCGCGCCTGCTGCTGCTCGACGAGCCGACCGCCGGCGTCGATCCCAAGGCGCGGCGGGAGTTCTGGGACGAGATCCACGCCCTCGCCGCCGGCGGCATGACCGTGATGGTCTCGACCCACTACATGGACGAGGCCGAGCGTTGCCACGACATCGCCTACATCGCCTACGGACGGTTGATGGCGAGGGGAACGGCCGAAGCGCTGATCGCGGCCTCCGGCCTGGTCACCTTCAACGTCGAAGGTCCGGGAACGGACGGGCTCCAGCGCGAGCTCGCCGGCGCGCCCGGCGTCGAGATGGTCGCCCCGTTCGGCCTGGCCCTCCATGTCAGCGGGATCGACCGCGCGGCGCTGGAGGCGGCGATCGCCCCCTATCGGCGGGAGCCCTGGCGCTGGACAGAGGCCGCGCCGACCCTGGAGGACGTGTTCATCAGGCTGATGGCGCAGTCCACGGACGACTACGCCGGGCGGGCGGCGGCGTGACGGGCGTCTCCCTCACCCGGATCTGGGCGGTGCTCGACAAGGAGTTCATCCAGCTGCGCCGCGACCGGTTGACCTACGCCATGATCCTGATCATGCCGATCGTGCAGCTGCTGCTGTTCGGCTACGCCATCAACAACGATCCGCGCCACCTGCCGACGGCGGTGCTGGTGCAGGACGATTCGGCCTTCGCCCGCTCGACCCTCGCGGCGCTCAAGGTCTCCGGCTATTTCGACATCGTCGGCCAGGCGCGGACGCCCGCCGAGCTCGACCGCATGGTGGCGATGGGCGAGGCCCAGTTCGCCGTCACCATCCCGGCCGATTTCACCCGCCGCGTGGTGCGGGGCGACGGCGCGCAGATCCTGGTCGAGGCCGACGCCTCCGACCCGGCCGCCACCAGCGGCGCCGTCGCCGCCCTGACCGGGCTGCCGGCCGCGGCGCTCAGGCGCGACCTGGTCGGCGCGGCGGTGTCCCCGCCTGCGACAACGCCCTTCGAGGTGGTCGTGCACCGCCGCTACAATCCGGAAGCGGTCACTGCCTACAACATCGTGCCCGGACTGCTCGGGGTGATTCTCTCGATGACCCTGGTGATGATGACCGCGCTCGGCGTCACGCGGGAGTACGAGCGGGGCACGATGGAGAGCCTTCTGGCCACGCCCGTGCGGCCGATCGAGGTGATGATCGGCAAGCTCGCCCCCTATGTCGTGGTCGGATTGCTGCAGACGGCGGTGATTCTGACGCTGGCGCGGGCCCTGTTCGACGTGCCCATGGGCGGCGGCTGGCTGGCCCTCGGTCTGGGGGTGGTGCTGTTCATCGCCGGCAGCCTGGCCCTCGGCTTCCTGATCTCCACCGCCGCGCGCTCGCAGCTCCAGGCGATGCAGATGTCGTTCTTCTACATGATGCCGTCGATCCTGTTGTCCGGATTCATGTTTCCTTTCAAGGGGATGCCGAATTGGGCCCAGGCCCTGGGAACCGTCATCCCGGTGACGCATTTCCTGCGGGTGGTTCGCGGGGTGATGCTCAAGGGCCACGGGGTGGGGGAGACCTGGCCCAGCCTGTGCGCGCTCGCCCTGTTCGTGGCGGCCGTGGCGGCGCTGGCGATGGCGCGCTACCGAACGACGCTCGACTAGAAAAATGTAAACATTCGGCCGTTTAGGTTGAAGATCGTGAACATAAACAGCTAGTCTAGCCGTCGCGTTCGCTGGCTCTAAAAAAGCGGAGGTGTGGCTCTGCCGACACTTCCAGGCGTTTTAGGCCTTGATATAACGGGGCTCGGCCGCTCGCTGGCCGCAGCACTGAGGGCACAAGAGAGGGCTCTTGAAATGAAACTCAAACTCCTGGCGGGAGCGTGCTTGGCTGCGGTCGCCGTAGCCTCCGTCGCTTCGGCTGAAGATCGTGGTTGGTATGGAGCGCTGGATATCGGCTATCACGCGCCGGAATCCATCAAGGCGCACTCGTCGAACAACGATCCGACCGGCGTCCGCTACAACTGGAACTGGTCGGCCGACAACGACTGGGCCGGCTTCGCCCGTCTGGGCTATCGCTTCACGCCGAACTGGCGCGTCGAACTCGAAGGCGGCTACCGTCCGGGCGACCTGAAGTCGGTCTCCAGCGGCGCCAGCGCCATCCAGGGCCTGTGCACCCCGGGCGTCACCCGCTCGGCGGCGGCCCCGAACTGCGGCAAGCCGAACGGCTCGTTCGAATCCTGGACCCTGATGGCCAACGCCATCTACGACATCCTGCCGGATTCCCCGATCAATCCGTTCGTCGGCGCCGGCCTCGGCGTCAACCACGCGACGATCGACGCCCTGGGTCAGTTCTCGAACGTGGGCGCGGTCACCGCGGCCAACCCGGCGATCCAGAACCTGACCGTCGACAAGAGCGACACCGCGTTCGCCTGGCAGCTGATCGGCGGCTTGGCGTGGAAGGCGACCGATCGCCTGAACGTCGACCTGACCTATCGCTACCTGGGCGGCTCGGACCTGTCCTGGTCCACGGCCGGCTCGGTCGCGACCGGCCTGCAGCCGGGCAAGTTCCAAGGCGAATACCGCGATCAGTCGGTGACGCTGGGCCTGCGCTACTCGTTCGCCTCGCCGCCGCCGCCGCCGCCTCCCCC
>NZ_PUIC01000010.1:38547-211623 GCF_022750545.1 Caulobacter sp. CCUG 60055
CGGTTCGCCGGGCCCCTTTTCTTTTGGGCTTTCTCTTCTTGCGCTCTTTCTTTTGCGCTCCGGGATCGGCCGCCTATCGTAGGCCTGCGGATGATCGGGACGTAAGGGTTCGAGGTTCGATCGCTCCGCGATATCCGGCGTCGAGGTGAACTCATGGCCTTCTGGATCGCGAACCTGGTCTTGCTGGCGGCCGCCTATCTCCTCGGCTCCATTCCCGCCGGCTATCTGGCGGGGAGACTGCTCGGGGGCTTCGACATCCGAGCGCGCGGCTCGGGCTCCACCGGGGCGACGAACGTGCTGCGCACCCTGGGGTGGCGGCCCGCCCTGGCCGTGCTGCTGGCCGACGTGTCGAAAGGCGCGGCGGCGGTCGCCCTGGCTCGCTGGCTCTACGCCTGGCTTCCGGTATCGCCGCTCGTCAAGGCGCCGGCCGTGCATGATCTGCAAGCGTGGGCGCCGTGGGCCGTCTGTCTGGCCGGTCTCGCCGTCCTGCTTGGGCACGGGCGATCGATCTGGCTGAATTTCACGGGCGGCAAATCCGCCGCCACGGGGCTTGGCGTGTTGCTGGCGATGTCCTGGCCCGTAGGCCTGGCCGCCGCGACGGCGTTCGTCGTGGCGGCGGCCGTCTTCCGGCTGGTGTCTTTGGGTTCGATGCTGGCGGCGCTGACCGCGATCGTCCTGGTCTGCGCCCTGGAGCAGCCGGTCCCCTATCGGCTGTTGGTCGTCGCCGGCGGCGTCTATGTGATCTTGCGCCATCGCGCCAACATTCGGCGACTGCTGGCGGGGACCGAGCCGCGCCTCGGGGAACCCAAGCGGCGGGTCTAGCGCTCGCCGGGGCGGCCCCGGGGTGTCAGTGGGCGCTCTTCGGCTTCGGCGGCAGGCCGGTGACCGGATCGCGCGGCAGCGGCCGGAAGTCCTCGCCGACGAACAGCTCCAGCCGGCGGGCGTTCTTGCGGTCGAGCCGCACGTGAGCGATCTCGTCGCCGGCGGTGCTGGCGAAATCCTGGGCCATCTCGGCTCGATAGCCGTCCTCGAAGCTGATCGCCAGCACCCGGCGTCCTGCGGGCGGGGTCAACGGCGTCTCCGCCTCGGCCTGATTGCGGGGCCGGGCCTCGTGCACCCACATGGTCAGGGGCGGCGCGCCCGGCGCGCGGAAATAGTTCCGGCCGTAATAGGCCAGCTCGTTGAACAGGAAGCGGTTGTCCACGGCCACGGCGCTCAGGCCGCCGCGCGCCTGTTCCTGGCGGGCGCGGTCGACGATCAGCTGGGTCGATTCCGACCAGCCGCGGGCGCGCTTGAGGCCGTTGCCGAGACCGAGCGCGTCGGCCGCCTTGGGCGAGACCGAGCCGACGATGAACACCGCCGCCGCCGCCGCCTGCAAGCCCAGGCCCGCCGCGATCCACCCGCGGGCCCGCCAGCGGACCAGCCACGCGGCGGCCAGCACCGAGCCGGCGACATAGGCGGCCCCCGCCCAGTTGGCGTTGGCGCGGGAGACGAACGCCTGGACGCCGACCACCAGCAGGGCCGGGGCGGTGAAGCACAGCAGCAGCCGGTCTTCCGGCGTCAGCCTGCGCCGGAGCGCCATGATGGCGCCGCCGACGGTCAGCACCGCGAATGGCGCGGGCCCGAACACCGCGAACTGGCTGAGGACGAAGTCGGCCAGCTCGCCGGGATTGAACAGACGGTCGGCGCCCCAGTTGGCGTTGGCGGCGGTGTGCGCCACCGTGGCGAAGTGGTGGCGGGCGTTCCAGACCATGTTGGGGGCCAGGGCCGCGCCGAACGCGGCGGCGGCGGCGGCGATGCGCGCCGGCCGCCAGGCGCGGCGCGCCTCCGGCGACCAGGCCAGGTGCAGCGCGAAGCCCGCCAGGCCGTAGGCCGCCGCATATTTGCTGAGCACGGCCAGGCCCATGGCCGCGCCGATCCCGGCGGCGAAGGCCGCGCCGCGCCGGGCGTCCTCCTCCTGCAGCAGGCGGACATAGGCCAGCAAGGCCAGGGCTAGGAACAGCAGCAGCGGAGCGTCGGTGGCGATGACGCCGCTCGACAGCTGAACGCCTGGCATCAGGGCGTAGACGGCGGCGGCCGCCAGCCCTGTCGACGGGCCGTAGAGGCGCCGGCCGATGGAGAAGGCCGCCAGGGCCGCGCCGGCGTGGAGGATCGGCGCCGACAGCCGGATCCACGCCTCGCCGTCGCCGCCCAGGGCGGTGGTGGCGCGGATCAGCCAGGCGATCATCGGCGGCTTGGAGAAATAGCCCCAGTCCAGCACCCGCGACCACAGCCAGTACTGGGCCTCGTCGGGATAGAGCCCGATCGGGGTGACGAAGAGGGTGACCAGGCGGGCGACGGTCAGGACGCCAATCAACGTCGCGGCGAAAAGCCAGGCGCGCCGCTCGTCCATCCCGTCCGCCGTCATGCCTCGTTCCATCCGCAACCATCATCCCGTCCGGCGGCCGCCAGGATCGGGCCGGTTTGTCTAGCGCCAAAGCGTTTCAGCGTCGCGCCCCAACCGTCGGCCGCGTTGTCCGCAACCGGTTCCAAGCGTTTTGTTACACTGTGTGGCGCCGGCGCCGCACTGCACAAACCCTTTGCGCATATGGCTTATCTACGCCCGAAAGCCAGCCCCTATGAGGCGTTGTCATCGAACCTTCATGATTCAGTCACCAACGCTTCCAAAACGGCCGGTAAGGGTCCATTAAAGCCGAAAGCGCGCTGAAAAGGGGCCGCTTTTGGGGCTGATGAGGGGATTTTTGATGGTTTCCATGAGGAAGCTCGCCGGCGGCGCGGGTTTGACCGCGCTCGCCATGGTTTTGTCGACGGCGGCTTACGCCCAAGAAACGACGGGCGGCGTCCGTGGTCAGATCACCAACAGCGCGGGGGCGCCGATCGCCAACGTGACGGTGGTCGTGACCAACACGTCTCAGAACACTTCGTCGACGACGGTCACCAACGCTTCCGGCGCCTACGACGTGCGCAACCTGACCCCCGGCGGCCCCTACGTGCTGACCGCCAAGGGCTCGGCGGGCGAGAAGACCGTGCAGATCGGCGACATCGGCCTCGGCGCTCCTCTCCTGCTGAACTTCACCCTGGGCGAGGAAGCCGGCGCGGTTTCCGAAGTGGTGGTCACCGCCAGCCGTGCGGGCCCGAAGGAGACCCTGACCGGGCCGCGCTCCACCTTCACGGCCAAGGACGTCGAAGCCCTGCCCTCGTTCCAGCGTGACCTGAAGGACCTGGCGCGCCGGAACCCCTTCGTGACGCTGGACCCCACCAACGCCAACGCCCTGATCATCGCCGGCGCCAACAACCGCGTCAGCACGGTCTATATCGACGGCGTCAAGCAGGCCGACGACTTCGGCCTGAACCAGAACGGCTATCCGTCGCAGCGTTCGCCGCTGTCGACGGACTGGGTGTCGCAGTTCAACCTCGAAGTCGCTCCTTATGACGTGCAATACGGCGCGTTCGAAGGCGGCGTGATGAACATCGTCACCAAGTCCGGCGGCAACCAGTTCCACGGCTCGATCTACGGCGAGTACGACTCCAACCGTATGGCCGGCACCGATTTCACCGGCTACGCCATCGACCCGAAGACCGGCCTGAAGGCTTCGTCGGGCAAGATCAAGGCGTTCGAGGACCGGACCTGGGGCGTCACCCTTTCGGGGCCGATCATCAAGGACAAGCTGTTCTTCTTCGCCGGCTACGAGGACTTCCAGAACACGTCTCCGGCTGGCGGCTTCGGCCCGTCGGACAGCAGCGAGGCCAACAAGATCCCGGGCATCACGGTCGCCGACGTGACCAACGTCCAGGGCATCTTGAAGAGCGTCTACAACTTCGACCCGCTCGGCTACTCGTCCGGACCGATCCAGACCACCGACAAGAAGTACTTCGGCAAGCTGGAATGGAACATCACCGACCGCCAACGCGCGGTGGTCGAGTACCAGCGCGACGAGGGCGTCTCGCTGTCGAACGGCGGCTCCAACAGCACGTCGAGCACGGCCGGGCAGCTGGCCCTGCTGTCGCAGTACTACAACCTGAACCAGACGCTCGAAGTCTACAGCGGTCACCTCTATTCGCAGTGGACGGACAACCTCTCGACGACCCTGGAATATTCGCACAAGGAAGTCTCGTCGATCCGCGCCCCGCTCGCGGGCAACAGCTTCGCGCAGTTCCAGGTCAAGCTGGCGACCGGCGCCTCGATCGTCCTCGGGCCGGACATCTCCAGCCAGGGCAACATTCTCGACAACAAGACCGACGCCTACAAGTTCAAGGTCAACTACAAGCTGGGCGACCACGTCTTCAGCGCGGGCTACGAGCGTGAAGACCTCAGCGTCTTCAACGAGTTCGTGCAAAACGCCACCGGCGCCTACGTGTTCGACAACACGTGCGGGCTGAAGGACGCGATCAAGAACCTGCAGAGCCGCCAAGCCTGTTCGCTGACCTACGCCAACGCCGCCGACAACGTCACGGCGCACGGCGCGGCCAGCTGGGACAGCAGCACCAACGCGCTGTTCTTCCAGGACGAATTCACGCCGATCCCCGAGCTGATCCTGCGCGCCGGCGTGCGCGCCGAATGGTACACGGACGGCACCGTTCCGGTCCTGAACCAGCGCTTCCTGAACCAGTACGGCTTCGCCAACACCGCCAACTTCGACGGCATGCACATCATCATGCCGCGGTTCGGCTTCAACTGGCGTCCGGACCCGACGCTGACGGTCACCGGCGGCTTCGGCCTGTTCTCGGGCGGCAACCCGAACGTCTGGCTGTCCAACAGCTACACCAACACCGGCAACCTGCTGGGCAGCGCCTCCTGTAAGCCGACCGGCAGCAATTGCGGCGCGGCCCTGACCGGCGTCGACGGGTTCAACATCAACCCCGCGGCCCTGGCGGCCAACACCGCCTCGACCCTGGCCGGCACGGGCGTGACCAACGCGCTCGACCCGAACTTCCGGCCGCCGTCGGTGTGGAAGGCCTCGATCGGCGTCGTGAAGGTCTTCGACCTGCCCTACGTCGGCGACAACTGGCGCGTCCACGGCGACTATCTCTACCAAGAAGCCAAGGACGCGGTGACCTGGGTCGACCTGTGGGCCATCCAGAACCCGGGCGCCCCGGCTCCGGACGGCCGGCCGACCTACAATGTCGGCCGCTTCACCAACAGCCTTGGCCGCACCACCGGCTACGACCTGATGCTGACCAACGACAAGAAGGGCGGCGGCACGGTCTGGGCCCTGGGCGTCGGCAAGGATTGGAACGACGGCTGGGCCAAGGGCCTCGGCTTCGACGTGACCTACACCCATTCGGACGTGAAGGAAGCCAACCCGGGCACCAGCTCGGTGGCGCTGTCCAACTACAGCCAGTGGGCGATCTCGTCGCGGAACAACCCGCAACTGGCGGTCTCGAACTACAACATCGAGTATCAGACCAAAATCACCGCCAGCTACACCCGCGCCTTCTTCGGCGACAACAAGACCACCATCAACCTGTTCGCTCAGCGTCGTGCGGGTCTGCCGTTCAGCTACACCTTCCAGCAGATCACCCCGACGGGGACGACGCTGACCAGCGGCGCGGCCTACGATTACATGTTCGGCGAGTCCGGCTCGGTCGGCTACCGCAACACCGAGCTGCTCTATGTCCCGAAGACCGACTCGACCGGCAACATCACCGCCACCAGCGACCCGATCATCAAGTACGCGAACGGGTTCGACGTGGCCGGCTTCAACAACTTCCTGAAGCAGACCGGCCTGATCAACTACTCAGGCCAGATCGCGCCGCGTAACGCCTTCAAGTCGCGCGACATCACCACCATCGACGTGCGCCTGACCCAGGAGCTGCCGGCCTTCTTCCCCGGCGGCGCCAAGCTCAAGGCCTATATCGACATCATCAACCTGGGCAACCTCATCAACAAGAAGTGGGGCATCCTGGAGCAATACGGCTTCCCCTACACCTACGGGGCCGTCCAGGCGCGCAACTGCCAGTACTCGGCCAGCGCCTGCCAGACCGGCGTCGGCAACTTCTACCAGTACGACAAGCTGTCGACCCAGAACCCGACGGTGTCGGTCAGCAACCAGAGCTCGACCTGGTTCATCAAGGTCGGCCTGAAGTATCAGTTCTGATCGCAGCCGAAGCGATGCGGATCAGGGCGGCCTCCTTGGGGGCCGCCCTTTTCTTTTGGGGCGGCGTGGTTGACGGTCCCGGCGCCCCTTCCCATTTGCGCCCGTTCCGTGATTAAGGCTCACCCATGTCCCTGATCGTCCCCGCAGAATGGTCCGACCACAGCGCCATGTGGCTTGGCTTTCCCAGCCACGGCGAGCTGTGGCTGGAGGATCTGGAGCCCGCCCAGCAGGAAGTGGCCGACCTCGCCCGCGCCCTGGCCGGGCCCGGCGGCGAGCGCGTGCGGCTGATGGTCTGCGGCGACGAGGCCGAGGCGGCGGCGCGCCGCCTGCTGGACGGCGTCGCCGGCGTCGAGCTGGTCCGCGGCCAGTTCGGCGACATCTGGCTGCGTGACACCGGGCCGATCTTCACCCTCGACGGCGAGGCCCCGCGCGCGGCCGGCTTCCGCTTCAACGGCTGGGGCGGCAAGTACCAGCTCGAGGGCGACGACACGGTGGCCGAGCAGATCGCCGCCGCTTCCGGCGCGCCGCTCGACCGCAACGACTTCGTGCTGGAAGGCGGGGCGCTGGACCACGACGGCTTCGGCACGGTGCTGACCACCCGCCAGTGCCTGCTCAACCCCAACCGCAACCCCGGCTGGACCGAGGCCGAGGCCGAGGCCGCCCTGGCCAAGGCCCTGGGGGCCAAGACCGTGCTGTGGCTGGGCGAGGGCCTGCGCAACGACCATACCGACGGCCACGTCGACAACCTGGCGCGCTTCGTGGCGCCCGGCGTGGTCGCCTGCCCGATCGCCTGGGGCCGGGGCGATCCCAACGCCCGCGTCTATGACGAGACCGCCCGCATGCTGGCCGGCATGAAGAGCCATCGCGGCGCGCCCCTGACCGTGGTGCGCGTGCCCTCGCCGGGCTGGATCGAAAACCACGACGGCGAGGTGGTTCCCGCCAGCCACATGAACTTCCTGATCGCCAACGAGGCGGTGATCGTGCCTCTCTATGATGACGCCGAGGCCGGCGCCTTCGCCGTCGAGGCGCTGAAGAGCATCTTCCCCGAGCGCGCGGTGATCGGCCTGCCGTCCAAGGCCATTCTCACCGGCGGCGGCTCGTTCCACTGCATCAGTCAGCAGGAGCCTGTCTGATCATGCCCCGCACCATCAGCGTCGCCGCCATCCAGACCTCGTACGGCGAGGACATGGCGGCCAACATCGCCAAGACCGCCGAGTTCATCCGCGAGGCGGCGGCCCTCGGCGCGCAGGTGATCCTGCCGTCGGAGCTGTTTCAGGGCCCGTACTTCTGCGTCAGCCAGGAAGAACGCTGGTTCGCCCACGCCTATTCCTGGCGCGAGCATCCCTGCGTCACCGCCCTGGCGCCGCTGGCCGCCGAACTGGGCGTGGTCATTCCGGTCTCGATCTTCGAGCGCGAGGGGCCGCACTATTTCAACAGCCTGGTGATGGTCGACGCCGACGGCTCGCTGATGGGCCTCTATCGCAAAAGCCACATCCCCGACGGGCCGGGCTACCAGGAAAAGTACTATTTCCGCCCCGGCGACACCGGCTTCCGCGTCTGGGACAGCCGCTTCGGCCGCCTGGGCGTCGGCGTCTGCTGGGACCAGTGGTACCCCGAGACCGCCCGGGCCATGGCGCTGATGGGGGCCGAGGTGCTGTTCTATCCGACCGCCATCGGCTCGGAGCCGCACGACGCCAGCCTCGACACCCGCGACCCGTGGCGGCGCGCCATGCAGGGCCATGCGGTGTCGAACGTCATCCCCGTGGTCGGCGCCAATCGCATCGGCTTCGAGAAGGGACCGGAGGGCTACGCCGGCGGCGGTCAGGTCTTCTACGGCTCCAGCTTCATCGCCGACCATCGCGGCGACCTCGTCGCCAGCTTCGACCGCGAGGACGAGGGCGTGCTGACCGCCAGCTTCGACCTCGACTTCCTGCGGACGCACCGGGCGGCCTGGGGCTTCTTCCGCGACCGCCGCACCGACCTCTACGGCGTGCTGACCGAGCCTCGGCCGTAGGCGGGGCCGTCTCAGGCCTCGACGGCGTAGTCCTTGAGCACGCCCAGCGGCACGATGGCCAGGGTCTCCTCGTGGGTGGAATCGAGCACCACCGGCGGCGCGACCCCGGCGTCGTAGGCCTCCTTCCAGCGCGGCGCGCAAAGGCACCAGCGGTCGCCGGGCTTCAGGCCGGGGAAGCTGAGGTCGGGGCGCGGCGTCGACAGGTCGTTGCCGGCCGCCGCCGAGAACACCAGGAATTCGGCGGTCATCACCGCACACACCGTGTGCAGCCCCATGTCGTGCGGGCCCGTCTCGCAACAGCCGTTGCGGAAGAACCCGGTCACCGGGTCGAGCGAGCAAGGGATCAACTCCTCGCCCAGGACGTTGCGCGCCGTGGCGTCGTAGCGAATGGTCATGGCCCCATACTAGAGCGGGTTCTTCGAAACGGCGCGACGGTTTTGCATCGGCGCCGCGTCCGACGAAAATGAATGCGACGGCTGTCGCCGGGTGATGCCAAGCGCCGGCCGAACGCTCTAGGCTGGGGCCGACGATCCAGCAGCCGAGGAAGACGCCGCATGTCCCCCGCCGATACGCCACGCCCCCGCCGCAGCGCGCTCTACATGCCGGCCTCCAATCTGAAGGCGATGGAGAAGGCGCGCACCCTGGCCTGCGACGTGGTCATCCTCGACCTGGAAGACGCCGTGGCGCCCGAGGCCAAGGAGATCGCCCGGGCCCAGGCGGTGGCGGCGGTGCGCGCCGGCGGCTTCGGCCGTCGCGAGGTGGTGATCCGGGTCAACGGCCTGGACACGCCCTGGGGCCGCGACGACCTGCGCGCCGCCGCCGAGGCCGGCCCCGACGCGGTGCTGGCGCCCAAGGTCGGCGACGCCGACGACGTCTTCGCCTACAACAACGCCCTCGATGCGGCCCCTCGCCACACCGCCCTGTGGACGATGATCGAGACCTGCCGGGCGCTGTTCCACCTGCCCGGCGTCGCCGCCGCGGCCCGGGCCTCGCGCCTGACCGCCTGGGTGATGGGGATCAACGACCTGGCCAAGGAGATGCGCGCGCGCCAGACCCCCGGACGCGAGCCGTTCCACGCCGCCCTCGGCCTGTCGGTGGCGGCGGCGCGGGCCCACGGCCTGACCATCCTCGACGGCGTGCCCAACGACATCGAGGACATGGAGGCCCTGGCGGCGGTGTGCGAGCAGGGGGTCGATTTCGGCTTCGACGGCAAGACGCTGATCCATCCCAAGCAGATCGAGGTGTGCAACCGGGTGTTCTCGCCCTCGCCGGCCGACGTCGCCTGGGCGCGGGCGGTGATCGCCGCCTTCGCCCTGCCCGAGAACGCCGGCAAGGGGGCCCTCAAGGTCGAGGGACGTCTGGCCGAACTGCTGCACCTGACCCAGGCGCGCCGGCTGGTGGCGGTGGCCGAGGCCATCGCCGAGGCCGAGGCGGCCTGAGGAGGCGGTCGATGCGCCTGGCCATCGCGGCGCCGGCGGTCCTGGCCGTGCTGGCTGGCGCGGGCGCAGCCGCGCCCGCGCCCTATGACGCCTCGGTGGCGGCTTCGGCGGCCGCCGAACAGAGCCTGTTCGGGCCGCTGGACGGCGGCTGGCGGCTGGCGGGCCCTCGCGGCGTCGGGCTCTATCGCTTTGAGCTGGCCGATCCCGCCGCGGAGGCGCGCCAGCTCCAGGGCGCCTGGCGCGCCGAGGCCGCGCCCGGGCGTTCCGGCGTGCTGGAGACGGCCCGCCGGCGCGGCGACGGCCTGATCCTCGCCTTTCGCGACGGCGACCGCCTGGTGCGGGTCCGCCTGCGGCCGGGGCCGCAGGCGGGGGCCTGGCGGGGCGTCCTCGACGACGGGAGCCGCCGGGCGGTCGTGGCTATGCGCCGGCCTTGAGGGCCAGGCCCTTCAGGGCCTCGACGGCGGTCTCGACGGCGGCGGCCAGTTGGGCCGGCGGATAGGGGAGGGCTTCACCCAGGCCCCAGACCGGTCCCGGCCAGGCCGGGTCGTCGACGCGGCGGCCGACGACGTGCACGTGCAACTGCGGCGTGACGTTGCCCAGGGCGCCGACATTGAGCTTCTCCACCGGTCGACCCAGGGCGGCGGCGGCGGCGCGCACCGCCTGGCCGGCGGCCACCGTCTCCTCCATCAGGCGGGCGCGGTCCGCCGGACCCAGGTGCTCCAGCTCCCGCGCGCCGGGCCGGCGCGGGATCAGCACGATCCATGGATAGCGGGCGTCGCTCTGCAGGCGGGCCTCGCACAGGCCCAGCGACAGCAGCGGGACCGAAGTGGCCAGGATGGCCGGCGCGACGGAGAACGGCTCGCCCATGTCAGCGCCGGGGAACCGCGGCCCAGTAGTCGAAATCGAGCACCACCTCGGGCGGATAGCGTCCCTCGGCGTCCTTGTCGGGGAAGTCGGCGCACGGGCGGTCCTTGGCGGCGACGAGGCGCAGGCGCAGCGCGCCGACGTCGTCGCGGCCGGGCAGGGCGGCCTTGTCCAGCACCTCGCTCCAGGCGAACAGGGTGGCCCCGGCGAAGTACGGATTGACGTGCCGGCCGCCGTTGATCCCCAGGATCAGGCCGGCGTTCTCCAGGCCGTTGAAGGCCAGGGCCCTGGCCGTCGAGATCACCACGCCGCCATAGACCAGCCGGCGGCCCGACGGGTCCTTGGCCCGCTCGAACTGGTTGAAGTGCACCTTGGCGGCGTTCTGGTAGAGGCGGGTGGCCATCTGGTGCTCGGCCTCCTCGACCGCCATGCCGTCGACATGGTCGATCCGCTCGCCGACCCTGTAGTCGTCGAAGGCGTGGGGCGAGCCGCCCAGGGCGAAGTCGTAGCGGGAAAGATCGAGCCCGGCCGGAAGGACCAGGTCCCGCGCGGCCACGGCCTCGGGCAGGGCGGGAACCTGTTCGGCGGGCGCGACGGCCGTCTCGTCGCGCTTGCGCACCATCACCCAGCGCACATAGCTCAGCACCGCCTCGCCCCGCTGGTTGCTCCCCGTCGTGCGCACATGGACCACGCCGGTCTTGCGGCTGGAGTTCTCCTTGAGGCCGATCACCTCGGAGGTCGCCGTCAGGGTGTCGCCGGGATAGACGGCCGCCAGGAAACGGCCGTCGGCGTAGCCGAGATTGGCCACCGCGTTCAGCGAGATGTCCGGCACGCTCTTGCCGAACACCAGGTGGAACACCAGCAGCGGGTCGACGGGCGCGGCGGCGAGACCGCTCGCGCGGGCGAAGGCGTCGGATGAGAACAGGGCGTGGCGCGCGCCGGTGAAGGCGAGGTAGAGCGCCGCGTCGCCGACGGTGACCGTGCGGGGCGTGGCGTGGACGAGCGGCTCGCCCAGGCGGAAATCCTCGAAGAACCGGCCCGGGTTGGTCTTGGTCATGCGCGCCTCCGACAGCGGCCTTCTAGCCCTGGGACGCGCGCGGGAAAAGCGGTCTCGGCGGCCGGTCGATCACGCCGGCGCGAGCGCCTCGGTCAGACGGCGGGCGAGGTCGGCGGCCTGCACGCGGATGTCCGGCACGGCGGTGGTCTCCCAGAAGGCGCCGCGCGTCGCCGGCCCGAGGGCGAAGAGGCGCGCGTCGAGAACGCCCGCGCCGTCGCGCACCCGCCCGTCCTCGGCGACGTCGAGGCCCAGCCGGCACGGGTCCGGGCGGATCATGCCGTGGGCGAGCAGCTGACGCAGGAGGGGCTGTTCCGCCTGCCGCAGGTCGCTGTCGGGACCGGTGCAGACCACGACATGGGCGAAGGCGCCGGTCTCGGCCGCGCGGCCGCCGCGCGGCCGCCAGCGGGCCTCGACCCGCGCGGCCTCGCCGCCGGCGGCCAGGTGCTCCAGCCGCCCGGCCGCGATGCGCAGCCGCCCTTCGGCGCGCAGGGCGTCCAGCCGGTCGGCGGTGGCCGGCGCCAGCCGGTGCCGGTGGATGTCCCACCACGGCCGCAGGTGGCGCAGGAAACGTTCGCGTTCCGCCGGCGACAGGCTTCGCCACAGCCCCTGGGTGGCCGGGCGCAGGCCGTCGAACAGCGGCCGCCAGTCTCCCCGCCCGGCGGCGGCCCGGCGGAAGGCGGCGAGGGCCGTCGACAGCCGTTCGATCCGTTCGAACAGGGGCGGCTCGGCGCTCATCGGCCCGACGTGGCGATGGGGGGCGAGGCCCCGGCGCGACAGGGCCAGGATCGGGCCGCGATGGCCGTCGGCGTCGAGGGCGGCGACTACGTCGGCCATGGTCAGGCCCGCGCCCAGCAGCAGCACGGGGGCGTCGGCGGCGATCCCGTCCAGGGCGCCGGGACGCCAGGGGTCGTCGATCAGCAGCTCCTTGGGCAAGGCCGCCCGGCGGACCGCGTCCGGCGCGGCGGGCGGCGGGTTGCCGAAGGCGAGGACCACGGCGTCGGCGGCGATCTCGCGGCCCATGCCCAGGCGCAGCACGAGGCCGTCGCCGCCGTCGCGCACGGCGGCGACGGCCTCGTCCTCGACCAGCACCAGCCGGTCGGCCGCCGCGCCGCTGGTGGCCGCCTCGGCGATCCGCTCGCGCAGATAGGCGCCGTAGTCCGCCCGGCTGGCGAACGCGGCCGGGTCGGCCGCCTCGTCCCCGCGCCGGGCCGACAGCCAGTAGAGGAAGTCGAAGGGACGGTCGGGCCAGGCGCTCATATTGCCGGCGCGGACATTGAGCAGGTGCTCGTCGCGGCGGGTGGAATAGGCCAGGCCCGGTCCGAAGCGTCCGGCCTTCTCGATCAGGAAGACCTTGGGGCCGTCCGAGCGGGACAAGAGGTGCAGGGCCAGCAGCGAGCCCGAAAAGCCCGCGCCGACGATGGCGACGTTGCGACGTGGCGAGCGGCCCGTCATTGGCGTTTCAACTCCTACTGGTTTTGTAGGATTATAACGGCGAGCCGTCCCCCGCGCCAAGGGGCCTCGCGCCCACGGGACGTCATGTCACGGAAGGAAGGGATGGCCCTTGGCCCCGGCCTCCGCTACCAAACCTCAGGGTTGTCATGAGGGGGCCGACTTGCGTCATGGTTTAACGGGCCTGCGGGCCGCGCTCTCGCTCGCGGCCGTGGCGGTCGCCAGCGCGGCCATGGCCGCGGAGGCGAGGACGCCGACCACGGCGGAGGGCTGGCGCGCCGCCTATGTCGCCGATCTCGACTTCATCCGCGACGCCGTCGCCGCCGATCATCCGGGGCCGGTGGACCCGGCCAACCCGACCTTCGCCGCCTGGCTCAAGACCGGCTACGCCGAGGCCAGGGCCCGGGCCGGCCAGGTTTCCGACGACCAGGGCTATCGCTCCGGCCTGATGCGTTTCGCCGGCGGTTTCCACGATTCCCACACGGCGATCTGGTTCGACGAGCGGCCCGATCCGCCGCCGTCCTGGCCGGGCTTCATGGTCGCGCGCAGGCTGGAAGGCGACGTCGTGACGGTTCGCGACGAGGCCGACCCGGCGGCGCCGGCGATGGGGACCCGGATCCTGTCCTGCGACGGCCGCTCGCTCGACGCCCTGACGGCGCGCGACATCTTTCCGGCGTTCTTCGACCCCCGCCTGCCCGACGACCGGCGGCGGGCCGTGACCCACCTGTTCAATGACGAGGGCGACCCGTTCCGCAAGCGCCTGACCGCCTGCCGGATCAGGACGCCGGACGGCGAGGCGCGATCCCTCAAGCTGGCCTGGCGGCCGCCGCCCGACCGCAAGGCTTATGTCCGCGAACTGATCGCCGTGACCAACGGCGCCGCCGCCGCGTGGTTTTCGCTGCAGGAGCCGGCCGAGGGCGTGGCCTGGATCAGCCTGCCGACCTTCCAGGTCGAGGACCGCGCCGCCGACGTCCAGGCGCTGGTCGCGCGGGTGAAGGCCGAGGCGCCGCGCCTGCGCCAGGGCCGGCTGATCGTGTTCGACGCGCGCGGCAACGGCGGCGGCTCGTCGGTCTGGGGGCAGATGATCGTCGAGGCGCTGTGGGGACCCGAGGCCGTGGCGGCCGCCACGCCCAAGGACGCCGCGGCCGTGGACTGGCGGGCCAGCCCCCGCAACAAGGCCTATTTCGACGGGCTCCAGGCCAAGATGGACGCCCAGTACGGCGTCGGGTCGCCGGCCTCGAAATGGATGGTCTCGGTGCGCGAGGGGCTTGGCGCCGCCATCGCCGCGGGCAGGCCGCTGTGGCGCGAGGGCGATCCGTCGATCCCGGCGACCGCGACCGCCAGCATCTTCGAGCGGCCCAAGGGGCCGGGCCTTTTCCCGGCCAAGGTGGTCCTCCTGACCGACGGCCGCTGCGGCAGCGCCTGCCTGGACTTCACGGACGTGGTGCTGCGGATGCCGGGCGTGGTGTTCGCCGGCGGCCCGACCGGCGGCGACGGCCTCTATATGGAGCGAGCCGACAGGCCGACGCCCTCGGGCCTGGCCATGTTCGGCCATGCGACCAAGGTCTATCGCGGCCGTCCGCGCGGCGACATGGAGGTCTACCAGCCCGACGTCCCGTGGGGCGCCAACCGGGACGACGACAAGGCGGTGCGGGCCTGGATCTTGGCGATGGCCGGGAAGGGCTGAGGGCGGCCGGGGTCACTTGCCCCCGCGCGCGCGAAGGTCTAGACCGCCGGGCGACTTTTTCGCACCGCAACCAAAGCCCGGAGACAACCATGGCTCGCGCGAAGATCGCCCTCATCGGCGCCGGCATGATCGGCGGAACGCTCGCTCACATCGCCGCGCGCGAAGAGCTGGGCGACGTCATCCTGTTCGACATCGCCGAGGGCACGCCCCAGGGCAAGGCGCTCGATATCGCCGAAGCCTCGGCCGTGTTCGGCAAGGACGTCGCGCTGAAGGGCGCCAACGACTACGCCGACATCGCCGGCGCCGACGTGTGCATCGTCACCGCCGGGGTGCCGCGCAAGCCGGGCATGAGCCGCGACGACCTGTTGGGCATCAACCTCAAGGTCATGAAGGCCGTCGGCGAAGGCATCAAGGCCCACGCCCCCAACGCCTTCGTCATCTGCATCACCAACCCGCTCGACGCCATGGTCTGGGCGCTGCGCGAATTCTCGGGCCTGCCGCACGAGAAGGTCGTCGGCATGGCCGGCGTGCTCGACTCGGCCCGCTTCGCCTACTTCCTGGCCGAAAAGACCGGCGTGTCGGTGGAAGACATCCACGCCTGGACCCTGGGTGGCCACGGCGACGACATGGTGCCGATGGTGCGCCACTCGACCGTCGGCGGCCTGCCGCTGACCGAGCTGGTCTCGCAGGGCTGGCTGAGCCAGGAAGAGCTCGACGCCATCGTCAAGCGCACCCGCGGCGGCGGCGGCGAGATCGTCGCCCTGCTCAAGACCGGCTCGGCCTATTACGCCCCGGCCGAAAGCGCCATCGCCATGGCCGCGTCGTTCCTGAAGGACAAGAAGCGCGTCCTGCCCGCCGCCGCCCACCTGACCGGCCAGTACGGCCTGAAGGACCTCTATGTCGGCGTGCCGGTGGTGATCGGCGCCGCCGGCGTCGAGCGCATCCTCGAGTTCTCGATGAACGACGACGAGAAGGCGATGTTCGCCAAGTCGGTGGAATCGGTGTCGGGCCTGCTCAAGGCCTGCAAGGATATCGATCCGACCCTGGCCTAAGCGCCTTTCCGACCTAGATTTGGAAGGCCGCGGGGCGCAGGCGCCGCGGCCTTCCTGCGTTTTTGGAGTTCCCCATGAGTCATCCCGTCATCGAGACCGAGCGCCTGATCCTGCGGCCCTTCGCGCCGGAGGACTTCGAGGGCTGGGCGGAGATGATGGCCGACGAGGACACCGCCCGCTTCATCGGCGGCGTCCAGCCCCGCGCCGCCGCCTGGCGCGGCTTCCTGACCATGGCCGGGGCCTGGACCATCCAGGGCTTCTCCATGTTCTCGGTGGTCGAGAAGGACACCGGCCGCTGGGTCGGCCGCCTGGGGCCATGGGTCCCGGAGGGCTGGCCCGGAACCGAGGTCGGCTGGGGGCTGCACAAGGCCGCCACCGGCAAGGGCTACGCCACCGAGGGCGCGGCGGCGGCCATCGACTGGGCGTTCGACCATCTCGGCTGGACCGAGGTCATCCACTGCATCGATCCCGACAACGTCGCTTCGCAGAAGGTGGCCGAGCGCCTGGGCTCGCGACGCCTGCGTCCCGGCGCCTTGCCGGCGCCGTTCGAGAGCCTGCCCATCGACATCTGGGGCCAGAGCCGCGAGGACTGGCGCGCGCGCCGGCGCTGACCGCTCAGCGATAGGGCCCGCTGGTCCGGATGTAGACCGCCAGGGCCCTGGCCAGGTGGTCGAACATCAGGCGCATGCGCCGGCTGCCGCGCAGGTCCTCGTGCATCACCAGCCACATCGGCAGGTCGAAGCTAAGCGCCTCGGGCAGCACCGCGACCAGGCCGTCGCGACGGCCGAGGCCGTTCTGGCAGATGCCGACGCCGAACCCGGCGCGCAGGGCGGCGTACTGGGCGAGGTCGCTGTCGGCGCGGAAGGCGAACATCTCGCGGTTCAGCGACGCGCCCACGGCCTGGCCGATCGAGCGCACGATGGGGGTTTCCGCGTCGAAGCCGACCAGCGAGCACCGCTCCAGAGCGGCCAGATCCTCCGGCGCGCCGTGGGCGGCGAGGTGGCGCGGATGGGCGTGCAGGCCCAGGGTGATGTCGCCCAGGCTCTGGGCCAGCAAGGCGCCCTGGGTCGGGCGGACCATGCGCACGGCGATGTCGGCCTCGCGCCGCAGCAGGTCTTCGGTGCGGTTGGACAGCACCAGCTCGACGGCGATCCGCGGGTGGCGCTCGCGGAAATCGGCCAGGATCGGCGGCAGCACCTCGCCGCCGATCATCTCGCTGGCGGTGATGCGCACGGTTCCGCGTTCGGCCTCGCGCTCGCCCGAGGCGGCCCGGACCAGGGCGGCGGCGGCGGCGGCCATCGCCTCGGCGTGCGGCAGCAGCTCCAGCGCCGCCTCGGTCGGGCGCAGGCCGCGCGGTGAGCGGGTGAACAGCACCAGGCCGCCGAGCTGGGCCTCCAGTTCGGCGACATGGCGGCCGATGGTCGGCTGGGTCTGGCCCAGGGCGCGGGCGGCGGCCGACAGGCTGCCCTCCCGCGCCACGGCGAGGAACGATCGGCAGAGCTCCCAGGCCGGCGCGGCGTCAGTCATGCATATTTGTATATCAGGCGCAGGAATTTCTACAATTTTCTATATGCGTCGCCGGCGCGAGGATCGACATCGGCAAGCACAGGAGGCCGCCATGTCCGATCTCGAACCCAAGACCGCGCTGATCATCGGGGCCACCGGCGGGGTGGGCGGGGCCGCCGCCCGCGCCCTTCTGGCCCGCGGCTGGCGCGTCCGCGCCCTCAACCGCGATCCCAGCGCCGCCGCCGCGCGGGCGCCCGGCCTGGAACGGGCCGAGTGGGTCGCCGGCGACGCCATGAACCCGGCCGAGGTGGCCGCCGCCGCCGAGGGCGTCGAGGTCATCGTCCACGGCGCCAATCCGCCCGCCTACCGCAACTGGAAGGCCCTGGTCCTGCCGATGCTGGACAGCACCATCGCCGCGGCCCGCGCCGCCGGGGCCCGCATCGTCTTTCCAGGCACGGTCTACAATTTCGGGCCCGAGACCTTCCCGATGGTCGACGAGCGCGCGCCCCAGGCGCCGCGCACCCGCAAGGGGGCCATCCGCGTCGAGATGGAGCGCCGCCTGCGGGCGGCGGCGGAAGACGGCGTGCGGACCGTCGTCCTGCGCTGCGGCGACTTCTTCGGCCCGCACGCCGCCAACAACTGGTTCAGCCAGGGCCTGGTCTCGCCGGGGCGAGCCGTGCGTTCGGTCAGCTATCCGGGGGACTTCGAGGTCGGACACGCCTGGGCCTACCTGCCCGACGTCGGCGAGACCATGGCGCGGCTGATCGAGCTGGACGAGGTCCTGGCGCCGTTCGCGGCGTTCCACATGCGCGGCCACTGGCTGGAGCGCGGCGTCGAGATGGCCGAGGCCGTCCGCCGGGTCGCCGGACGGCCCGAGGCGCCGATCCGATCGGTTCCGTGGGCGGCCATCGGCCTCCTGGCGCCGTTCAACGAGACGTTCCGCGAGATGCTGGAGATGCGTTACCTGTGGCGCGCGCCGCTGCGGCTCGACAACGCCCGGCTGGCGGCCCTGCTCGGCGAGGAGCCGCACACGCCCCTCGACGCGGCGGTGCGGACCACGCTCGAAGCCATGGACTGCCTGTCGCCGGCGCCGGCGATGGCGGCCTAGAACCAGCCGGCCTCGCGCAGGGCCTTGGCGTAGGTTCGGCTGACCGGGACCTCCGCGCCGTCCTGAAGGATCAGGGTGGCGCGGCCGTCGCCGCGCCGGGCGTCGGCCACGGCCGAGCGGGCCACCCACCAGGAGCGGTGGGTCTGGGCGCCCTCGACCCCCTCCAGCTCGGTGACGGCGTCGGCCAGCCGCATGAGGATCAGGTCCTGCCCCTTGCTGGTGTGCAGGCGCAGATAGTGGTCCTCGGCCTCGACGGCGAACACCGCCGCGCCGCGCAGCTTGGCCGGCAGGCGGTCGAGGAAGCGGGGCGGGGCGGCGCCTTCCGGGGCGGCGTGGGTCTCGCGCGGGCGGCGCTCGGTGGCGTAGTTCAGCGCCGTCATGGCGCTGGTGATCAGGAAGGTCGGCGCGGCCAGCCACAAGAGCCGCGGCAGGCTCGGCCGCGAGCCCTCGAACACGAAGGTGGTCATCGCCCAGACGATCACGGTGACGGGGACGGTCAGGCCGGCGGCGATGGCCAGGCCGCGCAGGAAGGGATGCTCCTCCATCCAGCCGCCGCGCTCGACCAGGGTGGAGGCGACCTCGCCGCAGGCGGCGCCGATCAGCATCAGGCTGAACCAGTAGGCCGCCCGCACGGGCAGGGGCATGCTGTAGCTGCCGAGGGCGCCGACCGCCGTCATGAACGCGGCGGCGACCAACGCGATCAGCAGGCCGCGGCCGCGGCGGGCCAGGAAGGCCGCCGCTGGCGAAGCGCGAACGGCGGCGGGTCCCGCCTTGCGCAGTTGGTCTGTCCGTTCACGCATGTTGGACTGCACGCCGACCTGATCCCCTCTAAGCCTTTCGTCGTCGCCCCGGCGGGCGGATCGCCACGCCGGGCCCCTCGAACACGGAAGGCCGCTCCATGCGCCCGATCAAGACATTCGCCGTCGTCCTGTCAATCGCCGCGCTGGCCGCGACCGCCGCCGCCGCCCAGGAAGCCAGCCTGACGGTCGCCTTCGCCGGGGTGAAGGCGCACAAGGGCAAGATGATGGGCGTGCTGTTCGACAGCCAGGCCGCCTATGACGGTAAGGGCGAGGCGGTGCGCGCCTTCGCCGTCGCCGCCGACGGCGCGACGATCGAGGAACGCCTGCCCGGGCTCAAGCCGGGCCGCTACGCCATCAGGGTCTTCCACGACCTCGACGGCGACGGGAAGATGGGCCTCAACCCCTTCGGCATCCCCACCGAGCCGTTCGCCTTCTCCAACGACGCCAAGGGCATGATGGGGCCGGCGTCCTGGGACGCGGCCGCCTTCGAGGTCAAGGCCGGCGACAACGTCCAGACCATCCACATCGACTGACCGCAGACATCGACCGCAACGCCGCCGGAGACCCGACGCCATGGACCGCCGTTCCTTCCTCAACCTGGGCGCCGCCGCCGGCGCCGGCCTGGCCGCCGCGGCCTGGTTCGATCCCGACCGCGTCTACGCCCAGGCGACCGCGCCCTGGACCCTGGGCCTGGCCGACGTCGAGGACGATGTCGCCCCGCACAAGCTGCGCCGCCTGCACGGGCGCCTGCCCGCCGGCCTGGAGGGCGCGCTCTATCGCAACGGCCCCGCCAAGTTCCGCCGCCCCGGCCGCTCGGTCGGCCACTGGTTCGACGGCGACGGCATGGTCCGCGCCTGGACGCTGGCCGGCGGCGAGGCGACCCTGGCCGCCCGGTTCGTCGACACGCCCAAGCGCCGCATCGAGACGTCGGCCAAGGCCTGCGTCATGCCCGGCTTCGGCACCAAGGCCGCCCCCGGCTCCCAGCTGGAGGGGCCTGACGACTCCAACGCCGCCAACACCAGCGTCATCCGCGTCGGCGACGCGCTGTGGGCGTTGTGGGAGGGCGGCTCGCCCGCCGCGCTCGATCCGGTCAGCCTGGAGACCAAGGGCTTCGCCGTGCTGCGCCAGGACCTCAAGTCCATGCCCTTCTCGGCCCACCCCCGCCGCGAGGCGTCGGGCCGGCTGTGGAACTTCGGATGGTGGCGCGACCAGGTCGTCGTGTGGCGGCTGTCGCCGCAGGGCGCGCTGGAGGACGCCCGTATCGTCAAGCTGCCCCGGGCCAGCTACATCCACGACTTCACCGCCACCGACCGCCACCTGATCTTCGTGCTGCAGCCCTGGGTGCAGGAGCGCATGGCCATGCCGTTCAACAGCGGCTTCGCCTGGCGTCCGGAGCAGGGGACCCAGGTGGTGGTGATCGACAAGGCCGACCTCGACAAGCGCCGGGTGTTCGAGCTGCCGCCCTTCTTCTTCTTCCATCTCGGCGACGCCTGGGCCGAGGCCGACGGGACCATCCGTTTCGACGCCTGCATCGACCCCGACCCCAGCTTCGCCGTCACCGGCGCCGCCAAGCTGCTGTCGGGCGAGGCCTCCGGCGGTCCGGCCCCGCGCCTGGCCCTCGTCACGCTCGGCGCCGACGGCAAGGCCCGGCTGGAGCAGACCTCGGACGCCGCGGAGTTCCCGCGCAACGATCCGCGCTACGCCGGGCTCGCCGGCAACATGACCGTCCACACCGTGATCGAACCCGGCCGGCCGCTGTCGCGCGGGATCGCCACGCGCGACTGGCGCGGCGGCAAGGCCCAGGCCTTCGATTTCGGCCTGGACCATCTGGTCGAGGAGTTCGTGTTCGCGCCGCGGCCGGGCGGATCGGCGGCGTTCGACGGCTGGCTGGTCGGAACCACCCTCAACCTCAAGGCCAAGGCCAGCGAACTGCACGTCTTCGACGCCCGCCGCGTCGCCGACGGGCCGGTCTGCTCCCTGCGCGCCGAGGCGGCGCTGCCGGTCAGCTTCCACGGAAACTTCGTGCGCGGATGAGCCCGGCGGCAGGGCGCGCGCGATTCGGCGGTTGAGCCGCGCGCCCGACCGGGGATATGTGCGCAAAGGCGCAAATCTCCGGCGGCGACATGACCGACAACAAGACCCAGCCCCGCAGGCCGGCCCCGGCGCGGGGCCGCCCGCCGAAGTCGGCCAAGGGGCCGGACCTGCGCCAGAAGATTCTCGACGCCGCCGAGGGCCTGTTCGCCCGTCACAGCTTCTATGGCGTCACCACCCGCCAGGTGGCGTTCGAGGCCGGCGTCGACGTGGCGCTGATCCATTACTACTTCGGGGCCAAGAGCGGCCTGTTCGACGCGGTTTTCCTGCGTCGCGCCGAGATCCTCAACAAGGTGCGGCTGGATTCGCTCGACGCCTATGAGAAGACCCACGCCGGGGCCGTCACCGTCGAGGGCGCCATCCAGGCCTTCATCAACCCGCTGCTCGACATCTCGCTGACCGGCGGGGCGGGCTGGAAGAGCTATTTCGCCCTGGTCGCCCAGGTGAACAACACGCCGGCCTGGGGCGGCGAGACCATGACCCGGTTCTTCGACCCCGTGGTGCAGCGCCTGATCGCCGTGCTGCGCAAGGCCCTGCCGCACGCCCGCGACGAGGACCTGTTCTGGGGCTACCAGTTCCTCACCGGCTCGATGATGCTGGCGGTGTCCGAGACCGGCCGGATCGACCTGCTGTCCAAGGGGCTGTGCCACGCCAGCGACATCGCCGCCGTCAAGGAGCGGCTGTCGGCCTATTGCGCCGCCGGCCTGCTGACGGTGGTCGAGCGGCATACGCCCAGCCTGCCGGCCTGACGCCGCAACAATTGATCGTGCGCTGATGAATTAACGGCGCCGTATCGCCGAAAAGCCCTTTCTGCGGGTGTGGCGCCATTTCATCATTTGATGAAAATCTGTGGAGAAGCGCACGGAGGCTCTTCCGTTGCGACGCTGACACATGGATTGTCGCAATGTGTCCGGGGCCATGCGCCAAGGACGGCAAGTCGAAATAAAAGTCGGGCCGCGCACCGCCAATGGGGGAGGAAGCGGGGCCGTGGGAGGAAATCGATGAGCATGCTTTGGAAGTCCGCCTTGCTGGCGGGCGCGGCCTGGTTCGTGGTCGCCGACGTCGCCGCCGCCCAGGCTCCCGTCGCCGCCGGCGACTCGACCAAGGTCGAGGAGGTCGTGGTCACCGCCCGCCGCCGCGAGGAAAGCCTCAAGGACGTGCCGGTGGCGGTCAGCGCCTTCAGCGCCGAGAAGCTGAGCCGGGCCGGGGCCTCCGACATCACCGACCTTCAGCGCTCGACGCCGAACCTGACGCTGCAGACCGCCCGCGGCTCGAACTCGACGCTGATCTCGTTCATCCGCGGCATCGGCCAGCAGGACCCGCTGTGGGGCTTCGAGCCCGGCGTCGGCCTCTATCTCGACGACGTCTATGTCGCCCGCCCGCAGGGCGCCGTGCTCGACATCTTCGACGTCAGCCGCATCGAGGTGCTGCGCGGGCCGCAGGGCACGCTCTACGGCCGCAACACCATCGGCGGCGCGGTCAAGTACGTCACCAACCGCCTGGGCGACGAGGCCGGCCTCAAGCTGCGCGGCACGCTCGGCTCGTATAACGAGCGCGACCTGATCGTCTCGGGCAAGGCGCCCCTGGGCGGCGGCCTGTCGGTCGGCGGCGCGATCGCCATCTACAACCACGACGGCTACGGCAAGAACCTGACCACCGGCGCCGACCAGTACAACAAGGACGTCAAGGCCGGCCGCCTGAGCGTCGAGTACGCGCCCAGCGAGGACCTGTTCTTCCGGGCCGCCTACGACAAGGTGCAGGACGACTCCAACCCCCGCCACGGCCACCGCGAACTGCCGGCCCTGGTCGGCGGCTATCAGGTGCTGGGCGACGTCTACGACACCCAGGCCGGCCTCGGCGACGCCAACAAGGTGACCACCGAGGGCCTGTCGCTGCTGGCGCAGTGGAAGGTCAACGACACGGTGACGCTGAAGTCGATCACCGCCAACCGCAAGGGCCACACCACCACCAACATCGACTTCGACGGCACGCCGCTGCCGACGCTGGACGTGCCGGCGGTCTATCGCGACGAGACCTTCACCCAGGAGCTGCAGCTGCTCTACACCGCCGACCGGGTGCAGGGCGTGGCCGGCCTCTATTACCTGAACGGCTTCGCCGCCGGGGCCTTCGACACCATCGCCGGCAATCTCGGCCTGGCCATCGCCGACGCCGGCAAGGTCAGCACGGTCAGCTACGCCGCCTTCGCCGACTTCAGCTTCGACGTCACCGACCGGCTGAAGGTTTCGGTCGGCGGCCGCTTCACCCAGGACAAGAAGCGCGGCGGCACCTACCGGGCCTACTATCTGGGCGCGGTCAAGACGCCGATCCTCGGCGGCCCGGCGCGGCCGGTGTTCTCGCTGCGCACCAACTATTCCCAGGCGCGCAAGACCTTCGAGGAGTTCACCCCGCGCCTCAGCGTCTCCTACGTGCTGACCCCGGACCTGACCGCCTACGCCTCCTACAGCCGCGGCTTCAAGTCGGGCGGCTGGGACATGCGCGGCGACGCGGTGCTGACGCCCCAGACCATCGACGGCTATCGTCCTGAAAAGGTCGACGCCTACGAGCTGGGCCTGAAGGGCACGGCGCTGGACCGCCGCCTGTCGTTCGCCGCCGACGTGTTCTATTCGAAATACAAGGACCAGCAGGTCACCACCCAGGTCGCCGTGCCGTCCGGCATCGCCAGCTCGGTCGACAACGCCGGCTCGTCGACCCTCTACGGCGCCGAGTTCGAAGGGCAGGCGGCGCTGGGCGCCGGCTTCAGCGCCAACCTCGCCCTCGGCTACATCCACGCCGAGTACGACGAGTTCAACCGCTACGACCCGGTCAGCAAGACCATCATCAACGTCGCCGACCAGTACGTCTTCCAGAACACGCCGAAATGGACCGGCAGCCTGGGCGTGACCTGGCGGCATGAGCTGTTCGGCGGCGACGTCTCGGTGACGCCGACGGTGTCGTACCGCGGCTCGTACACCCAGTTCGAGCAGCCGTTGCCGACCCTGGACCAGAAGGCCTTCACCCTGCTGGACCTGACCGCGATCTGGACCTCGCCGGACCAGCGCTACAAGTTCTCGCTCACCGGCAAGAACCTGACCGACGAACGCTATCGCATCGGCGGCTACAACTTCCCGGGCGCGACCTACAACAACTCGGTCATCGGCTTCTACGGCCCGCCGCGCACCATCCTGGGCACGGTCGAGGTCAAGTTCTAAGGAACCGCGATGCCGGTCGGCGTCCGCCGCGCGCGGGCGTCGGCCGGTCTTGCGTGCGGCCCTCGCCGGCCGACGAGGAAGGACCGATGGGGGAAGATCGATGAGCGACGGCTCGCAGAGCGACGTCGGAACGCCGGAGCCGTCCGCCGCCTATCGCGTGACGGTGCTGGCGCTGCTGATCGTGGTCTACACGTTCAATTTCATCGACCGGCAGATCATCGGCATCCTGGCCCCGCCGATCAAGGCCGAGCTCGGCCTGACCGACACCCAGCTCGCCTACATGGGCGGGCTGGCCTTCGCCCTGTTCTACACCGCGCTCGGCGTGCCGATCTCGTGGCTGGCCGACCGCTGGAGCCGCACCTGGGTGATGACCCTGGCCCTGGCGGTGTGGAGCGGCTTCACCGCCCTGTGCGGGGCGGCGACCGGGTTCTGGCAGCTGTTCCTGGCCCGCATGGGCGTCGGGGTGGGCGAGGCGGGCGGCGTGGCCCCGGCCTATTCGCTGATCGCCGACTATTTCCCGCCCCGGCAGAGGGCGCGGGCGCTGGCGGCCTATTCGTTCGGCATCCCGGTGGGCAGCGCCCTGGGCCTGCTGCTCGGCGGGGTCATCGCCTCACGGTTGGACTGGCGGGCGGCCTTCGTCATCGTCGGCCTGGCCGGCCTCGTCCTGGCCCCGGTGCTGCGCATCGTAGTCCGCGATCCCAAGCGCGGCCGTTACGACCCGCCTTCGGCGACGACGACGGCCCCGCCCCTGGGCGAGGCCCTGCGCGTGCTGGCGGCCAAGCCCAGCTTCTGGCTGCTGTCGTTCGGGGCGGCCTCGTGCTCGATCCTCGGCTATGGCCTGATCTTCTGGCTGCCGTCGTTCTTCAAGCGCTCCTTCCACCTGTCCCTGGTCGAGACCTCGCAGGTGATGGGGTCGATCACCCTGGTCGGCGGCGTCGTCGGGGTATGGGCGGGCGGCTGGCTGGGCGACCGGCTGGCCCGGCGCGGCAAGGGCGGCTACGCCCTGGTGCCGGCCCTGGCCTTCCTGGTCGCGGCCCCGTGCTACGCGGCGGGCGTGACGTCGTCGTCGCTGCCGCTGACCATCGCCCTGTTCCTGCTGCCCCAGGCGCTGGGCCTGATGTGGCTGGGCCCGGTGATCACCGCCGTGCAGCATATCGTCGCGGCGCCGATGCGCTCGACGGCCTCGGCCGCCTTCCTGTTCATCAACAATCTCATCGGCATCGGCGGCGGCACGCTGCTGTTCGGCGCCCTGTCGGACTTCCTGAAGCCGAGGTTCGGCGACGAGGCGCTGCGCTATTCGATCCTGGCGGGCCTGGCCTTCTATCTGGTCAGCGCCGGCTTCTTCCTGCTGGCGTCGCGGCGGCTGGGCAAGGACTGGGTCGGCTGAGCGATGAGGGGACAGGCCGTCGGCGCCGTCCTCTGAGGGCCGATACGTCGCATCGATCCACGCGGCCTCTTCCCCCGAGGCCGCGGTTTCGACATTTTACGCGCCCATTCGGATCGATTTTTGCCTGACAAGGGAATCCCGCGCGTATGACCGGCTTCGTCTTCCATGATCCTTCCGGGCGAAGGGCGAAGCGTGCCGGGCTCTATGGCGGCCTGGTGCTCGCCTTCATAACCGTGCTGGTGGCGGGCTTCGCCGCCACCCTGGCCCTGGCGCCCAGGCTGCCGAACCTCAGCCTCAAGGACCCGCGCGTCCTCCAGGCGCTCCACCGCGAGAACGCCAAACACCTGAAGGGCAAGCCGGCCTGGACCCAGGTGCCGCGTCCGCCCCCGCACACGGCGGCGGCGGCCAAGCCGCTGACCGTCGGCTTCTATGTCAGCTGGGACGAGCATTCGCGCGAATCCCTGCAGCAGCATCTCAACGAACTCGACGTGGTGGCCCCGCAGTGGCTGGCCCTGAAGGGATCTACCGGCGAGGTGTCGATCATCGAGGACCCGCGCGCCAACGCCCTGATCACCAGCGCGGCCAAGCCGCCGGCGGTGCTGCCGCTGATCCACAACTCGGCCAACGCCGTCTGGAACGGGCCCGAGGCCGACAAGCTGCTGGCCGACCCCAAGGCGCGGCAGGCGCTGATCGACAACCTGGTCAACCTGGCCAAGACCCGCGGCTACGCTGGCTACATGTTCGACCTGGAAGAGCTGTCGCCGGCCTCGCTGCGCGTCTATCCGGCCTTCCTGGCCCAGGCCCGGGCCGCGCTGAAGCCGCTGGGCCGCGAGGTCTGGGTCACGGCCATGTTCGACCGCGAGGGCTGGCCGCTGGAGAAGATGCAGGCCGTCACCGACACCCTGGTGCTGATGGCCTATGACGAGCACTACGGCACCGGCGATCCGGGGCCGGTGGCCGGGCAGGACTGGTACCAGAAGTACCTGGCCCAGAGCTTCAAGACCCTCGACCCGTCGCGCACGGTGCTGGCGCTGGGCGCCTACGGCTACGACTGGACCGCCACCAAGGGCAAGGCCACGGGGGCCGCCCAGGCGACCACCTTCCACGAGGCGATGGTCAACGCCCTGGATTCGGGGTCGGACGTCAGCTTCGACGAGGCCTCGCTGAACCCGTTCTACGCCTACAAGGACGACGCCGGCCGCGACCACGAGGTCTGGTTCCTCGACGCGTCCTCGGCCTTCAACCAGGTCAAGGTCTCCGATCCCTGGCACCCGCGCGGCTACGGCCTGTGGCGGATGGGCTCGGAGGACCCCGGCATCTGGAGCGTGCTCGGCAAGCCCTACGGCCAGGCCAAGGCCGACGGCCTGGCGGTGATCGCGCCCAACGAGGCGGTGGACTTCGACGGCACCGGCGAGGTGCTGAAGGTCACGGCGACGCCGTCGCAGGGCCGCCGCTCGAACGTCTTCGACCCGCAGACCGGCCTGATCGCCAAGTCGCACTACGACGTGCTGCCGTCGTCCTACGTGGTCCAGCGCTACGGCGCCCATCCGGGCCTGGTGGCCCTGACCTTCGACGACGGCCCGGACGGGCGCTGGACGCCGAAGATCCTCGACATCCTCAAGCAGAAGAACGCCCCGGCCACCTTCTTCATCCTGGGCCAGAACATGCAGCGCCGGCCCGACCTGGTGCTGCGCGAGATCCGCGAGGGTCACGACATCGGCAGCCACACCTGGACCCACCCGAACATCGCCCAGGTGTCGGCGGCCCAGGCCACGGTCGAGCTCAACGCCACCCAGCGCCTGTTCGAAGTGATCACTGGCAAGTCGCTGCGCCTGTTCCGGCCGCCGTTCTTCGGCGACGCCGAGCCGTCGACCGCGCGCGAGGTCGCCCCGATCCTGCTGGCCCAGAACCTCGGCTACCTGACCGTCGGTCTGCGGGTCGACACCGACGACTGGCAGAAGCCGTCGCCCGACCGGATCGTCGCCCGCGCCCTGCAGCGCCTGTCCGACAAGAACCCCGAGACCGGCGGCCAGGTGATGCTGCTGCACGACGCCGGCGGCGACCGTTCGCGCACCGTCGCGGCCCTGCCGGCCCTGATCGACCAGCTGCGCGCCAACGGCTACCGGCTGGTCACCGTCTCCGACCTCGCCGGCATGACCATGGAGCAGGCCCTGCCGCCGACCTCGCGCAATTCGGTGGAGCTGCTGCTCGACCGCATGGGTTTCGGCTTCTTCCGGGGCGTGCAGCTGGCGCTGCAGGTGCTGTTCGTCTCGGCCATCGTCCTGGGCCTGGCCCGGCTGGCCTTCCTGGCCGTGCTGGCCATGGTCCACCGCGTCCGCGCCGCCTTCAGGAAGCCGCCGCGCGTCTCGCCCGAGACCGGGCCGATGGTCACGGTGCTGATCCCCTGCTTCAACGAGGAGAAGGTGATCGCCAGCTCGGTCGCCCGCATCCTGGAGTCCGACTGGACAAAGCTTGAGGTCATCATCCTCGACGACGGCTCGACCGACGGCACCGCCGCCGAGGTCGACAAGCACTTCGCCGGCGACCCGCGCGTGCGGCTGATGTCGTTCGAGAACGGCGGCAAGGCCCACGCCCTCAATCGCGGCCTCGTCCACGCCCAGGGCGAGATCATCGTCGCCCTCGACGCCGACACCCAGTTCCCGGCCAAGACCATCCGCCGCCTGACCCGCTGGTTCGAGGACCCGACCATCGGGGCCGTGGCCGGCAACGCCCTGGTCGGCAACCGCATCAACCTCGTCACCCGCTGGCAGGCGCTGGAATACGTCACCGCCCAGAACCTGGAGCGGCGGGCGCTCGCCGCCCTGGGCGCGGTGACCGTGGTGCCCGGCGCGGTCGGCGCCTGGCGCAAGACGGCGCTGGAGCAGCTCGGCGGCTATCCGGCCGACACCCTGGCCGAGGACCAGGACCTCACCCTGGCCGTGCAGCAGGCCGGCTGGCGGGTGGAGTTCGACCCGGCCGCCCGCGCCTACACCGAGGCGCCCGACACCGTCGACGGCCTGCTCAAGCAGCGTTTCCGCTGGTCGTTCGGCACGCTGCAATGCCTGTGGAAGCACCGCAAGGCGCTGTTCAGCCTCAAGTATCCGGTGCTGGGCTTCGTCGCCCTGCCGCAGATCTGGCTGTTCCAGATCATCCTGGCCACCGCCGCGCCGCTGGTCGATCTGGCCGTAGTGTGGAGCCTGATCATCAACCTGATCCAGCACTACTTCCACCCGGTCGAGGCCTCGGCCGACGACCTGATGCAGTCGCTGCTCTACTGGGCCGCCTTCGTGCTGGTCGACCTGTCGGCCGGGGCGCTGGGCATGGCGCTGGAGCGGCGCGCGCCGTGGAAGGACCTGTTCTGGCTGCCGATCCAGCGGTTCGGCTATCGCCAGCTGATGTACTACGTCGTGGTCAAGGCGGTGGTCACCGCCGTGCGCGGCCCGCGCGTCGGCTGGGGCAAGCTGGAGCGCCGGGCCACCGTGGCTGTCGATAAGGCGGCCTAGGCTCCCGCCGCGTCTTGCGGCCCCCCGGACGGCCCTGGCGGTCGATCCGGGCCGATCCGGGGCCGGCGGCGTCAGGCGCCCTGTTCGCCGCAGCCCTGCGGCGCCGGTCCCCTGGCGCGGGCGGCGGCCAGCTCCTTGCGGGCGGCGGCCAGGTCGGCCTGGAACGCAGGCTCGGCGTGCAGGCGCGCCATCATCGCCGCCGCCAGATCGCGGCCGGCCTCGACGTCGCTCTGGAAATGCACGCCGCAGACCATCCGGCTGTCGCCGAAATCCCGCCCGCGCTTCAGCGCCGCGTCGGCCCGATCGGGGGCGATCTCGGCCAGCACCAGCGCCCAGGACCAGCCGATCATCGAGTGGCCTGACGGATAGGAGCCGTTGGTCTCCAGCCACTTCTCCCGCGCGGTGCAGATCGGCTTGTCGTTGCCGATCAGCGGGCGGGGCCTCTTGTAGCGATCCTTGACCGGGGCCGAGATCTCGACGCTGTCGCGGAACATCTTGGCCCAGATGCGCGTCAGGGTCGGCGTGGTCGCGGGGCCGACCGTCGCGCCCACGGCGCAGGACGTCGCCTTGAACACCTCCGGGCCCGACAGGTCGGCGTCGCGGGCGGCCTGGCGCCAGCGCGGGCCGCCCTCCAGCGCCCGGGTGGCGTCGAAGACGGCGCGGTCGGCCACGGCGACGGGCGAGCCCGCCGCCGGCGGCGGCGGCAGGAGCGACAGGCTGTCGATCGCCGCCTGGCCGCTGAGATAGCCCTTGTCGGCGATGCTGATCTTGTCCGAGGGCGGGGCCACCGCCGTGGCGCCGGCCCGCGCCGGGCGGCCCGCGTCGCCGTTCATGGCGCAGGCGGCGGTCGCGAGGCCGGCCAGGACGGCGAGCCCGGTGAAGGCTGCGCGGCGGACGGTCATGGGCGGCTCCTGGAAAACGGTCGGGGAGCGGGCAGATAGGCGTCGCCCGTGACGGCTGACAACCATTTTTGCGTCAGGCTCTTGACCACTTGTAATGTTATTTCATAACACATGCCAACCGCGCACCTCCCATGCGCGATCTGGGGAAGTCACGATGCGTCATCGCCGCCTATTGTTCGCCGCCGCCAGCTTCTGCGTCCTGGCGGGCGCGGCCCAGGCCGAGGAGGCCGCCGCTCCGTCCGGCAAGGGTTCGTCCAAGGCTCCGGCCCAGGTGGACGAACTGGTGGTCACCGCCGAGAAGCTCGACGCAGCCCGCACAGGCATCCAGACCCAGCTGGGCGCCTCGACCTACACCATCACCCGCCAGTCGATCCAAGCCCAGCCGGGCGCCGACAACACCGGCCTCAACTCGGTGATCCTCCAGGCGCCGGGCGTCACCCAGGACAGCTTCGGCCAGCTGCACGTGCGCGGCGACCACAACGGCCTGCAGTACCGCCTGAACGGGGTGATCCTGCCCGAGGGCCTGTCGGTGTTCGGCCAGACCCTCAGCCCCAAGCTGGCCGACAGCGTCCAGCTGATCACCGGCGCCCTGCCGGCCGAATATGGGCTGCGCACCGCCGGCGTCGTCGACATCAAGACCCGCAGCGGGGTCCAGAGCGGCGGCTCGTTCGGCCTCTACGGCGGCTCGCACAACACCCTGCAGGCCAGCGCCGACGCCTCCGGCGGCACTGGCCGGCTGAACTGGTTCGTCAACGGCAGCATGCTGACCAACGACCTGGGCATAGAATCGCCGGACGGCAGCCGCACGCCCCTGCACGACCGCACCAAGCAGGGCCAGGTCTTCGGCTATCTCGACTACATCCTCGACGACACCAGCCGGGTGTCGATGCTGTTCGGCTCCGTGCGCCAGCAGTACCAGATCCCCAACCGCCGGGGCCTGCAGCCGACGCTCGGCCTGACCGTGCTGGGCCAGACGGCCTTCCCGAGCGAGGAGCTGAACTCGAACCAGCGGCAGATCTCGCACTACGGGGCGGTCAGCTACCTGAAGAGCGTCGACAAGTTCGACTTCCAGGTCTCGCTGTTCGGCCGCTATTCCAGCCTCTACTACAATCCCGACAAGACCGGCGAGCTGCTCTACAACGGCATCGCCCAGACCGCCTACAAGCGCGACATCGCCGGCGGACTGCAGGCCGAGGGCGTCTATCGCCTCAATGACGACCACACCCTGCGCGGCGGCGTCATCGTCCAGGGCGACCGCGCCACCAGCGACACCACCGCGCTGGTCCTGCCGGTCGACGGCGGCGGGGCCCAGACCACCGATACGCCGGTCGGCATCGTCGACAACAGCCGCAAGACCGCCTGGACCTACAGCGTATACGTCCAGGACGAGTGGCAGATCGTCCCCAGCCTGACCCTGAACTACGGCGTGCGCTTCGATCAGGTCGACGCCTACACCGACGAGAACCAGGTCAGCCCCCGCGCCAACCTGGTGTGGAAGCCGTGGTCGACGACCACCTTCCACGCCGGCTACGCCCGCTACTTCACGCCCGCCCCGTTCGAGCTGGTGGCCAGCGAGACGGTGGCCAAGTTCGCCGGCACCACGGCGGCGGCCCAGGGGACCCAGAACGATCCGCCCAAGGCCGAGCGCGCCGACTATTACGACGTCGGCGTCGAGCACAAGCTGACCCCGGCCCTGACCGTCGGCCTCGACACCTACTACAAGAAGTCCAAGAATCTGCTCGACGAGGGGCAGTTCGGCGCGCCGATCATCCTGACCCCGTTCAACTACCGCGACGGGATCCAGTACGGCATCGAGCTCAGCTCGTCATACGTCGCCGGGCCGCTGTCGGCCTACGCCAACGTCGCCTATTCGTCGGCGCGGGGCCGCAACATCGTCTCGAGCCAATTCAACTTCGACCCGGGCGACCTGGCCTATATCAGCACCCACTACATCCACCTCGACCACGAACAGAAGTACTCGGCCTCGGCCGGCGTCTCCTACCGGCTGGGCCAAACGCGCCTGAGCGCCGACGCCATCTACGGCTCGGGCCTGCGCAAGAACGGCTCGGTGCCCAACGGCGGCAGCCTTGGCCCGTACACCGTGGTCAATCTGGGCGTCAGCCATGACTTCCAGATGCCGACCCTGGGCGGCATCTCGGCCCGGCTCGACGTCCTCAACCTGTTCGACAAGGTCTACGAGATCCGCGACGGGACCGGGGTGGGCGTCGGCGCCCCCCAGTTCGGCCAGCGCCGCGGCGTGTTCGTCGGTCTGACCAAGACGTTCTGAAACGAGTTCCCCCTCCGATCCGAACGTCCTGGACAGGGAGCGTCCTCGGCTTGGCCCCACTCAGCCGAGGACGCTTTTCCCGTTCTTGATGACCGTCACGCCCCGCGCCTTCACGCGGGCCTCGAACGAGACCACATCGCCGTCCCTCCACAGGTCGACGGTCACGGTCTCGCCGGGGAAGACGGGCGAGGAGAAGCGCACCTGATGGCTCTTGATCCGGGCCGGGTCATAGTCGGCGAAGGCCTGCAGCACCGCGCGGCAGGTCAGGCCGTAGGTGCAAAGACCGTGCAGGATCGGCCGGGGAAAGCCGGCGGCCTCGGCCACCTTGGGGTCGGCGTGCAGCGGGTTGCGGTCGCCCGACAGCCGATAGATCAGGGCCTGGTCGGGCCGGGTCGCGAAGTCGAGCGACAGGTCCGGGGCGCGTTGCGGAACGGCGTGGGGCTCGGGCTGGCCGTCGGCCGGGCCGCCGAAGCCGCCGTCGCCGCGGGCGAAGGTCGACGAGACCAGGGTGGCGATCGGCTCGCCGGTGGCGGCGTCCTTCAGCACGGTCTCGGTGGCGATCACCGCGCCCTTGCCCGGTCCCTTGTCCCAGGCGCCGATCACGCGGCTGTCGGCCAGGATGCTGGCCTCGGTCGGCATCGGCCGGTGGAAGGTGACGGCCTGCTCGCCGTGGACCACCATCAGGAAGTTGATCCCCATGCGGCCGACGCCCGGCCCGGCGCCCCAGGCGACCACGGTGGCCAGGGTCGGCACCGCCTTCAGCCCGTTCTCATAGACGAAGGGCAGTTCGCGCTCGTCCATCGGGTCGGCGCCCATGCCCACGCCCAGCGCGTAGAGCATGGTCTCGCGGTCGGTCCAGGCGAACGCCTGGCCCTCGCTCTTCAGATCGAGGATGGCGGGATAGGAAATCGGCATGGCGGCCTCCCTGGCGCTTGGCGCCGCCACTCAACCCCTCTGACGTGGCGGCAGGCAAGTCTCGTCTCGGTTCGGGGCGTCCCGGATTGCCGCTCGCGTCATGATCGGCTAGAAGCGGCGGCCCCGATACACGCGCGCCGCCGGCCGCAAACGCCAGACAGAAACAGGCCAGTTCCATGGTAACGTCCACTCTGCCCGCCGGTTCGCAGCTTTCCGGCAACGTCGTGCTCTACGCCCAACCCGAGCCGCTCAGCCTGGAGCTGCATGGCAAGCTGGGCATGAACCGGGTCGACAAGCCCTGGGGCTTCGCGGCCAACACCCACTTCGTGCCGCTGACGGTCACCGAATTCGCGCCGGCCGCGCTCAGCTACCCGATCATCTTCGCCGGCGCCGAGCGCCAGCCGATCGCGGTCATGGGCATCAGCGACGGCCAGAACCTGTTCATCGACGCGGCCGGCGACATCAAGCCGGAAGCCTACCTGCCGGCCTATATCCGCCGCTATCCCTTCGTGCTGGCCAATGACGACGTCCAGCAGCGCATGGTGGTCTGCATCGACCGCTCGGCCAAGGCGATGGGCGAGAACGCCGACGTGCCGTTCTTCGAGAACGGCGAGCCGTCCGACTACCTCAAGCAGTGCATCGACTTCTGCCAGAACTTCGACGTCGAGCGCGCCCGCACCGAGTCCTTCGTCCAGCTGATCAAGGACCTCGACCTGTTCGAAAGCCGCAAGGCCTTCTACAACCCGCCGGTCGCCACCGTCGGCACCGAGCCGGAGCAGGTGCTGATCGCCGAGTACTTCGCGGTCTCGGAAGAGAAGCTGAACGCCCTGCCGGTCGAGAAGCTGGTCGAACTGCGCGACAACGGCGCCCTGGCCCAGATCTACGCCCACCTGATCTCGCTGCTGGGCTGGGACAAGCTGATCGCCCTGGCCCTGACCCAGCAGAACCAGCCCGTCGCCGGCAACGCCTAACTAAGGCGCCCGCGCCCCGCCCTGGCGGCGGGGCTTCAGCCCCGGCAGGCGAAGACGCTGCGGGTCAGGCAGGAAAAGACCAGCCGGCCCGCCTCGTCCAGCAGGTCGTGCTGGGCCATGACCACGCCCTTGGCGTCGCCGACCGGGTCCTTGGCCAGCACGGTCATCCGCCCGCGCAGCAGTTCGCCCGCCGGCGGATTGCGGGCCCAGCGCAGGGCGTCGACCCCGACCCGCTTGGTCTGCGGCCAGTCGGCCGAGGCGGCGGCGTCCAGCCGCGACCAGATGGCGTAGACCATGGCGTCGGGCGCGCCCCGGTCGGGGCTCCATCCCGGCGCGAAGGCGGCGATGAAGGCCGCCAGCGTCCTGTCGTCCACGGCGGTCGTCCCTAGCGACGCCACCTGGCCGACCGAGAGGTCTTCGAAATAGGCGGGCATCGGCGTCTCCAGGCTGGACCTTCCACCTATTGATCCGGGCCGAATCGGGTGCGGCGCAAGGCCGGCCTCGTCGCCCCCGCCGTCCGCCGGGCCCGCCACGCCGTCGATGAAATGCGTTGACGATTGGCTGGCGCGGGTTTCCATCCCATCTGAGCTTTCCGTCCCGCGTCGTCCCGGCGTGGAGGGGAGCGCGCGGCGGCGCCGCCAACGTCCAGCCAGGGTCCGCAACCAGCCCATGCAACGCCTGATCGCCGCCGTGTTCACGGCTCTCGCCCTCCTGTCGGCGCCGTCGGCCCGAGCGGCCCTCGTCGACGCCGGCCACGTCAAGGCCGAGCTGGTGGCCCAGGGGCAGGTCGCGCCGGGCGCGACGGTCTACGTCGCCCTGCGCCAGAAGCTCGACAAGGGCTGGCACACCTATTGGCGCAACCCCGGCGACGCCGGCGGGGCGACGACGATCAAGTGGGCCCTGCCCGCCGGATGGACGGCCGGCGACATCGTCTGGCCGACGCCGAAGCGCCTGCGGACCGGCCCGCTGACCACCTTCGTCTACGAGGACGCGGTGCTGCTGCCCGTGCCGGTCACGGCGCCGGCCGACGCCAGGCCGGGCCAGACCGTGCGGCTGGCCGCCGACGCCGGCTTCCTGGTCTGCCAGGAGGTCTGCATCCCGGCCGAGGCCAAGCTGTCGCTCGACCTGATGGTCGCCGCCGGCGCGCCCCAGGCCGACCCGCAGTGGGGGGACGCCATCGCCAGGACCCTGGCCGCCGCGCCCAAGCCCGCCGGCCTCGACGCGGCGATGACGCTCGTCGGCGGGGCGGTCAAGATCAGCGTCGCCGGCGCGCCGCTGAAGGGCGGGAACTTCCCCGACGCCTATTTCCTGCCCTTCGACCCCGTCGCCCTCGACCTTTCCAAGCCGCAGACCATCGAGCGCGGCCCGGAGGGCCTGACGCTCGCCGCCGGCCCCGGCTACGCCTTCCAGCAGGGCAAGTCGCCGCCCGGCCTGCAGGGGGTTGTCGACCTGGGCGATGGCCGCGCCTACGAGATCGACGCCAGGGCCGGCCCAGCCGTGGCCGGGACCGCTGGGCTGGGCGCGCCGGTCAAGGCCGCGCCCCGGGGCGGCGCGGGCCTGAACTTGGCCACGGCGGCGCTGTTCGCCTTCCTCGGCGGGCTGATCCTCAACCTGATGCCCTGCGTCTTCCCGGTGCTGTCGATGAAGGCGGCGTCGCTGGCGCGCCACGCCCACGCGCCGGCGCGGGCGCGGCTGGAGGGCGCGGCCTTCTTCGTCGGCGTCGTGGCGACCTTCCTGGCCCTGGCCGGCCTGCTGATCGCGCTCAAGGCGGCCGGGGCGGCGGTCGGCTGGGGCTTCCAGCTGCAGTCGCCCCCGGTGGTCGCCGCCCTGGCCCTGATCATGCTGCTGGTCGGGCTGAACCTGTCGGGCCTGTTCGAGATCGGAACCTCGGTCCAGGGCGTCGGCGGCCGCGCCGCGTCCGCCGGCGGCGTGGCCGGCGCCTTCCTCACCGGCGTGCTGGCGGTGGTGGTGGCCGCGCCTTGCACGGCGCCGTTCATGGCCGGCGCGCTGGGCTACGCCTTCACCCAGAGCGCCCCGGTGGCGCTGGCGGTGTTCCTGGCCCTGGCGGTGGGGTTCGCCCTGCCGTTCGCCGCCCTGGCCTTCTTGCCCGGCCTTCTGAAGGTCTTCCCCAGGCCGGGGGCGTGGATGGAGGGCCTGAAGAAGCTGCTGGCCTTCGGCGTCTACGCCACGGCGGCGTGGCTGGTCTGGGTGTTCAGCGTCCAGACCGGACCGGGCCTGCTGGCCTGGCTGCTGGCCGCCGTCGTGCTGACCGGCCTCGGCGGCTGGCTGCTCGGCGTCGCCCAGCGGCGCTCCGGCCGGGGCGCGGGCGCCCTCGTCGCCCTGACGGGCGGCGTGCTGGCGCTCGCCGCGGCCGTCGGCGCCGGCGTGGCCCAGCCGGCCTTGTCGCCGAACCCGTCTCCGGCCGGGGCGGCGGCCGGCCCCGTTTCCGGCCAGGCCGCCCCCGCGACCGGCGAGGCGGCCTCCGAGCCGTGGAGCGCGGCCCGGCTGGCCGAGCTGCGCGCCCAGGGCAGGCCGGTGTTCGTCAACTTCACCGCCGCCTGGTGCGTGACCTGCCAGGTCAACGACCGCGCCGCCCTGTCCAGCCCGGCGGTGGCCGAGGCCTTCAAGCGCACGGGCGCGGTCTATCTCAAGGGCGACTGGACCAACCGGGACGGCGCCATCGCGGCCGAACTGGCCGCCCATGGCCGCGCCGGCGTGCCGCTCTATCTGATCTACGACGCCAAGGGCGGCGAACCGGTCGTCCTGCCGCAGCTGCTGACCGAGGGCATGGTGGCCAAGGCGCTGGAGGAGGCCGCGCGGCCTGCGGCCTGATCCGGGGCGGCGGGGCTCAGACCGCCGGGGCCGGCGGGGCGGTGATCACCTCGACATTGTCGTTGAGCAGGTAGGCCATGTCGCGCAGGGCGGCGTCCTGGTCCTTGCCGGTCGCGGCCTTGCCGATCTCGCCCAGCTTCAGCGGCAGGTCTTGGGATATGCCGTGGAGGATGCATTTCAGGTCACCGTCGGTTCCGCGCGCCTTCAGCACCTCGTGCCCCTTCTGGTCGAGGGCGGCCAGTTCGCCGATCCGGGCGGAGAAGCCGTCGAAGCCGGCCAGGGAGGCGGCCGGACCGTCGGCCTTCAGATGGCCGCGCCAGGCCTCGACCTCGGCCTTCAGGCGGCCGGCGCGGCCGACGATGTCGGCGAACAGCGGCTCCTTGGCCACCGATTGCGGCGCGGCGACGGCGACGGCCGGCTTGGGCGCGGCGGCGGCCGGTCCGGTCGAGGCGAGCCAGAGGAAGGCGGCGAGGGCGACATCGCAGGACATTTTGGAATCTCTTTGCGCGAACGGCGTTGGATCAACCCGATTTGATGATATTTAGCCCCGCCGCGTAAACGCGATCCTACCAAAAGGGTTAACGACATGGCCGAGCTCGCCGCCGCCTGGAGCCGTCTGGACGCCGCCGCCCGCGAGACCGAAGCCATCCGCATCCAAGACTGCTTCACCGCCGAGCCCGACCGGCTGGCCCGCATGACCCTCGACGCCGCCGGACTGTTCCTGGATCTGTCCAAGCAGGCCTGGACGGCGGCCGGCCTCGACGCCGCCCTGTCGCTGGCCGCCGCCGCCGGGGTCGAGGCCCAGCGCGCGCGCCTGTTCGCCGGCGAGGCGGTCAACACCTCCGAGGACCGGGCCGTCCTGCATCCGGCCCTGCGCGCGCCGCGCGGCGCCGCCTTCGCCGCCAAGGGCCAGCCGGTGTCGAGCGAGGTCGAGGCCGGCCGCGCCGCCATGCGCGCCTTCGCCGACGGCGTGCGTTCGGGCGCGATCGCCGGCGCCGCCGGCAAGCCGTTCCGCAAGGTGCTGCACATCGGCATCGGCGGCTCGGACCTGGGGCCCCGGCTGGTGTGGGAGGCGCTGCGGCCGCTCGACCCGCAGATCGAGCTGCGCTTCACCGCCAATGTCGACGGCGCCGAGATCGCCGCCGCCCTGGAAGGGCTCGATCCGGCCGAGACCCTGGTGGTCGCCGTCTCCAAGACCTTCACCACCCTTGAGACCATGGCCAACGCCGAGGCGGCGCGGGCCTGGCTGCGCGCCGCCTTGGGCGAGGCGGGCGACGCCCATCTGGTCGCGGTGTCTGCCAATCCGCAGGCGGCCCAGGCGTTCGGCGTGCCGGCCGAGCGGGTGTTCGCCTTCTGGGACTGGGTCGGCGGCCGCTATTCGATCTGGTCGGCGGTGGGCCTGTCCTGCGCCGTCGGCCTGGGCTGGGAGCGGTTCCAGGCCTTCCTCGACGGGGCGGCCGAGATGGACGCCCACTTCGTCGCCGCCCCCATGGCGCGCAACGCGCCGGTGCTGTTGGCCCTGGCGCACCTGTTCAACCGCAACGGCCTTTCCCGCCCGATCCGCGCCGTCGTGCCCTACGCCCAGCGCCTGCGCCTGTTCCCGGCCTTCCTCCAGCAGCTGGAGATGGAATCCAACGGCAAGCGGGTGACGCCGCAGGGCCTGCCGTCGATGCACCACACCGCCGCCTCGGTGTTCGGCGACGCCGGCACCAACGGCCAGCACGCCTTTTTCCAGCTGCTTCATCAGGGCACGGACGTCATCCCCGTCGACCTCGTCGCCGTGGCCGAGACCGACGAGGGGCCGGCCGGCATGCACGCCAAGCTGTTGGCCAACGTCCTGGCCCAGGCCGAGGCGCTGATGGTCGGCCGGACCGAGGATGACGTCCGCGCCGAGCTGGCCGGCAAGGGCATGGCGCCCGCCGCCGTCGACGTGCTCGCGCCGCAGCGGACTTTCCCCGGAAACCGGCCCTCGTCGCTGATCCTGCTCGACCGGCTGACGCCCGAGCGGCTGGGCGCCCTGATCGCCCTCTATGAGCACAAGACCTTCGTCGAGGGGGTGATCTGGGGGATCAACAGCTTCGACCAGTGGGGCGTCGAACTGGGCAAGACCCTGGCCGTCCGCATTCTGGCCGAGCTGGAGGGCGGCGCGCCGCTGGCGCACGACCCCTCGACCACGGCGCTGATCGAACGGCTGAGGCGTTAGGGCTTCAAGGTCGCCTGGAAGCCGGCGACCTTGCCCGTGGCCGGGTCCAGGTCGCAGACGAAGGTCAGGTCGCGCCAGCCGGTCCCGGCCCGCACCTGGCCCTGACCCTCCAGCCGCCGGTCGCCGGCCAGCCGCAGCGTCGCCGGATCGTCGGTTCCCAGGAACACCTTGTCGGCGTCCTTCACCTGGCGTTTCAGCGCCGGCAGGGCCGCCGGGCGGCAGATCAGCTCGGCCGCCTTCTTGGCGTCGCTCCAGCCCATGGCCATCCGCCGCTCGGCCGGGCTTTTCAGCGTGGCTATGCGCCTGGCGACGACCTTGCGCTGGGCCGGCGACAGGGCGCCGACCGCCGGGACCAGGGGCGCGGCGACGGCGAGCGCGAAGGCCGGGGCGCCGCCGAGCGCCAGACAGAGAGCGGCCGTCGTCGCCTTGAAGATGCCGCCCATGCCCGCGCTCCTGTCCGTGCCTCGCCCCGGTTCGCGGCGAGCCTAGACCGGCCCTTGCGCCGCCGCCAGGGACGGACGAGATGGGCGCTGGCGCCGCACGGCGTTCTCCGCTAAGAACGCCGCCGATGAAGACGGTCCTGCATCACCACGCGCATTCGCATCCGACCTGCCTCGGCGGGGCGGCCCGGACGCGCGCGGCCTAAGCCAGGACCGCCCAGGCCCGAGCCCCGCCGAGACCCGGATGGGGCCGGCCTTGCTCCATCCGTCCCCGCACCGATCCGGAAGACGTTGATGGACACCACCGCCGAACAGACCGCCGCCGAAACCGAGGCGTTCCGACCCGAGGCCCGCAATCCGCGCGGCTTCGCCGACAAGCGCGCCCGCGACCTGCGCGCCGAGCGCCACATCGTGCGGGCGGTGTCCGAGGTCTACGAGGCCTGGGGCTTCGAGGCGCTCGACACCGGCGCGTTCGAATACGCCGACGCCCTGGGCAAGTTCCTTCCGGACGCGGATCGCCCGAACGAGGGCGTGTTCGCCCTGCAGGACGACGACGAGCAATGGATGGCGCTGCGCTACGACCTGACCGCGCCGCTGGCCCGTTTCGCCGCCCAGAACTGGGAGACCCTGGCCAAGCCGTTCCGCCGCTACGCCTACGGGCCGGTGTGGCGCAACGAGAAGCCGGGGCCGGGACGCTTCCGCGAATTCATCCAGTGCGACGCCGACACGGTGGGCTCGGCCCGGCCCGAGGCCGACGCCGAGATCATCGCCATGGCCGCCGCCGGCCTGGAGGCGGCCGGTCTGGTCCGCGGCGAGGCGGTGCTGAAGATCAACAACCGCAAGCTGCTCAACGGCCTGCTCACCGCCGTCGGCGTCGAGGACGCCGCCCAGAAGCTGGGCGTGCTGCGCGCGGTGGACAAGCTGGACCGCCTGGGCCCGGACGGCGTGCGCCTGCTGCTCGGCGAGGGGCGCAAGGACGAGAGCGGCGCCTTCACCAAGGGCGCGGGGCTGAACGCCCGGGGCGTCGAGGCGGTGCTGGCCTTCGTCGGGGCCGGGGCGGGCGGCGGCGACCGGGCCGGCGTGCTGGCGCGCATCGCCGACGTGATCGGCGGCTCGGCCGAGGGCGACGAGGGGCTGGAGGAGCTGGCCCGCATCGACGCGGCGCTCAAGGGCCTGGGCGTCGGCGCGGATCGGGCGGCGTTCGACCCGGCCATCGTCCGTGGGCTGGAATATTACACCGGCGCGGTGTTCGAGGCCGAGCTGCTCCTTCCGGCGACGGACGAGCGCGGCGCGCCCGTGCGGTTCGGTTCGGTCGGCGGCGGCGGCCGCTACGACGATCTGGTGGCCCGCTTCACCGGCGAGCGCACCCCGGCGACGGGCTTTTCCTTCGGGGTCTCGCGGCTGGCGGCGGCGCTGCGCGCCTGCGGCCGCGATCCGGGCGGCGAGGCGCGGGGACCGGTGGTGGTCATCGCCTTCACCGAGGCCGACATGCCGCACTATTTCGCCGTCGCCGCCGAACTGCGCGCCGCCGGCCTGCCGGCGGAGGTCTATCTCGGCCAGTCGGGCATGAAGGCGCAGATGAAGTACGCCGACCGCCGCATGGCCCCGGCGGCGATCATGCTGGGCGGCGACGAGATCGCCGCCGGCACGGTGACCATCAAGGATCTCGACCTCGGCCGCGAACTGGCGCGCGGCGTCAGCGGCAACAAGGAATGGCGCGAGGCGCGCCCGGGCCAGCAGACGGCGCCGCGCGCCGAGCTGGTGGCGGCCGTGCGCCGCATCGTGGAGGCGGGGCGGTGAGGCTCGAACCCGCGGTTCCCGCCGCCGTCCTCGCCGCCGTCCGGGCCCCGTTCCTGGACCACGGCGCCAGCCTGCTCGACCCGGCGGTGATGCAGCCCCTGACCCTGATGCTGGACCTGGCCGGCGAGGCCATGCGCGCCCGCCTGTTCGTGGTCCAGGGCGAGGGCGGGGAAGAGGCCTGCCTGCGGCCGGACTTCACCGTGCCGGTGGCCCGCGCCCATATCGAGGCCGGCGCCGTCGAGGGGCGTTATCTCTACGAGGGCAAGGCGTTCCGGGTGGCCCCGAAGGGCTCGGGCCGGGCCGAGGAGTTCCTGCAGATCGGCGTCGAGGCGTTCGAGGCCGCCGAGGGCGCCGAGGCGCGGGCGCGGGCGGACGCCGGCATGGCCGCCCTGGCCTGGCGCGCCAGCCTGGCCGGCGGCCGCGACGACCTGCGCATGCAGCTGGGCGACGTCAGCCTGTTCGCCGACTTCGTTCGCGCGCTCGACCTGCCGCCGGCGCTCGGCGGCCGGCTCATCCGCGCCTTCGCCCGCCCGCGCACCCTGAAGGCCGAGCTGGAACGCGCCCAGGCCGGCGAGCCGGAGGCGCGCAACGGCGACCGCCTCTCGGCCCTGCTCGCCGAACTGCCGGAGGCCGAGGCCGCGGCGGTGCTGGAGGAGCTGTGGGCCCTGGCCGGCATCCAGCCGGTGGGCGGCCGCTCCCCGGCCGAGATCGTCCATCGCCTGTCCCAGCGGTCCGAGGCGGCGCGCGCGCCGCGGCTCACCGCCGTCCAGGCCGATCTGATCGGCCGGTTCCTGTCCGTGGCCGACCGGCCCCGGGGCGCGCTCGACGCCGTCGCCGCCCTGGCCAGGGCCGGCGGCGCCGACCTCGACGCGGCGTTGCAGGGCTGGGCGATCCGGCTGGACGCCCTGTTCGCCGACGGCGTGCCCGAGGCGAGGACCACCCTGGCCGCGGCCTTCGGCCGGGCCTTCGGCTATTACGACGGCGCGCTGTTCGAGGTGACCAGCGACAGCCTCGACGCCGAGCGGCCGGTGGCCGGCGGCGGTCGCTACGACGGCCTGCTGGCCCGGCTGGGCGCCAAGGGCGCCGCCGGCGCCGTCGGCTGCATGGTGCGGCCCGCCAGGGCCTGGAAGGGAGCGGGCGCGTGAACCAGCCTCTGCTGATCGGACTGCCGTCGAAGGGCCGTCTCAAGGAGCAGGCCGAGGCCTGGCTCGCCGACTGCGGCTTCCGCCTGGAGACCGACGGCGGCGAGCGCGGCTACCGCGCCTCGATCGTCGGCCTGCCCGGCGCGCAGGTGCAGCTGCTGTCCGCCGCCGACATCGCGGCCGCCCTGGACGGCGGCGAGATCCACCTGGGCCTGACCGGCGAGGACCTGCTGCGCGAGCGGGGCGAGGGGCTGGAGGGGCGGGTGATGCTGCTGCGCGCCCTGGGCTTCGGCCGCGCCGACCTGGTGGTCGCCGCCCCCAAGAGCTGGGTCGACGTCGACACCATGGCCGATCTGGACGAGGTGGCGCACCTCTATCTGGCGCGCACCGGCGCGCGCATGCGGGTGGCCACCAAGTACGGGGCGCAGACGCGGGCCTTCTTCGCCGCCCACGGCGTCGCCGACTACCGCATCGTCGAGTCGGGCGGGGCGACCGAGGGCGCTCCGGCGGCCGGCGCGGCCGAGCTGGTCGTCGACATCACCACAACCGGCGCGACCCTGGCGGCCAACAACCTCAAGATCCTGTCGGACGGGGTGATCCTCAAGAGCCAGGCCCAGCTGGCGGCCGGGCTGGGGGCGGCGTGGACGGCCGCGCAGATCGGGACCGTCCGCCGTCTGATCAGCGTGGCCGAGGCCCGCGCCCGCGCCCGGGGGCTGGCGACGGTGACCTGGCCGGCCGAGCAGGACGCGGAGGCGGCCCGGGCGGTCGCGCCGTTCCTGGACCAGGGCGCGTCGCGGCGGGCCAACGGTCTGCTGGTGCGGTCGGGGGATCTGTTCGACGTCGCCGCGAATCTGGCGGCCGCGGGGGTGGGGCCGGCGGCCGTGGCGCGTCCGGACTATGTGTTCGAGGCCGAATGCCCGCCTGCGGAACGCCTGCGCGCCGCCCTGGGGTTGTAAGGTTTTTGACTCCTTCGTCAGTAATTTGGAGTTTTTGAACTCGCTGTCGAAAAATAGTTCGCCAGATCGCCGATATCCCGCGATTTGTTGTGTTCGGCCGTCGAAACGGGCGTTGACACTGACACAAATTTGCCGTCTCTTTTGTCTTGCGAGAGACACACGGGCCGCCAGACGCCCAGGGTCTTCGGCGTTTCGGGGAGGAAACGCCCTCTACTATTGAGTGCCGAGGAAAAGCCGGACCCGTCGCGAATATCCCCCGCGGCGGGTTCGTTGCGTGTGGACATCGGCTCGCAAAATTTCGACGTCATCGTCAAAATTCGTCCGCGCGACGGGCAAGAAAAAAGCCCCCGGCGCGTGAGCGCCGAGGGCTTCGGTTTCGACGGCGGCGATGCGCCGCGGCGTCACCAGATGCGGACGCGCTGGTCCGGAGCCAGGTAGTAGGTCTGGCCGGGCTCGACGCCGAACGCCTTGTACCAGGCGTCGTTGTTGCGCGTGGGGCCGATCACCCGGAACTCGGCGGCCGAGTGCGGGTCGGACTTGGTCTGCTGGATCGCCGCCGCCTCGCGCTGCTTCTGCCGCCAGACCTGGGCCCAGCCGAGGAACACGCGCTGGTCGCCGCTCAGGCCGTCGATCACCGGCGCCGGCTGGCCCTTGAGCGAGGCGTGATAGGCGTCGAGCGCCAGCAGCAGGCCGCCCAGGTCGGCGATGTTCTCGCCCATGGTCAGCTTGCCGTTGATCGGATAGCCCTTGACCGGTTGGTAAGAGCCGTACTGCGCGCCCAGCCGGTCGGCCTGGGCGTTGAACTTGGCGGCGTCCTCGGCCGTCCACCAGTCGGTCAGCACGCCGTCGCCGTCGGACTTGCGGCCCTGGTCGTCGAAGCCGTGGGTCATCTCGTGGCCGATCACCCCGCCGATGCCGCCATAGTTCACCGCCGGATCGGCCTTGGGGTCGAAGAACGGCGGCTGCAGGATCGCCGCCGGGAACACGATCTCGTTGTTGGCGAAGTTGTAGTAGGCGTTCACCGTCTGGGGCGTCATGCCCCATTCCTGCTTGTCGACCGGCTTGTCCAGGCGGGCCAGCTGGTAGTCCCAGTCGAAGGCGTCCGAACGCTTGACGTCGCCATAGAGGTCGGCGGCCGACACCTGATAGGTGGAATAGTCCCGCCACTTGACCGGATAGCCGATCTTGACGGTGAACTTGTTCAGCTTCTCCAGGGCCTTGGCCCTGGTCGCCGGGCCCATCCAGTCGAGCTTCTCGATGCGGGCGGCCATGGCGACGCGCAGGTCGCCGACCAGGGCCTCCATCTTGGCCTTGGACTCCGGCGGGAAGTACTCGGCGACGTACATGCGGCCGACCGCCTCGCCCAGGGCGCCGTTGACGAAGCCGACGCCGCGCTTCCAGCGGGGCTGCAGTTCGGGCTGGCCCGACAGCACCTTGCCGCGGAACTCGAAGCGGGCGTCGACGAAACGCTTGGAAAGATAGGGCGCGGCGCTGTCGATCAGGTGGAACGCCTGCCAGGCCTGCAGGGTCGCCACCGGCGTCTCGGCGTAGATCTTGGCGATCTTGGGCATGGCCGTGTTGGTCGGGATGATGAACCGGTCGACGCCGGCCAGGCCGGTGGGGGCCAGGAAGGTCTTCCAGGCGAAGTCGGGCGCGGCCTGCTCCAGCTGGGCCAGGCTCATCGGATTATAGGTCTTGTCGCGGTCGCGGCGCTCGGCCCGCGACCAGCTGGCCTCGGCGATGCGGGTCTCGTAGTCGACCACGGCCTTGGCCGCCCCGGCCGGATCGGCCCAGCCGACGGCCTTGAGCATGGTTTCGACATAGGCCTGGTACTTGGCCTTCTTGTCGGCCAGCGCGGCGTCGAGATAGTAGTCGCGGTCGGGCAGGCCCAGGCCGCCCGAGCCGATCGAGGCGACGTAGCGGGTCGGCGCCTTGGCGTCGATGGTGATGTAGGCCCCGAAGACGCCGCTCTGGAAGCCGCGGTTGGCCGAGCCCATCAGCGCGGCGAGGGCCTTGCGGTCGGTCGCAGCCTTGATCGCCGCGAGGTCGGCTTGCAGCGGCTTGGCGTCCAGCGCCTCGACGGCGGCCTCGTCCATGAACGCCTTGTAGGCCGCGCCGACCTTGGCGGCGTCCTTGTCGGCCGAGCGGCCGGCGGCGGCGTCCTCGATCAGCTTGCGCGTGCGGTTCTCGGACAGCGCCGACAGCTTGTCGAAATTGCCGTAGCGGGCGCGGTCGGCGGGGATGGCCGCGTGGTCGTCCCAGGTTCCGTTGGCGTAGCGGTAGAAGTTGTCGCCCGGCTTGACGCTGGCGTCGCGGCCGGCGAGGTCCAGGCCCCAGGCGCCGTACTTGGGCGCGGTGGTCTGGCCGTCGCCGACGTCGGCGGGATCGGCGATCAGGGCGGTCATGGCGCAGTCGGCGTCGAGGCAGGGATGCGTCTCGCCGGCGAGCGCCGGGCCGGAAGCCGCCAGATGGAGCGCCAGCGTGGCCGCGGCGCCGAACAGGATGTTTTTCATTGTTGAGTCCCGATGAATGCGGAGCGAGCGCATTCAAGCGTCGGATGCGGCCGGTGCGCATTAATTAAAATTCATATTTCTGAAGCGTCGGCCGGGGCGTTCTAGCGGCTCGACGCGAGAATGATTATCAATTACGAAGGTTCATCGTCATAGAACAGTCAGGTCCGATGGCGCGAGACGCCCACCTCCCCCAATCCGGCGCCGAACTTCGCCGGCTGAACGAACTGCGCCGCGGCGACCGCGGCGTGGTCGCGCGCGTCGGCGTGGACGATCACGAGGCCCACGGCGTCAGCGCCGAGGAACTGGAGCGCCGCCTGCTGGAGATGGGCTTCGTCGAAGGCGCGCGCCTTGCGGTGCTGTTCGAGGGGCTGATCCGCCGCGACCCGATGGCGGTGCGGGTCGACGACCTGCGCGTGGCCCTGCGTCGCCGCGAGGCCCAGGCCGTGGTGGTCGCCCTCGACGACGACAGCCGGAGCCGCGGCCGATGACCGACACGCTTGCGCCCATCCAGGACCGCCCCGCCGCGCCGGCCCGCGCCGAACCGCGCGTCGCCCTGGTCGGCAATCCCAACTGCGGCAAGACCGCCCTGTTCAACGCCCTGACCGGCGCGCGCCAGAAGGTCGCCAACTACGCCGGCGTCACCGTCGAGCGCAAGGAAGGCCAGGTCTCGACGCCGGCCGGCCAGCGCGCCCACGTGCTCGACCTGCCCGGCACCTACTCCCTGCGCGCGCGCAGCCCGGACGAGGAAGTCACCCGCGACGTGGTGATGGGCAAGTTCCGCGGCGAGGCCGCGCCCGACGTCATCGTCGCCGTGGCCGACGCCACCAATCTGCGCCTGGCCCTGCGCCTGCTGCTGGAGCTGAAGCAGGTCGGCCGGCCGGTGGTGCTGGCCCTCAACATGTACGACATCGCCCAGCGCCAAGGCCTGCGCATCGACCTCGACCGCCTGTCGCAGGAGCTGGGCATGCCGGTGGTCACCACGGTGGCCACCCGCCGGCGCGGCCTCGACGACCTGCTGGCGCAGGTCGACCGCCTGAGCGTCGACGGCCTGCGGTCGGACGACCAATGGCACGCCCCGTCGGCGGCGGAGCTGCGCGCCGCCCACCGCGAGGCCGAGCGGATCATGAAGGTCTGCGTGCGCCCGCCCGAGCGGCCCGACACCTGGACCGGCCGTCTGGACGGGGTGCTGCTGCATCCGGTCTGGGGCACCCTGATCCTGTTCGCCATCCTGTTCCTGATGTTCCAGGCGGTGTTCACCTGGGCCAGGCCGGTGATGGAGCTGATCGACGGCGGCTTCAAATCGGCGGGGGAGCTGGTCAACCACACCCTGCCCGACGGCATGCTCAGGAGCCTGCTGGCCGACGGCGTCATCGCCGGGGTCGGCTCGATCCTGGTGTTCCTGCCGCAGATCCTGATCCTGTTCTTCTTCATCATCCTCCTGGAAGACTTCGGCTACATGGCCCGCGCCGCCTTCCTGATGGACCGGATGATGGGGGTGGCCGGCCTGCACGGGCGGGCGTTCATCCCGCTGCTCTCCAGCTTCGCCTGCGCCATCCCCGGCATCATGGCCACGCGGGTGATCGACAACAAACGCGACCGCATCACCACCATCCTGGTCGCGCCGCTGATGACCTGCTCGGCGCGCATCCCGGTCTACACCCTGATCATCTCGGCCTTCATCCCGCCCAAGGTGGTGTGGGGCGTGGTCAATCTGCAGGGGCTGGTGATGTTCGGTCTCTACGCCGCGGGCATAGCTTCGGCCCTGATCGTGGCCGCCGTGGTGCGCCGCCTGTTCTGGCGCAGCGCCGTCGAGCCGTTCCTGATGGAGCTGCCGGCCTACAAGGCGCCGGACCTGCGCAACGTCGCCCAGAACGTCTTGATGCGCGGCCAGATATTCCTGCGCCGCGCCGGCACCGTCATCCTGTCGATGATGATCCTGATCTGGTTCCTGAGCTCGGTGCCCGGCGCGCCGGCCGGCGCGACAGGTCCGGCCATCGACTACAGCTTCGCCGGCATGATCGGCCACGCCATCGAGCCGATCCTGCGGCCGATCGGTTTCAACTGGCAGATGGGCGTGGCGCTGATCCCCGGCATGGCGGCGCGCGAAGTCGCCGTCGGCGCCCTGGGCACCGTCTATGCGGTGGCCGGCGGCGAGGCGGCCACCGGCACCCTGGCCAGCACCCTGGCCGGGCACTGGTCGCTGGCCACGGCCCTGGCCTTCCTGGCCTGGTACGTGTTCGCGCCGCAGTGCGCCTCGACCCTGGCGGTGGTCAAGCGCGAGACCAACTCCTGGCGCTGGCCGGTGGTGATGTTCTGCTACATGCTGGCGGCGGCCTATCTGGCGGCGTTCGTCACCTATCACGCCGCCGCCGCCCTGGGCGGAGGCTGAACCCGTGCTGCAGACCGTCATCGTCGCCGCCATCGTCGCCGCCGCGACCTTCTTCGTCGTCCGCCCGCTGCTGCCCAAGGCGCTGCGCTCCAGGAAGGGCGGCTGCGCCTGCGGCAAAGAGGGCGACCAGCCGAGGCCCTGAGAGCGCCGGAGCCTTTGGGGGCGATTGACATATCCGTGCGTCAGGACGGCGGCGCGGGCGCACATGGGGGCGAACTGGGGGAGACCCCGGGGCGGGCTCCCTGGAGGAAGCGCCATGCGCATGATGCTGAAGGTGGTCCTGCCGACCGACACCGGCAACGCCGCCGTCAAGGACGGCTCGCTCAGCCGGATTCTTGACGAGGCCATCACCCGCCTGAACGCCGAGGCGGCCTATTTCGGGCCCAGCGACGGCTGCCGCTCGGCGATGATCTTCTTCGACATGAAGGACGCTTCCGAGATGCCGTCGATCAGCGAGGCGTTCTTCATGAACTTCGAGGCCGCGGTCGAGCTGACCCCGGTGATGAACCGCGAGGACCTGAAGAAGGGCCTGGCCGCCCTGGCGCGCTGAGGCGCGAGGCCGGGGCCGGAGCCGGGCGAGGCGGCGGCGGCAAGGTCATTGACGCCCCGCGTGGGCATCACTAGCTCCACGGGCCATGACCGCGCCCGCCCTGCCTTCCGGCCTCTCCGAACTGACCGCCCGCTACGACGTGCTGCTGAGCGACGTCTGGGGGGTGATCCACAACGGCCGCGAAAGCTTCGCCGAGGCCTGCCGGGCCCTGGCCCGCTGGCGGGCCGAGGTCGGTCCCGTCGTGCTGATCTCCAACTCGCCCCGGCCGTCGTCCGACGTGGTCGCCCAACTCGACCATCTGGGGGTGCCGCGCGAGGCGTGGAGCGCCTTCGTCACCTCCGGCGACGCCACCCGCACCCTGCTGGCCGCCCGCGCGCCGGGGCCGGCCTGGACCATCGGCCCGGTGCGCGACGCGCCGCTGTACGAGGGCCTGGGCCTGATGTTCGCCGACGCCCAGGACGCGGCGTTCATCTCCTGCACCGGCCCCTATGACGACGAGGTCGAGACGCCGGAGGATTATCGCGAACGCTTCGAGATCGCCGTCGGCCACAGGCTGCCGATGATCTGCGCCAATCCCGACCGGGTGGTGCAGCGCGGGAACAAGCTGATCTATTGCGGCGGCGCCCTGGCCGACCTCTACGCCGAGATGGGCGGCGAGGTGCTGATGGCCGGCAAGCCCTATGGGCCGATCTACGACCTGTGCCTGGTCGAGGCCGAGGCCCTGCTCGGCCGCTCCGTCGAGCGTTCGCGCATCCTCTGCGTCGGCGACGGCGTGCCGACCGACGTCAAGGGCGCCAACGACCAGGGCCTGGACGTGCTGTTCATCGCCAGCGGCATCCACGGCGCCGAGGCGACCGGCCCGGACGGCCGTCTCGACCCGGCCAGGACCGAGGCGGTGCTGGCCCACGGCGGCGCCCGCGCCACCCTGGCCATGCGCGACCTCGTCTGGTAGCGAGGATGGACTTCGGGCGTCATCCTTCCGCCGCTCGTCCCCGCGAAAGCGGGGATCCAGGCTTTTTCAAGCCTTCCCGGAAGAGCGCGACGTACGCGAATAAAACACCTGGGTCCCCGCTTTCGCGGGGATGAGCGGAAGAATTTGGCTGCGGTCGGCGCGTCCGTCCCGAGGGCTGAAGGAGCGACACATGGCCGGCCTCTATCTCGAAGACCTCAGCGTCGGCCAGTCGGCGACTTTGAGCCGCACGGTGAGCGAAGGCGACATCGTCCGGTTCGCCGAGGTCTCGGGCGACCATAATCCGGTCCACCTCGACGAGGCCTATGCGGCGAACACGCCGTTCAAGACCCGCATCGCCCACGGCATGCTGGGCGCCAGCTTCATCTCGGCCCTGCTGGCCGGCGCGCTGCCGGGGCCGGGGGCGATCTACCTGTCGCAGTCCCTGGCCTTCAAGCGTCCGGTCAAGATCGGCGACGAGGTCACGGTGACCGCCACGATCACCGCCGTCGACGAGGCCAAGGCTCGCGTCACCCTGGCCACGGTCGCCAGCGTCAACGGCAAGGCGGTGATCGAGGGCGAGGCCGTGGTCATGGCTCCGCGCAAGGCCGGCTGAGTGGCGATCCGGGTTCTTCACGACTGGCGGGGCCTCGACGCCGCCGCCAAGGGCGCGGCGGTGGCGCTGGGCAATTTCGACGGGGTCCATCGCGGCCACCAACGGGTGATCGCCGACGCCGCCAAGGCCGCCGGGGCGCTGGGCGTCCCGCTGGGCGTGATCAGCTTCGAGCCGCATCCGCGCCGCCTGTTCCAGCCGACCGCCGAGCCGTTCCGCCTGATGACGCCGCACCAGCAGGCGCGGGCCCTGGGCGACCTGGGCGTCGACCTGTTCTACCTGCTGCCGTTCGGCGTCGAAATGGCCGGCATGAGCGACGAGACCTTCGCCCGCGAGGTGCTGGCCGAGGGCCTGGGCGCGCGCCACGTCGCGGCCGGCTTCGACATCACCTTCGGCAAGGGCCGCACCGGCGATCCGGCCGCCCTGCGCCGCTACGGCGAGGCGTTCGGCTTCTCGGTGTCGGTGGCCGAGGCCCTGGGCGACGACGAAGCCGACAAGTTCTCGTCCAGCGCCGTGCGCGAGGCCCTGCACCAGGGCCATCCCGAGCGCGCCGCCAAGATCCTCGGCCGGCCGTTCGCCATCGAGGGCGTGGTGGTCAAGGGCCAGCAGCTCGGCCGCCAGCTCGGCTTTCCCACCGCCAACGTGCCGATGGGCGACTACGTCCTGCCCAGGCTGGGGGTCTACGCCACCCGCACGCGCCTGCCCGACGGACGCGAGGCGCCGGGCGTGGCCAATATCGGCGTCAACCCGACCACGGGCCTGGTCGAGCCGCGCCTGGAGGTGTGGCTGTTCGACTTCGACGAGGACATCTACGGCCAGACCATCGAGACCGACCTGATCGCCTTCCTGCGGCCGGAGCTGAAGTTCGACGGCCTGGACGCCCTGGTGAAACAGGTCAACGCCGACGCCGCGGTCGCCCGCGCCATCCTGATGCCGGACCTCTAGCGTCCGCTCATCCCCGCAGTTCCACCCGCTCATCCCCGCGAAGGCGGGGATCTGGCGCGATCCCATGACCGGGGCTTTCGCCGCCGCGCCCGGCCTGCTAAATCCTCGGCATGACTTTCGTTCGGACGCTATCGCGAATTAACCGCCCGGCGTGACGCCGCCGGGCCTGTTGCTCCAGCGCGCGCCGGGTTCGCTCCGCCCTCCTGTTCCGAACTTTTCGCTGGACGCCCGACTCATGGCCGACGACGCCACCCCCGACACCGTTTCCGCCCGCGACTATCGCGACACCGTCTTCCTGCCCGACACGCCGTTCCCGATGCGCGCCGGCCTGCCCAAGCTGGAGCCGGACATCCTGGCCCGCTGGGCCGAGGGGCCAGGCCTCTACCAGTCGATCCGCAAGGCCCGCCAGGAGGCTGGCGCGCCGCTGTTCGTGCTGCACGACGGCCCGCCCTACGCCAACGGCGCCATCCACATCGGCCACTCGCTGAACAAGATCCTCAAGGACTTCGTCGTCCGCTCGCGCTTCCTGCTCGGCTACGACGTCGACTACGTGCCCGGCTGGGACTGCCACGGCCTGCCGATCGAGTGGAAGATCGAGGAGAAGTACCGCGCCCAGGGCAAGCGCAAGGACGAGGTGCCGGTCGGCGAGTTCCGCGAGAAGTGCCGCGAGTTCGCCGACATGTGGATCGGCGTGCAGAGGACCGAGTTCCAGCGCCTGGGCGTGCTGGGCGACTGGCCGAACCGCTACGCCACCATGGACTTCTCCAGCGAGGCGACCATCGTCGCCGAGTTCCACAAGTTCATCGCCTCGGGCCAGCTCTATCGCGGCTCCAAGCCGGTGATGTGGAGCCCGGTCGAGCGCACCGCCCTGGCCGACGCCGAGATCGAGTACCACGACCACGTCAGCCCGACGATCTGGGCCGGCTTCCCGGTGGTCGAAGGCTCCGACGCCGCGCGTGGGGCCAAGGTGGTGATCTGGACCACCACGCCCTGGACCATCCCGGCCAACCGGGCGATCAGCTACAATCCCGACGTCGCCTACGCCGTCTATCAGGTCGAGGCGATGGAGACGGACCTGCCGTTCGAGCCGTGGGCCAAGCCGGGCGACCGCTTCATCGTCGCCGAGAAGCTGGCCGAGGACGTGCGGGCCGCCGCCAAGATCGCCGCCTGGCGCCGCGTCGAGAAGGTCGACTGCGAGGGCATGGTCTGCGCCCATCCGCTGGCCGGGCTCGACGCCGGCTACGGCTTCCCCGTGCCGCTGCTGGCCGGCGACCACGTCACCGACGACGCCGGCACCGGCTTCGTCCACACCGCCCCCGGCCACGGCGCCGACGACTACCTGGTCTGGCTGGCCCATGGCCATCGCGAGATCCCCGAGACCGTCGATCCAGACGGCGCCTATTACGACCACGTGCCGCTGTTCGGCGGCCTCAAGGTGCTGGAGACCGAGGGCAAGAAGGCCGGCAAGTTCGGCCCGGCCAACCCCGCGGTCATCGACAAGCTGATCGAGGCCGGCGCCCTGCTGGCGCGCGGGCGGGTGGAGCACTCCTATCCGCACTCCTGGCGCTCCAAGGCCCCGGTGATCTTCCGCAACACGCCGCAGTGGTTCATCCGCATGGACGCGCCGATCGACGCGGACTCGGCCGACGCCTCGACCCTGCGCGAGCGGGCGCTGGACGCCATCGACGCCACCGCCTTCTTCCCGGCCGCCGGCAAGAACCGTATCCGCGCGATGGTCGAGACCCGTCCCGACTGGCTGATCAGCCGGCAGCGCGCCTGGGGCACGCCGCTGGCCATGTTCGTCGACAAGCAGACCGGCCAGCCGCTGCACGACGAAGAGGTCAACGCCCGCATCCTGGGCCTGATCCGCGCCGAGGGCGCCGACGCCTGGTTCACCCGGCCGGCGTCCGACTTCCTCGGCGCCCACGATCCGGAGCAGTACGAGAAGATCGAGGACATCCTCGACGTCTGGTTCGATTCCGGCTCGACCCACGCCTTCACCCTGGAGGGCCGCCCGCACACGAAGTGGCCGGCCGATCTCTATCTCGAGGGTTCGGACCAGCATCGCGGCTGGTTCCAGTCGTCGCTGCTCGAAGGCTGCGGCACCCGCGGCCGCGCGCCCTATGACGCCGTGCTGACCCACGGCTTCACGCTCGACGAGCAGGGCGAGAAGATGTCCAAGTCCAAGGGCAACACCATCGAGCCGCAGGCGGTGACCAAGGAGAGCGGGGCCGAAATCCTGCGGCTGTGGGCGGCGATGGTCGACTACGCCGAGGATCAGCGCATCGGCAAGACCATCCTGCAGACCACCATCGACGGCTATCGCAAGCTGCGCAATACGGTGCGCTACCTGCTGGGCGCCCTGGCCGGCTTCGACGAGGCCGAGCGCGTGGCGCTGGAGGACATGCCGCCGCTGGAGCGCTTCATCCTGCACCGGCTGTGGGAGCTCGACGCCCAGGTGCGCGAGGCCTACGGGACCTACCGTTTCCAGGACGTCTGGCGGCCGATCGCCGAGTTCTGCTCCAACGACCTGTCGGCGCTCTATTTCGACATCCGCCGCGACGTCCTCTATTGCGACCGGCCCGACGCCTTGCGCCGCCGCGCCGCCCGCACGGTGATGGACCTGGTCTTCGAGCGCATCACCGCCTGGCTGGCGCCGTTGGCCATCTTCACCATGGAAGAAGCCTGGACCACGCGCTTCCCGGATCGCGGCTCCAATTGCCTGCGCACCATCCCCGAAACCCCCGCCGCCTGGCGCGACGAGGCCGAAGCCGAGCGTTGGGCCAAGGTCGAACGGGTGGTCGGCGTGGTCACCGGCGCGCTCGAGATCGAGCGGCGCGAAAAGCGGATCGGTTCGGCCCTGGAGGCCGCGCCGGTGGTGCATGTCGCCGACGCCGGCCTGCTGGCCGCCTTCGACGGCCTGGACGCCGCCGAGGTGTTCCGCACCAGCCAGGCGAGCCTGGTCGCCGGCGAGGGGCCGGCCGACGCCTTCCGCCTGGCCGAGGTCGCCGGGGTGGCGGTCGAGCCGCGTCAGGCCGAGGGCCGCAAATGCGCCCGCTCCTGGCGCGTGCTGCCGGAGGTGGGGTCCGATCCGCGCTATCCGGACCTGTCGCTGCGCGACGCCGACGCCGTGGCCTTCTGGGACGCCCGCCGTGGCGGAGACGTCCATGCCTAAGGTCACCCGTCTCGGGGTCTTCGCCTATGTGCTGGCGCTGGGCGTGGTCGCGCTCGACCAGCTCAGCAAGTACTGGATCCTGTTCGTCTACGACCTGCCGGGCAAGGTCGCGGTCGAGGTGTCGCCGATCTTCAGCCTCAGCATGGTCTGGAACCGCGGCGTCAGCTTCGGCCTGTTCCGTTCGCCCGACGGCCAGGAGCTGATCCGCTGGCTGCTGGCCGCCTTCTCGGCGGCGGTGGCCGTCGGCCTGATCGTCTGGGCGCGGCGCATCGGCCGGCCGCTGCTGTCGGTGGCGATCGGGCTGATCATCGGCGGCGCCGTCGGCAACCTGATCGACCGGGTCCGCTGGGGCGCGGTGGCCGATTTCCTGAACTTCTCGGGCCTGCATTTCCCGTGGGTGTTCAACGTCGCCGACAGCGCCATCACCGTCGGCGTGGCCCTGTTGTTGCTCGACAGCCTTCGTACCGCCCCAAAGTCGGCGTAAACGACCGATTGCCGCCATGCGCCTGAATGCGCTATCGAGGCGGATGAAAAGGCCGGGGCGGACCTTGGGAGCTTTCTATTGATGCGTTTCAATCGTGTGGCGATCGCGGCCGTGCTGATGGCCGGGGCGGGTCTCGCCGGTTGCCAGTCCACCCAGAAGGCGCTCGGCATGTCCAAGGTCACGCCGGACGAATTCCGCGTGGTCACCAAGGCGCCGCTGGTGGTGCCGCCCGACTATTCGCTGCGTCCGCCGGCCCCCGGCGAGCCGCGTCCGCAGGAGCTGCAGCCTGAGAGCGCCGCCCGCCAGGCGCTGCTCGGCGCCCGTCAGGGCGAAGCCCGTTCCGACGGCGAGAAGCTGCTGGTCTCCAAGGCCGGCGCCGACAAGGCCGACCCGCTGATCCGCTACGTCGTCGACGACGAGAACGGCAGCATCGCCCACAAGGACAAGAGCTTCGCCGACACGGTGCTGTTCTGGCGCCAGGGGCAGGGCCCGACCACGCCCAAGGTCGACCCGAACACGCCGACCCCGATCGATCCCTCGGCGGAAGCCCAGCGCAACAAGGACCTGACCGGCGATCAGCAGATCGTCATCCAGCGGGCCAAGTCCACCAAGATCAAGCTGCCGGGCCTCTAGGGCCGGGCGTCGCCGCCTCCGCGCGGCGGCCAGGAGTCTACGAAAAGCCCTTTCCCTCCCGCCGAGGGGAAGGGCTTTTTTGCGCCCGCGCGGCGGCCGGGTCCGGAATCGGACTATGCTGGCGGCCCGTTCGGTCCCAGAAGTTTCCCATGCCCATCCGCCGCCTGCCGCTCGAGACCGTCAACCGCATCGCCGCCGGCGAGGTGGTCGAGCGCCCGGCCAGCGCGGTCAAGGAGCTGGTCGAGAACGCCCTCGACGCCGGCGCCCTGCGCGTCGAGGTCCAGGCCGACCAGGGCGGCCTGACCCGCATCCTGGTCGCCGACGACGGCTGCGGCCTGTCGGCCGAGGACCTGCCGATCGCGGTCGAGCGCCACGCCACCTCCAAGCTGGTTCCCGACGCCGACGGCGAGTGGGACCTGCTGCACATCTCCACCCTGGGCTTCCGCGGCGAGGCCCTGCCGTCGATCGGCTCGGTGGCGCGCTTGACCCTGACCGGCCGCGTGGCCGGCGGCGACGCCCACGCCCTGACCGTCGAGGGCGGCGCGGTGGGCCGGGTGCAGCCGGCGGCCTTCCCCGGCGCCCACGGGGCGCGGGTCGAGGTCCGCGACCTGTTCTACGCCACGCCGGCCCGGCTGAAGTTCATGAAGTCGGAACGGGCCGAGGCCATGGCCATCACCGAGGAGATCAAGCGCCAGGCCATGGCGCACGAGGCGACCGCCTTCGCCCTCGACATCGACGGCCGCCGCGTGCTGCGCCTGCCGGCCGAGGAGGCCGGGGCCAGGGGCCGGCTCAAGCGCCTGGCCGGCATCCTCGGCCGCGAGTTCGAGGACAACGCCCTCCTGATCGACCAGGAGCGCGAGGGCGTGCGCCTCAGCGGCTATGCCGGCCTGCCGACCTATTCGCGCGGCAACGCCGGGCACCAGTACCTGTTCGTCAACGGCCGGCCGGTGCGCGACCGCCTGCTGCAGGGCGCCCTGCGCGCCGCCTATGCCGACTATCTGGCCCGCGACCGCCACCCGACGGCGGCGCTCTATGTCGAGCTCGATCCGACCTTCGTCGACGTCAATGTCCACCCGGCTAAGGCCGAGGTGCGGTTCCGCGATCCCAGCCTGGTGCGCGGCCTGATCATCGGCGCCCTGCGCCACGCCCTGGCCGGCGCCGGGCACCGGGCCTCGACCACGGTGGCGGCCAGCGCGCTGGGCGGCTTCAGGCCCGAGACCCTCGGCTCGGCGCCAGGGATGGGGGCGGGCGGCTATCGCCCCGCCCAGCCTCCCGCCGCCGGTTTCTCCGCCTGGCGGGAAGGCGGCTGGGGCCAGGCGACGGCCCAGGTGCTGCCGGGGCTTTCCGAGGTCTCCGCCCGCGTCGAGCCGGCGGCTTGGACCGCGCCCGCCCACGGCGGGACGGCCGCCTTCGCCGGCGAGGCGGGTCTCGCCGAAGCGCCCGCCGCCTACCAGCCGGCGCCGATGGTCGACCCGATCGACTTCCCGCTCGGCGCGGCCAGGGCCCAGGTGCACGAGACCTATATCGTCGCCCAGACCCGCGACGGCATGGTCATCGTCGACCAGCACGCCGCCCACGAGCGGCTGGTCTATGAGCGCATGAAGGTCGAGATGGCCGGCGGCGGCGTCGCCCGCCAGGCGCTGTTGCTGCCCGAGGTGGTCGAGCTCGATCCGGCCGAGGCCGAGCGGGTCGCCGGACGAGCCGAGGAACTGGCCGCGCTCGGCCTGGTGCTGGAAAGCTTCGGTTCCGGCGCCGTGCTGGTGCGCGAGACGCCGGCCCTGCTGGGCGAGACCGATGTCGCCGGCCTGGTGCGCGACATCGCCGACGACCTGGCCGAGAACGGCGCCGCCCTGGCCCTGGAGGAACGTCTGGCCGAGGTCTGCGGCACCATGGCCTGCCACGGCTCGGTGCGGGCCGGCCGGCGGCTGACCGGGGCGGAGATGAACGCGCTGCTGCGTCAGATGGAGGCGACGCCCCATTCCGGCCAGTGCAATCACGGCCGGCCGACCTATGTCGAACTGAAGCTGGCCGATATCGAGCGGCTGTTCGGGAGACGCTGAATGCGAGCAGGCGCGCCCAGCCGCGCCGCCCGGGCGGCCACGTGATGCACGCGCGGGTCTGATCTCGACACCGGCGCAAACCTTGTTAGGTTGGCGGCCGTCATTCGATCCAGGCGAACCATGTCTCCCATTGTGACGAGGTCTGGCCGCGGGTTGGCCGGCTAGAAGCTTCTAGCGTCCGATCCGCAGGCCCTTTCGATCCCGCGCGCACGATCCGCGCGGGCGTCGAGCCTTGGCCTCAACGCATCGGAAGACTTTCCTTGAACATCTCGAAACCGGAGCAAAGGACGCTCCACGCGCTCGCCCAGGGCGGACGCATCGTGCTCGAACGCAACGACCGTGGCGACATCGAGGACGCCGTCTGCTGGACGCGGGACGGCTGGCGGCTGGCGGACTGCACCCTGGCGGTGTTCCGCAAGCTCAAGCGCCGGGGGCTGATCATCAGCCGCGGCGGCGGGCCCTACACGATCAACCGCGACGGCCTCGCCAACCTGCGCTCGCAGTTGGACAACCGGGTCTCAGGTCGCGGCTGACCAGCGCAGGAAGTGGACGCGCGCGGCGCCGTAGTCGCGCGCGTCCAGATTCTCGTAGTTCGGGATTTCGGGATCGGGTTCGTCCGAGCCGCGCTCGAACATGACCACCGCGCCGGGCTTCAGCCAGCCGCCACGGTCGAGTTCGGCCAGGGTCTTCTCGCCCAGGCCCTTGTGGTAGGGCGGGTCGAGGAAGGCCAGGTCGAACGGCTTGCCGTCCGCGCCCGGCTTGGGGCCCAGGTCGGTGGCGTCGCGGCGGTGGATGCGGGTGCGGCCGAACAGGCCCGCGCCGCCGGAAGCGTCCAGCGCCTCGACATTGTCGCGGATGGCGCCGCGGGCGGCGGCGTCGGTCTCGACGAACAGGCAGAACGCCGCGCCGCGCGACAGCGCCTCGAAGCCCAGCGCGCCCGAGCCGGCGAACAGGTCGATGACCCGCGCCTCATGCAGGTCCGGGGCCCAGGCGGCGTGTTCGAGGATGTTGAAGACGGCCTGCCGGGCCCGGTCGGAGGTCGGGCGGGTGTTCGATCCCGGCGGCGCGATCAGGGCGCGGCCGCGAAATTGTCCGGATACGATGCGCATGACGGGGAGATAGCGTTCAGCGGCGCGGCAGGAAACGGGGGCCGATCACCGCGACCGCCGACAGGGCCGCCACGCCCAGCCAGGCCAGGGGCTGGCGCCCGGCGATCGCCGCGATCGACAGCCAGCAGATCGCCGCCGGCAAAAGTCCGTTCGAGAGCAGCACGTAGACCTTGACGCCGCGCGGCAGTCCAGGCGGCGTCAGGCGGCCGATGAAGGCGGCGTAGGCCCAGGCGACGGCGTTGGCCGCGCCGATGGCGGCGACCAGGCCGATATAGATCAGGAAGGCGTCGGGACTGCCGTTCTCGTAGAGCAGGCCGGTGGCGGCCGGGATCAGGGCGATGAGGCCGAGGCCGGCGAAGTTGAGCACCGACAGCACGCCGTCCGCCCGCTGGAGGCGCGCGAAGGTGCGCCGGTGGCTCAGCCAGTAGACGCCGATGACCGCGAACGAGAGCGCGTAGGCCAGCAGGGTCGGCCACATCGTCGCGAACAGGTGCGCGGCGACGCCGTCCCAGTCGTGAGGCGGCCTGATCTCGATGGCCATCAGGGTGATGGCGATGGCGAAGACGCCGTCGGTGAGGAAGACGAGACGATGAAGATGGCCGTCCGGATGGCCGCCGGCCTCATGGTCCGCTTGCGCGGCTTCGCTGCTCATCCCCGTCCCCCCGATCAAGGCCCGCCCCTGGGACCAGTACTAGCCGAACGACGGCGGGCCGCAACATGGCGTTGGTTCAGCCGGCGCCGTCGGCGTCGTCCTCGCGCCAGCGCAGCGGCGGAGCCTGGGCCTTGAGCGCGTCGAGCGCCTCGCGCAGGGCGGTCATCAGCCGGGCGCGGTCGCCGGGCCAGGCGATCGGCGCGCCGACATGGATGGTGCAGTTCATCGGCACCGGCACATGGGCGCCCTTGGGCAGCACCCGGCCGGCGCCCTGCAGCCAGACCGGCGCGACGGGGGCGTCGGGAAAGGCCTCGGCCAGGCGGGCGACGCCGTTCTTGAGGCGGCCCATGCGGTCGCGGGCGTCGCCGCGCGTGCCTTCCGGGAAGATGATGATGATGTCGCCCTGGGCCAGGGCCTCGCGCGCCGGGGCCAGGATGTCCTCGCCGGTTCCGGCCCGGTCGCGGGCGATGGGGACGATGCCGATCAGCCGCCGGGAGAACCAGCCGACCACCGGATCGGTGAGGAAGTAGTCGGCCGCCGCCGCCGGCCGCAGGCGCATGACGGCGCGGGCGGGGAACATGGTCAGCAGCAGCAGGGTGTCGACATGGCTGTTGTGGTTGGCGGCGATGATGGCCGGGCCCTTGGTCGGCAGGTTCTCGCGGCCGAACACGTCGGCCCCGGTCCAGAACCGGGCGATCGGCCGCAGGATCAGCAGGATGAAGATCAGCCGGATCAGGGCCATGGCGTCTCGCCGAAGCAGAAGTACACCGTCAGGTGGAAGAACAGCGGCGCGGTGAAGGTCAGGCTGTCGACGCGGTCGAGCACGCCGCCGTGGCCGGGGATCAGGGCGCTGGTGTCCTTGACGCCGAGGTCGCGCTTGATGGCCGACATGGTGACGTCGCCGGCGAACCCGGCCAGGGGCAGGAGGGCGGCGACCATGGCCAGGCCGACGCCGTGCAGCGGGGTGAACAAGGGCCCGGCGAACCAGATCAGCGCCGCCGTGGTGGCCCAGCCGCCGATGAAACCTTCCCAGGTCTTGTTGGGGCTGACCTTGGGGACGATCTTGCGGCGGCCGATCAGCTTGCCCCACACGTACTGGGCCACGTCGTTGGCCTCGGTCGCCAGCAGCAGGAAGAACACCAGTCCGGCGCCGCCGGCCTGGGGCGCGTGGTCGGCGGGCGCGCGGCTGAGATAGGCGGCGAAGCCCAGGTTGTAGACGCAGGTCATCATCGCCCAGTGGAACAGGGCCGCCGTCGGCAGGTAGCCGCGGATCTGGCCGATGCAGGCCATCAGGAACGGCGCGGCCAGGAACACCCAGACCGGAATGAACACCAGATAGAGGCCGTAGCGGTCGGCGGCGAGCAGGGCGTAGCTGGCCGGGATGGTCAGATAGGCCAGCAGCACGATCAGCCGGTCCTCGCGGCGGATCGGGGCCAGCGACAGGAACTCGCGCAGGGCCAGGAACGATATCACGGCGAACAGCAGCAGCGTGGCGCGCCAGCCGGCGAGCAGGGCGGCGGCGAGCAGGGCGGCCATCACCCACCAGCTGTTCACCCGCCGGCGCAGGTCGCCATGGTCGACGCCCGGCCGCAGGCGCGGCAGGACCAGCGCCGCCAGGGCGCCGGCGGTCAGCATGGCCAGCACCGCCCCAAGGCCCCAGACCAGCGGCGCCGGCACGGCCTCGGCGAAGCGCAGGGCGGCGGCGATGACGTCCGACATTCGATCCGCTCCCCGCCCGGATGCTGGCGCGCCGCAAACTCGCCGCCAGGGCGCGGCGGGTCAAGCGGCCTCGCCCCGCTCTTGACCGCGACGGGCCAGGCGGCGAGCCTCGCCGCCGACGCCGGAGCCGCGCATGACCGAGACCGACAACCGCCGCCCCCTCAAGAGCCGCTCGGCGCCCTGGGCGGGGGCGCTGGCGGCGCGGCTGGCCGCCGCCGGGGCCCAGCCCGACGCCATCTCGGCGCTTAGCGTCGCGTTCGCGGCCCTGGGCGCGGCGCTCTTGCTGTGGACCGGGGCGCTGGAAGGCGGCTGGCGGGCGGCGGCGTTCGTGCTGGCGGCGGTCTGCGTCCAATTGCGGCTGTTGTGCAACCTGCTCGACGGCATGGTGGCGGTGGAGCATGGCCGCGGATCGCCCGACGGGCCGATCTGGAACGAGCTGCCCGACCGGGCGGCCGACGTGCTGCTGCTGGTCGGGGCCGGCTACGGCGCGGCGGCCTCGGGCCTGGACGCGGGACGGGCGCTGGGCTGGCTGGCGGCGGTCCTGGCCGTGACCACGGCCTATGTGCGCGAACTGGGCCGGGGGCTGGGCCTGCCGGCCGATTTCGCCGGGCCGCTGGCCAAGCCGCAGCGAATGGCCGTCCTGACGGCGACCTGTCTGGTCGCGGCCGTGGAGCCGCTCTGGGGCTGGCGCGGCGAATGCGTGCTGATCGGGCTGGGCATGATCGCCCTGGGGACGGCTCTCACCGTCGCGCGCCGCACGCGCCGGCTGTCGGCGCGACTGCGCGAGCGGGCCGCCGGCGGCTGATCGCCGCCGGCGCGCGTGTCAGTGCTGGCTTTCCGGCATGCGCACGACCAGACCGTCCAGGTCCTCGCCGACCTTGATCTGGCAGGAGAGCCGGGAGTTGGGTTCGACGTTCTCGGCGAAATCGAGCATGGATTCCTCCATGGCCGAGGCCGAGCCCGTCTTGTCGCGCCAGGCCTGGTCGACATAGACGTGGCACGTCGCGCAGGCGCAGGCGCCGCCGCAATCGGCGTCGATGCCGGGGATGTTGTTCTTGACCGCCCCTTCCATGACCGAAAGGCCGGGCTTCACGTCGACCGTGTGCTCGGTTCCGTCGTGCTCGATATAGGTGATCTTGGCCATTACGCTCCCTTGGGCTCTGGACGTCTGTCTAGGCCGCGACGTTCTTCATGGAAACCGACATATCGCGAAGTTTTTCCGGCGCAACGGCTTTGCGCTGGGCGATGAGCATTTTGCCCGCCATGAACTCCGGCGGCGCGTTGACGGCCTCGACCGCCAGCAGGCGGTCGCCCTTCAGGTGGAACACCGCGAAGCGGGCCTCGGCCGGGTCGCCGCGCACGATCACCTGGTCGGCCTCGAAGGGGATGCCGGCGATCTGGAGCTTCAGGTCGTACTGGTCGGACCAGAACCACGGCGTCTCGGGCGCGGGGGCCGGCCGGCCGGCGATGGCGGCGGCGGCCTGCTTGGCCTGCTCCAGGGCGTTGGGCACGCTTTCCAGACGGAACATGCGGTCATAGAGCGGCAGCGGCCGGTGGGCGACGTCGCCGATGGCGAAGATGTGCGGGTCGGCGGTGCGGGCGTCCTCGTCGACCACCACGCCGCCGGCGCATTCGAGGCCGGCGTCCTTGGCCAGTTCGTCGTTGGGCGTCGCGCCGACGCCGACCAGGGCGGCGTCGCAGGCGATCAGGCGGCCGTCGGACAGGCGCACGCCGACGATGCGGCCGCCTTCGCCCTCGAAGGCCTCGACCCCGGCGTCGAGCTCGAAGACCACGCCGCGGTCGCGATGGTAGTCTTGGAAGAAGGTCGACAGCGTCTCGCAGGCCACCCGCGCCAGCACGCGGGGCTCGCGCTCGACCACCACCACCTCGGCGCCGAGGGCGCGGCCGGAGGCGGCCGCCTCCAGCCCGACATAGCCGCCGCCGATCACCGCCAGCCGCTTGCCGGGGCCGATGGCGGCCTTCAGCGCCTCGGCGTCGGCGGCGGTGCGCAGCTCCAGCACGCCGGCCAGGTCGGCGCCGGGGATGGGCAGCTTGCGGGCCCGCGCGCCGGTGGCCAGGATCAGGACGTCATAGGGAACGGTCTGGCCGTCGGCCAGGGTGACGACCTGCTCGCCGCGATTGATCGAGACGGCGACCGCGTTCAGGCGCAGGTCCATGCCGTGCTCGGCGTAGAATTCCAGCGGCTTGAGCGCCAGGCTGTCGGCGTCGGCCTCGCCCTTGAGCCAGGCCTTGGACAGGGGCGGGCGCTGGTAGGGCGGGATGGGCTCCTCGCCGATCAGGACGATGGGGCCGGCGAAGCCGTACTGACGCAGGAACGCCGCCGCCGAGCCGCCGGCGTGTCCGGCCCCCACGATCACTACGCGCTGCTCGCTCAATGGCGTTCCCCTTGTCGTCGTGCGAAAATGACGGAGGCGTCATTTTTTGGCAAGCGGATCGTCGGGCGTCCGCGCTCCGCCCGGTCCCAATAAAGCATCGGCCGCGCTCCGAGGGAACGCGGCCGACGGGACGACAGCGGCCGAGGACGCGTCAGGCGACGCGCTCGACCATCATCTTCTTGATCTCGGCGATGGCCTTGGCCGGGTTCAGGCCCTTGGGGCAGACCTGGGCGCAGTTCATGATGGTGTGGCAGCGATAAAGCTTGAAGGGGTCTTCAAGGTCGTCGAGGCGCTCGCCCTTGGCCTCGTCGCGGCTGTCGATCAGCCAGCGATAGGCGTGCAGCAGGGCCGCCGGGCCCAGATACTTCTCGCCGTTCCACCAGTAGCTCGGGCACGAGGTCGAGCAGCAGGCGCACAGGATGCACTCATAGAGGCCGTCGAGCTTCTCGCGGTCCTCGGGGCTCTGGCGCCATTCCTTCTGAGGCTCGGGCGTCTCGGTGTGCAGCCACGGCTCGATCGAGGCGTACTGGGCGTAGAAGATGGTCAGGTCGGGAATGAGGTCCTTGACCACCGGCTGGTTGGGCAGCGGGCTGATCTGGCATTCCTTGCCCGGGATCTCCTCCCAGCCGTGGGTGCAGGCCAGGGTGTTGCGGCCGCCGATGTTCATGGCGCACGAGCCGCAGACGCCCTCGCGGCACGAGCGCCGGAAGGCCAGGGTCGGGTCCATGGTGTTCTTGATGTGGATCAGGGCGTCCAGCACCATCGGCCCGCATTGGTCGACCGCCACGTCGTAGGTGTCCCAGCGCGGGTTGAGGCCGCTTTCCGGGTCGTAGCGGTAGATGCGGAACGTCTTGACCGTCTTGGCGTCCTGCGGGGCCAGGAAATGGCGGCCTTTGCCGATCTTGGAGTTCTTCGGCAGGGTGAGCTGAACCATTGCGCGGCGATCCTCAGTACACCCGCGCCTTGGGCGGGATATAGGCGATGTCGTTGGTCATGGTGTAGGCGTGCACCGGACGATAATCGATGGTCACCTTGCCGGTCTTCTGGTCGAGCCAGGCCAGGGTGTGCTTCATCCATTCGCCGTCGTTGCGGTCCGGATAGTCCTCGCGGGCGTGGGCGCCGCGGCTTTCCGTGCGGTTCAGCGCGCCATTGACGGTGACGATGGCCTGGCCGACCAGGTTGTCCAGCTCCAGGGTCTCCATCAGGTCGGTGTTCCAGACCATGCCGCGGTCGCTGACCGAGACGTCGGCCATCGAGGCGTGGACCTTGGCCAGCCGCTCGACGCCGCTCTGCAGGCTCTCGCCGGTGCGGAACACGGCGGCGTCGTCCTGCATGGCCTTCTGCATCTCCAGCCGCAGGCTGGCGGTCGAGCGCGAGCCGTTGGCGTGGCGGAAGCGGTCGAAACGGGCGGCGTGGCTGTCGGTCCAGGCGTCCTTCAGCTCGGGCTGGCTGTCGCCGGCCTTGAGCGTCTCGGCCAGGTGCAGGCCGACGGCGCGGCCGAACACGACGAGGTCGATCAGGCTGTTGGAGCCCAGGCGGTTGGCGCCGTGCACCGACACGCAGGCCGCCTCGCCGACGGCGTAGAGGCCGGGCACCACCGAGTCCGGATCGTCGCCCGACTTGGTGACGACCTGGCCGTAGAAGTTCGTCTGGATGCCGCCCATGTTGTAGTGGACGGTCGGCAGCACCGGGATCGGCGCCTTGGTGACGTCGACGCCGGCGAAAATCTTGGCGGTCTCCGAGATGCCGGGCAGGCGCTCGTGCAGGATCTTCGGGTCCAGGTGGTCCAGGTGCAGGAAGATATGGTCCTTGTTCGGACCGACGCCGCGGCCTTCGCGGATCTCGATGGTCATGGCCCGGCTGACCATGTCGCGCGGGGCCAGGTCCTTCACCGACGGGGCGTAGCGCTCCATGAAGCGCTCGCCCTCGGAATTGGTCAGGTAGCCGCCTTCGCCGCGGGCGCCCTCGGTGATCAGGCAGCCGGCGCCGTAGATGCCGGTGGGGTGGAACTGCACGAACTCCATGTCCTGCAGCGGCAGGCCGGCGCGCAGCACCATGGCGTTGCCGTCGCCGGTGCAGGTGTGGGCCGAGGTGGCCGAGAAGTAGGCGCGGCCGTAGCCGCCGGTGGCCAGCACCACCGACTGGGCCTGGAAGCGGTGCAGGGTGCCGTCGTCCAGCTTCCACGCCGTGACGCCGCGGCAGACGCCGTCCTCCATGATCAGGTCGAGGGCGAAGTACTCGATGAAGAACTCGACCGCGTGGTTCAGCGACTGGCCGTACATGGTGTGCAGCATGGCGTGGCCGGTGCGGTCGGCCGCGGCGCAGGTGCGCTGGATCGGGCCTTCGCCGAAGTTCTTGGTCATGCCGCCGAAGGCGCGCTGATAGATCTTGCCCTCGGCGGTGCGGCTGAACGGCACCCCCCAGTGCTCCAGCTCATAGACGGCGGCGGGGGCGTTGCGGGTCAGGTATTCGATGGCGTCCTGGTCGCCCAGCCAGTCCGATCCCTTGACGGTGTCGTACATGTGCCAGCGCCAGTCGTCGGGGCTCATGTTGCCGAGGCTGGCCGAGATGCCGCCCTGGGCCGCCACGGTGTGCGAGCGGGTCGGGAACACCTTGGTCACGCAGGCGGTGCGCAGGCCGGCTTGGGCCGCGCCGAGCGCGGCGCGAAGGCCCGAGCCGCCGGCGCCGACGACGACGACGTCGAACTTGTGATCGGTGAATTGATATGCGGCCATCAGTAGGCTCCGCCGCTGAACGCGACTTTCAGGATCGAGAAGATCGCCAGCACGCCGACGCCGGCGCAGACGAAGGTGTTGAGCAGCAGGACGGCCAGCCGGTTCAGGTGGGTCTCGACATAGTCCTCGACGATCACCTGCATGCCCAGGCGCATATGGTAGAAGCCGACGGCCAGCAGCAGCACCAGCAGCACGGCGTTGAGCGGCTGCTGCGTCCAGAGGACGGCGCCCTGGTAGTCGGAGGCCGCCAGCTTGAGGGCCGAGAACACCGCCCACAGGACGAGCGGGACGAGGGCCACGGCGGTGGCGCGCTGGGCGATGAAATGGCCGACGCCGTGCTTGGCCGAGCCCAGGCCCTGGGCGCGGGAGCGGGGGGTGCGGAAGTCGGTCATCAGAGCGCTCCGGTGATGGCGGCGATCAGCCACACGGCGACCGTCGCGGCGGCGGCGAAGGCGATGGCCGCGGCGGCGGTCATGTCGGCGGTCTTGGGCTCGAAGCCCTCGCCGGCGTCCCAGACCAGATGCCGCACCCCGTTGGCGAGGTGGTAGAAGATCGAGAAGGTCAGGCCGAACAGCACCAGTTTGCCCAGCAGCGAGCCGAGCAGGTGCTTGCAGGCGGCGTAGGCGTCGGGCCCGGCGGCCAGCGACGCGGCCCATCCGGCCAGGATCAGCGCGCCGACATAGAGACCGACGCCGGTGGCGCGGTGCAGGATCGAGCCCGCCATGGTGATGTGCCAGCGCCAGACCTGGACGTGCGGCGACCGCGGCCGCTCCTTGGTCACGGGCGCCCCGGCTTTGACCTCGGCCATCTGTTCTCCTGCCCCTGAAAGCTTCGCCAACGCCGGGCCGTTTTAAGCTCCGCGCCGGGGGTGTCAACGAAGCTGAGCCGACCGGCGGTCTGCGAGCGGCGCCCTTGATGCGCGCCGGGGTCCGTCTAATCTGGCCGGCGTATCGGGATTCCTACGCATGGCGCGAAGGACGCGGCGTCGTTATGCGTTAGGGACCGGAACCCTGGGAGGGCGAGATCATGTGTTCCGACGTCGCGTCGCTGGCGGGCCTCAAGGTGCTGGTCCTGGAGGACGAGCCCCTGGTCTCCATGATGCTGGAGGACATGCTCCTCGACTTCGGCTGCGAGGTGGTCGGACCGTTCGCCAGCGTCGGCCAGGCCCTGGCCTTGGTTTCCGACGGCCGCGAGGGCCGCGTCGACATCGCCATCCTCGACGTCAACGTCGCCGGCGAGCACAGCTTCTCGGTGGCCCAGGCCCTGATCGACCGGGGCACGCCGTTCATCTTCTCGTCCGGCCTCGACGATTTCCGCATGGACCCGCGCTGGGCCGGGCGGCCGAACCTGCAAAAGCCGTTCGTCAGCGCCAACCTGGAGAAGGCCCTGGTCGAGGCCTGGGCCGCCGCCTCGGCCTCGGCCTAGCCCTCGCGCACCCGCTCCAGATAGTCGGCCGAGCGCATCTCCTCGAGGCGCGAGGCCGTGCGCTCGAACTCGAACGCCCCGTCGCCGGCCGCATAGAGCGCCTCGGGCTCGCCGTCGGCCAGCATGATCAGCTTGGCGTCGGCCTCGTAGAGGGCGTCGATCAGGGTGACGAAGCGCCGCGCCTCGTTGCGCTGGGTCGGCGAGAGGCGCGGGACGTTCTCCAGGAACACCGTGTGGAAGCGGGCGGCGATGGCCAGATAGTCCTGCGGCCCCAGGGCCTGGACGCACAGGCTGTTGAACGACGAACGCACATAGCCGCCCGCCGCCCGCGGCAGGCGCAGTTTGCGGCCCAGCACCTCCAGGGTCGCGCCGGTCTCGTCGGCGCCGTCGAGCAGGTCCGTCCACAGGGCGTCGAACGCCGTCTCGTTGGCGCCGTCCAGGGGGCAGAACCAGGTCTGGGCGCCGCGCAGCCGGTCGAGCCGGAAATCCACCGGCCCGCGCACCGCAACGATGTCGAGCCGGTCCTTGATCAGGTCGACGAACGGCAGGAACAGCTGGCGGTTCAGGCCGCCCTGATAGAGGTCGTCGGGCGGCCGGTTGGAGGTGGCGACCAGGGTGACGCGGCGGGCGAACAGCGCCTCGAACAGCCGGCCCAGGATCATGGCGTCGGCGATGTCGGTGACCTGCAGCTCGTCGAAGCACAGGAGCTGCGCCTCCTCGGCGATCAGCTCGGCGGTCGGCGCGATGGGATCGTCGCCCTTGGCCTGGCCGAAACGGGCCTTGCGCGCGGCGGCGTCGCCCTTGCGCCATTGGCCGATGAGGTCGTGGACCTCGGCCATGAAGGCCTGGAAGTGCACCCGCCGCTTGCGCCGCACCGGGGCGGAATCGAAGAACAGGTCCATCAGCATGGACTTGCCGCGCCCGACCGGGCCCCAGAGATAGACCCCCTTCACCGGCTTGGGCTTGCGCAGGAACGACAGCCCGAAGCCGGGCTCGGCGGCGGCGTTCAGTTCGCCCTCCAGCCGCGACAGGGCCTCGACCGCTCCGGCCTGGGCGGCGTCGGGCTTGATCTCGCCCTTGGCCAGGAGGTCGCGATAGGCGGAACGGAGGGACTGGGGCATGGCCGCCGGTGCTAGCGCGACAACGCGCCGGTGAAAAGCCGCCGCTGCGCCGGACCGGCCGTCAGCCGGCGCCCAGCTCCTTCATCATCGCGTCGTAGCGCACGCCCTCGCGCCAGGCGAGGGTGTGCAGGCCGCCGTCCTTTGCCTCCCAGATCAGGGTCGGGTAGGCCAGGGCGACGCCGTTGTCCTTGAGCAGCGGGGTCATGGTCGCGACGAAGTCCTCGCTGACCTTGACCAGGGCCGTGCGGGCGGCGTCGCCGTCGGCCGGCGGCACGCCCTCGGCCTTCCAGGCGTCGGGCGGGACCGACCGCCACCGCTCGTAGAGCGGCCAGCTGCGGTTGGCCCACAGCTCGGCGATGGTGGCCCGCTCGGCGGGCGAGGAGCGCACCACGCCGTTCCGGGTCGGGCGCGGCGTCATGATCACCCGGGTCTCGACCCCGGCCGCGCGCAGGGCCGGCATCTTGGTCTTCTCGAACAGGATGCAGTCCTCGCAGGCGCGATACGAGATGATGTAGAGTTTGGGCCCCTTCAGGCCGGGCGAGACCCAGCCGGCCGATTGCAGGGCGGCGGCGATCTGCGGGGCGTTCTTTTTCAGCGTCGTCGGCCGCCAGCGCAGGTCCAGGCTCCACCAGGCGTAGAGGCCGGCGAGGACCGCCGCTGCGACTAGGACGATCGACGCCCAGACCTTGAACCTTTTCATCGACGGCTCCCTGCGTTGGCCCGCCCCATTCGGCGAAGGCCCAGGCGCATAACGCTCATCGGCCGGGGATCGTCGCGCCGGGCGGCTGATTTTCGGCGTGGCCGATGATCGAGAGGCCGGCGCCGGCGGCGACCAGGGCGGCGGCGGCCAACAGCGCCAGATAGGCGACCGGCCGTTGCGGCTTGCGGTGATGGCGTTCGCGCATGGATGGCCCCCAGAAGGACGGCGCCGAGGCGCCGGCTCGATTCCTAAAGCCTGTCGGCCCGGTTGTGGAAGGCTGTTTCGGCGACCGGCCGCGCGGGGGGTGTGACGGCCGCCCCGCATCGTGCGAAAACCGGCGGATGACCGCGACTGCGCCAGCCGCATCCTTGCCGACGGTCCGCCCGCGCGGCGGCCACATCATCGACGTGCTGATCGAGGAGCGCGCGCCCCGGCTCTCGGCCTCGCCCCTGTGGCCGCTGCTGCGGCCGGTCCTCTACCGGGCGCTGGACTACGCCAAGGCCCGCCGCATGGCCGACGCCATCGCGCCGATGTCGGGTCGCGCGGCGCTAGACTACGTGTCCGACCTGCTCGGCGTCTCGGTCGAGACCTACGGCCTGGAGCGGGTCCCCGCCGAGGGCCGTCTGGTGCTGGTCTGCAACCATCCCACCGGCATAGCCGACGGCGTGGCGGTCTACGACGCCCTGCGCCCCCTGCGGCCGGACGCGGTGTTCTTCGCCAATTCCGACGCCCACCGGGTGTGCCCGCGCTTCGACGAGGTGCTGATCCCGGTCGAATGGGTGGAGGACAAGCGCACGCGCGAACGCACCCGGCTGACAGTGACCATGGCCAAGGCCGCCTTCGAGGCCGAGCGGGCCCTGGTGATCTTCCCGGCCGGCCGCCTCGCCCGCCGCGAGCGGGACGGGGTGCTGGTCGACCCGCCCTGGATGGCCAGCGCCCTGTCGCTGGCCCGCAAGTACGACGCGCCGGTGGTCCCGCTGCATCTCGAAGGGCCCTGGTCGACCCTGTTCCACCTGTTCGACCGCTTCTCCCAGGAACTGCGCGACATCACCCTGTTCCACGAGCTGTTGAACAAGCGCGGCCGCCGCTTCCGCCTGATCGCCGGCCCCATGATCCCGTCGCAGGCCCTCGACCCGGACGCCCAGGTGGCGACGCTGGCGGTCAAGGCCTATGTCGAGCAGATCCTGCCCCGCCATCCCGACAGGCCCTTCGCATGATCACCCCGGCCGACGGCGAGTTCCGCCTGAACGACGCCACCGCCACCGCGCGGCTGGGCGCGGCGCTGGCCCGCGCGCTGGGCCCGGGCGAGGCGGTCTGCCTGTGGGGGCCGCTGGGCGCGGGCAAGTCGACCCTGGCGCGGGCGCTGATCCGGGCGTTGACCTCGCCCGAAGAGGACGTGCCCAGCCCGACCTTCACCCTGGTGCAGTTCTACGAGCCGCCCGGCCTGCCGCTGGCGCATTTCGACCTCTATCGCCTGTCCGACCCGGACGAGGCCTACGAGATCGGCCTGGAGGAGGCGCTGGAGGACGGGGCGGCGGTGATCGAGTGGCCCGAACGCCTCGCCGGCCGCCTGCCGCCGGACCGACTCGATATAGAGCTGAGCCAGGACGAGACGGACGAAGGCGCGCGCCGGGCGCGCCTGGTCCCGCACGGGGCCTGGGAGGGGCGTGGGTTTGAGTTCTGAGAGAGACGCGGCCAAGCGGGCGTTCCTGGCCGAGGCCGGCCTGGGCGCGGCGCGGCGCGAGATTCTGGCCGGCGACGCCTCCACCCGCCGCTACGAGCGGCTGCACCGGCCGGACGGCGCGAGCCTGATCCTCATGGACCAGCCGCCGGCCCTGGAGAGCCGGCCGTGTCCGCCCGAAGCCACGCCGGCCGAGCGCGTGGCGCTGGGCTACAACGCCTCCGCCCGCCTGGCCGCCGGCCGCATCGAGGCCTTCGTCGCCGTGGCCGGCTGGCTGCGCGGGCGCGGCCTGTCGGCGCCGCAGGTGCTGGCCCACGACGACGCGGGCGGCTTCGCCGTGCTCGAGGACCTGGGCGACGCCCTGTTCGCGCGGCTGATCGAGGACGGGCAGGCCGAGGCGCCGCTGTACGAGGCCGCCGTCGACGCCCTGGTCCGACTGCACGAACAGCCGCCGCCGCCGCGCCTGGAGGCCGACGGCTCGGCCTGGCCGCTGCTCAGCTACGACGACCTGGTGCTCAAGACCGGCGCCGGCCTGTTCCTGGAATGGTGGCCGAAGTTCGCGGGGATGGCGGCTGTCGACCCGGAGCAGGCCGCCGAATGGGATCGCATCTGGGCGCCGGTCCGCGCCCGCGGCCAGGCGGTCGCCGAGGGGCCGCTCGGCGTCTTCGCCCATCGCGACTACCACGCCGAGAACCTGATCTGGCGGCCGGAGCGGGACGGGGTGGCGCGGGTCGGCATGCTCGACTTCCAGGACGCCCTGCGCGCCCATCCGGCCTGGGACCTGCTCAGCCTGCTGCAGGACGCCCGCCGCGACGTCGACCCGGCCCTGGAGGCGGCCATGCTGGACCGCTACCTGGCCGCCCGCCCGGCGCTCGACCGCGCCGCCTTCCTGGCCGACTACCGCGCCCTGGCCGCGCTCAACGCCGTGCGCATCCTGTTCATCTTCGCCCGGCAGGTGGTGTTCTTCGAGCGGCCCCGCTACGTGGCCTTCATGCCCCGCACCTGGGCGCACCTTGTCCGCAACCTGGCCGACCCGTCCCTGGCCGAGGTCCGCGCCTGGTTCGACCGCAACGTGCCGGCCGAGGCGCGGCGATGAGCGGCCCCCGCGTCGCCATGGTGCTGGCCGCCGGCCTGGGCACCCGCATGCGCCCGCTCACCGACGACCGGCCCAAGGCCCTGGTCGAGGTCGGCGGCCGCGCCCTGATGGACCACATGCTCGACCGGCTGGTCGAAGCCGGGGTCGAGCGGGCGGTGGTCAACGTCCACTACTTCGCCGACCTGGTCGAGGCGCACCTGGCCGCCCGCCGGGCGCGGGGGCTGGGCCCGGCCGTCGCCGTCTCCGACGAGCGCGCCCAGGCGCTGGAGACCGGCGGCGGTCTCAAGAAGGCCCGCCCATTGCTGGGCGACGACCCGGTCTGGGTGGCCAACATCGATTCGGTGTGGATCGAGGAGCAGGTCTCGGCCCTGGACGAGGTGGCCCGGGGCTGGGACCCGGCCCGCATGGACGTGCGGCTGCTGCTGGCCCCCGTCGGCCGCTCGGTCGGGTTCCACGACACCGGCGACGTGTTCCTGGAGGCCGACGGCCGCGTGCGCTTCAAGGCGGCCGGCGAGACCGCGCCCTACGTCTATGTCGGCGTCCACATCGCCAAGCCGCAGGTGGTGGAGAACGGGCCCGACGGGCCTTTCGGCCTGTTGCCGATCTGGCGCGAACTGGCCGCCGCCGGCCGGGTGTCCGGCGTCGCCCCGCCGGGGCTGTGGATGCACGTGGGCGACCCCCAGGCGCGGGAGGCCGCCGAGGCCCGGCTGCGGTGAACGGCTTCGACCGCCTGTTCGGCCGTCCGCCGCCGCGCTGGTTCACCATTCCCGCGCACCGGCCCTTCGTCGAGGACCTGGCGCTCGGCCTTCATCAGGCGCTGACGCCGCTGGGGCCCGACGCCCTGTCCGACGCGGTGGTGCTGACGCCGACGCGGCGTGGCGCGCGCACCCTGGCCGAGGCCTTCGTCAAGGCGGCGGGCGGCCAGGCCATGCTGCTGCCGCAGATCCGCGCGGTCGGCGACCTCGACGAGGGCGAGCCGCCGTTCGAGCCGGGCGACCTGGCGCTCGACCTGCCGCCGGCGGTCAGCGTCCATCGCCGGCGGTTCGAGCTGGCCCGTCTGGTCGCCGTCAACGCCCCGCTGTTCGACCGCCGGCTGGACGCCGCCGCCGCGCTAGAGCTGGCCGACGCCCTGGCCGGCTTCCTCGACAGCGTCGAGATCGAGGAGATCGCCGATCCCGGCCGCGTCGAGGGGCTGGTCGAGGGCGAGCTGGCCCGCCACTGGCTGCGCTCGGCCGAGGTGCTGAAGCTGGCGCTGGAGGCCTGGCCGCGTCGGCTCGAGGAGATGGGCCTCGTCGACGTCTCCCGCCGGCGGGTCGCCCTCCTGCGCGCCCTGGCCGAGAAATGGCGCCTGGACCCGCCCAAGGGCGTGCTGGTCGCCGCCGGCTCCACCGGCACGGCGCCGGCCACGGCGCGGCTGCTGGGCGTCGTCGCCCGCGCGCCGCTGGGCGCGGTGGTGCTGCCCGGCCTCGACCAGAACCTCGCCGAAAGCGCCTGGGAGCAGGTGGGCGAGCAGCATCCGCAAGGCGCGATGAAGCGCCTGCTCGACCGCGAGGGCGCGCCGCGCGACGCCGTGGCCTCGTGGCTGCCCGACGCCGAGGCCGAGCCGCGCGGGCGCTGGCGGCGGCGGCTGATCAACGAGGCCCTGCGCCCGGCCGAGGCCACCGCCGACTGGCGGGCCCAGATCGACGGCCTGCGCCGCGAGGGCGCGGCCGAGGGCGTCGACCCCATCGCCGAGGGCCTGGACGGGCTGTCGGTGGTCGCCGCCCGCACCGAGGAGGAGGCCGCCGCCGTCGCCGCCCTGATGCTGCGCGAGGTGCTGGAGACGCCGGGCAAGACCGGGGCCCTGGTCACGCCCGACCAGGTTTTGGCCCGGCGCGTGGCCGCCCGGCTGGCGCGCTGGGGCGTCGGCGCCGACTCGTCGGCCGGCGCGCCGCTGATCGGTTTTCCGGTCGGGGTGCTGGCCAACCTCGTCGCGCGGGCGGCGGCCGAGCCCCTCGACCCGGTGCGCCTGCTCGCCATCCTGAAACATCCGTTCGTCCGTCTCGGCCGGGACGAGGCGGACCTCGCCCGCGCCCGCGAGGCGCTGGAGCGTTACGCCCTGCGCGGGCCGAGGCCGGCCGACTGGGCGGCGATCGCCGACCGGCTCGACCGCCGCCGCGCGCCGAATCGCGAGGGCGAGGCCCCCGGCCCGGACCGCCTGGCGGGGCTGGACGCCGCCCGGGCCCTGGCCGACGACCTGGCGGCGGCCATCGACCTGGCGGCCTCGGCCTGGGGCGGCGGCCTGGCCCCGCCTCCGGCGGCGGCCCGCGCCCTGGTCGGCGCGCTGGAGCGGCTGGCGGCCGACCCGGGCGGCGATCCCGGCGGCCTGTGGGCCGGCCCGGCCGGCGAGGCGGCCGGCGCGCTGCTGGCCGCCCTGATCGGCGAGGGCGACGGGCTGCCGGCCGCCGCCGCCGAGGACTTCGCCGACCTGCTGGAGGCCCTGGTCTCCGGCGAGACGGTGCGCACCGGCGGGGCCACCCATCCGCGCATCCGCATCCTGGGGGCGATCGAGGCCCGCCTGGTGCGCGCCGACCGGCTGATCGTCGCCGGGCTGGAAGAGGGCGTCTGGCCCAAGGCCCCGCCGATCGACCCGTTCCTGTCGCGACCGATGCGGGCCCGCCTGGGCCTGCCGCCGCCGGAGCGCCGGGTCGGCCTGGCCGCCCACGACTTCGCCCAGGCCGCCTGCGCGCCCGAGGTGGTGCTGCTGCACGCCGAGCGGCGCGGCGATGCGCCGGCGGTGAAGTCGCGCTGGCTGTGGCGGCTGGAGACCCTGGCGCGCGGCGCGGACCTGGCGCTGCCCGAGCGGCCGGAGGTGCTGGCCTGGGCCCGCGCCCTGGACGCGGCGGACGCCTTCCGCCCCGCCCCCCGACCCCGACCCCGGCCGCCCGTCGAGGCGCGGCCGCGCGAGCTGCCGGTCACCGGGGTCGAGCAGTGGGTGCGCGATCCCTACGCCACCTACGCCCGCCGCATCCTGCGTCTGCGTCCGCTCGACCGGCCCGACGCCCCGGTGGAGGCGATGGCGCGCGGCACGGCGATCCACGCCGCCTTCGAGCGGTTCGCCAAGGAGCACGCGACCTTGTCGGGGGACGGCGACGCTGCGGCGTTCGAGGCGATCCTGATCGACAGCCTGATCGCCGCCGGCATGCCGATGGCGCGCATGACCCGCGAGCGGGCCCTGGCCGCCAACGCCGCCCCCTGGGCGGCCGGGTTCGAGCGCCGCCGCCGCGACGGCGCCCGGCTGCTGATCGAGCAGGAGGGCGCGCTGACCTTCGCCGCGCCGGGCGGGCCGTTCACCGTCACCGCCAAGGCCGACCGCATCGAGCTGCGCGGCGCCGTCGCCGACGTGCTCGACTTCAAGACCGGCATGCCGCCCAGCCAGCCGCAGATCGAGAGCGGGCTGGCGCCGCAGCTCACCCTGACGGCGGCGATCCTGCAAGGCGGCGGCTTCGCCGAGGCCGGCCGCGCGACGCCGGGGGACCTGATCTATGTGCGGGTGTCCGGCGGGCGCAAACCGGGCGAGGAGATCGTCCGCGCCGCCGCCGGCGAGAGCGCCGACCTGGCCGCGCGGGCGCTGGAGGGGCTGCAGGCCCGCGCCGCCTTCTTCGACGATCCGTCCACGCCCTATGTCTCCTGGGCGACGCCGCAGTTCATCGACCGCTATGGCGGCGACTACGACCATCTGGCCCGCCTGTGGGAATGGCACGTCATCGGCGAGGGCGACGCCGGGGAGGGCGGCGAATGATCCGGCCCGCCCTCAACCCGCAGATCCTCGCCTCGGACCCCGACTGCTCGGTCTCGGTCACCGCCAACGCCGGCTCGGGCAAGACCTCGACCCTGGTCAGCCGCGTGGCCCGCCTGCTGCTGCGCGGGGCCTCGCCCGAGACGATCCTCTGCGTCACCTACACCAAGGCCGCCGCCGCCGAGATGCAGCGCCGGCTCTATCAGGACCTCGGCGGCTGGGCGGTGATGGCCGACGAGGCGCTGATCAAGGCGCTGGAGAAGATCGACGAGCAGCCGCGCGACCTGTCGCGGGCCCGGGCCCTGTTCGCCCGCGCCCTGGAGACGCCTGGCGGGCTGAAGATCCAGACCATCCACGCCTTCTGCGAAAAGCTGCTGCGGCGCTTTCCGCTGGAGGCCGGCGTCTCGCCGGGCTTCAGCGTGCTGGAGGACGCGGCGGCGGCCGAGGTCTCGGCCCGGGCCCGCGACGACCTGGCCCGCTTCGCCCTGGCCGACGGCGACGGGCCGCTGGGCCGGGCCTACGCCCACTTCTCGGTCGAGCTGGACTACGGCCGCTTCAACGACATGTTCGCCGCCTTCGAGGCGCGGCGGCTGGCGATCGAGGCCTATGTCGACGCCTGCGAAGGCGGCGCGTCCGAGGATGTCTGGGCCCGCTGCGGCTTTTCCGAACCGATCGAGCCTGAGGCCGTCGAGGCCGAGGCGGCCGCCGGCGTCGACTGGGCGGCCTGGACGCGCGCCGCCGAGGCCCTGGCTCGCGGCACGGCGGCGACCGACCAGCCGCTGGCGGCGGAGATGCGGGCCGCCGCCGCCGATCCGGACTTCGCGGCGATCTGGTCGGTGTTCCGCACCCAGGCCGGCAAGCCCAAGGCGCGGCTGGGCACCAGCGGGGTCGATCCCGCCGCCCGCGAATGGCTGATCGGGGAGCAGGCCCGGCTGGCCGAGGCCGTCGAGCGGGCCAAGGCCGCCCGGATCGCCCGCGACAGCGTCTACGCCCTGACCCTGGCCCGCGCCTACGCCAGCCTCTACGACGCCTCGAAGACGGCCAAGGGGGGACTGGACTTCGGCGACCTCATCGCCCGCACCCACGACCTTCTGACCGTGCGCGCCGACGCCGCCTGGGCGCTCTACAAGCTGGACGGCGGCGTCGACCATGTGCTGCTGGACGAGGCCCAGGACACCGCCCCCGACCAGTGGGACATCCTGGAGGTGCTGACGGGAGAGTTCTTCGCCGGCGCCGGGGCCGACGCGCGGGCGCGGACGATCTTCGCCGTCGGCGACGAGAAGCAGTCGATCTACTCGTTCCAGGGGGCCGCGCCGGAGCGGTTCCTGGCCGAGACGCGCGCCTATCAGAGCCTGGTCGAGGCGGCCGGGCGGCCCTTCCGCCGCGTCGACCTGCTGGAGAGCTGGCGCTCGACGCCGGAGGTGCTGGCCTTCGTCGACGCCGTGTTCGCCGATCCCGAGGCCCGCGCCGGCCTGCGCCCGGACGCCCTGACCGCCGAGGAGCCGGTGGTCCATATCGCCAACCGGCCGCCGGGCGGCGGGACGGTCGACCTGTGGCCGCTGGAGCGGACCGAGCCCGAGGACGACCCCGATCCGTGGACGCCGGTCGACGCCGAGCCGCCCGAAGGGGCGAACAAGAAGCTGGCCCGGCGCATCGCCCGCGAGATCAAGGCGGCCGTCAACCGGGGCGAGGCGGTGTTCGACAAGGAGACGCGGGCCTGGCGGCCGGCGGGCTACGGCGACTTCCTGATCCTGGTGCGCCGGCGCAAGGCCCTGTTCCACGAGATCATCCGGGCGTTGAAGCGCGAGGGCGCGCCGGTGGGCGGGGCCGACCGGCTGAAGCTGTCGGACCACGTGGTGTTCAAGGACCTGATCGGCCTCGCCCAGTTCGCCCTGTTTCCCAAGGACGACCTGACCCTGGCCGCTCTGCTGCGCAGCCCGTTCTGCGACGTCTCCGAGCAGGACCTCTACGACCTCGTCCAGCCGCGCGAGGGCTCGGTCTGGTCGGCCCTGGCCCGGCGCGGCGACGAGCGCGAAGGCTGGGCCGACGCCCGCGCCTTCCTGGGCTGGGCCAAGGCCGAGGCCCAGGCCCGCGCGCCGTTCGACTTCTACGCCCGCATGCTGACCCGGCTGGACCGGGACGGCCGCTCGATGCGCGCCCGCATTCTCACCCGGCTGGGCCCCGAGGCCGAGGACGCCCTCGACGCCTTCCTGGCCCAGGCCCTGGCGGCCGAGGCGCGGGGCGTCCACGCCCTGGAGGCCTTCGTCGCCGACATGGCCTCGGCCGAGATCGACGTCAAACGCGAGCAGGAGGACGGCAAGGGCGAGGTGCGGGTGATGACCGCCCACGGCGCCAAGGGTCTGGAGGCGCCGGTGGTCTTCCTGCCCGACACCACCAGCCGCGCCCTGGCCCTGGGCGGGCCGCTGCTCGACGCCGAGGGCGGCGGTTTCCTGTGGGCGCCGCGCAAGGCCGACGACTGCGCGCCGTCGGCGGCGGCGCGGGCGCGGCGCGAGGACGCGGCCAGGAACGAGAGCTTGCGCCTGCTCTATGTCGCCCTGACCCGCGCCCGCGACCGGCTGGTCGTCTGCGGCGTGGCCGTCCAGGACCGCTTCTACCGGGGCAGCTGGCACGACGTCGTCAGCCGCGCCCTGGCCACGCCGGTCGTGCAGGCGGGCCTGCGCAAGGTCGCGGTCGGCGACATGCAGGTCGATCGCTACGGCGCCGATCCCGACACCCTGCCGGCCGCCGCCGCGACAGTCGCCGCGACGGCCTCCATGCCGGACTGGGCGCGCCGCCTGGCCCCGGCCGAGGCGGCCGGCGCGCGCTACGCCGCCCCGTCGACCCTGGCCGAGAGCGGCCGGGGGCCGTCGCCGTCGCCGACCGCCGTGCTGGGCGGGCTTGGGCGTTATCGTCGCGGCGAACTGGTCCACCGGCTGCTGCAGGCGTTGCCGGACCTGCCGCCGGCCGAGCGGGCCGCCGCGGCGGTCCGGCTGCTGGAGCGCGAGCGCGACCTTTCCGACGCCCAGCGCGACGAGATGGCCGCCGCCGCCCTGGGGGTGCTGGACGATCCGCGTTTCGCGGCGGTGTTCGGCCCGGGCTCGCGCGCCGAGGTGGCCGTCGCCGGCGCCGCGCCGGAGCTGCCGCCCGGGCTGGCGGTGTCGGGCCGCGTCGACCGGCTGGTGGTGGAGGTCGACCGCGTCCTGGTGGTCGATTTCAAGACCAACCGGCCCTCGCCCGCCCGCATCGAGGACGCCGACCCGGCCTATCTGGTGCAGATGGCGGTCTATTCGGCGGTGCTGCGCGCGGTGTTTCCCGGGCGGCGGATCGAGGCGGCCCTGGTCTGGACCGATGGACCGAAACTGATGCCGGTGCCAGAAAACATCATCGTGAACACCTTGGCCGGGCTGTCAGGCCGCAGTTGATCGCGGCCCGGCTCGGCCCTACATCGGACCATCGAAGCGCGCGGCGAGGTGAGTCCGGCGCGCAGCAGGAGCCTGTTCATGAGCACCGTTAAGGTCACGGACGAAACGTTCGAACGCGACGTGCTGAAAGCTGAAAAGCCGGTCCTGGTGGACTTCTGGGCCGAGTGGTGCGGCCCGTGCAAGCAGATCGCCCCGGCGCTGGAGCAGATCGGCGAGGAGCTGGCCGACGTGGTCACCGTCGCCAAGCTGAACATCGAGGAAAGCCCGACCACCCCGTCGCGCTACGGCGTGCGCGGCATTCCGACCATGATGCTGTTCCGCGGCGGCCAGATGGCGTCGATGAAGGTCGGCGCCATGCCCAAGCAGAAGATCCTCGACTGGCTGAACGAAGTCGGCGTCCAGGCGGCCGCCTGACGTCCTTGGCCCTCCCGGCCGGCCCCGCGCGGGCGCGCCGGAGGGCGGCGAGGATCAGACGGGCCAGGTCTCCGGGCTGAGCGCCAGGACCTCGCCCGCCAGGTGCAGCGATCCGCAGATGACGATGCGCGGCGGCGCGCCCTCCACGGCGAGGGCGCGCCGCATTGCGTCGTGGACGCCGTCGCAGGGATCGGCGACCAGCCCGGCCTCGCCGGCGGCCAGCGCCAGGTCGTCGGGCGAGGCGGCGGCCTCGGCCTCGAAGGCGGTGGTCAGCACCATCGGCGACACCTCGGCCAGCGGCGCGAAGAAGCCGCGGGCGTCCTTGCGCGCCAACAGACCGCAGATCAGCACGGTGGGACGGCCGTCCCGCGCCTGCAGTGCGGCGAGGGCCTGAGCCAGGGCCCGGCCGGCGTGGGGGTTGTGGCCGCCGTCGAGCCAGAGGTCGGCGCCGCGCTCGGCGGCCATGGCCGCCAGCGGTCCCTGGGTCAGGCGTTGGAACCGCGCCGGCCAAACGGCGCCGGCGACGCCCCGGGCGATGGCGGTCTCGTCGATCCGCGCTTCCTCCAGGGCCAGGGCGGCGGCCACGGCCAGGCCGGCGTTGTCGAACTGATGCGGGCCGAACAGGCTGGGCGCGGGCAGGTCGAGCAGGCGGTCGGGCGTTTGCACCATCAGCCGGCCGCGCTCGCTCCAGGCGTCGATCTCGCGGCCGATCACCGTCAGCGGCGCGCCCAGCGCCTCGGCGCGGGCCTCGATCACCGCCATGGCCTCGTCGTGCTGGCGCGCGACCACGGCCGGCGCGCCGGCCTTGATGATGCCGGCCTTTTCGCCGGCGATGGCGGTCAGGGTGTCGCCCAGGAACTCGCGGTGATCGATGTCGACCGGGGTGACGACGCTGACGGCCGGCCGGTCGACGACGTTGGTGGCGTCCAGCACGCCGCCCAGGCCGACCTCCAGCAGGCACAGGTCGGCGGGGGTCTCGGCGAAGGCCTGGAACGCCGCCGCCGTGGTGATCTCGAAGAAGGTGATCGGCTCGCCGGCGTTGGCCGCCTCGACCCGCTCCAGGACGTCGGCCAGGCGGTCCTCGTCGATCAGCCTGCCGGCCAGGCGGATGCGCTCGGCGAACCGCACGAGGTGCGGCGAGGTGAACACATGCACCTTGAGTCCGGCGGCCTCGCCGATGGCGCGCAGATAGGCGACGGTCGAGCCCTTGCCGTTGGTGCCGGCCACATGGACCACCGGCGGCAGCAGGCGTTCGGGATGGCCCAGGGCCGCGCACAGCCGGCGCATGCGGCCCAGCGACAGGTCGATGCGGTTGGGGTGCAGGGCGCGCAGGCGCTCCAGCGCGGCGTCGTGCGGGCGAAGCTGATCGGTCATGCGGTCCATCCTCCCCCGGAGGGCCCTTGGGGCCGCCGGGGCGCGGGGACGGGATAGCACCGGCGGGGGCGGGGGCAAGCCCCGATCCCCGGCCGAGACGGCCTGGCCTCAGGCGGCGGCGCGCCCGCGGCCCATCATCAGGGTGCGAAGGACCGAGCCGAGCACGTTCGGCAGCTCCTTGCGCGGAACCACGCGGTCGACCATGCCCTTTTCGAGCAGGTATTCCGAACGCTGGAAGCCGGCGGGCAGGGTCTCGCGGATGGTCTGCTCGATCACCCGCGGACCGGCGAAGCCGATCAGGGCGCCGGGCTCGGCCAGATGGATGTCGCCGAGCATGGCGTAGGAGGCGGTGACGCCGCCGGTGGTGGGGTCGGTCAGCACCACGACGTAGGGCAGCTTGGCCTGCTTCAGCTCCTGGATGGCCAGGGTGGTGCGGGCCATCTGCATCAGGGACAGCGTCCCTTCCTGCATCCGCGCGCCGCCGGCGGCGGTGTAGGCGACCAGCGGGGTCTCGCGCTTCAGCGCCTCGCGGGCGGCGGCGATGAAGGCTTCGCCGGCGGCCATGCCCAGCGAGCCGCCCATGAAGGCGAAGTCCTGGACCAGCACCGTGGCCGGCACGCCCTTGATCTCGCCCACGGCGGCGGCGATGGCGTCCTGCTCGCCGGTGGCCTTGCGGGCGGCGGCCAGGCGCTCGCCATAGGGCCGCCCCTCGAAGAACTTCAGCGGGTCTTCCTTGACGCGCGGCGGCTCGAGCTCGTCATGGACGCCGCCGTCGAAGGTGTAGGCGAAGCGCAGCTCCGGCCCGATCCGCATGTGCCGGCCGGCCGGCGTCACCCACTGGGCGGTCTCCAGGTCCGAGCGGTAGATCATCTCGCCGGTGTCGGGGCACTTGACCCAAAGGTTCTCGGGCGTCTCGCGCCGGGCGAAGGCCCCGCGCACCCCGGGGGCGATCTTGGCCAGCCAGCCGCCGCGCTTGCGCTCGCCGGAAGGCGATTGGGACTGAGGCCCGGACGGCGTCTTTGCTTCAGTCATGCTCATGCCTGGACCCCGGCGGCCGGGGCCGTGTTTGCTCGCGCCATCCGCACAGCCTTAGCCAGCGCGGCGACGGATTCCAGAACTTTCGGCGCCGGCGGCTGGTTTCCGGCCAAGCTCGCGGCAATTTGATCGACCAGGGCCGAGCCGACCACGGCGGCGTCGGCGACCCGGGCCACCTCGGCGGCGCGTTCGGGGGTCTTGATGCCGAATCCCACCGCCACCGGCAGGCCGGAGGCGGCGCGCACCCGGGCTACGGCCGGGGCGACGGCGTCGGCGTCGGCTTCCTTGACGCCGGTCACGCCGGCCACCGACACGTAGTAGACGAAGCCGGAGGTGCGGCGGACCACCACCTTCAGGCGGTCGTCGTCGGTGGTCGGGGTGGCCAGGCGAATCAGCGACACGCCGGCCGTGTCGAGCGCGTCGGCCAGGGGGTCGGCCTCTTCCGGCGGGCAATCGACCACGATCAGGCCGTCGACGCCGGCCTCGGCCGCGTCGTGGGCGAAGGCCGCGAAGCCGTAGCTCACCAGGGGATTGAGATAGCCCATCAGGATGATCGGCGTGTCCCCGTCGGTCTCGCGGAAGCGGCGGACCAGGGCGAGCACGCCGCGCAGGGTCATGCCGGCGGCCAGGGCGCGCTGGGCGGCGCGCTGGATCGGCGGCCCCTCGGCCATCGGGTCGGAGAACGGAAAGCCCAGTTCGATCAGGTCGGCGCCGGCGCCCGGCAGGCCCTTGAGAATCTCGAAGGCGGTGTCCGGATCGGGATCGCCGGCCATCACATAGGCGACGAAGGCGGCGCGGCCTTCGGCCTTCAGCGCCGCGAATCGGGCGTCGATGCGTTGCTTGGTCATGTCTCTCAGATCGTCCGGCCGACGGCGTCGGCGACGGTGAAGATGTCCTTGTCGCCGCGGCCCGACAGGCACAGCACGACGACGCCGTCCTTGCCGACGTCCTTGGCCACCTCGCCCAGCTTGGCGATGGCGTGCGAGGATTCCAGGGCGGGAATGATGCCTTCCAGTTCGGCGCAGAGCCGGAACGCGTCCAGCGCCTCCTGGTCGGTGCAGGTCAGGTAGGAGGCCCGGCCGATGTCGTGCAGCCAGGCGTGCTCGGGGCCGATGCCGGGATAGTCGAGGCCGGCCGAGATCGAGTGGGCTTCCTGGATCTGGCCGTCGTCGTCCTGCAGCAGATAGGTCTTGTTGCCGTGCAGCACGCCGGGGCGGCCGCCGGTCAGCGAGGCGGCGTGCTTGTCGGTGTCCAGGCCATGGCCGGCCGCCTCGACGCCGTAGAGGCGCACGCCCTCGTCGGCCAGGAAGGGGTGGAACATGCCGATGGCGTTCGAGCCGCCGCCGACGCAGGCGACCACGGCGTCGGGCAGGCGGCCCTCGATCTCGAGAACCTGCCGCTTGGTCTCCTCGCCGATCACCGCCTGGAAGTCGCGGACCATGGCCGGATAGGGGTGCATGCCGGCGGCGGTGCCGATCAGGTAATAGGTGTCGTGGACGTTGGTGACCCAGTCGCGCAGGGCCTCGTTCATGGCGTCCTTCAGGGTCGCCGCGCCCGAGGTCACCGGCCGCACCTCGGCGCCCAGCAGGTTCATGCGGAACACGTTGGGCTTTTGCCGCTCGACGTCGGTGGCGCCCATATAGACCACGCAGGGCAGGCCGAAGCGGGCGCACACCGTGGCGGTGGCGACGCCGTGCTGGCCCGCGCCGGTCTCGGCGATGATGCGGGTGCGGCCCATGCGCTTGGCCAGTAGGATCTGGCCCATGCAGTTGTTGATCTTGTGCGCGCCGGTGTGGTTCAGCTCCTCGCGCTTGAAATAGATCTTCGGTCCGCCGAAGTGCGCGGTCAGGCGCTCGGCGAAATAGAGCGGGTTCGGCCGCCCGACGAAGTGCTTGAGATGGCCGTTCAGCTCGGCGTGGAAGGCCGGGTCGGCCTTGGCCTCGGCATAGGCGCGGTCCAGTTCGTGGACCAGCGGCATCAGGGTCTCGGGGACATAGCGGCCGCCATAGTCGCCGAATCGGCCCTCGGCGTCGGGATAGGCGGAATAGTCGTTGGGTTTGGACGGCGCGTTCAAGGCGATCCCCGGCAGGCGCGAAACTCGGGCCGCAAGCTCAGCTGCGGCGGACGGCCTCCAGGAAGGCCGAAATAAGGCTGGGGTCCTTTAGCCCCGCGCCGCGCTCCACGCCAGAGGAAACGTCGACCAGGGGCGCGCCGGACAGGCGCACGGCCTCGGCCACGTTCCACGGATCGAGGCCGCCGGCGAGCAGGTGCGGCCGCTTGAAGCGCCGTCCCTTCAGCAGGGTCCAGTCGAAGGACGCGCCCAGGCCGCCCGGCCGGTCGGCGTCCTTGGGCGGCTTGGTGTCGAACATCAGGTGCTCGGCGACGTCTTCATAGTCGGCGGCGGGCGCGAGGTCCTCGGCGGTCGCAACGGGCAGGACCTTGATGATCCCGGCGCCGGTGCGGCGGGCGATCTCGGCGGCGCGGGCGGGCGTTTCCTCGCCGTGCAGCTGGAAGAGGTCGGGCCGCAGAACGGTGTTGATGGCTTCCAGCGTCGCGTCGTCCGGATCGACGACCACGGCGCAGACCTGGGCGTGGCCGCGGGCCGGCTCGGCCAGGCGCGCGGCGGCCTCGGCCGTGACGTTGCGCGGGCTCTTGGCGAAGAACATGAAGCCGAGGAAGGCCGCGCCGCCGTCCAGGGCCGCGCGCACCGCCTCGGGCGTCGACAGACCGCAAATCTTGGCTTTCGTCATGGTCTCCGCAGCCCGAACCGGCGTTTGGGCGTTGTCATAGGCCCTGGTCCGACAATAAGGCGAGAGAAGAATCGAATGTCGGAGTTCGCATGCGGCGCAGGGACGTGATGACCGGGGGCGTGGCGATGGCGGCGGCGGCCGCGACGGGAGCGACGGAGGCGCGGGCGCAGGAGCCGGCGGCCGACGTCTTCGCCCAGGTGCGCCGGATGGCCGCCGAGCGGGCCCGCCGGCCGTTCGAGCCGGTCGACGTAGCCCTGCCCGCCGCGCTGCGCGATCTCAGCTACGACCAGTACCGCGACATCCGCTTCCGCCCGGACAAGGCGCTGTGGCGCGCCGAGGGATTGCCGTTCCAGGTCCAGTTCTTCCATCGCGCCGGCCGGGCCCCCAACCGGGTGGACATCTTCGAGGTGGTCGAGGGGGCGATCCGCCCGATCCGCTACGATCCGGCGCTCTACAGCTTCGACGGCCCCAAGCCGCCGGCCGCGCCGGGGGACATCGGCTTCAACGGCTTTCGCATCCACGCGCCGGTGAACAGGCCCGACTATTTCGACGAGGTCTGCGTCTTCCAGGGCGCGGCCTATTTCCGGGCCCTGGGCAAGGGGCAGATCTACGGCCTGTCGGCGCGCGGCTTCTCCATCGACACCGGCGAGCAAACCCCCGAGGAGTTCCCCGACTTCCGCGCCTTCTGGCTGGAGCGGCCGGCGGCGGGGGCCGCCTCGGTGACCGTCCACGCCCTGAGCGACAGCCCCAGCGGCGTCGGCGCCCACCGCTTCGTCATCACCCCCGGCGAGGCCGCCGTGTTCGAGGTGGATTTCGAGCTGCACCCGCGCAAGGCGATCGCCGGGCTGGGCGTCGCGCCGATGAGCAGCATGTTCCTGTTCGGCCCCGACCGGTCGGGCGCCCCGGCCGAGGTCGAGGACGACTATCGCCCCGGCGTGCACGATTCCGACGGCCTGGCCATGGCCAACGGCGTGGGCGAGCACCTGTGGCGGGTGCTCGACAACCCGGCCTCGACGCAGGGCAGCCGGTTCGACGACCCGGGCGTGCGGGGTTTCGGCCTGGTCCAGCGCGAGCGGCGCTTCGCCGCCTATGAGGACCTGGAGGCGCTCTATCATCGCCGTCCCAGCCTGTGGGTCGAGCCCAGGGGCGACTGGGGTCCGGGCGGGGTCTACCTGCTGGAGATCGCCACCCGCCAGGAGACCGACGACAACATCGCCGCCTTCTGGCGGCCGGCGGCGCCGCTTCCCGCCCTGGTTCCACGGGCCTTCGCCTATCGGCTGTCGTGGGGCGCGCGCCTGGGCGAGGCGGCGGGGCTGTGCCGCGTCGTCCAGACCCGCTCGGGGGCCGGCGGCGGCAAGGGCTGGGCCGATGCTTCCGACGCCGCCTCGCGCGGCCTGCGCCGCTATGTCGTCGACTTCGATTTCCCGGTCGGCCTGCCGACCGACCTGAAGGCGGCCGTGCAGGTCAGCGCCGGCGAGGCGCGCAACATCGTGCTGCACCCCAACCCCGAGGCCGGCGGCCTGCGGCTGGCGTTCGAACTGGCGCCGGGGAGCGCCAAGGTGGTCGATCTGCGCGCCAGCCTCCAGGCCGGCGGCCGCATCGTCTCGGAGGTCTGGCTGGACCGCTGGACCGCGCCCAGGCAGGGCTGAGCGCGGCGGGCGTCGGTCAGGACTTGGGCTTGGCCTGCAACAGGTCGCGGATTTCGGTGAGCAGGGCCTCGCTCGGGGTCGGCGCCGCCGGCGCCGCCGGCTCGGCGGCCTCCTCGCGGCGCAGGCTGTTGACCAGCTTGACCAGCAGGAACACCACGAAGGCGACGATGACGAACTGGATCAGGGTGTTGACGAAGGCGCCGTACTGGATGGCGACCTCGGGGTGGAGCTTGGCGTCGAGGCCCGCCGGCTGCAGCACCCATTTGAGCTGGGCGAAATCCACCCGCCCGAGCGCCAGGCCGATCGGCGGCATGATCACCTGATCGACCAGGCTGCCGACGATCTTGTTGAACGCGGCGCCGATGATCACGCCGACGGCGAGATCGATGACGTTGCCGCGAGCGATGAACTCACGGAATTCCTTGAAGATGCTCATGATCCCTCCCGGGCGCTGGCCTTAAATCGCTGAGAGAAAGGTTTCGCGCGGCGGAAGGTTCCGTCAAGCCGCCGCCCCGAGCCTCGCCGCCGGCCGGGCTTCAGGCGTCGACGTTCAGGCGCTCGCGCAGCTCCTTGCCGCTCTTGAAGAACGGCACGTGCTTGGCCTTCACCTCGACCGGCTCGCCGGTGCGCGGGTTGCGGCCGGCGCGGGCCGGCCGCGAGCGCACCGAAAAGGCGCCGAAACCGCGCAGCTCGACCCGGCCGCTGGCTTCCAGCGCCTGGATCATCCGCTCGAAGATCACGCTGACGACGCGCTCGACGTCCTTCTGAGTCAGATGCGGATTTTCGTTCGCGAGTTTCGCGATCAGCTCCGACTTGATCATGGCTCTCGCCCCCAACCCCTTACCGGCGCGGACCATGTGCGACTCTCAAAACCATTTCAAGGGGTTGCAATCGTTAACAGGATCGCCTCGCCGCCTGGCGGCGCATTTTCCCGCTCAACCGGCCTGGGGCGCATGAAAAAGGGCGGCCCGATCGCTCGGGCCGCCCTCGGATCGCTCCGTCAGGAGGCGTTCCTAAGCCGTGGGCTTATTCCTTGCCGCCGGCCTTCTCGCGAAGGGCCGCGCCGAGGATGTCGCCGAGCGAGGCGCCGGAGTCGGACGAGCCGAACTTCTCGATCGCTTCCTTGTCCTCGGCCATCTCCAGGGCCTTGACCGACAGCGACACGCGGCGCGCGGCCTTGTCGATGTTGGTGACCTGGGCGTCCAGACGATCGCCGACGGCGAAGCGTTCCGGGCGCTGCTCCTGGCGGTCGCGCGACAGGTCCGACTTGCGGATGAAGGCGCTCATCGGCGCGTCTTCCTCGCCGAACTTCACCTCGATGCCGCCCGAGGTCACTTCGACGACCGTGGCGGTCACCGTCTGGCCCTTGCGGAAGGTGTCGTTGGCCAGCGGATCGCCGCCCAGCTGCTTGATGCCGAGCGAGATGCGCTCCTTCTCGACGTCGACGTCCAGCACCTTGGCCTTGACGACATCGCCCTTCTTGTAGCGGGCGATGGCTTCCTCGCCGGGGGCCGACCAGTCGATGTCCGACAGGTGGACCATGCCGTCGATGTCGTTGTCGAGGCCGACGAACAGACCGAACTCGGTCGCGTTCTTGACTTCGCCTTCGACGGTCGAGCCGACCGGATGGGCCGCCAGGAAGGCTTCCCACGGATTGGCCATGGCCTGCTTGAGGCCCAGGCTGACGCGGCGCTTGGACGGATCGACGTCCAGCACGACCACTTCCACTTCTTGGCTGGTGGAGACGATCTTGCCGGGATGGACGTTCTTCTTGGTCCAGGACATTTCCGAGACGTGCACCAGGCCTTCAACGCCGGCTTCCAGCTCCACGAAGGCGCCGTAGTCGGTGATGTTGGTGATGCGGCCGACGAACTTGGCGCCGACCGGGTACTTGGCTTCGACGCCGTCCCACGGATCCGACTGCAGCTGCTTCATGCCGAGGCTGATGCGCTGGGTGTCGGGGTTGATCTTGACGATCTGGACCTTGACGGTGTCGCCGACGGCCAGGACCTGGCTCGGGTGCGAAACGCGCTTCCAGCTCATGTCGGTGACGTGCAGCAGGCCGTCGATGCCGCCCAGGTCCACGAACGCGCCGTAGTCGGTGATGTTCTTGACCACGCCTTCGCGGATTTCGCCTTCCTGCAGCTGCGAGACCAGCTCGGTGCGCTGCTCGGCGCGGGCTTCTTCCAGGATGGCGCGGCGCGAGACGACGATATTGCCGCGCGGACGGTCCATCTTGAGGATGGCGAAGGGCTGCTCCTTGCCCATCAGCGGGCCGACGTCGCGCACGGGGCGGATGTCGACTTGCGAACCGGGCAGGAAGGCCGAGGCGCCGCCCAGGTCGACCGTGAAGCCGCCCTTCACGCGGCCGACGATCGAGCCCATGACCGGCTCGTTCTTGGCGTAGACGCCTTCCAGGCGGGTCCAGGCTTCCTCGCGGCGGGCCTTGTCGCGGCTGATCACCGCTTCGCCGAGGGCGTTCTCGACGCGCTCGAGGTAGACCTCGACGGTGTCGCCGACCTTGATGGTCGCCTTGCCGTCGGCGCCGACGCCGAATTCCTTGGTGGCGATGCGACCTTCGGTCTTCAGACCGACGTCGACGATCGCGAAATCCTTTTCGATCCCGACGACCTTGCCCTTGACGACGGTGCCTTCAGCGAAGTCGCTGCCGCCGCCCATGCTCTGGTCGAGAAGCGCGGCGAAATCGTCGCGCGAGGGGCTCATGCTCATATCGTCAGCCATATGACTCTTCTCAGTGTTGAACGCGAAAAGATCGCCGCACGGCGGTCGGACCTCGGGTCCGCGTTCGGTTAGGGGTTGAACCGAAGAGCGCAGAACAAGATCCTGCGCTGAGTTTCGCCCGCGGCTGACGAGAGAATGGCGCGGGTGGATTAGCCCTTGAGGGATTTCTCCCAGCGGGCGCGCGCCGTCTCGATGATGCGGCGGGCCGCATCGGCGGCCTGGGATATACTCATTTCCGTCGTGTCCAGCAAGACGGCGTCGATCGCGGCGGCCAGCGGCGAATCCGCCCGGCCGCTGTCGCGGGCGTCGCGGAGGCGGATGTCGGCGAGAATGTCGTCATAGCTCGCCGCCTCGCCCTTGGCGGTCAGCTGCAGCCAGCGCCGCTCGGCCCGGACCTCGGGGCTGGCGGTGACGAACAGCTTGGCCGGGGCGCCGGGAGCGATGACCGTGCCGATGTCGCGGCCGTCGATCACCGCGCCGGGCTCCTGCTCGGCGAAGCGCATCTGGAAATCGCGCAAGGCCCGCCGGACGCCGGGATGGACGGCCACCCGGCTGGCGGCCTCGCCGGCGGCGCGGGTGCGCAAGGCGTCGTCGTCGAGGGCGCCGGCGTCGAAGGCGCGCGCCGCGGCCTCGGCCTGGGCCGCGTCGTCGAGGTCGCCGCCGGCGCGTTGCAAGGTCACGCCGACGGCGCGATACAACAGGCCGCTGTCGAGGCAGGGAAGGCCGTAGGCCCGGGCGAGCTGCTGGGCGATGGTGCCCTTGCCCGAGGCGGCCGGGCCGTCGACGGCGATGACGAAGCCCATGCGGTCAGGCCTCGGCGATCTCGCCGCCCAGCCCGGTCATCAGGCTGCGGAATGTCGGGAAGCTGGTGGCGATCATGCCGGGCTCGTCGACCGTGACCGGCGTCTGCGCGGCCAGGCCCAGGACGAGGTGCGACATGGCGATGCGGTGGTCGCCCTGGGTGCGGACGAGGCCGCCGCCCTTCACCTTTCCCGCGCCCCTGACGATGAAGCCTTCCGGCTCTTCCTCGACGGCGACGCCGCAGGCGGCGAGGCCCGCCGCCATCAGGGCGATGCGGTCGCTTTCCTTGACCCGCATCTCGCCGACGCCGCGCATCACCGTCTCGCCCTCGGCGAAGGCGGCGGCCACGGCCAGGATCGGATATTCGTCGATCATCGACGGCGCCCGCTCGGGCGGCGCTACGACGCCCTTCAGCGCCGAGTGGCGGGCGGTGACGTCGCCGACGGTCTCGCCGCCTTCCTGGCGCTCGTTGGCGATGGTCAGGTCCGCGCCCATCTCGCGCAGGGTGTCGAACAGGCCGGTGCGCAGGGGGTTGAGCAGCACGCCCTCGACCGTGACCTCGGAGCCGGGGACGATCAGCGCCGCGACCAGCGGGAAGGCGGCCGAGGACGGATCGCCCGGCACGCGCACGTGCGTCCCGTGCAGCTTCTGGCCGTAGCCCAGGTGGATGCGGCGCACGCCGCCCTGGTCGGCGACGTCGACCTCGGCCCCGAAGGCGCGCAGCATGCGTTCGGTGTGGTCGCGGGTCGGTTCGGGCTCGAACACCTCGACGCCGCTGTCGGCGTGCAGCCCGGCCAGCAGCACCGCCGACTTGACCTGGGCCGAGGCCACCGGCAGGCGGTAGGTCAGGCCGTGCAGGTTGCCGCCCTTCATCGTCAGGGGCAGGCGGCCCTTGTCGCGGCCCACCCAATAGGCCCCCATCCGCGCCAGCGGCTCCAGCACCCGGCCCATCGGCCGCGAGCGCAGGGAAAGGTCGCCGGTGAAGGTGGCGCAGATCGGGAAACCCGCCGCCGCCCCCATGATCAGGCGCACGCCGGTGCCGGCGTTGCCGCAGTCGATGACGTCCTCGGGCTCGGAGAAGCCGCCCTGGCCCTCGATCCGCCAGCGGCTGTCGCCAAGCTGCTCGACCCGGGCGCCGAAGGCGCGCATGGCCGCGGCGGTGCGCAGGACGTCGTCCCCTTCGAGCAGGCCCTCGACCGTGGTTGTGCCGGTGGCCAGCGCGCCCAGGATCATCGAGCGGTGGGATATCGACTTGTCGCCGGGCGCGCGCACGCGCCCTCTCAATGGCGACCCCGGGCGGGCCGTGAGGTTGGCGCTGGCCATGTCGGAATCGAGCCTTGCCTGATAGGTTCTCTGGAACCGGCGGAAGTTTGGGGGCTTTGCTTTTGACAGCGGCTTTGCGCCGTGGCAAGGGAGCCGCCGCTTTCGCCACGGAAATCCAGAGGATATCTGCCCTTGGCCAATCCCGAATTGGGCGCGAAACAGATTTGCCCCAGCTGCTCCGCCAAGTTCTACGACCTGGGCAAGCGCCCGGCCGTCTGCCCCAAATGTGGAACCGAGTTCGATCCGGAAGAGGCGCTGCGCAGCCGCCGCGTCCGCGCTCGCTCCGTCACGCCTGACTACGAGGCGGAGGAGGAGAAGGAAAACAAGGTCGTCGACACCGACGGCTTTGAGGACGAGGCCGACGAGACCCCCGAGATCGACGAGGCCGCCGAGGCCGACGCCGGCGACGCCGGCGACGACGACGGCGACGCCGATCCGGGCGCGCCCGCCTCCGGCGACGACCTGGGCGTCGACTTCGCCGAGGAAGACGGCCTGGAAGAGGACAGCGAAGACGTTCCGTTCCTTGAGGACGAGGACGAAGACGAGTTCGGCGGCGAGGACATCGAGGGGCTTCCGAACGCCGACGACGAGGAGCGCTGAAAAAACTCCGCGTCACCCGAAAAAAATCTTCGGGGCGGGCTTGCAAGGCGGAAACGCTCAGCATAGGTTCCGCCGCCTCGCCGGGGGGTTCCACAAGACCCCTCCGGCCGGGACCCGAAGACCTCGGGGCTATAGCTCAGTTGGTAGAGCGCTTGAATGGCATTCAAGAGGTCAGCGGTTCGACTCCGCTTAGCTCCACCATAGGACCCTCGCCGTAAAACGGCGGGGGTCTTTCCTTATGGAAATCCGGCGTCGCGGCCCTCGCGCTGGCGATCCTGGGCGGCGTCCTCTCCCACAGGGTCTTTGAGCGCCCGGTCGCGCGGGCGCTGAAGACGACGCCCGCACGGCCGCTCGCCGTGGCGGCGGAACCACGGGAGGCCTCAGCCTCGTAAGCCAGCGACAACGGCAAGGGGAAAGGCAGGGGCGGCCGCCGGGCCCGTTCTCCGAGCCCCGGCGGATCGACGGCTTCCAGTCCGCCCCGGACGGCTGGCTTGGGGTTTTCCCCGATCCTTGGACCAGGAGCCGCTTGAAACGACATGGAGGCGTCGCCAAATACGTCGCGTGTCGATGAGGCCGGCGCCTGAAAGGGCTGGTCTCGTCGAACGAAGTCGCTTCACGCACGAGGGCTTCGCCTATGACCCGTACGATCCTGTTCGACAGCCCTTTTCTGCTGGGGTTCGAGCACACTCGCTCGCTGATCGAGCGGGCGGCCAAGGCCGCCTCCGAGAGCTATCCCCCCTACAATGTCGAGGACGTCGGCGAGAACCGCGTGCGGATCACCCTGGCGGTGGCCGGGTTCGCGCCCGACCAGCTGCACGTGACCATCGAGGACAACCAGCTCACCGTCGCCGGCCGGCGCGAGCCAGAGGCCGCCAACGGCGGCGACAAGGCCTATCTGCATCGCGGCATCGCCGCGCGCGGCTTCCTGCGCACCTTCGTCCTGGCCGACGGCATGGACGTGGAGAGCGCCACCCTTGAGCACGGCCTGCTGCATGTCGACGTGGTGCGGCCCGAACCCGAGAAGCAGGTCCGCCGCATCGCCATCCGCACGGCGGGCTGAGGTCCTCGCCGACGCCCCAGGGGCCGATCGAGACGGCGGCCCCGCATCCTTCCCCGTCCGTCTTCCGACGCCCCGCGACCGGCTGCAACAAGCGGTCCGTTGAGGCGTTCAATTTCTCAGAGGAGGTGGTCATGATGACGCCGCACCTGACAAACGAAGCCTTCGCCGCCCTGGGCGCGCCCGACCTGGTCTATGTGCGGCCCGTCACGGCCGCCGAGATCACGGCCCTGGGCGTCGATCTGGATCCGGATCAGATTCTTTACGCGGTCCACCGCGCCGACGGCGAACGCCTGGCGGTGATGGAAGACCGTGATTCGGCCATGGCCGCGGCCATCGCCCACGAACTGGCGCCCGTCTCGGTCCACTGAGGCGAAGAAGGGGGCGCCAGGCCCCGGCCGCGGTCAGGCGGCCGAGGGCTGGGCCTCGCGCGCCAGCAGGGCGTGGATGGCGTCGACGGCCCCGGCCTGACGCAGCTGCTCCCGGATCTCGGGTTTGCGCAGCAGGCGCGAGACGCGCGCCAGGGCGCGCAGATGCTCCGAGCCCGATTGCTCCGGCGCGAACAGGGCCAGCAGCAGGTCGACGGGCTGGTCGTCCATCGAATCGAAGGCGACCGGCGCCTCCAGCCGCACGAACACGGCCCGCATGCGGTCCAGGCCCGGCAGGCGGGCGTGCGGCACGGCCACGCCGAAGCCCACCCCCGTCGAGCCGGCCTCCTCGCGTTCGATGAGCGCGTCGAGAATCTCGGCGGGCTTCAAGTCGAAGCTGCGGGCGGCGATCTCGGCGATCACCGCCAGGGCCTGGCGCTTCGACGATGCGCTCACGCGCGGCGAGATAGCGCCGCGATCCAGCAAATCCCCGATGTCCATACGCTCAGTCGTGCTCCAACAACCCGCCAGCCTCCCAACAACTCGGTGAGGCGGCGGCGGCTCAGCCCTTATCGCGCCCGTTTGACGATTTTGTGCGTTCGGGATCGATCCAGCCGATATTTCCGTCGGTTCGGCGGTACACAACCGACAAGCCCCCGTGGGCGGCGTTCCTAAACACGATCGCCGGGGTTTCAGTCAAGTCCAGCTCCATCACCGCCATCGAAACGGTCATGGTCTTCAGCTCGGCCTCGGTCTCGGCGATGACCACCGCCGCGGGCGGAGTCGAGGGGTGTTCCTCGTCCGTGTCCCAATCCTCGGCGGAGACGTCCTCGGGCGCGCGCAGCACGTAGAAGGCCGCCGTCTCGGCCGCCTTGGCCGTCGCGGCGGAGGAATGGCTCTTGAGCCGCTGCTTGTAGCGCCGGACGCGCGTCTCGATCTTGGCCAGCGCGGCGTCGAAGGCGCCATGCGCGTCGCCGCCGAGGCCGTGGCTTTGCAGCTGCTGGCCCGAGGCGAGCTTGACCGAGCAATCGACCCGGAAGGCGTAGCCTTCGCGGCTGACCACGACGTCGGCGTCGCCGCCGCGTTCGAAATACTTGCCGATGCTTGTGGAGATTTCGTCGGCGACCCGCATTCGCAGGGCCTCCCCGACGTCGACATGCTTGCCGGAAACTTGGACTTGCATGAGGCCAGTGCAGACCCGGGCGACCCCGGTGTCAAGCCGGATGAATCAGGAGTCCACGCACGCTTTCTTGAACGCCCGGGATGGAACTAGGACGCCTCGCGCAGAATGCGCCGGCGCTCCACCGACGACGGAATCCGCATGGCCTCGCGGTATTTCGCCACGGTGCGCCGGGCGATGTCGACGCCGGCCTCCTTGAGGATCTCGACGATGCGGTCGTCGGACAGCACGCCCTCGGCGGCCCGTTCGGCGTCGATCAGGCCGCGGATGCGGTGGCGCACGCTCTCGGCCGACAGCGCTTCCCCGCCGACGCTCGACTGGATGGCGGCGGTGAAGAAGAACTTCATCTCGAACACGCCGCGCGGCGTGGCCAAGTGCTTGTTCGAGGTCACCCGGCTGACGGTCGATTCGTGCATGCCGATGGCGTCGGCGACGGTCTTGAGGTTCAGCGGCCGCAGGTGCTCGACCCCGAAGGCCAGGAAGCCGTCCTGCTGGCGCACGATCTCGCTGGCGACCTTGAGGATGGTCTTGGCCCGCTGGTCGAGGCTGCGCATCAGCCAGTTGGCGTCGGCCAGGCATTCGGAGACGAAGGTGCGGTCGGCCTCGCTGCGCGCGCCGCCGGCGATGCGGGCGTGGTAGCGCTGGTCGACCAGCAGGCGCGGCAGGGTGTCGGCGTTCAGCTCGACGTGCCACAGCCCGCCTGGCGCCTCGCGCACGAACACGTCGGGGATCACCGGCGCGGCGGGCTCGCCGCCGAAGGCCGCGCCGGGACGCGGGGTCAGGCCGCGCAGTTCGGCGATCATGTCCTTCAGGTCGTCCTCGTCGACGCCGCAGGCGCGGCGCAGGGCGGCCATGTCGCGCCGGGCCAGCAGGTCGAGGTTGTCGAGCAGGGCGGCCATGGCCGGATCGAGCCGGTCGCGCTCCCTGAGCTGCAGGGCCAGGCATTCGCGCACGTCGCGCGCCGCCACGCCGGTGGGCTCGAAGCCTTGCAGGCAGGCCAGCACCGTCTCGACCGCCGCCAGGGCGCAACCCAGCCGCTCGGCGGTCTCCTCCAGGTCGCAGCGCAGGTAGCCGCCCTCGTCGACGGCGTCGATCAGCACGGCGGCGATGGCCCGCTGAGTCTCGGGCAGGCCGGCGACGGCCAGCTGGTCGTGCAGGTGCTCGGCCAGGGTCTTCTCGCGCGCCATCTGGGCGTCCAGGCCCTCGCCGTCGGTGTCGAACGAGCCGCCGCGCCCGGCGCGCGACCAGTCGAGCTGGCCGCCGGCCTGCTGGGCGCCTTCGCCGGCGTCGCCGGTGGCCCGGTCGCCGGGCGAGGCGTCGGCGTAGACGTCGTCGTGGCGGGCGTCGAGGTCGGCGGCCGCGCCGGCCTCGTCGATTCGGTCGGCGGCCTCCTCCGCGGCCTCGGCGGGGCGGGCGCCCTCGGCGTCGGGTTCATGGTCGCGTTCGTCGCGTTGGAGCAGGGGATTGCGCTCGAGCTCGGCCTCGACATAGGCCTCCAGCTCGAGGTTCGACAGCTGCAGAAGCTTGATCGCCTGCTGCAGCTGCGGCGTGATGACAAGGCCCTGGCCCTGCCGGAGCTCTAATCGCGGACTGAGCGCCAATGCGCACCCCTGGCCTGAAACTTGCTTGCCAGCCTAAGGCCGTCAATGCCACCGAATGGTTAACGGGCGCTCAGGAATCCCCGGCGGCGGTTCGGGACGGGGCGCGGCGGGCCGTCCTGCGTTGAACGACCCCGTCCGACCGACTAGGTGATGGGGATGAGCGTCGCCTTCACCAAGGAACAGGACAGCGAAGCGGCCGCCGCCGACCTGCCGGACCGGCCGATATCGCCGCACCCCAATCTCGTCACGCCGAACGGGCTGGCGGCGCTGGACGCCGCCCTGGCCGAGGCGCGGGCGGCCTACGCCGCGGCGCAGGCCGGCGACGTGCAGGCCGACCGCACGGCGATGGCGCGGGCGACGCGGGACCTTCGCTATTACGCGGCCCGGCGGGCCAGCGCGCAGCGGGTCGAGCTGGATGAGAGCGTCCAGGCGGTGCAGTTCGGCGGAACGGTCACCTTCGACCGCGAGGACGGGCGGCGGCAGACCTTCCGCATCGTCGGCGAGGACGAGGCCGATCCGGCCAAGGGCGCGGTGTCCTACGTCTCGCCCCTGGCCCAGGCCCTGCTGGGCAAGGCCGTCGGCGATGTCGCCGCTCTGGCCGGGCGGGAGATCGAGGTCGTGGCCGTCGGGGTCTAGCTGAAGCGGTCGCCCAGATAGACGCGGCGCACTTCCGGGTCGGCGAGGATCTCGTCGGGGCGGCCCTCGAACAGCACCTCGCCCGCGTGGATGATCGAGGCGCGGTCGATGATGTCGAGGGTCTCGCGGACGTTGTGGTCGGTGATCAGGATGCCGATGCCCCGCCCCTTGAGATAGGCCACCACCTCGCGGATGTCGTTGATGGCGAGGGGGTCGATGCCGGCGAAGGGCTCGTCCAGCAGCATGAACGACGGTTCGCTGGCCAGGGCGCGGGCGATCTCGACGCGCCGCCGCTCGCCGCCGGACAGCGACACGGCGGGCGCCTTGCGCAGGTGCTCGATGCGCAGTTCCTCAAGCAGTTCGGTGACGGTGGCCCGGGCCTTGCGGCGGTCGCGCTCGCGCATCTCGACCACAGCCATGACGTTCTGCTCGACGGTCATGCCGCGGAAGATCGAGGCCTCCTGCGGCAGGTAGCCGACGCCCATGCGGGCGCGCTGGTACATCGGCTGGGCGGTGATGTTCTCGCCGTCCAGGTAGATCGCGCCGTAATCGACGGGGATCAGGCCGGTGACCATGTAGAAGCAGGTGGTCTTGCCCGCGCCGTTCGGCCCCAGCAGGCCGGCGACCTCGCCGCGCTCCAGGCGCAGGCTGACATTGTTGACGACGGCCCGCCCGCGGAACGACTTGCCGATGGATTCGACCACCAGGCCGGCGCCGACGTCGGCCTGCGTCCCGAAATTCATGAACTGCAACGTCAGGTCTCCGACGCGACGGAAAAGAACAGGGCGGCCCGGCGCGGCGCGCCGGCGCCCGCGAGGATCATTGCGGCTTGCTCGCCGGCTTGTCGGTCGGCTTGGCGGCGGGCTTGCCCGAGGCGTTGTCGTCCTTGGGGTAGAAGACGCCGCTCACCCGGTTGGGCTTGCCCCGGCCCTTGGCCGCGGCGTCCATGGTGCCGCTGCCGTCCTTGACGTGGATGACCATGCGGTCGCCCTTGACCACGTTCTGGTCCTGCACGGCGACGACGCCGCCGGTCATGACGATCTGGTCGTTGTCGGCGGTGTAGACGGCGTGGTCGCCGCGCACCCGGCGTTCGGGCGTGACGTAATAGACGTCGCCGTCGGCCTCCATGCGGTCGAGGTCGCCGCACTGCTGCTGGCCCGGCTGGCCGTTCGGGCCCGGCTTGGTCGGCGGACCCTTCTTGAAATAGACCTTGAGCACGGCCGAGCGCAGGCGGCTCTGGTCCTGCACCGCCTCGACCGCGCCGCGCCAAATGTTCAGGCACTGGCTCTGGGCCGCCTCGGTCTCGTCGCCGGTGACATGCACGGGGGACTTGCTCGAAGGCTGGAGCTGCGCCCAGGCGGTCTCGCCCAGCAGGCTGGTCGCGCTCAACAGTCCTGCAAGGGTCAAGGTGGCGGCTACGCGCTTCATTCGCTCGGGGTCCTTCGGCACGGCGCGGTCTCGCGCGCCAAGTCCTTCTTAGTCTCGTTTGATAACGCCGTGAACATTGCCGCGAAAGATGATGCGGTCGCCCTTGTCGTACACGGTGTAGGTGTCGCCCTGGATCTGGCCGCGCGGGCCGTCGCCGGCGATCGGCGCGTCGCCGGTGATGATGCCGGTGTTGGTGTCGACGGTGGCCTTCTCGGTCTTGAAGGTGGTGCCGTCGGCGTGGACGAACACGACGTTGGTGTCCAGGTGCATGATCTTGTCGTCCTCACGGTAGATGCCGTGATCGGCGGTGATCCTGGTCTGGTTCGGGGCGTTTATGTTCATGTTCATGGTCGGGTGGTCGAGCGCGATCCGTTGCAGGTCGTGCTCGTCGCGCACCGCCGCGCGGGCCCCCATCACATAGGGCTGGCCGCTGGTGTTGCGGCCGTAGAACAGCGGCGTCAGCATGCGCAGCGCCACCGGACCGCTGGGGGCCTCGACCGGCCGGCCGACGGTGGACTTGTACAGCACCCAGCCCCCCAGCGCCGCCAGGATGGCCAGGATCACCACCGGCAGCAGCACCCGGAAGACGTGGATCATCGTCGAGCGGGCCCGCCAGCGGGCCATGCCGCGGCGTCGACGCGCGGCGTCGGGGGGCAGGGCTTGAGCGGATGGGGCGGCGGTCATGGGACCGGACCTCAGGAATGAGCGAAGATGTCGACGTCCTCCCAGCCCGCCAGGTCGAGCTTGGCGCGCCAGGGCAGGAAGTCGAAGCAGGCCTGGGCCAGGTCCGTGCGGCCCTCGCGGGCCAGCATGGCGTCGAGCCTGGCCTTGAGGGCGTGCAGGTTCAGCACGTCCGAGGCGGCGTAGGTCAATTGTTCGGGGCTGAGCGCGGCCTGGCCCCAGTCCGAACTCTGCTGGGCCTTGGACATGTCGACGCCGAGCAACTCCTTGGTCACGTCCTTGAGGCCGTGGCGGTCGGTGTAGGTGCGCGCCAGCTTCGAGGCGATCTTGGTGCAGTAGACCGGCGCGGTGGTCACGCCCAGGTGCAGGGCGAACATGGCGATGTCGAAGCGGCCGAAGTGGAAGATCTTCAGCACCTTCGGATCGGTCAGCAGGCGCTTGAGGTTCGGGGCGTCGTAGGCCGGCCGGTCGAGCTGGACCACGTGGGCGTCGCCGTCGCCGCTCGACAACTGGACCACGCACAGCGGGTCGCGGCCCAGGCGCAGGCCCATGGTCTCGGAATCGATCGCCACGGTCGGGCCCAGGTCCAGACCGTCGGGAAGGTCGCCTTTGTGCAGGTGGATCGCCAAACGAGGCTCCAGAGTTAGCGGCGGCCGCCCATGCTGTCACCGATTCCGGCCTTCCGCCATCGCGGTTTCGGCCTGTCGTCGAAGGAGGGCGGCGACCAGGGAAGGACCGGGTCCATCCTGGCGACCAATTGATTTCGTTGAGGCTTTTCGGCCTGGCGTGTGTCTTGCGCAGTCCCCGGAGGTGCTCTCAGGGGGCTGCGTCGGGCGCTTATTTAGTCGCTCTGCTCTGGGGCGACAACAGGGCGGCGGCCGTAGCCGGTTCGGCGAGGCGAGCCTGCTGCGCCGCAGCCACACCGTCTTGATGGCTCGCGGGTTTTGGGGCTCCTTGCCCGGGCGGCGCCAGATCGGGCGACCAGCCCGGCCGCGGGGGTTCCGACGGGGCCGGAAGAGAAGGCATGGAGGCCTGCATTGAAGAAGAGCGCAGCGTCCGGAGACGAGGCCCCGTCCCGGCTGATCGACGCCAGGATCGCCGAGCTGGGCGACTGGCGGGGCGAGGCGCTCGCCCATGTCCGCGCCTTGATCGCCCAGGCGGTCCCGGACGTGGTCGAGGAGTGGAAGTGGAGCGTGCCGGTGTGGTCCCGCGACGGGCTGATCTGCACCGGCGAGGCCTACAAGAGCGCCGTGAAGCTGACCTTCCCCAAGGGGGCGGCGCTGGAGGACCCGTCGGGCCTGTTCAACGCCAGCCTGGAAGGCGGCGTGAGGCGGGCCATCGACATCCGCCAGGGCGACAGGATGGACGAGGCGGCGTTCATCGCCCTCATCCGCGCCGCCGCCGCGCTCAACGAAGCGAAGACGCGATGAAGAGAAGACGCGATAGGCGGGACGGCGAGCGTCCGACCGCGAGCGGGCCCGAAGGCGGCCCCGGCCCGGTGCGACGTTCTTAAGGTCGATGAGAAGCCGCAAGGCCTCGCGAGGCCCGCAATTGCACCACCTTGGTAAGGGGTGGTGCCCAGGAGAGGACTCGAACCTCCACGGCCGTTAAGCCACTGGCACCTGAAGCCAGCGCGTCTACCAATTCCGCCACCTGGGCCCAATCCGTCTTGCCGGATCGGCGAGGCGCGCTGATTAGGGCGCCGCTTCCCGGCAGTCAACAAGGATGTGACGACTTTCCGCCGATTGCGAAGACGGGCGTGGTCGTCTATCCCCCTGGCCTGTTCGCCAGGGCCTTGCCGGCGCGATGGAAACGCCTTCCTCCGCCGGCCCGATCCCGACCCTGGCCTGAGACTGCGAGGACGCCATGCAAGGGCTGGTTACGGTTTTCGGCGGATCCGGCTTCATCGGAAGCCAGGTTGTCCGCGCTCTGGCCAAGCAGGGGCTGCGCATCCGCGTCGCCGTCCGCCAGCCCGGCCGGGGCTACAAGCTGCGCATGCTCGGCGACGTCGGCCAGATCGAGGTGGTCCAGGCCAACATCCGCGTTCCGGGCTCCATCCGCCGCGCGCTGGAAGGGGCCGAGGCGGTGGTCAACCTTGTCGGCGTGCTGCACGAGGCCGGCCGCCAGAAGTTCCAGAGCGTCCACGTCATGGGCGCGCGCAACATCGCCGAGGCGGCGGCCGAGCGCGGGATCGCCCGCTTCGTCCAGGTCTCGGCCCTGGGGGCGGACGCCGAGTCCGCCTCGAAATACGCCCGCACCAAGGCCGCCGCCGAATCGGTGGTGCGCGCCCTCGTGCCCACGGCGACGATGGTCCGCCCCTCGGTGGTGTTCGGCCAGGGCGACGGCTTCTTCAACCGCTTCGCCGCGATGGCGGCGATGGCGCCGGCGTTGCCGCTGATCGGCGGGGGCGAGACGCGCTTCCAGCCGGTGTTCGTCGGCGACGTGGCGGCGGCGGTGGCCCGCTGCGTGGTCGACCCGCAGACCGCCGGCCGGGTCTATGAGCTCGGCGGCCCGGCGGTCTACAGCTTCCGCGAAATCCTCGAACTGGTGCTCAAGGAGACCCATCGCGACCGCGTGCTGCTGCCGCTGCCGTTCCCGGCGGCGAGCCTCCTCGGATCGGTGGTCGAACTGGCCGGCGTGCTGATCGCGCCGCCCCTGACCGCCGACCAGGTCGAGCTGCTCAAGACCGACAACGTCGTCTCGGCCGGCGCGGCCGGGCTGGCCGAGTTGGGCGTGCAGGCGACCGCCGTCGAGCCGATCCTGCCGACCTATCTCTATCGCTACCGCAAGGGCGGCCAGTTCGCCGAGGCCATCGCCGCCGAAGCCTGAGCGGCCTTCGCCAAGCTGGAAATGCAAGAGCCCGCCGGAAGCGATCCCGGCGGGTTTTTTCATGTCGGCCGCGGCTATGCGCTGGCGCTAGCGCCCGGTCAGGGCCAGGGCGATCAGGCCGCCGGCGCCGATGACGATGCGCCACCAGGCGAACGGGGCGAAGCCGCGCTTGGCGACGAAGTCGAGCAGGGCCCGCACCACCACCAGCCCTGACAGGAACGCCACCACGAAGCCGACGGCGATCAGCCCGCCGTGGTGCAGGTCGAGGTTGTGGCGGTTCTTGAACAGGTCGTAGGCGAAGGCGCCGGCCATGGTCGGCATGGCCAGGAAGAAGCTGAACTCCGCCGCCGAGCGCTTGTCGGCTTTGAGCAGCAGCGCCCCGACGATGGTCGCGCCCGAGCGCGACACGCCGGGGATCATCGCCAGGCACTGGAAGAAGCCGATGCCCAGCGAGGTCAGCAGCGGATAGCGCATGGCGTCGTCGTGCGTGGGCTTGGGCGGCCAGCGGTCGAGCGCCAGCAGGACCAGGCCGCCGAGGATCAGCGACCAGCAGATCAGCTTGGGGCTTTCGAAGAACACGCCCTTGATGATGTCGTGCAGGGCGACGCCCAGGACCACGGCGGGCAGGAAGGCGACCAGCACGCTCAGCACGAAATGCCGGGCGCGCGGATCGTGGCCCAGGCGGGTCGCCACCAGCCACAGCCTTTGGAAATAGAGCAGCACCACGGCCAGGATGGCCCCGAGCTGGATCAGCACGATGAAGGTGTCCCAGCCGGCGTCGGTGAGGCCGAGGGCGTCCTTGGCCAGGATCAGGTGGCCGGTCGAGGAGACCGGGATGAACTCCGTCAGGCCCTCGATCAGGCCCAGGATCACCGCAATCAGCCAGTCGTTCATCTGTGCTCTCCACGCCGCCTCGCCCGAGTGCGCCCGTTACGGTAAATGAGAAGTTTATCCATAAAGTGGACCATATTCCCGCATGGTTCGCTCGGCCCAGGGCGGCTTCACGCGGATTTGCCTGAAAAGTGGTCTAATAATGGGACTAAAGGGTTTTCATTGCCAAACGGCCTCCATAATAGCCCGTCGCCGCAAAGAATTTCCCTCAAGTCGTCGAAGGAAGGCCCCGGCCATGGCCGAGCGCATGTTGAAGTTCACCACCGTCGACCGCGCCACGCCGCAGAAGCGTGAGGCGGAGACGCGCAATCGCGACTTCCACGAGATCTACGCCGACTACATCGACGCCAAGGCGGCCGAACAGGCCTCGCGCTGCTCGCAATGCGGCGTGCCGTTCTGTCAGACCCACTGTCCGCTGCATAACAACATCCCCGACTGGCTGCGGCTGACCGCCGCCGGCCGGCTGCAGGAAGCCTACGACATCTCGCAGGCGACCAACTCCATGCCCGAGATCTGCGGCCGCATCTGCCCGCAGGACCGCCTGTGCGAGGGTTCCTGCGTCATCGAGCAGTCGGGCCACGGCACCGTGACCATCGGCGCGGTCGAACGCTACCTGACCGACCGGGCCTGGGAGGAGGGCTGGGTGCAGCCCCTGCGCGCCGGCGCCGAGCGCCCGCAATCCGTGGGGATCGTCGGCGCCGGCCCCGCCGGCCTGGCCGCCGCCGAGCGGCTGCGCGAGCGCGGCTATCAGGTCACCGTCTACGACCGCCACGACCGCGCCGGCGGCCTGCTGATCTACGGCATTCCCGGCTTCAAGCTGGAGAAGGACGTGGTCGAGCGCCGCACCGCGCGCCTGGCCGAGGGCGGCGTTCAGTTCCGCCTGGGCTTCGAGGTCGGCCGCGACGCCGGCCTGGCCGACCTGCGGGCCCGGCACGACGCCGTGCTGATCGCCACCGGGGTCTACAAGGCCCGCGACCTGTCCGCGCCCGGCGTCGGCTCCGCCGGCGTGGTGGCCGCGCTCGACTATCTCATCGCCTCCAACCGGGCCGGCCTCGGCGACGGGGACGCCGACCCGGCGCTCTACGCCGAGGACAAGGACGTGGTGGTGGTCGGCGGCGGCGACACCGCCATGGACTGCGTGCGCACCGCCATCCGCCAGGGCGCGCGCTCGGTCACCTGCCTCTATCGCCGCGACAAGGCCAACATGCCCGGCTCGATGCGCGAGGTCGCCAACGCCGAGGAGGAGGGCGTGGTGTTCGAATGGCTGGCCGCGCCGCGCGCGGTGCTGGGCGACGCCGCCGGCGTCGCCGGCGTGCGCGCCGTCCGCATGCGCCTGGGCCCGCCCGACAGCTCCGGCCGCCAGACCCCGGAGGAGATCGAGGGCGGCGATTTCGACCTGCCGGCCCAACTGGTCGTCAAGGCCCTGGGTTTCGATCCGGAGGACCTGCCGACCCTGTTCGGGGCCGAAGACCTGAAGGTCTCGCGCTGGGGCACGGTGCGGGCCGACTTCAAGACCCAGATGACCTCGCTCGACGGGGTGTTCGCCGCCGGCGACATCGTCCGCGGCGCCTCGCTGGTGGTCTGGGCCATCCGCGACGGCCGCGACGCCGCCGACGCCATCGACCGCTACATCCAGGCCCAGGCCGGCGCGTCCGCCGCCCTGGCCGCCGAATAGGCAGGGAGCCCGCCATGTCCGCCGACGGCGCTCAACATCCGCAAACCGCCCAATACCTGGCCGACCGTCAGCGCCTGATCGAGGCCAATGGCGGCTATGACATCACCGCCCAGCACGACGCCTGCGGCGTCGGCCTGGTCTGCGCCATCGACGGCGCCCCCCGCCGCGAAGTGGTCGAATTGGCGATCAAGGCGCTGAAGGCGGTCTGGCACCGCGGCGCGGTCGACGCCGACGGCAAGACCGGCGACGGGGCCGGCATCCTGGTCTCGGTGCCGCAGGACTTCTTCGCCGATCAGGTCCGGCGCACCGGCCACGAACTGCGCCCCGGCCCGGTCGCCGTCGGCCAGATCTTCCTGCCGCGCACCGACCTGGGCGCCCAGGAAATGGCCCGGACCATCGTCGAAAGCGAGGTGCTGCGCTTCGGCTTCTATATCTATGGCTGGCGCCAGGTGCCGGTCGACACCTCGGTGATCGGCGAGAAGGCTAACGCCGCCCGGCCCGAGATCGAGCAGATCATGCTGGCCCCGCCGGCCGGCCTCGACGGCGAGGCGCTGGAGCGGGCCCTGTTCCTGTGCCGCAAGCGCATCGAAAAGCGCGTCGCCCAGGCCAATCTGGCCGGCGGCTTCTATGTCTGCTCGCTGTCGGCGCGCTCGCTGATCTACAAGGGCATGTTCCTCGCCGAGCATATCGACGAGTTCTATCCCGACCTGCGCGACGCCCGTTTCGCGGCGGCGGTGGCGATCTTCCACCAGCGTTACTCGACCAACACCTTCCCCGAATGGCGGCTGGCCCAGCCGTTCCGGATGCTGGCCCACAACGGCGAGATCAACACGCTGAAGGGCAACGTCAACTGGATGAAGAGCCACGAGATCAAGATGGCGGCCGACGCCTTCGGCGATTTCGGGGACGACGTGAAGCCGGTGATCCAGCCGGGTGGCTCGGACTCGGCCGCGCTCGACAACACCTTCGAGGTGCTGGTCCGCGCCGGCCGCGACGCGCCGATGGCCAAGACCCTGCTGATGCCCGAGGCCTGGAACGGCAAGAGCGAGATGAAGGCCTCGCACAAGGCGCTCTATTCCTACTCCAACGCCGTGATGGAGCCGTGGGACGGCCCGGCGGCGGTGTGCGCCACCGACGGCCGCTGGGTGGTGGCCGGCAAGGACCGCAACGGCCTGCGCCCGCTGCGCGTGGCCTATACCGACGACGGCCTGGTGATCATGGGCTCGGAGGCCGGCATGTGCGGCGTCGCCGACGAGCGCATCACCGCCAAGACCCACATCTCCGCCGGCCGGATGATCGCCGTCGACCTGGTCGAGGGCCGCCTCTACGGCGAGGAGGAGATCATCGACGAACTGGCCGACCGCCATCCCTATACGGACTGGCTCGGCAACATGGTCGACCTGGAGGCCGAGATCGGGCCGGGGCCCGAGCCGCGCCGTTTCGGCCGCGAGGAGCTGATCCGCCGCCAGGTGGCCGCCGGCATGAGCCTGGAGGACCTGGAGCTGGTGCTCGCGCCGATGGTCGAGGACGGCAAGGAGGCCATCGGCTCGATGGGCGACGACGCGCCGCTGGCGGTGCTGTCGGAAAAGTACCGGCCGCTCAGCCACTTCTTCCGTCAGAACTTCAGCCAGGTGACCAACCCGCCGATCGACCCCTTGCGGGAGACCGGCGTCATGAGCCTGAAGACCCGGTTCAAGAACCTCGGCAACATCCTGGCCCAGGACGAGGCCCAGACCGATGTCTACGTGCTGGAAAGCCCGGTGCTGACCACCGGGATGTACGAGCGCATCCAGGGCTATATCGGCGCCAAGAACCTGGCGGTCATCGACTGCACCATGCCGATCCCGGCGCCGGAGGCCCGCCCCGGCGACGCCCTGCGCGCCAATCTCGACCGCATCCGCGCCGAGGCCGAGGACGCCGTGCTGCGCGGCTGCGCCACCATCGTCCTCACCGACGAAGGCTCGGGCCCCGACCGCGTCGGCCTGCCGATGATCCTCGCCACCGGCGGGGTGCACAGCTGGCTGGTGCAGAAGGGCCTGCGTTCGTACATCTCGATCATCGTCCGTTCGGCCGAATGTCTGGATACGCACTATTTCGCGGTGCTGGTCGGCGTCGGGGCGACGGCGGTCAACGCCTATCTGGCCCAGGAGGGTTTCCAGGACCGTCTGGAGCGCGGCCTGTGCGGCGACCTGACCCTCCGCGACGTGTGCATCAACTTCAAGACCGCCGTCGAGGGCGGCCTTTTGAAGATCATCTCCAAGATGGGCATCAGCGTCATCTCGTCCTATCGCGGCGGCCATAACTTCGAGGCGCTCGGCCTGTCGCGCGCCCTGGTCGCCGAGTTCTTCCCCGGCATGCCCTCGCGCATCTCGGGCATCGGCCTGGCCGGCCTGGAGAAGAAGGCGGTCGAGGTCCACCGCAAGGCCTGGGACGCGGCGGCGATCAGCCTGCCGATGGGCGGCTTCTACAAGGCGCGCCGTTCGGGCGAGGCCCACGCCTTCGAGGCGCGGCTGATCCACACGCTGCAGCACGCCTGCGACAGCGGCGACTACGCCGTCTACAAGCGCTGGTCCGAGGGCATGCGCGGCCAGGGGCCGATCCAGATCCGCGACCTGCTCGACTGGAGCCCGGCCCACGGCGAGGTGCCGCTGGACGACGTCGAGAGCGTCAACGAGATCCGCAAGCGCTTCGTCACCCCGGGCATGAGCCTGGGGGCGCTGGGGCCGGAAGCCCACGGGGTGCTCAACATCGCCATGAACCGCATCGGGGCCAAGTCGGTCTCGGGCGAGGGCGGCGAGGACTCGGCGCGCTACAAGCCGCTGCCCAACGGCGACAACCCCAACTCGGCCATCAAGCAGGTGGCCTCGGGCCGGTTCGGCGTCACCGCCGAATATCTGAACCAGTGCCGCGAGCTGGAGATCAAGGTCGCCCAGGGCGCCAAGCCCGGCGAGGGCGGCCAGTTGCCCGGCTTCAAGGTCACCGAGATGATCGCCCGGCTGCGCCACGCCACCCCCGGCGTGATGCTGATCAGCCCGCCGCCGCACCACGACATCTATTCGATCGAGGACCTGGCCCAGCTCATCTACGACCTCAAGCAGATCAATCCCGATGCGCGGGTGACGGTGAAGCTGGTGTCGATGACCGGCATCGGCGCCATCGCCGCCGGCGTGGCCAAGGCCAAGGCGGACGTCATCCTGATCTCGGGCCACGTCGGCGGCACGGGCGCCTCGCCGCAGACCTCGATCAAGTACGCCGGCGGTCCCTGGGAGATGGGGCTGTCTGAAGCCAACCAGGTGCTGACGCTCAACAACCTGCGCCACTTCGTCCGCTTGCGGACGGACGGGGGCATCCGCACCGGCCGTGACGTGGTGATCGCCGCCATGCTGGGCGCCGAGGAGTTCGGCATCGGCACGGCCAGCCTGATCGCCATGGGCTGCATCATGGTGCGCCAGTGCCATTCCAACACCTGTCCGGTGGGGGTCTGCACCCAGGACGAGGCCCTGCGGGCCAAGTTCACCGGCTCGCCGGAGAAGGTCATCAACCTGTTCAGCTTCATCGCCGAAGAGGTGCGCGAGATCCTGGCTTCGCTGGGCTTCAGGCGGCTGCAGGACATCGTCGGCCGCACCGACCTGCTGGCCCAGGTCAGCCGGGGCGCCGAACACCTCGACGACCTCGACCTCAACCCGCTGCTGGTCAAGGCCGACCCGGGGGCGAACGCGCCCTACTGCACGATCGAGGGCCGCAACGAGGTGCCCGACACCCTCGACGCCCAGATCGTCCGCGACGCCGCGCCCCTGCTCGAGCGCGGCGAGAAGATGCAGCTGACCTACACCGTGCGGAACACCGCCCGGGCCATCGGTTCGCGCATCTCCAGCCACATCGTGCGCAAGTACAATCTGCGCGGCCTGCCGTCGGGCCACCTGACCGTGCAGCTCAAGGGCTCGGCCGGCCAGAGCCTGGGCGCCTTCGCCGTGCAGGGCCTGCGCATCGAGCTGACCGGCGAGGCCAACGACTATGTCGGCAAGGGGCTGTCGGGGGCGACCATCGCCGTCCGGCCGGCACCCTATCTGGCGATGTCGCAGGCCAACGCCATCCTCGGCAACACCTGCCTCTACGGGGCGACGTCGGGCCGGCTGTTCGCCGCCGGCCAGGCGGCCGAGCGTTTCGCCGTGCGCAACTCGGGCGCGGTGACGGTGGTCGAGGGCTGCGGCGCGAACGGCTGCGAATACATGACCGGCGGCATGGCGGTGATCCTGGGCCCCACCGGCGACAACTTCGCCGCCGGCATGACCGGCGGCATGGCCTTCGTGCTCGACATGCACGGCCGGTTCGAGACCCGGGTCAACCGCGACAGCGTCCTGGTCGACCGGCTGCGCTCGCCCTACTGGGAGGGCATGCTCCGTTCACTGATCGGCGAGCACGCCCGCGAGACTGGCTCGTCGTTCGCCGCCGACCTGCTGCGCGACTGGGACCGGACGCGGGCGTTCTTCTGGCAGGTGTGCCCCAAGGAGATGGTCGGTCGGCTCAGCCACCCGCTGGCGGTCGAGGGCCCGGTTCCCGAACGCGCCTGACGGCGGCGAGGGGGCGCCGGCCGTCGCGCCGGCGCCCCCTCGCGCTGAAATTGTCCTTTTGAGCCATTTTTCGCGTCTGGCGACGGCTGCATTTATTCGCGGTTAAGTCATGGCCAGCAAGTTTCGCCAACCGGTGGAGTAATGCGGTTGGTTCAGAGTGACGCTTCAATGTCGTGGACGAATATCGTCCGCTTTCGCCGACGTGACGCGCTAATTATTGTTCCATTGACCATCGTCGCCGCGTTCGGCGCAGGGATCTGGCTTAGCCCTTCCTATGCGATTGCCTGGTTGGTCCTGGCCCTGGCCCTGATCGGCGTCAGCCAGTGCCTCTGCTGGGCCATAGAGGCGTTCAAGCTGACCGGTCGGGGGGGCGAACGGGCGCTGGCCCTGTTCAGCTTCGCCTATACCGGTCTCTACTGCCTGCTGCCCCTGGCCCTGGTGGTCCGTGGGGATCGGACCGCCATGCTCGGCGGCATGGCGATGTTCGGCTGCGTGGCCATCAGCTGCACGGGCGAGTTCGTCATATCGCGTCTGATCGGCGGCGCCTGCCTGGCGGCGACCTTCGCGGCGACGGCCGTCGCCGCCGTGCTGGCCCTGGCCGGCTCGCCTCTTCCCCATGCCCTCCTGGCGGTCCTCGCCGTCGCCGCCTTCTTCGCCTATGTCGCCCACTACGGGGCGGCGCGCGTCAGCAGCGACCGGCGCATGCGCGAGGCGCTGGGCGAGGCCGCCCGCAAGGAGGCGCAGGCCGAGGCCGCCCAGGCCGCCAAGAGCATCTTCCTGGCGACCATGACCCATGAGATCCGCACCCCGCTCAACGGCGTGTTCGGCATGACCCAGGCCATGGAGGCGGACGAGCTGTCCGGCGTCCAGCGCGAGCGGCTGGCGGTGATCCGGCGGTCGGGCGAGACCCTGACCGGCATGCTGGACGAGGTGCTCGACCTGGCCAATATGGACGCCGGCCGGCTGGAGATCGCCGCCGCGCCCTTCGACCTGGAGACGGCGGTCGAAGCCGCCTGCGCGCCGTTCGCGGCCCAGGCCGAGGCCAAGGGCGTGGCCTTCGCCGTAACGATCGCCGGCGAGGCCAAGGGGGTCTATCGCGGCGACGTCCGCCGCCTGACCCAGATGATCCGGCACTTGGCGTCCAACGCCGTCCGGTTCACCGAGGCCGGCCGCATCGACGTGCGCGCCCGCCTGGCTGGCGGCCTGGAGATCGCCGTCGCCGACACCGGGCCGGGCGTGCCGGTTGAAGAGATCGACCGCCTGTTCGCGCCCTTCGTCCAGCTCGACGCGTCGAGCACGCGCCGTCACGGCGGCCTGGGGCTGGGCCTCGCCATCTGCCGGCGCCTCTGCGCCCTGATGGGCGGCGAGATCGTCGCCGACAGCCGGCCCGGAACCGGCTCGACCTTCCGCCTGGTCCTGCCCCTGGCGCGGATCGCCTCGCCACCGCCGGCTTCGTCCGGACCGGCCGTCCCCTTGCCCGGGGCGCTGCGGGTGCTGGCAGCGGAGGACAATCCGGTCAACCAGCTGGTGCTGCGCACCCTGCTGCGGCAGGTCGGGATCGAGCCGCTGATCGTCGACGACGGGGCCCAGGTGGTCGAGGCCTGGGCGCGACAGGGCTGGGACGTGGTGCTGATGGATCTTCAGATGCCGGTGATGGACGGGCTGGCCGCCACCCGGGCGATCCGGGCCCGCGAGACGGCGGCAGGGCTGCGGCGCACGCCGGTGATCGGCCTGACCGCCAACATCCTGCCCCATCAGGTCGACCAGATGGCCGCCGCCGGCATGGACGACCATGTCGGCAAGCCGATCGACGTCGCCCGGCTGTTCGCCGCGCTGAACGGGCTGGACGGAACGCCCTAGTTCGGCGACGGGTCGGACGGCGGCTGTTCCACCGCCTTGGCGCCCTCCATCTGCCGGATGCTCTCGGCCGTGCGGCTCATCGGCGTCTGCGAGATGGTCACCAGGCCCGACCGCGGCTGGTCGAGGTCGATGATCAGGGTGATCGACAGGGCCAGCAGCACGAACAGCGTGGTCGAGGCGACGAAATGCCGCCGCCGCGCCCGCGCCAGGCCGTAGCCCATCAGCGCGGCGGCGACCACGGCGTAGGCCGCCAGGGTGCGCAGGATGGCGGCGGGCACCCGCGCGTCCAGGGCGGCGCGTCGGGCCGAGGCGATGTCGAAGGCCTCGTTCATGGCCTGGAGCAGAGACGGGTTGATCGTCGCGGCCGGCGCGGCCCGCACCGCGCGGGCCGTCTCGGCCCATATCCTGGCCTGCAGGGCGCCGGTGCGGGCGTCGGCGTCGGCGATGGCGGCCTTGTTTTCGCCGGCGGTGAAGAAGTCCTCGCGGGCCTTGATGTAGCTGCCGAACAGGCCGCTCAGCCGCCCCCGGGCGGGCTCGTCCAGCAGCTGGGCCCGCAGATAGGCGGTCGAGATCGCGTTGGCTTCCGCGACGACCAGATGGCGACGGGCGTTGTAGCGGTCGGCCGACATCGACACGGTGAAGGCGATCAGCAGGCCCAGCAGGGCGAGGGTCGCCGACAGAAGGTAGCCGACGCCGGCCTCGTCCTTGCCGTCGTCCCGGTCGGTGAACCGTCCGAACAGGCTATGGCAGCGATAGCCCAGCTCCTCCGCCGCCAGGAGGACCAGGGTCATGACCAGCGCGATCAGCCAGAGGGGCGTGGTTTCAAGGCGCATTCGAACGGGCTCCGCGAGACGTCGCTGCCGGCGAGCTTAGGCGAGCCGCCCGCCGGCGCCAGCCCGCGGCGCCGGCGAAATGGGCGCCGGGCGCATCGAAGCACAGGGACGCGGCATCCTGTCGCAGCATTACGAAACTGTAATCAGCGCCGTCGCGCCGCCGCCCCCGCCGATCTAGATTCGCTGAACACATGCGGCGTGGGGCGCGCCGCCGGGGACCGTACGATGATTGCCGACGTGGTCGACGTCGAGGAGTTGCTGAGCCGGGCGAATGCGGCCTTGGCGCGGCGGGACGCGGACGCGGCGCTCGACATCCTGCGGCGAGCCGAGCGCGCCGCGCCCCGCGACGTGAATGTCCGCCTCAATATCGCCCTGGCCTTGCGCCTGCGCGGCGATCTGCCGGCGGCTCTGGCCGCGCTGGACGCCGCCCTGGAGATCGAGCCCTACCTGTTCATCGCGCTGCTTTCGAAAGGCGCGATCCTCGAGCGGATGGGGCTGATCCGCGCGGCGGCGTCGATCTACAAGGACGCGCTGACCATCGCGCCGTCGCCGGACAAGACGCCGCCGGGGCTGGCGCAGCCGTTGGCGCGGGCGCGTCAGGTGGTGGCCGAGAACGCCGAGGCGTTGCGGGCGTTCATGGCCGGGCAGGTGGACGCGGTGCGTTCCAGGCACGCGCATGCGGCGCAGCGCCGTTTCGACGAGGCGCTCGACCTGTTCGCCGGCCGCAAGCGCGTGTACCAGCCCCAGCCCCTGCTGATGCATTTTCCAGGCCTGCCGGTGGTGCAGTTCTTCGACCGGGAGCTGTTCCCTTGGCTGCCCCGGTTGGAGGCGGCCACGGACATGATCCGCGACGAGCTGGCCGCCCTGGTCTCGACCGGGGGCATGGACCGGTTCGCGCCCTATATCGCCTATCCGCCGGGCGCGCCGGTCAACCAGTGGGAGGAGCTCAACCACTCCCGCAAATGGAGCTCGCTCTGGCTGTGGCGGGACGGCGCGCGGCAGGACGAGATCTGCGACCTGTGTCCCGGTACGGCGGCGCTGTTGGAAAGCCTGCCGATGGCGGACCAGCCCGGCTTCGCGCCCACGGCGGTGTTTTCCGCCCTGCAGCCGCGCACGCATATTCCGGCCCATACGGGCTCGACCAACGCGCGGCTGTTGACCCACCTGCCGCTGATCCTGCCGGGGCCGGCCCGCTTCCGGGTCGGCAACGACGAGCGTCCCTGGCGCATGGGCGAGGCTTGGGTGTTCGACGACACCATCGAGCACGAAGCCTGGAACGACGCCGACGAGACCCGCGTTATCCTGATCTTCGACGTATGGAACCCTTATCTGTCGGAGGCCGAGCGGGAGATGGTCGGGGCGATGATGGCCGCCCGCAACGCCTTCTACGCCGCCGAGTCGGGCGCCGGTCCGACGTAGCGGGCGCGGGGGCGGATCAGGCGTCCGGCGGCGACCTGCTCCAGGGCGTGGGCCAGCCAGCCGGCGCAGCGGCCGGTCGCGAACAGCAGGAAGGGCGCCTCGGGCGGCAGGTCCAGCCGTTCGGCGAGGGCGGTCAGCGCGAAATCGATGTTGGGGGGCTCGCCGGTCAGGGCGGCGACGGCGGCCTCGGTCTCGGCGAACAGCGGCGGCGGCGCGAAGGCGTCGAGCAGGGCGCGGGCGCACGGATCGCCTTCGGGATAGAGCGGATGGCCGAAGCCGGGGATCGGCAGGGCCTGGTCCTGGCGCGCGGCGATGGCGCGATGGGGGCCGCGGCGGCTGACCTCGTCCATGAAGGCCTGGACCCTGGCCGCCATGCCGCCATGCAGCGGGCCGGACAGGGCGGCCAGTCCCGCCAGGGCGGCGGCGGCCAGCGAGGCGCCGGTCGAGGCGGCCACCCGCGCCGCGAAGGTCGAGGCGTTGAGCTCGTGGTCGGCCAGCAGCACCAGGGCGCGGCGGATCAGATCCGCGCCGTCCTCGCCGCAGCCGCCGGATCGGGCCAGCCTCTGGTGTATGCGGCCGACCCCGGGGGCCCCGGCCACGGCGTCGGCGAGGCCGTCGAGCAGGCTGGCGGCCTCGGCGTGCAGGACGTCCGGCGCGCGGCGGCGGGCCGGCGGATCGGCGGCGGCCCGCGCGGCCAGGCTGGCGAACATGCGGGCGCGCGGGTCGCGACCGTCCGGGATCGGACCAGGCCGGCGGTCGAACGGATCGACGGCGGCGCCCCACAGGCGGGCGGCGACGGCCTCCAGCGTCTCCCGCCCGGCCAGCGCTGCCGCGTCCTCGCCGCGATAATAGAGCCTGCCGTGCGATACGGTGGTGATGGCCGACGGCAGCACCGGCTCGCCCCAGGCGATCGCCTCCTCGGCCACGGCGGCGGCGGCCCGGCCGCGCGCCTTGCGCCGGGCCAGCCGCTCGATGTCGGCGGCCCGATAGACGCTCTTGCGCGGATCGTCGTCCCGGGCGCGAGCCTCGACGCGGCCGCGGCTGACATAGGCGTAGAGGGTCTGCGGCCGCACCCCCAGCGCCTCCATCGCCTGTTTCGCCGTCAGCCAGTCGGTCATGTCGATATATTGATTAGATTGATCAAGATTGACGATAGCGGAGCGTGCGCCGATCTCAAGGGAAACCTTCGAGGAGAACTCCGATGTCTGATGGTCTGGAAGGCGTCGTCGCCGCCGAAACCGTGCTGTCCGAGGTCGACGGGGCCGCCGGCCGCCTGGTGATCCGCGGCCGCTCCCTCGACCAGCTCGCCGGCCGCGTCAGTTTCGAGGAGACCGCGCGGCTGCTGTTCGACGGCTTCTTCGACGACCTGCCGGCGCTCGAAGGGTTCGCCCGCGACCTCGGCCGCGCCCGCGCCGCCGTGTTCGCCGAGGTCGCCGCCCTGGACGCGCGCCTGCTCGACCGGCCGCCGATCGAGGTTGTGCGCGCCTTGCTGGCCCGGCTCGCCGACGGCGACGATCTGGCGACGGCCTACGCCCTGCTGGCCGCGCCCGCGGTGTTCGCCGCCGCGGCGGCGCGGGCGCGCCGGGGCCTGGCGCCCGTGGCGCCGGACCCGTCCCTGGGGCACGCCGCCGACGTGCTGCGCATGTTCCGGGACGCCCCCGCGAGCGCGGCCGAGGCCGCCGGTCTCGACGCCTATCTGACCACCGTCAGCGACCATGGCCTCAACGCCTCCACCTTCGCGGCGCGGGTGACCGCCTCGACCCGGGCCGGCCTGACCTCGGCCGTCATCTCCGGCCTCAGCGCCCTGAAGGGACCGCTGCACGGCGGCGCGCCCGGTCCGGTGATCGACATGCTCGACGCCATCGGCCGGCCGGAGGACGCCTTCGCCTGGCTCGACGCGGCGGTGGCGCGGGGCGACCGGCTGATGGGCTTCGGCCATCGCATCTACCGGGTGCGCGACCCCCGCGCCGACGCGCTCAAGCAGGCTGTGCGGACGCTGGGAGAGAGCCGCGAGCTCGCGTCCGGCCGGCTGGCCCTGGCCGAGGCGGTGGAGGCGGCGGCCCTGGCCATCCTCAAGGCGCGCAAGCCCGACCGGCCGCTGCAGACCAATGTCGAATTTTACACCGCCCTGCTGCTGGAGGCGCTGGGCTTTCCGCCGGACGTCTTCACCTGCGTGTTCGCGATGGGGCGGACGGCCGGCTGGATCGCCCACGCCCGCGAACAGGTCGCCGGCGGCCGCCTGATCCGTCCGCAATCGGTCTATGTCGGTCCGGCGCCGGAAGCCCAGGCCGCTTGAGCGGCGGCCGGGGTCCAAGGCCGGCGCCGAAAAGGCGGTGCTGAAAACGACTCGCGCGAGTCGTTCGCGCTGGGGCCGGCGCGGCGCGGCCGTTAATCTGGCGGCATGACCGCGCCCAGCCTGTCCGTCGCCGAGACCGCCGCCCTGACCCGTCGCATCACCACCTTGTCGGTGGTCGTGGCGGTGGCGCTGATCCTGCTCAAGGGCGGGGTGTGGCTGGTCAGCGGTTCGGTCGCCCTCCTGGCCTCGCTCGCCGATTCGGGGCTGGACCTCGTGGCCTCGCTGATCACCTTCTTCGCTGTGCGCTATGCGGCGGCCCCCCCCGACGCCGAACACCGCTTCGGCCATGGCAAGGCCGAGGCCTTCGCCAGCCTGATCCAGGGCGGGCTGGTGTTCGCCTCGGCGGCGCTGATCGGCCAGGAGGCCGTCCGCCGCATCATCGACCCCGCGCCGATCGCGGCCGAGGGCTGGGGCGTGGCGGTAATGGCGGCCTCGATCGTCATCACCGGCGTGCTGATCGCCGCCCAGTCGCGGGTGCTGCGCCAGACGGGTTCGGTGGCGGTCTCAGGGGATCGCGCCCACTACGCCGCCGACCTCGCCTCGAACCTCGTCGCCATGGTCGGCATCGGCGCGGCGGCCCTGTTCAAGGCCCCGGTGCTGGACGCGGTCGCCGGCCTCGCCGTCGCCGGCTGGCTGGTCTGGGGGGCGGTCGGGGTGTTCCGCGAAGCCTCTCTGCAGCTGATGGACCACGAACTGCCGGACGACGCGCGCGGGCGCATCGTCGACCTGATGACCTCGGACGCGCGCATCAAGGGCGTGCACCAGCTGCGCACCCGCGCGTCTGGACCCTATGTCCACATCCAGATGCACGCCGACCTCGACCCGAATCTCAGCCTGCGCGAGGCCCATCAGGCGATCGTCGCCGCCGAGAACCGGGTGCTGGAGGCCTTTCCCGCCGCCGACATCATCATCCATCCCGACCCGCGCGGCTTCGCCGAACCGCACGGCGGCGCCTTCGCCGAGACGGGCCACGCGCCGGCCGCGGCTGAAGCTGTTGAAAACGCGAGGTCTTGAGGCCGGGTAAACGCCGCCTTAAGAGGTCCTGGATCTATTGGCCGATCACCCCAACCAAGGATCCAGCACGGCGCGGATGTCCGTCGAACGCACCCTCCACCATTTTCCGCTCGACCCGGCCTCGCGTCAGGTGCGCCTCGCCCTGGGCGAAAAGCGGCTGCCTTTCGCCGAAATCCAGGAGCGGGTGTGGGAGCAGCGGCCGGAATGGCTGGCGCTCAACCCGTCGGGCCTGACGCCGGTGCTGGTCGAACAGCGCAACGGCGAGAAGGTGGTGGTCTGCGAGGGGCGGGCGGTGCTCGAGCACCTCGAGGAGACCGCGCCCGAGCCGGCGCTGCTGGGCCGGACGGCGGCCGAGCGGGCCGAGACGCGGCGGCTGCTGCAATGGTTCGACCGCAAGTTCGACGGCGAGGTCAACGGCTTCCTCCTCTATGAAAAGATGGAGAAGCGCCTGATGGGCCTGGGCGCGCCCGACCTGTCGGGACTGCGGCGCGGCCGCGAGGCGCTTAAGACGCACCTGGCCTATGTCGAGACCCTGCTGGCGGACCGCGACTGGCTGGCGGGGCGGCGGCTCAGCCTGGCCGATTTCGCCGCCGCGGCCCACATCTCGGTGATCGACTATTTCGGCGACGTGCCCTGGCGCGACTTTTCCATCGCCAAGACCTGGTACATGAAGATCAAGTCGCGCCCTTGCTTCCGGCCGCTCCTGGCCGACCGTTGGCCCGGCATGCCGCCGGCCGGCCATTATGACGACCTCGACTTCTGACGACCTGAAGGACCGCATCCGCGCCCAGGCGGCGACCCTGGGATTCGACGTCTGCGGCTTCGCCTCGGCCAGCGAGCCGTGGCCGGCGTCCGGGCGGCTGGCCGAATTCATCGAAAAGGGCCGGCACGGCGACATGGCCTGGATGGCCGAGACCGTCGAGCGGCGCGCCCACCCCCAGGCGATGTGGGCCGCGGCCCGCTCGGCCCTGGTGCTGGGCGTCAATTACGGCCCGGAGGTCGATCCCCTGGCGGCGCTGGAGGACCGCAGCCGCGCGGCGATCTCGGTCTACGCCCAGGGCGACGACTATCACGACGTCATCAAGAAGCGGCTCAAGGCGCTGGCCCGCTGGCTGGTCGAGGCCGAGGGCTGCGAGCTGAAGGTGTTCGTCGACACCGCGCCGCTGATGGAGAAACCTCTGGCCCAGAAGGCCGGACTCGGCTGGCAGGGCAAGCACACCAACCTGGTGTCGCGGCGGTTCGGGTCATGGCTGTTCCTGGGGGCGATCCTGGTCACGCTGGAGATCGCGCCCGACGCGGCCGAGGGCGATCATTGCGGAGTCTGCCGGGCCTGCCTGGACATCTGCCCGACCGGGGCCTTCCCCGCGCCCTACCAGCTCGACGCCCGGGCGTGCATCTCCTACCTGACCATCGAGCACGCCGGGCCGGTGCCGCACCGCTACCGCGCCGCCCTCGGCAACCGCATCTACGGCTGCGACGACTGCCTGGCCGTCTGTCCCTGGAACAAGTTCGCCAAGGCGGGCCAGGAGGCCAAGCTGCAGGCGCGCCAGGTCCTGCGCGGCGCTTCGCTGGCCGAACTGGCGGTGTTGGATGACGCCGGCTTCCGGGCGTTGTTCTCCAAGAGCCCGATCAAGCGCATCGGCCGCGACCGCTTCGTGCGCAACGTGCTCTACGCCATCGGCAATTCCGGCGACCCGGCGCTGGCGGCCTCGGCGGCGACGCTGCTCGACGATCCGTCCGAGGTGGTGCGCGACGCGGCGCGCTGGGCGGTGGAGCGGCTGGAGCCCGCCGCTCAGGCGTAGTGGGCGACGTAGGCGTCCCAGAAGGCCGCCTCGGACCAGCCGTGGTCGGCCGGGTTCAGCGGCTCCAGATTGATCCTCGCCTCGGGCTCGTCGAAGGACTGGCTGTCGGCCAGGGTCAGGCGGCAGGCCAGGCCGGTGCGCGCCCGCGTCTCCTGCGCCATCCGCTCGAAGAACGCGCCCACGGGGCCGGCGTAGAACGAGGGTGACGGGTGCGCGCCCGAGCGGCCCTCGACGGCGTGCGCATAGGCCAGGGCCAGCAGGTCGACCGGCACGTTGTCGCGGACATAGAGCGGGTGGGAGACATGGATCGCCTCGCCCGCCGCCCAACCGCTCATCACCCGCCGCTGGAACGTCGGGCCCTCGTGCGGGCCGAACGGGTTGGGGATGACGAACTTGACGTAGTCCAATCCCGCCTTGGCCGCCTCGGCGGCCATGATCTCGGCGGTGCGCCGCTTGGAGGCGCCGTAGGGGCTGAAATCGGCCAGGGGTTCGGTTCCGCGGCCTTCGCCGCCCTCGAACACCGTGCCCGTGACCACCAGCCGCCGTCCGCCCGCAGCCTTCATGGCCTCCAGCGCCTGCGGCAGGCCGGCGGTGTTGGCGGCGACCGCGGCGTCGGCGTCGAAGCCCGGGCTCTTGTAGTCGGCGGTCTCCGCGCCGTGGCAGCACAGGACGTCGAACGGCCCTTCCGTCGCGATCAGGGCCAGGAAGGCGGCCGAGCCGAACGGCGCGGCCGGGACCAGGCGGGCGCGGCCTTCCAGCGCCGCGACGCGGCGACGGCGGATCGGGTCGTCATAGCCGCCGGCGGCGCGCAGGGGGGCGACGACCTCGTGCCCCTCCTCGGCCAGCGCATGGACGAACCAGGCGCCGGTGAACGAGCTGGCGCCGGTCAGGAGAATGCGCACGGCGCCAGCTCCGCAAGCTTGGGCCAGGCCGCGTCGCGGGCGTTCAGCCGCGCCCGGTCGGCGGGGAAGGGCCAGTCGATTCCCACGGCCGGGTCGTTCCAGGCGAGGCCGCCCTCGGCCTGAGGGGCGTAGTAGGCGCTGGCCTTGTAGAGCACGTCGCAATCGGGGGTCAGGGTGGCGTAGCCGTGGGCGAAGCCGGCGGGGATGTAGAGCTGGGCGCCGTTGTCGCGCGACAGCTCGGCCCCGACCCAGCGGCCATAGGTCGCCGAGCCTGGCCGCACGTCGACCGCCACGTCGAATATGGCGCCGCGACAGGCGCGGATCAGCTTGGCCTGGGCGTGCGGCCCGGTCTGGAAATGCAGGCCGCGCAGGGTGAAGGGCTCGGCGGTGAAGGCGTGGTTGTCCTGGACGAGCGCGACGTCGACGCCGGCCTCGGCCAAGGTGTCGGCGCGCCAGGTTTCGGAAAAGAACCCGCGCTCATCGCCAAACCGCTTCGGCGTGATAAGCAGCACCTCGGGGATCGCCAGCGGCGTGACAGTCGTCATGGGGCCTTTACTGAACGCATTGGACTCATAAGGACCCGCATGGCCCGCGCGTCGCAATCTGGCAAGATCGAAAGCGGCGAGCCGCTGATCAGCGTCGTCGTGGTCGCCTATCAGAGCGGCCCGACCCTGGGACGCTGCCTGGCCGCGCTCAAGGCGCAGACCTTCACGGACTTCGAGACCTTGCTGGTCGACAACGCCTCGACCGACGGGGCCGCCGTGGCCGCCGCCGAGGCCGACCCGGCGATCCGGCTGCTGCGTTTCGAGGACAATCTCGGCTTCGCCGCCGGCAACAATCGCGCCGCCGAGCAGGCGCGCGGGCGTTGGCTGGTCCTGCTCAATCCGGACGCCTACGCCGAGTCCGACTGGCTGGAGCGCCTCGTCGCGGCCGCCGAGCGCCATCCGGGCGTCGCGTGCTTGGCCTCGCTGCAGCTCGACGCGGCCGACCCGACGCGGCTCGACGGGGCGGGCGACGTCATGACCTCGGCCGGCATCCCGTTCCGCGGCGGCTACGGCAAGGCGCGGCGGCCGTTGGAGGACGGCGAGGTGTTCTCGGCCTGCGGCGCGGCGATGATGATCGACCGCCGCCTGTTCCTGGAGATCGGCGGCTTCGACGAACGGTTCTTCTGCTATTGCGAGGACGTCGACCTCGGTTATCGCCTGCGCCTGCTCGGCCACGCCACGGTGCTGGCGGCCGACGCGGTGGTCAGCCATGTGGGGTCGGCCACCCTGGGGGTTCGTTCCGATTTCGCGGTGTTCCACGGCAGCCGCAACCGGGTATGGACCTTCGTCAAGAACACTCCGCCGCTGCTTCTGTGGCTGACCGCCCCGTTGCACGCCGCCGTGACGGCGGGCCTGCTGCTGCTGGGCCTGAAGCGCGGCCTGACGCGGGTGACCTGGCGAGGCGTCCGCGCCGCGCTCGGCGACCTGGGGCCGGCCTTGGCGGCCCGCCGGGAGCTGCAGGCGCGGCGCAAGGCGGACAGCGGCCGCATCCTGCGGGTGATGGCCTGGGACCCGGTGGCCTTCTTCGGTCGCCGGGTCGTCTTGCGGTCGATCCGCGGCTGAACGAAATCAGGCGCGCAAGGCCTCGATCAGCCGGGCCATGAAGGCGGCGCCGCGCTGCATCTGGCTGATCTCGACATATTCGTCGGGCTGGTGGGCCTGGTCGATCGAGCCGGGACCGCAGATGACGGTCGAGAAGCCGGCCTGCTGGAACTGGCCGGCCTCGGCGGCGTAGGCGACCACGCGGCCGGGGCCGTTGTCGCCGGCCAGCCGCCGGGCCAACGCCTCGGCCGCGCCCTCGGGCTCGGGCGCGAGGGGCGGGGTCATCGAGCGGGTTTCGACCCGCACGCCGGCCTCGGGGGCGCGGGCCTTCAGCTCGGCGTCGAGGGCTTCGGCCTGGGCGAAGAACCCACCGAGCAGGGCCGTGGGGTCGAGGCCGGGCGGCGTGCGCAGGTCGAACAGGAAGACGCATTCGCGGGCCAGGATGTTGACCGCCGTGCCGCCGTTGATCTGGCCGACGGTCAGGCTGGCGCCCTTGGGCAGGAAGGGCGAGGCGGGGTCGGCCTCGCGCTCCAGCCGCGCCGACAACTCGGCGAGGCTGCTCAGCAGGCGGATCGCCGCCATATTGGCCGAGACGCCCAGATGGGTGAGGCTGGAATGGGCCTCGCGCCCGGTGACCGTCACCCGGAACGAGGCGATGCCCTTGTGGCCCTGCACGGCGACCATGTCGGTCGGCTCGCCGACGATCACCGCCGCCGGGCGGGGCAGGCTGGCCCCGATCTCGCGGATCAGGTCGGGCGCGCCCAGGCAGCCGACCTCCTCGTCATAGGAGAAGGCCAGGTGCGCGGGCCGGGCCAGGGGGCGGGCGACCAGGTCCGGGACCGCCGCCAGGGCCAGGGCCAGGAAGCCCTTCATGTCGCAGGTTCCCCGGCCGTACAGCCGGCCGTCGCGCTCGGTCAGCACGAACGGGTCGCTGGTCCAGGGCTGGCCGTCGACCGGCACCACGTCGGTGTGGCCCGACAGGACGACGCCGCCTTCGACCGCCGGGCCGATGCTGGCCAGCAGGTTGGCCTTGGCGCCGTCGGGGCTGACCACGCGCCGGCTGGACACGCCTTGCCGGGCCAGGAGGTCCTCGACGAAGGCGATCAGGTCGAGGTTCGACAGGCGGGAGGTGGTGTCGAAGGCGACCAGCCTGGCCAGCAGGTCGACGGCGCGCTCGGCGAGGGCTTCGGTGCTCATGGGCTAGAGCTTAGCCCGGCCAGGCGATCAACCCAATGGCGACGGCGCATCCTCGGCGAGGCGCTATGGAGCGCCGGCGTCCTTGGCGTCCGGCGCGTCCGGCTCGGCGGTCCTGTACTGGACGAACGAGATGACGTTCCCGTCGGGATCGCGGATCTGGAAGTCGAGACCGCCCCAGGCCTGCTGGACGAGCCGCTGGGCGAACGCCGCCCCGCGTCCCTCGATCTCGGCGAACAGGGCCTTGACGTTGGAGACCGCGACGGTCGCCAGGATCAGCGAGGTCTCCCGCTGGGCGAGATCGGCGAAATTGGGCGCGCCGACCAGTCTCAGGTGCAGGCAGGCGCCGTCGCGGGACACTGAGCCGTAGAAGGGCGGACGGCCATGGAGGAAGTCGATGTCGAAGCCCAGGCGCTCGCCATAGAACCGGGCCGCCGCGGCGACGTCGCGGACGAAAAGGATCGGCGTGGCGTTGAGCAGGCGAGGCAAGGAAGGCGGCGGCGCGGGCCGGGCGGCGGGCGCGGTCTCGAGCGCCCGCTTCAGCTCCGACCAGTCCGCGTATCCCGCCTCGACCGCGACGATCTCCTGGGCGACGGCGAGCGGCATCGGCTGTTCCAGCGCCTCGATATCGCTCAGGTGGTGAAAGCGCGGCAGCAGGCGGACCTTGCCGCCCACGGAATGGTTGCGCTCGCGACGCCAGCGCATCAGCAGCTTGGCTCGCTTCCGATAGGTCTCGATCGTCGTCATGATGCACGCTCCGGCTGGAATTCAGCGGGCGGGCCAAGCCCTTCCGGCGGTGTCGCCGATGCATCCCGTAGAGCGCGTGGCTGAGTATCCCGGCGTGTGCGTCATCGTCAACGGCGGGCGGCGATCTCCCGGCCCCTGGCCAACCGCAACTGCAACACTATCTGTTCCTCGAAGGATGAAACGGAGCCGACGATGATCACCCTCTACACCTGGAGCACGCCCAACGGCCGCAAGATCTCGATCCTGCTGGAGGAGCTGGGCCTGCCCTACGAGGTCAGGCCGGTGAACATCGGCAAGGACGAGCAGTTCGACCCGGCCTTCCTGGCGATCGCGCCTAACAACAAGATCCCCGCCATTGTCGACCATGACGCCGAGGGCGGCCCGCTGTCGCTGTTCGAGAGCGGCGCCATCCTGACCTATCTCGCCGACAAGACCGGCCGTTTCCTGGCCCCGTCGGGCCCGGCCCGCTGGCGGACGCTGGAATGGCTGTTCTGGCAGGTGGGCGGCCTGGGGCCGATGCTGGGTCAGCTCGGCTATTTCGCCGGCCGGGCGCCGGAGAAGCTGCCGCTGGCGATCGGCCGGTTCAGCGACGAGGCCCGCCGTCTGCTGGGCGTGATGGAGACCCGGCTCGCGGCCTCGCCCTATCTGGGCGGCGAGGACTACACCATCGCCGACATCGCCAGCTACGCCTGGACGCTGGGCGCCTCGACCCTGTTGCGCAAGGCCGCGCCGGAGATCTGGGGCGACCTGCCGGCGGTGGAGCGTTGGCTGGCGACCCTGGGCGAGCGGCCGGCCGTGCAGCGCGGCATGGCCGTTCCGGCCGTCTAGGCGGCGCCGGGGGCGGTGCGGCTGGTGGTGATGACCGCCGCGCCGCCGGGCGCGTGGACCGTTGTCGCGCGATCCAGCCGGGCGAAGCCTTCGCCGTCGAACGCCAGGCCGTCGACGGCGCCCGACAGGAGCTGGACGATCCCCGCCGGCAGTTCGGCGTCGATCCCAGGGCGCAGCCGCCACAGGCGCACCTCGGTCCCGGCCTCCGAAAAGACCGGCGCGTCGACACGGCCGCCAGCGGCCGCGCCCAGCGCGTCGACCAGGCCGCGCACCTGCTGGGCCTGGTCGCGCGGACAGATCAGCAGACCACCGGCCTCGGCGACGATGACCAGGTCGCTGACGCCGGCCACCGCCACGGCCGGGCCGTCGGAGCGGACCAGCAGGCCGCGGGCGTCGCGCGTGGCGACCGGGCCGGCGAGCACGTTGCCGTCGGCGTCCTTGGCGGCGGCCGCCCAGATGGCGTCCCAGGCGCCGAGGTCGGACCATTCGAAGCGAGATTCGACCACGGCGGCCTTCTGGGTCTTCTCCATCAGCGCATAGTCGATCGAGCGCCGGGGCGCGGCGGCGAACGCCTGGCGATCCAGCAGGACGAGGTCGCCCGTCCGCGCGGCGCCGGCCATGGCCGCCCGCGCCGCGGCGGCCATGGCCGGATCGAAGCGTTCCAGTTCGGCGAGCAGCACCTCGGCGCGGAAGGCCAGATTGCCGCTGTTCCACAACAGGCCTTCGGCGACATAGGCCCGGGCGCGATCGAGATCGGGTTTCTCGACAAAGGCCGAGACCCGCCGCACGCCGGCTGCCAGGGGCTCGGCGGGGCGGATGTAGCCATAGGCGGTGGCCGGTCCGGTGGGGCGCACGCCGAAGGTGACGATCAGGTCGTCGTCGCCAGCCGCCTGGACCGCCGCGGCCACGGCCCCGGAAAAGTCCGCGTCGCCGGCGATGTGGTGGTCGCTGGCCATCATCAGGGCGACGGCGTCCGGCGTTTCGGCGGCGATCAGCGCCGCCGCCGCCGCGATCGCCGGCCCGGAATCGCGGCCTTCAGGTTCGACGACGAAGCGGGCCGTGCGCCCGAGGGCGGCGGCCTGGGCTTGAGTCTCGGCCAGCATCGCCTGGCCGGTGACCACGATCGGCGGCAGGGCGTCGGCGATCAGGTCGAGCCGCAACAGGGTCTGCTGGTAGAGCGAGCGGTCGCCCAGGATGCTCAGGAACGGCTTGGGCTTGTCGGGCCGCGACGCCGGCCAGAGCCGCACGCCGCCGCCGCCGCACAGGATCACGGGTTGAACCTTCATCCGCGCCTAGTGCCACAGCCTCGTGGCAGGGTCGAGCGCGTGCGCGGCGACGGCCGCCGCGAGCTAGGCGCGTGGCGCGAGAATCCCGTTCAGCCCGGCCGTCTTTCGGGCTAGGAGGACGGCCATGTCGGCCATCTCGATGATCCTCACCCTTTCCTGCCCGGACAAGCCCGGCATCGTCGCCCGCGTCTCGACCTTCCTGTTCGAGCGCGGCTGCAACATCCTCGACGCCCAGCAATACGACGACGAGGAGACCGACCGCTTCTTCATGCGCGTGGTGTTCGCCCCCGACGGCGCCGGGCTGGAGGCGCTGCGCGAGGCGTTCGCGGCGCTGGCCGCCGACTACGGCATGGACTGGACGATCCGCCCGCGCGCGGCGCGGCGCAAGGTGCTGATCCTGGCCTCCAAGTTCGACCATTGCCTGGCCGACCTCGTCTATCGCTGGCGGATCGGCGAGCTGCCGATGGACATCGTCGCCGTGGTCTCGAACCACGCCGCCGAAACCTACGCCCATGTCGATCTCGGCGGTCTTGTCCTGCACCACCTGCCGGTCAGCCGCGAGACCAAGCTGGAACAGGAGGCGGCGCTGTGGGCGCTGGTCCAGGAGACCGGGGCCGAGCTGGTGATCCTCGCCCGCTACATGCAGGTGCTGTCGGACGGGCTGGCCGCCAAGCTGGCCGGCCGTTGCATCAACATCCACCATTCCTTCCTGCCCGGCTTCAAGGGCGCGCGGCCGTACCACCAGGCGCACGCCCGGGGCGTGAAGACCATCGGCGCCACGGCCCACTATGTGACCGGCGACCTCGACGAGGGGCCGATCATCGAACAGGACGTCGAGCGCATCAGCCATCGCGACACCCCCGACGACCTGATCCGCAAGGGACGCGACATCGAGCGGCGCGTCCTGGCGCGGGCCGTGCGCTGGTGGCTGGACGACCGCGTCCTGCTCAACGGCAAGAAGACGGTGGTGTTCACCGACTGAGGCGTCAGTCGAACAGGGCGGGACGGCGCAGGCGCAGGGCCTGCAACAGCAAGGCCAGCTTCATGTCGGCCAGCCGTCCGGCTTCGAGGTCGGCCCAGAGGTCGGACAGCCGGGCCTCGATCACCTCGATGTCCTCGTGCTCGCCGGCGACGCCGCCCCCGGGGCCCCGGCGGTCGGCGGGCGTGCAGGCCGCCAGGTAGGCGCTCATCCGTTCTGTCGAGACGCCGGGCATGGTCCAGAACGTTCCCACGGGCTCGAGGCTGTCCAACTGGACGCCGGCCTCCTCCAGCGCCTCGCGGCGGGCGGCGATTTCGGCGGATTCGCCGGGGTCGATCAGGCCGGCGATCGCCTCGACCAGTCGCGGCTCGGGTTCGCCTGTCAGCACCAGCGGCGGACGCGGCAGGCGCACCACCAGCGCCGTACGCCGCGCCGGATCGTAGGGCAGCACGCAGGCCGCCGCCCCATGGTCCTCGACCAGGCGTTCGACCACGTCGCCGCTGGCGACGCGCATCCTGATCCTCTGCAGCGTCGTCCAGCCCGAAAAGATCGTCTCGACCCCGACCAGGCGCGAGGGCGGCGGCGCGTCGCCGGCGGGGTGGGACAACGGCCTAGGCTCCCGGCGCGGCGGGGTGCTGGAAGACGTCGATCAGCTCGATCTTGAAGATCAGCACGCTGTTGGGCGGGATGGGTCCGCCGCCCTGGTCGCCGTAGCCGAGCGCGGGCGGGACATAGAGCGTCCACTGGTCGCCCGGGCGCATCAGCTGCAACGCCTCGACCCAGCCGGGGATCAGCCCTTCCAGGGGGAAGGCCGCCGGCGTCCCGCGCTGGTACGACGAATCGAACACCTCGCCCGTGACCAGCTTGCCCTCGTAGTGGACCTTGACCTCGTCGGAGAGGCGCGGGTGCGGGCCGGCGGCGGGGCCGGAGCGCTCCACCTTGTACTGCAGGCCGGAGGGCAGGACGACCACGCCCCGCTGCTTGGCGTTCTGGGCCATATAGGCGCCCGCCGCCGGCAGGTTGTCGGCGGTCTGCTTGGGCGAGCCGCAGGCGGCCAGTCCCGCGCAGAGGGCGAGGGCGAGGAACAGAGGGCGCATGAGGGGCTCCTAGACCGCGCGCGGCGGATAGCCCCGCTCGCGCAGGGCGTCCATGATTTCCTGGGTGTGCTGGGCGTCGCGGGTCTCGATCATCACGTCGAACTCCGCGCCCTTGGCCGGCACGTCGAGGGCCAGGCGGTTGTGGGCCACCTCGATGATGTTGCCGCCCAGCTTGCCGATGGTGTCCGACACGGTGGCCAGCAGGCCCGGGCGATCGTCGCCGATGATGCGCAGCGACACCAGCCGTTGGGCGCGGACCAGTTCGCGGGTCAGCACCGAGGCCAGCAGGCGCGTGTCGATGTTGCCGCCGGTGATGATCAGGCCGCACTTCTTGCCGCGGAAGCGTTCGGGATAGGCGAGCAGGGCGGCCAGTGCCCCCGCCCCGGCGCCTTCGGCCACGGTCTTCTCGACGTTGCACAACAAGGCGACCCCGCGCTCGAAATAGGGCTCCTCGATCAGCAGCACGTCCTCGACCAGGGGGCGCATGACCGCATAGGTCAGGTCGCCGACCTGCTTGACGGCGACGCCCTCGGCGATGGTCTGGCCGCCGCATTGGGCGGGCATGCCGCGCATGCGGGCGGTGAACGAGGGGTACATGGCCGGCTCGACGCCGAAGATGCGGACCTGGGGGTTCAAGGTCTTGGCGGCGGTGGCCACGCCCGAGATCAGGCCGCCGCCGCCTACCGGCACGGGCAGGATCTCGAGGTCGGGCACGTCCTCGAACATCTCCAGCGCCACCGTGCCCTGGCCGGCCATGATGTCGAGGTCGTTGAAGGCGTGGACGAAGGTCAGGCCCTGCGCCTCGCACAGCCGCAAGGCGTGGGCGTAGGCGTCGTCATAGGTGTCGCCGTCGATGACGACGTCGGCGCCGTGGTCGCGGGTGTGCTCGACCTTCACGAACGGCGTGCCGCGCGGCATGACGATGGTGGCCGGCACGCCCAGGCGCGCGGCGTGATAGGCCAGCCCCTGCGCATGGTTGCCGGCCGAGGCGGCGATGACGCCGCGCCGGCGCTCGTCCTCGGACAGCAGCAGCAGCTTGTTCAGCGCGCCGCGCTCCTTATAGGCGGCGGTGAACTGCAGGTTCTCGAACTTGAGCCACACCTCCGCCCCGGTGATCTGCGACAGCGTGCGCGAATAGCGGCAGGGCGTGCGCTCGATATGGCCGGCCAGCCGCTCGGCGGCGGCCCTGATGGCGTCGAAGGTCAAGGTCATGCGGGGAAGAACCGGTCGGGGAAGAGCGCGGGCAAACTAACCGCAAGGCGGCCGCGAAGCAAAGGCCCGAGCAGCCCCGTCCGACCCCGGAATCAACGCAAGGCGCGAATGATGTCGTACCGCCGCATCGCCTTGCCGGGCAGCGCCGAAAACCGGCCCAACGGCAGCCGTTCGGCCGTGTCGCGTATGCTGTAGGCGGCTTGACGCACGAGGCTGGACGCGCTCGGCCTGCCGATGAAGCCATGGGCCACCATGCGATGATCGTTGGCGAGCTGTTGCTTGAAGCGATAGTCCCCCGCGCCGAGATCGAGCGTGTCATAGGGCGTGTCGTCCATCCAGCGCATGACGTCCTGGAAGAGCAGCAGGCCGGGGGAATAGCGTTCGAAGGCCGGATCGTGGGCGATGATCCAGGCATGGACGGTGCGCTTGCCGCGAAGGTGCAGATGCGCCGCGGCCAGCTGATCGCCGATGTGCAGGGTGAAGAAGACGCCGCCGAAGTCGGGGTCGCGGCTTTCGAACATGTCTTGCAACAACCGCCTGGGCCAGCCCGTGGCGAAGATGTCGGTTTGACCGGTGGCGCGATATTGCGCGCGCTTCCAGGCGACCAGCTTTTCGAAATCGGCGGCCGATCGCGACCAGGCGGTGAATGTGACGGGTCCGACTTCGCGCTCCACCTTCCGCCTGCGCTTATCCAGATCCTTCAGGACGCCCGATCCGGCCGCGCGCTTCTCGACCTGATAGGCTTCATAGCCGTTTGACAGCCGGATGACATAGGATGGCGCCGAGCCGCGCATATGCGCCGAGAACGTCGATTGATCCTGGAGCATGTGCGTGAAGTCCAGCCGGTCGACGCCGAGGGCCTGCAGCAACTGGTTCGAACTGACCTGGACGCCGGGCTCGGCGACGAGACCTTGGTAGTCGCACATGGGCGAGCCTGCGGGCATGGCCGTGAACGCCGAAACCCTGACGGGGAAGAACCCCTTGAGCGCGCCATTCTCATGCAGGACCGCGATGCGCACGTTGTCCCGGTTGCGATTCTGCGCGCGGTCAACCGCCCGCGCCCATTGTGGCGACAGGAACGGGCTGCCGAGCATGGGGTCGGCGGCCTGAATCTCCGCCCATGTCCCCACGTCCATGGCGGACAAGTCTTGTGGTCGAGCAAGGTTGATGGGCAAATGGAGTTTCCGATCGCCTTGACGGGCCGCAGGCTTAATGCGGAAGCCGTTTATTTAGATTTAAGTCGAACGAATCCGCTTGGCATCTGCAGTTTTAGTTCTGGCCCATGGTCGGGGCGAAAGTGATTAGCTTGTTTGGTCTCGGTTAGCGCTACTTGGTAAAGGATGTCGGCGCGAGGCGCGGGGAAGCTCGCTTCGCCGTCAATCGGCTCAAAATGAAATGAATTCCAGCGCTGATGTTTCGACACATTTTTTCAATCTCAGGTTGAATGAATGATTCTGCCGGCAGGCTGCAGCCTGCGTGTTTGAATACTTTTTGCTCTGCACCGTTGTGTATAATGTCCGGATCAATTAGCACGTAACCCAGAGGTGGAGGCAGTGATTATCGTTCGAACGCCGCTCCGAGTTTCGTTTTTCGGTGGTGGTACTGATCATCCTGGGTGGTTCAAGAATTATGGGCGGGGGGCCGTTCTATCCACAACTATTGATAAGTATGTGTATATAACGCTGAGGCATATGCCGCCAGTGTTCGATTTTTGTTATCGTGTTGTGTGGCGTCAGGTTGAGCAAACTAAGACGATAGATGAGATTGAGCATCCCGTTATTCGTGAGGTTCTGCGCCATTACACCGATGATGGCGATAGTGGGTATGAGATCGCGTACAACGCAGATCTCCCAGCCCGATCGGGGCTCGGTTCATCCTCGGCCTTTACTGTAGCGGCGTTGCATGCGCTCTGGCACAACAGTGATCAGGACACGTCGAAGATGCGACTGGCTCGGGAAGCTATCCGGGTTGAGCAAGACTTGCTTGGCGAGCCAGTCGGCAGCCAAGATCAAACAGCCGTGGCGTTCGGCGGGTTAAATCAGATCGATTTTGGCCGGGACGGAAGCTTACTAGTTAATCGAGTTCAAATTTCCGAACCTAGAATGCAGATGTTAGAAGATCATCTTATGCTGTTCTTCACTGGGTTCACGAGAGACGCTGGATCTATCGAAAAAAATAAAGTCGAAAACTTCTCTATGAAGAAGGAGCAGATGGAGAAGGTGTATAGTATGGTCGCGGATGGTCGCAGAATCCTTGAGGATGAAAGCGCTTCCATGTCCGAGTTCGGTAAGCTTCTGGACGATGCTTGGCAAGCGAAGCGCAGCTTGGCGGCCGGTGTTTCCAATGGCCCCATCGATCAGGCATATAGCCGCGCATTGGGGGCAGGCGCGATAGGCGGTAAACTGCTGGGGGCTGGAGGGGGGGGATTCCTGCTCTTCTTCGTCCCTCCCGAGCGGCAGTCGGCTGTAGCTACGGCGATGCGCGCTTTTGAGTTCCAACCCGGAAAGCTTACGGCTCACGTGCCGATAAGGTTTGATCGAGCCGGCAGTGCGGTTGTGTTGCACCGGCCGGAGCTGACATCCAACTACAATAGGGTGCCAATCTATCGTGCGGCAGCGGCGTCTCGATGATGGCAACTGAGAGCTCGGCATGACTACGGCGGCGGGTTGCGTGGTGGTAGGGCATCCTGTAGACCGCGCTCGCACTCGTCCGTCGCGCCGCGCCAATTGGCGAGCATCGATGGGGTCTTCGAGTGCTAGGTATTGAGTGCTCCAGTTTTAAAGAGCCAAGTTCATATGCGAGCGCTGTAATTCAACGTTTGTGCGAGCGGAGATCTAGATGGACGGCGCAAATGTATTGCAGTTGGCAAGCTTTGCTCTTAGTGCAGTCCCGCAATGCAAGCCTGAGGACGGCTTGTTCGCCGCGGCGGAGCGTATTCTCGCTGGCGGCATTGGTCTTTGCTGGGTGGTTGACGACGGCGGCGTGCTCGTAGGAGAGATCCCCATGAGCGCCATTCGTGACGCTGTTAAGTCGGGCGCTTATCTCCAACCGTTGCGAGCCGCCGACATCATGCACAGGCCGGCGCGGGTGCGCGCAAACGGGCAGTTCAGCGACCGCGGTCCAATTGCAAGTGTTGATATTGACGGCCGTTTGATCGGCATGCAGGCTAACCCGTTGGGCAACTTCCTACCGGTGGCGGAGCCTGATCTGTCCGGCGCTGAGTTTCGCAACCTGATGGACGCCTTTCTGTCCACCTGGATATCGTCAACCGGAGACTACATCAGGGAATTCGAACGACACTTCGCAGCGTGGAATGGGATGGCGGAAGGGGTCGCTGTTTCGAATGGGACTGTATCTTTGCACTTGGCGCTCGCCGCGTTGGGCATCGGTCCGGGCGATGAAGTGATTGTTCCCGATCTGACATTTGCTGCGACAATTAATACTGTCATACATGTTGGGGCTACACCCGTAATTATAGACGTTGATCCAACCACTTGGTGCATGTCTGCCGAAGGGTTTGAGCAAGCGATAACGTCCAAGACTCGCGCTGTTATTCCGGTTCACGTCTTTGGCCGTCCTGCGCCAATGTCCGAGATTGCCGCAGTCGCGCGGCGTCACGGCGTATACATAATCGAAGACTGCGCCGAAGCTCACGGGGCGCAGTATGATGGAAAAAAGGTTGGAAAATACTCGGACGTTGCGAGTTTTTCTTTCTTCGCCAACAAGATAATGACAACAGGTGAAGGTGGGATTTGTCTTACAAACAGCCCGGAGTTTGCAGAGCGGCTGAGAATGCTGCGCGATCATGGCATGCGCCCCGACCGGCGGTATTGGCATGAGGAGGCTGGCTTCAATTTCCGCATGACGAATATGCAGGCTGCGATTGGGTGTGCTCAGTTGGAGCGTATCCATACCTTTCTGAATGACCGTTCCTCGGTGATGGCTCTTTACGAAGAGGCTTTTGCTGGAATTCTTGGTGTTAGACTCCCGCCCGCTTTGCCCTCGAAATGCGAGCCGGTGACTTGGTTTGCATGTGTTACGGTTCCCGCTGAGAAGCGTTCGGCGCTGATAGGCGCTTGTAAGGATAAGGCGATCGATATCAGGCCGTTCTTTAATGGTCTGTCCGCTATGCCCGCATATCGAAAGTACGCCCGGCCATGCCCGGTCAGTTACGAGTTGTCGAAAACTGGCATAAATCTACCGACTTCGAATAAAGTGACCCCGGGCGTCGTTAGTGTAATTGCTGCGGTGTTTCGCGAAGTTCTTGCTGGATAAAGAGCATTTTCGATGGTGAAAGTTGGTGTTTACAAGAATTATGGGCCTACGGCTTCTGGGGGTTGGCTGGACGCCTTCAATTGGCTTCGGCACCGGCACCTTCTATTTCATCTTGTAGGCGCCGATTTGAGGGCGCGCTATAGGCGATCTCGCCTTGGCATACTTTGGGCGTTGTTGTGGCCTATCCTATTCGCTTCCGTTTTTACCTGGGTAGCGATCAATATTTTCCACCAGCCGTTTACGACGTACATAGTCTATGTTCTCACCGGTGTGGTTATGTGGGACATGCTTGGGGGCGCGTTCAATCAGGGCGCGTCGGCCTTAGTGGTTGGTGAGGGATACCTGCGCCAAGCCCGTATTCCTTACTTGCTGTTCCCGATCCGGACCGTAGCGTCTATGGCGGTTAACTTCGTTTTCGGCTCGATCGCTGCGCTTGGAGTGACGCTGGTTTTAACACCGCAAGCTTTTGGTTGGACTTGGCTTTGGTGGCCCTTTGTTCTTCTGTTGACAGTACTCTTCTGTGTTCCGTGCGCGACTTTTAGTGCGATCGCAAATTTGAAGTTTCGAGACTATCAACATGGTATTTCGATCGTAATTTTGATGTTGTGGTATTTAAGTCCTGCTCTTGTAATGCGGGACGTTTACGAGCGGCCAAGCATAAAGTGGTTCACGGACCTCAACCCTTTCGCGTCGTTGCTTGATATATTTCGTGACCCTCTGATGTACCATCATGCGCCGAGCCTTCATGATGTTGGTTTGGTGGCGGCCTACACGGTTGTGATGTGGGCGGTTGCGTTGATATGGCTGAAAATTGAAAGCCGAAACCTGATACATTACTTCTAGTTCAGCCAGCTAAGGCGATACATGGCGAAATTTCGGGAAAGTGATGCAATGCGTCCGCACGATTGCAGCATCTCACTTCAAGGTGTCGTCCTCGATTATCCATTGGGGCCTGTTGCCCGCGGCAGCATAAAGTCTGGCCTATTCTCGTTATTCGGCGGCGCGCGGGACGCTGTCCGTGCGCCGGATACTGTTCGGGCGCTTAATAATGTTTCCTTGAGTGTGGGCTACGGCGAGCGGTTGGGGATCATTGGCAGTAACGGTTCGGGAAAATCGACGTTGCTGCGTGCAATAGCCGGAATTTATCCCATAACTGGTGGTTCGATAGAAATTCACGGACGAGTTCAGGGAATATTCGACATTGGGCTGGGCTTTGAGCCTGAGTCGACTGGTCGGGAAAATATCCTGTACCGAGGTCTGACAATGGGTATGAGCCCTAGCCAGATCGCCAGCCGTGAAGCTGAGATCGTCGAATTCGCTAACATTGGGACCTTTATTGATCTCCCAATCAGAACTTATTCAAGCGGGATGGCCGTGCGGCTCGCATTCGCCATTTCGACTTATCTCCAGGGTGATGTTTTGCTTCTGGATGAAATGCTCGGGGCCGGAGATGCGGCATTCCAAGCGAAGGCGAGCGCGAGGATGCGCTCCCTAGTGGAGAGCGCCAAGATACTCGTTCTTGTCAGTCATGACATGAATACCATCAAGACGGTTTGCACTCGCGCTATCTGGGTGCTCGGCGGGCGCATCGTGGCTGACGGCACTCCAGATGACGTTGTCGAGGTCTACCTCGAAAAATCAGCCCAGGTTTGAACACTAACTCTAGAGAGACCATTTGTGATGTCGCAACGCATTCTTATAACCGGTGCTGCCGGGTATATTGGTTCTGTACTTATACCCGAACTGTTGAACGCCGGTTACGCGGTGGATGCGTTGGATTTGTATCCCCGAGGCGACACGGTTCTGGCGGCTTGCTGCGCGAACCCGAATTTCAACCCGATAAAGGGTGATACGCGTGACGAGGTTCTCGTAAGGGGGCTGCTATCGAAGGCCGATATTGTAATACCGCTCGCTGCGCTTGTCGGCGCGCCGTTATGCAACCAAGATCCGTTGAACGCTCAAACGACCAACTCAGATGCGGTTCGAAAGATTGTCGAAGCTATCAGTTCAGACCAGAAGATTATTTATCCAACGACGAACTCGGGCTACGGGATTGGCCAAGCGGGGCAGTTCTGTACCGAAGAAACGCCGCTGAATCCCATCTCTTTATATGGTACATCCAAGGTGGAGGCAGAGGCCGCGATTTTGGACAGCGGCAATGGCGTAACCCTTCGCCTTGCGACCGTTTTTGGACTGTCGCCCCGGATGCGTATTGATCTGTTGGTGAACGACTTTACCTGGCGCGCTGTCACGGATCGTGCTGTCGTAATCTTTGAAGGGCATTTCAAGCGAAACTACATTCATATCCGTGACGTCGCAAAAGCTTTCATGCATGCGGTAGTCAATTATGGCGCAATGACCGGAAATGCCTACAATGTGGGCTTGTCGACGGCTAATCTTTCCAAGTTAGAATTGTGCGCTAAGATCCAAGAACACGTGCCGCAGTTCGTGTTCTTGGAGGCTCCCATCGGGGAAGATCCCGATAAGCGGGATTACATCGTTTCCAACGAAAAGCTTGAGAGAACGGGTTGGATGCCGGATTGGTCGCTTGATCGCGGCATTCAGGAACTACTTCGCGGCTACCGCATGCTGCTTAATAGCCGTTACGCAAACATCTGAAAGTGGGAAGCCGTAGATGGGCGCACCTATTCTGGTGGTAGGGGCGGGCGGTTACGGGCGTTGCGTAGCCGATGCGGCGATACTCGCGGGGTACGAGGTTTTAGCCTTCGTAGACCGTGAGCCCGCTCCGGGACTGGAACTGTTCGGTAAGCCAGTCGTGGATGAGCGGGCGGTTCTGGACGGAAGGTTCAGCGATGCCGCCGTTGTGGTTGCCGTTGGGGATAATTGTTTAAGGGAGCGGATAGTCACGCGCTTTTCGGAGGCGCGAAATTGTCTGTTCCCTTCCATAATCCACCCACGAGCAGTCGTTTCATCGAGCGCAGCGATAGGTCCCGGAACGGTCGTGTTAGGTGGCTCCGTGGTAAGTGCATCAGCATCTATTGGCCAACATTGTTCGCTTTACCCAAATTCTGTGACTGAACACGAGGCCGATCTAGGCGATTTTGTTACGCTCGCACCGGCGGCGGCGCTTGGCGGGAAAGTGTCACTGGGAGCCCGTACGTTTGTAGGTCTAGGGGCGGTAGTAAGACACAACATCTCACTTGGTGAAGACTGTGTCGTGGGGGCTGGTGCAACTGTGCTTTCCGATGTTCCCGCGCGTCAGATCGTTGTGGGAACGCCTGCGAAACTTCTCCGAGACCGGAAGGTCGGAGAACCCTATCTATAGTTTGAGGGCACCTACAATGCGTAAGGTCTCTGTCTGGCTGCAGCTCGAACCAGGCCAGCAGATGCAAGGTGAAGGGATCGGCCAGCATCTAGTCCACCTTCTTGCTGGCCTCAAAGCTGGCGGGAAAACCCAAGCAGTGGTGGTAGCCCCGGCATGGGCGGGGCAAACGGTGTCAGATCTGTTGTGCGCCCACGGACTCTCGAATCTGGACTTGCGTCTTTTAGAGCCCCGCGGCGCATCGTGGCTCCGTCCTTTTCTTATCCCTACGACCATTCAGAGAATGGATGGCCAAAGCGGTTCCGCTGAGCCGGCAATTGAGCCTCGCCAAAAGCGTGGACTGGGGCACCGAGCTCTCCGCTTCACGATAAAGCCCTTGCGTTCTCAATTGAGATTTCTGCGCCCAGTTGTTCAGGCGCTACGCCACAGACTCGCCTGCGCTTTGAAAGAACGCACATACAGGGCTATGGCGCAGGTGATTGATGAAGATGTCACGATTGAAGGATGCATCCTCCCCATAGGGGTTTGGGATACTAGCCTTCTAATTAAAAAAAAGCCGATAGTTGTTCAGATTCCGGATTTGGTGTTTGCCGAATTTCCGGAATACTTCGAGGGAAACCCAGATGTTCCGTTGCTTCGAAAGCGCATTGAACAAGTGGCCTGGCGGGCTAAGGCCATAACTTGTGCATCCGAGCATGTACGTACTCACCATCTTATTGGGACGTTGGGGGTTCCTCCGGAACGGGTGTTTGTGGTTCCCCATGCGCCTATGGACCTCAGCAAGGCCCTCGAGGCGCAATGCTCGCGCGAGGGGCTGGTTGCTTCACGCTCTTCAGCGATAACGTTGAGCAAACGCTTCCAGCAAGAGGAGTTGAATGGGAGTGATTATGTGCGGCGTCTGGGGGGCGCGGAGGATTGGCTGGTGGCCGCCCGAGGAGCCAACATTTGGGATGGACCGATAATTTACTGTCCAACCCAGTTTCGTCCGTACAAGAATATTCCAAGACTGATAGAGGCCCTTCATCTTCTGAGACGTGATGGCGGGGTTGACGCCTCCTTGGTGTTGACTGCGGATTTAGCCGAGACCGGCATCTTGGATCTCGTTCGGTCTCACGATTTGTTGGGGGCGGTAGTTCCCCTTCCCCGGCTGAGCCAAGGGGTTCATGCACAGTTCTACGCGGCCGCTTCGTTGGCGGTGAGCGCCTCTCTTTTTGAAGGAGGAATGCCGTTTACGTTTTCAGAAGCGGTATCCGTAGGAACGCCCGCCATTCTCGCGCGAATACCGGTGACCGAGGCGAGCGTCCCAAATTATTTGCAAGCCCGTATGTTGTTCGATCCAACAAATGTTCGTGACATGGCGAGAGTAATGAAGGAAGCCCTAGAGGACTCCTCTCTCCTTCGTGCCCAAGGCGAATACCATTCGGAACTCTGTCGGAGAAGTTGGCGTGATGTCGCTAGTGAGTACATAAACGCACTCAGCGCCTCTGTACCGGAGAGAGGCGAGTGACCTTGCGGCGCAGGCCAAAAGTATTGTGGTGCTACGACCATGTCACGGCGCGAGCCCAGGAGCCCCGATTGCTTCAGGAAGCTGGCTTCTCCGTTATCCTCTCTAGCGGCGATACCGCGGGCGTTGTGGTTGAACAGCATTATCATGACGAAGGTGACCTCTGGTTTCCCGATTGGCGGCGAGATTTGCGGATGTCATCCGCCGATGTGGAAGTCATTCGGCGCACGCCGATCGCCATGTCAGGGGGGCGCCCGCTTGGTCCGGAGCGTGAACTGATCAACGCTTACGTAGATGCGATCGTCACCGTCGCCGATCCAGACGTGATTGCGGGTCTAGCGGAATGGTATCGCGGCACCGTCGTTTGGCGCGTGAATGGTGTGACCGATGTCGATGGCTTTCGCTCTAAGCTGGCCGCCCTTGCGATTGTGGCTGAGAAGCTCGGGCCCCGTTTCGTGTACACGGCGGGCATGCCGAATCTGATTCCTGATGCGGGAAAGCTAAACGAGCACGCGATACTGTTGCCTGTATATGTAGATGCCGCGCGGTTGCCTTTCGAGTGGCTTAGGCGCCACAGCAGAGCGGTGGTTGCGACGGCCATATCGCATGTGTCCGAGAGCCAGTTCTTTCGCCGTCAGCTCGATGAACTCGGAGACCTGGACTGCGAGATACTGGGGCAGAACGACCCAGGTGGCCCATCTGGCTCGGACCGACGCGTAGTCGGTCGGTTGCCAAGGGGGCAGCTCTATAGCCGCATTGCGTCAGCGCGCGTGTTTCTAGATTCGGCCGATCGCGCGGAACACATAGTTTTCCCCCCTCTGGAAGCGATGACAATCGGAACGCCGGTGCTATTCCCGGAAGCTGGGGGTCTCGCGTCCATGGCCAGGGATAGTGGTGTTCGCGACAAGGAATTGGTGGCGGCAGGTATGTTCTCAGGCGATGTGCGCCACCGCCTGGCTCCGCTGATGCATAATTTCGATGAACTGGAAGCAATTGCTCGAAATCAGCGTGAGATATTCCTGGATGGTGTTTTCTCCTTTCAACGTGCTTTAGCCTCCGCCCAGGCGCTGCGAGAGCTAGTTAAAACTAGGGTAAAAAAAATCAATCCCACTTTGTGGGCTCGCCGGTGGCTGCGCCCTAATCAATGCCTGTCCCAGCGAGCGCCGCCGTCTGTACCCGTAGTCTCGCGCCTGTCCGGCGGTGAAGCCTATTTGCCGGGCCGGTTTGTAGGCGTTCACGAGCTACGCGGCCAGGTGGGCCGTTTAGAAGGTGGAAGTGGGGGCCTGGTGCGGCGGAGTGTTGTTCCAGGACGTGACGGCCCAGGAGTTCTAGTCGGTGACTATGTCCCCGCCGGTCGGCCGGGCGAACGGCTTGTGATCGAGATCACGGCTGATGGAGTTGGAGATTTCGGATCTGTCACATATGACGTAGCTGGCGCGCAGCGATTAACAAGAAAGATCGCGTCCTATGCGGCCGGCCCGGTACGATTCGAAATTATCATCCCATCTGATTTCCATGGCGCGCGTGCAGAGTTGACCATTGAATGGGCGGGAAGCCTTGGTGGAGCGCTGTTGAGATGTCTCTATCTGCCAGGGGTTAAGTAAGTAGCTAAATCGCAAGCGCGAACGCGCTTTGTGGTGTGGAAATCTGAACTTCAAGCTTGGGGCTAATATCGGTGCGCCAGAAGAACACGGATAAATCTCTATCAAGCGGCACCGACGCAAGGGGTAGACGCATTGCGTATATAGCCTTCCATAAGGCTGGGAGGGATGTTGAGCTTCCGGTTTTAAGGGAATTGGGATTTGAAGTATATACTATAAAGAAGTTTTCCGAACACCACCGAAGCGGTGCATTTGATTATTCTGACGACAATTATTTATCTATTCCCAGGGATGTAATAAATTACTTGAACGGGATAAATTTCATAGATGTGCAAGATTGGCCACCTATGGCTGTATACTATTTAAATAAATACTTTAAGTACATATTTGTAATACAAAATCATCATACGGTTTATTCTGCTCTTAGAAGATTTAGGGGGAAGGTTGTTGTGCGATTGGCGGGATTGGACATCCCGAAATCGTATACTAATTATTGGAGTAGGAATGAGCCACGATTGCTTCCTCTTGCGAAGGCCAGGGGGAAGGATGTTTGGATGTCGGTGCAGTATGAGAATCTGACGGCTGTTGAGGATGAATTTCTGAGAAGTCGAGCTGTATTCATGCCTCTTGGAATGCCGTCCTTTGCCAAAGAAAGCGCCGATACATGGCGGGGGGATCACAGAACCATCGCTGCGGTTATCCCGTGGATACATATGCCGTACTATCAGACGAAGTATCAATCTGCGCTGCGTCACGTGCAGGAAAGGCCATTCTCAATTCTTGGTGATCAGCGTGAGGAGATCAATGATCGTCGGGTCGCGGGATATCTTGATAAGGCCGAGTTTGTGAGGCGCTTGCAGGGGGCGAGGGCTCTATTCTACGAGAGCTATGAGCCCAGGCATGTGCATTTTCCGCCCTTTGAGGCCGCGATGATTGGATTGCCTGTTCTATTCACCCGGGGTTGCTTGCTGCATGAGCTTGCCGGAGGTGATGTCGCGGGCTCCTTTGGCGATATGGAGGAGTTCCGAAAGAAGGTTGACTGGCTGTTGGCTGGGGATGAGGGGTTTGTCCGTGAGGTGCAGGAGGGGCAGAGGGCTTTCCTAACCTGGTTTGCGGACGATTTTGTCGCGCGTACATGGCGCGAGGCTTTCGGCAGAATGGAAGAGGTTGCAAAAGGGCGGGAGAAGCCTTTGGGACTTCACTCCGGAATAACCGTTCCGGGGGTGTTGATTACTCAAAACGATAGTGGAGGTTTCAGCTTCCAGGGGCGGGTTCAGGACGGAAGGAGGCTTGGCGACGCGAGGTTTCTGCTTCGCGCTCGCGTAATCGCCGGGCGGGACGCGTTGCCCGGTGACCTTAAAGTTGCGGTGAGCGGTATGGGGGCAAAGGCCCTCAGTGTGCACGCTTCGCCTCTTGAGGAGTTCACGATGATGGAAGTTGTTGGACTTTTTGAGGGCGTGGTGGTTGGCCGCGGCGAGGTGGATGTAGCGGTCTCGATCGAGGGGGCTGGGATTCCGCTTGAAACGATTGTTGACGTTGCACTCGCCCGTGAGGTGATCGGGCTGGATGAAGTTAAAAGCTTCAGGGGGGCGAACGGTGAGGTCGGAGATTTCATACTGACTGGCTTCCGCACAGATGGGGGGCTTGGAATTGATTCTTTTGGAAGTAAATCTGAAATAATATTCGCTTCGACGGAAGATTTGGCGAATGCTGAGGGTGTTCGCATGCTTATGAGTTGCGATTATCATCAAGATTCATCCGATTATTACTTGGAAATACACCTGAACGGAAAGCCGATTGTATCGGCTCCTTGCAATAAGTTTCGGGGAGATCTGACGTTCGACGTCAAGGAACATTTGGGGATTTTGAATAGAATTTCGATTTTTGTGACATCTTCCCGGCCAACCGACGGGGTGGATGAAAATTCTCTATTTTTACACCTGAGCAGATTAGGTTTTTTGGGGGCAGAAAATCGATGATTTTAATGGATCTTCTGAAGGTGCCGTATAGGGCGGTCACTTATTCTTTGTCCAGAATTCTTGATTCTGTCCTTTATCGTAGCGTGTATCTGAACAAAGGTGGATTGTCGCGGCAAATCTCCCATTTGGAGACGCATGTCGGATACTTGGAGACACGCATCGGTGGTGCCAATGTGGGAGGGCCACCAAGCATTTTCGGGATTGGAGACTATTATGCCCTCGCGCTCCAAAGCGGTGATGTTTTATTTGTGGACCGCATTGGTTCGGATGTCCTAGCGAAGGCCCTCCCCGGGGGGGAGGTTCATTCCGCAGCGGGCGATCTGGCGGAAATCAGCCGGCGTTTTGACGCTAGGCGGGTAGTTTTCTGCGACCTGAAGGATTCGGTGCTTCTACAGCTTTTTGCGGCTCGAACTCCCGCTGAATGCGTCATACAGGTCTTGGATGGGGGATGCCGCTTAGAACCGGTGTTCTGGCGTTTTCTGCAAGAGCAGCTCGTCCTGAGCGGGCTACGTCTTCAGGTTCTTTCCGGGGGGGAGGCGACGCCTTCCGAGAGTTGCGATGACGTGCTCTCCTTAAACCCGTCTATCGATATTTTTGTTTTCGATGCACCCAGTCCCGCGGAAATATTCCGTGTAATGACCGAGCACTCAGAACGGTATCGCGGCGGTAGTCTATTTCTATTCGTTTCGAATCCGTCACAGCCCTACAATAAATTCGAGCTCCGCGGCGTGATTGACGCCCTTCGTCGGGAAAGTCATTTCTTTTTTGCTTTTGGCCGAGCCGGCGCTTGCTTTAGCGATGCTAGCTCGGCGACGATCGCGCAGATCTGGGCCTGCGGCCCATACGAGGAAGCAGCAGGGCTTAATCGTCAGGCTATGTTTACCCGTGTCTAACAGCGGTTCGGGGCGCCTCGGACCGTTTATGGAGCTTCTGCTGTGCCCATAAGGTTGACCGCTGCTTCCCGGGCACTGTGGCGCCGCCTTCCGGTTGGCGAAGCTGGTCGTGAAGGGGTGCGGCAGGCCATAGGCCCGTTGCTTTGGCGTTTGCGCATGGCCGAGGAACGGCGGCGGTTTGCAACCTTGATCAGGCAAACGGGGCGGATCCCAGGGCCTGTCCGCATCGCTGCGATGTTTTCAGCAGCGCATGGGATCGCGTCGTCGGCGGTTCACATCGCCAATGGACTCCGCAGTTTGGGGATCGAGCCGGAGTTGTACGATCTGGGGGAGCCGGCTCCGGGGATGGGGCTGGCCTCGGGTAGTGTAGAACCCGGTGGAGCATGGATTATAGTTGTAAATGCGCCCGAGATGCCGTGGGCCTTGGCGCGCTTGGGGGCTCAGCGGCTTTCGGGGGCGCACATATGTGCCCTGTGGGTCTACGAGTTGGAAGAACTGCCGTCCGGCTGGCGTAACGAAAGAGGTCTTGCGCACCAGTTACTCGCGCCGAGCCATTTTGCGGCCGATGCTATCAGCAGATCAGTGTCAAAGACGGTTACTGTAACCCCTTTCCCTATGTCTATGCCATTCCCAGATAGGCGTTCTGCGCGCCAGGCTTTGGGGCTACATGAGTTCACTGTAGTGACCATGTTTGACATGCGCTCATCCGCAGCTCGGAAGAACCCGAAGGCGACGATTGACGCATTCAAGAAGGCGTTTGGAGACGATGCGGGCGTCAAACTCATAGTTAAGATGCAAAACGGAGGAGAGCATCCGGCCATGGTCGAGCAGCTAAGGCGATCGGCTGGGCCGAATGTGGAATTTATAACTGCCCGGTGGCCCCTGGAGAATGTGCATGCTCTGATCTCTGGAGCGGATGTATTGATTACTTTACATCGGTCGGAAGGTTTTGGCCTGACGGTGGCGGAAGCGATGCAGGCCGGAACGCCAGTTGTCGCCACCGATTGGTCCGCAACAACCGATTTCGTTGACGCCAAGACCGGCTGGCCCGTTCCCTATAGTCTGATTGAAGTCGACGATCCGCAGCGAATCTACACGCAAGGTAGGTGGGCGGATGCTGACACAGATGTAGCGGCTGCGATGTTGAGGCGGATCCGATGCGAGCCGGCGGTAGCGATATCGCGTGCGGAAGTGGCGCGCCATCGGGTGGCGCAGCGCCTTGCTCCAATATGCTTTGCGCGGAGCCTCGGCGACCGATTCTGGGACAACGTTTATGATGATCTCGCCTCTCGAGTTCGGGGGGAGCTTTCAGTTGGGGGGGGCTTGCCCAAGTGGATGAGGCGAAACCACGAAGTTCGCATCTTAAAAGGCGCAGAAATATAAGGGGCGCGGCCTAGTCTTGTGTACTTGTAGCGAAGAGCTACTTCTAATTTGGTGAGCTTAGAATCTCGACGCAGCAAAGGTAGGCTGTCTTTGTGCGATCTGATCGCGCAGAAGCGGAAGTGGCAAAGTTAGGAGCGGCAAGTGGAAGAATCTCGGATTAAGGATTTGGTTAAGGAGGCGATAATTGAGCTTCTGACGGACCCTAATATACCGATACAGGAGTTCAAGCCGCACCTTCCCCACACAGCGAAGCTTCTGAGCCATTTTACCAGTGCTGAATACCTTAGATCTACCCCCGGGTTCGATGGCATTAAGGGGTGTTGGGAGAGGGGGGATTTCTATGACTGGATTTTCGGCAATCATTTGACCTCATCGCAAGCTAACGGATTGTTCGCGGAGTTCGGGGTCGCTTGGGGAACCACCATTAATCACATGTCGGCTCTTCGCCCTGATGTGACTTTCTACGGATTTGATGGATTTGAAGGCATTCCAGAGCCCTGGTACAATAATCCTGCCGGTTCATATACTCAAAATGGAACACTTCCAGTCGTAAATAAGAATGTTGAGCTGGTCGTCGGTTGGTTCGATCAGAGTTTGCCGAAATTTACCGAGGTTCATGGCGACTTTCTGCGTGAGCATGGTGTGTCTATGCTTCACGTCGATTGCGATATTTACAGCAGTACGGTCACCGTTTTGGAGCATTTGGGGAAATTTCTTCGCCCTGGTTCGATAGTAATTTTTGATGAGTACTGGAATTATCAGAATTGGGAGAAGCACGAACATAAGGCGTGGACTGAATTTTGCCTCGCGAACGAAGTGAGCTATAAGTTTATTGCCTATACCGTTGGTAGTGTGCAGGCCGCTGTAGTTATAGAATCTGTAGGGTCGATTTGATCATTAATGGCGTTGGTTTATAAGGGAGTTTTCTAGGGATCACATGGGGCCAACGCTCCCCTGTGATCCCTCCAAGACGGGCGCTAGGGTTTAGAATGGAGGCCTAGCGATGGAAGCTCTCGTCTTGCTTGCTCAAGGGTATTCGGTAGGCCTATGTCGATGAAATACCCGTTGAAAGCCCTTCCAGCGATCCTCCCTTCCTTGGCGAGAGCCGGGAACACCTCAGATTCAATCGAGCAAGGAGTGCTCGAAATATAATCGAGAATTTCTCTACGCAGAGCATAGGTTCCCGCTGATATCCAACAGGAAGATGCTAGGTCGCTTCTCTTCTCCCGAAAGTCCAGTATGCGGCCGTCTTTCACGTTTACGGTGCCGTATCGACCGCCATCGTCAACTTGGCGCAGGGCCAAGGCGGCAATATCCTGCTCCTGCAGCGCGGGCGGGAGCAAGGCGTATTCAAAATCGAAAAGAGAGTCGCCGTTAAGCATTAAGAACGTGGGGTCGAGGCGTTTCCCTACGTAGAGAAGCGCCCCTCCCGTTCCCGCCGGCGCCGGTTCTTGAATGACTTCCACGCGCGCTCCGCGGAACCTTCTTCCGTGATAGTAGCGCTCAACGACATTGCCGAGGTGTCCGGCCAGTAGCAGGATTTCCTCAACGCCATGGCGGGCTAGTCTATCAAGAAGATAGTCGATAAAACGGACGTTTTCCTCAATTTCCAGGAGCGGTTTGGGCACGGCGCGGGTGATCTCTCCCAAACGTGTGCCTTTCCCACCAACGAGTACCACAGCTTGTCGCATCATCTTTCCCGAGTGTGTCGCCAAATCCAGCAAGATCTATTCTGATAGTAGGGATCCTTACTCCTTCAAGGCTTCTTGCACGTATTCTGCGATAGCCAATGCGCTGGTGAGCCCGGGGGATTCAATGCCGATCAGGTGCGCTAAGCCGGGCTGGCCGTGGTCACAGGGCAAATCTATGCGGAAGTCCGTTATCGCTTCCCGCCGGGTTCCAGCTTTGGGGCGGCATCCCGAATAGTCCGCAATAAGAGCGTTGTCGGGTAGGCCAGGCCAGTAGCGACGTATCGCGGCATAAAAATTCTTCGCGCGATCAATATCAACAGCGTAGTCGATCTTGCTTGGATCCGCATGGTCGAGCCATTCCACGTCGGGGCCAAACCGCATGCGTCCGGCTAGGTCCAATGTGAGGTGAACGCCAAGGCCCCCCTTCACAGGGGCGGGATAGATCAGCCTCTCGAATGGGGATGTCGCAAGGCAGCTGAAGTACGAGCCTTTCGCAAAGTGCGTCTGCGCACGCACCGGGGACGGCATTTCCAGCGCTTCGGCCACTCTGGCGGCATAAAGGCCTGCAGCGTTTATGAGGAACTTACATCGAATATGAGCGGGGCTCTCCCCTGCGATGAAAACGTCAAACCCTCCCTTGTCCAGGGCGCGGGCTCCTAAAACTGGCGTCCTGAGGACGACGTTTCCTCCACGATCCTCAATCTCGGCTGCGAGGGAAAGCATCAGCCCGTGGCTATCGAGTATTCCTGTGTCTTCAGACGAAATGGCGGATGTGCAGTAGATTTCTGACTCTAGAGCGCGGGCCTGCGAGGCGGTGAGCCGGTTGACGTTTTTCACTCCATTGACTTGGGACAGCTCGTAAATTTGTTCGAGCTTTTCATCTTCTTCGAGGGATGTAGATACTATCAACTTCCCGCAGCGGCGATGCTCTATTTTGCGCAACGCAAGATATGAGTATAGTAGATCGCGACCTCTTATGCAGAGCCGGTGTTTGAGGCTTCCAGTTGGATAGTATATCCCAGCGTGGATGACTTCACTATTGCGAGAAGAGGTATGGGATCCGATTCGGCTTTCCGAATCGAGAACAAGCGTTTGCGTTCCGGAGCGCGCAAACGCGGCGCCGCATGCTAAACCAACTACGCCCGCACCGATCACGACCAAATCGGTCTCGTAAGTGTCACTCATGACGCCTTGCTCTCCTGCGGCGCACGGATATATCCAAAATGGCTTGGTCCTGAAATCGCCCTTGTCGCCAAGACGGCGACTGCCGCTTTGGGTGTGTGCTAAGAGGCACGGGGCCGGCGGGGAGGCCCTTCCTTTGAGGGGGGGGCTGTCGAAATGGGAAATTTTCCATGAAGGGAATAGTCCTCGCGGGAGGAGCGGGTACTAGGCTTTGGCCTGCGACGCGGGCGCTCTCAAAGCAACTGCTGCCAGTTTACGACAAGCCAATGATTTACTATCCGATATCGACCCTAATGTCGGGGGGGATTCGGGAAATGTTGATCATTACGACGCCCAGAGACCTATGTCTGTTTCAAGATTTGCTCGGAGATGGTGCCGCTTGGGGGGTTTCATTCGAGTATGCCGTCCAGGACCAGCCGCGCGGAATAGCTGACGCCTTTCGGGTCGGCGAAAAGTTCGTTAGCGCCGAGAGAACAGCGCTTGTCCTTGGGGACAACCTGTTTCTTGGTCAGGGGCTTGCCGGGCGAATTCGAGCGGCCACAGCGAGCGTCGAACATGCGACGGTTTTCGCGTACCGCGTTTCCGACCCCCAACGCTACGGCGTCATCGAATTCGACGACAGCGGTGCCGCTGTGTCGATTGAGGAAAAGCCGATTGCCCCAAAATCAGATTGGGCCGTTACTGGGCTTTATATCTACCGGTCTGATGTTGTCGACATCGTTGCAGGGCTGCAGCCTTCGGAGCGAAATGAACTCGAAATCACAGCGGTGAACCAAGTTTATCTAGATAGGTCGCAGTTGCAGGTTGAACGTCTTGGACGTGGAGTAGCTTGGCTTGACGCAGGCACTCATGATTCCCTGCTTGAGGCTGCGGATCTGGTTCAGGCCGTCGAGCACCGCCAAGGCGTTAAGCTGGCTTGTCCCGAGGAGATGGCGCTTGCTTGGGGATGGATAGACCTTGAGCAGGTTGCGCGTTTGGGGCGCAACATGGGCGGGTCTACCTATGCGCAGTATCTGAGCAAGATCGCCAGAACAGGTGGAACCCCCTTGGAATTGTTATAGTTGCAGATGCCATGAAAATTTTCGTCACCGGCGGTGCGGGGTTCATTGGCTCTGCGTTCTGTCGCCAAATACACGCGGAAACAGGCGCATCGATCGTCAATCTGGATGCGATGACCTATGCGGCGGCGGCGGGGTCTTTGCGCGAACTGGACGGCGACGATCGCTACGCCTTAGTCCGCGGGGATATTGTAGATAGGGCGGTCGTCGCTGAGATTTTCGCGGAACTCCGCCCGGATGCAGTCGTCCATTTTGCGGCTGAAAGTCACGTCGATCGGTCGATAGCAAGGGCGGCTGATTTCATTCGGACCAATGTGGTCGGCACCCAGGTGATGCTGGACGCCGCGCTAAACTATTGGCGCGGGTTGGGAATGCCTTCGCGAGGGCGATTCCGTTTCGTGCACGTTTCCACAGATGAGGTCTTTGGCAGCCTGGGTCGTGAGGGACGCTTTAACGAAACAACTGCCTATGATCCGTCCTCACCATATTCCGCCTCGAAGGCTGCGTCGGATCTGTTGGTGCGCGCCTGGGGCCGGACCTACGGGTTGCCGGTCGTCATCTCCAACTGCTCAAACAATTACGGCTCGCACCAGTTTCCCGAAAAGCTCATTCCCTTGATGATTCTGTCCGCGTTGGAAGGACGGCCATTGCCCGTCTACGGTGATGGCAGACAAATTCGGGACTGGTTGCATGTCGACGACCACGTTCGAGCGCTGCGCGCTATTCTGGAGCGGGGACGTCCGGGCGAGACATACTGTGTCGGCGGCGAGGCGGAGCGGACCAATCTACAGGTGGTCGAGGCGATCTGCGATCTGGTTGACGAGATGCGACCAGGCAATCGCTCACGCCGAGAACTGATCACGCACGTGCAGGATCGTCCAGGCCATGACCGCCGGTACGCAATCGATGCGTCGAAGCTGAAGCAAGAGCTTGGTTGGTCGCCTCGTCACACGTTTGAGGAAGGGCTGCGGGAAACAGTTAGCTGGTACTTGGCGAACCAGGACTGGTGGCTACCTTTGCGGGGACTTTACGCCGGAAACAGACTTGGATTGATCGGCTGAGCCGAAACACTCGGTCACCAAGTTTGTCTCGCGGCAGCCGCAAGCGCGCTTTAATCAGCGCCGGCGCAGTTAGACGTCAGGGCCCCTCCATGAGCATCGCTTTTATCGACATCGCCGCCCAGCAGCGCCGGATTCGTCCGCAGTTGGACGCGGCCATCGCCAGGGTGCTCGATCACGGCGCCTATGTGATGGGGCCGGAGGTGCGTCAGTTTGAGGCCGAACTGGCCGCGTTCGCCGGGGCCGGGCACTGCGTGTCGTGCGCCAACGGCACAGACGCCATCGCCCTGCCGCTGTGGGCCTGGCGGGTCGGGCCGGGCGACGCGGTCTTCTGCCCGAGCTTCACCTTCGCGGCGACGGGCGAAGTCGTGCCCTGGACGGGTGCCTCGCCGGTGTTCGTCGACGTGCTGCCGGACACCTACAATCTCGATCCGGTCAAGCTCGACGCCGCCATCGAGGCGGTGAAGGCCGAGGGTAAGCTGACGCCCAAGGTGATCATTGCCGTCGACCTGTTCGGCCAGCCCGCCGACTATCCGGCCATCGCGGCGGTGGCCAGGAAACACGGCCTCAAGCTGATCGCCGACAGTGCGCAGGGGTTCGGTTGCACCCTGAACGGCGACCATCCCGGCCATTGGGCCGACGTCGTCACCACCAGCTTCTTTCCGGCCAAGCCTCTGGGCTGCTACGGCGACGGCGGGGCGATCCTGACCGATGACGCCGCCCTGGCCGAGTTGCTCGACAGCCTGCGGGTGCATGGCAAGGCCGTGGCGAGCGACATCGCCGGCCGCACCTTCGACCACGACCCCAAGTACCTGAACATGCGCGTCGGCATGAACTCGCGGCTGGATTCCATCCAGGCGGCGGTGCTGATCGAGAAGCTCAAGCTGTTCCCCGAAGAGATCGCCCTGCGCAACGTCGTCGCCGACCGTTACGCCGAGGGGCTTACAGGGCACGTGGCGGCCGTTCCGACGGTGATCGAGGGCGGCGTCTCCGTCTGGGCGCAGTACACCATCGAGCACAAGGATCGGGACGGCCTGGCCGCGCACCTGAAGACCCAGGGCGTGCCGACGGCGGTCTACTACCCGATCCCGATGCACAGACAGGACGTCTATTCGGTCTATCCGCAGCCCGGCGGTCTGCCGGTCACCGAGGCCAAGGCCGAGACCGTGATCAGCCTGCCCATGCATCCCTATCTCGACGTCGAGACCCAGGACCGCATCATAGCGGCGGTGAAGGGTTTCAACGGCTGAGCAGGGTGTGCGGCCGCGCGCCCCGCGGGGACGGAACCCGGGAAACTAAAAGGGTTCTGCACCTGGCGCCTTGACTTTTCGCGCTGCAGCATGGATATGAGAGCGGCGCGAGGGCTCAAGGCCTGCGCGATATCCGGCGCTGCAGCCGCGTGAGGGGGCCTGGGTTCAGGCCCTCGCCTGCAGGGCGCCGCTGAAGTTTCCATAGATCGCCCATTACGCGGGGGCGTTTTCCGTTTGACCCCGCGCTCGCCGCTAAAGCCGATGCTTTGGCGGGTGCGGCCGTTCATGAAAGACTCGCGTGACCCAGTTCACCGACACCAAATTCACGTCCCTGGGCCTGGCCCAGCCGATCCTGAAGGCCCTTGCGGCCGAAGGCTATGAGACCCCGACCCCGATCCAGGCCCAAGCCATCCCGTCCGTGCTGGCCGGCAAGGACCTGCTCGGCATCGCCCAGACCGGCACCGGCAAGACGGCGGCCTTCGCCCTGCCGATCCTGCACCGCCTGGCGGAAGACCGCCGGCCCAGCCCGCGCCGCGGCGCGCGCTGCGTCGTGCTGTCGCCGACCCGCGAGCTGGCCACCCAGATCGCCGAAAGCTTCCGTCGCTACGGCAAGCACCTGAACATGAGCGTCGCCGTCATCTTCGGCGGCGCCAAGTACGGCCCGCAGATCAAGGCCCTGGCCGGCGGCCTCGACATCCTGGTCGCCACGCCCGGCCGCCTGCTCGACCACATCGCCGAGCGCAACGCCGACCTGTCGACCACCGAGATCCTGGTGCTCGACGAAGCCGACCAGATGCTCGACCTCGGCTTCCTGCAGCCGATCCGCAAGATCATCGGCCGCATGAGCCGCCAGCGGCAGAACCTGTTCTTCTCGGCCACCATGCCGACCGAGATCGGCAAGCTGGCCGGCGAGATGCTGGTCGACCCCGCCCAGGTGACGGTGACGCCGGTCGCCTCGACGGTGGAGCGCATCAACCAGCGCCTGCTGTTCGTCGAGGCGCCGCGCAAGCGGGCCCTGCTGGCCGAGCTGATGGAGGAGGAGAACATCCGCCGCGCCATCGTCTTCACCCGCACCAAGCGCGGCGCCGACCGTGTGGCGCAATATCTCGATAAGGCCGGTATCACCGCCGCGGCCATCCATGGCGACAAGAGCCAGGGCCAGCGCGAGCGCGCCCTGGCCGCTTTCAAGAAGGGCGAGGTCCGGGCGATGGTCGCCACCGACATCGCCGCGCGCGGCATCGACATCGACGGCGTCAGCCACGTCATCCAGTACGAGCTGCCGCAGGTGCCCGAGGCCTATGTCCACCGCATCGGCCGCACCGCGCGGGCCGGGGCGGAAGGCGCGGCGATCGCCTTCTGCGCCGACGACGAACGCAACCTGCTGCGCGACATCCAGCGGCTGATCAAGCTGACCATCCCGTCCTTCGACCGTCGCAACGACAAGGGGCTGGCGCTGATGGCGGCGGCCACGGCCAGCCTGCCGGCCGCCGAACAGGCCTTGCCGCAGAAGAAGGACAGGCCGGCCCGTCCGCCGCGCCGGCGCGGCGGCGGCGGCCAGCGCTCCCCGCGTGACGGCGAGGGCCGTCCGCAGGGCCAGGGCCAGGGCGCCGCTCGCCAGGACCAGGGCGCGGGGCGCAAGCGCAACAACGGCCCGTCCGGCCGTCCGGCCGGCCGCGCGCCGGCCCAGAAGCCCAAGTGGAGCCCGCTGGAGGGCTGACGCCTATGGCGCCGGTCTGATGTCGGCTAAGGGAGGGGGATGACGAATCCCCCTTCCACCTCTCGCCCGGCGGCCTTTCTGGACCGCGACGGCGTGCTCAACGTCGACCATAACTATGTGCACAGGCCCGAAGACCTCGAATGGGTTCCGGGCGCGCGGCGGGCCGTGGCGCGGCTTAACGAGCAAGGTTTCCTGGTGATCGTCGTCACCAACCAGTCGGGGGTCGGCCGCGGCTACTACACCGAGGCCGACGTCGATCGGTTCCACGCCCGGCTGCAGGCGGACCTGGCCGAAGATGGCGCTCATATCGACGCCTTCTACATTTGTCCCTTCCACCGCGACGCGACCGTCGAGCGCTATCGCCATCCGGACCATCCGGACCGCAAACCCAACCCCGGCATGATCCTGCGCGCCGCCGCCGATTGGAATGTCGACCTCGCCGGCTCGTTCATGGTCGGCGACAAGAACAGCGACATCGAGGCGGCGCGGGCGGCGGGGGTTCCCGGCTGGCTGTTCGAGGGCGGCGACCTCGACGCGTTCATCGCCGCCCGCCTCCCGCTCTGAGCGGGTTTCAGGTTCAGTAGGCGGCGTAGCGGGGCGCGGCCGGCCTGACGTGGTCGGCGCGGACATAGCCCACCCCGACGCCGTCGCGGCCGACCAGCAGCCAGTCGCCGCCGCGCACCCGCGCCATGACGTGGAAGGTCTCTCCCCCCGCCACCCGGCCGACCTTGGCCGCCCGCGCCGACGGCGCGGCGCGCAACGGCTCGGCCGCCTGGGCGCGGAAGCGGTCGTTCACGGCGTCGAAGGGCGCGGCCGTCACGTAGGCCGCCAGCCGATAGCCGTCGTTGGCGCGGGCCGGGCCCGATCCGCCGCCGGCGCCCCAGGCGCGGAACCCGCTTCCGCCGCTGATGGGGTCGCAGCCGACGTGGAAACCGAAACTCTGATTGCAACCGACGATGCCGCCGCCGATCGAGCGGCTCTGCGCCTGGGCGTCGGCGGCGGCCAGAAGGCCGAAGACCGCCATCGCCGCGGCGGCCGCGGCGGCGCATGCGGGCGAGCTGGCCGGGCTCGACATCGGAAAGCCTCCCCTCCACCAGGGCCTCGGCCCTGTGACGCCCACCTTGGCCGACCTTGTCTGAACGGGCTTCGGCAGGGCCGGTCAGCTTCTGTTCAGGTTCGGGCGAGACCGGGTTTCGCGAAAGATTTACGCGGAAGGGTGCGAGGGGCGGCGAAATCCCCACGGTTCTGCGCTAGACGGGGATCAATGATGCCCTTTTGGCGGAGAATCCACGCATGAGCGACCGCATGCCCGGTCTGCCCCCCGTCGTCGCGTCGGCCCTGGATCTGATCGGCAGGACGCCGATGATCGAGGTGACGCACTTCGACGTCGGCCCCTGCCGGCTGTTCCTGAAGCTTGAGAACCAGAACCCCGGCGGCTCGATCAAGGACCGGGTCGCCCTGTCGATGATCGAGGCGGCCGAACGGGACGGCCGGCTGAAGCCCGGCGGCACGATCATCGAGGCCACCGCCGGCAACACCGGCCTGGGTCTCGCCCAGGTCGCGGCGCTGAAGGGCTACAAGCTGATCCTGATCGTGCCCGACAAGATGGCGCGCGAGAAGATCCTGCACCTGCGGGCCATGGGCGTCGACGTGCGCCTGACCCGCTCGGACGTCGGCAAGGGCCATCCCGAATACTATCAGGACATGGCTCAGCAGATCGCCCAGCAGACCGGCGCGTTCTACGTGAACCAGTTCGAGAACCCGGCCAACCCGCTGGCCCACGAGACCGGCACCGCGCCGGAAATCTGGGAGCAGATGGGCCACGACGTCGACGCGGTGGTGGTCGGCGTCGGCTCGGGCGGCACCATGACCGGCATCGGCCGTTTCCTGCGCAAGCACTCGCCCAAGACCGAGATCGTGCTGGCCGACCCGGTCGGCTCGATCCTGTGCCGCTATGTCGAGACCGGCGAGCTGGTCGAGGCCGGTTCGTGGACGGTCGAGGGCATTGGCGAGGACTTCATTCCCGACAACGCCCAGATGGACCTGGTCGCCAAGGCCTATTCGATCAGCGACCGCGAAAGCACCGAGACCTCGCGCGAGCTTCTGGTGCGCGAGGGCGTGCTGGCCGGGTCGTCCTCGGGCACCCTGCTGGCGGCGGCCCTGCGCTATTGCCGCGAGCAGACCGAGCCCAAGCGGGTGGTCACCCTGGTCTGCGACACCGGCTCGAAATACCTGACCAAGGCGTTCAACGACTTCTGGGTCGCCGCCCAGGGCTTCACCCAGCGCGAACTGAAGGGCGAGGTCAGCGACCTGATCACCAAGCGCTATTCCGAGGGCGGCGTCATCGTCATCGGGCCGGACGACACCTTGCTCACCGCCTACAACCGCATGCGTTCGTCGGACATCAGCCAGCTGCCGGTGGTCGATCACGGCCGGCTGGTCGGCATCCTCGACGAGAGCGACATCCTGGCGGCGGTCGAGGGCTCCGAGCAGCACCGCGCCGCCAAGTTCAAGACGCCGGTGCGCGAGGCGATGACCAGCCGCGTGCGGACGTTGCAGGCGCACGAGCCCGTCGACGCCCTGCTGCGGGTGTTCGACCGCGACGAGGTGGCGGTGGTGCTCGACGGCGAGGAGTTCGTCGGCCTGGTCACCCGCGTCGACCTCATCAACCACCTGCGGCTGACGGCCTGACCGTGCCGGGATCGGAGCCTTCGCCGCCCGGCGCGGCGCGGGCCTCGTTCGCGGGCGAGGACGACATCCGCCGCATCGGCGAAGGCGTGCTCGCCCGCACCCTGCCCAAGGCGGAATGGACCCACGCGGCCCATTTCGCCGCGGCCCTGTGGATCGTCGCCCGGCGGCCGGACCTTGCGGCCGAACGCGACATGCCCGGCCTGATCCGCGCCTATAACGAGGCGACCGGCGTGGCGAACACCGACCATGGCGGCTACCACGAGACCATCACCCTGGCGTCGCTGCGCGGCCTGCGGGCCCACCTGGCCGCCGCCCCGGCGGGCGAGCCGCTGCACCGGACCTGCAACGCCCTGCTGGCCTCGCCGCTGGGCGACAAGCGCTGGCCGGCGGCCTACTGGTCGCACGCCCTGCTGTTCTCGCCGGCGGCGCGGCGGGCCTGGGTCGATCCCGATCTCGCGCCCCTGCCGTTTTGACCATCCCTGCGGCCGGCCGGATGTTTTCTGACCTGTCGTCTCCGCCCGCCAGGGCTATAAGCCGACCTCCAACCGAGCCCGGCCCGTCCGTTTTGCGGACGGGCGCGCGGACTTCGAGCACAAGGACTTCTCGATGAGCGCCCCGGACGGCAAGAACCGCCTCGCCTTCGCCACCCGCACCATCCACGCCGGCCAGAGCCACGACCCGACCACCGGCGCGGTGATGACGCCGATCTACGCCACCTCGACCTACGCCCAGCAGAGCCCCGGCGTGCACAAGGGCTTCGAATACGCCCGCAGCCAGAACCCGACGCGCTTCGCCTTCGAACGCTGCATCGCCGACCTGGAGGGCGGAACCCAGGCCTTCGCCTTCGCCTCGGGCCTCGCGGCCGGGGCGACTGTGATCGACCTGCTGAACGCCGGCGACCATGTCATCGCCTCCGACGACATCTACGGCGGCAGCTTCCGCCTGTTCGAGCGGGTGAAAAGGCGCACCTCCGGCCTTGAGTTCAGTTTCGTCGACCTGTCCGACCTCGCCGCCGTCGAGGCCGCCGTGCGGCCGACCACGCGGATGATCTGGGTCGAGACCCCGACCAACCCGACGCTCAAGCTGGTCGACCTGGCCGCCGTCGCGGCCATCGCCAAGGCGCACGGCCTGATCTCGGTGGCCGACAACACCTTCGCCAGCCCCTACGTCCAGCGTCCGCTGGAGCACGGCTTCGACATCGTCACCCATTCGACCACCAAGTACCTGAACGGCCATTCCGACATGATCGGCGGCGTGGCGGTGGTCGGCGAGAACGAGGCGCTGCGCGACCAGCTCAAGTTCCTGCAGAACGCCCTGGGCGCGATCTCGGGGCCGTTCGACAGCTTCCTGGCCCTGCGCGGCCTCAAGACCCTGGCCCTGCGCATGGAGCGCCACTGCGCCAGCGCCCTGCGCATCGCCCGCTGGCTGGAGAGCCGCCAGGACGTCGAGCGGGTGATCTATCCGGGCCTGGAGAGCCACCCGCAGCACGACCTCGCCAAGCGCCAGATGCACGGCTTCGGCGGCATCGTCACCGTGGTGCTCAAGCGCGACCTGGAAGCCACCCGCAAGGTGCTCGAACGCACGCGCCTGTTCACCCTGGCCGAGAGCCTGGGCGGGGTCGAGAGCCTGATCGAGCACCCGGCGATCATGACCCACGCCTCGATCCCGGCCGAGCAGCGGGCGGCCATCGGCATCACCGACGGCCTCATCCGCCTGTCGGTGGGCATCGAGGACTGCGACGACCTTATCGCGGATCTGAACGCGGCTTTCGCCGGCTGACCTTGGCGGCCAGCTTGCCGGCCGCCGCCTCGATCCGGTTGGACGGGGCGGCGCGCTTGGCCGGCGCCGGCGTCGGCGGATCGGGAATCCTCGGCGGCGGGATCAGTCCGGCCAGGTCGGAGGGCGTCGCCTTCGCCCGGGGGGCGGCCGTCGGCCGCTCAGGCGGATTGATCTGGACCTGGTGCGGATAGGGGATCGAAAGCCCGGCCGCGTCGAAGGCCAGCTTGACCCGGCGGATCATGTCGAACCGCACGTCCCAATAGACGTCGAGGTCGGCCCAGGCGCGCAGGGTGACGGCCACGGCGCTGTCGCCCAGGGCGGTCACGTTGGCCCACGGCTCGGGATCGGTCCGCACCCGCGGGTCCGAGCGGGCGCAGCTGAGCAGGATGTCGAGAGCGACCTGGATGTCGTCCTGGTAGTCGATGCCGAACTTCAGCTCCATGCGGCGGTAGCCGATCTCGGTGTAGTTGACGATCACGTCGCCGAACGCCTTGCCGTTGGGCACCACGACCTTGAGGTTGTCGGGGTCGGACAGGGTGGTGGTGAAAAGGTCCAGCGCCTTGATCGTGCCGGTGCGGCCGTTGACCTCGACGAAGTCGCCGATGCGGTAGGGCCGCAGGATCAGCAGCATGACGCCGGCGGCGACGTTGCTCAACGCCCCCTGCAGCGCCAGGCCGATGGCCAGCGACGCCGCGCCGAGCACGGCCAGGATCGAGGTGGTCTGCACGCCCAGCTGCTGCAGCACCGCGATCAGGCCGACGATGATGACCAGATAGCGCGCCAGCGAACCGGCGAAATTCTGCAAGGTCGGGTCGGGCGCGGCCCGGTGCAGCCGGCCGATGGCGCGCCGCACCAGCGCCGATATCCATCCCGCCGCCCAGAAGGTGACGGCCAGGATGATCACCGCGATCACCAGATTAACCGCCAGGCCGCTGAACGCGTCGCCGAAGCGGGTGAACAGCTGCTCGTCGAAGCGGAGCGTGTGCAGCGCCGCCGGATCGACGGTCTTCAGGTCTTTGGCGATGGCGTCCAGCATGGCTCCTGCAGTTACAGCCGAAGATTGAGGCGTCAAGGCGGCGTCGCGGTTTTCGCGTTACCTGAGCGTAACTTGGCGAACGCGCCAACCGCGCATAGGCTCGCTGCAAACATCGAAGGAGCCCTGGCGCAATGATCACCGTCCAGGACGTGGTTTTCGACTATCCGTCGTCGCGGGCCCTGCACGGCGTCGGCTTCGAGGTTCCATCGGGAGTGGTGCTGGCCCTGGTCGGCCCCAACGGCGCCGGCAAGAGCACGCTGATGCGCTGCATGGCCGCGCTGGAGACGCCGACCGAGGGACGCATCGCCGTCGCCGGGCTGGACACCCAGGAGGACCCGCGCGGGGTCCACGCCCTGCTGGGCTATCTTCCCGACTTCTTCGGCCTCTATGACGAGCTCACCGTGCGCCAGTCGCTGACCTACGCCGCCCGCTCGCGCGGCGTCGAGGCGGCGCGGACGGCCCAGGCGGTGGAGACGGCGGCGGCGCGGGTTCAGCTTCACGACCGCCTCGGCGCGCGGGCGGGCGAGCTGTCGCGCGGCCTGCGCCAGCGCCTGGCCATCGCCCAGACCATCGTCCACGCCCCCCGGGTGCTGCTGCTCGACGAACCCGCCGCCGGCCTCGACCCCGAGGCGCGGCGCAGCCTCTCCGAACTGATCACCCGCCTGGCGCGCGAGGGCATGACCATCGTGGTCTCGTCGCACATCCTGGCCGAGCTGGAGGACTACTCCACCCGCATGCTGATGATCCGCGACGGCCGCGTCGCCGGCGGCGGCGTGGTCGAGGCCGGCGCGGCGACCCAGGCCGAGACGGCGGCCGTGGCGGCGATCTTCGCCGATCCGCCCGCCGACCTCGCCGCGCGCCTGGCCGGGCTCGGGCTGGACGTGCGCCATGTCGATGGCGGCGAGGCCCATATCGCCGTCGGCGACGGCGACAAGGCCGAGACCGAGGTCCTGGCCAAGCTGGTCGCGGCGGGGCTGGCCGTCCGCAGCTTCACGCCGGTCCGGCGCACGTTGGAGCAGGCCTATCTCGAGGAGGCCGGCCGGCCGAAGGCGAGCGGCGAGGCGTCCGCCGCCAAGAAGGCCGCCGCCAAGAATCCCGTCGAAGGAGGCGTCGCGTGAACCCGGAACTGCAACGCAACGTCTGGCTCGAGACCTCGCCCCGGCGGCTGGCCTGGGTGGCGGTGGCGGTGGCGCTGGTCTACGGCTCGGCGGTGCTGCTGGCGCAGCTGTCGTCGCGGCCGGACGCCCTGGCGGCGATGGGCACGGCCGGCGGCCTGATGTTCTTTTGCTCGGCCTATGTCTGGGGCGTGCGCAACGCCGGCCAGTCGGTGATGGTCGAGATCAGCCAGCGCACCTGGGACTTCCAGCGGCTGTCGGCGATCTCTCCCTGGGCGATGACCTGGGGCAAGCTGGTCGGGGCCACGTCGCTGGCCTGGATCGTCGCCCTGGCCGGCTGGGTGGTCTCCGCCGCCGTGCGGCCCGGCGAGAACCTCGGCCCGACCCTGTTCAGCGCCCTGGCGGTGGCCATCCTGCTGCAGGCCATGGCCCTGTGGGCGACCCTGGTCGGGGTGCGCAAGGCCCGCGCGGAAGGCCGGGTTCCCAGCCTGCGCTCGGTGGTCGGCGGTTTCCTGCTGGCCCTGTTCGGCCTGTGGCTGATCAGCAGCTTCGGCCGCCTGCTCGGCGACGTCGGCCATTTCAACGGCCTGGGATCGGTGTGGCTGTGGGGACGCGGCGTCTCGATGGGCTGGTGGGGCGTGAGCCTGCCGGTCGACGTGTTCGCCCTGCTGTCGACCCTGGCCTTCGCCGCCTGGGCGCTGGTGGGGGCCTGGCGGTTGATGCGGCTCGAAATGCAGATGCGCAACACGCCGTGGATCTGGATCGCCTTCCTGATCTTCCTGGCGGTCTATGTCGGCGGCCTGGCGCCGCCGCGGCTGAGCGTGGACCCGCAGGCGGTCGAGCTGCACCTGAGCGAGCTGCTGCGTTCGGGCGGCGTGGCCCTGGTCCTGGGCCTGACGCTCTACGCCGCCGCCTTCGTCGAGCCGGCCGACCGCGTGCGCCTGCGCCGCTTCGTCGAGACGGCCCGGCGCGGACAGTTCAAGACGGCTCTCGACCTGACGCCGCTGATCCTGCCGGCGGCGGCGGCGGGCCTGATCGCCGCCGTCGTGTTCGCGATCTGGGCCGGCGGCGTGCACACGGCCATCCAGCGCCAAGGCGAGTTGAACGGCGGCGGGCTCGCCTGGCTCAGCCCGGTGACGGTGCTGGCCGGCTTCGCCTTCGTGTTGCGCGACGTCGGCGTGGTGTTCTTCTTCCGCTTCGGCCCCCGGCCGCGCCGCGGCGACTTCTCGGCGGTGGTCGGCCTGGTGCTGGTCCATCTGGTCAGCCACGCCCTCGCCGCCGCCCTGGGCGACAACCCGGCCCGCGCCGCGCTGTGGCCGATGGGCGCCCACGCCGAGATCAGCCTGATCTCCGGCCTCATTCAGGCGGCGGTGGTCTGGTGGTTGGCCTGGCGGCGGGTCGGCGCGCCGGAGCGCCCGGCCGACTGACGGCGGGGCTGCGCCACGGCCCTAGCCGCCGCGGCCGCCCTCCATCGTCGCCAGCATCCGCTCCAGCGTCGTCAGCGTGTCGGCGTCGCGGGCCGGCTTGTCCCAGCGGATGCGGCTGATCCTCGGAAAGCGCATGGCCAGTCCCGACTTGTGCCGGGTCGAGCGTTGCAGCCCCTCGAAGGCGACTTCGAGGACCAGGCCGAAATCGCGGTCGGCCCGCACCGCCCGCACCGGACCGAAACGCTCGACCGTGTGGTCGCGCACGAACTTGTCCAGCTGCTTCAGCTCCTCGTCGGTGAAGCCGAAATAGGCCTTGCCGACCGGGGTCAGCGATCGCTCGCCCGGCGCGTCCTCCCGCCAGACGCCGAAGGTGTAGTCCGAATAGTAGCTCGACCGCCGGCCATGGCCGCGCTGGGCGTACATCAGCACGGCGTCGACCACGGACGGGTCGCGTTTCCACTTGAACCAGGGGCCCTTGGGCCGGCCGGCCTCGTAGACGCTGTCCCAACGTTTCAGCATCAGGCCCTCGGCCGCCTGCGGATCGCCCGGCGGCGGCGCGGCGCGCAGGGCGGCCAGGGCCGGCCAGCCGTCGAACGCCAGCAGCGGCGACAGGTCGATGCGCCCGCCCGTCAGCCGTCCGACAAAGGCTTCCAGCCGCCTTCGCCGCTCGGCGAAGGGAAGGGCGCGCAGGTCCTCGCCGTCCTCGGCCAGCAGGTCGTAGGCGCGGATCGCGGCCGGGAAGGCGGCGAGCAGCCTGGCGTCGACGCTCTTGCGGTTCAGCCGCTGCTGCAGGTCGCCGAACGGGGCGACCCGGCCGTCGCGCAGGACCAGCAGCTCGCCGTCGAGCGCGCCGTCGAACTCCAGGGCCTCGATCAGGTCGGGGAAGGCCGCCGAGAGGTCGTCGCCGGTGCGGCTGTAGAGGCGGCGCACGCCGCCCTCGCTGACGGCCTGGACCCGCACGCCGTCCCACTTCCATTCGGCGGCGTAGTCGGCCGGGTCCAGCCGGGACCGGTCGGCCTCGTCGTCCAGGGGCTGGGCCAGCATCGCCGGCCGGAAACGGCCGGCCGCGTCCGGCGTCGGCCGGTCGGCGTCGCCGTCCAGCCAGGCGAACAGATCGCCATAGGGCGGCGCCTGGCCGTGCCAGACCTCCTCCAGGGCCTCGACGGTCACGCCGCCATGCTCGGCCGCCGCCTGCTTGGCCAGCCGCGCCGAGACCCCGACCCGCAGGCCGCCGGTCACCAGCTTGAGCAAGGCCCAGCGGCCGTCGGGGGGCAGGGCGTCGAGCCAGCCCTCGATCAGGTGCTGCACCTCGCCCCGGCCGGCGCCGCGCAGCGCCTCGACCACCTCCGCCAGCCCCGGCTCGCGGTTCGCCCCAGGGGGCGCCGGCCAGACCAGCGAGACGGTTTCGGCCAGGTCGCCGACATAGTCGTAGGACCAGGCGAACAGCACCGGGTCCATCCGCGCCTCGACCGCCCGGCGGATGAAGGCCGGCTTGGCCGCCCGGAACGCCAGGCCGCCGGTCAGGGCGGCCAGGGCCCAGCCGCGGTCGGGATCGGGGGTCTCGCGCAGATAGTCGCGCACCAAGGTCAGCTTGGCGTTCCGCGACGCGGTCAGGGACAGGCGGTCGAGCAGCTCTGCGAAGGCGCGCATGCGTCAAGTCTAGCGCGGTCGGCGGCGGCGTGGCGACGCGGACTCGACAATTCAAACAAACGTTTTAAACATTGAGATCCGATCTTCAGGAGCCATGACCATGTCGTCGCCGCCGGCCGGATTCGAGCTTCACGAACGCACCAGCCCGCTCACCGACCCGTGGGGGCCGATCTATGCGCGCCGCCTGGCCGACCGGCTGGTCCTCGGCCTGCACGTGCGCGAGGCCCACACCAATTCCCGCGGCCTGCTGCACGGCGGCCTGATCGCCGCCTTGGCCGACAACGCCATGGGCCTGTCGTGCGGCGTCGTGCTGGCGGCGGGCCGGTCGCCCGCCAGCGGTCTGGTCACCGCCTCCCTCAGCCTCGACTATCTCGGCCGCGCCCAGGTCGGTCGGTGGCTGACCTTCGACACCGACTTCATCCGGCCCGGGCGGACGCTCTGCTACGCCCAGGCCGGGGTTCTGGCCGACGGCGAGACCATCGCCCGGGCGCATGCGACGTTCCGGCTGCTCGGCGAGGCTCAGTCCTCTTCGTCGTCATAGCCGACCAGGCGAAGGGCCCGCGCCGGGACGCCGTTGAGCGCCGCCCAGCGCTCCAGCGCCTCCTCGCGGCCGTGGGTGATCCACAGCTCGCCGGGGGCGATCTCCTGGACGGTGGCGGTCAGTTCGTCCCAGTCGGCGTGGTCCGAGATGATCAGCGGCAGCTCCACGCCGCGCTGGCGGGCGCGGGCGCGGATGCGCATCCAGCCCGAGGCGAAGGCATCGACCGGATCGGGGAAGCGCCGCGACCAGCGGTCGGCCAGGGCCGAGGGCGGCGCCAGGATCACCGCGCCGGCGAAATCGGCCTTGCCGCCCGCCATGGCCGGGACCAGCGGGCCGAGGTCGATCCCGTGGGCCCGATAGAGGCCGTTCAGCCGTTCAAGCGCGCCATGGACATGGATCGGGCGGTCGTAGCCGGCCTCGCGCAGCAGGGCGATGACCCGCTGGGCCTTGCCCAGGGCGTAGGCGCCGACCAGGTGCGAGCGTTCGGGGAACTGGGCGACCGATTTCAGCAGGCGGGCGATCTCGTCCTGGTCCGGCGGGTGGCGGAACACCGGCAGTCCGAAGGTCGCCTCGCTGACGAACACGTCGCAGGCCACGGGTTCGAACGGCGCGCAGGTCGGGTCGCGGCGGCGCTTGTAGTCGCCCGACACCACGATGGCCAGCCCCTTCCAGCGCACCACCGCCTGGGCCGAGCCCAGCACGTGCCCGGCCGGGACCAGGGTCACCTCGACGCCGTCGCGGCTCAGCGTCTCGCCATAGGCCAGCGGCTGGGCGCGGCCGGCGAAATCGTCGCCATAGCGCGCGGCCATGATCGCCAGGGTCGGCGGGGTGGCGACCGCGACGCCGTGGCCGGCGCGGGCGTGGTCGGCGTGGCCATGGGTGATCACCGCCCGCGCGACGGGGCGCACGGGGTCGATATAGAAGTCGCCGGGCGGGCAATAGAGGCCGTCCGGCCGGGGGCGCAGCAGGCTTTCGGGCTTGATCACGCGGGCCAGCTTCGGCGGCCCGGCGGGGGCGCGCAAGCCTTGTTCACAAAACCGCGAGGAGGGGGCTTGCGGAAGACGGCGCCCGCCGCTAGGTTCCGCGCCCTCGCTCTAGGGCGGCCGCGCGCCGTCATGACGCTTCCGGAGAGGTGGCTGAGCGGTTGAAAGCACCGCACTCGAAATGCGGCATACTCGCAAGGGTATCGAGGGTTCGAATCCCTCCCTCTCCGCCACTTCAGGCCCTGAGTGGGCACAGAGTTTACGCCACTTTTTCCGGTAAGCGCCTGAAGCAGCCGGGTCTTCGATCCCATGATCCGAACCTCGCCGTCCGCGACCTCGACACGCTGGGCGAGCGCGCGCAGGTGGTCGCGGCGGTAGCCGCCGCCGTCGAGGCGGATGCGTTGGCGGGCTGTCTTGGCGAAGGTGCGGACCATTTGCGGGGTGATGGCCTTGGAGCCGGAGTTGTCGAGCATGGCCTGGGCGCGCTCGGCATCGGCCTTCGCCTGATCGCGGATAGCCTTCAGGCCGTCGATGCGGTCTTTCAGGGCCGGATCGTCGATGTCGGCCACGCCCGCCTCAATGGCGTCGTAGAGGCGTTTCAGGCGTAGTTCCGACTCGGATGCACGCTTGTTCAGTTCGGCGATGTGCTCGCGGCGGCGTTCGGATTGCTCCTGTCGCCGGTCGAGAACGCTGGCGAGGATGGTTTCAAGCCGCTCGGGCTGGAGAAGCTGATCTTCCAGATGGCTGGCGACAAGATCGTCCAGCTTGTCCATCGGCACGGCCATGCCCTCGCAGGCGGTCGGTCCCTGACGCGCCTTCATGGAGCAAGCATAGTAGCGATAGCGCCCGCCCTTGCCGGTGCGGATGGTCATGGCCCCTCCGCACTTGGCGCAATGGATAAGCCCGATCAGCATGGTCGGGCCGCTGATGACGGCGGAAGGGATGACCTTGGGATTGCGAGCCTTCAAGAGCGCCTGCACCGTGTCGAACGTCTCCCGGTCGATGATCGGCGGCACCGGAACCGTGACGATCTCGCTGACGGGTTTCAGCTCCTTGGTCTTGCTGCGCTTGTTGAACTCGTGCTCGCCCATATAGGTGCGGCGGGTCAGGATGCGGTGAACTTGGCCGATGCCCCAGCGCCCGCCGTCGCGGGTGAAGATGCGGCGGCTGTTGAGGTAGGAGACGATGTTCTTGACGCCCATCTGGCCGGTCGTGCCGTCGCCTTCCAGCGCCAGCCGGTAGATCAGCCGCACGGTGTCGGCGTGGAGCGGGTCAATCTCCAGCTTCTTCTTGGTCTTGGCCCCGCGCTGCTCGGCCGCGACGACGCGGTAGCCGATAGGGGGAAGCGAGCCGTTCCAGAAGCCTTGGCGGGCGTTCTCCTTCAAAGCCCGTATGACGTGCTTGGCGTTTTCCTTGGACTGGTATTCGTCGAACAGCGCCATGATCTGCCGCATCATGACGTGCATGGGGTCATCCCCCATTTCCTGCGTGATCGAGACCAGTTTGACGCCGTTCTTCGCCAGCTTGCGGACATAGAACTCAAGCTCGAAATGATCGCGGAAGAAACGGCTGAACGAGTGAACTACTACCACGTCGAACGGCGCGGGTTTAGACGTGCCCGCCTCGATCATCCGCTGGAACTCCGGGCGGCGGTCGTTGGTGGCGGATGCGCCTGGCTCCACATAGGTTTCGACAAGCTGATAGCCGCGTGAGGCGCAGTAGGCTTCGCCCTGCCGCTTCTGGTCGGGGATCGAAACATCATGCTCGGCCTGCCGTGCCGTCGAAACCCGCAGATAAAGGGCGGCACGCAGAGGGATTGTGGAAGCGGTCATGCCGGGCCTCCTTGTGCAGCCGCCTCGTCAGGCGACAACACGGCGACGCCGAACGGCAGGAAATGCTTCGTGTTTCGGGTGATAACGATGAGTTCATGCGCTGCGGCGATACCGGCAATCACGGCATCGGCCATGCCGGGGTCGTGACCGGCCGCAAGCGCCTTTGCCTCCAGCCGCCCGCCGATTGCGGCGGCCTGCGCGTCGAAGCCAATGATCTTGTCATCGTATGTAGAGACGAGACCACTGAGCCATGCTTTCAGGCTCGCGGCTTTCGTCGTCGCCCCCTTATGCTCGAGGAGCGCGATTCCCTTCTCGATCTCGTGGATGGAGACGACTGACAGAAATAGCCGTCCATCGGTGTCCATGCGGTCCAGCCAGGTGAGGAAGCCTGCGGATGCTTCCGCCTTCGACGGCGCGAGCATCGAAACGACGTTGGTGTCGAGAAGGAAGCCGCTCAAAGCTCGACATCCCGCGATGCTTTGCGGTTGCGCGGGAACTCTCCGCCTGGGAACGTCCTGAGATAGCTGACAAGGCCCGCCCGTTTGCGCGTCAGCGCCTTGCGCGCGATCTCCGCTGCTTCGACCGAAACCAGGGCCGCAACGGGCTTGCCATGACGGGTGATGGTCACGATCTCTCCTTTGACGGCTTCATCGACCAGGCTGGAAAATCCGGCCTTGGCGTCTCTGAGGTTGATGGTCAGCATGTTGCGCCTCCATATGTAGCCATATGTGACTACACGTAATCTATTGGAGGGCGGATTTCAACGTCGATTTCGACGCTTGGAGCATCAGCCGCCGGAACCGAATAACTCGTCGAACAGGTCGCCGAACCACTGCTCAAACACCTCGACCTCGGCCTGCGTGACCGGAACGGGGCGCGGCCAATCATCGGTGACGGTCCATGTGGACAGGTCATGCTTGGCTGGCCGGCCGGGGAACGGCCACGGATAGCCCAACAGCGCCTCGAGCTGCTCGGATGCCATCGACGGCCTGACGCGCCGGGCGCGAGAGCGCACGCCGCGATCAGACGGCATCGAGGCCGCGCCCGCTTCCGGGCCGCCACGCCACGGGATCGGCGACCCATCGGTTGATGTCGGATTCCCGCCAGCCCGCGCCATTGATGCTGATCTTGATCTGGGGCGGGAACGTGCCCTCGGCGATCTTGCGGTAGATAGTGGACCTTGAGAGACCCGTCCGGTCGCGGACGGTGTCCATGCGGATGATACGGTCTGGTTGGCGCATGGCCGCGATGCCTCCCGCTGACTGTTTCTGAAAACTTCCAAGTCAGGCAAGAGCAATGATTTGTTGTTATGCAATAGATATTTAGGCGTCGTAGTAGTGTGGCGAAGAGAAGGCGGCAAATAGGATGGTTCTACAGCCCGAGACCCCGGCCCCGGCCAAGCCCGAACGTGAGGGTAAGGTCGCGGCCGACGCCCATCCCCGAATCGAACGCGATGCCGAGTTCGCGCTTGCGGCCAGCCAGAAGGGACTCCATTTGCGGATCGCGTTCCAGGCTGTGCGCCATGTTGCCCATCTCCGCCCGCGCGGCCCTGTGGCCGGAATAATCGCCCGCCCCATAGCGTTCGTCGCTGGCCCTGTGGAGGTTTTGCCAGCGTTCCACGAAGCGGTCGGCGCGCAGGCCGGGATCGGTGCGTAGCTCGGTTTCCAGTTGCAGGGCGCGGATGGCGCGCCGCGTGTTGCCTGACGCCGCCTCCGTCGCAAGCTCCGGGTTCTTCTTGTAGGCCGCTTCGGCATCATGCGAGCCGTGGGGGCGCACCTCCTCGAACCGCTGGCGCGCCTCCTGCAATTCCCTGACCTGATCGGGGCTGGCCTTGCCGCCCTGCTCCTGCGCCGCGAAGATCACATCGACGGCGCGGGCATGGCGGACGAGCGCCCGGCCACGGGCGCGGCGCAACGCCGCCTCCGGGTCTTTCTCCACCTTCCTTTCCGGCCCCTGTCCGCCTTCGGCGGGCAGGCGCAGCCCGTCGAACATGCCGCGCACCTTTTCGGGAACTTGGCGCACGATCTCGACAACCCGCTCCACCCGCTCGCGGAAGGTGATGCCGCGCCGCTCGGCGTAGTCACGGGCGGGTTCGTAGTCGCTCGCCATGTCCTTGGAGCGGTTGCGCGACAAGACGTTGATGAGCTTGTCCTGACTGGCGAAGTCGTCGCGGCCGTAATGCAGGTCCATGCTGTCGCGGTGGCGCGAGAGGGCGACATAGCTGCCGTGACCGTCCATGCCCGGCGTCGCCAGGACATGAGCGCGGTCCACGGTCATGCCCTGCGCCTTATGGATAGTCACGGCATATCCGTGGTCGATGCGATTATAGTCCTTTAGGTCGAACGCGACATCGCGGCCGTCGTCGGTGCGCACGGTCATGCTCTGCGCGCTGACCTGCTCGATAGTCCCGAGCGTGCCGTTCTTCACGCCAAGGCCGCGCTCGTTAGCCAAGAACATCACGCGGTCGCCGGGGGCGAAGGTTCGCGCGCCACGCTCGACTGTGACGCGCACGTCCTTGTCAAGGTTGCCGGATTCCCGCATCCGGTCGCGAGCGGCTTCGTTCAATTCCCGCACTTCCGCATTGGTGTGGGTGAGGATGATGCGGCTGGCGTCGGGGTTCGCCTGCCGCTCGCGGTTCCAGCGATCGATCAGGTCGCTGCGCGCCTGTTCGCGGGTTTCGGCGGAATGCACCATGCCATGCTGCCCATAGACATGAATCGCATCGCCCGTCCGGCCGGTCGCCAGGTCGCGCGTGGCATCACGCTGCCAATCCTCCCGCTGGCGGCGCACCTCGCCGATCTCCGCGCCGCCGTGGCGTTCGTGTATGGAGCGGAACGCCGCGCCCGCTTCGATGGACTGTAGCTGCTGCGGATCGCCGACCAGCACCACTTTCGCGCCAGCGTCGGCGGCATTGGATAGCACGCGCTCCAACTGGCGCGTGCCGACCATGCCTGCCTCGTCGATGACAAGCACATCGCGGGATGTGAGGATGTCACGGCCCTGCGCCCAACTATGTTCCATGCTGGCGATGGTGCGCGACGCGATGCCCGATCCGCCTTCCAGATTTTCGGCGGCGATACCGGACAGGGCCGCGCCGCGCACGCTGTAACCGGCATCCTCCCAAGCCTCGCGCGCGACACCCAGCATCGCGCTTTTCCCGGTCCCGGCATAGCCGACGACAATGCCGAGATCGCGCCCGTCCGTGACATGCGCCAGGGCGTCGGCCTGCTCGCCGGACAGGACAAGGCCGCGCGATTCCGCACGCGCCAGCGCCGCCCGCCTGCCGGCGTCGTTCACCTCGTGGCGCTCCCTCTCGGCCATGAGTTCGGAGGCGCGGTGCAGGCGCTGTTCCGCCTCGATCATGTCGCGGGTGGTGAAGCGGTCCTGCCCGGCATCGTCCTTGCCGAGTTCGACAAGATCGGGCACGCCGCGCATCGCGCCCATGACCTCGTTGAACTGGTCGATCCCGTCACTGTGCCGGTGCGCGAACATCGCCATGTCGCGCCGAGTGAACGTCGATTGCTGTTGCGTAATCGCGTCGAGAGCGGCGGAAGGATCGGCGACGATCCGCGCGCCGTTCTCGCGAGCGATGCGCCGGTGATTCTCGGCGCGGTCGGCCTCGATCCCGGCGGCCTCGATGCGCTGCGCTGGCGCGCCAATCTTGGTCTGCGGCTCAAGGCCGATCCTCTGCGCCTCAAGGCTGCGATGGTCGATCCGCGCGTCAATGTCGAGTTCGGTAAGGCGCTCGTTGACATGATCGGCCCACCGTTCCCGCCAGCGCCCGATCATTTCCGTGCGGTTCCAGTCTCGCACCTTCTGGCCGAAACCGTTATCGTTCACGCTACGCATGGTCAGCATGACATGGGCGTGGGGCTTGGGCTGGCCGTCCTCGGCCATGTCCCAATGCACATTGAGGTCGGCGATCATGCCCTGGTCCACAAACTCGGCCTGCACGAAGTCGCGGGCAAGTTCGATGCCCTGCGCCTGTGTCATCTCGCGCGGAAGGGCAAATTCCACCTCGCGGCAAAGCTGGGAGTCCTTTCGTTTCTCGAACGCCTCGACATCGTTCCAAAGCTTTTCGCGGTCGCTCCATCGCTCCGGTGCGTTCTCCGGCAGCATGATCTCGGAATGGACGACGCCAGGCTTGTTCGAGAAGTCATGGTCACGGTCCAGCCGGTCATCGCGCAACCGCGAGGCTGAACGGTAGGCAGCGGCTGCGACCACGCTGCGGCCCGCCGCGCGTCCGATGATCTGAACGGAGAAATGGTAGATCGCCATGGCGACCGACCAACTACTGCTCTCAAGCGCACGTCGGAACGACGTATAAGCGCGCCCTCGAAACTAATTTCTCGGGATGACCCGCGCCATTCCAGGCCGTCCCGGCAACATAGAAGCATTTCAGCAGGCACGAAACTATCATCCCTCCATCGACTGCTCATGGAGGACATGATGCGCAAGCCACGGGACTTTGATGCGGAACTGAAGGCGCTTGAGGATACATGCAGCCACCAATCTGATCACCCAGCGCCAGCTGAATTTGACACCTCGCGCCAAAGCGAATGGTCACGCCGCGCCAACTGGATGGGCGGCCGTCGCAGCGTGACCTCGGCCGTTAGCTCGTCGGGCCAGCCTTCAACTTGCGCATAGACTCGCCGCTAAGCTGCACCCGGTGACTGGTATTGATCATCCGATCCAGGATCGCATCCGCGACCATCGGGTTGTCGATGTAGCTATGCCATTCCTTGAAGGGTAGTTGGCCGGCCAATAGCGTTGAGGCTGTCTTGACCCGTGCATCTATGATGTCGAGCAGGTCCTGCTTCCCCAGCTCCGTCATTGGCGCCAGCCCGAAATCATCAAGGATGAGCAGATCGAACCGACTAAGCGCTGCCCGGACCTTGCCGATCGAGCCGTCTTGGTGAGCGAGCGCCATGTCCTCGAGCAATTGGTTGGTTCGGACATAGCGCGCCGTCATCCCATGACGGGCCGCCTGACCGCCGAAGGCGCACGCCATGTGCGTCTTTCCAGTGCCGGTTGCGCCAGTCAGGATCAGGTTCTCGCCCTTGAGAATCCAGGCGCAGGTGAGAAGTTCGGCAATCTGTGAACGATCCAGATTGCGGCCCGGGCGATAGTCTATGTCCTCGGCCGCAGCGGGAATTTTGAGGCGGGCGGCGCGCAGGATACGCTTGTGCCTTCGATCATCGCGCCATGCCGCCTCCGCTTGCAGTACATGCATGAAACGATCGGAGAACGGCAGTTCAGAAAAAGCTGGCGACTCGGCATGATGCTCGATCGCCGAAATCATGCCGTGGAGACCAAGGTCACGAAGCTTGTCGATTATGTGGTTGGTGTTCATCGCGCCTTACTCCCCCGCGAAGTAATCTGGGCCGCGGACGTTTTCGTTCGTCAGCGCGATTGTGTTCGGCGGCATGAGGGCGGCAGGGTCTGAGAATTCCAGGCCGCGATCCAGGACGTTGCGCACACGGTGTAGGCGTGGGTCGCCGGTCCGAATGGCCCGTGAGCACGCCGCTTCGAGGCGCTCGCTGCCGACCCGGCGTGCGAGCTTGCTGAATGATCGGAAAACTCCCGACCGGGCGGCGCCCGATAGACCTCGCTCCGTTTCGGCGCGAGCTACTTCCTGCACAGCCGGCCCAAAAAGCCTCGACCAGAGCAGCAGGTCTTCCTCGTCGATTGCGCGCCGAGCAAGATGATTGCTTGGCATGTGCCCCGGATCCGTCGAGGCCTCGCCGGCGATGTCCAAAATCGGATGCACAGCGACGATGCGATTGTCGCACCAGATTTCGAGTGCCGCAGCGCCAATGCGGAAATCAACCTTTCGGCCAATCAACGAATGATGAACGGAGTAGCGCCGATGGTCATGCATCACGTGATAATCGGGTCCAACCAGGAGCTGGCGCCGCACTTCATAGGCCGTGAACCGCTCGCTGGCCAAAGGTCGCAGTGCTGGGCGATCAAGCGCTTCAAAAAGTGTTTTGCGTGTCTCGCCGGGCGCGCGCCGTAGCGGTCGATTGTTCAACCGTTCAACAAGTCCGAGGAGGAAGTGATTTATCTCTTCCAAGCTGGCCAGCGGTCGGTCTCGGAGTGCCAGGCGCAATAGCCTTTGGACAAGCTTCACACCAATCTCGACCTTGGCTTTGTGTTTCGGCTTACGAGGGCGGGCGGGGCGGGCAACGGCGCCGTGGTGGTCGCAGAAGGCTTGGAAGGTCGGGTTGAGCACGGGTGGCTTTCCGTGCACATGCGACAAGACGGCGGCCTTGAGATTGTCACTTACGATGGTCAGAGGCGCGCCCCCAAAGAAGCGCAAAGCGAGCTCGTTCGCCTCAATCCAATCTGCTGTCCTTTGTGAGCGGGTCACGCAAGCAAACGTATAATCCGACGCAGGCAACACCGCGACGAAGAGCTCGAAGGTCACTGGCGCTTCGCCAAAGCTCGAGCGACCGACAGGTCGATATCCGGCGAAATCGACCATCATTGCTTCGCCGGGGCGATGGCGTTGACGCATTATCGGGTGACTTGAAGCCACCTGCGAGGCGTATGCACGCAAGAACGTGCGGTAAGACATTGTCTTCTCGCCGGCGAACTCCGCCTCGTATTCTTGCTGCAGTTCCTTACAGTGGTAGCCTTCCTTCACCTTCAACATTACCTGCGGCCAGTCCGGTTGGACAAAATCAGATTCTTTTCCTCCTCCGGGGTGTATGATTGCGTACAACTCACTGTCGGTGATCGCCTCTAATCTTTGAGAGGTAAGGCTGTGTTCTCCCGCTATGCGTCTGTAACGGGCTACAGTTGAGGGAGAGCATCCTGCTAAGCGGCCAATTTTGCGGTTGCTCTCGGCAGTCGTCAGGATCAGGCGCAGCGCGCCTCTTGGGTCGAACATCGGTTCTCCCTTTCAGGTCTTTCAACATGGGTGAGATCGGAAAGACCCGCGTGCGCCATCGCTTCCGCGCCGAGCAAGCTCGCGCGGATTGTTGACGGCAAAGACGCTTTGAGGGAAACTGATTGGGTCGGATTGGATCGACTAATCAGATATCCGAAAGGGCCTACGCTTTCCCGAGCGCAGGCCTTTTCTCTTTCCGGCGGCTTTTCCTAGATGAGCAGAAATCTCTAGCCGTGCGGCATCGCGACCTCCTTTTCTGGAAGCCGCCGCGCATTTTGGCGGCTATATCGGTCAGGCCATAGCTCCTCGGCGCTGAAACCAAGCGCTGCGGCGATGGCGTGTTCGATGCGCCTTGAGCGGCGGAAGCCTCGGCTGACAATTGAGACGGTGCCTGGAGAAACTTCCAGCGATCGGGCTATGTCTGAGAGCGTCAGCTTTTTGAGACGCAGAGCCGACTTGATGTTGGCGTGGCGCTTGTCATCTATCATCATCCGACTCCGCAATTTGCGACAGGCGAACATAATTTGCGACAAGTCGCAACTTCGATTGACGATAACCCGCTGCTGCCGCTCGCCGGTAGGCTAGCGCGCGTCCGTGCCGATAGTGGTCTCAATCAGGCTCAGTTCGCAGACCGCCTAGGCTTTCCCAAGCGGACCTATCTGGGTTGGGAGAGAGCAGAGACCGAGCCGCCAATCGGACTGCTTCGCGCTATGCGACGAGAGTTCGGGATTGATCCGGATTGGCTTTTAAGCGGTCCGGGCGACGTTCCTAGGCTCCACGTCTCCGGGATGGATTGGGAACGCCTGCAGGGGTTGCAGGAGCAAATCCGTGAGCACGCTTACAAAATTGGCTTGGAGTTGAGCTGCCGCCAATTGCTGGATCTTGCGCGGGCGGTGTTTGAGGAAGAGCCTGGTGCCGAAGAGAAGGCCCTGGCGCAAATGAAGCGAGCCTTGAAGGCATTGAGCACGGGAGATCTCTAGTGCCCTTTGGTGATAATGCTGCGGCTCACCGATATGATGATCGGGTTTACGACGCCATCATGCGGCTCAAGGAGCAGCCGATAAGGGGCGTCAATTGGCCCGCAGTTTTCGGTCTTTTGGCCGCTGGAGCTGCCGGTTTGATTGCTTCGGCGCTCGCGTCACTCATGGCTAGCCACGAACCAAGCTGGGTCGCATTCGCGTGTCCTTTGCTCTCAATGACAGCTGCCGTTGGGGCTCTGCTATATCGCCACGTCCCCGCGCTCTGGGTGGCGCAGAGGCATGGCTCAAAGCGAAGAACGTAATTGGCAGCCCAACAGCGGCAACCGTCTGGCTAAGCTTCACGGTCTCTTTCGTGCCGCGGTCGAATTCGATTGCGGCTTGGGGGCCCAATTCACCATTCGGCGGGCGAACATATACGCCTCGTCACTGACCAGCCGCCCACCAACTAGCTCACCGCGCACAACCTGCCTGGCCAAGGCGAGCAACGCCTCCTCAAGGATGAGTGCCTTGTCGTCGTTTTCGCCAGCAAGCATGCGGATGAAAACCAACTGATAGCCGGCCATGTAGAAGTTGACGGGGTAGATGTTGCCCCGCCCGGGTTCCCGGCGCGCCTCCTTGGCTGCGTTTCCGTAGCCCAAGTGACGCTCGCGGGCCGTAACTTCGAATGGCTTGCACTGTGAATCGGCGTGGAAAATT
>NZ_PUIC01000011.1 GCF_022750545.1 Caulobacter sp. CCUG 60055
TTTTGCAAGCCGTTTGACAGCCTTTCCTCGCGATAGAGCCGCTGGACCCGCTTCTTGTTGACCGCATGGCCCTCGCGCCTCAGCAGCACGTGCAGCCGGCGATAGCCGAACCGGCGACGCTCCTGGGCCAGGACCTTGAGCCGCTCGCGCAGGACATCGTCGTCAGGCCGCGTGGCCTGGTAGCGCACGCTCATGCGATCCGCGCCCAGAACCCGGCACGCCCGCCGCTCGCTCATCTCGTAGGCCTGGCGCAGGTACGCCGCGGCCTCCCGACGCGCGGCGGGCGTCACCACTTTTTTCCCAGCAGGTCTTTCAGCGCCACATTGTCGAGCATGGCGTCGGCCAGCATCCGCTTGAGCTTGGCGTTCTCGTCCTCCAGCGCCTTCAGACGCCGCGCCTCCGACACGTCCAGCCCGCCGTACTTGGCCTTCCACTTGTAGAAGGTCGGCGAACTGAGCCCGTGTTTCCTGCACAGCTCCGCCACCGGCACGCCCGCCTCCTGCTCGCGCAGGATCCCGATAATCTGTTCTTCCGTGAACCGTGATCGCTTCATTCGTCCGTCCCTTTCCTGGGGCGGACTCTAATTATTTCTGGAGGAGTTTCAGGGGGTCACGTCAAAACGGAAGCGGTACTCGGCTGATTTCAAGGCCAAGGTGGCGCTGGAGGCGCTGGAGGCGCTGAAGGGTGAGCTGACCCTGTCGCAGTTGGCGACGAAACACGGCGTCCACCAGACGATGATCGCGGCCTGGCGCAAACAGGCGGTCGAGGGGCTGGCCGGGGTGTTCTCCGGCAAGGCCGAGGCCACCGAAGGCGCCCGTGAAGGCGAGATCGACAAGCTACACGCCAAGATCGGCCAGCTGGTGGTGGAGCGGGATTTTTTGTCCAAAGCCTTCGGTCGCTGAGCATGGACCGGAGGCGACAGATGATCGAGGCCGACCATCCCCGGCTGTCGATCCAGCGGCAGTGCGCGCTGGTGTCAATCAGCCGATCGGCGTTTTACTACCAGCCGGCGGGGGAGACCCCGCTGAACCTGGAGCTGATGCGGCTGATCGACGAGACGTTCCTGGAGACCCCCTGGTACGGCTCGCGCCAGATGGCCCGGCATCTTCGCCGGCGGGGCTATGGCGTGGGCCGGATGCGGGTGCGGCGGCTGATGGCCAAGATGGGTCTGGCGCCGATCTATCAGAAGCCGCGCACCACGATCCCGCACCCCGAGCACCGGGCTTACAAGTACCTGCTGCGCGGCCTCACCATCGACCGCCCCAACCAGGTCTGGTGCTCGGACATCACGTATATCCCGATGCGGCGGGGCTTCCTGTATCTGGTGGCTGTGATGGACTGGGCGACCCGCAAGGTGCTGTCCTGGCGGCTGTCCAACAGCATGGACGCTGAGTTTTGCATCCATGCCCTGGAGGAGGCCCTGGCCCGCTATGGGCCGCCGGAGATCTTCAACACCGACCAGGGCAGCCAGTTTACCAGCCCCCGCTTCGTCGACGTGCTGAAGGACGCCGGCGTGCGGGTCTCCATGGATGGCCGCGGCCGGTGGATGGACAATGTCTTCATCGAGCGGCTCTGGCGCAGCCTCAAATACGAATGCGTCTACATCCACGCCTTCGAGACCGGATCGGAGCTGCGGGCGGGGCTGACCCGGTGGATCGGCTACTACAACACCAACCGGCCTCACTCGGCCCTTGCCGGGGCCACCCCCGACGAGGTCTATGGACAAATCCAGGAGCCGCCCTATCCGGGGCTCGCCCCGGATAGGGCTAAACCCGAGCGCAAACTGGCGGCGTAAAATGAACCCGAACCGACCTTAGCCAGGCCGCCAAACTGTCCGAACAACCGGCGCCACCTCACTTCACCGGAGGGGTACCAAACTTGGTGTCCCGAACCCGCATCGAATACCATTCGAGGATCGCCTTCGGACGAGGCGAGCGCCGCATATTCAACAATGATCGCGCGAATGCGGTCACTTGGGTCAAAGACGCTGCGGAGTGATCCCGATCGGGCCGGGGCATGAAGCAACTAATTGATAAGATCTTTGGCCTCCCTGGCCATTTTCCCCACCGCATCCAGTGCTTTGACAGCCGTCTCTCTGGCTGCCGCCGCCGCTTTCCGAGCCGCATCTCTCGCGGCTTCAGCAGCGTGCTTCGCGGCGTCCTTGCCAAACTCGGCCGCCTTTTGGACTGCTTCCTCGGCCTTCTGGGCTGCCTCCCCGGCAGCTTCAGAAGCTTTGTTGGCGGCTTCCGAGGTCGCCAACGCAGACGCAACCACGGCTGCGCGGAAGGTTTCGGCGGTCGCGTCCATAAGCGTCGTTTCCGCCTCGGCAAGTCGATCCTGGGCCGCCTTCAGGTTTGCCTGAAGGCGCGCGCGCAAGTCCGTGACCTTCTCTTCCGCTTGATCGGCGGTGGCATGCAAAAGCGCCTCGGCATCGGCGACGATAAGCTTCACATCAGCCATCAGTTTATCTTGGATCGTAGTGGGGCGGTTGGATTCGGACATGGGAAACCTCTCGATCAGCGATTTGAGGAAAAGTATAGATTTCTACGGGGCCTCTTCACCCAGCCTTGGCCGATTCCTCTTTGGCAGCTTCCTCGGCCTTTCGAGCCGCCTCCCTAGCGGCTAGGGCCGCCTTATCGGCGGCTTCGACGGCCTTTCGGGCGGCCTCCCTTGCCGCAGCCACAGTCTGGGCCGAGGCGTCCAGCCGGGCCTCAGCCGCTGTCTTGGCCGCGTCCGCCGTCCGGGCGGAAGCTTCTTCAGCCGCCTTCGCCGCAGTCCCTGCCGCCTCGGATGCGGCTTGCGCGGCGACTCGTGACTCCGCGCCCGCCTGGCGGTGGGCTTCTTTCGACTGACGGGCGGCAAGCGCGGCGGCGGTCTGCGCGTCCTGGGCCGCCTGCACCGCCGCAGCCCATGCTTCCGAGGAAGCTACGCTGACCGCCTTGCGCGTCCTTTCAGCATTGCGAGTCGCTGTCTCGACCGCCGCCTGCGTCGCCGTTCGCGCCTTCTCGGTGGTCGCCTTGGCGCTCAAGGCTGCCTTGTCGAATTCACTACGCGCACCTTCCGCAGCTTGTTTGGCGGCCTCCTCAGGCTTCTTGGCCTGACAGCCCGCGCTTGCGAAGACGCCGATCATCGCAGATACGGTCAGCAGCTTCTTGAGCATCATGGTCCTGCGTCTCCGGTGAATTCAGGGCTTTTTGCGTATCGGGTTTCGTCGTCACGGTCTTTGCGCCAAATCAAAAATAGCTGAGCGGGGGGAAGTCTTTCCCGCACAGTTCATTCACTGAGCGCAGCGCCTTTTGGGCGGCGCACTGCGTTCAGCTGGTAGAGGATGGGCACAACGAACACGGTCAGGGCCGTGGACACGAGCGTCCCGAAGATCAGCGAAATGGCGAGACCGCCGAAGACGGGATCGCTCACCATGATCGCCGACCCAAGGACGATGGCGAGGGTCGTCAGGATGATCGGGCGCAGCCGGACGGCGCCAGCCATGCGGACCGCCTCGTCCAACGTCATGCCCTGCTTCAAATTCTCCTGGATGAAATCGACAATCAGCAGCGAGTTTCGAATCACCACCCCCGACAGGGCGATGATCCCGATGATGGACGTGGCCGAGAAGTCGACCCCAAGAAGCCAGTGGCCCGGAAAGATTCCGATGATCCCGAGCGGAACGGAGGACATGACGATCATCGGAATCAGGAATGACCGATAATAGGCCACCAACAACAGATAGACCGCAGTCAGGGCGACGCCCAGGGCGACGATCATGTCGCGATAGATATCGAGGGTCATGCGCATCTCGCCATCCCACAGCAATTGATAGCCGTCGATGGTGTCGGGCGCCCGGGGGTTGAAACTCAGGTTGCCGGTCGTAAGCGGCTGCCCGTCGGGCCCGTTGATGCCGGAAAGGCGCCGGTTCAGATCGAGAACGGCATAGAGCGGTACGCTTTGCGACAACTCGCCCCCGACAAAGGCGACGCGTTCGTTATCCTTGCGCTGGATCGGCCGATCGGCGGTCGAAGATGAGACTTTCACCAGCTCGGACAAGGCCACGGGCTGACCCGACGTGTTGTTCACGAACAGGCCGTCCAGTTTTGTCGGATCGACGGCGTGTCGACGCGGGACATAGGCGCGAATATCGACCGGGTTGCGCTCGTCGGCCGGGTGCGCCCGCCCGACCAGGTCACCGCCATAGACGAGCCGCAGCAACTCGGCGATCTGCGCCACAGAAACGCCCGAGAGGGCGGCCTTTTCCCTGTCGGGCACCAGCACCTGCTCGACCACGTCGACAGGTTCGGTGTTCGAGATGTCCACCATGTCGAACGTCCTGGCGAACTCCGTCTCGACCTTGGTCGACAGGCGCCTCAGTCCCTCGGACTCTGGTCCGTATATCTCGGCCAGCACCGTCGCGCGCACCGGCGGCCCTGGAGGATCCTCGACCAGACGGACGCGCGCACCAGGGTAGCTGGCCCGGATCTCGTCCACCTTCGGCCGCATCGCCCGCACGATCTCTATGGAGCTCAGGCGCCGTGCATGCTTGTCGACGAGATTGACCCGGATCTCGGCGACATCGCCGCCCCGCCGGTCGGCGGTGCCCTGCAGCAGACCGTTGAAATCGACGACCCCCGATTGTCCGATCCAGCTTTGATAGTTGGTGACGTTCGGATTGGTGGAGAGCAAGCGGCCGATTTCACGGACCATTCGGTCGGTTTCCTCGACGGGGGTGGTTTCCGCCATGCTGATGACGATGTTGAAGGTGTTCTTGTTGTCCTTCGGCATGAAGCCGAGCGCGACACCGAGCGGCGAGACTGCGCCGCTGACGCCGGAAGGACGGATGAACTGCCAGGCGCCCTGGAGTGACGAAACGAGGATCAAGGCGAAGATGGCCAGGGCCAGCCCCCGACGGGCCCGTCGGTTGAATTGGAGCGGACCGATCAGGCGCAGATAGAGGCGCTGCATCCAATCGCGATGACCATGGCCGTGGCCATCGTCGGGCTCGCCACCATCAGCTGCGGGATGACGGCGGAGCCAGCGATTGGCCGCCCATGGCGTCACGATATAGGCCACGACGATCGAACCGGCCATGGCGATGGGGACGTTGTAGGCGACGGGATAGAAATAGTCCCCCGCCATGCCTGTCACGAGAAAGAGCGACCCGAACACCAGCATCACCGCCAAGGTGGCTAGATTGGTCGCGTTGCCAATCTCGTTGGTGGCCAGGATCGTCGCCTGTTGCTTGGTCAAGGATGAGGCGGAGTTATAGTGCCGGTGAATGTTCTCGATGACGACGATGGCCGCGTCGACCAGCAGGCCAAGGGCAAGGATGAGGGCAAAGAGCGTCACCCGGTTGATGGTGACGCCGCCGAAATAGTCCGCGGCGAGCGTGATCGAGAAGATCAGCGGCACGGTCAGCGTCACGATCAGCGCTTCACGCCAGCCCAGGAACAGCACCATGATCAGGCTCACCGTGAACAACGCGATGGCCAGATGCTCGATCAGAACATTGACGGCGGCGTCGGCCTTCTTCCCGTCATCGCGGGTCACGACGACATGGATACCCTTCGGCACAAAGGATTGCTGCATCCGATCTATTCGATCGACGACGCTCCTGGAGACGAGAACCGCATTGGCGCCCTTCTTCTTGGCGACGGCGATGGTCACCGCCGGCATTTCCCCCGTGCCCGCATGTCGGGCGCGCGTGTCGGCGGAACCGAAGGCGAACCGGCTCAGCGCCGTGATTTCGATGGGAGGGCCGTCGGTGACGATGGCGACGTCGCGCACATAGACCGGTCGGCTGGCGTGGACCCCGACGACCAGATCGCGCACGTCATCGACAGACGCGAACGCGCCGCGCAGCTGGACCGTCTCGACCTTGCCGTTGCGCAGTGGCCCGGATAGCGGTGTGGACAGGTTGTTGGCGGTGATGGCCGCATAGGCCTGCGGCAGCGCGATGGAGAAGGCGACAAGCCGTTCAGGATCGAAAGCGACGCCGATCTCCCGGTCACGGCCTCCGCGAACGCTGACGACGGAAACATCGGGCAGGCTTCGCAGACGCTCGGCCATGCGATCGGCGACGCGCTTGAGCCCATAGTCGTCATAGGCGTTGGACGCGAGCGTGACGGTGACAACTGGAACGTCGTCGGCATCCACCGCCCGGATCGTCGGAATCCCGGCGCCCGCCGGTAGGCGTTCGCGGTTCGCCATCACTCGATTGTAGAGTTTGACGAGGGAATCCTCCGGGGATTCCCCGACCTTGAATTGCACCTGCACCGCGCCCAGCGAATTGCGCGCGACGCCGTATGTATGGTCCACGCCGGACATCTCGCTGAGAATGCCTTCGAGAGGACCGACAATCAGCTGATCCACCTCTTGCGCCGAAGCACCCGGCAGCGCGACGGTGACAACCGCGCCAGGGACGACGATTTGCGGGTTCTCTTCGCGCGGTGTCAGCGCAACGGCGAAGACGCCAGCCATCAGGACGCCGACGATGAAGACGATCGTCAACTTGGATGTGATGAAGCTGCTGGCCAGCCGCCCCGCCAGATTCAGCCGAGGAACACTCATCGCGTTCGCGGCCCTTGAACCAATCTCGCGCCGTCACGCACAGAAGCATCGGCGCGAGCCAGGATCGTCTCGCCGCCCACCAGGCCCGAGGCGATCTCGACGTATCCGTCCGCCTCCTTGCCCGTCCGCAACCACCGGAAGGCGACGCGGCCGTCCTTCCCAACCACGAAAACACCGATCAGTCCCCCGCGCTCGACGATGGCGCTGGCCGGGACCCGGGGCGATTGCCTTCGGCCGGTCACGAGCCGGGCGCGGCCGAACATGCCCGGCATGAGACCGGGGTCCGGCGGCAGTGCGATATCCACCTCATAGCGCCGCGTTGTGGTATCGCCCGACGGTACGATGCCACGCACGACGCCGCTCAGGGTGCGGTCGCCGAGGCCGTCGAGGCGCACCTCGATCGGCGCATCGACGGCAATGCGCCGGACATCGGCTTCCGGCACAAACATCTTGAACAGCAGGCGGCGACGCGCCTCCACGGTGACGAGCGTGCGCCCGGGCGTCGCCAACTCTCCGGCTTGTCCGGACTGGGCGACAATAACCCCGTCGATCGGGCTGGCGATCGTGACATAAGACCGCTGGGCCTCGGCGGCGCCAAGCGCGGCCTGCGCCCTGGCGACCGTCGAGCGCGCGACGTCACGCCGCAAGCTGGCGCCACGGAACACATCTCTCGATATCGCACCCGTCTGCGCCAGCGGTTCCTGAGCGACGACATCCTCTTCGGCGTGGGCAAGGTCGGCCTGGGCGGCTGAAAGACCGGCGCGCGCTTGTCGTATCGCTTCATCGATCTCTCTGGCGTCGATCCGCGCCAGCACCTGGCCTCGCCGGACGGATTGGCCTTCATGAACGGCGATCAGGAGCACATAACCGGTGACGCGCGAGGAAATATCGACCCTGTCGTCCGATGTGACGGCGCCGGGAATGGCGTCGAAATCGGGCAGATCGGCGCGCTGGACCACTGTGGTCGGCAGACGCACCGCCGACGGTTCCCGATCGACTGTTTTCCCGTGTTCTCCGCAACCGGCCAGCATCGTCAGCGCCAGGCCAAGCGCCGGCAAGGTCCGCCTCTTCGCATGATCCCTAAAGGGCATCGGATTGGTCCTTGAGCGCGCGCTGCAGGGTGGAAAGAACATGTGCGGCGATGATTTTCGGATCGGCGTGATCAGCGTGGCCGCTGGACAGATATGGAAGAATGCGCGCCATCTGGACGTGCCCGATGATGAGGGCGATGACGGACGCCGTCGTCAGGGCTGAGTTCTTGTCAGGCGAATAGGCTGAGACGATCCCGTCAATCAGCGAGAACGGCTTGTCGAAGACCGCTCTCGAGAGGCGCGCGACTCTTTCCATATCGCCGTCGATCAACTCGCGCAGCATCAGTTGCGTAAATATCAGATCATTAAACAAGAGCGTCACGAACCACTCGACAAAAACCTGCAACTTATACTCCGGAGAAGAAGTCGTTTTGAACAAATCATCCAGAGGTGACATTCTTGTAACCAGGACATGCGCGAGCGTATCCTCGACCAGCTGCGCCTTGTCTCGAAAATGGTAGTATAGGTTAGCCTGTGTCATCGAGACTTCGGCGGCGACATCACGCATGGAGACGGCGGAATAACCGTCCGCCGCATAGAGCCGAGCGGCGGCATCGAGAATTGCGGTACGCGTGTCGGTCAATCCGACATCCCCTTGTTGAACGGCCGTTAAGTCGATAACTATCTGCCCGTCACAGCGTTGTCTAGGCCGCAGATTCGGTGTCGTCAGATTGGCTGGCGGTCCCGAGCCGAACCGAAGCCGGGATGTGACGCCGTTCAGCGGACCTCGCGCGCAAGTGTGCGGTCGCCAAGCAAAGAGATGCCCATGCGCACCTATTGGCTCTTCGCCCTGCTTCCTGTGCTGTCCGCCTGCACGGTCGGTCCCGACTATGTCGGCCCACCGGACAAGGGGATTTCATCCCGCTTCGTGCGCATGGGGGACACCGCCGTCATCGCAACGCCTCTCGTTGCCCGGTGGTGGGAGACGCTGGATGACCCTATCCTTGACGGAATTGAAGAGCGGGCGCTGCGTGCAAATCCGAACATGGCGGCTTCCCAGGCCCGCTTGCGTCAAGCGCGCGCCATGCTGCGCATCGAGCGAGCCAACGCGGCGCCGAACGTCGTCGCCGGTGCGCTGGCTGGCCATGGCCGCGTTCCAGAGAGCGGCTCCGGCGCTGCCGGCGCCATGATCCCGGCTCTGGTCGGAACCGAGGAGAGTTCCTTTGATCTATATACCGCCGCCTTCGACGCCAGCTGGGAGATCGACCTGTTCGGCGGGAGGCGGCGCAGCAGCGAAGCCGCGACAGCGACCGCGCAAGCCGCTGAGGCCACTTTGGCTGACGCGCAGGTGAGCCTGACCGCCGAGGTCGCCCATGCCTATATCGGCCTTCGAGCCACACAGACGCGGATCGCGTTGGCGCGACGGTCGGTGGAACTCCAGCAGCAGATGCTCGACCTCACGCGCCAGCAGTTCGAAAGGGGCGTCGCTTCCGCGCTCGATGTCGAACGGCTCAGCATGCAGTTCGAGACCGCCAATGCCAGGATGGCGCCACTCGTGGCCCAGGCCGAGGGCTATATGAACGCCCTCGCCTTGCTCTGCGGAGAGCAGCCGGGCGCCCTTGATGCAATGCTCGATCCGCCCCGCCCGGCGCCGCTGCCGCCCGCCGCCTTTGCCATCGGCGATCCGGAAGCCATGCTCAGGCGGAGGCCCGACGTGCGCGCCGCTGAGCGCCGGCTCGCCGCCGATACCGCTCGGATAGGGGGCGCGGAAGCCGCCAGGTTTCCGCGACTCAGTTGGATGGGCGTCATCGGGATCGGCGGTACGCAACCTTCCGACTTGACGCATCTCGATGATTTCGTCGCGTTGGGCGCTCCGACATTGCAGTGGAGCATACTCAGTTTTGGTCGCGTGCAAGGGCAGATCAGGCAGCGCGAGTCGGCGCGTGACGAAGCCGAAGCCCTGTATGACGCGGCGGTCCTCGGGGCATTACGAGACGCGGAAGACGCCTTGGCGCGGTTCCGAGCCGGTCGTGCAACCGTCGCGATTCTCGCGCGGGCGAAGGCGTCCGCCGATCGGTCAGCCAATTTGACGCAGCAGAACTACCGAGCCGGCAGGGCATCGCTCATCGATGCGCTCGGCGCAGAGCGACATCGGATCGATGCTGAGGACGGTCTCTCCGCGGCCACGGCCGGTTTGACGGCAGACTATGTCGCGCTTCAGAAGGCGCTGGGCCTCGGATGGCTCGACGGGGGAGTATCTGCCGGCTGAACACAGGGCTCGATGCAAGTCGCGGCGAGGATCGCTATCACCTCCGTCGCCATTGGTAACCTTGGGCATAATCTTTCGGCACGTCGATCATGTTGGGCGCTCATAGCTCACGAGCGCCGGTTCGATCAATATGCTCGGGAAGGCGCCGGCGGGCGACGGTCGTGGCCCGGCTCGTCGACCTCGAATGGCGTTTCAACGACGCGGCCGTCGACATGTTCGACAACATGGTGGGCTCGCTGACTCGCCAGGGGTCGTCGCAGCGCCGAGCGGAAATATCAGGCCAGCAGTCGCGAGGTCGCTCAGCTCATGCGGCTGTTCAGCGGCGTCATCGAGGCCGTCGATCAGGCGCTGGCGGCTGGCGGCGACGCCATCGACCGGTTCGAAGCCCAGGTGGGCTGGGCTAAGCTCCTCGAGGCCAAACCGAAAGTCGCTGCACTGGCCACCTTCGCAGCCGAGGATCTTCTGGTCAGCGCGGCGGATCGCTACGGGGTGCTCCTACGATTTGCGTCGACGTTCTTTGAGCATGAGCGATTCAAAGCCGGGACCGCCGCCGCGCCGCCGCTGAAATCGCTGGCCATCCTGCGGGACCTCAATAGGACAGGCCGGTGCGAAATCCCCGCCGATGCGCCCCTCCCGTTCGCTTCAAAGCGCTGGAAGCAGCTGGTGAAGCCTGGGCGCGGCTAGATTTCCAGGCGCCTTTAGGAGACTGCGGCACTCGCGACCTTGCACGACCGCCTCAAATCCGGCGATGCCTGGGTCAAGGGCTCGCGGGCCTACAGGCGGTTCGGTGACTATCTGCTTCCCAAGGACGAGGTCGCCGCCGAAGCCAAAGATCTGCCGGTGAACGTCGAGCTCAGCGGCTATTTGGCGGAACGGGCAAGCTTGCTTGATCAACGGCTGGTCGGCTTCGCGCGGCTCCTGCGCCGGCCGCGGATTAAGCGCGGGCATTAAAGACGATAATCGCACATCAGGCACTTTTTATATAAATAAGGTGCTTGACCCGAGCGCGTGAGGGTCTCAATCGTGGGGTAGCCCGGCATTCGCGGGCGTTCGGCATCAGGAAGGGGTCACGCCATAGAACGGGCAGGAAAACACGCTAAGCGGACAAACCATGAACGTTGCGCCTGCCGCGTTGGCGTCGAATGTATTATAGTGGTCAACTGACCGACCGGCGGGTGTTCGATAGGCCGAAACAAAATCAGCCGGTCATCCGTGCAAAATGACCTCAGCGCGGGCCGCCTGCTCGCCGAGCCAGTCCACGAAGGCCGCAACCACGGGTCTCGTGAGGGCGCTGGGGCTCGCCACGGCGGCGTAGACGGCTCCGGTTGCCCAGGCTGGCGCCGGCGCGACGAGACGCCCGGATGCGAGATCCGCCGCGACGAAAAGATCCGGCAGGAGGGCCAGGCCCGCCCCCGCTCGCGCCGCCTCCAGTAACATGAAAAAATGCTCGAGTTCGAGCCTCATGGGCGGGACGTCGCCGGGAATCTCAACCCCTGTCGCCTGCGCATAGGCGCGCCAGGCGTCGGCGCGGGTCGTGTGCGCTAGCCGCGGCGATCGCCAGATATTCGCCGGCTGGTCCAATCCATAGGCCTCGGCGAAGGCGGGCGAGCAGACCGGCGTCATCGTTTCCTTGGCCAGACGGCGCACGGACAACGATCGCCAGCCGCCGCGCCCCCAGGTCAGGACCACGTCGACCGTAGATGGATCCCAGTTGACCGGATCCTTGTGGGCGTCCGCAAAATCCGCGTCGATTATGACCATCGACACGGCGACAGCTGGGTGGGCTGCCAGGAAGCTCGGTATTCTGGGTGCGAGCCACAGCCCTCCGATGGATGGCAAAGCGCCGACGCGGATTGAACCGGCGATGGAACCGCTAAGATCCGCCCGCATGCGCTCGATCAGGTGCATGGCCTCGCCGGCGGCTTCGGCGAGGCGTAACCCATCACCCGTTATCGCGATGGCGCGACCGCGGCGGGAGAACAGCGCGACGCCTAATCCGCGTTCCAGCGTAGTGATGCGACGCGACAGCGCACTCTGCGTCACGCCCAATTCTCGCGCCGCTCGGGTGAGGCTTCCGAGCCTGGCCGCCGCCTCGAAAGCCGGGAGAGCGGAGAGCACCTGAGCATCGCTCAGGTTCTGCAATGGATCGCTTTTCATGAGTTTTGGTCATGTATGACTGAATAGACACGAGCTATATCATGCGCTTTGACCAGCCTAAAGCTTACCGCGCAAATCCAAATCGAGTGAGTTCATGCGCCCATTCCATCTCGCGTTCACCGTCCATAACCTGGCTGTTGCGCGCGCCTTCTATGGGGAGCTGCTGGGTTGCCCCGAGGGGCGCAGCGCCGAGACCTGGGTCGATTTCGATCTCTATAGCCACCAGATCGTGGCTCATCTGGACCCGGACAAGACTTTGGCGGAGGTCCACAACCCTGTTGATGGTCACGACGTGCCGGTCCCCCACTTCGGCGTGGTGCTGGAGATGGGGCCGTGGGAGGCGCTGGCCGAGCGTCTGACGGCGGCCAGCGTCCACTTTCTCATCGAGCCCCACGTGCGATTCAAAGGCCAACCGGGCGAACAGGCGACGCTGTTCTTCCTGGACCCATCCGGCAATGCGCTGGAGTTCAAGGCATTCGGCAGCGATGCCGCCTTGTTCGCGACCTAGGCCCTGGCGGAAAGGCATGACTATGGAAATCCTCCGAACCAAAGCGTCCGAATCCGGGAGAGACCAAGACGTCCTCGTCATCGGCGTCGCCCAGATTGCGCCGGTGTGGTTCAAGCGGACCCGGACCCTTGAAAAAGCATGCGCCGCTGCGGAGCTGGCGGCGGCGCAGGGATGCCGTCTTGTCGTCTTCGGCGAAGCCCTGGCCCCCGGCTATCCGTTCTGGATCGAGCGAACGGACGGCGCCCGTTTCGACAACCCAAAGCAGAAGGCGATATTCGCCGAGTATCTCGATCAGGGCGTGGTGATCGAGCGCGGCGATCTCGAACCGCTCCAGGCGGTCGCCCGGCAGCATGGCTTGTCGATCTATATCGGCGTGATGGAGCGCGCGCCCGACCGGGGCGGCCACAGCCTTTATTGCAGCCTCGTCTATATCGACGCCGAAGGCCGCATCGGCTCGGTTCACCGCAAACTGCAGCCGACCTACGAAGAGCGTATGGCATGGGCTCAGGGCGACGGCCATGGCTTGCGCGTGCACGATCTTGCGCCTTTTCGCGTGGGCGGCCTGAACTGTTTCGAAAACTGGATGCCGCTCTCGAGGGCCGCCCTTTATGCGCAGGGCGAAGACCTGCACATCGCCGCGTGGCCAGGCGGCCTACACAACACCCAGGACCTGACCCGCTTCATCGCCCGCGAAGCCCGCGGATTTGTCGTGTCGGTGTCAGGCCTGATGCGTCCCCAGGACTTTCCCGCCGACACCCCGGCGCTGGCGGAGATACTGGCTGTGCAGCGGCGTGGAAGAAGGACCCCCTTAGCGGGGTGATCGGCGCCTAAAAGGGACCCCTCATTCCGATGGCTTAGGCACGGCCGCTTGGGTTCAGCCAGGCGGTCAAGTTCGGGATGTTGGTGGTGGAGACTGTGGTTCGGATTCGCCGTGAGTACGCGGCGGGCAAGCCGATCAAGGCGATCTGTCGGGACCTGCGGTTATCGCGCAAGGTGGTGCGCAAGGCGATCCGGGCCGAGGAAGGGGCGTTCAGCTATCAGCGCACGACGCAGCCGTTTCCGAAGATCGGGCCGGTGCGTGAGCGGCTGGAGCAGCTGCTGGTCGAGAACGAGGCGCGGCCCCGGCGGGACCGGCTGAAGCTCACCCGGGTCTGGGACCTGCTGGTCCGGGAGGGCTACGACGGCTCCTACGACTCGGTGCGGCGCTATGCGGCGCGCTGGCGCGAGGAGACCAAGGCGGCGCCGGGCGATGGCGGCACGGCGTTCGTGCCGTTGCTGTTTGCGCCGGGCGAGGCGTTCCAGTTCGACTTCAGCCACGAGGACGTGGAGATCGCCGGCCAGCCGCTGCGGGTGAAGGTGGCCCATGTCCGGATGTGCGCGTCGCGGGCGATCTATCTGCGGGCCTATCCGCGCGAGACCCAGGAGATGGTGTTCGACGCCCACCAGCGGGCCTTCGTGTTCTTCGGCGGCGTGCCTGTCCGGGGCATCTACGACAACATGAAGACCGCGGTGGATGCGGTGTTCGTCGGCAAGGCGCGCACCTTCAACCGTCGCTTCCTGCTGATGGCCGACCACTACATGTTCGAGCCGACCGCCTGCACGCCAGCCTCGGGCTGGGAGAAGGGTCAGGTCGAGAACCAGGTGAAGATCAGCCGCGACCGCTTCTTCAAGCCACGCTTGAGGTTCACCAGCTTGGAAGAGCTGAACGGCTGGCTGGAAGCCGAGTGCCGCCGCTGGGCGCGCCTGCATCCGCATCCGGAGCAGGACGGGATCACCCTGGCCCAGGCCCTGGAGGCCGAGCGGCCGGCGCTGCAGCCGATCCTGGCCCCGTTCGACGGCTTCCACGAGGCCCAGCACGCCGTCAGCGGGACCTGCCTGATCACCTTCGACCGCAACCGCTACTCGGTGATGGCCAAGGCCGCCAAGTGTACGGCCCAGGTGCGCGCCTACGCCGATCGGATCGTCGTGCGCTGCGCCGGCGAGGTGGTGGCCGAGCACGCCCGCTGCTTCGGCCGGGGCCGGACGATCTATGACCCCTGGCACTACCTGCCGGTCCTGGCCCGCAAGCCCGGCGCCCTGCGCAACGGCGCGCCGTTCCTGGACTGGTCGCTGCCGCCGGCCCTGACCCGGCTGAGGAAGAAGCTGGGCCGCGGCGACGAGGCCGACCGGCGGTTCGTCCGCGTGCTGGCCGCGGTGCTGGACGATGGCCTGGACGCGGTCGACGACGCCGTCCGCGAAGCCCTCGACGCCGGGGCCGCCAGCGACGAGGTCATCCTCAACATCCTGGCCCGCCGGCGCGAGCCGCCAGCGCCCCAGCCGATCACCACCTCCGAGGCCCTGGCCCTGCGCCATCCGCCCATCGCCGACTGCGCCCGTTACGATCAGCTGCGAGGCTCCCATGCAGCGGCATGAGATGATCGAGGCCTTCGCCCAGCTGGGCCTGAAGGGCATGGCCGGGGCCTTCGACGAGACGGTCACCACGGGCCTGCAACGCAACCGCACGGCCATGGAGATCCTGGCCGATCTGCTCAAGGCTGAGACCGCCCATCGCCAGGCCGCCTCGATCCGCTATCGCCTGACTGCCGCCAGGCTGCCGGTGATGAAGGATCTGGCCGCCTTCAGCTTCGAGGGCGCGCCGATCAACGAAGGCCTGGTCCGCTCACTGCACGCCGGCGCCTTCCTGGCCAACCATCGCAACATCGTCCTGGTCGGCGGAACCGGCACCGGCAAGACCCACCTGGCCATCGCCATCACCGGCAACGTCGTGCGCGCTGGCGCCCGTGGCCGCTACTTCAACACGGTCGATCTGGTCAACCAGCTGGAGGACGAGGCCCGCCGCGGCAAGGCCGGGACCCTGGCCGCCCAGCTCTCCCGGCTCGACCTCGTGGTGCTCGACGAGCTGGGCTACCTGCCGCTGGCTCAGTCCGGCGGCCAGCGGCTGTTCCATCTGGTCAGCAAGCTCTACGAGAAGACCTCGGTGATCATCACCACCAACCTGGCCTTCGGCGAGTGGCCGACCGTCTTCGGCGACGCCAAGATGACCACGGCGCTGCTCGACCGGCTGACCCATCACTGCGACATCGTCGAGACCGGCAACGACAGCTGGCGGCTCAGGAACCGCAACTGATCCAGCGCCGCCCGCCAAGTTATCCACAATCCGTTCAACCTCCCCCCAGACCCCCCTCCGGGCGCAGCTGAACCGCCCGTGGCTCACCCCGCGGCGACGCGCTGCGCTCGCTGATGGCTACGCGCCTCGCCGCTGATCCGGGATCGAAGAGGGGTCCCTATTCGGCGCCGATAGGGGGTCCCAATTGCGCGCCGTTTGACATCCGGCTGAACGACAGCCGCATATGCGCCGCCTTCACGGTCACTGGCAGGCCGGCCAGCTTGATCGCGTCGTGGCTCCAGTCGAATTGGTAGGCCTCGCCCGGATCGAAGCTTAGGGGGATGAACGCATGGACCGGCACCCTGGCGTGCTCGGCGCGCCACGCCTTGACGAACCGGTGCACGCTGTCGTGGGCGCCGTCGTAACCGCGACCACGAAGCTCCTCGAACAGCCGCTGGGTGGAGCGCCGCTCCCGCCTGGGGACCTTGGCCTCGGCCTCGAGGATCGCGGTCAGGGTCTCAACCCATGGCCCCATCTTCGGCAAGGGCTGGGTCGCCCGCTTGTAGCTGAACTCGGTGGCCTGGGACCGCAGCACCTTGCGCACCGTGTCGCGCGCCACCCCCAGTTCACGGGCGATCCGCTTGATCCCCTTGCGGTTCTGGAAATGCTCGAACCGGATCCGCGCAATCGTCTCCACGCCCGTCATCCCCCACCCGCTCCAGCACCCGGAAGGGGCAACCAAAATCACAGCTAAGGGGGGCTAGGGCGTAGTCGGGATTTAACGGCTGGGGGATTCCCGGCTGAGGGCGGATCGTGATTCAAGGCTGATTTTTGGAGGTCAGCCTTGAGTGTGAAGCCTGATTCTGACGGTCTGACAGATGGGCAGTGGGCGAGGATCGCGCCGCTGATGCCGGGCGGCTACAAGGGCAAGCGAGGCCCTCGGAGCAACAACCGCCGTTTCATGGAAGCGGTGTTCTGGATGGCCCGTTCCGGGGGGCGCTGGCGCGATCTGCCCGAGCGGTTCGGCAAGCTCTCGAAGGTGAAGCAGCGCTACTACGGCTGGATCGAGCGCGGCGTGTTCGCCGAAATCTTCCAGGCCTTGAGCGGAGAGGCGGACATGGAGTGGCTGATGGTCGACTCCACCATCGTGCGCGCCCACCAGCACGCCGTCGGAGCCCGGTGGCAAAAAGGGGGGCGCATGCCCAGGGCCTGGGCCGCTCCCGCGGCGGCCCGAGCACCAAGATCCACGCCAGCACCGATGGCCTCGGCGATCCGGTGCGACTGCTCGGCGGCCCCGGCCAAGCAAGCGACTTCGGCCAGGCCGCAGCCCTGATCGATGGCTTCCGACCCAGCCACGTGCTCATCGACAAGGGCTACGACGCCGACCACTTCCGCGCCGCAATCCGCCAAGCCCGCGCCGAGCCGGTGATCCCCTTCACCAAGTCCCGCGCGGCGGTCTCCCGCCACGACAAGGTCCTCTACAAGGAGCGCAACCGCGTCGAGCGCTTCTTCAACAAGCTCAAGCAGTTCAGGCGCGTCGCCACCCGCTACGACAAGCTGCTCGCCAACTTCATGGGCTTCGTCACCCTCGCCGCCATCGCCATCCTCCTCCGGTGACGGTTAAATCCTGGCCACGACCTAGGCTTCGAAGGGAAAACCGCCCCTCAGGGGGACAAACATTGCAGGCGTTCTCACAACCCGGCCCTCTGCCGCTACCTGAGCGTGGCCATCGACCGGTCCTACGACCAGCTCTTCCAGGGCCACTACTGGACCTTGGACGGCGGCCAGGCTCGGCACCGGTAGAAGAACATCACGGCGCGGCGGGCTAGTGCTGCGCTTCCGGCAGCCGCACCACCATCCCCGCCAGCTCGTCGCGGACGGTGATCTGGCAGGCCAGGCGCGAGTTGGCCTCCACATGCTCGGCGAACTCCAACATGGAGTCCTCCATGGCTGTGCGCGGGCCGACCTTGGGCAGCCAGGCGGCATCCACATAGACGTGGCAGGTGGCGCAGGCACAGGCGCCGCCGCAGTCGCCGTCGATGCCGGGGATGTTGTTTGCCACCGCCCCCTGCATGAGGTTGACGCCGGTCTTCAGGTCGACGGCGCGCTCGCCCCCGTCGAACATCACATAGGTGATCTTGGTCATGGAATTCCTGGGGCTCGACTGAAATTTACGCGGGGATGCGGACAGTCAGGTTGAGGTAGCCCTTCACGAACGGCGAGGGCACGCGCTCGGGCTCAACCATCACCTCAATGCGGTCGAAGCGGGCCAGGATCTCTTCCCAGATGATCTTCAGCTGCAGCTCGGCCAACCGGTTGCCCACGCAGCGGTGGATGCCGAAGCCGAAGGACATGTGCTGCCGAGGCCGTTCGCGGTCGATGATGTACTCGTCCGGCCGCTCGATCACCGTCTCATCGCGGTTGCCCGAAACGTACCACATGATCACCTTGTCGCCCTTTTTGATGGTCTGGCCGGAGAATTCGAAGTCCTCCAGGGCGGTGCGGCGCATGTGGGCCAGCGGCGTCTGCCAGCGGATGGTCTCGGAGACCATGGAGGGGATGAGGTCCGGGTTGGCCTTCAGCTTGGCGAACTCGCCGGGGTTCTGGTGCATGGCCAGCACGCTGCCGCTGATCGAGTTGCGAGTCGTGTCGTTGCCGCCCACGATCAGCAGGATGAGGTTCCCCAGATACTCCTCCGGGCTCATGTTACGGGTGGATTCCCCGTGTGCCAGCATGGAGATGAGGTCGCCCCGCGGCGGCGCGTTGACCCGCTCGTTCCACAAGCGCATGAAGTAGCCTAGGCATTCCATGAGGATCGAAAGCTTCTCCTCCTCGGTCTCCACTAGCATGCCCGGCGCCGGGATGGTGGTGGCGATGTCCGACCAGTAGGTCAGCTTGCGGCGGTCCTCGAAGGGGAAGTCGAACAGGGTCGCCAGCATCTGGGTGGTCAGCTCGATCGACACCCGGTCCACCCAGTCGAAGGTCTCGCCCCGCGGCAGGCCGTCCAGGATCTGCTGCACCCGGCCGCGGATCAGCGGCTCCATGGTCGCGAGATTCATCGGCGAGACGATGGGGCTGACCACTTTGCGCTGGGCGTCGTGCTTGGGCGGGTCCATGGCGATGAACATCGGCAGGCGAAGCTCGGCGCCCTGGTCGATGATGGCGATGCCGCCCAACGCCGCCTCCGACGAGAACACCTGGTGATTGGTGTCGACCGCCATGATGTCGTTGTACTTGGTGATCGACCAGTAGGGTCCGAACATGGACGCCTTGCAGTAGTGGACTGGGGCCTCCTTCCGCAGGCGCGCGAAATAGGGCCAGTGGCTGTCGGCGGCCCACAGAGCCGGGTTGGAGACGTCGATATCCTCCAGAGCGATTGAGGTCGCGTCCTCGATAGGCGCGCCGGCGTTGCCGTCAGCCATGGTCTTCCTCCCTATGAACCGACGGCCCGTGCGTCGATGGATTGCCGGACATTGCCTCCTTTCTAAGTCCGCTTCCCGGTCCACGGCGAGAACGCCGTGCGCCAAAGAGTTGGCATTTTGCGCCACAGGGCGCAGGGTGCTTCCCCATGACGCCGCCCAAGCTCCCGCCGACGGCTCCGGCCCCTGCGCCCGCCTCCAGCGGCCTCATGCCTGCCGGCTACTTCCGCCTGCTCCAGCGCAGCTTCGGCGACAGCGATCCCCGCCGCCGCGCTCTGCTGGCGGGCCTGGAGGCGGCCGACACCCCATCCTCTGTCGCCACTGCCGCCGAGGTCGATGTCGAGAGCCAGCTTCGCCAGCTGGACAATCTCGACGCCCTCCTGGGCGAGGGCTGGGTCTTCTTTCGCCCCGAGGTCTGGAGCCACGCCTCCCACGGCGCCTTAGGGGTCGCCGCCCTCACCGCGCCGGACCTGGAGGGCGCCATGCAGATCGTCGCCGCCTATGGCCGGGTGCGCGCCCCCGTGATCGACTTCGCCGCCAGCCGCAGCCGCCGGGGCCTGACCCTGGCCATGCGCTACGTGGCCGAGCTATCGCCCGCCCGGCAGCGTAACCTGGCCCAATCCTCCCTCTCCGGCGTCGTCTCCCTGGTCGCCGTCATCATCGGCGCCGCCCCTCCCGGACTCCTGGTCGCCTTCCGGGACCCCGAGCCGACCTACGCCGAGGACGTCCGCCGCGCCCTCCTCTGCGCCGTCGCCTGGAACGGGACCGCCGACAGCGTCTTCATCCCCGCCGCCCTCCTGCTCACCCCCTCCCCCTTCGCTGACCAGTCCCTGCACGCCCGCGCCCGCGAGGAGCTGGAGACCGCCCTGGCCCGGCTGGAACGGCCAGGCGACCTGCGCCCGCGCCTGGAGCGCCTGCTGGTCTCCCACTCCGCCGGCCGCCTGACCGCCTCCGCCGCCGCCCGCGCCCTGGGCGTCTCCCGCCGCACCCTGGTGCGCCGACTGGCCGAGGCCGGAACCGGCTACCGCGCCCTCCTCGACGCCGAGCTCCGCCGCCGCGCGGCCGGACTGCTAGACGCCGGCGAGCTTTCCCACGCGGAGATCGCCGAGCGCCTAGGCTATGCCGAGCCCACCAGCTTCAGCCGCGCCTGTCGCCGCTGGTTCGGCCGCGCCTGAGTGTGTACCCCGAAAAGAAGTTGGGTGATATCAGTGACTTGTGATTCAGTTGGTGTTGCGAAGCATCAACGGAGCGTCACATGTGGACCGACACCACCCGAAGGAAGCATGCCCGCAAAGGCCTGCGGTATTCAAGCGATCTGACGGACGCGGAATGGTCGGTTCTTGAGCCGCTTCTTCCGGCGGTCTCGCGGCTTGGCCGGGCGCTGAAATGGCCGCGGCGGGCGATCCTAAACGGGATGCTCTACATTCCGCGCAGCGGTCATGGGACGTAACTGGCGCCAGCACCCCACCTATCGCCGGTGCGCGGGCTCGGCGATGCTTGGCGGCGTGGTAGGGTTCGGCCGGTTCAGTTGAGTCCGCAGCACTTCTTGTACTTCTTGCCGGAGCCGCAAGAGCACGGTTCGTTCCGGTCGGCCTTGGCCGGGCGGGCGGGGGACGGGGCTGGGTCGCCACGGCGCTGGAGGCGGCGAGCATTCAGCGCCTGGACCAGCTCGGGGATGACAGCTGGAGCATGGAGGGTAAATTTCTCGATCTCCGCCTCTGGCAAGTCGGAGTCACCATTGGCGATATCGGTCAGGATGACCATCATTCCGAGGGCCAGACTGACGTGGTTATCGTCCGAGAGGATCTCGGTCCAAGCCCCGGGCCGCAGAGCCATGGCCTGGTTGAAGCCATCGGCCCAGACCTCCCAGAGGACGTCCCCGTTGCATTCGTCGATCTCGAGGATGGGGCGGTACTTGGCTGGGCACCGGCTGAGTGTGTCAGCAATGGCGTTATAGTGCGCCATCACGCTGCCCATCAGCGCCTGGACTTGATTTTGGGAGTCGAAGATGAGCTCCTCGCCATCCTCTTCATCGCCCCAAACCAGAGGCAGCCATTCATGGGGCATGATCAGGTCTGGACAGACGATGAGGCCCGTGAGGAGCCCATCCAGCTCGCTCAACGTCATCGCCTCACCGCCCAGGGCGTCGAGCTCGCGCTCGAGGGCTTTCAGGCGCGGAGACAGCGACGACATGGCAGCCCTCCTGGCGATATCGATCGGATCTTGTTGGCGCAGTCTCTCGCCGCGGTAAAGCCGCTCAGCGGCGGCGGGATGCGTGCCGCGGATCATCGTACCAGATGACGTGGTAGTGCTCACGGATGGCTGCGACGCACATGGGGATGTCTGCGTAGGCCTGCTTGAGGAAGATTTGAGTTTCCTGGCCTGGCCGCGGTGGGCCAAGCAGGGGACGGCCGAGGCCGTCCTTGCAGTGGAGCATGATGGGCAGCATCAGGCCGTTGAGCTGATTGTCCGGGTTGAGAGCGTCGCTCCAAGCTGCACGATGGAGGTTCACCGCGGCCACGAAGCCCTCGCACCAGTCGCTGGCGTCGATGTCGCCATTGGCCTTGCCGCGATGACGCGGCTTGAGGGCGGCGCCCTGCAGGTCCACGCCGATGGCGTTGAAGCGGTCAGCCACGGCCTTGATCGCCGCAAACTCCGGCGTCCCACCCGTGTCGAAGGCGCTTCGTTCGACCGCCAGCAACGGGCCGATCCAGGCTGTCGGGTCATCCATCGAAGGTCCGGCGACTACGGCGGCGACGAAGCCGTCGAGCATGGGGAAGGTCTTGGCCAGGGGCTGTCGGGAGCGCCGGGCGTACAGCCAGCGCTCGAGCTCTTGATCGCCCATGGACCGCTCAGGCGCGGGCGCCGCCGGCCGTCTCACGCCGCCGCCGCCAGATTTGCGGATGCGCGCGCCACCTTCCAGTTCCAGACCAGCAGCTGATCCAGGTCGTTGGCCTTCACCTGGCCGCTCACCATCTGGTCCAGCACGTCGCTCAGCCAGGCATAGGGATCCACGCCGTTCAGCTTGGCGGTGTTGAGCAGGGAGGCCAGGATCGCCCAGCTCTGCGCGCCGCCGTCGTCGCCGGCGAAGAGATGATTTTTCCTCCCAAGGGCTATGGGCCTCATGTTCCTCTCCACCGTGTTGTTATCCACCTCCAGGCGACCATCCTGAAGGAAGCGCGTCAGCCCCATCCAGTGGCCCAGGCTATAGCGGATGGCCCCGGCCAGCTTGGACTTCGACGAGAGGCCGGCGAGCTCGGCCTCGAGCAAGGCCTTCAAGTCAGCCATGAGCGGCGCGCTCAAGGCTTGGCGCATCTTGAGCCGATGGGCCGCGCTCGTTCCACAAATCCGCGCCTCAATGGCGTAGACCTGCGACAGACGCGAGATCACCTCGGCGGCGACGGCTGAGCCGGTCGCCTTATAGACGTCGGTAAACTTGCGCCGCGCATGGGCCAGGCAGAAGGCCAGCGTGATCGGGCCGGGTTTGCGGCCAGCCTTGGCCAAGGCCTTGTAGGCGCCATAGCCATCGACCTGCAGTAGGCCCTGGTAGCTGGCCAGCTGCTCGCGGATTTCCTTGTAGCTGCGGCCTTGCGCAAACACGTACGCCACCGCCGGCGGCGCCGGCCCGCCCCAAGCCTGGTCGTCGATCGCATGCGCCCAGAACTGACCGGTATGGGTTCGTCGACAGCCGTCTTGCGCACTGGAAGACGGGTCTCGTCGCAGAAGATCCGCGGATGACTGTGGATCACCTCGAGCTGGCGCTCATAGAGCCCCTTGAGCCACCAGGCGACGCGCTTGACCCATCTGACCAGGGTCGAGCGATCCAGCCTGATCCCTTGGCCGGCCAGCATCTGAGCCTGACGATTGAGCGGCATGTGCCAGGCGTATTTCCAGACCGCGACACTGGCCATCAGCGCCGTGGTCGCCACGCCACCGATCAGCAGTCTGGATCTGGCCGGCGCCTGGATGACCGCTCCCTCACAGGCGCGGCAGGCATACTTCGGGCGGATGGTGGGCACCACGCGCACGATCGCTGGCACGACATCCAGGGCCTCGGCGACATCCTCGCCGATCCGGTGCAGCGCGCCTGCGCAACAGGGACACGCGCTCACCTGCGGCTCGATCACACGCTCGACGCGGGGCAGCCAGCTCGGTAGCTGACCAAGATTGCGACGCGCCGGCTTTCGGGCCGCGCGACCGTGGGAGCCGGCGCCGGCCTCGTCATTGGCCGCGACGCGTTTGAGCTCGCAGGCGAGGTCGCCCAGATCCAGGCTCAATTCGCCTTCAAGGATCGCGCTCGCCCGCTCCGATTTGGGTGGAAAGATCTGAGCCTGAAGAATCTTCAGCGTCGCCCTCAGGGCCTCGATCTCGACAGCCTGAGAGAGCGCCAAGGCGACCAGGGCCTCGGGCTCACGCGGCAGATCTTCGGGGCGAAGCGGCATGCTGAAGATTAGCCAAAATTGGCCAGAATCGCCAGCAATTACAGAGCCTCATCCCGACTGTCGATACCGGAGTGAAACTCCCCAGAACCGCCGTTTGAATATTCCCCAGTCTGCGCCGCCGCCGATCACCCCGGGGCGCGCCCCGGGGTGATCGGCGGCGGCGTAATGACCCATGCTGCTTGCGATCGTCGCGAGGGGTGGGTTGGTGCTCGAACTTGGGGAATTAGTGATGATCTTGCGCGCCCTGCGCATGATGCTGATGACCATACTCAGCATCATCCTGTATCCCGGACGCACGGTTCTGATCGTCATCCCCAAATCCCATCCCGCCCGCTCCCGATCACCAACTGGCGGCGATCATCGGGCATTCAAGCCGCCGAAGGCAGGTGGGGCGCTGGCGCCAGTTACTGCTGACAATCCTACTCATCCTGCAGAAGATGTTGGCTCCAGCCGCGACGAACAGGCTGCCTGCGTAGCCGTCCGGAATGCGGTCCGGGAATCGTTTGATCGCCAACCCGAAAGGCGTTGGTGGGAAGCGCCAGGCGACATCAAAGCGTGCAACCTGCGCACCGTGGCTTCGCCACCAAATGTACTTGGTGGGCGGTGAGGGGGACGACCGTCTACGGTATGGCGTTGACGCGTTAAATCAAATGCAAGGGAGTCGGCCTATACTGCTAGTATGGCCCAAATCTCACCGGTTCGAACCGAGGCAGCGCAACGCTGGCGAACATCCCGGCAGCGTCGCCTATTCGCCTGCCGGATCGTCTTTGGGCCTGGGGCCTTCACCCTTGATGGTATGATCCGCGACGTGAGCGACTCCGGGGCTCGCATTCGTCTCCCTTCGCCCATGCCTCTGCCCAAGTCCTTTCGAGTAATCTTGCGAGACGGAGTGTGCCAGGAGACCGAAACCGTCTGGCGACGTGGCCAGGAACTGGGAGTGCGGTTTCTGGCGCCCGTCGATTTACAGGACCCGACGGATGCTTCGGTCAGAATGTTGAGACGCCTGTGGGCGGAGATGGCTGGTCGCGCTAACGACATGACCGCGCCATCGATATAGGGCCTTGATCACCTCACTTGCGTCAAACAAGCAGACGAAGGTCGCGGCCTTCTGAGGGGTGAGTCTGGCTGGTGTCCACCCGGTTCCCAGGTCGCTGGCCACCTCGGTCTGCGCGACCCGAGATGGCGGGCCATGACGGACGCCTGCTCTGGGGTGCCGAATCAACAGCCTGACCTGCCCCCCGCCGGCCCCTCGATCATTGTGAGAGCCCAGGGGGTTGATAGTTGATCTGCAGCGCTGGCGGTAGCGGCCGGGCGGCGTAGCCTTCGAGGTTGCGCAGCCGACCGGCCGCGGGGTTCAGCCGCACCGCTTCCGGCGTCAGCCCCCCGTGCGCCGAGTGCGGACGCACGTGGTTGTAGTCGAGCCGCCAGCGCTCAATCACGACCCGGGCCTCGGCCAGGTTGGCGAAAACCTCCTCGTTCAGGCACTCGTCGCGCAGCTTGCCGTTGAAGCTCTCGACGAAGCCGTTCTGCTGCGGCTTGCCCGGCGCGATGTAATGCCAGTGGACGCCGGTGCGGTTGGTCCATTCCAGCATGGCTCGGCTGGTCATCTCCGTGCCGTAACACATAGGGAAGGTGGATGACGGCGAGCGATCAGCACATCCAGCTCGCGAGCCATGCGATGGCCGCCGATCGAGGTATCCACGACCAGCGCCAGGGCCTCGCGGGTGAAATCGTCGACGATGCAGAGGATCCGGAAGCGCCGGCCCCACGACAGGGTGTCGGCGACGAAGTCCAGGCTCCAGCGCTGGTTGGGGCCATCCGGCAACGCCATGGGCGCCCGCGTGCCGGTCGCGCGCTTGCGGCCCCGCCGGCGCCGCACCGCCAAGCCCTCCTCGCGGTAGAGCCGGAAGAGCTTTTTCTTGTTCATGCTGACGCCCTCGCGCTCAAGTAGGATACCGAGCCGCCGGTAGCCGAAGCGGCGCCGTTCCGCCGCCAGCCCCCGCAGCCGCTCGCGCACGTCCGCATCGCCCGGATCGGCTACGCGGCGCACCGTTTTCGGATCGACCTGGACCAGCCCGCAGGCCCGCCGCTGCGAGAAGCCGCGCTCCGCCATCAGACGCAGCACAGCCTCCCGACGGGCTCCCGGCCTCCTGCTCGCGCAGCACGCCGATGATCTGCGCCTCGTTGAACCTGCTCTTCTTCACGTCCGTCTCCTTCGATGACGGACTCTCACTCAAACCGAGGGATCAGGAAGGGGGCAGGTCAAGCCCACAGAACTCGGGCTTCCGCTCTCACATGGCCCCTTACGCGGCGGAAACAGTCAAAGTCTTCGAAAGAGACCTGCACCGCCCGGCGCGCGGCCCTGGCCGCTACCGAGTAGCGGTTACGGTCGAAGCTGATCAAGCAGGTGGTGCCGCGCGACAATCAGGATGAGAGTCAGCGTCAATCAGGATGAGGCTCGCCGCCGCTGTCGTTCCGTAGGGAGGGCGTAGCCCGACCGGAGGAGCGACAGCGGCGGCGGCGCGATTTCCTTTAGGGGATCGGGCCGCCTGGCAGTCGTGGCCGACCGAGTAAGGAAGGGGTTTCGCCTCAACGAGGAAGCCGCTTTTGCCCGGCCGCCATGTCACCGATTGCCAGATGAGAATGTACATGACGCTCCGACAGACCCACACGGCGGCGATCTCGGCCGCCAAGTCCGGCTTCAGCGCAGCCAGCGCATATCGCCTTGAGAAGGATCCGCGCCTGCCCTGGGGGAAGACGGCGCCGCGGGACCGCCGGCGCCCCGATCCCCTTGCGGCGGTCTGGGACAGCGAGGTCGTCCCGCTGCTGAAGGCGGCGCCTGGCCTTCGGCCGGTGGCGATCTTTGAGGAGATCGGGCGGCGCCACCCCGAGCTGGGCGATGGCGTGCGCCGGACTATGGAGCGCCGGATCCGCGCCTGGCGGGCCCTGTTCGGGCCAGAGCAGGAGGTGATGTTCCGTAACCGGCGCGAGCACCCCACATACCGCGGCATCGCATGACGGGCGATAACTCTGCCTGATGGTTGTCGGGGAGGATTGAGTTGGACGAGCCTGGATCGACAACTTGGCGAGGGGCTCGGGGTTCGGGAGGCGAACGGAGTGATCAGGAGGATCATCAGCATCATCCTGATCATCGATCTGGCGGAGGTCCTGGCGGTCGCGGCCGGGTCGAGGTGATCAGCGGGGTCTACCGCCGCAAAAGCTGGTCGGCGCAGGACAAGGCGCTGATCACAGCGGAAAGCTTTGAGCCTGGCGCTCGCGTATCCGACGTGGCTCGTCGCTACGACGTGAGCCTGGGCCTCCTGCATCACTGGCGACGCAAGGTCCGGCAGCATGGCGCGCCGGCCGAGCCGATGTTTGTGCCCGTTAGACTTGCCGGTGACGAGGGAGCTCCGGTCGCGCATGCCGAAGGGCGGATCGAGATTGAGCTGGCCGGCGCCAGGATTTGGGTGACCCGCACGGTGGACGCCGCGACGCTGCGTGTGGTGTTTGCGGCCTTGAGAACCGGCGCGTGATCGCCTTTGGGCCTGAATTGAAGATCGTGGTCGCCGCCCAGCCCATTGATTTCAGGAAAGGGGTCAATGGTCTGGTGGCGTTGGTGACCCAGGCGCTCCACGCCGATCCATATTGCGGCGACATCTTCGTCTTCAGGTCCAAGCGGGCAGACCGACTTAAGCTGATCGCCTGGGATGGAACCGGCGTGCTCCTGGTGAGCAAGGTCTTGGAGAGCGGGGCCTTCTTCTGGCCACCGGTCGTCAACGGCGTCGTCCGTTTGAACAGCTCCCAGATGGCTATGCTACTGGCCGGAATGGACTGGCGCCGGGTGGTCGAGCGGCCGGTGAATCGGCCGATGAAGGCGGGCTGAAGCAGCTGTATTTGCTAGGAAATGACGGGCTTTTGCAGTAGCTTTAGCCATGCTTCCAGGCGGCGAAAACTTCCCGCGCGATCCCGATCTACAGATCGGCATGGTGTTGGCGCGCGACCTGGAAATCGACAAATTGCGCGATGCGCTGAAGACCGCGCAGGCGATGCTCTTCGGCCCGAAGTCGGAACGCTCGAGCGCAATCATGGACGGTCAGATCGGGCTCGATCTTGGCGATCTGGCGACAGATGTGACGCCCATGGCGGCCAACGATGAGCCGGCGCAACCTGCTGGGTTGCGGCGCGACGCGCGCCGACCTTCCCGACGCAACATCGGCGCCTTGCTAAAGCATCTTCCCCGTGGCGTCTCGCCAGAACCCTCAGGCTCTCTTGACTATGTTGTATCGCTCGACGGCCCGCCTCAGTCGTTGTGGCGCTCCCGCGGAGAACTTGGCCCATAACGAATCCTTCCAGTCTGACGGTAAAGCTGCACCATCAAACTCCGGGATCAAACATCTACACTAATGCTGGCTTTCCGGCATTCTGACGACCAGACCATCCAGATCGTCCGTAATCTTGATTTGACAGGAAAGTCGGCTGTTGGCCTGCACGTTCTCGGCGAAGTCCAGCATGGAAGTCTCCATGGCCGTCCTGGCGCCGGTTTTCTCTAGCCAGCCGTCCTCGATATAGACGTGGCAGGTGGCGCACGCGCAGGCGCCCCCGCAGTCGGCGTCGATGCCCGGAACGCCGCTCTTCACAGCGCCCTCCATGACGCTCATGCCGGTCTTCAGTGTCAAACGGCTTGCAAAAT
>NZ_PUIC01000012.1 GCF_022750545.1 Caulobacter sp. CCUG 60055
CGCGACCTTCAACCGGTTCATGGAAATCCTCGTCTCGCCGACTGGTTCAACCTGGACGCGCTTGTCGCAAACTTTTGCGACAGTTCGCAGAACGTCCGGCGCCGCGTCCGCGCGCGTTGAACGGCCGGCCGGAACCGGCCTATGAAGAGGATCGCCCCCGCCGCCCGAGCCCGACCGCCATGATCGCTGACGACGACGACCTGACCGCGTTCGAGGCGCACGGCGCCCCGCCCCTGCCCGTCGCCGAGCGCCAGGACTTCATCGAGCGCGACGGCGCCAGGATCTGGTTCGCCAGCTTCGGGTCGGGGCCGCCGGTGATCCTGCTGCACGGCGGCCTCGGCCACAGCGGCAACTGGGGCAAGCAGGTCCCCGCCCTGGTCGCCTCCGGCCGCCGCGTGGTGCTGATCGACAGCCGGGGCCACGGCCGCAGCACCCGGGACGCGCAGCCCTACGCCTACGAGCGCATGGCCCTGGACGTCCTGGCGGCGATGGACGCGCTGGCGATCGACCGGGCGGCGCTCGCCGGCTGGAGCGACGGCGCCTGCGTCGCCCTGATCCTGGCCATGCGCGCGCCCGAGCGGGTTTCCGGCGTGTTCTTCTTCGCCTGCAACATGGACCCGAGCGGGGCCAAGGCGATCGGCGACCTGCCCCCGATCCTGCGCCGTTGCCTGAACCGCCACGCCCAGGACTACGCCAGCCTGTCGGCCACCCCGGACCAGTTCAAGGCCTTCGCCGACGCCGTGGGCGAAATGATGAGCACCCAGCCGAACTATTCCGCCGCCGACCTGGCCAAGGTCCGGACGCCGACGGCGATCGTGCAGAGCGAGCACGACGAGTTCATCAAGCCCGAGCACGCCGAGCATCTGGCCCGCAGCATCCCCGGCGCCGAGCTGGTCCTGTTGCCCGGCGTCAGCCATTTCGCGCCCCTGCAACGGCCGGCGCTGTTCAACGGCGCGCTGCTGGGGTTCCTCGACCGGATCGGCGCTTGACCCCTGCCGCGCGCGCCGCCCGAGCGAAGCTTCGGGACGGATGAGAATTTCTCACTTTCAATCCCTATGCATTTAATAGGAGTTTTAGCGCAGGCGGGCTCGGGGGAAGCGCGCCGTCCGTCCTGCGGGTTGCGTCATGACCTTGACTCAGTTGCGTTATCTGGCCGCGATCATCGACGCCGGCTTCAACATCACCGAGGCCGCCAGCCGGCTGAACGCCACCCAGCCGGGCGTCTCCAAACAGCTGAAGCAGATGGAGGACGAGCTCGGCTTCCAGATCTTCGTGCGCCGGGGCAAGAGCCTCGAAGGGCTCAGCCCGGCCGGCGCCAAGGTGGTCGAACGCGCCCGGGTCATCCTGTCCGAGACCGCCAACATCCGCGCCCTGGCCGCCGACCACCGCAACGAGGCGCGCGGCGAGCTGGCGGTGGCGACCACCTACACCCAGGCCCGCTTCGTCCTGCCCGCCACCCTGGCGCGGCTGCGCACGCTGCATCCAGGCATCGACGTCCGGCTCAACCCGCACAGCGAGGCCGAGGCCCTGGCCCTGCTCGGCGCCGGGGCGGTGGACGCGGCGGTGGTCAGCAGCCCCGACCGCCCCGCCGCGACCGGCGTCGTCGCCGTGCCTGTCTATCGCTGGAGTCTGGCCGCCCTGGCGCCGCGCCGCCACCCGCTGGCGGCGGCCTCCCGGCCGCCGACCCTGCGCGAGATCGCCGGCCACCCCCTGGTCACCTACGCCTCCGCACAGAGGCCGGATTCCAGCCTCGCGCGCGCCTTCGGCGCCGCCGGCCGCGCGCCGCGCCTGGCCTGCGCCACCCGCGACGCCGAGGTCATCAAGACCTGCGTGCGCGCCGGCATGGGCCTTGGCCTGCTGGCCGAGATGGCGGTCGCCGAAGCCGACGCGGCCGACCTCGCTGTCCTCGATGTCGACGGGCTGTTTCCACTGAACACGACCTGGGTGGTGTTGCGGCGCGGCCATGTCCTGCGCGGCTATGTCCACGACTGGCTGGCCGATCTGGTCCCGCACGTCGGCCGACGCGACCTGCGCGCGGCCATGGAGGGCGGCGCCGAGCCCTGGATCGAACCGCCGCACTGGCGCGAGGTCCGCGGCCGCTTCCAACTGGAGGCCGAGCCCCGCTCCGACCTCCATCCCGCCCGCAACGTCGTGCCGTTCGAAATCGCCCAGCCCCCCGTCCGCGCCGCCGAGCGGCTGGCCGTCTCCTGCGGCTGAGCAAGACCTCAGGTCGCCGGCGGCGGCCGCTTCTCCGGGTGCAGGTCATGGCACGAGCGGCAGGTCGCCTGCAGCTCGCCATAGGCCCCGGCCGCGGCCTCCCAGCGCCCGCCGGCCGAAGCCGCGCCGACCGCCTGGGCCGCGACATCCTCGAACCCCGCCTTCCGCCAGGACGCGTCCTCCAGGCGCAGCAGGCGGTCGAGCTCGGCCGCCGCCTTGCCGGCCTTGCCGGCGTCCTTGGCGTCGAGGCCGTCCTGCAGGTCGTATTGCAGGTCCTGGACCGCGTCCATGCGCGCCTTGCGGTCGGCGACGTCCGCCGCCGCGACGGCGGCGGCGAGCATCAGCAGCAAGGCCGCCAGGCCTGGACCGACGGACATCCGCGCCGCCTACTTCTTGGTCTCGTAGAACTCGGGAGGCGGAGGATTGTCGGGCAGCTTGTCCGTCAGATAGCCGCGATTGCCGTCCGGCCGGATGGGGCCGGGACCGAAGCCCAGGTGCTCCTTGTCGACGTTGTTCTCATTGCAGGCGAACTCGCGCAGCCCCTCGCGCGGCTTGCCCAGCACCCAGGTCCGCGCGAACGTGAAGGGCCGGGTGTAGAACTTGCTGTCGTCGACGGTCAGGTCGAGATGCAGGTGGTCCGCGTCGGGACGCGACCACCGCTCGACCACGTGCATGGCGTCGCTCTGCGGATTGGCGTTCTCGTCGATCCAGATCTGCTTGTCCTTGAAGCCGATCGAGTCGACCACCAGCACGTCGCCCTCCCACCAGCCGACCGGATTGCCGAAGAAGCCCGGCTCGGGGTCCTCTTCGTGCTTGCGGCCGTCGATCGGGATCAGGCGATAGGTGGTGTAGAGATAGAGCACGCCCAGGCGCTGGGGCGTATGCAGGATCTCGAACGGCAGGCCGCTGGCGTCGTGGCGCGGAATGCCGCCCAGGATGCACAGGGCCTCCGGGTCGCGGGTCTGGGTAAGGTTGTGCTGCAGGGCCGCCTCCCCCGCCGGCGTCAGCGGCAGCTTGAAGCCTGGCAGGTCCTTGCCGATGTTGCCGCCCGGCTTGGACGGATCGCGCAGCGGCTTCCAGAACCCGGTGAGGTCGGGCTTTCCGTCCGGCAGGCGCGGGGTCGGCCGCGGCGGTCCCTTGGGCTCGACGCCCAGTATGCCGCCGTTCTCGCCCGGCGCCTCGGGCTGGACGGCGGGCGGCGGCTTCTGGGCCCAGGCGGCGGAGGCCGAGGCCAGCAGCGCCACGGCTGCGACGGCGCGCAGCCGCGCGAGGGATGCACTCTTCACCATGATGTCCCCGGATCGGTTCGTGTTCGGGATTTTGAGTCCTGTTCGGATGGCGCGGACGGCCCCTCCGGCTCGACGCGAGCATAGGCGCCGCCGCCCGCCGCCCCTCAAAATCTCTGGTCATGTCCATATGACGAACCGCCATAAGGCGCGGGCGGCTGCGACGCCTATAGCTCGGCTCCAGACCCGACCTGGAGCGCCGCCATGAAGGCCAAAGTCCCGCTGATCGCCGCCAGCCTCGCCCTGCTCGCCGCCGTCGCCAGCCCGGCCCTGGCGCACCATTCGTTCTCGGCCGAGTTCGACGGCGCCAAGCCCGTGCGCCTGGTCGGCAAGATCACCAAGATCGAATGGACCAACCCCCACTCGTACTTCTATCTGGACGTCAAGAACGCCAAGGGCGAGACGGCCAACTGGGCCTGCGAGGGCGGCGGCCCCGGCGCCCTGTCGCGACGCGGCTGGAAGAAGGGCGACGTCAAGATCGGCGACACCCTGATCGTCGACGGCTATCTGGCCAAGGACGGATCGCGCACCATAGACGCGCGGCGCATCACCTTGCCGGACGGCCGCTCGATCTATGGCGGCACCCCGGGCGACGGCGGCCCCGGCGACGGCCAGCCCCAGAACAAGTGAACCGGCGCCGACCCGACGGATGTCCTTCCTCCTGAACGTGAGCCAGGGGCTCTACGACACGGCCCTGGCCACCTCGATCCGGGAGTCGGAAATCACCTTTCCGGCGCTGGAGACCGCGCATGTTCTGGGCCTCGCCTTGATGGCGGGGGCCATCGCCCTGGTCGATTTCCGCCTGCTCGGGCTGGTCTGGCGCCGCTCGCCGGTCGGCGTGGTGGCCGCGCAGCTGCTGCCCGCCACCTGGAGCGGCTTTGCGGTGATGGCCGTCACCGGCGGCCTGCTGTTCTGCGCGGAAGCGGCCAAGATGTATGGCAATCCCGCGTTTCGAGTGAAGCTGCTGCTGCTGGTCCTGGCCGGGCTGAACATGCTGGCCTTCCACTTCGGCGTCTATCGCCGGCTGGCCGACTGGGATCTCGCGCCCAGCCCGCCGCCGGCCGCCAAGGCCGCCGCCGGCGTCTCGCTCGCCCTGTGGGCGGCGATCATCGTCGCCGGCCGCATGATCGCTTACTTCCACTAGGCCAGGCGCGAGATGATCCTGCACGCCCTCTTCCACGCCTTCGCCGAAACGCCGCTCAGCGCCGCCATGCGCGGCTCCACCTGGGGATTCGCCGTGGTCGAGGCGGTCCATCTCCTGGGCTTGGCGGTGTTCGGCGGCGCCGTCCTCGTCATCGATTTCGCCGCGCTCGGGATCGGCTTTCGTCGGTTGCCGCCCTCGACCACGGCGCGGAGCCTCGGGCCGGTGTTGTGGATCGCGCTGGCGGCCCTGGTCGCCTCGGGCGTGCTGCTCGTCGGCTCCAACCCGATGAAATACTATTTCAACGCCGCCTTCCGCACCAAGATCGCCCTGCTGGCGGCGGCCGCGCTGGGCACGGCCTTCGTGATCCGCCGGACCGGCTCGGCCGAGGCGACGCCCCTGGACGCCCGGCTGGCGGCGGCCCTCACCCTGGTCCTGTGGCTCGGCGTCGGCCTGGCCGGCCGGTTGATCGGCCTGCTGTAAAGCATGACCCCACAGCACAACCATATTCATATGAAAACATATAATAACGCCATACCGATCAAACAGTTCTGAATAAATATAAATATCCCCGATCCGCTGAAAATTCAGAACCGGAGGGGATAACATGAAACATACATCCGAATACAGGAAGGCGATCAGCCTGGCCGCCAGCGCCCTCGCCCTGGGCGTCGCCGCCAGCTGGTCGACCACGGCGCCGGCCGCCGAAGCCGCCGGCGCCTCATCTCTCGACGCCGCGACGGCCGACGCCGTCGACACCCTGATCGTGACGGGATCACGCGCCCGGGGACGCACCGTCGAGAATAGCCCCGCGCCCATCGACGTGCTGTCGGCGACGGACATCCGCGCCGCCAACCAGACCAACCTCCTCGACGTGCTCAACACCCTGACGCCGTCGTTCAACCTGCCGTCCGTGGCCACGCCGGACATCGGCAGCATGGTCCGCGCCGGACAACTGCGCGGCCTCAGCCCCGACCAGACCCTGGTGCTGGTCAACGGCAAGCGCCGGCACGGCGTCGCCTTCCTGGGCGCGGGCGGCTTCGGCGGCTCGGCCCCCGCCGACCTGTCGCTGATCCCCACCGCCGCCATCGACCGCATCGAGATCCTGCGCGACGGCGCCTCGGCCATCTACGGCTCCGACGCCATCGCCGGGGTGATCAACATCATCACCAAGCACGCCGACCACGGCGGCGAGGTCTCGTTCAGCAGCGGCCGCTACTACGACAACGACGGCGCCTCCCAGCAGGCCCGCTTCAACGTCGGGGCCAAGCTGGGCCAGACCGGCTACGTCAACGTCTCCGGCGAGGTGGTCGACCAGGACGGCGCCGTCCGCAACTTCGCCGTCCCCTCGTCCTATCTCTACTATTTCCCGACCAACGCCGCCGGCCAGCCGGTGTCGCCCGGCCCCGGCGCCTCGCTGCCTCCCGGCGCCACCCCCGACCCGCGCGAGGCCGGCCGCGACCGCGTCGCCTGGAAGAACATCGGCGTGCAGCCGTTCACCACCCAGTCCCTGGCCCTCGACGCCGGCGCGCCGATCAACGACAAGGTCGAGGCCTACGTCTTCGCCACCTATTCGCACCGGCGCGCCGACGCGCCGCAGAACTTCCGCACCCCGACCCGCGACACCAATGTCCGCGCCATCTATCCGGACGGCTTCGCCCCGGTCGAGCAGATCCGCGAGAACGACTTCGCCCTGACCGGCGGCCTGAAGGGCCAGGACCTGCTGGGCTGGGATTGGGATTTCAGCAGCAGCTACGGCCGCGACCAGGTCGACGCCTATACGCGCAACTCGCTCAATCCCACCCTGGGCGCGGCCAGCCCGACCAGCTTCTATGACGGCCGCCTCGACTATTCGGCCTGGACCACCAACCTCGACCTCCGCCGCGCCTTCCAGACCAGCATTCCGCTGGACGCCTCGGCGGGCGCGGAATACCGGCGCGAGACCTACGCCATCGAGCCCGGCGAGGTCGCCTCCTATGTCGACGGCGGCTCGCCCATCCTCGATGGGCCGAACAAAGGCAAGCCGCTGATCGGGGCCGGCGGCGCCCAGGGGCTTCCCGGCTTCCGGCCGGAGGACGAGGTCCACGCCTCGCGCGACGGCTTCTCGGCCTATGCCGGCCTGGCGGCGCACGTGACGCCGGCCTGGCTGATCGACGTGGCGGCGCGCTACGAGAACTATTCGGACTTCGGCGACACGGTCACGGGCCGGCTGACCACCCGCTACGACGTCAATCCGCGCCTCGCCTTCCGCGCCACGATCAGCAACGGCTTCCACGCCCCGCCCCTGGCGGCCGAGTTCTACAAGAACACCGCCAACATCAACACCTATCAGCAGCACACCGTGCAGGTGAACTCTCGCCAGGCCGCCGCCCTGGGCGCGGTCCCGCTGAAGCCGGAGAAGTCGGTCAACTACAGCCTGGGCTTCGTCGCCCAGCCGCTGCCCGGCGTGCATCTGGCTGTCGACGCCTACCAGATCGAGGTCACCGACCGCATCGCGCTTTCCACCACCATCCGCGACGCCATCTATCCAGGGGCCGGGGCCCTGGTGCAGGCTGCGGGCTTCGCGCCCGACGACGGCGTCAACTACTTCGTCAACGCCGCCGACACCCGCACGCGCGGCGTCGACGTCACCCTGGACGGGGCCCAGGACCTGGGCGTCTGGGGCCGGCTGCTGTGGTCGGCGGCCCTGAACTTCAACAAGACCGAGATCACCCGCATCGCCGACACCCCCTCGGTGCTCAAGGCGTTCAACATCCCGGTGTTCAGCGTCCCCAACCAGTACGCCGTCACCTATCTGGCCCCGCGCGACAAGGAAGTGTTCAGCCTGACCTGGCTGCGGGGGCCCTGGCGCGCCACCCTGCGCCAGACCCACTTCGGCGAGGTCAAGCGGCCGGGCACGCCCGCCACGGTGGCCGTGTCCGGCCCCTACGCCGGCCTGACCTCGATCGACAACCGCGTGGAGGCGGCCTGGGTCACCGACCTTGGCGTGTCGTACTCGGTCAGCGAGCGCCTAAAGCTGGCGCTGGACGTCAACAACCTGTTCAACGCCCGGCCGAGCAAGACGCCGCAGCCCTTGCTGTCGCCGTACCAGACGGCCGCCTACAACAGCTTCGGCCCGCTGGGGGTGGGCGGCGGCTTCTGGTCGGCGCGGATCAGCTACGCCTTTTAGCGCCCGCGCCCGGAACGAGGATCGGGATCGGCGCTAGTCGGCGGCCGGGGCCAGCGGCAGGGTCAGGGTGAAGGCCGCGCCGCCGCCCTGGCGGTTCTCGAACGAGACCGCGCCGCCGTGGGCGGCGGCCACCCGGGCGACGATGGACAGCCCCAGCCCCGACCCGCCCGGCTTGCGGCGGTCGGCCCGCCAGAACCGTTGAAAGAGGTGCGGCGCCTGGTCCTCGGCGATCCCCGGTCCGTCGTCGAGGACGCGCACCACGCCGTCCGCCGAGATCTCGACCTCGACCACGCCGCCCGGCCCGGTGTGGTGGACGGCGTTTTCGGCCAGGTTGCGCACCGCCTGGTGCACGGCCGAGGCCCGCGCCCGCACCCAGACCGGCGCCTCGACGCCGGTGAGCGCCATCGACTTGCCGCGCCCGACGGCCAGGGGCGCGATCTGGCTGACCACCTCCAGCGCCGCCGCGCGGAGGTCGGCGACCTCGTCGCCGCCCGCCCCGGCGTCGTCCAACTCGGCGATCTCGAGCAGTTGGCCGACCACCCGGGCCATGGATTCCACGTCCGCCCGCAGCACCGCCGCCGCGTCGTCGTCCAACAGGGCGTCGATGCGCATCCGCAGCACGGTCAGCGGCGTGCGCAGCTCGTGGGCGGCGTCGGCGGTGAAGGCCCGCTGCACCCGGAACCCGGCCTCCAGCCGGTCGAGGGCCTGGTTCACCGCAGTGGCCAGGGGCGCGATCTCGGTCGGCAGGTCTGAGACCGGCAATCGGCGGTCCATGCGTGCCGGATCGATGTCGCGGGCCATCTCCGAAGCGTGCACCACCGGCCGCAGCGCCCGGCGGACGATGAGGATGTCGACCGCCAGCAGGGCCAGCAGCACCGGCGCGATCAGCAGGGCGATGCGCGGCAGGAAACCGGCGACGATGTCGTCGACGACCACGTCGGGGTGGCGCAGGTTCTGCATGACCACCACCCAGACCCTCCGGCCGTCCCGGACCTCCGGCACGCTCGCGCCGTAATAGTCGGCCTGTCCCAGGCGGGTCTGGAAATAGGTCGGCCCCGGCGCGCGGCGGGCCTCGGCGTAGGGGGCGGCCGCGCCGGGCAGCGAGGTGAACAACGGCCGGCCGCCGGCGTCCACCACGGCGAAGGCGAAACCGCCGTACTGCTGGGCGTAGAGGGCGCGCAGGTCTGGTGCGAGGTCGAGCCGCCACCCCGCCTGGTCCGGCGTCAGCGCCCGGGCGATCCGCTCGGCGTGGTTCAGCAGCACCCGGTGCTGGAAGCCTGTAGTGGTCGAGCTGAGCAGCAGATAGGCGGCCAGGGGCGCCGCCACCGCCGTGGCGGCCAGGGCCAGGACGTGCAGCCACAGAATCCGCGACAGCAGCGAGCCGAACAGCGGCTTCACGGCGTCACCACCGCCAAGATGTAGCCGACCCCGCGCACGGTGTGGATGTCGGCCGTGGCGCCCTTGCGCTCCAGCCGCTTGCGCAGGCGGTGCACATAGACCTCGACGGCGTTGGAGCCGATGTCGCCGGCGACGCCGAACAACTGGTCCTCGACGTGCTTCTTGGGGACAACCCGGCCGCTTCGTCGCATCAGCAGCTCCAGCACCTCCAGTTCGCGCGCCGACAGCCTCTGCGGCTGGTCGTCGACGAAAGCCTCCCGCGTCTCGGTGTCGAAGGCGAGGTTGCCGACCTGCAGGCGCCGCCCGAGCAGGGCCCCCGGCCGGCGCAGCAGCGCCTGCAGCCGGGCGACCAGCTCCTCGACGGCGAACGGCTTGACCAGATAGTCGTCGGCGCCGGCCTGGAGCCCGGCGACGCGGTCGTTGACCCCGCCGCGCGCGGTCAGCACCAGCACGGGCGTGGCGTCCTGCCGCAGCCGCATCCAGCGCAACACCTCCAGCCCGTCGCCGTCCGGCAGGCCGAGGTCCAGCACCACCGCGGCGTAGCGGGCGGCGGCCAGCATGACGCGGGCGTCCTCGCCGCCGCCGACCCGGTCGAAGGCGAAGCCCGCCATGGCCAGGGCCTGGCCCAGCAGGCCCGCCACGTCCTCGTTGTCTTCTACGACCAGCAGCCGCACGGGTCCCTGCTCCCCTCGGGATCGAGTCGCGACGCTATAGCAGAACCGCGCCGCGCGCAGGCTCGCCGTAAGCTGGGTGTAAGCCAGCGCGTTTATACAGCGGTGGCCGCCTCGACCTCCCCCCATCTCGAGAGCGGACGCTTATAGTCGAGCCCTGAACGTGACCGGCGCGCCAATCCGCGTCGGTCACGTCTTGCTTAAAGGTCGGTGCGCATGCAGGACGGACGCCCCTCTTCTTCGCCGGCCCGCCGACTGTCGCGCCGAACCCAGATCATCATCCTCGCCGGCGCGGCCGCCGGATGCGTCGCCGTCGCCGCGACGGCCGCCGCCGTCGGCGCCGTGGCCTCGCGCCCCGCCGCCGCCGCCCCGCCGCCAGCCAACGGCGCGTTCCGCCCGGCTGACGACCAGTGGGCGGCCCTGGCCCTCGCCCCGGCCGCGGCCATGACCTTCCACGACGGCGTCCAGGCCGACGGCAAGATCGCGGTGAACGACGACCTGACCACGCCGGTGCTGTCGCCCTATTCCGGCCGCGTCACCCGCCTGGCCGTCGAGGCCGGCGACCATGTGCGGCGCGGCCAGACGCTGTTCGAGGTCGACGCCGTCGAGTTCGTCCAGGGGCGCAACGACCTGTCGACGGCCAAGGCCGGGCTGGCCACCGCGCGCGCCCAGCTCAAGCTCGCCCAGGAGACCGAGGCGCGCCAGTCCGAGCTGTACAAGAGCGGCGGCGGCGCCCTGAAGGACTGGCGGCAGTCGCAGAGCGACCTGATCGCCGCCCAGGGGGCCGAGCGGACCGCCGAGAACGCCCTGGGCGCGGCGCGCAGCCGGCTGGCCATCCTCGGCCAGACCCCCGACCGCATCCGCGCCCTGGAGGCGGCCGCCCCCAGCCAGGCCGTCCGCCCGGAAACCGGCGTCCCCGCCCCCGTCGCCGGCGTGGTGGTCAAGCGCAACCTCGCCCTGGGCCAGTACATCACCGCCGGGGCCGGCGATCCGCAGTTCCTGATCACCGACCCGTCGTCGCTGTGGCTGGTCGCCCAGGTGCGCGAGAGCGACGCGGCCAAGATGCGGCTGGGCGAGCCTGTCGAGGTCAGCACGCCGGCCTATCCGGGCCGGGCCTTCGCGGCCAAGGTCACCTATGTCGCCGCGGCCCTTGACCCCGACTCCCACCGCCTGACGGTGCGCGCGACCATCGCCAACCCGGACGGGGCGCTCAAGCCGGAGATGTTCGCCCATTTCAGCATCGTCGCCGGCGAGGCCATGACCAGCCCCGGCGTGCCGGAAAGCGCCATCGTCCGCGAAGGCGACGCCGCGCGGGTCTGGACCGCCGCCCCCGACCGCACCCTCCGGCTGCGCCAGATCAAGACCGGCGTGACCAATCGCGGCATGGTGCAGGTGCTGGCGGGCCTGGCCCCCGGCGAGCGCGTGGTGACGCGCGGCACCCTGTTCATCGACCGGGCCGGCAAGCCGGACTGACCGCGCCCCCGCTCCCTTCCCGTTTTCACGCCCAGGCGGACAGGCCCCTCCCATGAACCGCGTCGTCGCGTTTTCCCTGCACCAGCGCGCCCTGATCGTGATCATGCTGATCGCGCTGCTGGCCGCCGGCGCGGCGGCCTTCTCCAGGCTCAACATCGAGGCCTATCCCGACCCGGTGCCGCCGATGGTCGAGGTGGTCACCCAGAGCCCCGGCCTGTCGGCCGAGGAGATCGAGCGCAACATCACCATCCCGATCGAGGTGCAGATGTCGGGCGTGCCGCACGTGACCAGCGTGCGGACCATCTCGCTGTTCGGCCTGTCGGACGTGAAGATCCAGTTCACCTACGACTTCACCCACGAGGAAGCGCAGCAGAAGATCATCAACCGGCTGAGCCAGCTGCCGTCGCTGCCCGGCGGCGCCCAGCCGCAGGTCTCGCCCACCAGCCCGATCGGCGAGATCTACCGCTACCGGCTGGTCGGCCCGCCCGGCTATTCGGTGATGGACCTCAAGACCCTGCAGGACTGGGTGCTGAACCGCCGGCTGAAGGCCGTGCCCGGCGTCATCGACGTCACCGGCTGGGGCGGCAAGACCAAGATCTACGAGGTGGCGGTCGACAACCAGCGCCTGGTCGCCCACGGGCTGGCCCTGCCGCAGGTGCTGGCCGCGCTGAACAACAGCAACGTCAATGTCGGCGGCCAGACGGTCAATTTCGGGCCCCAGGCGGCCATCGTGCGCGGCGTCGGCCTGATCCAGTCGGTCGACCAGATCCGCAACGTCGTGCTGTCGCCCAACCACGGCGCGCCGGTGACGCTGGGCGACGTGGCGCAGGTGAAGGTCGGCTTCCAGCCCCGGCTCGGCGTCGCCGGCCAGGACAACAGCGACGACATCGTCCAGGGCATCGTGCTGATGCACCGCGGCGAGAAGAGCATGCCGGCGATCAAGGCCGTCGAGGCCGAGATCAAGGCGATCAACGCCTCGAACATCCTGCCTCCCGGCGTGCATATCGAGCGCATCTACGACCGCAGCGACCTGATCGCCCTGACCACCACGACGGTGCTGCACAACCTCATCGTCGGCGTGCTGCTGATCTTCGTGGTGCAATGGGCCTTCCTCGGCAATCTGCGCAGCGCCCTGATCGTGTCGGCGACCATTCCGTTCGCCCTGTGCTTCGCCGTGCTGATCATGACCATACGCGGGGAGTCGGCGAACCTGCTGTCGGTGGGGGCGCTGGACTTCGGCCTGATCGTCGACGCCACGGTGATCATGATGGAGAATATCTATCGCCACATGGCCGAGCGGTCGCACGCCGGCCCGGCGGTCGGCGCGGCCAAGACCTCGACGATCATGGGCGCGGCGAGCGAGGTGAACCGGGCGATCTTCTTCGCCGCCGCCATCATCATCGCCAGCTTCCTGCCGCTGTTCACCCTGACCGGCGTCGAGGGCCACATCTTCGGGCCGATGGCCAAGACCTACGCCTACGCCATCGGCGGCGGCCTGCTGGCCACCTTCACCGTGACGCCGGCGCTGAGCGCCCTGCTGCTGCCCCAGCGGGTCGACGAGACCGAGACCTTCGTGGTCCGCTTCCTGCGCAGGCTCTACGAGCCGGCGGCGGCGTTCGCCCTGGCCAACCGCACCCTGGTGCTGGGCGCCGCCGGCATCTTCGCCGCCCTCGCCGCCCTCGCCGGCGGCACGCTGGGCCTGGAGTTCCTGCCCCATCTCGAAGAGGGCAATTTCTGGATCCGCGCCACCATGCCCGCCTCGATCTCGCTCGAGGAAGGCAACGGCTACGTCAACGAGATGCGGCGGATCATCAAGTCGTTCCCCGAGGCCCAGACCGTGGTCTCCCAGCACGGCCGCCCAGACGACGGCACCGACGCCACCGGCTTCTTCAACGCCGAGTTCTTCGTGCCCCTCAAGCCCTCCGGCCAGTGGCCGGCCGGGGTGACCAAGGAGAAGCTGACCGAACAGATCAACAAGGCGCTGGAGGCCCGCTTCCCCGGCGTCGAGTTCAACTTCTCGCAGTACATCCAGGACAACGTCGAGGAGGCCGCCTCCGGCGTGAAGGGGTCGAACTCGGTCAAGCTGTTCGGTCCCGACCTGGAGACGCTGGAGAAGACCGCCGCCCAGATCCAGTCGACGATGAGCAAGGTTCCGGGCGTCGCCGACCTGGGCGTGTTCAACTCGCTCGGCCAGCCGACGGTGCGCATCGACATCGACCGCGCCAGGGCCGCCCGCTACGGCCTCAACACCGGCGACGTCAACGCCGTGGTCCAGGCCGCCGTCGGCGGCGCCCAGGCCGGCGCCCTGTTCGAGCAGGGCAGCGACCGCAACTTCCCGATCATCGTGCGGCTGCAACCCGACCAGCGCGCCGACCTGGCCGCCATCGGCCGGCTGACCATGGCCGGGACTTCGCCGACGGGCGCCACGGTCCAGGTTCCGCTGGGCGAGGTCGCCGAGGTCAAGCTGGTCTCCGGCGCCTCGTTCATCTACCGCGAGGGGCAGGAACGCTACATCCCGATCAAGTTCAGCGTCCGCGACCGCGACCTGGGCGGGGCCGTCCGCGAGGCGCAGGCCAGGGTGGCGCGCGAGGTCAAGCTGCCGCCCGGCTACCGCATCGAATGGGCGGGCGAGCTGGGCAACCTCAACGCCGCGGTGCAGCGCCTGGAGATCGTGGTGCCGATCAGCCTCGCCCTGATCCTGCTGCTGCTGTTCATCAACTTCGCCTCGGCGCGCGACATGCTGCTGGCCGCCAGCGTCATGCCCATGGCCATGATCGGCGGCGTCCTCGGCCTGTTCGTCACCGGCACGCCGTTCAGCATCTCGGCCGCCATCGGCTTCGTGGCCCTGTTCGGCATCTCGGTGATGGACGGCATCATCGTGCTCAACGCCTTCAACCACGCCGTGGACGAAGGCCTGGAGCGGACGGCCGCCCTGCGCCGCGCCTGCAGCGCCTGCCTGCGGCCGGTGGTCATGACCTGCGTCGCCGCCTGCGTCGGCCTGCTGCCGGCCGCCCTGTCCACCGGCATCGGCTCCCAGGTGCAAAAGCCGCTGGCCCTGGTGGTGGTCAGCGGCATCCTGCTGGCCCCCGTGCTGATCCTCATCGTGCTGCCGGTGTTGATCGACCTGTTCTCGCATCACGTCAGCCGCGACCGCGTGACCCCGGTCCGGCCGGAGGAAGCGTCATGACCGACGCCGCGCGCGCCTTCGCCAGGGCCAGGCCCTGGCTGACCGTCCTGGCCCTGGCCCAGCTCGGCGGCTGCGCCGTCGGGCCGAACTTCCACAGCCCGCCCGCGCCGACCGCCGCGACCTATGCGCCCGAGCCGCCGCCCGCCGTCACCGCCTCGGCTCCTGGCCCTGGCGGCGAGGCGCAGCGCTTCGTCCAGGGCGCGCCGGTGCCGGCCCGGTGGTGGACCGCGTTCGGCTCGCCCGCCCTCGACGCCATGGTCGACGAGGCGCTGGCCGCCAGTCCGGACCTGAAGTCGGCCGAGGCCGCCCTGCGCCAATCCCAGGCCCTGCTCTCCGCCCAGCGCGGCGCCCTGCTGCCGTCGGTCGAGCTGACCTACCAGGCCCAGCGCGCCAAGAACGGCGCGGCCCTGTCGCCGCCGCTGGCGGACAACAGCTCGCTCTATTCGCTCCACACCGCCCAGGTGACAGTGGCCTATCCCCTCGACCTGTTCGGCGGGGTCCGCCGGCAGATCGAACAGGGCAAGGCCCAGACCGAGGCCCAGCGCTTCCAGTACGAGGCCGCCCGCGTCAGCCTCGCCGCCAACGTCGTCCAGGCCGCCGTGCAGGAGGCCTCGCTGCGCCGGCAGGTCGAGGCCGCCCGCGATCAGGTCGCCGCCGCGCGCGACGTCCTGGCCCTGGTCCGGCGGCAGGCCGCTCTCGGCGCCCTCGGCGTCGCCGACGTGGCGGCCCAGGAGGCCCAGCTGGCCCAGGCCGAGCAGACCCTGCCCCCGCTGGAGAAGAGCCTGGCCCAGCAGCGGGCGGCCCTGGCGGTGCTGCTGGGGCGCGAGCCGTCGCGCGGCCTGCCGCAGACCCTCGACCTCGACGCCGTCGGCCTGCCCGCCGACCTGCCGCTGACCCTGCCCTCGCAGCTGGTGCGCCAGCGGCCGGACGTGCGGGCGGCCGAAGCCAACCTGCACGCCGCCAGCGCCGGCGTCGGGATCGCCATCGCCGCGCGCCTGCCGTCGATCACCCTGAACGGCTCGGCCGGCGGCGCGGCCGCCCAGCCCGGCGCCCTCCTGGCCCACGGCGACGATTTCTGGAGCATCAGCGCCGGCCTCGCCCAGCCGCTGTTCCAGGGCGGGGCCCTGCTGCGCCGCCAGCGCGCCGCCGAGGCCGGCCTCGACCAGGCCAAGGCCCAGTACCGCAGCGCCGTGCTCAACGCGTTCAAGGACGTCTCCAACACCCTCGACGCCCTGCGCTTCGACGCCGACGGCCTCAAGGCGGCCCAGGCGGCGGAGGCGGCCTCCGGCCGCAGCCTGGCCCTGCAGAAGCGGCAACTGGAGCTGGGCCAGGTCGGGACCCTCGCCGTGCTCAACGCCCAGCAGGCCCACAGCCAGGCCGTCGTCGCCCTGGCCGCCGCGCGGGCGGCGCGCTACGCCGACACGACGGCGCTGTTCCAGGCCCTGGGCGGCGGCTGGTGGGACGCGGACCGCTGAGCCCCCTCCCCGCCGCCAGGTCCGGCTAGCCGCCGATCCAGCGGCCGCGCAGACCGCGCATCACGCCCGCCACCAGGCCCAAGCCGAGCAGCAGGCACAGGGCCTGGACCGCCCCGGCCGAGACCGTCTGGGCCGGCCCCGGATGCCGCGACGCATAGGCGACGGACAACGCCATCAGCGAGACCCCGAGGGCGAACCGTCCCGACCGCGCCGCCGCCTTGGGCCGTCCCAGGACCGCCGCTCCCGCCGCCAGCAGGATCGCCAGCGGCCAGAACACCAAGGTCGGAGCCGCCGCGCCGGTCGCCAGCGCCGACACGGTCATGGCGGCGGGAACGCCCCACACCCAGCCGAGCCAGGCGCTTTCGAGCCTCGGGGCCGGACGGCCGGCGTCGCGGCGGCGCGCGAACCAGATCGACAGGCCCCCCGCCGCGATCGCCGTCAGGGCCAGCCCCAGCACGCCGTAGACCAGCCGCACCGGCCAGCCGCCGAACGAGCCGAAATGCAAGGTCGCCACGGCGGCGTAGGTCTGGGCGCCGACCGACCCCGTCGCACCGCCGTCACGTCCGATCAGCTTGCCGGCGCCGTCGAAGAACCAGCGGTCGCCGCGGGGCAGGCGGTCGGGCGCCGCCAGTTCGACGGCGATCCTCTGCCCGGCCTTGCCCGGCTGTTCGATCCCGACATAGTTCACCTGCCGCGCCGGATCGACGACGCCCAGCTGGGCGAAGATCGGCCCCATCGGCGGCGGCGGCGACGCGGCGGCCCTCGCGGCCGGCCCCTCCAGCGGCGCATAGACCTTGGCGACGTCTCCGTCATAAGCCGCCGTCGCCAGGGCCAGGGCCAGCAGGTTGGCCAGGCCGAAGAACGTCCCGGTCAGGGTGACCGTCAGGTGGAACGGCAGCCCCCAGATGCTGAGCCGGTTGTGGAGGTCGGCCTCCTGGATGCGTTTCGAGCCGCCCAGGCGCAGGGTGAAGGCGTCGCGGAAGGCCCGGGGATGGGCCAGGACCCCGGAGATCAGCAGGGTCAGCAGCATGACGCCGACCAGCCCCACCGCGATCATGCCGATGGTGCGCGGCAGGGTCAGGTACATGTGCAGGCCGTCGACGAAATCGGTCCACGGGGTCTTCAGTTCGCCGAAGCTCGCGCCGCCCGGCCCGACCCACTGCGTCGCCTCGGCCTTGCCGCCGTAGGCCGCGACGGTCATGCGCCCGGCGACCATGCGCGGCAGCATGACATAGACCGCGGAGACCGCGTCGTCCGCCGTCGCGCGGGCGACGGCGCGGTCGATCGCCGCCGCCCCGACCGTCTCGATGCGCGGCGCCTGCGGCGCTTCCCAGGCCCGCAGGTCGGCGACGAACACCGCCACGGTTCCCGACAGGCAGACCAGATAGATCATCGCCCCGGCGAACAGGCCGAGGGCGGAGTGCCCCGCCAGCGCCTCCTTGACGAAGCCCGGCCGGACCTTGGGCCAGATCGGGCGTCCCGGATGCCGGCTCATGGCAGCAACGCCAGGCCGACGACGAGCGTCGAGGCCGCGCCGAGGCCGAGCGCGATGCGGCCGAGGCGTCGTCCGGTCAACGACCAGACCCCCGCCGCCGCCCACGCCGCCGGCGCGGCCAGGCCGCCGAGGACCAGCCGGTCTATGGGCGGGATCGGCGCGCGCAGGACGATCAGCAGGCAGACCCCTACCGCCAGCCCGCCCGACAACGGCCCGGCCAGCAGCGTCCTGGCCGTCGTCCGCCACAGCCGGCCGGCCGGGCGCTCGGCCTCGGCCGGCTCGGCGCGCACCCGCGCCGCCTTGCGCGTGCGCCGCTCGAAGCCCGCCGCCGCCGCCGCGCCGCCCAGGCACGAGAAGCCGAGCACCCCGAGGGCGATGGCCTTGTCGGCCCGCCAGGGACCGGCGCACCAGGCGGCAAGCCCCAACGCCGCCAGGAGCCAACCGGCCGAGATGAACCACGGCCGCGCCCTGTCGGCGTGGCTCCAGGCCCGGCGCAGCCCGGCGACGCCCAGGCCCAAGGCCCCGACCCCGCCGACGCCCGCCAGCATTCCCGCCGCGTCTACCACCGGTAGCGCAGCGTCGCCTGGGCGGTGCGGCCCGAGCCGTACCAGCACCACATGGTCGCATAGCAGGAGGTGATGTAGCGCTTGTCGAACAGGTTGTTGACGTTGGCCGACAGGGTCAGGCCCCGCCAGCGGCCGTCCAGCCGGCCCAGGTCGTAATTGGCGATCAGGTCGAACAGCGTCGCCTCGGGAATCTTGACCTTGCCGTCGCCGACGACGCCGTTGAAGCCGTGGCCGAGGTAGCGCACGCCGCCGCCCAGGCCGAGGCCAGCCGCCGCGCCCTCCTGGAAGGTGTAGACGCCGAAGGCGCTGGCGGTCTGCTGGGGCACGCCGTAGGGCCGCGCGCCCTGGAGGCCGGAATTGTCCTTGGTCACCAGATTGTCGAGATAGGTGTAGGCGCCGTTGAGCTGCAGCCCCCGGACGGGCGTCGCCCTTCCCTCCAGCTCGACCCCGCGCGAACGGATCTCGCCGGCGGCGATCGATATGCCGGGCGCGCCCTTCGGGTCCTGTGTGGCGACGTTGGTCTGGCGAAGATCGTAGAGCGACAGGGTGACCAGCGCGTTCCAGATCCTGGGCTGGTATTTCAGGCCGATCTCGACCTGTTCGCCCTCGGTCGGCGGCAGCAGCTGGCCCTTGGCGTCGACCGTGGTCTGCGGCTGGAACGAAGTGGCGTACGAGGCATAGGGCGCCAGGCCGTTGTCGAACACGTAGAGCAGGCCGGCGCGGCCGGTGAACTTGTCCTGGGACAGGGCCGAGGTCGATTGGGCCAGGCGGTCGTACTGGCTGATGTCCACCCAGTCGAAGCGGCCGCTGAGCAGCACCCGCCAACCGCCCAGCGACACCTGGTCCTGGGCGTAGACGCCGGTCTGGTTCAGATTCATCCGAACACTGAACGTCGTCGCCGGGAAGGCCACGGGCGCGCCGTAGACGGGCTTGAAGGCGTCCAGCGGCGGCGCGTCGCCGAAGCCCGCCGCCTCGGTCTGGCCGGTATGCTGGTAGTCGAGGCCGAACACCGCCGCATGGGCCGCCGCCCCGGTTTGGAACTTGCCGCTGACCTGGTTGTCGAGGGTGAAGCCGTCGACCCCCTCGACGCTGGCGGCCGCGCCCCGGTTCAGCGTGCGCAGGTCCGGCGCCAGGCCCTGGATGTAGACGCTGCGATATTCGCTCTCCACTCGCATGAACCGGGCGTTCTGCCGGAAGCTCCAGCCCGCGCCCAGTTCGCGGGTGAAGAACGACGAGACCGCTTGCTGCGTGCGCGAGAAGCGGTCGAACGCCGGCTCGCTGTCGAAGAAGTCGCGCGCGATCCGCCCGTTGGGGTTGGGCAGCACCGAGCCGCGCAGCGGCACGGCCCCGTAGGCGCCAGTCTTGGGGTCGTCCTGATAGGCGTAGGCCAGGGTCCAGCTGGTCTTGTCGTCGATCTTCCAGGTGATCGACGGGGTGATGGCGTAGCGCTCGGCCTCAGTCAGGCGGATCTGGGTGTCGCTGCGGCTGACCACGCCGGCCACCCGCGCCGCGAACCGGCCGTCCTTGTCGAGCACGCCGCCCAGGTCGAAGGCGCCGTTCCAGTATCCGTAGTCGCCGACGGTCAACGCCGCCTCGCCCAGGGTCTCGAAGCGCGGCAGCTTGCTGGACATGGCGATCAGGCCGCCGGGGCTGGACAGGCCGTAGAGCGCCGAGGCCGGTCCCTTGACCACCTCGATCCGGTCGATCAGGGCGATGTCGATCTGCGACTGGTTGTAGCCGTTGGAGCTGTCGATCAGGCGCAGGCCGTCCAGGTAGCGGTCCGGCGAGAAGCCGCGCAGATTGAGCTGGTCGTAGCGGCCGGCGGTGTTGCCCCGCGTCTCAGGCGCGACCCCGGCCGTGAAGCGGACCGCCTGGTTCAGCGAACCCACGCCGCGCAGGTCCAGTTCGTCGCGGGTGATCACCGAGATCGACTGCGGCGTCTGGGCCGCCGGCAGGTCGAGCTTGGCGCCCGAGGTGGTTTCCGCCTGCTTCTGCCCGGTCACCAGCAGCTCGCTGACGATGGGGCCGGAATCGGCCTCGGCCGCCTGCGCCGGCGCGGCGGCGAGCAACAGGGCGGAAAGGGCCGCCGAACCGGCGAACCCACGTCGGAGCTGAGGGGTGAAGGACTGCAAGACGGAGGCTCCGACGCTTTTGACAATGATTTGCAGCTCACTAATGCAATTGAGAATGCCTCGCAATATCTGACATGAGGCCGCTTGCGCATCGCGGCGCCTCGCCTAGATTTCCCGCCTCGTTGCCAACCTGGATTCCCCGCGCATGTCCGACCAACCCGCGAGCCCCGGCCCCCGCCCTCGCCTCGCCATCTGCGTCACCTGCCGGGCGGGGCGAGAGCTTGGCGAGGACGAGACCCGCCCCGGCGCCCTGCTGTACGAGGCCGTCGGCCATCTGTGCGCCGGCGACGACGCGCCGGCGACCCTCCTGCCGGTGGAGTGCCTGTCCCTATGTGACGACGGCTGCTCGGCGGCGATCTCGATGCCGGGGAAATGGAGCTACCTGCTGGGCGGGCTCGACGCCGCCATGGCCGACGACCTGATGACCTACGCCGCCGCCTATGCGGCGTCGCGCACCGGCCTGGTCCTGCCCTCGCGTCGCCCGGCCAGCCTGGCGACCATGGTCAAGGGCCGCATGCCCCCGGCCGAGCCCGCCTGAACGGCGGTCAGGTCAGGGCGCGGACCCTGACCATCCGCTCCCCCGCCAGCAGCCCGCCGTCCACGCGATAGACGACGCGCAGCCGTCCGGGGGTCAGCACCGCCTCGGGCGGCCCCTCGGCCACGACGCATCCGCCGTCCATCAGGACCAGGCGGTCGCAGCTCTGGGCCGCGGCCGTCAGGTCGTGCAGCACGGCGACCACGGCCCGACCACGGCCGGCGACGCGGCGCAGGGCGGCCATCACCTCCAGCACGTGATAGGGATCCAGCGACGCGGTCGGCTCGTCCGCCAGCAGCAGCGGCGCCTCCACGGCCAGGGCGCGCGCCAGCAACACCCGCGCCTGCTCGCCGCCGGACAGGGCGTCGGTCGTCCGCCAGGCGAGATGCAGCGTGTCCGTCGCGGCCATGGCCGCGCGCACCGCCTCGGCGTCGGCCGGGCCCGGCCGGCCGAGCGGCCCGAGCCTGGGCAACCGGCCGAGTTCGACCAGGCGCTGGACCGCCATCGGCCAATGGATGAGCCGCCCCTGCGGCAGATAGGCCAGCACCCTGGCCCGCGCCTTGGGGGCGAGGTCCAGCAGGGACCGGCCGTTCCAGGCCGCCGCGCCCGCACCCGCGGGGACCAGTCCCGCCAGGGCCCGCAGCAGGGTGCTCTTGCCGGCGCCGTTCGGACCGATGAGCCCGACGACCTCGCCGCACCGCGCCGTGAAGCTCGCCCCGCGCACCACCGCCGTCCGGCCCAGCGCGACGTCGAGTCCCTCGACACGCAGGCCCTCGTCCGGCCCCGCCGCCGCGCCCGCGCGGCCGCTCACGACAGCCGCCGCATGCGCAGCAGCACGGCGATGAACACCGGCGCGCCGAGGAAGGCGGTGACCACGCCCAGGCGCAGTTCGGTCTGGGTCGGGATCAGCCGGACCAGCAGGTCGGCGAGGCCGAGCAGCACCGCGCCGACCAGGGCCGACGGCGCCAGGGCGTGGCTGGGCCGGCCGTCGGTGAACGGGCGCACCAGATGCGGGGCCACCAGGCCGACGAAGCCGACCGACCCGCACACCGCCACCGCCGCGCCGACGCCGAGGGCGGCCCCGGCGACCACCAGCAGGCGGACCCGGTCGAGGTCGAAGCCCAGCGAACGGGCCGCGTCCTCGCCCAGGGCCAGGGCGTCCAGCGCCCGCCCGCAGGACAGGATCAGCGCGCCGCCGGCCAGGATCAGCGGCGCGGCCAGGGCGAGGTGCTGCAACGAGCGGTCGGTCAGCGAACCCAGCAGCCAGAAAGCCATCTCGGAGACGGCGTAGGGGTTGGGCGCCAGGTTCAGCGCCAGGGATATCGCCGCCCCGGCCAGGGTCGAGATCGCCACGCCGGTCAGGATCAGCGCCAGGGGCCCCTCTCCCCGCCGCGCCGCCGGCGCCAGGGCGGCCAGCCCGAGCGCCGCGCCGGTCACCGCCAGCGCCGGCAAGGCCAGGGGCGCGGTCTTGGCCAGCCCGAAATAGAGCGCCACCACCGCGCCCAGGGCGGCGCTGTTCGAGACGCCGATGACGGTGGGGTCGGCCAACGGGTTGCGCAGCAGCCCCTGCAAGGCCGCGCCGGTCAGCCCGAGCACGCCGCCGACCAGCACGGCCAGCAGCGCCCGGGGCGCGCGGATCTGAGTGACGATGTCGGCGATCACCGGGTCGCCGCGGCCGTTCAGCGCCGCGAACACCTCGTCCGGCCGCAGCGGCGCCGGCCCGATCACGAACGAGGCGGCCAGGGTCGCCGCCGCCAGGACGAGCAGGAACAGGACGGCGGGCGTCCTCAGGCGGCCGACCTTGTCGGCTGGAATGGCGACCACGGCAGACCTCGGGTTCGATCGGTCCGAAAAGCGCCCCGTCACGCTTGTGTCCCGAGGCCGGCGCGGGCATTCGTAGAAGATGAGGTTTGGTTTGGAAAGGCGTTGCGTGCAAAGAGTTTTCGGACGCGCGGCCGCGGGGTTCGTCCTGGCCGTCCTGTGCGGCGCGACGGCCCTGGCGGCGACGCCGGACGACGCTCCCGCCCCCCGCCGCATCGTCTCGCTGAACGCCTGCGCCGACCAGTACCTGATCGCCCTCGCCGACCGCGCCCAGGTCGCCGCCCTGACCCAGTTCGCCCGCGATCCGGACCTGTCGTTCTACGCCCGCGAGGCGCGCGCCTACCCCTTCACCCAGGGCCAGGCCGAGGCCGTGCTGGCGCTGAAACCCGACCTGGTGATCGCCAGTCCCTATCGCCGCGCCGAATCGCTGGCGCTGCTCAAGGGCCGGGTCCGCATCCTGGAGGTGAAGCCGGCGCGCTCGTTCAAGGACGTCGTGCGGCAGACCCGGCAGATCGCCGCCGCCGTCGGCCGCCCGGCGCGGGGCGAGGCCCTGGTGCGCGAGATGCAGGCCCGCGTCGACGCCGCCGGCCGCCGGCCGGCCAGCGGCGTGGCGGCCCACTACGAACGCGCCGGCTTCGTCACCGGTCCAGGCTCGCTGATGGACGACCTGATGCAGCGCGCCGGCCTGGAGAACCTGGCCCGGCGCATGAACCGGGGCGCGATCGGCCGGGTCTCGCTGGAGGAGATCGTCTACGCGCGCCCGGACTTCCTGGTGCTGGACGCCGAGACCCACGCCGGCCAGGACGAAGCCGGCCTCAGCCTCGACCATCCGGCCCTGGCCCGCGCCGTGCCGCCCGCCCGTAGGCTGCTGGTGCCCAAGGCCCTGACCGTCTGCGGCGGCCCGTCCTATCCCGCCGCCCTGGAGCGGCTGCAGGCCGAGGCCGACCGCGCCCGCGCGGCGGCGCCGCCGCGACGCTAGAACTCGATGCCCGCCTGGGCCTTCACCCCGCTGCGGAACGGGTGCTTGAGCAGCTCCATCTCGGTGGCCAGGTCGGCGAGCTCGATCAGGCCGTCCGGGGCGTTGCGGCCCGTCACCACCACGTGCTTGCCCTCGGGCTTGCCGCGCAGGACCTCCAGCACCTCCTCCAGGGGCAGGTAGTCGTAGCGCAGCACGACGTTCAGTTCGTCGCAGACCACCATGTCCACCGAGGGGTCGGCGATGCGCGCCCGCGCCACTTCCCACGCCTCGCGCGCCTTGGCGACGTCGCGGGCGCGGTCCTGGGTGTCCCAGGTGAAACCCTCGCCCATGGCGCGGAACTCGACCTGGTCGGGAAAGGCGTCGAACACCGCCTTCTCGCCCGAATGCATGGCCCCCTTGATGAACTGGACGACGGCGACGCGCTTGCCATGGCCGATCATGCGGCAGACCATGCCCAGGGCCGCCGTGGTCTTGCCCTTGCCCTTGCCGGTGTGGACGATGACCAGCCCGCGCTCGACCGTCTTGCCGGCCATGATCTTTTCGCGGGCCTGCTGCTTCTTGCGCATCTTGTCGTTGTGGTAGGCGTCGCGTTCCTGGTCCGTCGCGTCGGTCATGAGGCTTCTCCCGCCAGTCGGGCCAGCAGGTCGCCGGCGCTGTTTGATCTGGGCCGCCAGAGCCCGCGTTCGATCGCCTCGAGCAGACGAGAGGCGGTCTCGCGCAGGGCGGCCGGATTGGCCTCGGCCATGAAGGCGCGCACGGCCTCGTCCTCGATGAACGCGCGGTGCGCCAGTTCGAAATGATGGTCCTTCACGGCGTCGGTGGTCGCCGCGAACGCGAACAGATAGTCGACCGAGGCGGCGATCTCGAACGCCCCCTTGTAGCCGTGGCGCATGACGCCGGCGATCCATTTCGGATTGACCAGCCGCGCCCGCACCACCCGGCCGATCTCCTCCTCCAGCGTGCGGATCACCGGCCGCTCCGGCCGCGAATGATCGTTGTGATAGATCGCCGGAGCCGCGCCGCGGATGGTCTCGACCGCCGCCGCGAGCCCGCCCTCGAACTGATAATAGTCGTCGGAATCCAGCAGGTCGTGCTCGCGGTTGTCCTGGTTGTGCACGACGGCGTCGACCTGGCCCAGCCGTGCCTCGAACGCGGCCCTCGCCGGCGCCCCCTCCCGCCCGCCGCCATAGGCGTAGGCCCCCCAGGTCAGGAACGACTCGGCGAGGTCGGCGCGGGTGCGCCAGAGGCGCTCGTCGATCAACGCCTGCAGGCCGGCGCCGTAGGCTCCGGGCCGCGATCCGAAGATGCGGGTCCCGGCCTCGCGCGCGGCGACGCCGGCGGCGACCTCGCGGCGGAAGCGGGCGGCGGCGGGATTGTCCTCCTCGGGTTCGTCCAGCGCCATCACCGCCCGGCCGGCGGCGTCGAGAAGCTCGACCTGCTCGATGAAGGCGTCGCGGAAGAAGCCGGATATGCGCAGGCTGACATCGACGCGCGGTCGCCCGAGCATGGCCAGCGGCAGGACCTCGAAGCCCGTCACCCGGCCCGTGCCGTGGTCCCAGCACGGCCGTGCGCCCATCAGGGCCAGGGCCTGGGCGACGTCGTCGCCGCCCGTGCGCATGTTGGCCGTGCCCCAGGCCGACAGGACCACCGCCCGCAGGTGGTCGCCCGTCCTCTGCCAGTGCTCCTCGACCAGCCGCTGGGCCGACGCGAACCCCAGGCTCCAGGCCGTCGGCGTCGGCGCCGTCCGGGTGTCGACGGAATAGAAGTTGCGGCCGGTGGGCAGCACGTCCGGCCGCCCCCGTGTCGGCGCGCCCGACGGCCCCGGCGCCACGAAGCGCCCAGCCAGCCCGCGCAGCAGGCCCTGGCGTTCGGCCTCGCCGCAGGCCCGCACGCGGAGGGCGAGGTCGGCGCGGACGCCGTCCAGCACCGCCCGGGTCGCGGCCCAGTCATCCTCGGGCGGCCGATCCCCGGAAATCAGGTCGGCCGCCAGACGCTCCAGCCGCTCGACCGTGTCGCCGCGCGTCCGCCAGGCGTCGTCGCCCAACGACGCCAGCACCGCCGGCCGCGGCCCCGGCCAAGGCTGGCCCAGGCCCTCGACCAGGGGATCGAAGCCGAGTCCGAGATCGTCGGCCAGGCAGCGGATCAGCGAGGCGTCCGCGCCCTGGCCGCCTCGCCGGGGCGTGCGGACCAGGGCCGCCAGCAGGTCGGTCTCCAACCGCCCCTGCGGGGCGCGCGTGAAGACATGCAGCCCGTCGCGGATCTGCATCTCCTTGAGCTCGCACAGATAGTTGTCGAGGGCGGCGAGATCGCCCTCGTCGTCGCGCCCGCCCAGCCCGGCGTCCTTGTCCAGGCCCTGGGCGCGGGCGAGGTCGAGGATCTCGGCCTTCAGCGGCGGCAGGCGGCGCGGGTCCATGCCGGCGGCGGCGTAGTACTCGTCGACCAGGGCCTCCAGCGCCTTGAGCGGCCCGTAGCTCTCGGCGCGGGTCAACGGCGGGGTCAGGTGGTCGACGATGACCGCGCCGATCCTGCGCTTGGCCTGGGAGCCCTCGCCGGGATCGTTGACGATGAACGGATAGAGTTGGGGCGTCGTGCCGGCGATCGCGGCTGGGAAACAGGCTTCGGAGAGCGCCAGCGCCTTGCCGGGCAACCACTCCAGGTTCCCGTGCTTGCCGAGGTGCACGAGAGCGTGGGCGTCGAAGGCGCCGCGCAGCCACGCATAGAAGGCGACATAGCCGTGCGGCGGCGGCAGGGCCGGGTCGTGATAGCTGGCCTTGGGATCGATGTTGTAGCCGCGCGCCGGCTGCACCCCGACGGCGAGGTTTCCGAACATCCGGACCGCCAGGCGGAAGCCGCCGCTTTCGGCGTCGAAGAGCGGGTCCTGCTCGGGAGCGCCCCATCGCGCCGTCACCGCCGCGCGGACCGGCTCGGCCAGGGCGGCGAAGGCCTCGGCGTAGGCCGCCAGGGACAAGGTCGCGTCGCCGCGTTCGCGCCCGGCCCAGCCGGCGTTGGTCGGGCCGCGCTGGAGATCGCGCATCAGCTCGGCCGCCGCCCGCGGCCGGCCGGACGCGTCGTAGCCTTCGTCCTCCAGGGCCTGAAGCACGGCGACGGCGCTCTCCGGCGTGTCCAGGCCGACGCCGTTGCCCAGCCGCCCGTCGCGGTTGGGATAGTTGGCCAGGATCAGGCCGATCCGCCGCCGCGAGGCCGGCGTGCGCCGCAGCCGCGCCCAGCCCGCCGCCATCGCGACGATGCGTCGGGTCTGCTCGTCCAGCGGCGCGTGCTCGACCAGGCCGCATTCGGTGCGCGGGTCGAACCGCGCCTCGGCCTTGAAGCCGGCGATCCCGGCGGTCAGCCGGCCGTCGACCTCCGGCAGGGCGACGTTCATGGCCAGGTCGCGCGCCCCCAGCCCCCGGGGGTCCTCCCGCCAGGCCGCCTCGCCCAGGCCGGCCATCACCGCCTGCAGCACCGGCGCGTCGGCGCGCTCCAGCACGCTGGGCGTGCGGTCGTCCCCCGGCGTCGAGGCCGCGAAGGCGGTGGCGTTGACGACGACGTCCGGGCGGGCCCGGTCGAAAGCCTCGGCGATGAAGGCCTGGGCCTCGGGGTTCTTGAGGCTGGGCGCGAAGATCGGCAGCGGATTGAGCCCCGCCGCCTCCAGGCCGGCGATCAGGGCGTCCACCGCCCGCGTCGTCGCCGCCGCGACCAGATGGCGATAGAAGACCAGCGCGACCACCGGCGCGCCCGGCCGCCAGGCCGCGGTCGCGCCCGCCCAGTCGGCGGGGCCGCCGGCGCGGTAGAACCCGGCCTCGGTCACCGGCCTGGCCGCCTCGGCCGCGCCCCAGCCGTCGCGGCCCGTCAGGCCGGCGGCGAAGCGCAGCAGGTTGCGAGCGTTGTCGACGCCGCCCGCCAGCAGATAGCCGAGCAGGCGGCGGCGGGCGGCGGCGTCCAGGGTCGACAGCGCCTCGGCGTCCGGGTCGAGGGGGTCGTCGGACAGCAGGGCGGCGAACGCGATCCCTTTCGCCCGACAGGTCTCGGCGATCTGCTCGAGCCCGTAGGCCCAGTAGCTGCGCCCGCCGAGCAGCCGCACGCACACGAACCGCGCCCCGGCGACCACCCGCTCGACATAGATGTCGACCGACAACGGATGCCCAAGGCGCAGCAGGTTGGCCAGGCGCACGGACGGCCCGGCCTCGTCCAATTCCTCCAGGGCCCGCGACAGGCAGGACAGGTCGCTGTCGGCCGCCGACAGGATCACGACGTCGCCAGGGCTCTGGCCGAGATCGACGGCCTCGTCGCCTTCGACCATCTGCCCCGGCTGGACGGCGAGCAGGTGCATCAGGCCAGGGCCGCCTGCAGGTCCCGCTCGATGGCGGCCCGATCCAGTCCCTTCTCGCCGATGACCACCAGCCGGGTGAGGCGCGCCTCGCCCGCCGCCCACGGCCGGTCGAAATAGGCGTCGATGCGCGGACCGACCGCCTGGACGATCAGGCGCGCGGGGCGTCCGGCGACGGCCACCACGCCCTTGAGGCGCAGCACCTCGTGGCGGCCGAGCCCCTCGGCCAGGCGATCGGCCAGGCGGTCGGCGGCGGCGACCTCGCCGGCCGACATCACGAAGCTCTCGAAATCGTCGTGGTCGTGGTCGCCCTCGGTCTCGTGGTGCGAGGGCCGGCTGTCGAGATCGTCCTCGGCGGCCAGCCCGAGGCCCAGGAGCACGGCGGGGTCCAGCCGCCCGTGCGCGGCGCGCACCGCGCCGGCCGCCGGCCGCATCTGGCGGCGCACCTCCTGCTCGACCGCAGCCAGGGTCTCGGCGTCGAGCAGGTCGACCTTGCCGAGCACCACCAGGTCGGCGCAGCCGAGCTGCTCCTCGAACAGCTCCTCCAGCGGCGTCTCGTGGTCGAGGTTGGGGTCCTCGGCGCGCGCCGCCGCCACCGCCGCCTCGTCGGGCGCGAACCGCCCCTGGGCCACGGCGTGGGCGTCGACCACGGCCACCACGCCGTCCACCGTCGCCCGCGTGCGGACCTCGGGCCAGGCAAAGGCCTTAAGCAGCGGCTTGGGCAGGGCCAGACCGCTGGTCTCGACCAGGATGTGCTCGGGCGGCAGCGGCCGGTCGAGCAGCTTCTTCATGGTCGGCAGGAAGTCGTCGGCGACGGTGCAGCAGATGCAGCCGTTGGCCAGTTCGATGATGTCGTCGTCCGAGCAGCCTTCGACGCCGCAGCCGCGCAGTATCTCGCCGTCGACGCCGACGTCGCCGAACTCGTTGACGATCACCGCCAGCCGGCGGCCGGCGGCGTTCTCGAGCAGGCTGCGGATCAAGGTGGTCTTGCCCGAGCCCAGGAAGCCAGTGACGACGGTGGTGGGTATCTTGGCCATGAGGGGACTTTCCGTGCGGCGGAGGATCAGGAAGGACGGACGACCTCGACCTCGTCGAGGCCGCGGGCGCGGTAGATCAGCCACGAGCCCAGCCAGGCGGCCGCGAACACGCCGATGATCAGGAAGCCGAGCAGGTTGAAATGCTGGCCGAGCCTGCGGAACATGTCCCAGAACGGCCCCGGCAGGGACAGCTTGTCGGCCAGCAGCGCCAGGGTCTCGATGCCGCCGATGACGATGGCGGTCAGGGCCGAGACCAGGGTGATGGTCATGTTGTAGTAAAGCTTGCGGATCGGCTTGACGAAGGCCCACTCGTAGGCCCCCAGCATCAGCACCCCGTCGGTGGTGTCGACCAGGGACATCCCCGCCGCGAACAGCGCCGGGAACACCAGCACCACGCCGATCGACACCCCGTCAGCGGCCTGCGCCGCCGACAGGCCCAGGAGGCTGACCTCGGTGGCGGTGTCGAAGCCGAGGCCGAACAGGAAGCCGAGCGGGGCCATGTGCCAGCTGCGGCTGACCAGCCCGAACAGCGGCCGTAGCAGGCGGGCGAACAGGCCCCGCCCGTTGAGCAGCATGTCCAGGTCCTCCTCGACATAGACCCCGCCCGCACGCACGCGGCGGTAGGTCCGGTGGACCGAATGCAGGATCATCAGGTTCATCGCCGCGATGACGAACAGGAACGCGGCCGACACCGCCGTCGACACCACCCCGCCCACCGCCTTGAACGCCTCGAAGCTCGACAGGGCGCTGGCTGTCCAGGCGATCAGGATCGCGGCGATCAGCACCACCGCCGAATGGCCGAGCGCGAAATAGAAGCCGACGGTCGTCGGCCGGCGGCCGTCCTGCATCAGCTTGCGGGTGACGTTGTCGATGGCGGCGATGTGGTCGGCGTCGACGGCGTGCCTCAGGCCGAAACTGTAGGCTAGGAAGGCCGTGCCCAGCAGGACGGGCTTTCCCTGAAGGGCGACGAAGGCCCAGATCCATACGGCGACGTTGGCGGGGATGAGGATGGCGTAGAGGCCGAGGATGCGGCGCTTCAGGCCGCCGGGTTCGCCCGGTTTCGCAAGGCCGGCCATCGCGTCGCTCCCTCGCCGCACGACGGCGGACGGGGCGCATGAGGATCGCATCAGGCTGGCGCCCGACGCCGGACGCCCGCGGGCGCCGCCGCCATCGGAGCGCCCCGCCCGATCGCGCGATCTATGGGGATGGCAGGTCTCCTGGCTCACGGATCGAACGCGCCCCTCGCCTTCCCAGGACATGGCGTCCCAGTGGCGTTCGAAGGGCGCTCTCCGCTTACAGTTGCGGGGGCAGCCGCGGCCTTGGGCGTCGCCGCCCGCACCGCATTCCCTATTCACCTTCCTCTCGGAAGGACCATCGCGGCCTGGGGTAGTGCAGGGCCGGACGGCTGTCAAATGCGTTGCACGCCGGGGCGGGTTCGCGTAGGGCGAGCACATCGCCGAGGAGCCCTGCGCTCCCGAAGCGACGATTTCGCGCTGGCGCCCGAGAGGGCTGAACGGGAACACGGTGAGACGCCGACAGGCGTCGAATCCGAGGCTGTCCCTGCAACTGTGAGCGGCGAGCGCGGCCGACACCGTGGCCCGGTTTCCGGGTCGCAGCCACTGGAGCCCCGGCTCTGGGAAGGCGACGGCCGCGCGATGACCCGCAAGCCAGGAGACCGGCCGGCGCGGGTCGCTCTTGCCCTGGCCCAGGGGATGGTCGAGGCGCGGAAACCCGTCTGAGCGACGACGAGCGGCGAGAGCCGAACGAGCCGACCGGGCTGGCGCGACGGCGTCCGCACGCCCGACGGCCGCCGACCGCGCTTGCGCGGGCGGAAGCTTTCGCTGGTTTCAGCGACGCCATGCGGGAGGGCTGCATGCCCCCGATCCTCACGCGCGCCCAGTCGGCGCGGACCTCGTCCTCCAGCCGCCAGGGGGACGCCGGCGCATATGCATATGCGATCAAATCATACGCCTTCGCGGCCGCGCCCGGTCAAGAAGCCGACCCTGTACAAACGGGGGGCGCTTCCATGAACCGCAGACTTCACGCCCATGCGCTCGCCGCGGGCCTGGCGGCCGCGTCGCTCGGCCTCGCCGGGCCGGCCCTGGCCGCCGACGCCGTCGACGAGCTCAAGGTCACCGCGCCCAAGCTGGAGGACTCCCTGCCCGAAGCGCTGGCCCGGTCGGGCGTGCGGGTGGAGATCATCACCGACGCCGCCATCCGCAACGGCGGCTATATCGACGTCGCCCAGGCCCTGCAGCAACTGGCGCCGGGCCTGTCGATCACGCCCAAGAACGGCCCGTTCGACTATGTCGACATCTCGCTGCAGGGTTCGCGCACCGGCGACGTGTTGTGGCTGGTCGACGGCGTGCGCATCAACAACCGGCTCTACGCCGGCACCCCGCCGCTCGACACCCTGCCCTCGGCCATGGTCGACCGCATCGAGGTGCTGGAGGGCGGCCAGGCGCTATTCTACGGCACCTCGGCGGTGGCCGGGGCCGTCAACATCGTCACCCGGCCCTTCTCGGACTCTCCCGACGGCGCGGTCAGCCTGGCGGCGGACACCAACGGCGGGCGACACATCGACGCCTATTTCCGCGACGGCGTCGGCCGGCACCATTTCGTCGCCTACGGCTCGGCCGACAAGTCCGACGGCTTCAAGGCCTTCCGCGACCAGGACTACCAGCCCAGCGCCACCGACCGTAAGCGCGGCTATGCGGTCTATACGCTCGGCGGCAAGTACCGGTTCGACGTCAGCGACCAGCTGAGCCTGACCGCCTCCTACCAGCACACCGACGCCGACCTCGACTACGCCCAGCCCTATCGCGTGGCCCGCAACGTCAACGCCCGCAAGGAAGACCTCGCCGTCGTCAAGGTCGACTACCAGCCGACCGAGCGCCTGGCGTTCTACGTCAAGGGCTACCACCACGAATGGCGGACCCGCTACGACACCGACTACAACGACCTCGGCCGCCCCGGGGTCATCAACGTCCTGCACCGCAACGCCTTCTGGGGCTACAAGGACGACGGGGTCAACGCCCTGGTCAAGTTCGACACCGCGCGCGGGGTCGAGACCTATTTCGGCTACGACTTCCAACGCTATGGCGGCCGGGACGAGGTGCTGGTCATCGACCAGCATGACGAAGAGACCCAGGCGGTGTTCGGCCAGGTCCGCATCACGCCGGACCTGATCCCGCGGACCCGCCTCGCCTTCGGCTATCGCTACAACAGCCCCAGCGTCGGCAAGTCGGCCGGCGTCTGGAACGTCAGCGGCCGTTACGACCTGACCGACAGCCTGACGCTCAAGGGCGAGGTCGGCGCCAACTTCCGCCTGCCCACCGCCGAGGAGCTGTTCGCCAACGACCCGCTCGACGAGCGCGGCAACCCCAACCTCAAGCCCGAGCGTAGCACCTCGGCCAACCTGTCGCTGGGCGGCCGCCTGACCCTGGCCGCCGTCCCGGTGCGTTGGGAGCTGGTCGCCTTCGCGCGCGACATCGAGGACCTGATCGACCTCAAGACCTACGACCCCGTGACCCAGCAGGACGTGTTCGGCAACGTGCCGGGCGTGGTGAAGACGCGCGGCGGCGAGTTCCTGATCGACGCGGCGCTGACGCCGTCCCTGTCGGCCAATTTCAACTACACCTACAACCGCGCCCGCCAGGACGGCGGCGGCCAGCTGCAGCGCACGCCCAAGCAGCTGCTGAAGGCCGGGCTCGACTACCACCCGGCCGACCGGCCGTTCGGGGCGACGCTGAGCCTGACCCACACGGGCGAGACCTTCGTCTCGGTGGCCGGCGCGCCGCGTCCCTACGGCGACTACACCCTGGTCGACCTGTCGGGCCGCTACTTCCTCGACGCCGCCCGGCGCAACGAGATCAGCGTGAGCATCCAGAACCTGTTCGACGTCGAGTACGGCAAGCCGGCGCGCGGCTGCGCCGACGTGTCGACCGACGGGCCGTACAGCTGCAGCTCGCCCTACATCTACGTCAATCTCGGCCTGCCGCGCACGCTGCGGGCCAGCTTCACCCGACGCTTCTAGGGGCGTCGCATGGGGGGCGGTTTCTCCTGGAGCTCGGCGCGCGCCGGGGCGTGGCGCGGCCTGATCGTGCTGCATCGCTACCTCGGCGTCGCGGTCGGTCTCGTCATGACGGTCTGGTGCCTGTCAGGCTTCGTGATGATGTACAGCGGCTATCCGCGCCTGACCGAGGCCGAGCGCCTGCGCGGCCTTTCGCCCCTGCGGTTCGACGGCTGCTGCGCCGCCGTTCCGACGCTGGCCGCGCCCCCGCGCGACTTCCGCGTCGAGATGCTGGCGGGACGGCCGGTGCTGCGGCAGGACGGGGTCGGCGGCCGCACCGTCGTCGACCTGCGCGCCGGAACGCCGGTCACGGGCGTTTCCGCCCCCGAGGCGCGGGCCGTCGCCGAGGCCTTCGTGCGGGGCCAGGGGGTCGCGGCGGCGGCCGGCCCGCCCCGGCTGATCGACCAGGATCAGTGGACCGTGCAAGGCGCCGCCCGCCGGGGCCCGGTGTGGCGCGTGGCCTTCGACGATCCGGCGGCGCGACAGGTCTATGTGGCCCGCGCCACCGGCGAGGTGGTGCAGTGGACGACGCGGTCGAAGCGTTTCTGGGGCTGGCTCGGCGCGGTGCCGCACTGGCTCTATCCCACCCTGCTCAGGCAGGACGGCGCGCTGTGGAGCGAGGTGGTGATCTGGACCTCGACCGTCGGGGTGTTCCTCACCGCCACCGGCCTCTATGTCGGCGCGGCGAGGCTGAAGCGCTATCGCAGCGGACGCTGGTCGCCCTATCGGGGCTGGTTCTTCTGGCACCACATGACCGGGCTGGCCTTCGGCGTCCTGACCCTGGCCTGGGTGACGTCCGGCCTGCTGACCATGGGGCCCTGGGGCCTGCTGGACAGCGAGGCCGGCCTGAACGAGCGGGCGGCGCTGGCCGGCCGGATCGATCCGGCGGCGGCGGCCGGCCTGATCGCCGCCCTTCCCGGACTGCCGGCGGGACCGGCCGTGGCGCTCAAGGCCGCGCCGCTCGACGGCCGGCTGTTCGTGACGGCGCATGACGGCCGCCGCCCGGCTGTCCGACTGGACGGCCTCGGCCGCCCCGCGCCCCTCGCCGCCGCCGAGCTGGACCAGGCCATTCGCGCCCGCATCGACCCGCAGGCCGGCGCCATCGTGCTGATGACCGCCCCGGACGACTACAACTATGACGGCTACGACCGTCCGGCCGACCTGCCGGCCTATCGGGTCGCGCTGCGCGATCCCCAGGCGACGACGCTCTATCTCGACCCGGCCTCCGGCGCGGTGGTGCGGGCGGTCGACAGGACCGAGCGCCTGTCGCGCTGGACCCGCACGGCGCTACACGACTGGGACTTCCCGGCGTTGAAGAAGGGGGTGCTGTGGGACATCGTCGTCCTGCCCCTGCTGGCTGGGGTCACGGCGGTCTGCGCGTTGGGGGCGTGGCTGGGCTGGCGGCGGATCGTCCGCGACGCGGCGTCGATCCGCTCACGGGCCGGCGGCGGCAGGCGCCCTGGCTGACACGGGGAACCGCAAGTTGTACAGCAGCGGTCGGAGCCCCGACGTCCGGGCTCCGCCGAGGGGGATCGCATGTCTGACCAAGGCGGGCCGTGGGGACGCGAGCCCTCGGAGCCGAAGCCGGCGCCGCGCGCGGCGCGGCCGCGGGTCGGCCTCTGGCTGCTGCTGCTCGCCGCGCTCGCCGGGCTGGTCGTCGCCCTGATCGTCGCCTTTCCGCAGGCCCTGCGCACCCAGGACGACTGGGCGATGCTGGTCTACCGCCTGGGATTCATCGCCCTGGTCTCGGCGGGCCTTCTGAGGGTCCGCGGCGCGCTGGGGCGACACCTGCTCCACATCGCCGTCTGGGTCGCCGTCGCGGCCGTCCTGGCGCTGGGCTACGCCTACAGGGACGTGCTGGCCGAGGCGCCCCGCCGCCTGCAGTTCGCCTTCAATCCTGGCGAGCCCGTGGCCGTCGGCGAACACGAACTGGTCGTCCCGCAGGACGACGACGGAGCCTTCGTGTTGACCGCCAGGGTGAACGGTCAGCCGGTCCGCTTCCTGGTCGACACCGGCGCCACCGACACCGTGCTCAGCCCCGACGACGCCCGCCGGCTGGGGCTGGCGCCGGAGAGCCTGCGCTACGTGCACGAGGCCGAGACCGCCAACGGCAAGGGCTACGGCGCGCCCTACGTCGCCCGCAGCCTGGAGGTCGGGCCGCTGCGGTTCGCCGATTTCGGCATGGTGGTGAACCAGGCGCCGATGAGCGGCTCGCTTCTCGGCCTCAGCTTTCTCAACCGGCTCGAATCCTTCGAGGTCCGCCAGCGCAGGCTGATCCTGAAATGGCGCGACGGCGCCGACGGGACCGGCCGCTAGGAGGCCTCGCCGCTCCCCGTCGCGAAACCGGTCAGCGCCTGCATGTAGAGCTCGCTGGCGGCGTAGCGCTCGGCCCTCGGCACCTGCTCGTCGAGCGCGTAGTAGCCGACCTGGTGGTAGTAGGTGATGCGGGCCCGGACGTCGGCCTCCTCGGGCCGCCAGCCGGCGTCGCGGAACAGGGCGGCCAGGACCGCCAGCCGCTCGGCGTCGACCGCCTTGACCACCGCCGCGACCTCGGGCTCGGTCCGCGCCCAGGCGCGCACGGCCATGTCGTAGGCGGGCGAGAAGTCGACCTCGTCGATCAGCACCCGCATGAACGCGCGGAACCGCTCGATCGGCGGGCCTTCGCCGGCCAGGGGCGCGACCATGGCCAGGCCGTTGCGCTCGCGCCAATCCTCGACCAGGGCGTCGAGCAGCGCCTTGTGATCCTCGAACCGCCAGTAGAACCCGCCGCGCGTGACGCCTAAAGCCTTGGCGAGGCGGTCGATCTTCACGGCCTGGATTCCCTCCGCGACCAGCAGGCGGCGCGCGGCCGCCACCCACTCGCCGCGTTCGAGACCGCCGCCCTCGGCGCGCTCGGCGAAGCGGCGGCGGCGTTCCGAGCTGGAGTTGGAGGTTTCGGTCATGGCGGTCCCTGACGTGACGGCCGCGCCGCGGCCGCTGCGCGTTAACTCGATGTGATACGCGGCCGGCCACGCCGAAGAAAGCCGCTTGACGAGGATCGGAGCCAGCACGATACAGTACTGTATTCCTCCGTTCCAGCGAGTTCCCGATGACCCAATATTCCGCCGGACGGCTGTTCATCGAGGGGCTGCGCGGGCAGACCGGATGGCGTCCGGCGTGGCGTTCGCCCGAACCGAAGAAGCGTTACGACGCGGTGATCGTCGGCGGCGGCGGGCACGGGCTGGCCACGGCCTACTACCTGGCCAAGAACCACGGCCTCACCGAGGTGGCGGTGCTGGAGCGCGGCTGGCTGGGCGGCGGCAACACCGGCCGCAACACCACGGTGATCCGCTCGAACTACTACTATCCGCAGAGCGCGCGGCTCTACGACTTCTCGCTCAAGCTCTACGAGGGCCTGTCGCGGGAGCTGAACTACAACATCATGTTCAGCCAGCGCGGCATGATCACCGTCGCCCACAGCCGGCACGATCTGGAGATCGCCGAACGCTGGGCCGGCGCCGTGCGGCTGAACGGCGTCGACGCCGAGATGATCTCGCCGCAGGAGATCAAGCGGCGCGTCCCCCTGCTCGACATCTCGGCCGGCGCCCGATTCCCGGTCTGGGGCGGGTTCGTGCAGCCCAGGGCCGGCACGGCGCGGCACGACGCCGTCGCCTGGGGCTACGCGCGGGCGGCGAGCGGCCTCGGCGTCGACATCATCCAGAACTGCGAGGTCGTCGGCTTCCTCAAGAACGAACGCGGCCGGGTGACGGGCGTCCGCACCAGCCGCGGCGACATCGCCGCCAACCGCGTGGGGCTGGCCGCCGCCGGCCATTCGACGGTGCTGGCCGACCTCGCCGGCTTCAGCCTGCCGATCACCAGCTACGCCCTGCAGGCCTTCGTCTCCGAACCGCTGAAGCCCGTGCTCGACACGGTGATGCTGTCGCTGGCCACAGGGGTCTATCTGAGCCAGTCCAACAAGGGCGGCCTGGTCGTCGGCGGCCCGCTGGACCCCTACGCCTCGTACGGGCAGCGCGGGAACCTTCCGGTCTGGGCCCACACCCTCGGCGCCGTGGCCGAACAGATGCCGGCGCTCGGCCGGGTCCGCCTGCTGCGCCAATGGGCCGGAATCGTCGACGTCGCCCCGGATTCCAGCCCCATCCTCGGCGAGACCCCGACGCCGGGCGTGCTGGTCAACTGCGGCTGGGGAACCGGCGGCTTCAAGGCCATACCGGCCGGCGGAACCCTGTTCGCCCATCACCTGGCGACGGGGCGCCCCCACCCTCTCGCCGAACCCTTCTCGCTGGAGCGGTTCGCCGCCGGCGCCCTGATCGACGAGGCCGCGGCCTCGGGCATCGCTCACTAAGGCCCGTCCTTCATGCTGCTGATCCCCTGCCCCTGGTGCGGCCCCCGCGACGAGACCGAGTTCCGCTGCGGCGGCCAGAGCCACATCCAGCGCCCCGAACCCTATGGCGCGGTCGGAGACCAGGCCTGGTCCGACTACCTGTTCACCCGCGCCAATCCCAAGGGGGCCGGGCGCGAGCGCTGGGTGCACGCCTTCGGCTGCCGCCAATGGTTCAACCTCGTCCGCGACACCCGCACCCACGAGATCGCGGCGGTCTATCCGATGGGAGCGCCCCCCGCCGAGATCGCGGCGGAGACCGGCCGATGAGCGGGAGCAGGCTCGCCGAGGGCGGCTCGGCCATCGACCGGAGCCGGCCGCTGCGCTTCACTTTCGACGGGCGCGCCCATACGGGCTTCGCCGGCGACACCCTGGCCTCGGCGCTGCTGGCCGCCGGCGTCTCCGTCGTCGGCCGGTCGTTCAAATACCACCGGCCGCGCGGCCTGCTCGCCGCCGGGGTCGAGGAGCCCAACGCCCTGGTCCGGCTGGAAGACGGACCGCGTACGGACGTCAACCTGCGCGCCACCGAGATCGAGCTGTACGACGGCCTGGCCGCCGCGCCCGTGAATTGCTGGCCCAGCGCCCGCTTCGACGTCGGCGCGATCAACGCCGCGATCAGCCGCTTCATCCCGGCCGGCTTCTACTACAAGACCTTCATGTGGCCGGACTGGCGCTGGTTCGAGCCGCCGATCCGGCGGGCGGCCGGCCTGGGGCGCATATCGACCTCGCCCGATCCCGACCGCTATGACGAACGGCACGCCCATTGCGACCTTCTTGTGGTCGGCGGCGGGCCGGCGGGACTGGCCGCCGCGCTCGCCGCCAGCCGTCGCGGCGAGCGGGTGGTCCTGGCCGAGCAGGACCCGGCGCTGGGCGGCGCGGCGCTATGGCGCGCGGCGACGATCGACGGCCTGGAAGGCGCGGCCTGGGTCGCCCGGGCGCAGGCCGAGCTGGACGCCGCCCCCGAGACCACGGCCCTCGTCCGGGCCACGGCGATCGGCTGTTTCGACCACAACAGCGTCGCGGTCCTGGAGCGCCTCGTCGACCGGCGCGACCGGGATGCGCGCCGCCCGAGGCTGCGGCTGTGGCGCGTGCGCGCCCGTCGGATCGTGCTGGCGACCGGCGCCATCGAGCGGCCGCTGGTGTTTCCCGGCAACGACCGCCCGGGCGTGATGCTGGCCTCGGCCGTCCAACAGAATCTCGAGCGTTGGGCGGCGCTGGCCGGCGAGGCGGCGGTGATCTTCACCGACAACGACAGCGCCTACGCCGCCGCCCACGCCCTGGTCGGGGCCGGCGCCCAGGTGGTCGCCCTGCTCGACCGCCGCCCGGCCCCGCCCAAGCCGCTGGTCGAGGCCGCCGAAGCGCGCGGCGTCAGGGTCCTGCCGGGGACCGAGGTGACCGCGACGCACGGCGCCCCGGCGCTGTCGGCGGTGACGGCGCGGACGCGGGACGGCGCGACCTTCAAACTCCAGGCCGACCTGCTGGCGATGTCCGGCGGCTGGAACCCCGCCGTCCACCTGTTCTCCCAGACCGGCGGCGCGCTGGCCTGGGACGCCGCACAAGCCCTGTTCAAGCCCTCCGCCATGGTCCGGGGATACGATGTCGTCGGCGCGGCCGACGCCAGGTTCGACCTCGGCGGCGCGCTCGAACAGGGATGGCGGGCCGGCGGGGGCCACGGCGCCCCGCCGGCCGCATCCGGCGAGGCCCGTCCCTGGACCTTCTCCGCCATCGGCCGCGTGGCCGCCCCCGGCAAGGCGTTCCTCGATTTCCAGAACGACGTCACCGTCGACGACCTCGCCCTGGCCCGGCGCGAGTCCTTCGTCTCGGTCGAGCACCTGAAACGCTACACCACGCTGGGCATGGCCCCCGACCAGGGCAAGACCTCGAACGTCAACGCCCTGGCGCTGATGGCGGAGCTGACCGGGCGCGGCGTGGCCCAGACCGGGACCACGCGGTTTCGCCCGCCGTACACTCCGGCGGCCTTCGGCGCGTTCGGCGGCCGGATGCGCGGCGAGCTCTTCCGGCCGCGCCGCCGCCTGCCGGCCCACGACCGCCACATCGAGGCCGGGGCCGTGTTCGAGGAATACGGCGGCTGGCTGCGCCCGGCCTGCTACGCCCACGCCGGCGCGACCCCGTCCGAGGCCGTGCGGGAGGAAGCCCTGGCCGTGCGGCGCGGGGTCGGCCTGTTCGACGCCTCCCCGCTCGGTAAGATCGAGGTGGCGGGCCCCGACGCCGCCGAGTTCCTCGACCGCGTCTACGCCAACGCCATGTCGACGCTGAAGGTCGGCCGGGCGCGCTACGGGCTGATGCTCAACGAACTCGGCGTGGTCATCGACGACGGCGTCACGGCGCGGCTTGCCGAGGACCGCTTCCTGGTGGGCGCCACCGGCGCGGGGGCCGCCCGCATCGCCGCCTGGCTGGAGGAGTGGCTGCAATGCGAGTGGCCGCATCTCGACGTGCTGGTCGCCCCGGTCACCACCAGCCTGGCCGTCCTGACGCTCAGCGGCCCGAAGGCCCGCGCCGTGCTCGAGGCGGCCGGCGTCGACATCCCCGTCGACGCGGCGGCCTTCCCCCACATGGCGTTCCGCGACGGGCGGGTCGCGGGGACGCCGGCGCGCATCTTCCGCGTCAGCTTCACCGGCGAGGTCTCTTACGAGATCAACGTTGCGGCCGACCGCGCGGGCGAGCTCTGGGACCGCCTGCTCGCCGCCGGGCGGCCCCACGGCGTTCGTCCGGTTGGGATCGACGCCTGGATGCTGCTGCGCACCGAGAAGGGCTATCTGCACGTCGGCGCGGACACCGACGGCGGCACCGCCCCCGGCGACGTGGGCTGGGGCCACGTGCTCAAGCGGACGCACGATTTCATCGGCCGCCGCTCGCTGACCCGGCCGGCCAACCTGCGCGAGGACCGATTGCAGTTCGTCGGGCTGGAGGTGGTGGGCTCAAGCGCGCCCCTGACCATCGGCGGCCACCTCAAGGGCGCGGGCGGCGACGAGCCGAGCGACGGCTATGTCACCTCGTCCGGCTTCAGCCCCGTTCTGGGCCGGGGGGTGGCGCTGGGCATGGTCCGCGGCGGACGCGACCGCCTGGGCGAGGAACTTATGGTGGCGTCCGGCCCTGAGCGGGGCGCGCGCGTCCGCGTCACCGCACCGGGCGCCTACGATCCGACGGGAGAGCGTCTGAATGGCTGACCCTAGCGCCGTGGCGCACGCCCCTGGACTGTCGATCGCCGAAAGCCCGGTCGCGGTCAGCCTGCTGCGCGTGCGCTCGCCCGATACGGGCCTGACGACCGCGCTCGGCGACGCCTTCGGCCTGGAATGGCCGACGCGGCCCAACACCGTCGGCGAGGGGCGCGTCCGCGCGGCCTGGCTCGCGCCCGGCGAGTGGGCGCTGTTCGACGCCGCCGAGGTCCTGGCGGCGCCCGTGACGGCGGCGCTCGGCGAGCGGCTGCATCACCTTTCCGACGTGTCGGCCGGCCGCCGGCTGTGGCGGGTCGAAGGCGAGCGGGCGCGCGAGCTGCTGGCCAAGGGCTGCGGCCTCGACATTCACCCGCGGAGCTTCCCGCCCGGCAGTTGCGCCCAGACCGTGCTGGCCCAGGTCGCGATCCTGCTGATCGCGCCCGGCGGCGACGGAGCCTTCTCGATCATCGCCGACGCCACCCTGGCCGCCCACCTGCGGCTCTGGTTCGCCGAGGCCGTACAGGAATTCATCGCATGACCCTCGCCGCACCGCCCTCGCCCGCCGCGCCCTCCTACGTGCTGATCGTCCGCTGCCCCGACACCAGGGGCGTGGTCGCGGCGGTGTCCGGCTATCTGGCGGACCAGGGCTGCTCGATCACCGAATCCAGCCATTACAACGACGCCGCCACCGGGCGCTTCTTCATGCGCACCGTGTTCGTGCGCGAGGGCGCCGAGCCGCTGCTGGCGCTGGAGCCGTTCAAGGCCGGCTTCGCGGCGGTGGCGGACCGCTTCGACATCCAATGGTCGCTGCACGACCTGTCGGTCCGTCCGCGCGTGCTGATCGCGGTCTCCAAGTTCGGGCATTGCCTGTTCGACCTGCTGCATCGCTGGCGCTCGGGCTTGTTGCCGGTCGACATCATGGCCGTGGTGTCGAACCACGACGACATGCGCTCGTTCGTCGAGTGGAGCGGCGTGCCCTATCATCACCTGCCCGTCGACAAGGCCGACAAGGCGGCCCAGGAGGCGCGCCTGCTCGAACTGGTCGAGCGGCTCGACATCGAACTGGTCGTCCTCGCCCGCTACATGCAGATCCTGTCGCCGGCCCTGTGCGAGGCGCTGTCGGGACGGTGCATCAACATCCACCACTCCTTCCTGCCCAGCTTCAAGGGCGCGACGCCCTATCACCAGGCTCACGCCCGCGGGGTGAAGATCATCGGGGCCACCGCCCATTACGTGACCACCGATCTCGACGAGGGCCCGATCATCGAACAGGGGGTCGAACGGGTGAGCCACGCCCACACGCCGGCCAACCTCGTCGGCATCGGCCGCGACATCGAATGCACGGTGCTGGCCCGCGCCGTCTCCTGGCACATCGAGCATCGGCTGGCGGTCAACGGCCAGCGCACCATAGTGTTCAGCTGAGACAGCGCCCCGCGAAAGGCGCGCCGTAAGAGACAAAAATATTGCAAATTTGGAAAATCATGAAAAAAATTATCGGAACCTACGGGTGCGGGGGAGAAGCGCAATGGATACAAAATGGATCGAGGACTTCCTGAGCCTCGCCGAGACCAAGAGCTTCACGCGGTCGTCGGAACTGCGCTTCACGACCCAGTCGGCGTTCAGCCGCCGCATCAAGGCCCTGGAGACCTGGGCCGGCGCCCAGCTGTTCGACCGCAGCCTCCAGCCCGTGGCCCTCACCGAGGCCGGCGAGGTGTTCCGCGACCACGCCGAGGATCTGATGCGCCGGCTGCGGACCACCCGCGAAACCGTGATGCGGCAGTCGTCCCTGCAACAGGGCACGGTGTCGATCACCGCGCCGCACAGCCTGGCCACCGAATTCTTCCCCCCCTGGCTCAAGCGGATCAGCGAGAAGATCGGGCCGGTGAACACCCGGCTGCTGCCGTGCAGCTTTCCCGAAGGCGTGGCCCTGATGACCGACCGCGGCTGCGAATTCATGCTGACCTATTGCAAGGACGACGCCTTGGTCGATCTCGGTCCAGGCGACTACGCCAGCTGCCTGATCGGCGCCGACGCCCTGGTCCCGCTGAGCGCTCCCGCCGAGGGCGGCGGCCCTCGCCACCGGGCGGACGCCCTTCGGCCCGCGCCGTTCCTGGGCTATGCGGCGACCTCGCGGTTCAGCGGCGCGGTCCAGGCGCTGCTCGACGCCCATGACGAGATCGAGGTGGAATCGCCGCCGACCTTCACCTCGCCCTACGCCAACATCCTGAGATCGATGGTGCTTCACGGGTACGGCTTCGCGTGGCTGCTGGAGAACGAGACCCGGGCCGAAGTCCAGGCCGGCGAACTGGTCCGGGCTGGACCGGCCGACTGGGACATCCCGCTCGAAATCCGGCTGTTCCGCCCGCGCAAGCCGATCTCGCGGGTCGGCGAAGAGGTCTGGAACGCCGCCGTCGCCCTCAGTCTCGGCCAAGGGGACGAGCGGCGGGCCTGAGCCCCTCCCCGGCTTTCGCCGAGGCTCACCAGATCCGCACCCGTTCGCCCGGATCGAGGAACAGCGACCGCCCCGACTTGACGTCGAAGCTGTCGTACCAGGCGTCGACATTGGGCACGACGCCGTTCACCCGGAACTGTCGCGGGGAATGCGGGTCGCTGACGATCCGGCGGCGCAGCGAATCCTCGCGCTGCTTGCCCCGCCAGGCCTGGGCGTAGCCCAGGAAGAAACGCTGGTCGCCGGTCAGGCCGTCCACCACCGGCGCGGGCGCCCCCTTCAGCGAGACGTGGTAGGCGTCGAGCGCCAGCAGCACCCCGCCAAGGTCGGCGATGTTCTCGCCCAGGGTCAGTTGACCGTTCAGGCGCACGCCCGGCAGCGCCACGTAGGACGAATACTGCTTGGACAGCCTGGCGGCGCGGGCCTCGAAAGCGGCCGCGTCCTCGGCGGTCCACCAGTCGGCCAGCCGCCCGTCGCCGTCGTACTTGCGCCCCTCGTCGTCGAAGCCGTGGGTGAGCTCGTGGCCGATGACCGCGCCGATCGCGCCGTAATTGACCGCCGGGTCGGCCTCCGGGTCGAACAGCGGCGGCTGCAGGATGCCGGCCGGGAACACCACCTCGTTGAGGATCGGGTCGCTATAGGCGTTGAAGGTCTGCGGCGTCAGGGTCCACTCGCCGCGGTCCACCGGCTTGTCGAGCAGCCCCACGGCGAACCGCCATTCGAACGCCGCCGCCCGCCTGACGTCGCCATAGAGGTCGTCTCGGCGGATGACCAGGGACCGATAATCGCGCGGGCGGTCCGGATAGCCGACATAGACCGCCGTCTTGGACAGCTTCTCCAGGGCCCGCGCCTTGGTGGTCGGCGACATCCAGTCCAGCCGCTCGATGCGGGCCTTGAACGCCGCCTTCAGATCGTCGGCCAGGGCCTGGATGCGCTGCTTGGCGACCGGCGGGAAATACCGGGCGGCGACCGCGCAGGTCGCCCAGGGGTTCCTCAGCCGAACCGGCTCGGGCTCAGCGCCGCCGGGTCGAGGCCGAAGGCGTCCATCTCGCTGGGCGGGCCGGCGTTGAGGATCGACATGGCCACGAACCGGCCCAGCGCCGGCGCGGTCTGCACGCCATAGCCGCCCTGCCCCACCGACCAGAACAGGCCCGCGACGTCCGGATCGGGTCCGGCCACGATGGTCCGGTCGGGCGCGAAGGTCCTGAGGCCGGCCCAGCTGCGCCTGACCCGCGACACCTCGATGGTTGTCGCGGTCTGCAGGCGGTCGGCGGCGACAGCGATGTCGTATTCGTCGGCGTAGGCGTCGTGCGGCGCCACCGGGGTTTCGTCGGCCGGCGAGCACAGCAGCCGCCCGGCCTCCGGCTTGAAATAGAAGCTCTCGTCGATGTCCATCACGATCGGCCAGCGGGAGACGTCCCGCCCTTCGGGCGCATCGACGATGATCGCGGTGCGCCGCAACGGATTGAGGCCGACCGGCCGCGCGCCGCAGCGGGCGGCGACCAGGTCGCCCCAGGCTCCGGCGGCGTTGATCAGCCAGCCGCAGGACAGCGTCCTGTCCGCCGCCCGCAGCCGCCAGGCCGACCCGACGCGTTGCGCGGCCTGCAGCTCGGCCTCGAAATAGATCTCGCCGCCCCGCCGCCGCAGCCCGCGAAGATAGCCCTGGAGCAGCGCGTCGACGTCGATCTCCAACGCTTTCGGATCGTAGAGGCTGCCGGAGGCGAACTCGGGACGCAGCACCGGCGCCCGCGCCATCGCCGTCTCGGCGTCGTCGCGGACATAGGCCGTGCCCTGCTCCGAGAGCGTGGCGGCCAGGGCGTCGACAGCCTCGGCCCGGCCGGGGGCGGCGATGAACAGGATGCCCCGGTCGCTGACCAGCGGCGTCGGCGCGAAGCCCTCCGGCGGGTTGGTGTAGAAATCGAAGCTCGCCCGGGTCAGCGCCCGGGCGGAGGCGTCGCCGTAACCCTCGATATAGCTCGCCGCCGACCGGCCGGTGCTGTGATAGCCGGCGTGCGCCTCGCGCTCCAGCAAGGCCACCCTGCCGTGGGCGGACAGCGACCAGGCGATCGACGCGCCGGCCACGCCGCCGCCGATGACGACGAAATCGAAAACCGAGTCAGACACGGCTGGAGACTCCCTTGAGACGGCGGCCCCAGCCGCTCACACCCAGACTTGGCGCGCCACGCGCCAAAGATTGCCGCCGAGGACGCCGCGCACATCGTCCTCGGCGTAGCCGCGACGCAGCAGCTCTTCGGTCACCTCGGGCAGGCGCTCGGGCGCCATGAACGCGATGTCCTGCTGGTACCCCCCCTCGGGCGGCCACAGCGCCGCGCTCTGGGCGATGATCCCGCCCAGGCCTTCCTGGTCGAACACGTAGTCCAGCCCCACGCCGACGTGCGCGGCGCCGACACGCTGGACCACATGGTCGATATGGTCGACGAAGGTCTTCACGCTGGCGTCGTTGGCACCCAGGAAGATGCCGATGCCGTTGATGCAGACCACGCCGCCGATACGCGCGCACGCGTCGACGAGCTCGTCGGGGATGTTGCGCGGATGGTCCCTCAGCGCCCTTGGGTTCGAATGCGAGAACACCACCGGCTTGTCGGTGTTGTTCATCACGTCCATCGCCGTGCGATAGCCGGTGTGGGTGCAGCACTTGAGCATGCCGACCCGGTCCATCTCCTCGACCACGCGGCGGCCGAAGGGGGTCAGGCCGCCGTCGACCGCGTCATGGCAACCCGAACCCACATTGTTGGCGATGTTGTAGACCATCGCCATCCAGCGGACGCCGAGCTCGTAGTAGAGTTCGATCAGGCTGAGGTTGTCGCCGATGGAGAACGCCCCCTCGACGTCGAAGAAGATGGCCAGCTTGCCGGCGGCCTTGGCCTCCAGGATCGCCGCGGCCGTCCCGACCAGGACGTAGCGGTCGGGATGCTGCTTCACGTGCGCGCGCAGCCTGGCGACGTTGTGGATCAGCTCTTCCAGCGGAACGTGGCTGTCGCCGATGTTGACGCCCGCCACGTCGACCCCGGCGCGCCGGTAGCGGTCGAGGTCGTCGAGCCAGCGGTCCGGCGCCTCCATCGGCAGGCATCCGTGATTGTCCCAGACCAGCGCGTTCGCGTGAAGGTCGGCGGGGCCCGTCCGGCTCGCGCGATCAAGAGCATCCATGGATCCATTCCCCAAAAACCGAAGGTCAGTGGTCAAGTTCTAGATCCGCCCAATGCGAAAATACATTCTTGTATCGTCATGCGACGACCATCCCGGCGGCCTCAGGACAGATCGAGCGTCTGGACCGACCCTTCGGCCTGCGCCCGCTCCAGCGCCAGGGCGCAGATCGCCAGGTCCTGCAGCGCGACGCCGGAACTGTCGTAGATGGTGATCTCTTCATCGCCGCAGCGCCCGGGCAGCCGTCCCGAGATCAGACCGCCGATGGGCTGGACGCCGCCGGCCAGCGCGGCGGGCAGCCGCTGGAATTCCCCGATGACGATCGACTGGGTCGGCAGGTCGGCCCACAGCGACGCGCCGAGCAGCAGGGCCGGGTCGAGTTCCTGCTTGCCGACGCCGTCGGCGCCCATCGCCGAGAGGTGCGTCCCGGGACGCACGTCCCCGGCCGCGAACAGGGCGCTCCGCGAAGCGGTCGCTGTCGAGACGATGTCGGCGCGGGCCAGGGCCGGCCGCAGGTCCGACGCCTGGGCGGGCAGTCCCGCCGTCCGCAGGCGGGCGGCCAGAGCCTCGGCCGCGCTCGCCTCGCGCGCCCAGACCAGCACCTGCTCCAGCTTGCGCACTTCGGCGACGGCCAGGGCGTCCCAATAGGCCTGATGCCCAGCGCCGACCACCGCCAGGACGGAGGCGTCCTTCCGGGCCAGATGCTTCACCGCCACCGCGTCCGAGGCGGCCGTGCGCAGAGCGGTCAGGTGCGTCGCCGCGACCAGGGCGCGCGGCGCGCCGGTGTCGTCGTCGAGCAGCAGGGTCGTCGAGGCGTGGTTGCCCAGTCCCCTTTCGACGTTGCGGGGCCAGTAGGACCCGACCTTCAGTCCCGGCGTCCGGCGCTCGCCGTCATAGCCGAGCTTGGCGCCGAACCGGGTGGCGGGATCGCTGCCATGCCCGGCGACGAACGGAAACAGACGCGACTCGCCGCGGTCCAGCGAAGCGAACGCGGATTCCATCAGGGCGATGGCGTCCTTGAGCGTGACCAGCCGCGCGGCGACGGTTTCACTGACGGCCAGGATCATGCAGACGCCTCTTGTTGGATCGTGACGGGATCGGGACCGGCGTCCCGGCAGAAGGAATGGTCGATCAGCCGCGCGGGCCGGTCGAACAGCAACAGGATCGACGAGGCCCCGCCGGCCAGGATGGCCAGCAGCAGGAAGAACAGCTCGTGGCCGATCACGCCCCACAGCGTGCCGATGACCCCGGCGAGCAGGTTGCCGAGGAAGGAGGCGAAGAACCAGAGGGCGATGGTCGTCGCCCCCATCCCGGCCGGCGCCAGCCGCCCGAACAGGCCGAGCCCCACCGGCAGGATGAACAGCTCGGCCGTGGTGAACACCAGGATGAACAGCGCCGCCCATATCCAGCTGACGCGGGCGCCGTCGGCCAGGGCGCAGATGCCGGCCAGCAGCAGGAAGGCCACGGCCATCAGGGCGGCGCCGGTCACCATCTTCGTCAACGGCGACAGGTCGCGCTTGCGCGCGGCCGCGCGCGTCCACCACGTCACCAGGATCGGCGTCAGCAGCAGCACCAGCAGCGGGTCGAACGACTGGAACCAGGTCGCCGGAATGGCCAGCTCGCCCAGGCCGACGCGGCGGTCGACCGCCTGGTCGATCCACAGGGCCAGGGTGTTGCCGCCCTGGCCGTAGGGGATGCGGAACACCACCACCGCCGCCGCGATGCCGCCCAGCAGCAGGAACCGGCGCAGCAGCCCCTCGGGCGGACGGTCGCCTCCGGCGCCGGCCCCCAGGCGCTCGGCCCTGGACGGCTCGGGAGGAAGGTGCCGGCGGCCCAGGATGTAGACGCCGAGGCCGATCATCATGCCGATCCCGGCCGCGCCGAACCCCCAGTGCCAGCCATAGAGCTCACCGAGCGTGCCGCAGATCAGCGGCGCCAGGAACGCGCCCAGGTTTATGCCGACATAGTAGACGCTGTAGGCCGAGCCGGTGCGGGGATCGCCCGGCGGATAGAGCCCTTTGATCTGGCTCGGCAGGCTGGGCAGGAAGAAGCCGTTGCCCAGCGCGATCACCGCCAGCGCCGGATAGAGCAGCGCCTCGGACGCCATCATGAAATGGCCGACCGCCATGATCGACCCGCCGAGGATCACCGCCTTGCGCCGGCCCAGCCAGCGGTCCGAAATCGCGCCGCCGAAGATGGGCGTGAAATAGACGAACGCCGTATAGAGGCCGTAGACCATGGACGCTTGCTGCTGGCTCATCAGCAGCTGCTTGGTCATGTAATAGACCAGCAGCGCCCGCATCCCGTAGAACGAGAAGATCTCCCACATCTCGGTCAGGAAAAGGACCATCAGTCCTTTCGGATGACCGAACCAGGCCCTATCGCCCGACCGGGCGGCTAGGCGCTCAGACATGCATCCACCAGGCGCTCGAACTCGGCCCCGCCGCGGATCGGGTCGGCGCAGGGCAGGCCGAGGCGGACGCCCTCGTCATGAAGCACGGCGGCGGCCTCGGTCGGCGACAGCCGGGCGGTGTTGAGGCTGATCCCCGCGCAGCGAACCGCCGGATTGGTGCGGCGCGCCATCAGCAGATGGGTCTCGATCGCCTCGGCGAGGCTGGGGACGGCGAAGTCCGGATAGCCCGACATCCGGTCGCGGCCGACCTTGTGGCAGACGACGATGACGTCCGGCTGGCTGCCGTGCAGCAGGCCCAGCGACACCCCGGCGTAGGCCGGATGGAAAAGCGACCCCTGCCCCTCGATGACGTCCCAATGGTCGGCGGCGGCGTCGGGCGAGAGGCTCTCGGCGGCGCCGGCGACGAAATCGGCGACCACCGCGTCCATCGGCAGGCCCGAGCCGGCGATCAGTATGCCCGTCTGTCCCGTCGCCCTGAAGTCGGCGTCGAGGCCGCGCGCGGCGAAGGCCCGCGCCAGGGCCAGGGCCGTATACTTCTTGCCGAGGGCGCAATCGGTGCCGACGGTCAACAGGCGCTTGCCGGACCGCTTGCGGCCGGTGCCGACCGGCAGGCCCGCCGGCGGCCGGCGCACGTCGATCAGCCGGCGCCCGAGCCGGGCCGCCGCGCTGCGCAGCACGGGAATGTCGCCGAGGGCGGCGTGCATGCCGCTGACGATGTCCAGCCCGGCCTCCAGCGCCTGGACCAGCGCCGGAATCCAGGCGTCCGAAAGACCGCCGCCATCCACGGCGACGCCGATCACCAGGGCGCGCGCGCCCTGGGCCTGGGCCTCTTCGGGCGACAGGACCGGCAGGCCCAGGGTCACCTTGCAGTCGGGCAAGGCGAATTCGCCGAGCACGCGGTCCGCAGCCCAGTCGCGCAGGCCGAACGCCGTCTTGGCGTCCGACGGCGTCTGCGCGTCGGCCAGGAAGAGCAGATAAGGATACGGCAGGACCAGGCTCACGACGTCGCTCCACGAACTCTCGACGGGACAGGCCCCTCGCCGGGGCCGGGCTGGGCCGGGACGCGCGGGCTCATCGCGCCGCGTCCTGCCAGGGCAGTTGGTCGAGATCGACGTTGCCGCCGGTGAGGATGACCCCGACCTTGCGGCCCCGGGCCTCGAAGCGGCCTTCGAGCAGGGCGGCGACCGGCACCGCGCTGCTGGGCTCGATGACCACCTTCAGCACCTCCCAGACCAGCCGCATCGCCGACACGATCGCGGTCTCCGGAACCGTGGCGAAGTCGTCGAGCAGGGCCCTCAGGATGACGAAGCCGTTCTCGCCCAGCGTGGTGCGCAGCCCGTCGGCGATGGTGTTCGGCGGGTCGCCGGCCGTGCGCACGCCGCTGCGCCAGGAGCGCCAGGCGTCGTCGGCCTGCTCGGGCTCGCTGGCCCAGAGCCGAGCCTGGGCGCCCGAGCCCCGCACCGCCACCGAGGTTCCCGACATCAGCCCGCCGCCGCCGACCGGCGCGACGACGGCGTCGAGATCCGGGACCTCGGCCAGCAGCTCCAGCGCCGCCGTCCCCTGCCCGGCGATGACCTTGAGGTCGTCATAGGGATGGACCAGGGTGGCGCCGCGCTCGGCCACGATGGCGGCGGCGGCGGCCTCGCGCGCGGCGGTGGTCGGCGCGCAGAACTCGATCTCGCCGCCCAGGCGACGGACGGACTCCACCTTGGCCTTGGGCGCGTTGGACGGCATGACGATGTAGGCGCGCGCGCCGCGGTTGCCGGCGGCCAAGCTGAGGGCGGCGGCGTGGTTGCCCGACGAATGCGTGACCACCCCGCGCGCGGCCTCCTCGTCGCTCAGCGAGAACACCGCGTTGTGCGCGCCCCGCGCCTTGAAGGCGCCGATGCGCTGCAGGTTCTCGCACTTGAAGAACACCTCGCAGCCCAGGATCGCGTTCAGCCGGTGCGAGGTCAGCACCGGGGTGCGATGCACGAACGGCGCGATGCGCGCGGCGGCGGCTTCGATATCGGCGAAGGTGACGGGAAGGCTGCTCAGATCACGCACGGGCGAGGCTCACTTCTGTCGATTTGTCGCGATGGAATGGTCCGGCCGGAACCGCGGACGAAACCGTCGGGCCATAGCCCTTAGAGACGATCCGCGACGGCCCGCCCCTACCCGCGCCGCGCCGCAATTCTGGCGCTTCGCCCCCCGGGCGGGCCTTGCGGGCGCCCCGCCGGGAGGGGTCAGATCGCCCGGACACGATAAATCCTCCCGTCCCGCGCATAGGCGAAGGCCATGTGCTCCACGCGGTCGGCGTAGACGCAGCGATAGCGCCGGACATGGCCGCCGCCGTCCTCGTCGAACGCCTCCACCAGGTTCAGGTCGAGCAGGCCGGCGGCGGTCCGGTCGGGCGGAGCCGCCTTTTCGCCCGCCGGCCGCCCCAGCAAGCAGGCGATCTCGGGCGCGAACCGGCCGGGATCGAGCGGCCGGCCGCCGCGCAGCAGCATGGCCCTGGCCTCGGCGGCGAGCGCCGGGTCCGGATCGCGCATGGGGACCAGCGAGATCGCCGTCGAGCCCGGCGCGAAGCCTTCGGCCGCCTCGTGGGCGATCCGCGCCACGGCCGCCCGGGCGCGCTCGCTCTGAACATTGGCCGTCACCACCACCCCAAGGCGCTCGGACGGGATGCGCAGATAGAAGGCCATGAACCCTGGAACGCTGCCGGCGTGATAGTGGACCTCGCGCCCCCGCACCCGATCGAGCCGCCACCCGAAGCCGTAGGCGCAGTTGCGCCCGGTCTTCAGCAGCACCGGCGTGGTCATCGTCCGCAGGGGAACGGCCGGCGCCGCCTCGCCCCTCTGCAGGCCCGCCTCCCAGCGGGCCGCGTCCCGGGCCGAGATCAGCATCCCGCCGTCGGGCCAGCCCGAGAAATCGGAATCCATCGTCATCGCCCGCCGCAGCACGCCGTCGGCCAGCACATGCGGTTCGGCCCGGCCCGGTATGATCGCCGAGGCGTCGTCGACGCGCGCCTCGCGCAGCCGGGCCGGCGCCAGCAACTCCTGGGCGACCACCTCGCGATAGGGCCGCCCGCAGACGTCGGCGATCAGATAGCCGAGCAGGACATAGCCGGTGTTGGAATAGGACCACGCCTCGCCCGGCGCGAAATCGACCGCCAGGCCTCCCATCCGCGCCAGGAACATCTCGCGGCAGACCGGCTTGTCGCCCTCGAAGCCCGCGAGCGCCTCGTATTCCGGCGCGCCGGCGGTATGGGACAACAGGGCGCTGATCGGCAGACCGGCCAGCGACGGCGGCAGGCCGCGCGCATAGTCCCCGACCGCGTCGCCCAGCCGGATGCGCCCGGCCGCCGCCAGCCTCAGCACCAGCGCGGCGGTGAAGTGTTTCGACGCCGACCCCAGGTGGAACAGGGTCCTCGGCGTGGCGGCGACGCCGAACGGCGGCGAGGCGAGCCCCAGCCCCTCGACCGCCGCTGGAACCCCGTTGCGGACGACGGCGACAGCGACGGCGGGCAGCCGGCCGGCCTCCATCCGAGCCTGGACGGCGCGGCGGAGCGGCGGCGGCAGGCCGATCCGTCCCGATCCGGCCGCGATCGCCGGAGACGCGCCGAGCGCGGCGGCCCCGGCCACGCCCAGGCCGACCATGGCGCGTCGCGAGGGGCGGCCGGTCACGGGTCAGCGATCCGCGACGGCCGGGTCGCCCCAGGCCTCGGGCGGGCAGCGGACGCAGCCGTCCTCGTAGATCGTCGCCGGGGTCCGGTCCGAAGACAGCTCCATCGGCCCGTCGAGATCGACGATGTCGCAGAGCTGGCCGACCACGAAGGCCGGGGCCATGGCCAGCACGGTGCCGCACATGTTGCCGACCATGACCTTGAGGCCGAGGCGGCGGGACTCGCGGACCATGTCCAGCGCCTCGGTGAGCCCGCCGCACTTGTCGAGCTTGATGTTGATGACGTCGACCCGCCCGACCAAGCCGGCGATGTCGCCGCCGTCCTGGACGCTCTCGTCGGCGGCGATCGGGATCGGCGAGGCCAGGCCGTCGAGCCAGTCGTCGCGGTCGAGGGGAAACGGCTGCTCCAGCAGCTTGACCCCGGTTTCGACCAGACAGGGCGCCAGCCGCGCGAAGCTGTCGCGATCCAGGCCCTGGTTGGCGTCGACGCCGAGCCAGACGTCGGGGCGCGCCGCCCTCACCCGCCGCACGCGTTCGCCGTCGACGGCGTCGCCGGTCAGCTTCAGCTTCAAGGCCCGCGCGCCGGCGAAACGCCGCGCCTTGGCCGCCATCACCTCCGGATCATCGGCGCCGACGGTGTAGGTGGTCAGAAGCGGCCGGGACGCCTCCAGGCCGGCGAGCGCCCAGACCGGACGACCGACGCGCTTGGCCTCCAGGTCCCACAGGGCGCAGTCCAAGGCGTTGCGGGCGCCGCCCGGCGGCAGCAGGCCGCGAAGGTCCTCGCGGTCGAGGCCCGCCTCGATCCGCTCGCGCAGGGCCTCGATCTGGGCGACCATGGCCGCCGGGTCGTCCCCTCGGTAATAGACCCCGGCCGCCTCGCCGCGCCCCACATGGGCGCCGTCGCTCAGGGCGACCACGACCACGTCGATGTCGACGAAGGTGTAGCCGGATATCCGGAACGGCTTGGTGAACGGCCAGTTCTCGACCCCGACCTCAAGGCGGACAGGCCGCCTGACATTCTCACTCAAAAGGGGCTGCTCCTGTGGATCGGGACCAAGGTCAGGGTCTGGCGAGCCGGCGGCGCGGCGGCGCGGCGGCTTGTCCGGGCCCATGCTCGAACTCGGCGGCGAGTTGCGCCTTGCCGGCCGCGAGGTGCTTTTCGATGGCGTGCACCGTCACGCCCATGCGCCGGCCGGCTTCGGCGTGGGAGAGCTTCTCGAACCGGCAGAGCATGAGGGCCTCGCGCCGGCGCGGCGGCATCCGCGCGATGATCGCCAAGGCCGCCCGCAGTTGCTGCGCGGCGATCAGAGCCCGCTCTGCGCCCGGCGTCGGATCGGGCGCGTCGGCGTCCTCCAGGCCGTAGTCCAGAACGCGCTTGCGGCGGGCTCTCGATCTGAAGCGGTCGGTCAGGGTGTTTCGCGTCGCCTGAAGCAGGAAACAGGTCGGGTCGAGGATCTCGACCCTCAGCCCCGCCTGCAGGGTCTTGACCACGGCGTCGTGCATCAGGTCGGCGGCCTCGTCGGCGCCGCCGCAGCCGGCCAACTTGAGCAGCTTCTCCCTGCGGTCGCGATAGACCTCGTCCAGCCGGCTCGACAGCGAACCGCGCTCCCCGGCCGGGGCGTGGCGACGAACCGCGCCGTGCTCGTCGTCCGCGCCGACCCGGTCGGCGCCGAGGGTCTCCCGGTCGAGCCCGGCCGGCGCGAGCTGGCGCGCCTGCCCCCGCCCCATCATCGGGACGGACCTCGACACGCCCGGCGGGCCGCCAAGACCAGTCCCGGCCGCGGACCCGCGGCGATGGTCGCCGGGGCGATAAACGGCCAGCTCTTCCAGGTCATCGGCGAACTCTTGCTGTCGGGTTCCGGACTAAGCGGCGACCCTACGCAGGCGGCGCGGAGGCGCCCAATGCTGAGATCGGCGCAAGTCAGACCGAACTCTCATAGGCCCGACGACGGCGGCGGCGGAAACGACGGCCGCTTGAACGCCGGCGCCGGCAGCGAGGCGTTCACCGGCAGCGCCTGGACGTCCCCGGTCTTGAGGAAGGCGACGACGGCGTCGGTGACGGCCGGCTGCTGCTCCAGCAGCGCCGCCCGCGCGCCATGGCCGCCCCGGTGCACCAGGACCGTCCGGCTGTTGGGGAAATAGGGCAGCATGTTCAGCGTGTTCTCGACCGGGGTCGAGGTGTCCCAGTCGCCGTTGACGAACAGCACAGGCGTCCGGTTCAGGACCGGCGTGCGGAAGGCGTCGCCGACGTCCGGGCTCGGCCAGACGCCGGCCTTGCGCGAGGCGATGTAGGCGTCGAAGTCCCACCATCCCATCGCCGCCACGCCGGCGTCGGTCCGCAGCAGGTGCTCGCGCGCGGGGGTCACGCCCAGGCTGGTGTCGATCAGCGGCCCGATCAGCGCGTCGCGCTCGTCGCTGGCCCGGCGCTGGGCCGCCACCGCGCGGGCCCAGTCGTCGTAGCGGCCGTGATAGGCCGACAGCACCAGGGCCGGCCAGTCGGCGGCCGGGGTCAGCATGGCGCGCTGGAAATCCTCGCGGCCGAGCGCCACGGTCGACATCCGCCCGGTCTTGTCGTCCTTGATCCGCACCCTGACCGGAGCCTTGGCCAGCCGGCGCTGGACCGCGCCGACGGCGGCCATCACCCCGCCGTTGGGCAGGTAGGGCCGCAGGCCGGGATCATGGTCGGCGTCCCAAGCGATCCGCTGGAGCGCGGCGTAGATGTGCGAGGGCATGTCGTAGGCGTAGTCCAGCGGCTCCACGCCCGAGAGCAGCGCCCGCGCGACGATCTCCGGCCGCCGCCGCATGACGGCGAAGCTCCATTGCGAGCCGAAGCTCTGGCCCACCAGTGTGATCTGGCCGTATCCCAGCGCCTGCCTGAGGTCGTTCACGTCCTCGACGCATTGCAGCACGGTGTAGCCCGACAGGTCCTTGTCGGCGTTGGCCGCGACGGCGGCCTTGAAGATCTTCAGGTTCTCGGCCGTGTCGGCGGCCAGGGAGGCCGGCCGGTCCAGGGGCAGGTCGCGGGGCCGGCCGACGAAGCCCAGCACCTCGCCCCGCCGCGAATAGCCGCGCTGGTCGATGACGACGACGTCGCCGGCCCGGCTGAGCTGGAGCAGTTGCGCCTGCTGGCGGCGGGCGCGGTCGGTGGTCTCGGAGAAGGCGCCGAGATAGCTGTCGCCCGGCCCGCCCGGCAGGACGAACATCGGCGGGGCCCCGGTCGGCTCGGCCGGACGCAGGCGGGCGAAGCCGACGGCGATGATCCGGCTGGTCTTGGCGTCGCGGTTCTCGGGCACGAAGACGGCGCCGATCTCGTAGCGCACCTGGCGTCCGTCGGCTGCGGTCAGCACCTTGGTCTCGCTGACGACCTCGCCGGCCTTGCGCTGCTCGGCGGCGGAAACGGCCGGCGCGGCCGCCAGAACGGCGAGCGCGGCGAAGGCCAGAGCAGCACGCCCCAGCCGCCCCACGGCGAGGTGACGAGATATCCACATGGCGACGCTCCTCCGGCGACGGGCGTCGTCTTGTCGCGCGCCCGGTTCTGGAGACGCTCGTCGCGCGCCCGACCCTACCTGCGCGGATCGGGGGATCGTCGCGAGACCAGCGCCCTCGGCGACGGGAACGTCCCGGTCAACGCCGCGCCAGCCACGCCTCGAACAGGGCCTTCCAGCCGTCGACGGGCAGGTTCTGGGGCGCCATGCCGAAGCCGTGGCCGCCCTTCTCGTAGAGGTGCAGCTCGACCGGCCGCTCGGCCGCCCGCCACGCGGCGTACAGCTTGAGACTGTCCGGCGCGCCGATGGGGTCGTCGTTCGCGGCCAAGATGAACATCGGCGGCGCATCGCCAGGAACCGACAGCGTCCCCAGCAGGCCGGGATAGATGGCGGCGACGAAATCGGGCCGCGAGGCCGGCTCGGCCTTCAGGGTCGCCCACGCCGTCACCGCGCCGCCGGCGGAAAAGCCCATCATGCCGATGCGGTCGGGCGAGACCTTCCATTCGGCGGCGCGCTGGCGGACCAATTTCACCGCCTGGACGCCGTCGGCCGTGACGTCCGGCTTCAACGGCGCCGTCGCCGCGACCATGGCGTCCATGTTCATCAGCCGCGCCATGAACACCGGGACGAAATCGCCGCCGGTCGCCAGCAGGCGATACTTGAGCACGAAAGCGGTGACGCCCAGCGAGTTGAGCCACCGCGCCACCTCGACGCCCTCGTTCTCGTAGGACAGCATGTGGAAGCCGCCGCCGGGCGCGACGATCACCGCCATCCCGTTGGCCTTGGCCGGATCGGCGGGAAACACTTCGAGGACGGGCCGGGACACGTTGCGCACGATGGTTCCCTTGAAGGGCGCCGCCTTGCCGACGACCTCGGCCGGATAGTCGGCCTTGCCCCCCTGCCCCCCCGCCGGCCAGAGCGGGATCGTGGCGCTCTGCGCCGCCGTCATCACCGGGGACAGCAACAGCCCCACGCCCGCCGCCAACGGGGCGAACCAGCGCAAACTCGTCGAAAGGGCCATTCGCCCGCTCCTTTGCAGGTTGGTCATCGGCGCACGCCGCATCTGAAGGTGAAATCGCCGCTCCCGACGGCGTAGACCGCGTCGCCAGCCTCCAGGCGCAGGAAGCGCGCGCGCTTGGCCGGCGCGGCGCCGTCGAGCGTGAAGACCAGTTGCTGGTCCTCGGTCTTGACGTATTTCGGCCAGGCGGGCCGTCCCGCGCCGTTCGGATCGCCGCCCCTGGCGAACTCGGTCCAGTAGTCGCCGATCAGCTTGGCCGCGGCGCGGTCGGCGTCGCTGACCGGATCGCCGGAGACCTGAAGGTTGTCGAAGACGTAGGCCAGCTCCGAGGCGTGCGACGCGCCCTTGGTCGACTTGCGCTTGGCCTCGGCGACGTAGCCGAAATTGTAGAGCCAGGCCGGCTGGCCGGCGGCGGCGGCCGAACCGGCCATGAAGCGCGCCGGTTCGACGAAGTTCAGGTCGCTGGCCAGCTTGGCCTCGTAGGCCGCCTTGGAGCCGTAGGCGGCGACGACGGCGTCCTTGTCCGCCCCGAGCACCGCGGCGACCTTGGCGGTCATCGGCCCGAGCAGGAAGCCGGGGATGAAGCCCAACTCGTCGCTGTTGGCCCCGACGATATAGGGAATCTTGGCCTGACGGCCGGCGGCGAAGCCCGCGCCGATGTCGGCCGTCACGATCTTGCCGTCGATGATCGCGCCGGAATAGGTCTTGGCCTCGTTGTCCAGCATGTTGAGGCCGCCCAGCACCTTGGACGCGGGGATGGCGCGCAGGGCGGCGACGTCGTCGCCGGCGACGCCGGCCCTGACCGCGAAGGCCTTGCCCACGGCCTCGGCCGACGGCGCGTCCGGCTTGTCCTCGCGCAGGGGCCGCCACTTGTCGCGACCGCCGCCGGACTGGGAGATGGCCTTGTGGAACAGGCCCTTGGCCGCCGGCGAGACCATCAGGGCGTTGACCGAGCCGCCGCCAGAGGACTCGCCGAAGATGGTGAGGTTGGCCGGATCGCCGCCGAAGGCCGCGATGTTCTTCTGGACCCACTTCAGCGCGGCGATCTGGTCCATGAAGCCGTAGTCGCCCAGCGGCCCGTCGGGACTTTCGGCGCTGAGCGCCGGGTGGGCGAAGAAACCGAAACGGCCCAGGCGATAGTTGAAGGTGACCAGCACCACGCCGCGCTGGGCGAGCTTGGTCCCTTCGAACACCGGCTGCGAGGCCGAGCCGCTGACGAAACCGCCGCCGTGAATCCAGACCATGACCGGCAGCTTGCCCTTGGCCCCGGCCTGGGCCGGCGTCCAGACATTGAGGGTCAGGCAGTCCTCGCTGACCGGCTGGGTCGACTGGCTGGTGTCCCAGGACACGCGGTTCTGCATGCAGTCCGCGCCGTAGCGCGCGGCCTGCTTGACGCCGGCCCAGGGCGCGGCGGGCTGGGGCGGCCGCCAGCGCAGGTCGCTGACCGGCGCCGCGGCGTAGGGCACGCCCTTGAATATCTGGACCTGGCCGTTGCGCACGCCTTGCAGCTCGCCCGCGTCGACCTTCACGACCGCGCTCGGCTCGGCGGACGCCGCAGCCCCGATCGCCCCGGCCAACGCCAGCCCGCACGCCACGCGGCCGGCGGCCTTCGCCGCCTTACGCCCCCGCCAATACGCCACGACGCTCTCCCAGTTCACGCCTTGGGAGCCTTCCCAAGCGTTTTCGTTGGCGGATTTGATAATCGATTTTTTTATGCAAGCAACAATATAATCGATTTTTCTGCCAACCGCTTGATTTGACGGTTCGCGACGGGCATTGGGGTCGTGATGAACGTGTCCGAGCAAAGGCTGCGTGGGGGAAAGACGTCCGCGTCGTCCCTGATCGACCAGACTCAGCAGAGGATCCGGCGCGATATCGTGCGCGGCGTCCTGCCGGCTGGCGGCCGGCTCAAGATCGAGGAGCTGGCCAGGCGCTACGGCGTCGGCCTCAGCCCGATCCGCGAGGCCCTGTCCCTGCTGTGCGCCACCCGGCTGGTGGCCAAGGAGGACCGCCGGGGCTTTCGCGTGACCCCGGTGTCGCTGGCCAACTACATGGACGTGCGCGCGGTGATGAACCGGCTATGGCCGATGGCGCTGCACATGGCCCTGACCAACGGCGACGAGGCCTGGGAGAAGCGGCTGGTGCTGGCGCTCTACCGCACGCTCAAATTCGACTGGGCCAAGGCCGAACAGCAGCCCGAGCTCTACGACGAATGGGACGCGGCCTTCCGGGACTTCCACCGCGAGATGGTCGCCGGAGCCGGCTCGCCGACCCTGTCCGATTTCATCGACGGCCTCGTCGACCAGCTCGAACGCTATCGCTGGCTGGCCCCGGAGGTCCGCGCCGACACCAGCTTCGACGACCGCAACCACAAGGCGCTGGTCGACGCCCTGCACCAGCGCGATCCGGCCCGCCTCAACGAGGCGATGACCACCTACGCCAGCGGCGGCAACGCCCACCGCGAGGCGGTCGAGGCCAAGCTCAAGGCGCTTTGACCGCCGCGCCCTGGCGGCCGAGCAGGTCGCGCCACAGCGACAGCGACGCGAGGTGGAAATCGATCAGGGTCAGCCAGCCCTTGCGACGCCAGTCCAGCACCACCTCGTCCGGCAGGGCGTGCAGGCGCGCGGCGTCGACGGTGCGAAACCCCCGCACATTGAACGGCTCGCCGTCCGCCAGCGCCCCCTGGGCCTGCTGTTCGACCAGAAGATCCCGTTCGACGAGCGCGTCGCAAAAGGCGCGCGTGTCCTGCTGGCTGGCCTGCAGCGCGGCCGAGAAACGCAGCGCCTCCTGGGTCAGCGGGCTGGGCTGGCCGTCCACGAACAGCGCCTGCCCCTCCCCGTCCCCCGGCGTGGCGGCCAGGCGCGAACAGGCGACGTCGATCCCCAGGGCGTACTGGGTCTTGTCGGCCGTCTCGATGAACACGAACGGATAGCGCCGGACATAGGCGGGGATGTAGCGCCCCTCGGCCCAGCCGCCGTCCGCCTCGACATAGAGGTTCTCCTCCGCCAGGCCCAGGACCACGGCCGGATGGGCCGGCTCGCCCACGAAGACGATGGGATAGGCCCTCTGTCCCTCGACGAACTCGGCCGCCATGATCGGAACGGCGTTGGTCCCCGCCGCGAAACGGAAATCCTGTCCGTTCTTCAGGCGAAGGGCGCCGTGCGCCTCGGCCGTCAGCGCCTGCGGTTCGGCGTAGAACAGGGGGAAGGTCGCCGCCGCCGTCCCCGGCTGCGGGTCGGTCTTGGACTTCGAGGCCATGGTTCGGTCCTGGTTCAACAAAGGTCCCCCTGCGCTCATCGCGGCGGACAGCCGCCGGCGGGATCACAGTCGCCGGAGGCCAGGCCGAAGCCGATGATCGAGACGGAGATGATCGACGGCCGCTCGTTGCGCCGGCTCTGCTGCATGGCCTGCGCCGCCTCCTGCACCGCCGAGGCGGCGGCGCTGGACGCCGACAGGTTGCCCAGCACGTTGGCGACCTGGGTCGGCACGCCGACGGTCTGGCCCTTGACGTCGACATTGGCGACGTTGGCGACGAACTGGGCCGCGACGATCAGGTTGCCGGACGAGCGGATGCCGGCGGCGCCGAAATCGACCGTGCCGCGCGGCGCCACCGTCTCGACGTCGGCCGAGGGCGCGCCGGGGATGGTCTGCAGCGTGGCGATGCCGGCGCCGGTGACCGCCCCCCGCGCGTCGCGGGTGCAGTAGAAGTCGGCGTCGCAGACATAGATCGGCTCGGGCATGTCGGCCGTGGTCTTCGAGCCCTTGCCGGCGTTGATGTCGCCGTTGGACGACCAGATCATGATCGCCCCGCCCTGCTCGGTGAAGATCCGGCTCTGGGCCAGCAACACGCTGGTGTCGGTGAACATGCTGATCGTCCCCTGCTCCAGGGTCAGCACGCCCATGTTCGAGGGCCCCGCGACGACCATCCCGTCGGTGTTGACATAAGCCGCCGGCGCGGCGCTGGCGCCGATCAGGGCCCGCCCGCCCGGCCCCAGGATCGAGACGTCGCCGCCCTGCTGGGTCTGGACGGTGGAGCCGCGCAGGTCGAGGTCGCCGGTGCGGACCGGCGTCAGGGCCCCCTGCACCCCGCCGCTCAGGCTGTTGGCGGTGTAGCCCATCGCCGCCGGGAACAGCGTGTTGATGGCCTGATAGCCGCGGGCGTACTGGTGGAAATAGGAACTGGCCGGGTCGTTGTAGTCGATCCCGACCTTGGCCAGCACCGAGAACAGCACCTGGCGGTTGAAGCGCTGCTGCGCCGCCGCCGGCAGCGCCTGGAACTCGCTCCAGGCCTTGTCCAGGTTCATCGTCACCGACGGCTGGTCCTTGACCAGGCCGGTATAGACGCCGGTCCCCTCGTCCCAGGCCTTCATGTAGGCGACCAGCGCCTTCTGCACGTCGGGTCCCGCCACGGCGGGGTCGACATAGGCCTTGACGAAGGCGTCGTTGGCCACGCCCGGCCCCACGCCGAACAGCACGTCGATGTCGGCGCCGGCGTGCGGCAGATAGGGGTTCTTGGCGTTGCCGACGGCGATGATCCCGCTTGCCGCGACGGACGAGACTGTGAAGTTGGCGTAGGGGTTGGCGGCGCTCAGCTCGTAGGGATTGGCGAGGTTGATGTTGCGGCCGGCCTCCACGTCGAACACGCCCGGCCCCGCCAGATTGAGCGTGTTCATGCCCGACGGGTTGAACAGCGGGTTGACCGCCGCGATGTCCCCGCCGGCCACGATGCGGGTGATGTCGTTCTGACGAAGGTTCTGGCCCAGGAAGTCGAGGTTGACGATGTCGCCGCCCGCATAGATCTGCGCCGGCTTGTCGACGACCACGGTCACGAACCGGTCGTAGAAGCCGGCGCTGGGGCCGGTGGTCTCCTTGAGGCCGTCCACGATGTCGCCGTTCAGGCTGTAGATGCGCACCGGCTGGGCGTCGTTCGCGTGCAGGGGCGTCGGCGAGTGATCGACCAACGCGGCCGAGGTCAGGTTGAAGTCGAACACGCCCGAAGCGGTGTTGAGGGCGATCGGGCTCGGGCTGAGCGGCGACGGCAGGGTCGATGGCGAAGCGTCTATCAGGCCGAATTGCAGATCGGCCGCGTTGCCGCCGCCGGCGACCGACTGCAACAGCACGACCGACCGGTCGGCGATCAGGCTGAGCTGGCCCACGGCGGACGGATAGAGCTGCCCCGCCCGGGCGATGGTGACGCCGCCGTCGAAGGCGGTCAGCGCCACGGTCGCGGGCAGGATGTTGCTGGCGTCGCTGTTGGCCGTGCCCGGCCGGCCCGCGCCCAGCAGACTGAGGCTGGGCAGGCTGTTCAGGACCACGTCGCCCGTGGTCGTGGCGATGTTGACGGCCGAAGCGCCCGAATAGCTCTGCGCGTCGGCGAGCCAGGCCGGCCCGGCCGACGGGCTGTAGCCGCTGGTCAGCCCCGAGCCCTGGATATACGAGGGATTGACCACCGCGCCGATGTCCACGCCTTGGCGGGCGACGACGTTGAGCGCCCCGTCCTGGACGGCGAGGATGGTCGAGACGCCGATGGGGGCCGCGCCCGCCTGCGACGCCGGCGTCGTCAGGCCGCCCGAGGCGATCTGGCCGCCGGCGGCGATCACGCCGGTTCCCTTGGCCACGAAATAGGCGCCCGCCAGTATGTCGCCGCCCGCCGTGACCTTCAGGTCGCCGCCGCCGACGGTGTTCGCCGTCTGGCCGCCGTTCGACAGGTACCAGGTGGTCGGCAGGGACACGGAAAGGTTCTGGATGTCGCCGCCGGCCGAGATGGCGACGTCGCCGCCGACGCTCATCACCCCCTGGTCGAAGGCTCCGAAGTTGATCGACGACTGGGTGACCTTGCCGCCCGAGCGGACGTTGCCGGTCTGCATCCACTGGAGCCAGAACTGGCCGGTCGCCAGGCCGCTGTTGCCGCTCGGCTGCACGTTCTCGACGCCCAGGATGTCGCCGCCGACGCGGATGCTGACGTCGCCCGCCGAGTCCGGGTTGACGCTGGTGGTGGCCAGCAGGTCGAAGACGCCGAAGCCGTTGCTCTTGACGATGCTTGCGGCGGTCCCGACCGGAGCGCCGGCCGCCGGCGCGCCAGCCGTATAGATGACGCCCGGCGCGGTCTGGTCGAGCAGGCTCATGTCGTTGGCGGCGGCGACCGCGATCGAGCCGGTCCCGGTCCGGATCGTGGTCGGGCCGTACAGGGTCTGGCTGTTGCTGTCGACATAGGCGAAATGTCCGTCGAGCGAGACGTCGCCCTTCCCGGCGACCGCCGCGCTGGAGACCGCCTGGACCCCCAGCGGATCGGCGCTGGCCGCGTTCGCGCCGGCCACGATGCGATAGGAGGAGCTCTGCCCCCCGAGCAGACTGGCGAAGGCGATCGGCAACGGATTGTTCAACGACGCCACGGCCGCCGGCGCGTTGCCGGGCAGATCGCCGATGTTGACGCCCGTATAGGGTATCGACAGCGGCGCGTCCGGCGCGAACCAGATGTTGTAACTGTTCCAGGGCTTGGTGATGTTTGGGTTCTGGAAACTCCGCGTCATGGTGAGGACGTCCAGATAGCCCAGATATACGTGCACATAGGCGGCGTAGTCGGTTGGATTGCTGGACAACACCGGCGCTGTCGGCGTTCCGAACCGGGGGAAGTTCTTTGCGAAGATCCCGCTGGCGCCGCCGGTCACGGTGAAGCGGCTGTATCCGAACAGCCAGCCGCCATTGTTCACGCCCGATTGCGACAGGTCGCCGTAATAGGCGGTCAGATATTCCGTATACGAAGCGTAGTTCGTCGGGATCGGCGCCGCGATGCGAAGCGGCGTGATCGGCAGCATGAAGCCCGCATATTTCGGATCCGCCCAGGCGCTCATGTCGGCGCCCCACGCGTTGGCGTACTGGAGATAGTTTCCGTAATAGGCGGGCGCCTGGTTCTTGAGCGGCGCGCCGAGGAGCGCGTTCGGATCGAGCCCCGTCAGCGACTGGTTCGTACCGTCCGCGAACTGCACGGTCACCGAGGCCGGATTGTCCGTGGCGGACAGCTGCTGGAACAGCGACTGGGCCTGGTCGTAGGTGCCGCCGCCCCCCGCCGACCCGGCGGCGCCGAGAATGCTCGCCACCTGGCTCTGGAAGAAGCCGTCGGTGATGCTCGCCTTCGCGACGAAGTCTCCGACGGCGCGGAACGAGATGTAGGGCGCGATGGCGTCCTTGTAGCGATAGGCGGGCGTGATCGAGCCGCTGTTGTTCGGCCGCCCCGCGCCGAGGTTCCAGTTGCTGAGGACCGTGACGCCGCCGCCGTTGACGGTCCCGTCGGGGTTGGCGAGCTCGACGCCGGGCGCGACCTGGAAGTTGGCGACGTTGGCGAAACGGGCGTTGACCGCCGGACCGACCGGCAGGTTCCGAATATAGCCCATCAGGGTTCCCGAGCCCTGGGCGGCGTCGCCGTTCAGGTAGCCGTAGAAGCTCTGGTGCGCGGCGTTGGGCGCGGTCGGGGTGAAGTAGTACTGGCTGAGATAGCTCGCCAGCTGGTCCGGCGTCGGGCTGGCCAGGGCATTGCCGCTCTGGTCGGTCCAGGTCCCGGCCGCCATCGAGCCGTCGGCGTTGTACCAGCCGGCCGGATCGACGAGCCCGTCGAAGTGCTTGCCGCCGCCGTAGGTCAGCGGGTCGGTCGTGCTCCAGACGGCGAAGGCTTCCAGCGTGGTGGCGCGCGAGCCCTTGATCTGGGCGCTCGGCGAGACGACGACATTGACGTCGCCGTTGGCCAGCAGCGGCGCGCGGATGTTGACCACCCCGCCCGACAGGCCGCCGGCGGCCCCGCCCGAGACGTCTATCAGGGCGTGGTCCCCCAGCCGGATCACCCCGGAATTCGCCGCCGAGACCAGCTCGTAGCCGTAGGTCGGGTCGAGCTGGACCACGCCGCCGACAGTGTCGGGGACTCCGACCGTGCCGATCTCCACCGAGCCGCCGCGCTTGACGGCGCTGGAGCCGGTCGCCAGCAGCGCGCCTTCGAGATCGACCCCGCTCTTGCCGTAGAGCTTGATCTGGCCGCCCTTGCTCCCGGAGGCGTCGATGGTCCCGGCGACGAGGATGTTGCCGCCGCTCGGGTCCTGGCCGCCGGCGCCGCCGTCGGCGGTGAGCGAGACGGCCTGGGCCCGGATCGTCCGGCCGGCCGACAGCGTCAGGTTCCCGGCGCGGGTGTGGACCGTCACGGCGCTGTTGACGCCGCTGGCGGCCAGCAGGCCCGCCAGGTTGTCGAGGTCGACCGCCCCGCCGGTGTCGAGGCTGAGCGAGCCGCCGGCGTAGCCGGCCGCCGCCGCGCCCTTGATGACGCCGGCCAGCTGCACGGTGCGGCCAGGGGCCGACAGGGTCAGGCCGCCCGCCGCGCCGCCGCCCGCCGCGCCCGAGACGTCGAGCGTCGAGCCGGCCTGGACGTCGAGCAGCCCCTTGTCGGCCGTCAGCTTGATGATCCCGCCCGGCGCGTACTGGACGGTGTCGTAGAAGGTCTTGGCCAGGCCGGTCGAGCTCAGGGTCGAGCCCGAGGCGACGACCAGGTCGCCGCTGGTCGCCTCGAGGCTGACATTGCCGGCCGGCGCCGACAGCGTCGCGCCGTTCACCGTCACCGCGCCGCCCTTGAAGCTGAACGCGCCGCCGATCGGCTTGAGGGCGAGCGCCGTCCCGCCGGCCCCGTTCAAGGTCAGGGCACCGGTGGTGGTCAGGCTGGTCGCCGAGCCGGTGTCGGCCAGGAAGACCGGCGCGGCGAAGGTCGCATCGGCCCCGCCCAGGTCGAAGGCGCCGCTCCCCTGCCCGATGACGCCGCCGGCGGCGGCGACCGTCACGGCGCCGAAGCCCGCCAGGCTCTTGCTCCCCGCCCCGAGGTCGATCTCGGCGGCGGCGACCGTCAGCCGGCCGGTGTTCGCGCCCGCCGACACGGCCGTGGTCGGCGCCCCGAGGTCGTTGGTGAACGCGATCTTGGAGCCGGTCAGGGACACCTGGCCGCGGCCGACGAAGCGGCCGGCCGACAGGTCGACGGCCTGGCCGAAATTCAGGCTGACGTCGCCGTCGAAGACGACGTCGCCGAAGCTGCGCAGGTCGACCTGCTTGGCGCTGGCGAACTGGGCCAGGCCGTTGGGCCCGACCACGAAGCCGGACAGGCCGGCGGGGTTGGCCGCGTTGGTGAAGGTGATGGTCGGCGCGTCGACGGCGATCTCGCTCCCGGCGAAGCGGGCGGCCGGATCGAAGTTGAGGCCCCCCGAGGAGTCGAGGGTCAGCGCCGCGCCGCCGTCGATGGAGGCCCCCGCCGCCACGGTCAGCAGGCCCTGCGGGTTTGCGCCGACGTTGCTGCGGATGACGCCGGTCTGGCCGCCGTTGGAGACGCGCAGCAGCGCGCCGTCGCCGCTGTGGCTGGCGTCGCCGATGAGGATCGGCTGCGCGCCGCCGGCGGGCAGGCTTCCGCTGGCGGCGATCACGCCGCCCGACTGCACCCAAAGGCCGTTGGCGGCGTTGGGATCGGTCGCGGTCGGGTCGCTCTTGGCGACCAGCAGGATTTCCGGCGCCGTCAGCGGATGGGCGGCGTCGTTGGAGACCACCACGCTGTTGGAGACGACGTTGATCGCCACGCCTTTGGCGGTCTGGCTGCGCACGCCGCCGATCAGCAGGCTGCCGGCGCCCAGCGCGTCGAGGTCGCTGGCCGAAAGCTGCAGATAGCCGGCGAGCGCGGTCTGGCCGGCCCCGACGATCTGGATGTCCTGCGAGGCGATGTCGACCTTGCCGGCGGCGCCGTCCTTGCCAGCGGCGGTGTTCAGGGTCGAGCCCAGGCTGAGCGATCCGGTCGCCGCCAGCACCAGCTGGCCGGCGTCCCGCGCCAGGGCGGGTGCGACCGTCCCCGCCGCCTTGGCCTGGGCGGCGAAGAAGCTGTCGGCGTCGGTCAGGCGGTATTCGGAGGCCTTGCCCCACACCGCCGCCGATTGAACGCTGAACAAGCTGGGCGTGGCCCTGCGCGCGCCGCTCAGGGCGTCGGCGAAGTAGCCGGCGACGACGTTGGTCCCGTCAGCCAGGACGCTCCCCTGCCCGGCCGCGACATTGGCCGCGCCGGTCTGCTGCACCACCCGGAAGGCGCCGGGCATGGTGGCGTACTTGGCCGGCAGCAGGGTGTAGATTCCGGCCGGCAGGCCTGGGACGCCGGACAGGTAGACCGCCTTGCCGACGAGGTCGCCCGCGCCGGCCTGGCCGACGCCGAGGCTGGTGGTGCGGCCAGGGCTGGTCGGGTCCGCCTGCTGGGCGAAGACCGGATCGTAGGCCGCCACCGGAGCCGAATAGCCCGGCACGACCGCATAGACGTTGCGCGCGTCGGGATAGAGCGGAACGGTCGCGCCGGTGGCGCCGCCGGCGTAGCTGACGTTGTACGCCGACAGCAGGTCGCGCGTGCCGCCGGCGCCGGGAACCCATTCGCTGGCCTGCAGCACGCCGCCGCCGGACAGGTCGACGTTCGCGCCCGCCTGGAGCGAGACGCTGCGTCCGTTGAGGGTGACCACCTTGGCCGGCGGCGCGGTCAGCGTCGGGGCGACCCCGTTGGGTTGGCCCGGATAGCTCCAGTTGGTCCCGTCGGTGGTCACGCCGTAGGGCAAGGTCGCCGTCCCCGCCGACACCGAGGTCAGCCCCCCGGCCGCCAGGGTCACGCTCTGGGTGGCGGTCAGCGGCGCGCCGCCGAAGGCGGCCTGGACGGAGGCGTCGGTCGGGTCGCCGACGCCGAGCACGATGGCTCCGAACGGGGCGCGCAGCGCGCCGCCCTGGACGATGTTGGTCGCATCGACCAGCAGCGCGCCGCCGGCCGACAGCGGCGTCGAGGACGCGCCGCCCGCCTGGAAGGTGATGGTGGTCGGGTTCGGCCCCACCGCCGCCAGCACGAAGCGCTCGCCGCTGGCCGGATAGACGCTGGCGGCCTGCAGGGTCAGGTCGCCGGGCGTGAACAGCAGGCCCGCCGCCAGCCCCTTCTGGTCGGTGGTGAAACCGGTCGAGGACAGGCGGATGTCGCCGCGGCTGACCAGGCTGGTCTTGGCGAAATCGCCGAGGGCCGCCTGGTTCGAGATGTCGATGAAGCCGGCGTTGATCGAGAGCGTCGCATCGCCAAGCATCGCCGCGGTGTTGACCAGCGAGGCCGCGTGGCTGTCGACGCGGCCGGCCAGGGCGACATAGGGCGCGGCGATCGACACCGACGCTCCGCCGGTGTTCGCCGTCCCGGCCGCCAGCTGCGGGATCGCGACGGCGCCGGCGGGCAGCGCCAGGATCTGCGAGGCGTTGACGACGACGGCGCGGCCGAGGTTCAGGTCGACGCCGCCCGCGAAGGCCACGATCGGGCTGGCGTCGCGGTTGGACGAGGGGCCGCCGAGCACCAGGGTGTCGATCCCCGAGCCCTTGAGGCGGTCGACCGCGAAGACGACCGCGCCCTGGCCGGGATTGACGATGGCCTGGCCCGGGGTCAGGCCGGCCGGGACCAGGGCTCCGCTCTGCTGCAGGATCAGCCCGCTCGCCCCCGCGGCGTTGCTGATCTGCCCCTGATAGGTCGTCGCGCCATTGTTCGCGAGGGTCTCCGGCAGCAGGGTCAGCGCGCCGCCCTGCGCCTGCGGCGCGCCGCCCGCGGCCTTGAAGGCGCCGTCGAAGAACAGGCCGTTCCCCGCCCCCAGGGTGATCGCCCCGGCGTTGCTCCATGCCGGCCCCGGCGCGTAGCGCGTGGTCCCGTCGGGCGCGGCCTGCAACTGATCGAACACGGCCGACGCGCCCGAGACGTTGATGAGGGAGCCCGCCTCGGCCACCACGTAGCCGGCGGCGTCGGACAGCGTCACCGTCCCGCCGTTCAGCACCTTGCCGATGGTCGGCTGGACCAGGGCGCCGCCGATGTTGACCGGCTTGGCGTAGGGATCGGTCAGCGCCACGCCCGAGACGTCGAGCACCGCGTTGGAGCCGAGCCAGACCGACTTGTCCGGCGTGGTGAAGTCGATGCCCGACGACATGCCCGCCGCCTTGGCGTAAACGCTGCCGGTGTCGCCGGTGAGCGTCACGGCCCCGCCCGGCGCGCGGATGGCCCCCAGCACGGTGACGCCGCCGACGCCGCCCAGGGTCACCGCCGCGCCGGGATCGGCGTCGATCGTCGCGCCCTTGCCGAGGATGGTCCGGTTGGAGACGCCCGCATAGGCTTGCAGCGCCCCCCAGACCACGTCGCCGCCGGCGGTCAGGGTCAGGTTGGTCGCCTGGCGGTGATAGGCGTCGAGCTGGCCGAGGCCGACCAGGCCGGCGGCGGCGAGGTCGGTCCCGCTCGGCGCGGCCGCCAGGGCGGCGGGATCGGCGATCAGGGTCTTCTGAGTCAGCCGCACCTGGGCGCCGTCGGCGACGGTCGTGTCGTAGATGGCGTTGAGCTGATAGGCGCCGAAGCCCTGGCCGGCGAAGAAGGTCTCAGGCAGCGCCAGGTCCCAGGCGTGGGCGGCCGCGGGATCGCCGCCGATCTGGAAGCCCAGCGCCTGCAGGGTCAGCTTGCCGCCGCCCGAGAAGCCGGCGCTGCGGATCGTCCCGTTCATCGCCAGCGCGCCGGCGGTCGGCTGCGCCGGCGGGAGGACCGCGCCATAGGCGTCGGTGGGGTGGAAGTTCCAGGTGGTGAGCGAGACGTCGCCGCCCTTGCCGACCGCGACGCCGTTCTTGGTCAGCAGGCCGCCGGCCAGCAGCACGCCGCCGCTGGACACGTCGATCAGGCTGCCCTTGTCGAGCGTGATCGAAGCGCCCAGGCCCGCCGACAGGCTGACACCGCCGCCGTTGACGAAGGCGTCGGCGCCCGGCGCGGTGAGCAGGCCGCTGTCGTTGACCCAAAGCCCCGCGGTGCTCAGCACCCCGCCAGGCCCGACCCTGATGTCGCCCGGACGGAAGTTCTGGGCCGGCCCGGCGATCGCGGCGTCCACGCCGTCGGTTTCCAGCGAGATCAAGCCCGACGGCGCGATCAGCCGGCCCAGCACGGTGATGTCGCCGCCGTAGGGCGCCTTGTAGCTGATCGTCCCGCCCGGCTGGACGCTCAGCGTCGTCCCCTCGGCGACCACGAGGTTCCGCGCCGAGCCGGAGGCGGTGAGCGGATTGATCGTGACCTTGGCGAAGCCGCCCGCGCTCAGCATCTTGGCGGGGATGGCCTGCCAGCCCAGCACGTTGTTCGGGTCGTTCGGATCGAGCGCGCCCAACGCCTTGGCGTCGAACGCCGTCGAGATGTCGAAGTTCGCGGCGTAGCGCGACAGGGCCGGCGCGGCGTCCTGGATGATGATCGACGCCTTCGTGCCGATAGCGCTGGCGGGGCCGCCGTAGAAGGCGTCGACGCCGGAGGTGATGAGGCTCGATCCGCTCCCGAAATCCAAGGCGCCGCCGGTCGGCAGAAACCCGCCGCCGGCCGCCGGCCCAGCCGGCGCGCGGCCGGCGACGGCCTGGTTGATCCCGGCGACGGCCTGGGCGGACATCGTTCCGTCCAGCACCGCCACGTGCTCGCCATAGACGGTGAGCGCGCCGCCGTTCCCGCCGGCGATGCTTTCGGGCCGGTAGCTGCTGGCCGCGCCGTACAGCGAATTGGAGAAGGTGTCGGTGACGCCCCAGCGACGGTGATCGACCGTGCTGACGCCGGCGACGCCGACATAGACGTTGTTGGGATTGGCGGCCCCGATGGCGACGATGTGGCCGGTGGAGTCGATCAGCCGGGTGGTGGCGACCGAACCGCCCAGATAATGGGCGTAGCCGCCGTCGAGGTTGAGCAGCGAGCCGGCGGCGGTCAGAACCTGATCGCCGGCCAGGGTGATCGAGCCGGCGTTGACCAGCAGCTGGTCGATCTTGCGCGGAATGAGCTGGGCGTAGCCGGCGGCGTTGAGGATCGGACTGCCGACCCAGGCCTTGCCGTCGGCGGTGGTCCCGGCCAGCGTCGAATCCAGCACGATGTACTGAAGATTGAGCAGGCCCGTCTGGTTGGGATCGTCGGCGATCTCGTTCTGGGTGATCAGCTTGATGGTGACCAGCGAGGCGCTGGCGGGCAGTTGGACGTCGGTCAGGCCAGCGACGTCGATGGTCGCGCCGTTGTCGACATAGACGCGGCCGGGGATCGCGTTGAGGCCCGTCTCGAAATTCGGCATCGCGCCGGCGCCGGTGGTCGTCATGGCCGCCACCGAAACGGCGGCGCCGGGCGCTTCGAGCAGGGAGCCGTTCTTGAACCAGACGGCGCCGCCGGTGACCGAGATGCGCCCCGGCGTGAAACTGGAGGTCGGGGACGAGGTGGCGGTCTCGCCGTCCTCCTCCGGCAGGTTGGCCGTCACCGAGCCGCTCCCGAAGGAGACGAGGCCGATCCGATGCGGCTGCTGATCGGTGGAATCCGCGCCGACGATCGTTTCGTCGACCGCCGAGATGACGATGCGCCCAGGATAGCTGATCCCTGTCGTCGCCAGCACCGCGCCGTTCTGGGCGACGTTCGTGCCCAACAGGTTGACCGTGCCGCGAGACGCCTGGACGAGACCGGTGTTGGTCAGCGTCGAGATCGGCGTTCCGTCGCTGGAGTCGGCGTTGACGATCCGGCCGGTGAGCTTGGGCAGCAGCACCGCCGAACCATTGACCGGATTGCGCCAGAAGCCCACGCCGACGCCGGCGGCCAGGATGGCCTGGCCGTCGGGCGTGCTGATCTGACCGGCGTTGGAGACGTTCGTCCCCGCGATCAACACATAGCCGCCATTGCCCTGGGCGCCGTTGCCGTGGGTCGAGATGCTGGCGCCCTGCGCGATGGTGATGTCGCCGGCCGGCTGATAGGCCGCCCCGGGCCTCATATTGACCGCGCCGCCAAGGCCGAGGACCAGGTTGCTGTTGCCCGTCCCGCCGGTGGCTTCCGGCCCGGCGACGCCGGTGGCGAGGAAGGTGAGGTTGGAGTTGGCGACGGCCTGGTCCCAGGCGGCCGTGCCGGGGGTCAGGCCGGCGGTCTTCTCGCCGAGGAAGGACAGCGACGAGGCGACCAGGGCGTGGGTGTCGACCTGGGAGGCCCCGCCGAACAGGATGCCGTTCTGGTTGATCAGGTAGACCGAGCCCTCGGCCTTGATCCGGCCGAGGATCTGGCTGGGCTTGCCGGACGGGTCGACGACGCGGTTGAGGGCGATCCAGTTGTTGGCGCCGTTGGCCTGGGTCCCGCCGGTCTGGTCGAAGTGGACGGTGGTGTCCCTGCCGATATTGAAGCTGTCCCAGGTCAGGATCGCTTTCTGTGCGGTCTGCTCGATGGTGACCGTGGTCTGGCCGCCGGCGTCGACGGCCTGGGCCGGCGCCTTGGCGTTCTGCCAGAGCAAGGGGTTCGCGGAGATCGCGGCGGCGGGCGCCAACCCGCCGGGGGCTAGGCCGTTGGGAACCGAGGACGTCGCCGACTGGGCGGCGACGCGGGCCTGGGCCTGGGCCGACAGCTGGGTCCGCACGGCGGCGACGGCGGCGGCGAGGTCGGCGGCCGAACGCGCCGTCTTCTGCTGGGCGTCGCTCGGGCTCATCACGCGCGGGGCGGCGCCGGGAAGGCCGGCCGCCGTCCCGCCGCCGCCCGACTGCGCCGTCGCCGGCGTCGCGCGGATGGTCGAGAGCACCTGGGCGTGGGCGGACTGGACGGCGAACAGGGTCAGCGCGCTGACGCCGGTCAGCAGCAGGCGGCGGGAGCGGAAGGAGACGGTGCTGGACATGACGAACCTAAAGTCCCCGTGGACGGATAAGGGAGACGCGCGACGGTCTGGCGACGGCGCATGCTCCGGATGGCGATGAACGGTCGGCCGCGCCGGTCATTTCGGCGGCCGGGGTGCGATCGGACTGGCGTAGACGGGCGGCGGCGGGCGATAGGGCTCGGCGGATTTGCCGAGATTGGGCCCCATGCGCTGGGCGACCGCCGAGAAGCTGAAGGTTCCGGCCCGGCTGGGGACCTGGGCGTCGCGGACGGCGGCGTCGCGGGCGCCGGCGAGCGGCGGCGGCCGGCCGGCGCTGGCGGCGGCCTTCACCTGCCGGTCGAGACAGGCCAGGTCGAGGCCGTGGCCGCCGGCGGGCGCGGCCGGCAGGCAGGCGTCCGGGCGCCGGCCGTTGACGACCACCTCGTCGACCGGGGCCGGCGCGGACGGTTCGGCGGCGGCGGACGCGCCCGCGATCATCGCCCAGGCGATGGCGAGGGCGAGGGCGGCCGCGGGAACGCCCCGCCGCGCCCCGACCCGAGGCCCGGCGGCGCCGCGCCCTCCAAGGGGTCTTTCAGCGCGCACGACCGCCCGCCCCGCCTCAGAACTTCACGTTGAGGTCGGCCTGGAACAGGTCGATCTTCAACGGCGGCCCATAGACCTCCTCGGTGCTCATCCAGCGCGCGCCTATCGAGGTGTGCCGGAAGAGGCCGTACTCGGCCCCGAGGGTCCAGCCCTTGGCGTTGGTGCCGCCCAGGTGGAAGTCCTGGTCGGTGAAGGCGTCGAGCAGGGCGTCCGGATCGATGTGGCGATAGGAGGCCGACACGCTCCAGTCGCCGAACTTCTCGATCTTCGGACGGCCGACCGTGCCGCGCACCAGCCAGGCGGTCCCGCCCGACTGGAACAGGGCCTTGCCGGCCGGGCACTGGCCGCCGACCAGGGCGACCGAGCAGGTCTCGTTGTTGTTGATGATCTGCGACAGGCCCGAGGCGGTGTTGAAGCCGCGACGTTGGATGTCGCCGGCGCCGTAGGCCAGGTTGTAGGCGTAGTGGCCGGCCAGGTTCAGGTGCACCCGGTCGTTGACCGCGTAGTCGACGGCGGCGGAGACGTCGAGGACCCGGAACTTCGAGGCCAGGCCGTAATACTGCGGCGCGGCGGTGTTGTTGGGGTCGGCGGTGATGATGTCGCGCAGGGCGAACAGGGTGTTGCCCGCCTGCAGATAGCCTGGCCGCGAGCCGTCGGTGAGACAGAAGGCCGAGGTGTTGAGACAGGCCGGCGACAGCCGCCCGGCCACGTTCTCGTAACCGTAGTAGGCGAGGTCCAGGGCGAGGGCGAGCCTGTCGGTCGGCTTCCAGTCGGCGCCGGCCTGGCCGGCGAACAGCCATTTGCTTCCCTTGGAGTCGGGGGTCTTGGCCAGGCCCGTGGTCGGCTCGTCGTCAGGGGCGTAGGACAGCGGGAAGGCCCCGGCGATCACGTGGGCGCTGAGCCCTTCGACGACCGGCAGCGGCCGCTCATAGCTGGCGGCGACGCCGTCGAGATTGACCTCGGAGCTCCAGACCAGCTCGGTCTGCCGGAAGGGATTGGCCATGCGGCCAAGCCACAGGTGCTGGCCTTCGAAGCGGTGGATGTCGACATAGGCCCGGTCGAGCCAGATGCCCTTGTCGGTGAAGTAGCCGCCCAGGGTCTGGTTGGTGCTGTCGGGATTGGTCTGCGAACCGGTGGCGATGCGGAAATAGGCGGTGACCGACGGGTCGATGTCGGCCTCCAGCGCCAGGCGCGCGCGGATGCGCTGGATATTGCGGTCGGTGCGCGAATTGCGGATCGGCGGATTGACCCCGCCCGTGTTGTTCGGATCGTACGGGTTGCCGCCGTTGACGGCGCCGACATTGACGAAGTCGCCGGCGTTGCCGCCGTCGAGGAAGCGGCCTTCGTCGCGGTAGCGGAAGTCGCCGCTGATCCTGACGCCGCGCACCCATTCGGGAAGCGCGCCGGGCGCCACCAGGCCCTCCTTCCTGGCGTCGGCCAGCACCTCCTGCTTGACCTCTTCCTTGATCTGGGCGCGCACGAAGTCGGGCACATAGCGCACGCTGGTCCCCGGCGCGGCCGAGGCCGGCGAGACCGCCGCCACCGCCGTCTGGGCGCTGGTCTGGGCGGTCTGGGCCGACTGCGCCGCGCTCTGCGCCGTCTGGGCGGTGGCGCGGGCCTGGGCCGCCTCGGCCTCGGCCTGGGCGATCATGGCGTCGGCCTCGGCCCGGCTGAGGATGCGCTTCTTCACCAGGGCGTTGATCAGGTTGACCGTGGCGATCTGCGAGGCCCCGTCGCCCTGGGCGAGGGCCTCGGTCGCGGTGAAAGCGGTCGACACCAACAGCGCCGCCAGGAGCGCGGCGCGGCGCGCGCGGCCGGGGACGTACTTGCAAGACATGGAGGAGGTTTCCCCTTTCGGCGCGGCGCGCCGGGTTGTGCAGGTCGGCGCGCGGGCGCCGGAGGCGGATGCGAAAGCGAGGACGGAAGCGGCCTGCCGGGTCATCCCGGCCTCCGCAGGTCGAGAGCCAGGTTGACCGGCATGGCCAGGCTGGGATCGGGCGGGCGCACCGCCCGGCCGACCAGGGCCGCCTCGACCAGGTCGGCGTGGCTTCCGCCCTCGACCTGGACGCGGGCGATCTTGCCGCCCGGCTCGATCCACACCCGCACCTTGGCGTGCAGCGCCGCCCCGCGCAGGGTCTTGTCGCTCTCCCAGGCGCGGCGGAACTCGCCTTCCAGATAGGCCGCGTAAGCGGCGCGGTTGAAGCCGCCGAGGCCCGAGCCGATGCGGCCCGAGCCGTTCATGCCGCCGCCCGGCCCCGAGCCGATGTTGAAGGCGTCGCCGCCAGCCTGGGCCGGGCCGTTGATCGACATGGCCTGGCCCGGCGAAGCCGCCGCCTGCGGGCTCGGGCTCGGCGGCTGCGGGCTCGGCGTCGGTTGGTTGACCGGCTGGGGCGGAACCTCCTCCGGCTTCGGCTCGGGCGGCTTGACCTCGGGCGGCGGCGGCGGCGGAGGCGGCGGCGTGACCGGGATCAGCACCGAGTCCGCCGCCGCCTGGCGCGTCGTCGTCGACTGCTGGGTCGAGGCCCACCACACCCCGGCGACGATCGCCAGCAGCGCCGCCCCGCCCAGGAGCCGCGGCCCCAGCGGCCGGCGCACGCTATAGCCCGATGGCGAGGCTGCCAGCATGGCTCAGCCCCCCACCCGGCCCTGGGCCTTGCCGGTCACCAGGCCGAACTTAGTGATGTCCAGCCGCCGCAGCAGGTCGAGCACCTCGACCACCTTGGCGTACTGCACCGCCCCGTCGCCCTTGACCACCACGGGAAAGTCCGGCGTCTGGGCCTGCTGCGAACGCAGCCGGTCCTCCAGCTCGCCCATCGAGACCGGGAAAGCCTCGTAATAGACCTGCCCCGCCGGATCGATGGTGATCGCCTTGGTGTTCGAGGCCAGCGACGCGGCCGAGCTGGCCTTGGGCAGGTTGACCTTGATGCCCTGCACGCTGGCCGTGGTCATGATGATGAAGATGACCAGCAGCACGAAGCACAGGTCGAGCATCGGCGTGACGTTGATGTCGTCGTAGGGCTTGGCGTCGGTGTTGATCTTCACGGGCCCGCCCCCCTACTCGGCCGCCCGCAGCTGCTGACGCAGCGCGCGGCGGTGGAGGTTGGCGAAGCGGGTGATCAGCCTGTCGACGAAGACCTGCAACCCGGCGGAGACCTCGGCGTTGCGGCTGGCGATGTAGTTGTAGCCGAACAGGGCAGGGATCGCGACCAGCAGGCCGACCACGGTGGCCAGCAAGGCCGCCGACACCCCCGGCGCGATGGCGTTGACATTGACGTCGCCAGCCAGGGCGATGGCCGCGAAGGTGATCATCACCCCCAGCACCGTGCCGAGCAGGCCGATGAACGGGCCGCCCGAGATGGCGATGGTCAGCAGCACCATGCCCCGGCCCAGCCTCTGGGTCTCGGCGACCTGCGCCGCGTCCAGGCTGGCCCGGATCGCCTCCACCGTCTCCTCGACCAGGGCGTCCTGCGCATCCTCCGCCCGCGCCTGCTCGAACTCGGCCACGCCCGCCCGGTAGATCCGCGCCAGCGGGCTGTCGTCCAGCGCCCCGCGCGTGGCCGCGTCCAGCCCCTGCATCCAGCCGCCCGACAGGATGTCGCCGCGCTGGCGCTCGAACAGCTGGGTGAACAGCCGGTCGGCCCGCGCCGCCCGGCCGACATAGGCCCCCTTGACGTACATCACCACCCACGAGGCCAGCGACATCAGCGCCAGCACCCCGATCACCACCCAGGCGTCGATGGTGACGTTCTTGAAGATCACCCCGAAGTAGCCGAAGCCCTCGCCTGACGGCTTCTCGTCGGCCCCGAAGCCGACCAGCTTGCCGCCGCGCCCCTGGCTGGCGAAGGTGGCCTGCGCCCAGGCCTGGTCCCGCGCCGTCGACGACAGCCGCGTCTCGTCCAGCTCGCCCACGAAGCCCTCGCCCAGGTTCGCCGCCCCCGACAGCGCCGGCAGCGGCGTCGCCAGCTGCGCCGCCAGCGCCCCGTCGACATAGAGCCGCGCCCCCTTGGCGTCGGCCGACACCGTCAGCTGCGACCAGTCGCCGATCGGCGAGCCCGCCGCCGCCCGCTGGCCGGCGATCTCGACATAGGGCGCGCCCCGCGCCAGGCCGATCACCAGGCCGCCCGTCTTGTACAGCGCCGCGTCCTGCGCGCCGTCCGGCTTGAGCCAGGTCTCGAAGGTGAAGCCGTCGGCCGGACCAGCCGCGCTGGCCGGCGCCGCGGCGATGGTCAGCGGCCGGCCGTCGAACCGCGCCGCCTGGCCGACAGCCCCGGCCGCGTAGCCCACCGTCCCTTGCGCCGCCGTGGCGTTGGCGGTGGCGTCGGCCAGGTCGCCGGCGAAGTGGAACACCGCCCGGTAGGACGCATCGAAGGTCTTGGCCGCCGAGCCGACCGGCTCGGCCTTCTGCGACCCGTAATACAGATAGAGCTTGGCCTGGCCGCCGGCCGGCAGCTCCGGCAGGTCCACCCACACCATCGCCAGCCCGACCTTGGGATCGAACCGCTCGATGTGGAAGGCCAGCGGCGTCTTGTCGTCCTGGGCCACGAAGCGCAGGTCCGAGCCGTCGGCCTTGGCGTCCTCGAAGCGGAAGTTCGAGCTGTCCAGCCGGATCAGCAGCGGGAAGCGCTTCTCCGGCGCGGCGATCTTCGCCGCCGCCGTGTCCACCGCCACCTGCTTGCGGTACGACCAGCTCCCGTCCCACCACGCCAGAGCCGGCGTGGTCAGCGCCGCGGCCAGGGCCGCGCCCAGCGCCAGACGGACAATGTTGTTCTTCATCGTTCTACCCCCAGAAGGTCTCGGGTCGGGCCGGCGCGCGGGCTCTCGGCCGGCGCGCCAGCCGGTTGGTTCAGAAGTCGGCGGAAAGTCGGAAGTGCAGGCGCGTGTCCCCCACCCGGGTGACCTGGCCCTTCTCCAGCGGCCAGCCGAAGTCGAGATCGCCCGACACGTGGTTGGCCAGCCGCAGACGCAGGCCCGCCCCGACGCTGAGCAGGCCGTAGGCGCTCCTCTGCTCGGCCAGCGGATCGCTCAGCGACACCTGGCCGCCGTCGACGAAGGTCAGCACGCGCAGGTCGTCGAACAGCCCCCGCCCCAGCCGCGCCAGCGACGGCGAGCGCAGCTCCAGCGTGCCGACCACGCCGTTGTCGCCGATCGCCTCGCTGACCAGATAGCCGCGCACCGAGCCGGCCCCGCCGATCGCCATCTGCTCGTTGGAGATCAGCGGCTCGTTCGAAACCTGGCCGTCGACGCTGGAATAGAGCTGCAGCCCCTTGGGCAGGTTCCACAGGTAGTTGACCCCGCCGCGGAGGTAGGCGAAGCCGCCGGTGGCCCGGTAGCGCTTGGTGTCGAACTGGCTGGGCGAGCTGCCCAGCCCGCGGAAGGCGAACGTCCCGGTCAGGTCGAAGCCGAGCACGCCGCTGTCCCCGCTCAACGTGCCGGCGTAGCCCAACGCCAGCGGGAAATAGGTGATCGGCGCCCGGCTCACGCTGGCCGCCCCGCCGGCGGCCAGGAAGCGGGTGTCTTCCTTGAAGTCCTTGTAGGCCGCCGACAGGGTCAGCCGGTGATAGAGCCTGCTCGGCGCCGGCAGCGTCTTGGTCAGCACCCCGGTGACCGAATGGCCGTCGCCGAGCACGTTGGTCGACCCGACCGTGCTGACGTCGGAGTTGGACACCAGGCCGGTGACGTCCAGGCGCAGGGTGTTGCTGATCGGCAGGCCGTAGGAGGCGACATAGACCTCCGAGTCCTTCGGCCGCTGCGGCGCGATCGCGTAATAGGCCGACAACAAATGGCCCCGGCCCCACAGGTCGTCATAGCGCAGCGAGGCGGCCACACGGTCCTTGGTGGTGCTCTGGCTGTAGCGGTTGTTGAACTCCAGCGAGCCGTGCAGCGGCAGCTTGTCGTCGACCTTGAGATCGACGTCGACCGTGCCGGGCTCGGCCCCGGCCTTCAACTGCGGCGTCACCTGCCGGTCCGAGGAACGGGTGTTGAACGCGATCAGGTCGGCCGAGAAGGCGTCGAGGTTCGGGACCGTCCCCGGCTTCACCTGCGGCAATCCCTCGAGCACGCGGTCCCGCGAGGTGTGTTTGCCGCCGCTGATCGCCACCTGGCCGATCCGCGCCTCGGTCACGGCCAGCCGCACCCGGCCGCCGACCACGTTCTGCTGGGGGATCTCGACGAAGACCGTCTTCAGACCCTTGGCCTCGTAGGCTTTCTGCAGCGCCGCCCGGGCCTTCTCGACGTCGTCCAGGCTCTTGTCGGGGCCCAGGAACGGATACAGCGTCCGCTCGATCTCGGGGTCGCTCAGGGCGGTGTTGCCCTCGACGAAGTACTCGTTGATGTCGACGCGGCGCGACGCCGCGCCCTGCCCCGTTTCGGGGGCGGCCCCGGCCGCCTGCTCCTGCGCATGAACCGGCGCGACGGTCAGGCCGAGCGCGCTGGCGAGCAGCAGGACGCCCACTCCCTGGCGGCCAGGAGCAAGAGAGAACATCATTGCGAACAACCCCGATACAAGGCGGCAAAACCCCGGCGAGATGAATATAATCCACACCAAGCTCTCAAATATTGAGATTTATTGGCGGATCTTCTCGCTAAACCCCTCTCTATAGAGTCATTGTGACACTAATATTTACACAGAACTCATCATTTTATTCTTTTTAAAGGCATCACATATCGAAAAAAGAGAATCTCTATGGACAACAATACTTCTAATACTCGGAATCCGATCCTCCCTCGACCACAGCCCTCCTTCGCGTCAAGGACATCGGTTCGCCGAACCGGCGCGCATAGGCGCGGGCGAACACCTCGGGCGAACTGAACCCCAGGGCCGCCGCGATCTCCGCCTGGGTGCGCGCCTCGCGGTTGGTCAGCAGCCAGGCCCGCGCCTGGTCGAGGCGGGCGTTGACCACGAACCGGGCCAGCCGCTCGCCGGTCTGGGCCTGCACGGCCCGGCGCGCCGTGCTCTCGCTGACGCCGATGGCGGCGGCCAGTTCGGCCATGTCCAAGCGATGGTCGAGGTGGGCGGCGAGAAATTTGCGAAGGCGGCCGACGATGACTTCCGGCGCCGGGCCGGCGGACCGACCGTAGGCGCGAGCCGGCTTCGGCGCCTCGCCGTCGGCTCGCGCCTCGACGCGCCGCAGCGACGGGGCGCCCGCCGCGCCATACTCGTTGACCGGCGCAGCCCGAAAGCCGGCCTCGCCGTCGCAAGGGGGCTGGAAAGCAATCGCATTCGACACTGGAAACGCCTCCTAAAAGGAAGTCGTCACCACCGGCGAAAACGCGAAACGTCTTTCCGAATTTTTCTCAGCTGAGAACGACGATGCCGCCCGGAAGGCTGGTCACGCTGGCGTTGGCGACCTGGCGGATCTGCGCCACGGCCCGGTCGAGGCGGGCGAGCTGGAAGGTTCCGGTGATCGGGAAGCCCTTCAGCGCGCCGGCGGCCAGGATGATCTTGCCCGGCCGGTAGCGATTGATCTCCTCGACCACCTCGCCGAGGGGCTGGCCGCTGAAGACCAGCAGGCCGCGCCGCCAGGCCTCGACCCGATCGAGATCGACCGGAAGGACGTCCCGCCTGGACTGGCCGTCGAAGACGATCTGCTGGCCCGGGCTCAGTTCGGTGACCTGCTGATGGGCGACGACCTTCACGCTCCCCGCGAGGCAGGCGACGCAGGCGCCCGCGTCAAGCAGGCGGACGCTGAACCGCCCTCGCCGTCCGATCGCTTCGCCCGCGCTGGTCGCGATGGCGACGGGACGCGCGGGGTCCGCCGCATCGACGGCGACCTCGCCGTCGACGAGTTCGAGGCGATAGTTCCGGGCGTCGTCCCTGCGCACGAGGCTCGTGCGGGTGTTGAGCTCGACGGCGAGGCCGTCGGCCACCTGGACGGTCCGACGCTCGCCGACGCGCGTGCGATAGTCGGCGCGAAGCTCGGCCAGCGAAGGCCACAGCCCGAGCGGCGGCCGCACGATCGCCGCTCCGGCGACCGAAGCGGCGGCGGCGGCCATGAACGCCCGCCTGCCCATGACCTCCCGACGCCGAGCCTTGGGCGCCGTCCGCCCCGCCTCGCCGACCGCGTCCTGTTCGACGATGGCGCGCCCCGCCTCGGCCAGCCGGCGGCGCAGCTTCACAGCGTCGCTCAGCGCCTGGGCGTGGGCCAGCCCCTGCGCGCGCCACCGCATCAGCGCGTCGGCTTCCTCCGAGGTCATTTCGCCCGAGCGGAGACGACAGACCCACGAGAAGGCCTCGCGAGCCAGCGCCTGCCGGTCGAAGCTGTCGTCGCGGTCGATCATGGCCGCCTGAATCTATCGTGCCGCACCGGCGCCGCCATCCATGAACAAACTCTCCCCTTCATGATTTAGACGTCTCACGAGGCTCGGGAGCGAAATGGATTATCTTCGCCCTGCCGAACCGTTCGGCGATCAGGTCGCCGGCCTTCTTCATCTCGATCTGGATCATCCGCATCGATAGACCGTAGCGCTCCGCCAGGTCGCGGTGGCTCGCCCCGTCCACCAGGGCGGCGAGGAACATCTCGCGCCGCCGCTGCGGCATCTCGTCCAGCACCTTGCGCAGCAGCTGCAGGTCCGACCGCGCCTCGGCGACCTCGGCGGGACCGGGCCGGTCGTCGGGCGTCTCCAGCGCCGCCTCGATGGCCTGGGTTTCGACGATGCTGAGCCGCCGCCGCTCGGTGCGGCGCCGCGAGTTGGCGACGTTCATCGCCATGCGGAAGAGATAGCCCTTGGGATTGTGGATGGTCTCCACGCGTCCGCCTTCGCGCGCGAGCTGCAGGAAGGTGTCCTGCAGGGCGTCGCCCGCCGCGTCCGCCGAGCCGAGCCGAACCGCCAGGCGTCGGCGGAGTTCGTCGTACTCGTCGACGAACATCCGGCGCAGAGCCGTCCAGCTCGATTCCGACACCGTCAGAAGCCCCTCGCGCGCGTCATCGAACGCTCGGGATCGAAGCTGACGGGCAAGATGACGGCGAGCCTTTCCGGCAAGGGCGACGGGATGGCGGGCATGGGCTGGGCGCGCCAGACGGTCGCCACCGCCTCGTCGTCCAGTTCGGGCGCGCCCGAGCTGCCGGCGACCTGGACCGACAGGACGTCGCCTTGCCGGTCGATCGCCAGACGAATCAGCACGACGCCCGTCGGGCGCCGCCCGGCGGAAGCCGCCGGCGCGCGCCGATAGGCCGAGATGTGGTCGAGCAGCCGCCGCCGATACTCGTCGCTCGCCGACGGATCGACGGCCGTGGCCGGCGACGGCGCGGCCGTCTGAACCGCTGCTGCGGCGCCGGCGGCGGGCGGAGCGGGCGGCGATGACGACGGCCCCGACGAAGGCCGGCTCTCGGCCGCGGGCGTCGCATCGGCCCCCTTGTCCGGAGACCGCGCGCCGCGCGAAGGCGCCGTCGACGAAACCGGCTGCAGCGCCGAAACCAGGGTCACGCTGATTGCGGGGGCGGTGTCCGTCTCGGCCGTGCTGGCGCCGTGCTCGCCGCCTCGCGCCAGGGCGACGGCCGCCGCGAGAACGGCGGCATGGACGCTCAGGGACAGAAGGGCGCCGGCCAGAACGGGGCGCTTAGGCGACCGGCGAGGTCGCTCCAGCGGATCTCCGACAGGGTCCAGTAAGCGCATGTCGCACGGATACAGGGCTGGCTCGACCAAGTGTCAAGTCCCCGTTTGTAAAGACCTTTTTCGTGACGGATTGCGTCATGAAACGTGACATTTTCTAGAAGAGCGACCTTCGAACCCGGCCCGGTCAGAGCGCGACGACGGCGATCCGGATTGGTTGGGGCATATCCGCCGGCGGCGGCTGCTTGATCGTCGTCCCCTCCAGCGCGCGGCGTATGGCGGCGTCGAGCCTCGGCCGCCCTGTCGAGCGAAGGAGCTGCGCCTGCCGGACGCGGCCGTCAGCGTCGATCCAGATGTCGATCTGAAGGTCGAAGGTCCGCGCGCCGATCTCCTCGTCCCGCGCCAGGGCATGCTTGACCTCGCGCAGGACCTGATGGCCGTAGGCGCTGAAATCCGGCTTGCGCTCGGCGCCCGCCGGCAGGTCGACATGCAGCGTGTCGAGGACCATCACGCCGACGCGGCCGCCGCCCAGGTCGGCGACGTCGTCCCCGCCCCCCGCCGTCGCGTTCGCCGTGCTCGCCGCCAGCAGGGTGACGTCCTGGGGGCCGGTGTAACGGATCGCCAGATCGGCCCCGGCGATGAGCATCCTCAGCGCCGCCTCGGGAGTGAACAGGCCCACCACAGGCGCCGACCTTCGCCCGGCCGCCAGCCGGCTGTCGCAGATCACTTCGTTGCCGGTCACCGCGCTATAGGTCTGCAACGCGGCGGCCAACGGCTGAGCCGGGATGTTGAACAGCTGCACCTTGCGTTCCGTCGTCGAAGCGCCGGCTTCGGACGCCGACGCCCCAGGCGCGGCCGCATCCGCCGCGACCGCCAGCATCACGAGGAGGACCGCCAGCCTCAGGGCTGCGACGCCAGCCCGTCGCCGAGGCCCGCACACGTTACGGCGCCTCGAGGCTCCCGTCCGCGCAAACCCGCGCCCCTCGTCATGGACAACGCCGCAGGCCCGGCGGGCGGCGCACGGCGCCAAGCCCTTGAAGGTCTGGAATCGACCCATGCGGACGCTCGATCACCTCGTTAAGCCGGCTTATCGAGGGGACACTTAGCACCGAAACCGACGAAGGCGAGCATCGGCGGGCCGGGCGAACGCCCGCGTCGTCACCAGTCCACGCCCAGGCTGAGCTGCGCCACCCGGCCCGGAATGATGTCGTAGGCGCCGGCGCCGTAAAGGTCGTAGCCGTGGACGCCGCCGATGTTCGTCACCGCCAGCCGCAACTGCGCGGGGTGGGAGGCGATCGTGAAGGCGTAGCGCGAACCCAGGTCGACCAGCGTGCGCTCCGGAACGTGGACGCGGTCGTCGGTGCTGGCGGCGCGGCGGCCGAGATAGGTCGCGCCCGCGTCCAACGACACGCCCGCGATCCACGGCATGCGCCATTCGACGTTCAGGCCGAGACGGACGCGAGGCTTATCGACCGGATCGGTCCCGACGAGCCCGAGACGCACGGCGGCGCCCTCGACCTTGGGGTCGCTCAGCACCGCGCCCGCCACGACGTCGAGGCCAGGCGCGGCCGCGCCCGAGAGGCTGAGTTCGACGCCCCGGTTCTCCACCGATCCGAGCAGGGTGAAACGATTGGCGGCGTCGAACTCGAAATAGGGCTTCTTCAGGTCGAACACCCCGGCGACGAGACGAAGCTTCGGCGACAACGCAAGGCGGAGCCCCGCATCGGCCTGCTCGGTCTTTATGGCGGGCAAGGGCTCGTTGCGGTTGGCGGCGCTGCTCGGCGCCGCGCCGCTGTCCTCCAGGCCGCGGGCGTAGCTGGCGTAGAGGTCGAGGCGCCGGTTGAGGTGGACCGCGCCGGCGAGGCTGTAGAGCCAGGGGTCGGCGTGGGTCGAGGCCGAGCTTCCGCCGGCGAGGCCGACATCCTTGGCGTAGTCGGTCTTCTGGAGGCTGACGCTCAGCTCGCCCACCCCGCGCCAGCGTCCCTCATAGGCGAGACCGACCGTGCCCTGGCGGATATGGTCGCGGTTCTGCGCCGAGAAGACGAAGGTCGGCCGAGGCGCCGCCTGGCGCTGGCCCAGCGCGATCGGGCCCAGGTCGATCACGTCGCCGCCGCCATAGGTCCGCTCGCGGTCGCGGCCGCGCAGGGTCAGCACGATCTCGTGACGCCACGCCTCCCCGGCGAAGCTTCGCGACACGCGCAGCTCGCCGCTGGTCGAGGCATTGTAGGCGTGCGGATCGACGATCACGACCTGATCGGCTTGGCCGCCGGGGGTGAGGCTGGTGAGGAGGTTTGCGAACGCGATCGGATCGTCGCGCCCCGAACGGAACACCCCCGCCTCGACCCGCCATTCCGGGCCGGGCGCCCAGCGGCCCAGAATCCCGTAATTGTAGCGCTCGCTGCGGCTTTCGGCCCACAGGGGGCCGTTGAAACGGCGGCGCTCGATATGCGGCGGCAGGTAGTCGCCGGCCGTCAGGTAGAGGGGCGGCGCCTGCGAGGCGTAGACGTCCGCATGGCTCCAGAACGGCGTCAGTTCGAGCGAGTCCGCCGGCCGCCAGCGCAGGATCAGCGTCTCCGCCCGCGTGAGGTCGGTGGTGTCGTTGTAGTAGCTCTCGCGGTAGCCCGCGAAACCCGCACCCAGCGACAGCTTGTCCTCGATCAGCGGGAGTTCGGCGTCGGACTCGGCCGTCAGGAACCCGTAGCTGTCCGCCGAGACGAAACCGCTGGCCTTGAAGACATCCCCGGGGCGCCGCAGCGCATAGTCGACCACGCCGGTGGGCGCCGGGAACGGAAAGCCCTGAGCGGCGATGCCGACGCGGATGGTGGTCGCGCGCTGCAGGCGCGGCGAAGGTTGCCACACGGGATCGAAGTAGAGGCCGTCCAGGCGGGCGTTGCCGGCGTCCAGCGCCGAGAAGCCGCGGACATTGTCGGGATCGTAAAGGCCCACCGTCTCGCGGCCGACGCTGACGCCGAAGGCGTCTTCCGCGGCCTTGACCGCGTTCTCCGACGCACGCTGCGCCAGCGCGGGCGCGGCGGCGAACGACAGCAGGCCGACCACGCCCCACAAGATCAAACGTCCAGACTGCACCGAAGGGCGCCCCGCGCTGACGAAGCCGACAGGATCGCGGCATCCGCGCCATGCTCTTGACGACCGGCGGCCCGTGGGACAATTCGGAACGCTGGCCAGATTGTTGAGGCAGGCTCAAGTATGACCGCTCGCGCGTCCCTGACGCTTTCGCTGCCGGCGCTGCGCACCTTCGAGGCGGTCGCGCGCCTGGGCGGCCTCACCGCAGCGGCCGACGAGCTGGGTCTGACCGTCTCGGCGATCAGCCACCAGCTGCGCGGCCTGGAAGGCGCCATCGGCCTTTCCCTGCTCCGCCGCCATGGACGGGGCGTGGCCCTCACCGAACGGGGCGCGGCGTTCGCCGCCGAGCTCGAACAGGCGTTCGCCGACATCGACGTTGCGGTGGACCGCCTTCGCAGCGCGCGGCCGACCCTGACCGTCACCGTCCAGCCGTCCTTCGCGGCGCGGTGGCTGATGCCGCGCCTGCACCGCTTCGACGCCATCGCGCCCGGCGTGGACCTGCGGCTCTCCACGACGCCGCGTCTGGTCGAGCTTGGCCGCGAGCGCATCGACTGCGCGATCCGCCTGGGCCCGGGCGGCTGGCCCAACGTCGCCGCGCGGCTGCTGACGCCGCAGCGCGAGGGGCCGGTCGCGCGCGTCGGAGGGGGGCAAGACCCCGGCGCGATGCCGCGCATCCTCCTGCAGGGCCGCGTCGATGAATGGGCCGCTTGGGCGGATCTTCCGACCGGAGCCGGGGCGCGGACGGTGTCCACGCGCGAACTGGTCGTGGAAGCCGTGCTGGCCGGGGCCGGCGTCGGCGTCCTCGACACCCTCATGATCGAGCCCGAGCTGGCGCGCGGCGAGGTCAGGCTGCTCGCCCCGCCGCGCCCGACCTCATGGAGCTACTACTTCGTGACGTCGCAGGACGAAGTGGTGAAGCCGATCGTGCGCCTGTTTGGAGACTGGCTGAGCGGCGAGGCCGCGCTTTCCTCGGCCTGAGGCCGGTCCGCCCGCCCACGCGGGCCGCCCGCCTTGAATTCCGGCGCCGCCGTGATAGCCCTGACCGAAACATAACGACGTTCATGCAGTGTCGATATGAAGCTGGCGGCCCTGGCTGCGGCGCTCCTCGCTCTCCTGACGTCGGCGGCGGGCGCGCAGGCCGTCGGCAAGACGGTGGACGCCGCCGATCTCATGGACCTGAAGGGGTCGACAGCGCACGGATATCGCCGGACGGCGTCGACAAGGTCATGAAAATTCTCACTGCCGAGCAGAACGCCTCCGGTGTTGCCGTCAAAAACCTATGCTATTGATTTTCAACGGTTTTTCCGCGAGATTTTATTTCAAGATCTCGCCATCTATCGCCAGCAACGGAATCTGGCGTCGGCCGTGAAGCCATCGATCTCGGTGCGGGCAGCCGAGGTGAGGCGCCCGCCATTAACGCGAAGCAACGCCATCGAGGCGACTGTAGCTGACCTCCATGCCATGCTCCATTCCAGTCGCGAGCATCTTCGATCGCACGTCAGCGTCGGGCAGCGTCATCCTTACCGTCATCAGCGTGCCGGCGCCGTCCGCCTCGAATGTTGTCTCCACGTGGTTGTCGGGCGTCGGGTCAGGCAGGTGCATCCGTTCCACATGAACGATCCGATGGAACGGCGAGAGTTCGATGAACTCGCCGGTGAGGTGAAAGCCGTGGCCCTTGCCGTCGGACCATTCGTAGCGGATTTGGCCGCCCGGACGCGGGTCACTGACGCATTTGGGCATCGTCCAGCCATCTGGTCCAAGCATCCACGCTTGGATCAGGGCGGGTTCGATGTGCGCCCGGTAGACCGCCTCGGGGGGTGCAGCGAAGCGGCGCTTAATGACGATGTTGCGATCGCCCTCGGTTGTCAGCGTCAGCTTGCTCATGGGTTCTTCTCTTCGGGTTGTTGGGTGATCTCGGCGAGGACCGCATCGAGGCGGTCGTAGTTGGCGTCGAGCGCGTCGCGTAGCGCACCCAGCCATTGATCGACCGCTTCGATGCCCTCGCGCGCCAGGCGGCACGGGCGACGCGTTCCGTCGACCGATCGGACAATCAAGCCAGCTTCAGTCAGAACCTTGAGATGCTGCGAAATGGTCGGCTGCGCCAAGGCAAACGGCTTTGCCAGCTCGGTGGCCGTTGCATCGCCGCGAGACAAGCGGGCGAGTATCGCCCGCCTCGTTGGGTCGGCCAGAGCTTGAAAAGCGTCGCTGAGATTGATCATCGCAAGCCATCTATATCGTTATTTAACTATATAGATAATTTACGATCTTTGCGCAAGGGCGTTTGCCGCATCCATCCACAAAGCTCGCGGAGCCGAAAATCGGCGCCCTTCGATCTCATCCCCCGGGCGACGCATTGGTTCGAGCGCGACGGCGAGGTCGAGTGCAGCACCATGTGGGCGAACTCGGTCCCATCTTCGATCACCCACCTCCGAATGGAGGACGATCAGGCCTGACCGGCCCACCCGCATCAAATTCCCTGGGGGAGGCACGCTCGGACTTTATCAGCCGCGCCATGAGCGGCCTTAGCCGCCGGCGAAAATTCAAAATGTGCGGATAACGTTAGAGGCCTATCGACGATGATCGAGTGATCCCATCTCGCAGCACTATCCCTAACGATCCCACGCCCACCCTTTTCTACGCTCCCCTACTCCCACTCGATTGTGCGCCGACACCATAACTGCTTGATTTTCCTAATCAAAATATTTTTTCAGTTTTCGAATGCCGCTGCACATGCCGTCAAAAAGTCGGGCTGTTGATTTCATTGGGATTTTTACGCCCCTCCCAGACACTCGCATTTCCAGATCAATCGCTACCTTTCGCCCCGTTCGTCGCTTTTTCGGCGGCTAGGAAGGCTTAGACCACACCATAGATGCGGTCTGAAAATACCGTCACTCCATTGTCTGTTTCGGTGGCAAACAGACTAACGCGCGTGCCGAATTCTCGATAGCCCTGACGACCATGCTACCCCACCCGTGCGAAGGCTGCTGCACCCTTCGGTCGGGAGACCGGCCGAACAGGGTTTGCACCAACCAGCGCAAGCGATAGCGCACCCGCTGCGTTGCCATCACCACCAAACATCGCCTCGATGCCTTTGACGCAAACCATCACGTTCTCGTCAGCGAGCCGATAGTAAACCTGCTTTGAGGCGCGACGCGTCTTCACGATATCTGCGCGCCGTAGTTCGGCGAGCTGCTGGCTGAGCGCAGGCTGGCCGATTCCGGTCGCCTCGTCGATCTCGCTCACGGTGTGTTCGCCATCGATCAGCCGCGACAGGATCATCAGCCGCTGCGGCTGGGCGTAAATCTTGAGGCGCTCAGCGGCGACATCTGCTGCAGACCGAGAGGAATATAGCGTCACTTCGCGTCCGCCGTCGTCTGATAGAACCAGTGTTCGTCGTCTCCGGCCAGCACGGCGTGTTGATCCTGCGGCGGAGTGACAAGCAGGTCATCGCCCGGATGCCAGCCTTCGGGTGCCAACACATCGTCAGCAGCCGTTCGCTTGAGCGCAGCGACCATACGGAGCATTTCGTCGACTGAGCGCCCGACATTCAGGGGATACCACGTCATCGCCCGGATCACGCCTTCGGGATCAATAAAGTAGGTGGCCCGCACCGCCGATGAATCGTCCGAATGCGGCTCAATCATCCCATAGGCGCGGCCGATCGCCATGGATGGATCCTCGACGATAGGAAACGGGATGGTGACGGCGAACTTCTGTCGGATCGCACGAACCCAGGCGAGATGCGAATAGAGGCTGTCTACCGACAGCCCCAGCAATCCGCAGTCTAACGCGGCAAAGGCTTCAGCAGCCCTCGTGATGCTGACGAATTCGCTCGTGCAGACCGGCGTGAAATCAGCCGGGTGCGAGAAGAACACCAGCCACTTTCCGCGATAGTCTGACAGCCGAACCTCGCCGAGTGTCGAGCGCGCCTGAAACCCAGGCGCAGTGTCACCAATGCGAAGGGGACGCTGGAGGGACGCTGCAGGGGGAAGATTCGAGTCAGTCATCATTGCTGGTTGGCATCCCAATTGGATTGACGCAACTCAGATACACGATTACACACATATTGTAATTGATAAATTCCGAGTCGGAGCACCTCATGAGCGATCCCCATCTGGAGCAAGCAGCCGCTATCATCGGCGACGCGCATGGCGGCTCCGGTCAGCGCCCCGTCGTAAAGAGCTTCTTCGACGAGCCCACCAACACCGTCAGCTATGTCGTCTACGATCCAGCGACCCGCGAAGCGGCCGTCGTAGACAGCGTGCTTGATTACGACCCTGCAGCGGGTCGCACTTCGTTCGCGTCGGCGGATGCCATCATCGCCTATGTGCAGGCCGAGAAGCTGTCGGTAACTTGGCTGCTGGAAACGCACGCTCACGCCGATCATTTATCGGCTGCGCCGTATCTCAAGGACAAGCTTGGCGGCACGCTCGCCATCGGTCGCGAGATCATCCACGTCCAGAATGTCTTCGGAAAGATCTTCAACGAAGGCACCGAGTTCGCACGCGACGGGTCGGAGTTCGACCGGCTGTTCGAGGACGGTGACCGGTTCCAGATCGGCGGGCTGGAGGCCATCGCGCTTCACGTGCCCGGCCATACGCCCGCGGACCTGGCCTATGTGATCGGCGACGCTGTGTTCACCGGCGACACCCTGTTCATGCCCGACTACGGCACGGCGCGCGCCGACTTCCCCGGCGGCGATTCCCGCCAGCTGTATCGCTCGATCCGTCGCCTGATGGCGCTGCCCGAGCGCACGCGCCTGTTTCATTGCCATGACTACAAGGCCGCCGGACGCGACACCTTCGCCTGGGAGACCACCGTCGGGGCCCAGCGCGCGGGCAATGTCCATGTCCATGAAGGCGTCGGCGAGGACGAGTTCGTGGCCATGCGCGATGCGCGCGACGCCACCCTGTCCATGCCCAAGCTGATCCTGCCCTCTATCCAGGTGAACATGCGCGGCGGCCATCTCCCCGAGCCGGAATCGAACGGCACCCGCTACCTCAAGATTCCGCTGGATGTCTTGTGATGGGTGACGTTTTCGCCAACGCCATGCCGGTCCAAGGGCTAATCGGCGGCCTGATGATCGGCACGGCCTCCGCCATCATGTTGTTAGGCCTGGGTCGGATCGCCGGCGTCAGCGGTCTGGCGGCGCGGGCCACCGGGATCACCGTCGATGGTGCGCCCCGTCCGCTGGCAATCGCCTTCGTGGTCGGCCTCCCTCTGGGTGCCCTGCTGGTCGCCCTGATCCTTGGACCCGTCGAGGAACGGTTCGAGCAAGGTTTGGCCGCTCTCGTCATCGGTGGCCTGGTGGTCGGATTCGGCACCCGGCTCGGCAGCGGCTGCACCAGCGGACACGGCGTCTGTGGCATGTCGCGGCTCTCGGCGCGGTCCCTGGTGGCGACGGCGACATTCATGGTCATGGGCTTCGCGACCGTCGCCGTCATGAACGCCATGGGGCTGGGACAATGAAGCGCCCGATCGTCTTCGCCCTGATCGCGGGAGCACTGTTCGGAGCCGGCCTGGCCGTGTCGGGCATGGCCGATCCGCAGCGCGTGCGGGGCTTCCTTGATTTGTTCGGTGCCTGGGACCCGACGCTCGCCTTTGTCATGGGCGGTGCCCTGATCCCCATGGCCATCGCATGGCGAGTCCAGAGGCGGATGACTTCGCCCATGGCCGCTGATCGGTTCGCCCTGCCCACCGCGCGCGATCTCGACCCCCGCCTGATCGGCGGGGCCGCCCTGTTCGGTATCGGCTGGGGCATCGCCGGGCTCTGCCCCGGTCCCGCAATTGCCGACCTCGCCATCGCCCCCGTTCCCGCCGCCATCTTCGTCGTGGCGATGCTGGGCGGGATGATCCTGCACCGCCTGCTGCCCGCCGCTCCTGTGAAGCAGCCAACCCTGGAGACATCCAATGTCTGACACCCAATCCGCCGTCGGCCTGCCGCGCCTGAACGCGCCCGCTCCGAACTTCTCGGCCAAGACCACCCACGGCGATCGTTCGCTGGCCGACTACAAGGGCAAATGGTTGGTGCTGTTCTCGCACCCGTCCGATTTCACGCCCGTCTGCACCACGGAGTTCATCGGCTTCGCTGGAGTGGCCGCTGAGCTGAAAGGCAAGAACTGCGAACTGCTGGGCCTGTCGATCGACAGCATTTTTTCCCACATCGCCTGGACACGGAACATCGCCGAGAAGTTCGGTGTCGAAATCCCGTTCCCGATCATCGAAGACCTCAAGATGGACGTGGCCCGCGCCTACGGCATGATCCACGAGGGGGCCAGCGACACCTCAGCCGTGCGCGCCACCTTCGTGATCGATCCCGAAGGCGTGCTGCGGGCAATGCTCTACTATCCGATGAGCAACGGCCGCTCGATCCCCGAGATCGTCCGTCTGGTCACCGCCATGCAGACGAGCGACGCCAATGGCGTCGCCACACCTGCGGGATGGCAGCCGGGCGACGACGCCATCGTCTCGCCACCGAAGACCGTGGAAGCGGCCAATGCCCGCGAGGGCGAGGGCTTCAAATACACTGACTGGTATTTCTCGACCCGCCCGATCGCAGCCTGACCCCCGGAGCCGGCGCGGTCACTACGGACGCGCCGGCTCGCTTCCAACGCAAGGACACTCACCGTGAAAAACATGGGAACGCTCGACCGGGTCATCCGGCTCGCCGCCGTCGCCGCCGTCATCGGAGCCTATGGCCTGGGGCTCATCAGCGGGACCCTCGCCCTGATTCTTGGAGCCTTCGCGGTCGTCCTTTTGCTGACCAGCCTGACCGCGACCTGCCCGGCCTACATGCCGTTCGGCCTGTCCACGCGGCCCCGGCACCGCTGAGCCATTATCCGAACATCCCCGTTCAAGGACGATCGTCATGCCGTTCAAGGCCCTCACTCCCTCTCTTTCGGTTTCGCCACAGCTCAGCGAAGCGGACCTCGCCGAGGCGGCCCGCGACGGCTTTCGCGCGATCATCGACAACCGACCGGACGGCGAGGAACCGGGTCAGCCGAGCGCGGCCGAGATGCAAGCTTTGGCCGCGTCCCATGGCATGGGCTTCGCCCATGTGCCAACGGTAGGCGGAAAGATCAGCGACGAGGACGTCGCCCTGATGGCGCACGCCCTTTCACGTCTTGATGGCCCCGTGCTTGCCTACTGCCGCACCGGGACACGCTCGACGACGCTATGGGCTCTATCCCAGGTGGGGGCTCAACCGGCTGAAGTCCTGATCGCGACCGCTGCCGGAGCGGGCTATGATCTTTCAGCGCTGCGTCCCCGGCTGGAAACCCGGATGACCGCCCCGATCGGCGCGCAGGCCGAGCAGGCCGATGTGGTCATTGTCGGCGGAGGTTCGGCCGGTCTGGCCACGGCCGCCTCGCTTCTGGAACGCGATCACAGGCTCAACATCGTGGTGATCGAGCCGCGCGAGACCCACGACTATCAGCCAGGCTGGACCATGGTGGGCGGCGGGGTGTTCGACGTGAAGGACACCCGCAGGGCAGAGGCGTCGGTGATCCCGGCGGGTGTGCGCTGGATCAAGGGCGCGGTCGCCAGCTTCCAACCGGAGCGCGATCAGGTCACGCTGGAGGACGGCAGCACGGTCGGCTACCGCGCCCTGGTCGTAGCGCCCGGCAACACCTTGGACTGGGCCGCAATCGACGGCCTGCCCGGGACGCTCGGCAAGAACGGCGTCACCTCCAACTACAGCTACGAGACCGCCCCCTACACCTGGGACCTGGTGCAGACCCTGAAGCATGGCAGCGCCCTGTTCACCCAGCCGCCCATGCCGATCAAATGCGCCGGCGCGCCGCAGAAGGCGATGTATCTGTCCTGCGACCACTGGCTGCGAACGGGCGTGCTCAAGGACATCGACGTCGAGTTCCACAACGCGGGCGCCGTCCTGTTCGGCGTGAAGGAGTTTGTGCCGCCGCTGATGGAATACATCGGCCGCTACGGGATCGACCTTCAGTTCGAGTCCACCCTGATCGCCGTCAACGGCTCCGACCGCACGGCCACCTTCAGAGAGAAGGCGGGCGAGGTCACAAAGTCCTTCGACATGATCCATGTCACGCCGCCGCAGAAGGCCCCGGCCTTCGTGGCGCGTAGTCCGCTTGCCAATGAGGCGGGCTATGTCGATGTCGACCAGGCCAGCCTCCAGCATGTCCGTCATGCGAACGTCTTCGGCTTGGGCGACGGCGGTTCGACCCCGAATGCCAAGACCGTGGCTGCGGCGCGCAAGCAGGCGCCGGTCGTGGCCGAGAACCTGATCGCCGTCCTCACCAACAAAGCTCCGACCGCCATCTACGACGGCTACGGCTCCTGTCCGTTGACGGTCGAGCGCGGCAAGATCCTGCTCGCCGAGTTCGGCTATGGCGGCAAGCTGCTGCCCAGCTTCCCCAGCTGGATCATCGAGGGCACGAAGCCGCAGCGCCTGTCCTGGCTGCTGAAGTCCGAAGGCCTGCCGTGGATATACTGGAATGCGATGCTAAAGGGCCGCGAATGGATGGCCGGTCCCCAACACCGTGACGCCGCATGACCCTCGAACCGATTCAATACCTCCTCGGTGCCTTGTCCGGGGGTCTCGTGGGCTTCACGCTCGGTCTGGTGGGGGGAGGCGGATCAATCCTGGCCGTCCCTCTGATGGTCTACCTGGTCGGCGTCCCCAGCCCGCACGTGGCGATCGGCACCAGCGCACTCGCAGTCGCGGCGAACGCAGCAGCGGGGCTGATGAACCATGCGCGCAACGGCACCGTAAAGTGGCGCTGCGCGCTGATGTATGCCGGTGCCGGCATTGCCGGAGCCTTCGCAGGCTCCACCGTCGGCAAAGCCTTCGACGGGCAGAAACTGCTCTTCCTGTTCGCGATCGTCATGGTGGTTGTGGGTGTCCTCATGCTGCGAGGCCGCGGCGACATCGGCAACCCAGGTGCGGAATGTAACCGCGAGAAGGCACCCAAGGTTCTGGGCTATGGTCTCGGCACGGGCGTCTTCTCCGGATTCTTTGGGATCGGAGGCGGGTTCCTGATTGTACCCGGCCTGGTCGCCTCGACAGGGATGCCGATCCTCAACGCGATCGGATCATCGCTCGTCGCCGTGACGGCCTTCGGCCTGACAACGGCGCTCAACTACGCCTTCTCCGGCCTGATCGACTGGCCCCTGGCGGGCATCTTTGTCGTCGGCGGCCTCGTCGGCAGCTTCGGCGGCGCGCTCGCAGCCAAGAAGCTCTCGGGCACCACAGGCCTGCTGACGACGGTCTTCTCAGTGCTCATCTTCGTTGTTGCCGCCTACATGCTCTGGAAGAGCGCGGGCGCATTTTTCGGGACAACCGCCAGTGTTTGATCATCTCGATCCCGTCATACTGGCGCGCATCCAGTTCGCCTTCACCGTCAGCTTTCACTTCATCTTCCCCTCCTTCTCCATCGGCCTCGCCAGCTACCTGGCCGTCCTCGAGGGGCTTTGGCTGAAGACTGGCAAAAGCGTCTATCTGGACCTGTTCAAATACTGGCTGAAGATCTTCGCCGTGGTCTTTGCCATGGGTGTCGTTTCCGGCATCGTCATGTCCTATCAGTTCGGGACGAACTGGTCGGTCTTCTCGGTCAAAACCGGGCCAGTGCTCGGCCCCCTCATGGCCTATGAGGTCCTGACCGCCTTCTTCCTTGAAGCGGGGTTCCTGGGGGTCATGCTGTTCGGCATGAGCAAGGTGGGCCGGAAGCTGCATTTTGCAGCGACCTGTATGGTGGCGCTGGGCACCTTCATTTCGGCCACCTGGATTCTCAGCGTGAACAGCTGGATGCAGACGCCGACCGGCTTCGAAATCAATGCAGCGGGTCAGTTCGTTCCGGCCGGATCATGGCTCACGATCATCTTCAACCCCAGCTTCCCCTACAGACTCCTGCACACCCTCATCGCCTCCTACCTGACAACCTCGCTCGTCGTAGGGGCTGTCGGTGCATGGCACCTGCTGAAGGACCGCAACAACCCCTATGCCCGCAAGATGTTCTCCATGGCCATGTGGATGGCGGCCATCGTGGCTCCGATCCAGATCTTCGCGGGCGACCTGCACGGCCTAAACACGCTGGAGCACCAGCCTGCCAAGGTCATGGCGATGGAGGGACACTATGAAAGCCATCCCGATGGTGCGCCGCTGATCCTGTTTGGCATTCCGAACAGCGCCGAGAAGCGCGTCGACTACGCCATCGAGATCCCCAAAGCCTCATCCCTGATCCTGAAACATGACTCGAACGCGCCGCTGGCCGGGTTGGACACGATCCCCGATAACCGCGAACCCCCGGTCGCCATCGTCTTCTGGTCCTTCCGCGTGATGGTCGGCCTCGGCTTCGCGATGCTGGGCCTCGGGGTGATCAGCCTCGTCGCCCGTACCCGTCGATCGCTATACGACTGGCCGCTGCTGCACCGGCTCGCCATCCTGATGGGGCCGACCGGTTTTGTGGCGGTCATCGCGGGATGGATCACGACCGAGGTGGGGCGACAGCCTTATACCGTCTATGGTCATCTGCTGACGGGGCAATCCCACTCCCCGCTCGCGGCCCCGGCCGTTGCGGCTTCGTTGATCGCCTTCGTGGTCGTCTACTTTTTCGTGTTCGGCGCTGGCGCCTGGTATCTGCTGAAGCTGATGGGCCACACACCCCAAGCCCATGAGACCGAACCGCCACAAACGCCGATTCGGTCCGCTGGCATCACACCCGCACCCGCGCTTGATGGCGCACCCCGACCGGCGGAGTAAGCCATGACCTATGCACTCGATCTGACGGTCATCTGGGCCTTCATCATCGCCTTTGCCGTGTTTGCCTATGTCGTCATGGACGGCTTCGATCTCGGGATCGGCATCCTGTTTCCCTTCTTCGCCGTGGGCGAGGAACGGGATCAGGCCATGAATTCGATCGCTCCGGTTTGGGACGGCAATGAGACGTGGCTGGTGCTGGGCGGCGGCGGGCTCTTCGCGGCCTTTCCGCTCGCCTACGGCATCATCCTGCCCGCCACATATCCGCTGATGATCGCGATGCTGCTGGGCCTCGTGTTTCGCGGCGTCGCGTTCGAGTTCCGGTGGCGCGATCCACGCCACCGGGCGCTCTGGGACGTCGCGTTCACCGTCGGCTCGGTCGTCGCCGCTATGGCGCAAGGCATGATCTTGGGCGCGATCCTTCAGGGGGTCACCGTCGTCGAAAGCGTCGAGGCCGGGGGCTGGGCGTATGCCGGGGCCTGGCTCGACTGGCTGACCCCGTTCAGCCTGCTGACCGGCATTGGTGTGGTCGCCGGCTACGCGCTTTTGGGCGCGACCTGGCTGATCTGGAAGGTCGAGGGCACGGCCCAAGGTCATGCCGTGCGGCTGGCGCGCATCCTCGGCGTCGCGACGCTCAGCGGCATGGCCGCCGTCAGCGCCGCAACGCCCTTCCTCGACTACGCCTACTGGGAGCGCTGGTTCGAGATGCCGGGGGTTCTCCTGACCGCTCAGGTTCCGATCCTGGTCGTGATCGCGGGGCTCTTCTTCTTCCGCAGCCTGAACAAGGGGTCGGAACGCCTGCCCTTCGCCATCGCGCTCGGCCTATTCCTGCTTGGCTTCGCGGGCCTTGGGATCAGCCTCTTTCCCTACATCGTGCCCGACCAGATCACGATCTGGGACGCGGCGGCGCCCGCGTCGAGCCAGTTGTTCATGCTGGTCGGGACCGTGATCATCGTCCCCATAATCCTCGCCTATACCGCCTGGGCCTATTGGGTCTTTCGCGGCAAGGTCGGCACGCACGGGTATCATTGATGGACGAAGTGCCTCTTTGGAAACGGCTGCTATGGATGTTCGCGATCTGGACCATGAGCGTCGCCGCCCTCGGTATCGTCGCGCTCGTTATCAGGACCTGGCTAAACGCTTAGATTCTGCATTCTGTCAATTAAGTGAGGCCGCCCATGACGAATGCCCAATCCGACGCCTCCGAGACCCCTCAGCCCGAGGACTGGGCGGGTGAAATGGGCACCCGATGGTTGGCCGGCATCGACCAGTTTGAATCGATGATCGCGCCGATCGGCGACGCCCTGCTAGCAAGAGCGTCTTTCAAGACCGGGGAACACGTCCTCGATCTGGGATGCGGTGGCGGGGCGAACAGTCTTACGATCGCAGAGTCGGTCGGCCCGGGAGGGTCCGTCACCGGCATCGACATCTCGCCCGACCTGATCGCCAAAGCTCGCGAACGGGCCGAAGCCGCCGACACTCGCAATGCGACATTCGAATGCGGCGATGCGGCGTCCTATAAGCCGGAGGCGGCCTTCGACAGGATGGTCTCCCGCCTTGGCAGCATGTTCTTCCCGCACCCGGTCGAAGCCTTTTCCAATTTGCACGGCTGCCTCAAGCAGGGCGGTCGACTTGACCTCGCGGTCTGGGGTCCGCCTCGTGACAATCCCTGGATGATGGAAATGATGGCCGCACTGCGACGTCACATCGACGTGCCGCCGGCTGTGCCTCGCGCGCCGGGGCCGTTCGCCTTCGAGGACACGGATTACTTAAGAACCGTCCTGGAAAACGCGGGGTTCGCCGATATCGACATCATCGCCTACCATGGTCTGCAACCGATTGGTGGGGTGGGTGCCTCGCCGGATGTCGCGGTTAACTTCGCCATGTCTTCATTGGCTGCGGGCCGTCTAGTCCAACACGAGGACGAGAGTCTTCAGCACCGCGTTCGGGAAGATTTGCTCACGGTGTTCGGTCACCATCATGTCGAAGGACAAGGCGTGATGATGGCAGGCAAGGCCTGGCTCGTCTCCGCGTCAACGTAATCCGCCGGCAACGATCCAGCCGCGTTGCCAATCCCTTGCAGAGAAAACACCGGAAGTTAGAAGGGCAGGACCAATAGACGGCCTCCGCACACCGAGCCGGCATCCGTTGAGCGGGGATTAAAGCCAATGTCTGTCCAGCGCCTACGCAATATCGTCCAATTGTCTGTTCAGACCCTCTTTCGCCAGATCGCGGGTGGGCGCGTGGAATGCGAGAGCGAAGCGACCCTCCAGCTCCACCTCGGGCGTATCATCGCCACGGCCGCCGACCTCGAAATTATAAGCGAACGCGAGACCTTCTCGGTCCAGTTGGAAAAGCGCCTGCTCGGCGCAGGTGGCAAACGCGGCCGCATCGATGTGTGGTTCCGGATCACAGATGACGAGGGTCGTCAGTGGCGATGCGCGATCGAGCTGAAATTCTTCAAACGCAAAAATCACCGCGAACCCAACAATCGCTATGAGGTTTTCAAGGACATCGCGCGCCTTGAAAGTTGCGGCGACGTCGCGGATGTCGGCTTCATGATCGTCGGCACAGACCATCTGCATTACGTCAGCAACGAGGCCTATTCCGGAGCGACTAGCGACTTCGACTTTCGCAACGGAGCGACATATCAGGCCGGAAAGACCCTGAGCTACAACACCGGCAGCGACTTCGGCCCGCCCATCACGCTAGCCCGCGACTACCAGTTCCAGTGGGCGGAGGGTACGACTTCGCTTCATTATCTCTTGGTCGAAGTGTCACCGACGCCATGAACCCAGTAGCGTTCGCCCTCAGCGCCCTTGCTTTCTCAATGATGGCGACGCCCGCCCGTGCGGACCCCTGCGAAGGTCGCCTGCCCTCTCAGCCGGGGCAGCAGTTTGCGGGAACAGTCCGCTATGTCGGTGTGTGAATCGGCGTGGAAAAT
>NZ_PUIC01000013.1 GCF_022750545.1 Caulobacter sp. CCUG 60055
CGGTGAAGAGCGGCGTGTTTAAAAGCCGCTAAACCCTTTGTCAACCGGCTCTTTCGAGCTTTTTTCTCATCGTCGGCAGGGCCGTTTCAGAGACCAAAAACCACCCACGGGCCGCCGAGGGGCTTCCCTCACAAGTCCGGAGCGATTCAGTTGAGGCTGGGGAACCTAGTCTCGAACCCTTCCGAAATCAAGAGAGTTTTTCGCTCTCCGTCGCCCGGCGGGCCCGCCGTTCCCCGGCGAGGGGCGGCTTGTAGGCGGCCCCTCCGGACGGCGCAAGCGCTCATTTCATCAAACCGTCGCTTTTCCACAGGAGCGCGACCTGTCCACAGACCGCGGCGCCCTTGCCCCCTCGCCTTCCCCTCCCCTATTGGAATGCAGGGAGATCGAACGGACATGCTGTCACACAAAGCCCGCTACGCGCTGCGCGCCCTGGTGGAACTAGCGCGCGAAGGCGAAGGCGCCCAGCTCACCTCCGGCGAGATCGCCCTGCGCGCCGACGCGCCGCGCAAGTTCCTGGAGGCGATTCTGCTGGAGCTGGCCCGGCGCGGCCTCATCGTCAGCCGGCGGGGCAAGTTCGGCGGCTACGCCCTGGCGCGCGACGCCGGCGCGGTGAGCTTCGCCGAGGTGATCCGCATCATCGACGGCCCGCTGGCCCTGGCGCCCTGCGTCAGCAAGACCGCCTTCCGCAAGTGCGACGACTGCCCGGACCTCGACACCTGCGCCCTGCGCGAGGCGCTGAGGCAGGCGCGTGACGCCACCGCCGACGTGCTGGAAGGCTACAGCCTGGCCGCCGCCGCCAGCCTGGGCGGCGGAGTGGACGGCCCGCTCGAACCGGCCTGAGGTTCAGCCGGCGGCGATATAGGCCTTGAGGTGCTCGGCCTCGGCCTCGGTCTCGGCGATCTTGTTCTTAACCAGGTCGCCGATCGACACGATGCCGACCAGCCGCCCGTCGCGGACCACCGGCAGGTGGCGCACGCGACGGTCGGTCATGCGCGCCATCAGCGATTCGACCGTCTCGGTTGGTTTGGCGAACAGCACTTCGCGGGTCATGCAGGCGGAGATCGGCTGGCTCAGCCCGGCCGCCCCCTGTTCGGCGACCACCCGGACGATATCCCGCTCGGAAAGGATGCCGACAACCACGTCGTCGCCTTCGATCACCACCATGGCCCCGACCCGCCGCGTGTGCAGGAGGGCGGCGGCGGCGGCCACCGTCTCGGCGGGCGAAGCGGTGAACACCAGATCGCCCTTCTCCTTCAGAATCTGGGAAACAAGCATACGCGTACTCCCTCGCTCCTTTGGTCGAACAAGGGTCTCGCAAATCGCGTCCCGGATCAAATCCTAACGGCGGTCAGGCCCGGCGCAGCGCCCGGGCGAACGGGCCGACCAGCAGCAGGCCGGCGGCGTAGCCGGCCACGTGGGCCTCCCAGGCGATCGGCGCTCCGCCCGACCCCGGGGCCGAGCCGAACAGGCCGAAGGCGACATTGATCACCAGCCATGCCCCGGCCATGGCCAGCACGCCTCGGCTGGCGAAGGGCGCGAGGCCGCGAGCGCCGGGAGCGACGCGCGAGGCCGCCCCCAGGAAACCCGACACCGCTCCCGACGCGCCGATCAGCGGCGCCAGGCCGTGCGGGTGCGCCAGGGCGTAGCCGAGGCCCGACAGCACTCCGCACACTATATAGAAGAGCAGGAACGCTCCGGCCTGGACGGCGCGGGGCCCGAAAAGCCGGGCCACCGGCGCGCCGAAAGCCAGCGCGCCCAGCGCGTTCATCCCGGCGTGAATCCAGCCGCCATGCAGGAAGAGCGAGGTCAACAGGGGCAGGACGCGCCCTTCGGACAGTTCGGCGGGGACCAGGCCGTAGCGGGCGATCAGGGCGTCGCCGCCGCCCAGGACCTGTCCGGCGTAGCTCGCCAGGATGGCCGCCACGACGACCAGCACCTGCCAGGGGGCGTTGAATGCGGGAGCCTGGTCGCGCTGTCGACGCTCGTCGTCCAATACCGCTTCTCCATCCTGCATCCGCAGGTCTAGGCCGCCCGGCGCCATGAAAGTCATGCAGCATGCGGACGGTTCGCCCGCGCCTCATCCACGGGGGGCCTAGTTACGGCAGCCGTCGCCCCATTTCGAGACTTTTCGTCTTTCGCGTGTCAAGCTTAACGAATTCGCGATATCTGCGGCCGTAAAGCAATCCCTGCAATTCTGTTCGCTGCGCCCGTCATGACGTCGGTTGCGGCCTGGCTGTGGGGGAAGGCCGACATGGCTGACATGCTCAAGATCGCCGCGCCACTGGCCCTGGGCGTCGTCGCCCTGGCGGCCGGCGCGGCCTCCGCCCAGACCATGACCACCAATTCGGCCTCCTATAACGCCGGCTACGGCCGCATCGCCGGCCAGGAGAACCGCGCCGTCGAGTTCAACACTCGCGACGCCAACGGCAACCGGGTGATCGTCGACGGGGTCATGCTGACCGGCGCGGACCAGAGCAACTTCTCGCGCACCAGCAGCGGGTCCCTGGACGCCATCAGCGGCGTCGGCGGCCTGGGCTCGTCCACCGCGATCGGCAACAACCTGAGCGTGATCACCCAGGGCAACTACAACACCGTCATCGTCAACTCGACGCAGACCAACAACGGCAACGTCAGCGCCGGGACGAACGTCTCCGGGGGCGTGGGGTCCAATGGCAAATAAGATGAACATGCGCCGGGCCGCGACGGCGGTCCTGATCGCGGCCGGCTCGATCGCCCTGGCCTCCTGCGGCACCGTGGCCGGGCCTGGCGGCAACTACGCCAGCCCGATCGGCAACGCCCCGGTCACCACCAATCCGACGCCCTATTCGCCGGCCCTGGTCTGCCTGGGCGACTACGCCCGCAAGTACAACATGAACTCGCCGCGGGTCGCGGTGGGCCGCATCGCCGACTACACCGGCAAGGAAGAATCCGACGGCTCCGGCCGCAAGGTGACGCAAGGCGCCTCGCTGATGGCCATGACCGCCTTCGGCAAGGCCGGCGCGCGGCTGGTCGAGCGGTTCGACACCAGCGTGTCGGAACTGGAGCTGAAGTACGCCAACAACAAGCTGATCGCCGACGGCGACCCGCCGCCGCCCGGCGGCCCGGTCGATTACCGCAAGATCATGGCCGGCCAGGTGCCCGGCTCCGACTTCTATCTGGTCGGCGGCATCACCGAGCTGAACTTCAACATCCACTCGGCCGGCGCCACCGCCTATGTCGGCGCGGTCAAGGCCAAGGACCCGAAGGGCAACCTCGGCGCGCGGGTGTTCGTGATGAACATCGCCATGGACCTGCGCCTGGTCGACACCCGTTCGCTGGAGGTGGTCGACGTCATCTCCTACCAGAAGCAGATCGTCGCCCGCGAGGTCAGCGCCGGCTTCTTCGACATCCTCAACGGCAACGTCTTCGACCTGTCGGCCGGATCGGGCGCGCTCGAACCGGTGCAGCTGGCCGTGCGCTCCCTGATCGAGCGGGCGGTCGTCGAGATGATGGCCAACCTCTACGGCATGCCGGGCCCGCAAAGCTGCCTGCAGACCGATCCCCTTGGCGCGGGCGCCCGCACCACCGGACTGACCGGCGCGTTCACCCCGGCCTACAACAATGTGGCGACCAACAATGCGCAGACTCGCGAAGATCCTTCTCGCTGGAACGCTAATCGCGATTCCAATGTCTCCGCCGCTCTGCGCGGTCGCTACTAGCCAGACCGTCTCGCCGCCGAGCAGCGTCCTGAACAACCAGGTGCAGCTCGGCGACGTGTTCGCCACCCAGACCCTGAACGTCGTCGACGTGTCGGGGACGACGTCGGCCGTCACCACCGCCACCGGCAACAGCCTGTCGGGCGCCGTCCAGAGCGGCTCGGTCGACGTGCGCTCGACCCAGTCGCTGAGCGGCGCGGTCGACGCCTCGACCCTGCTCAACGCCGGCGGCTGGACCGGCTCGCAGGTGACCATGGTCACCTCGGCCTCGGGCAACGCCGGCACCGCCGCTTCCTATGGCGGCGGGGCGCTGACCGGGACGTTCAGCCAGAACGCCGGCCCGACCACCGTGACCGCCACCAACCAGTTCGAGGGCCCCAACGCCCAGATGGGCGGCATCAACAACGCCACCCAGGCCGTCGCCAACTCGCAGTCGATCGCCGTGGTCGGCGGTTCGGCCGACGTCGCCATCCGGCAGACCAGCCAGGCCCTGACCCAGGCCGACGGCGGCGCGGTGTACAGCTGGACGCCCGGGACGGCCAGCTTCACCGCCTCGGCCATCTCCAACAACGTCAACGCCACCGGCCAGAGCGGTTCGACCCAGAACCTCAACATCACCCAGAGCATGACCGGGGTGCGCACCCAGGCCTCGCACTTCATCACCGGCGGCAACAGCCAGACGGTGAGCGGCCAGACCACCGCGGCGGCCAACAACGTCGCCATCAGCAACGACACCGGCCCGCTGACCGTCGCCGTCAACCAGGACAATCAGAGCTATCTGCGCTCGCAGGCGGACGTCTCGTCGTTCCTGTTCGGCCTCGGCTCGGCCAACGCCTATGGCGTCGGCAATTCGGTGACGGCCGGCAATCTCGGGACCTCGACCTCGATCGACAACACCCAGAACAATTCGGGCGGCGGCGTCGACGTGGTGTCGAACTACACCGGCAACACCGGCTACGACGCGTCCAGCTCGGCCACCGCCGTCGGCAACTCGGTCACGGCCTACGCCTGCTCGACCTGCTCGGGCACGGTCAAGGCCAACAACAACCAGATCAACAGCGCCGACATCGGCGCCAGCAGCACCTTGACCATCAACGGCTCCAACCGGTCGGTGGCCGGGGTGTCCACCGCCATCGGCAACACCGCCACCTTCTACGTCAGCCACCCCTGAGGCGCAGGGCCGGCAGGACCGCCAGCCGCAGCAGCGGCGCCAGGTCCGGGCCGTCCCCGCCGACGGGCCGCCAGACGACGTCCTCGATCTCGGCCCGGGCGCGCGCCTCCCCCGCAAAGGCGGTCACGAAGATCCGGCCGCTCACCTGACGGCCGGGCTCGTTGGCGGCGGGCGCCGAGAACTCGCCAAGTTCGTCCAGGTCGGCCGGCGCCAGGCGCACGCCGATCTCTTCCTCCACCTCGCGCACGGCGCAGTCGCGCGCCGATTCGCCCGGCGCATACTTGCCGCCGGGCAGCATGAACCGGCGCGAGCCGCGCTTGCGGACGAGCAGGATGTCGCCGCCCCGGATCAGGGCGACCGCGGCGATGCGGATCGAAGCGGGCATGCTCGCATCCTGTCCGGATTCGCCCAGGTCGCGCCGCCTTCGCGACAACGACGCAAAATTCGGTCTTGCCGTGGTCATGTTCGCATGGCGATCTTCCGCCTTCGATCCCATGCCCAAGGCTCTCCCCTTCATGAACCACACCTTCCGCCTGGCGCTGCTGGCCAGCGTCAGCCTCTCGCTCGTCGCCGGCGGCGCCGACGCCGCCGTGCGCCTGCCCCATTTCGGCAAGGACAAGGCGGCCGCCCCGGCCGCCGCCGCGCCGGCCCAGGCCGACGCCGGCAGGAGCGCCTGGCCGCAGGCGGCCTCGGACGTGGCGGCCGACCCCGCCATCCGCTTCGGCGTGCTGGCCAACGGCATGCGCTACGCGATCATGAAGAACGCCACGCCGACCGGCCAGGCGTCCATGCGCCTGCGCTTCGACGCCGGCTCGCTGATGGAGCGCGACGAGCAGCAGGGCCTGGCGCACTTCCTGGAGCACATGGCCTTCAAGGGCTCAGCCCACGTGCCGGCCGACGAAATGGTCAAGATTCTCGAGCGGCACGGCCTGGCCTTCGGCGCCGACACCAACGCCTCGACCTCCTGGGACGAGACCATCTACAAGCTCGACCTGCCCAAGGCCGACGACGAGACGGTCGACACCACCCTGATGCTGCTGCGCGAGGCCGCCGACCAGCTGACCCTGTCGCAGGACGCCATGAACGGCGAGCGCGGCGTCGTGCTGTCCGAGGAACGCGCCCGCGACACCCCGCCCCTGCGGGTGTTCATGGCCCGCATGGACTTTTTCCTGAAGGGCCAGCTCGCGCCCCGCCGCATGCCGATCGGCAAGGTCGACGTCCTCAAGAACGCTCCCGTCTCGCTGATCCGCGATTTCTACAGCCGCTACTACCGTCCGGACCGGGCGGTGCTGATCGCCGTCGGCGACTTCGACGTCGACGCCCTGGAAGCCAAGATCAAGGCCAAGTTCGGCGACTGGAAGCCCGCCGGCCCCGCCGGACCCGAACCCGACCTCGGCGTGGTCGCCAAGCGTGGGACCGAGGCCAAGGTGTTCGTCGAGCCGGGCGCGCCGACCAGCGTCCAGGTCGCCTGGATCGCGCCGCCGGACCTGACCCCCGACAGCCAGGCCAAGCGTCGCCGCGACCTGGTCGAGAGCCTGGGCATGGCCGTCCTCAATCGGCGGCTGGAGCGGATCGCCCGCAGCGGCGAGCCGCCGTTCATCGGCGCCGGCGCCTTCCGCAGCAACCTCTTCCACTCGGCCCGGGTGACGGCCCTGGCCGTCTCGGCCCAGAACGACCGCTGGAAGGAGGCGCTGACCGCCGCCGAGCAGGAACAGCGCCGCGTCGTCGAGTTCGGCGTGCGCCAGGACGAGCTGGACCGCGAGATCGACGAGCTGCGCGCCAAGCTCAAGGCGGCGGCCGACGGCCAGGCCACGCGCCGCACCCCGGCCCTGGCCAACGAGATCGTCGGCACCCTGGCCGACCGCGAGGTCCAAACCAATCCGGCCCAGGACCTCGCCCTGTTCGAACAGCAGGTCAAAGGCCTGACCGCCGCCGAGGTCTCCAAGGCGCTGAAGGGCGCCTTCCAGGGCCAGGGACCGTTGGTGTTCATGGCCGCGCCGACAGCGATCGACGGCGGCGACAAGGCCCTGGCCGACGTGTTCGCGGCCGCCCAGAACGCCAAGCTGACCGCCGGCGAGGCCCAGGTGGCCAAGACCTGGCCCTATGAGACCTTCGGGGTTCCCGGCAAGGTCGTTGAGCGCAAGGAGGTCTCGGACCTCGACGCCGTGTTCGTGCGCTTCGCCAACGGCGTGCGCCTGACCGTCAAGCCGACCAAGTTCCGCGAGCAGCAGATCCTGGTCACGGCGCGGATCGGCGACGGCCGCCTGGGCATGCCCAAGGACCGGGTCACCGCCGCCTGGGCCGCCGGGTCGGCCTTCCCCGAGGGCGGCCTCGACCAGCTGTCGGCCGAGGAGCTCGACGCGGTGCTCCGCTCCAAGATCGTCGGCGCGCGGTTCGCGCTGGAGGACGACGCCGTCGCCATGAGCGGCGGCACGCGGCCCGACGACCTGCAGACCGAGCTGCAGCTGCTGGCCGCCTACGCCGTACACCCCGGCTGGCGCCCAGAGGCGTTCCAGCGAACCCGCACCTATGGCGAGACCCTGCACGACCAGCAGGACGCCACCGCCGCCGGGGTGATGGGCCGCGAACTGCCCGCCCTGATCCGTTCGGGCGACAAGCGTTGGGCCTTCCCGTCCCGGCAGGAGATCACCGCCAGCAAGCCCGAGGACCTCAAGGCGCTGCTGCAACCCCAGCTCGCCGGTCCCATCGAGGTGCTGGTGGTGGGCGACACCACGGTCGAAAAGGCCATCGACGCCGTCGCCTCGACGTTCGGCGCCCTGCCCGCGCGGCCTGACGCCGCGCCGCCCGCCGCCGGCGCGACCGTGGCGTTCCCGGCCGCGAGCGCCGCCCCGTCGGTGCTGACCCACAAGGGCCGCGCCGACCAGACCATGGGCTTCATGGCCTGGCCGACCGAAGACTTCTTCAGCGACATGCAGAGGGCGCGCACCCTGCGCATCCTCGGCGACGTGCTGCAGCTGCGCCTGACCGACGCCCTGCGGATCAAGCTGGGGGCCACCTATTCGCCGTCGGTGAGCGCCTCGTCGTCGTCGATCTATCCGCGCTACGGCTTCATCGCCGCCAGCATGGAGACGCCGCCGGCCACCCTCGACGCCTTCTTCACCGAGACCGCCAGGATCGCCGCCGACCTGCGCGCCAAGCCCGTCACCGACGACGAGCTGAAGCGCGCCAAGGCGCCGGCCATCGACTCGGTCGAAAAGCGCATGCAGACCAACGAGTACTGGCTGAACGGACTGGCCGGGGCCCAGACCGACGGCCGTCGCCTCGACGCCCTGCGCAGCGCCGTGCCGGCCCTGGAGCGGGTGAGCGCCGCCGACGTGCAGAAGGCGGCCCAGACCTATCTGCGCGACGACAAGGCCTGGAAGCTGGAGGTCAAGCCCGCCGCCGGCCAATAGGCCCTGGCGCAGGCATCGACAAAAAACCCCTCCCCGGTCGCCGGGGAGGGGTTTTCGTTTTCAGGTCCGACGAGCGGCCGCGATCAGTAGACCACCCCGCCGACGCCGCCGTCGAGGCTCATGGACGACGCCGTCTGGGTCGTCTCCTCGCGATAGGCGGTGTAGGTCTCGGTGCGCACCACGGTCAGGATCTTCTCGCCGGCGCCGTAACGGCGCAGCAGGCTGCGCTCGTTGCAGTCGCGGGCCGGCTTCTGCTTGCGGCATTCCAGGCGGCCGCCGGGCGCGTGGTAGAGGGCGTCGCCCTTCTGACAGTCGTAGGTCTTGTCGCCCAGCACGTACTGCATCCGCGTGCCGGCGATGCAGCGATAGATCTCGCCGTCATAGGCGTCGGCGATCTCGCGGTCGGGGGTGACCTGGGAAGCGGGGTGCGGCACGACCTTGTCGTCCATGCAGACGGCGCGCAGGGTCAGGCGCTCGGTCTTGGTGCGGGTCGCCTCGTAGGACGAGCGGCCGCCGCCGCCGCCGAGCACCGAAAGGTTCTGGATGATCCCCGGCGCGCCGGGGCCGGCGTAGAACCGCCCGCCGCCGCCGCCCATGAAATAGACCGCCGAGTTGCTGGCGGCCGAGGCCGAGGACGTCGCCGACGCGCTGGCGCTGGCGTTGACGCTGATCGCTATGGGCGGCGCCACATAGACGTTGATGTTCGGCACGTTGATGACCGGCCCGCCGCAGCACGGCGGCGGCGGAGGCGGCGAGCAGTTGCACGGCGGCTGCGGCGGCGCGCAGCACGCTACCGCGGCGCCGGCCGCGGTCAGCGTCACAAAGCCGACCACCGCGGCCAGGATGATGTTCAGACGCGCCAACATAGGACGGCCCCCCTACAATACGCCGCGAAACAAGCAAGAATCGCGCCGGAATCCCCGTCGCGCTTCTTCGCTCGCCCGTCCCATCCTGGGACGCTCCAGCCTGGCCCGGTCCTTCCTTGCAAACCGCATGCGGTCGAAAAGGCCGCGGAAGGGTCCGAAAGCAGGCTTTCGATGTTCCATTTAAATACGGAACGGTTGATAGACTATTGGCAAAGCCGGAAAGGCGAGGCTCGGATTCCGCCGCGGAGTTCGATCGACCCCGGCGATTTCGTCGATCTTCTGCCGCAGATCTTCATCCTCGGCCGCACGACTCCCGGCGCCTATTCTTTCCGGCTCGTGGGCGGGCTCATCGCCGACCTGCATCGCAGCGACCTGCGCCAGCGGGATTTCCTGTCGCTGTGGACGAGGCAGGACCGCTCGACCTTGCAGATGGCCATGGAGGCCACGCGCCGCACCGCCGAGCCCATCGTCATAAGCTGCGAGGCGTCCAGCGCCGCCGGCCAGGCGCGGTTCGAGATGGCCCTGGCTCCCCTGGCCGCCTCGCCTGCGGGCGAGGCCAGCCGCTTCCTCGGCCTGCTGCAGCCGACCTCCAGCCTGACGCGGATGGCCGCCCGGCCGGTCGAGCGCCTGACGGTCCGCACCATCGCCACCAACGGCTCCGAGGCCGCCGTCCGCCCCTATCTGCGCCTAGCGGCGCTGGACGGCCGGCTGACCGCCTAGAGTGGGATCGATCAGGCCGCGCTGGCTTCGTCCAGAACGCCGCGGGCCTCGGCGCCGAGAACCAGCCGCGCCGCGCCGGCGATCTCCTTGAACTGCTCGACGCTGGTGGCGCTGGCGATCGGAGCCGTCACCCGGGTCATCAGCCAGGCCAGGGCGACCTGGGCCGGCGTCGCCCCAAGCTCGGCCGACACCTTGTCCAACGCCGCGAGAATGGCGAAACCCCGCGCGTCGAGGTAGCGTTTCACCCCGCCGCCCCTTGGGCTCTTCGACAGGTCCGCCTCGGACCGGTACTTGCCGGTCAGGAACCCCCGGGCCAGACCGAAATAGGGAATGACGCCGATACCTGCTTCGCGGCAGGCGTCGGCCAGGCCGTCTTCGAAACCGGCGCGATCATAGAGATTGTAGTGCGGCTGCAGGGTCTCGTAGCGCGGCAGGCCGCGGCCGGCGCTGACCGCCAGCGCCTCCCTGAGCCGCGCGGCGTCGTAGTTCGACGCTCCGACGGCCCGCACCTTGCCGTCCTGGATCAGGCGGTCATAGGCCTCCAGCGTCTCATCCAGGGGCGTGCCGGCGTCGTCCTCATGCGACTGGTAAAGGTCGATATGGTCCGTCCGCAGCCGCTTCAGCGACGCCTCGGCCGACTTGACGATGTGGGCGCGCGACAGACCCTTGCCGCCCTCGCCCATGTCCATGCCGACCTTGGTGGCGATCACCACGCGGTCGCGACCGCCGCGCGCCGCCAGCCACTTGCCGATCACCGCCTCGGATTCGCCGCCGACATGGCCGGGAATCCAGCGCGAATAGACGTCGGCGGTGTCGATCGCGTTGAAGCCCTCGCCGACAAAGGCGTCGAGCAAGGCGAAAGAGGTCGCCTCGTCCGCCGTCCAGCCGAACACGTTGCCGCCGAACATCAGCGGCGCGATCTCCAGGCCCGAGCCGCCCAGCTTGCGCTTTTCCATGACCAGTCCCTCGTCGAAGCCCCTCGGCCCCGCATATAGGCGCGGCGGCGGCCCGGTTCGAGCCGCCGCCCCTGAGCGTTCAGGCCGCCCGGGCCGGCGCGCCCTCGAACACCGGCGCGTCGTCGGCGGGCAGGGCCGCCTTGCCCCGGATCATGTCGGAGGCCTTTTCGGCGATCATCATCGTCGGGGCGTTGGTGTTGCCGCCGACCAGGGTGGGCATGACCGAGGCGTCGACGACGCGCAACCCCTCCAGGCCCTGGACCTTCAGGGCGCCGTCGACCACGGCCAGGGGGTCGCCGGCCGCGCCCATGCGGCACGTGCCGACCGGGTGATAGATGGTCTCGGCCTTGGCGCGGATCCAGGCGTCGATCTCGGCGTCGCTCCGCACGGAAGGCCCCGGTGCGTATTCCGGCCCGCGGATCGACTTGAGCGCGGCCTGGTCGGCCACCTCCCGCATCATCTTGACCCCCTCGCGCAGGGCGCGGCGGTCCTCCTCGGTCGCCAGGTAGTTGGCGAAGATGGTCGGATCGTCGAACGGGTCGGCCGAGCGCAGACCGATCTCGCCGCGGCTTTCGGGGCGAAGCTGGCAGACGTGGACCGAGAAGCCGTCCTTCTCGACCGTGACCTTGCCGTGGTCCTGCATGATGGCCAGCACGCAGTGCAGCTGCAGGTCGGGGCGGTCGAGGTCCTGCCGCGACTTGAGGAAGGCGCCCGCCTCCAGGAAGTTCTGCCGCCCGAAGCCCTGGCCGAACAGCATGTAGTTCAGGCCGGTGATCAGCTTGTTGATCCCCTTGGAGTTGGAATAGGCGGTCTTGAGGTTCGGCGTCTCCCACGACAGCACTACGTCCAGGTGGTCCTGAAGGTTCTTGCCGACGCCCTTGAGGTCGTGCTGCGGCGCGACGCCGGCCTTCTTCAGGGCGTCGGCGTCGCCGATCCCCGACAGTTGCAGGATCTGCGGCGACTGCACCGCGCCCGAGGCCAGCAGCACCTCGGCGTCGGCGTAGGCCTTGCGGGTCTCGCCGTTCTGCATGAACTCGACCCCGACCGCCCGGCCCTTCTCCAGCAGGATGCGGGTGGTGCGGGCGCCGATCTCGCAGGTCAGGTTCGGCCGCTTGCCGAGGATCGGATGCAGATAGGCGGCGGCCGCGCTCCAACGCTTGCCGTCGCGGATGGTCAGTTGATAGGGGCCGAAACCCTCCTGCTGGTAGCCGTTGAAGTCCTTGGTGGTCAGGTGGCCGGCCTCGGCCCCGGCCTTGATGAAGCCCGAATAGATCGCGTGCGGCGACGAGGCCTTGGAGACGTGCAGAGGCCCGTCGCCGCCGTGCCAGGCGTCGCCGCCGCCTTCCAGGCTTTCCGAGCGCTTGAAATAGGGCAGCACGTCGGCGTAGCCCCAGCCGGTCAGGCCCGTCTGCCGCCACTGGTCGTAGTCCCGCGCATGGCCGCGAATGTAGATCATGCCGTTGATCGACGACGAGCCGCCCCAGCCCTTGCCGCGCGGCCACCACAGCTTGCGGCCGTCGAGATTGGGCTCGGCCTCGGTCCAGAAGCCCCAATTGTAGTCGCCCTTGGCCTTGATCAGTTCGCCGACGCCGGCGGGCATGCGCACCAGGATCGAGTTGTCCCTGCCGCCGGCTTCCAGCAGCAGGACCTTCGTTCCCGGGTCTTCGCTCAGGCGGTTGGCCAGCACGCAGCCGGCCGAGCCGGCGCCGATGATGATGTAGTCGTAGCGATCCAAAGCCATGGTCCCGAACGCCGCTCCCGCTAGGTTATCGTTGTTTACGGGAGAGACTGGCGCGGCCGGGGCGGCTCGGCAAGAGCGTTCCGCCGCCCTATTCGGCGGGAAGGGCTGCGGGTTCGGCGGCGGAGCCGCCGTCCGGCTCCCCGCGCGCCAGCCTGCGGTCGAACGCCCAGGCCGCCACGCCGATCCAGGCCATCAGCACGAAGGCGTAGGACCGCTCCCACCAGCCGACATTGTCCCAGTCGCACAGGTCGGGAAGAACGACGTGGCGGGTGATCGCGCCGATCACGCCCATCAGAACGAAGCTGCCGACCAGGAACAGCTTGAGCCCGAGGAAGTCGCGGCGCTTCGACAGGCCCCAGACCACCGCCAGGGGCGCGAACTGGATGGCCAGGCCCAGGTTGACCCATTGGTGCCGGGGGTCCGGCCAGGGGAATAGGCCCGAGACGATGATCGCCCCGCCGCCGACGGCGGCCAGGATCGCGGTCAGGCCGGCGGGGAACAGGCCGCCGCCGAGGGCGCGCAGGGCCAGGAAGAACCCTCGTCCGGCCAATACGCCGGCCGCCCCGCCCAGGCCGACGCCGAGGTTGAAGATGAACGGATGCGCCGCCTGCGGCCCGCCCAGCTCGCTGACATACTGCTTGGCGTGGCGCATCTCGGGATAGGCCAGGGACGCGGCCAGGAAGGCCCCGTAGCACAGCAGCGGCGCCGCCACCCCGGCCCACAGGAATAGGCGTCTCGCCTGCATCGTCCCAACACCTCGGCGGCTCAGGGCCGCGTCGGCGGAATTTCGCCGCAAAGCCGGCCGCGATCAAGCCGCCGTGATCGGGAGCCGCGACGAGGCCCGTCCTTTTCGCGCCGCCTTTGACAGCGTCGGCCCAAGCCGGCTAGTCGGACCCATGACCTTGCGCCCGCTGTTCGTCACCGAGATCTATGAGGCCAGCCTCGCCGCCGACCGGGGTTTCGAGGCGTTCAACGCCGAGCTCGAAGAGGCCTGCCGCATGCTGGCGGCCGAGGACCGCGCCGGCCGCGCCTGGTGCAAGGCCAACGGCTATGGCGGCTACACCTCCTACGCCTCGCTGGACGACCTGCCGTCGCGGGCCAGCGCCTTCGCCGACCTCAAGCGCAAGCTCGACCGGCATGCGGCGGCCTACGCCGAGGCCCTCGGCCTCGATCTGGGCGCCGGCCGCCTGCGGCTCGACAGCCTGTGGGTCAACCTGCTCAAGCCCGGCGCCAGCCACAGCGGCCACATCCACCCCCACAGCGTGCTGTCGGGCACGGTCTATGTCGTCGTGCCGCCCGGGGCCAGCGCGCTGAAGCTCGAAGACCCGCGGCTGCCGCTGATGATGGCCGCCCCGCCGCGCCGGGCGGACGCGCCCGAGACGGCGCGCAGCTTCGTCTATCTGCAGCCGCAGCCGGGGACGGTGCTGATGTGGGAGAGCTGGCTGCGCCACGAGGTGCCGGCCAACGCCGCCCGCGCCGACCGGGTGAGCGTCAGTTTCAACTATAGCTGGCGATAGCGGCGATTACTCTGTAAGCAGCGACGCGTTCGCCGCCCCTCCATTCCTGAGGCATGCGCGGCGCGCGCCACGAATACGCCTGAGACTCCCTTTCCTGAACCCGCTCGAACGGATAGGTCGCGGTGCCCCGGCGTCTCGCGCGCCGGTCCACGGAGGCCCGGTTCCCCTGTGAGGACCGGTCGATCACCCTGGCCTTCGCCACCTCCGTCTACACCCACCTGATGCCGGGCGCGATGCGGCGCTATCTGGAAGAGACCCGTCGCGTCCTGGCGCCGGGGGGCCGGGCGGTCATCACCGCCTTCCTGCTCGACGAGGACGTCGAGCGATGGATGGGCGAAAGCAAGACGGTGCTGAAGTTCCCCCACGCTCTCGACGGCGTGAAGGTTCTGGACGCGCGCTGGCCGGAGAACGGCGTCGCCATAGACCGCGACAAGCTGAAGACGATGATCGCCGAGGCCGGCCTCACCCTTCGCGGCATGCACGCCGGCCATTGGCGGCCCGAGGCGAGCTACGCCGGCGGCCAGGATCTGGTCGTGGTCTCCAGGGACTGACCTGGTTCAAGCCGGGCCGAGCCGGGCGGCTTCAGCATAGATTTCGCCGTTCACTACGTTTCGAAGCGCGCCCTTAAGCCTGACCGACCTACGCTCTCCCGCATAGGAGAGCCCCATGCTGGCCACACCCATCGCCACCGCGGCAAGCGGCATGATGAGCGCCGTCAACAAGCTGGACGTCAGCGCCCAACGGGTCGCCCAATGGGGCACGCCGCTGGGCAAGGACGTCGACCTCGTCCAGGAGACGGTCGCCCAGATCCAGGCCAAGACCGAGTTCAAGGCCTCGGCCAAGGTGCTGAAGACCGCCGACGAGATGCTGGGAACCCTGCTCGACATCAAGGCCTGACGCCGTCAAGGCGGCCCGAAACGAAAAGGGGCGGCCCGACGGACCGCCCCTCTCGTCATTCCTGATGCTTGTCCGGGCCCCACGCGGGGCGCGGCCTTCTAGCTGTCGAGGAAGCTGCGCAGCTTGCGCGACCGCGACGGGTGCTTGAGCTTGCGCAGGGCCTTGGCCTCGATCTGGCGGATGCGTTCGCGGGTGACGCTGAACTGCTGGCCGACTTCCTCCAGGGTGTGGTCGGTGTTCATGCCGATGCCGAAGCGCATGCGCAGCACGCGCTCCTCGCGCGGCGTCAGCGAGGCGAGCACGCGGGTGGTGGTCTCGCGCAGGTTCGACTGGATGGCGGCGTCGATCGGCAGGACGGCGTTCTTGTCCTCGATGAAGTCGCCGAGGTGCGAATCCTCTTCGTCGCCGATCGGGGTCTCGAGGCTGATCGGCTCCTTGGCGATCTTCAGGACCTTGCGCACCTTCTCCAGCGGCATGGCCAGCTTTTCGGCCAGCTCTTCGGGGGTCGGCTCGCGGCCGATCTCATGCAGCATCTGCCGGCTGGTGCGGACGATCTTGTTGATCGTCTCGATCATGTGCACCGGGATGCGGATGGTGCGCGCCTGGTCGGCGATCGAGCGGGTGATCGCCTGGCGGATCCACCAGGTGGCGTAGGTCGAGAACTTGTAGCCGCGGCGGTACTCGAACTTGTCGACGGCCTTCATCAGGCCGATGTTGCCTTCCTGGATCAGGTCCAGGAACTGCAGGCCGCGATTGGTGTATTTCTTGGCGATCGAGATGACCAGGCGCAGGTTGGCCTCGACCATCTCCTTCTTGGCCTGGCGGGCCTCGCGCTCGCCCTTCTGCACGGTCTGGACGATGCGGCGATAGTCGTCGATCGGCACGCCGGTCTCGGTGGCCAGCGCCGCGATCTCCTGGCGGATGTCGCCGATCTGGCCGTTGTCGTTTTCGGCGAACTTGGTCCACCGCACGCCCAGCTCCTTGACCTTGTCGGTCCAGGTCGGGTCGAGTTCGGCGCCGAAATAGGCGCGCAGGAATTCGGCGCGGCTGATGCCGTAGCTGTCGGCCAGCCGCAGCAGGCGGCCTTCCAGGCCCATCAAACGCTTGTTGATCGCATAGAGCTGTTCGACCAGCGCCTCGATGCGGTTGTTGTTCAGCTTCAGCGTCTTCAGGTGCTGGATGATGGTGTTGGACAGCGCCTCGTAGGCCTTGCGGTCGGCCTCGGGCAGGTCCGCGCCCTTCAGGCGATGATTGACCAGCTTGTCCTGCAGCTTGCGGAAGGCTTCGAACTCGCCGGCGATGGCGTCGAGCGTGGCCATCACGCCGTCGCGCAGCTCGGCCTCCATGGCGCTGACCGTCGGGCCGGCGCCGTCGTCGAAGTCGTCGTCGCCCTCGCCTTCGCCGCCCTCGCCTTCGGCCTTGGCCTCGCCGCCGGCCTCGTCGTCGACGGGCTCGTCCGGCTCGGCTTCCTCGCCCGTGGGCATCGCCGCGGCGTTGGCGCCGCCATAGGTCTGTTCAAGGTCGATGACCTCGCGCAGCAGGATGCGGCCCGAGCCCAGCTCGTCGCGCCAGACCATGATCGCCTCGAAGGTCAGGGCGCTTTCGCACAGGCCGCGAATCATCGTGTCGCGGCCGGCCTCGATGCGCTTGGCGATGGCGATCTCGCCCTCGCGCGACAAAAGCTCGACCGAGCCCATCTCGCGCAGATACATCCGCACCGGATCGTCGGTGCGGTCGTAGGCGGCTTCCTTCGGGCTCTCGGCCACGGCCGAATCCTCGCGGACGGCCACTTCGCCGCCCTCGGAGCCCTCGGCGTCCTCTTCGGCCTCGACGACGTTGACGCCCATCTCGCTCAACATGGCGAGGGTGTCCTCGATCGCCTCGGACGTCACCTCGTCGGAGGGCAGGACCTTGTTCAGCTCGTCCATGGTGACGTAGCCGCGCGCCTTGGCCTGCTTGATGAATTTCTTGACGCCGGCGTCGGTAAGGTCGAGCAACGGGCCGTCGCTGGTGGTTTCCGGCGGTTCCGTCCCGTCAGTCGTCGTCGTGCTCATCTAGCTCTCCGAACCGGCGGCGGCGTCCGCGCATCCGGCTTAAAATGCATGCAAGCGGCCGGCAGGCCCCTTTAATTTAAGACCCGCCGTCCGTCCAAATCGTTCCCGTCTTGACCGCCCGCTTGAGACCGTCGCGCTCGGCTTTCATACGCTCGATCGCCGCCATGCCCTCCCGTCCGGCAAGATCGCTCTTGGCGGCTTGGATGGCGCTCTCGAGCGCAGCCATTCGCGTCATAACCTCGAAGGCGTGCGACCATTGGGACCTGGCTGTTGCGAGCGAAGCATCCGGGATCAGGAATGGCGCGCCCGATTTCGCGGCGGCCTTGTCGATTTCGCTCAGCAACGGGCCGAATCCTCTTCCCGCCAAATGGCGTTGCAATCCTTCGCTGTCAAGCACGTCGGCGTCCAGACGCAGGCGAATGATTTCCCTCGCCAAATCGATGAGCCCCGGATCGCCGAAGCCATGACGCTGCAGCGTCTCCAGATGATCGTCCAGCCGATGGGGGTCGGCGAGGGCCGCCTGGGCCAGCGCTGCGGCGGTATGCTCGATCGACGGCCCGCCCCGCGTGGCCTTGGTTTCCGGAAAGGGACCGGCCAGTTCGCGCGCCCCGCGCCAGCCGCCGCGTCCGGCCGGGCCGCCGCGTCCGGGCCTTGCGAAACCGCCGTCCCGCTCGGGCCGGACCGAGGGGAACAGCCCGTCGTAACGGCCGAGCAGGTCGTCGCGATAAGCCTGGGCCAGGTCCTTGTCCTGGATGGCGGCGGCGGCGGCGCGCAGGCGCGCCTTCAGCCCCGCGCGCCGCTCGGGCGTGTCCAGCGGCTCCAGGTCGCGCTCGCGCACGAACAGCGCCTCGACGAAGGGCGTGGTCTGGGCGAGCTGGGCCTTGAGCGCGGCGGGCCCCTGCTCGCGCAGGACGTCGTCGGGGTCCTTGCCGCCGGAGACGATGGCGAACTTGAAGCTGCGGCCGGCCTTGAGCAGGGGCAGGGCCCGGTCGATGGCGCGGCTGGCGGCCCGGCGGCCGGCGTTGTCGCCGTCGAAGCACAGGGTCGGCTCGGCGTGCGAGCGCCACAGCAGCTCCATCTGCTCCTCGGTCAGGGCGGTGCCCATCGGGGCCACCGCCGCCACGCCGGCCCGCTGGCAGGCGATGACGTCCATGTAGCCCTCGACCACCACGAACGGCGCGCCGACGTCGCCGGCCGAAGCCAGCTTGCGCGCCTCGGCCAGGCCGTAGACCAGCCGCCCCTTGTGGAAGACGCCGGTCTCCGGGCCGTTGAGGTATTTGGCGCGGGCCTGCGGGTCCATGGCCCGGCCGCCGAACGAGACCACCCGCCCCCGCGCGTCGGCGATGGGGAAGATCACCCGGTCGCGGAAGCGGTCATAGGGTGCGCCGCCGTCCTCGGGCGCGATCAGCAGGCCGGCCTCGACCAGGGCCGCCGGCTGGGCGCCCTTGGCGACCAGATAGTCCTTCAGAGCGGTGCGCCCCTGCGGCGAAAAGCCCATGCGGAAACGGGCCCATTCGCTTTCGGGCAGGCCGCGCCGCTCCAGATAGGCCCGCGCCTCGCGCCCGGCCGGGCGGCGCAGTTCGGCCTCGAACCACTTGGCGGCCATTTCCAGCCAGTCGCCGAGCGAGGCGCGCTTGCGGTCTTCCTCGGCCGACCGCGAATCCTGGGCCGGCATCGGCACCCCGGCCTCGGCGGCGAGGCGCTCGACCGCCTCGGGAAAGCTCAGCCGCTCGGTCTCCTGCAGGAACGAGATCAGGTCGCCGTGCTTGCCGCTGGAGAAGCAGTGATAGAAACCCTTGTCGTCATTGACGAAGAACGACGGCGACTTCTCCTTGGTGAAGGGGGACAGGCCGGCGTACTCGCGCCCCTGCCGCCGCAGCTTCACCGTCCGGCCGATGACGTCGGACAGGCGGAGGCGGGACTTGATCTCGTCGAGGAAGTTGTCGTCGAAGCGCACGTCGCATCTTTACGCGCCGGGCCGCGGGCCGTCACGCCTGGAAGTCCGCCGTCCCGCCCGCGCCGACCGCGCGGTTTCAGCGCCGAAACACTTCAACTTGACGTGAGGTCGGCCGATCCCGCAGTGAGGCGGACGCATCGAAGCGGAACCGCCCCTTGTCCCAGACGCGCCGGTCGCCGGCCCTCCTCAAGCCCGAGTCCCAGGACATGCTGCGCCTGGACGCGCTGCGCCTGATCGCCGCGCTCGGCGTCGTGGTGTTCCACTTCAACCGCTACCTCGACCTCGACGGGCGCTGGGACGCGGTCAACCACACGGTGCGGGCCTTCAACCTGTTCGTCGACCTGTTCTTCGTGGTCTCGGGCTATGTGATCTCGTCGGTCTATGCGACGCGGATCACCTCGCTCGGCGCCTATGGCGACTTCCTGCTCAAGCGCGTCGCCCGGCTCGGCCCGCTGCACTGGGCGACCCTGGCCTTCTACGTGGTCCTGGCGGTCCTGGCCTACGCCGGCGACCCGCGCTTCCACGACCCCGCCCGCTACGACTTCGCCTGCCTCGCCCCCAACCTGCTGCTGGTCCACGCCTGGGGAGCCTGCAACCACCAGACCTTCAACTTCGTCAGCTGGTCGATCAGCGCCGAGTGGGGACTCTACCTGCTGTTTCCCGCGCTGCTCCTGCTCGTCCGGCGCGGCCCCGTGCTGACGGCCGCCGTCGCGGCTGCGTGGCTGGCCCTGCTGTTCGCGGCCTCGCTGCTCCCCGGCGCGCGCCATCCCTTCTATGAATGGACGGCCGATTTCGGCCTGCTGCGCGCCGTGCCCGGCTTCCTGATCGGGATGCTGGCCTTCCGCCTGCGCGCGCGGCTGGCGGCCCTGCCCGCCGCCGGCCCGGTCGGCTGGACCCTGCTGGCGCTGTTCTTCGTCGGCGCCGCGCTGGGCGCGCACAAGGGGGCGCTGCTGGTCAACCTTTACGCCGCCGCCGTGTTCATCGCCGCCGGGGACGCCTCGGGCCGCCGGCCGAGCGCGGCGACGCGGGCCCTGGCCCCGTTCGGCCAGCTCACCTATTCGCTCTACATGCTGCATCCGCTGATGCTGTCGATCGGCCTCAACCTGATCGGCGGCGGGATGCTGCGCCTGACCGGCGACGCCATGCGGCTGTGGGTTCTGGGCTGCATGGTCGTGCTGTTCCCGCTGTCCTACCTGTCGCTGATGCTGTTCGAGCGCCCGGCGCGCCGCTGGATCTCGACCCTGCGCTGGCGGCCGGCGCCGGGCGCTGCGGCCCCCGCGGCCGGCGAGCCCTAGGTCGACGCGGGGCCGCTCCAGTCGCGCCAGCCCAGGCCGACGCCGCGCACCACCGGCATCCCTTCGAGCAAGCGGGCCAGCCGGTCGGCCAGGGCCGGAGCCACCGCCTCGACCTCGATCTGGATGCACACCACCTCGCCCTGGCGGTCGAGGGTGACCCCGCTCAGCCGCACCTGGCGGACCGTGAACGGGCCGAGCACCCGCATCAGGGCGTCCGGCTCGTCGTGGACGTAGAGGATGAACCAGTAACGGCGTACGGCCGCGCCCGCCTCGTCCGCCGCCGCTCCCTGCGCCGCCCCGACATGCCCCGCCCCCGCGCCTTGCGCCGCCTGCGCGGCCCCGCTCCCGTCAGCCACGACGAAGCCCTTTCACCAGTTCGTGGTCGTCGCGCACCAGCCCGTCGGCGCCGGCGAAATAGGTCCGGCGCAGCAGCACCCGGCCGTCGCTGTCGAAGGCGCTCAGCCTGAGCACGTCGATGGCGGCCTCGCCGTCCTCGGTGGCCCAGACCAGCTCGCGCTGCGGCCGCGCCTCGGTCTCGGACGACCAGGCCGCGTCGAGCGCCGCCTCGACGGTGAACAGCTGCTCCAGCGAGCCGCCGGCGAACAGCGTCGCCTCCAGCCGGGCGGTGTGCTGCATCAGGGATTCGTTGCTCAGCACGCGCGCGAAGCGGCGCGCGGCCACCGCTGGCGCGGGCTGATCGGCGTCTGATCGAGAGGGGGCGTTCATGGCTTGTGGTCCTTGGCTGGTGAGGGCTGGGACCGGCGAGCGCGCAACAAAAAACCCCGCTGCCTTATCGGGAGCGGGGTTGCTGATCTTGCGATCGCCGGCGTTTTTTAGTGCGCGCGCGGTCGCCCCGTTCCCATGTGGCAGGGGGTAATAATTACGGTTTTGGCGAGCATGAGCGCAGCGCAGGCGGGAGCGCCACGCGAACCGGCGAGGGTCACGTCGAGGCGGCTGACGAAGGCGAAACGCGATTGCATTTCGACGCTGTTCTCCCTGAACTGCGGCCCCTCCTATACGCAAGGCGAGGGCGCGGCGCAACGCCTGGTTGGAGGCGTGTTCAGACGCCGATATGCCCCAGCTTGTCGGGGTTGCGCACGATGTAGACGCCGCACACACGGCCGGCCGCGTCGAGGTCGAAGGCGATGGTCTGCGGCCCGTCCGGATCGGTCATCACCAGGCCGGGCAGGCCGTTGACCCTGGCCGGATGGTACTGGGCGGTGCGGTAGTAGGCGTACTTGCGCGAGATCCCCGTCAGGAAGCGGATGATCTTGGCCGCGCCGAAGATCGGGTTCAGGGCCGCCGACCGCTTGCCGCCGCCGTCGGAGATCAGCACGGCGTCGTCGGCCAGCATGGCGGCGAGCTGGCTGGGATCGCCGTCGCGGGCCGCCTGCATGAAGGCCGCCACCATGCGGTCGGCGTTGGCGCGCTCGACCTCGAAGCGCGGCCGCGCTTCGCGGACATGGGCCTTGGCGCGGGCGGCGAGCTGCCGGCAGGCCGCCTCGCTGCGATCCAGGGCGGCGGCGATCCGGCCGTAGTCCTGGTCGAAGACCTCGCGCAGCAAAAACACCGCCCGCTCCAGCGGCGACAGCCGCTCCAGCGCGAGCAGGAAGGCCACCGACACGTCCTCGGCCCGCTCGTCGGCGCTCTCGGCCGGCGCGGCGCCCGCCGCCTCGACCAGCGGCTCGGGCAGCCAGGCCCCGACATAGACCTCGCGCCGCGCCCTGGCCGATTTGAGCCGGTCCAGGCACAGCCGCGTCGCCGTGCGCACCAGCCAGGCGGCCGGGTCGGTGATCTGGGCCTGGTCGGTACGCCGCCAGCGCAGCCAAGCGTCCTGGACCACGTCCTCGGCCTCGGCCACCGAGCCGAGCATGCGGTAGGCCAGGCGGCGCAGCCGCCCGCGCTGGGCCTCGAACGTCTCGACGTCGTTCATGCGGCGATCTCCCTCGGCGACCATCAAGGACCCTATCAGGCTTCCCGTCCGTTCCGCCTCGGCGGCGCGGCCAGCCAGAGGCTGAGCAGGGCGGGCAGGAAGACGCCGGGCAGGTCGCGCATCAGGTCGTGCAGGCCGTGATGATGGGCGGCGGCGACCAGATGGATCGCCGCGTGCAGGACCAGGAAGGCGCTGGCCGCGACCAGGGCCGGCCAGGCCGGGCCGCCCTTCCAGGCGAACCAGGCCAGGCCCAGGGCCGTGACCAGATAGGCCGCGCCGATGTCCTGGACGAAGTGGGGATTGAACGGCCCGGTCTCGGTCACGCCCGGCACGGCGCCGTACCACCACAGGGACGCAAAAAGCTGGGCCAGGGCGTTGACGCCCAGCAGCAGGGCCAAAAGGCCGGCGATCGCGCGCTTCAAATCCGCCTCCATGTCTTCCTTCACGCCAAGGACGAGACGGCGGGGCGGACTGTGACATCGACGCCGCCTGGGCGCCGACGAACGCGGCGCGCCTTCCGGGACGACGCGCGCAGGAAACGGGCTAGCCGTTCAGCCCGTCCACCCAGGCCGGCAGGTCGGCGATCGACGCCAGCTCGGCGAAACGCGGATCGCCCGTAGGGGCGTCGGCCGCCTCGTGCGCCCAGATCAAGGGATAGGGAACCAGGGCGGCGTAGGCCCCCGCCGCCAGCGCCGGCAGGATATCGGACCGCATGGAGTTGCCGGCCATCGCCGCCTGCTCGGGGCCGGAGCCGTGGCGGTTGAACACCCGCACATAGGTGTCGGCGTCCTTCTCGCTGACGATCTCGACCGCCTGGAAGAGGTCGCCCAGACCCGAGGCGGCCAGCTTCTGCTCCTGGTGGAGCAGGTCGCCCTTGGTGATCAGCACCAGGCGATAGCGTTTGGACAGGGCGTGCAGCGCGCCCTCGACGCCGGGCAGCGGCTCGACCGGCTCGCTCAGCATCTCGCGGCCGACGGCGAGGATCTCGCGGATGACCCTGGTCGAGACGGCGCCGTCGGTCAGCTCCATGGCGGTCTCGACCATCGACAGGGTGAAGCCCTTCACGCCGTAGCCGTAGAGCCGCAGGTTGCGCTTCTCGACCTCGGCGAGGCGAGCCTCCAGCGTGGTCTCGTCGGCGAAGTCGCTCAGCAGCTCGACGAAGCGTTTGTGGGTCAGACGGAAGATCGTCTCGTTGTGCCAAAGCGTGTCGTCGGCGTCCAAGCCGACAGTCGTAATCGTCACCTAAACACCTCTTGCGCGCCGCGCGCTCGTCTGGCCTTCCCCTTATAGGGCGCGCGCGCCGGCGTCGACCGGCCCCAGGCCGCCGGCGCCTAGCGGTCGTCGCCGTTGCGCCAGCGCCAGGGGCCGTCGCTCTTGCGCCAGGAGATGAACACGACAAGCGCCGTCAACCCGATGACCGCCGCGAAGTAGCGCCAGGGATGCTGCTCGGCGTAGCTGGAGCCGAACAGGGTCACGGTCAGGGCCATGGCGGCCACGTAGAGCGCCACGACCACCCAGCCTTCCCAGCTGCAGGGCAGGCCCGCGCCGAAACCGTACCGCTTCACCCGAAACCACGGCTTGCCCATGATCGCGCCTTTCGCTCGCCCTCAAAAGTAGGCGCCTCGCCCGCGAACGTGAAGTGCGTCCGCCGTCCGAGGCGGCCAGACCACATGCGGCCAGACCACATAATGTCGCACCCACTCCGGCGTGCATATATTCGTCACACGCGTCGCGATATAGGTAACGCCGTTATCCGGAGAGCGGGCGATGACGATATTCGAGAACCGCCAGACGCAGGACGGCTTGACCCTGAAGCTGCGGCGCGGCGAGCGCATGTGCCTGCTGGGCATGGATGTCGACGCGCCCGAACCCGACTTCGTCGGCTTCGCCATCGACGTGAAGTCGCCCGGCGGCGACTACGTCCCCTTGCGCAACCGCATCGCCTTCGACTACGCGGCGGCGGCCCAGCCGGGACCGAACGGCTATCGCAACTACGACTCGCACGCCGCGCCGTTCCAGACCTTCCGCTGGATCCATTTCCCCTATTTGCCGCAGCCCGGAACCTACGGCTACCGCGTCACCAAGCGGCACATGAAGCCGGACGGCTCGCTGGTCGACGGGGCCCAGGTCGCCCTCGACATCCCGCTCGACCCGGTCTGCTATCCCGATTTCCTCGACATCGGCTTCACCCGCAACTTCGCCTCGTCCCAGGCCTTCGACGAGCGCTATCCCGACCCGGCCCTGCGCGCGCAGATCCTGCCCCAGAGCGGCGCCGACCGGCTGGCGCTCGACAAGTCCAAGGTGCTGGGGCCGGACGGACAGCCCAGCGACGTATTCCAGTGGCTGGGCTTCGAGGCCTATCAGCTGCTGTTCGACTTCCTCGACCAGGCCGTCGCCGACCCGACCGTCACCGTCGACGCCCTGGCCTTCGACCTCGACGAGGCCGACGTGGTGCGGCGCCTGGAGGCGCTTGGCCCGCGGCTGCGCATCGTCATCGACAATTCCGCCAGCCACCTGCCGGCCAGCAAGGCCGAAAGCCTGGCGGCGGCGCGGCTGGCGGCGTCGGCCGGGGCGGACCACGTGACGCGCCATCACTTCCAGCGGCTGCAGCACAACAAGGTGCTGATCGCCCGCCGGGGCGGCCAGCCGTTCAAGGTGCTGTGCGGATCGACCAACTTCTCGTACCGCGGCCTCTATATCCAGGCCAACAACATGCTGGTGTTCAGCAACGCCGACGTCGCCGGCCTGTTCGGCCGCATGTTCGACCTGGCGTTCCAGGGCCCCGACGCCCTGGGCAAGGACCCGCTGAGCAAGGCCTGGCAGGTGGTCAGCCCGGACAACGGCCCGCCCGTGCACCTGTGCTTCTCGCCGCACGCGGACGCGGCCCTGTCGCTGGGCCCGGTGGCCGGGGCCATCGACCAGGCCGCGTCGTCGGTGCTCTATTCCGTCGCCTTCCTGTCGCTCGATAAGACCGGCCTGGTGCGCAAGGCGCTCGACCGGCTGATGGGCCGCCCGCTGTTCAGCTACGGCGTCGTCAACCAGGCGACGGGGCTGCAGGTCACCAAGCCGGACGGCTCCACCGCCCTGGTCGACTTCGCCTATCTGGCCGCCCATGCCCCCCCGCCGTTCTCGGCGGAATGGAGCGGCGGCGCGGGCATCCACATCCACCACAAGTTCATCGTCACCGACTTCAACCTGCCCAGCGCCAAGCTGTTCACCGGCTCGTCGAACCTGGCGGTGGGCGGCGAGCAGTCGAACGGCGACCACCTGATCCAGATCTCGGACCCGCTGATCGCCTCGGCCTACGCCATCGAGGCCCTGCGCATGTTCGACCACCTGCACTTCCGCACCAAGATGCAGGCGGCGGGCGCGGCGGCGACCGGGCCGATCACCCTGGCCAAGCCGCCGGCCGCCGGCCAGCCGGCCTGGTGGGCGCCGTTCTATGTCGACGGCTCGCAGAAGGCCCGCGACCGGACGATGTTCTCCAGCTGACGGCGGCTCAGGCCGCCGCGCAGGCGGAATGGGGCTTCAGCACGCGGACCGTCGAGGCCGGATAGCGCGCCAGCAAGGCCGCCGGGCGGACCGGGCGGGCCGCGAAGCCGCCGCCGCAGTTGGGGCAGGCCCCGCCCAGCCGCGTATCGACGCAGTCGGCGCAGAAGGTGCATTCGAAGGTGCAGATGCGGGCCTGGTCGCTGTCGGGCGGCAGGTCGCGGTCGCAGCATTCGCAGTTGGGGCGCAGCTCCAGCATCGTCTTCGTCTCCCTCGCTATTTGGCCCAGGCCCAGTCCGACGCCTTGGCGCGGCAGCCGCCGCCGGGCGCGCCGGTCCAGGCCCGCCCACGCACGAAGCGGCCGGTCGCCGCGCCGGTGGGCTCGCCGTCCTTCAAGGCCACGCCGCCGTTGACCAGCACATAGGACATGCCGGTCGAGAACTGGTGCGGTTTCTCGTAGGTGGCGTGATCCTGCACCTTGGCCGGGTCGAACACCACCACGTCGGCGAAATAGCCGGTCTTGAGCAGGCCGCGATCCTTGAGCGACAGGTTGGCGGCCGGCAAGGCCGACAGCTTGCGCACCGCCTCCTGCAGGCTCAGGGCCTTGTCCTCGCGCACGTACTTGGCCAGCACCTTGTCGAAATTGCCGTAGGCGCGCGGGTGGGCGTTGGATTTCAGGAACACGCCCTCGGGCGCCGGCGCGCCCTCGTCCGAGCCGAAGCTGACCCAGGGCAGCGCCGTCTGGCGGCGGACATTGTCCTCGGACATCAGGAAGTAGGCGACCCCGATGCGGGTGCCGTCCTCGATGACCAGGTCGATGGCGGCGTCCTCGGGGCTCTGGCCGCGCATCTTGGCGACTTCGGCCAGGGTCTTGCCGGTCAGCGGCTTGAGCTTGTCGGTCTTGAAGGCCAGCAGCAGCGTGCCCTCGGCCCCGGCGTGGACATAGAGGTTCTCGTAGCCGGCGTCAGGGTCGCGCATCTCCTTGATCACGCGGGCGCGCACGGCCGGGTCCTTCAGCCGCTCGATCCAGGCCTCGCGCCCGCCCGCCTGCACCCAGGGCGGCATGGCGGCGTCGAGGCCGGTGGCCCCGGCGGTGTAGGTGTACATGTCGGCGGTGATGCGGGTCCCGTCCGCCCGCGCCTTCTCGACCATGCCGATCACCTGGTCGAGCTTGCCCCAGTTGGCGCGGCCGGCGACCTTGAGATGGTAGATCTCGGCCGGGCCGCCCGAGCCCTTGGCGATGTCGATGGTCTCCTGCACCGCCTCGGTCAGGCGATTACCCTCGCTGCGCATGTGGCTGATGTACATGCCGCCGCAACGGGCGCTCTCGGAGGCCAGGGCGACCAGCTCGGGCGTCTTGGCGTAGGCAGCCGGCGCATAGATCAGCGACGAACCCAGCCCCAGGGCGCCCTCCTCCATCGACTGGCGCACGAGGCTGCGCATCTGGTCGAGCTGGGCCGGCGTCGGCTGCACGTCGCCCTCGCCCAGCACGTAGCCGCGCACGGTGGTCGCCCCGACGAACGAGGCGACGTTGGGCGAAATCCCGCGCTTCTCCAGCTTCTCGAAATACTGGCCGAAGGTGTCCCAATCGACGTCGTACTTGATGTCGCTCTGCCGTTCCTTGGCCAGGCGCTTCATGTCGGCGCTGAGCGGGCCCATCGACTCGCCCTCGCCCATCACCTCCAGGGTCACGCCCTGGCGCAGGTCGCTCTGGCCGCGGCCGTCGACCAGCAGGGTCTCGTTGGCCCAGCTCAGCATGTTGATGAAGCCGGGCGAGACCGCCTTGCCCTTGGCGTCGATCTCCTGGGCCCCGCGCCCCGGCGCGTGCGGGCCGACATAGGCGATGCGGTCGCCCTTGACCGCCACGTCGCCGACGAACGGGGCGCCGCCCGAGCCGTCATAGACGGTTCCGCCGCGGATCACCGCGTCGTAGTCCGGCCGGGCCGGCGAGGCCCCCATGCCGAACACCACGGCCGAGGCCGCGACCGACGCGGCGACCAACTTCCTATGCATGTCCTCACCCTTCATTCTCGTTTGGCGCGAGCCTAAGGCGAGCGCGCCGTTCGTGTCGAGTTCCGTCGCGCCCCAGGCGGGGTTGACCCTGTCCCCCGCGCCCCCTAAACACGCGGCCGTTTATCCGGCGGGCGGGGGTTTGCCTCCGCCCGCCGTTTTGCGACTATCGCCCCGCCCGCCGCAATTGGAGACTCCGCCCATGACAAAGACGCTCATGCCTGGAGTCACCGGAGTTCTGGTCCTGGCCGACGGGACGGTCCTGCAAGGGATCGGCGTCGGCGCGGTCGGAGACGCCGTCGGCGAGGTCTGCTTCAACACCGCCATGACCGGATACCAGGAGATCCTGACCGATCCGTCCTACATGGCCCAGATCGTCGCCTTCACCTTCCCGCACGTCGGCAATGTCGGCGTCAACGTCGAGGACATCGAGCAGTTCGGGGACGGCGCGGCGACCGCCGCCGTCGGCGCGATCTTCCGCGACGTCCCGACCGCGCCGGCCAACTGGCGCGCCGACGGCGACCTCGACGCCTGGCTGAAGCGCCGGGGCGTGGTGGCGCTGGCCGGCGTCGACACCCGCTCGCTGACCAAGGCCATCCGCGAGAAGGGCATGCCGCACGGCGTCATCGCCCACGATCCGGAAGGCGAGTTCGACCTCGACGCCCTGGTCGCCAAGGCCAAGGCCTGGAACGGCCTGGAAGGCCTCGACCTGGCCAAGGACGCCTCCTGCACCCAGTCGTTCGTGTTCGACGAGGGCCTGTGGCGCTGGCCGGAGGGCTACGCCAAGGCGGGCCAGCCCAAGTACGAGGTCGTGGTCGTCGACTACGGCGTCAAGCGCAACATCCTGCGCGCCCTGACCAGCGTCGGCGCCCGCGCCACCGTGGTGCCGGCGAACACCACCGCCGAGGAGATCCTGGCCCGCAATCCGGACGGCGTGCTGTTGTCCAACGGCCCCGGCGACCCGGCCGCCACCGGCGAGTATGCGGTCCCCGAGATCAAGAAGCTGATCGACAGCGGCAAGCCGGTGTTCGGCATCTGCCTCGGACACCAGATGCTGGCCCTCGCCGTCGGCGCCAAGACGGTGAAGATGGAGCAGGGCCACCACGGGGCCAACCACCCGGTCAAGGACCTGACCACCGGCAAGGTCGAGATCGTGTCGATGAACCACGGCTTCACCGTCGACCGCGACAGCCTGCCCGCCCCGGTGCAGGAGACGCACGTGTCGCTGTTCGACGGCACCAACGCCGGCATCGCCCTGGCCGACAAGCCGGTGTTCAGCGTCCAGCACCACCCCGAAGCCTCGCCCGGTCCCACGGACAGTCTTTATCTGTTCGAACGCTTCGCCGGCCTGATGGACGGCCAGCGCTAGACAATTCGTCACCAACGCCGTTCAAACTGCGCGCATGTGGCGATCGGCGTTCAAGATGGCGAGGTGGTTGGCGGCGGCGACGGCGGCGCTGGCCCTGACGGCCTGCGGGTCGCTGCCGCGCGAGACCTACACGGCTCACGAACTGACGCGGGCGGCGCCGGAAGGCTTTTCCGACGTCCGCTTCAACGCCGACGACCGTGAAGCCACCCTGGCCTTCGCGAAGACGGCCGGCGAGGAGTTGCAGGCGCACGCGTTCAAGAACATGGACGTCCTGGCCCTTTCCGGCGGGGGCGCCAACGGGGCTTACGGCGCGGGCGTCATCGTCGGCTGGACCGCCACCGGCCATCGTCCTGACTTCGCCATCGTCACCGGGGTCAGCACCGGCGCGCTGACCGCGCCGTTCGCTTTCCTGGGGCCGGCCTGGGACCCGCGCCTCAAGCACGCCTACACCAGCGGGGCCGCCAACAACCTGCTGCAGTCGAAATGGCTCAGCGCCCTCTATACGCCCGGCATCTTCAGCCCCCGCCCGCTGGAGACCCTGGTCAACGCCTATGTCGACAGGCCCCTGCTGCGCGCCATCGCCGCCGAACACGCCAAGGGCCGGCGGCTGCTGATCGCCACCACCAACCTGGACAGCCAGAAGGCGGTGATCTGGGACATGGGCGCCATCGCCAGCCGCGGCGACGACAAGGCCCTGCAGCTGTTCCGCAAGGTGCTGGTGGCCTCGGCCAGCATTCCCGGCGTGTTCCCGCCGGCCATGATCGAACTGGACGGCGCCGACCGCCGGCGCTTCCGCGAGATGCACGTCGACGGCGGGGCGACCGCGCCGTTCGTCTCGGTGCCGGAATCGATGCTGCTGTGGACCGGCGAACAGGATGACCCGACGCACGGCGATTTCTACATCCTGGTCAACGGCAAGCTGCAGGCCAGTTTCGGCATCACCCGGCGCAACACCCTCGCCATACTGTCGCGCAGCTACGACACCATGTCGAAGTCGACCACGCGGGTCTTCATCGCCGCCAACAGGGCCTGGGCCCAGCGCAACGGCATGAAGCTCTACACCACCGCCATCCCCGACGACGTCACCGCCGAAGGCTTCAATTTCGATTCCCGCAGCATGACGGAGCTGTTCAATATCGGCTTCGAACGGGCCAGGAACGGCACCGCCTGGACCAGTCCGCAGCCGGACGCGCCATGAAAGCGCATGGCTAAGCCCCTTTAACGGCCTTTAAGAATTGAACTTGCGCGCCACGCGCTCTAAACGACCGCCTTAACCTGAAACCTATCCGAGGGCGGGCGCGCGGCGGCGCGCGACCGACCTTTCGCGCGCGACGAGACCGGCATGCCCAAACGCACAGATATCCAGTCGATCCTCATCATCGGCGCCGGCCCGATCGTCATCGGCCAGGCCTGCGAGTTCGACTATTCCGGCGTGCAGGCCTGCAAGGCCCTGCGCGGCGAGGGCTACCGCATCGTCCTGGTCAATTCGAACCCGGCCACGATCATGACCGATCCGGACGTGGCCGACGCGACCTATATCGAGCCGATCACGCCGGAGATGGTCGAGAAGATCATCGCCAAGGAACGGCCCGACGCCCTGCTGCCGACCATGGGCGGCCAGACCGCGCTGAACACCGCCCTAGCGTTGGAGCGCATGGGCGTGCTGGAGAAATACGGCGTCGAGATGATCGGGGCCAAGGCCGAGGTCATCGACAAGGCCGAGGACCGGCAGAAGTTCCGCGACGCCATGGACAAGCTGGGCCTGGAAAGCCCGCGCAGCCATGTCGCCCACACCCTGGAAGAGGCCAACGAGGGCCTGGAGCTGGTCGGCCTGCCGGCGATCATCCGCCCGTCGTTCACCCTGGCCGGCACCGGCGGCGGCATCGCCTACAACGTCGAGGAGTTCAAGGAGATCGTCGAGCGCGGCCTCGACCTGTCGCCGACCACCGAGGTGCTGATCGAGGAGTCGGTGCTGGGCTGGAAGGAGTACGAGATGGAGGTCGTCCGCGACAAGGCGGACAACTGCATCATCGTCTGCTCGATCGAGAACATCGACCCGATGGGCGTGCACACCGGCGATTCGATCACCGTCGCCCCGGCCCTGACCCTGACCGACAAGGAATATCAGTGGATGCGCGCGGCCTCGATCGCCGTGCTGCGCGAGATCGGCGTCGAGACCGGCGGCTCCAACGTCCAGTTCGCGCTCAATCCGCGCGACGGCCGCATGGTGGTCATCGAGATGAACCCGCGCGTGTCGCGCTCGTCGGCCCTGGCCTCCAAGGCCACCGGCTTCCCGATCGCCAAGGTCGCCGCCCGCCTGGCCGTCGGCTACACCCTCGACGAGCTGATGAACGACATCACCGGCGCGACGCCGGCCTCGTTCGAGCCCAGCATCGACTATGTCGTCACCAAGATCCCGCGCTTCGCCTTCGAGAAGTATCCGGGCGCCGAGCCCTACCTGACCACCTCGATGAAGTCGGTCGGCGAGGTCATGGCCATCGGCCGCACCTTCGCCGAGAGCCTGCAGAAGGCCCTGCGCGGCCTCGAGACCGGCCTGACCGGCCTCGACGAGATCGATATCCACGGCGCCGGCGATCCCGAGACCGGCAAGGCCGCCGTCGTCCGCGCCCTGGGCGTGCCGACCCCCGACCGCCTGCGCGTCATCGCCCAGGCCTTCCGCCACGGCCTGACCGTCGAGGAAGTCGCCGCCGCCTGCTCGTACGAGCCTTGGTTCCTGCGCCAGATCGAGGAGCTGATGGCCCAGGAGGCCAGGCTGCGCACCCACGGCCTGCCGGCCGAGGCGACCGCCGTGCGCAAGCTCAAGGCCCAGGGCTTCTCGGACGCCCGCCTGGCCAAGCTGACCGGCCAGACCGAAGCCGAGGTCCGCGCCGCCCGCCACGCCCTCATGGTGCGGCCGACCTTCAAGCGCATCGACAGCTGCGCGGCCGAGTTCGCGGCCGTGACGCCCTACATGTATTCGACCTACGAGACCGGCGCGCTGGGCCAGGTTCCGGACTGCGAATCCGAGCCGTCCGGCCGCAAGAAGGCGGTCATCCTCGGCGGCGGTCCGAACCGGATCGGCCAGGGCATCGAGTTCGACTACTGCTGCTGCCATGCCGCCTTCGCGCTCGACCAGATCGGCGTCGAGTCGATCATGGTCAACTGCAACCCCGAGACCGTCTCGACCGACTACGACACCTCCGACCGCCTGTACTTCGAGCCGCTGACGGCCGAGGACGTGCTGGAGCTGCTGGCCGTCGAGACCTCGAACGGGACTCTGCTCGGCGTCATCGTCCAGTTCGGCGGCCAGACCCCGCTGAAGCTGGCCCACGCCCTGGAGCAGGCCGGCGTGCCGATCCTCGGCACCACTCCCGACGCCATCGACCTGGCCGAAGACCGCGAGCGCTTCCAGCAGCTGCTGCACCGACTGGAGATCGCCCAGCCGGTCAACGCCATCGCCCGCTCGCGCGACGAGGCTTTCGCCGGCGCGCACAAGGTCGGCTATCCGGTGGTCATCCGCCCGTCCTACGTGCTGGGCGGCCGGGCCATGGAGATCGTCCGCGACGACGAGCAGCTCGACCGCTACATCCGCACCGCCGTGCAGGTGTCCGGCGACAGCCCGGTGCTGATCGACCAGTACCTGTCCAAGGCGACCGAGGTCGACGTCGACGCCCTGTGCGACGGCGAGACGGTGTTCGTGGCCGGGGTCATGGAGCACATCGAGGAGGCCGGCGTGCACTCGGGCGACAGCGCCTGCTCGCTGCCGCCGTTCTCGCTGAAGCCGGAAACCATCGCCGAGCTGAAGCGCCAGACCGAGGCCATGGCCTTCGCGCTCCAGGTCCGCGGCCTGATGAACGTGCAGTTCGCCATCGAAGAGCCGCACTCGGACGCTCCGCGCATCTATGTGCTGGAGGTCAATCCGCGCGCCAGCCGCACAGTGCCGTTCGTGGCCAAGACCATCGGCCAGCCGATCGCCTCGATCGCCGCCAAGGTGATGGCTGGCGAATCCCTGGCCAGCTTCGGCCTGACCGACAAGCCCTACGACCACATCGCGGTGAAGGAGGCGGTGTTCCCCTTCGCCCGCTTCCCCGGCGTCGACACCATCCTCGGTCCGGAAATGCGCTCGACCGGCGAGGTCATGGGTCTGGACTGGGTGCGCCCTGGCGAAACCCTGGCCCCGGCCTTCGCCCGCGCCTTCGCCAAGAGCCAGCTCGGCGGCGGCGTCAGCCTGCCCCGCGCCGGCTGCGCCTTCGTCTCGGTCAAGGAAAGCGACAAGCCCTGGATCGTCGAGCCGGTGCGCCTGTTGCAGGCGGCGGGCTTCAAGGTCGTCGCCACCTCGGGCACCTGCGCCTACCTCAAGGCGCAGGGCGTCGAGGTCGAGCTGGTGAAGAAGGTGCTGGAAGGCCGGCCGAACATCGTCGACGCCATGAAGAACGGCGAGGTCCAGCTGGTGTTCAACACCACCGAGGGCAAGCAGTCGCTGGAGGACAGCTTCTCGCTGCGCCGCACCGCCCTGATGATGAAGATCCCCTACTACACCACCACCGCCGGAGCCCTGGCCGCCGCCCAGGCCATCGGCTCGGCGTCGGAAGAACAGCTCGAAGTGCGGTCGCTGCAGAGCTACGCCTGATCGGAACGCCGGGGCGGCGCAGGCCGCCGCCCCGTATTCCCTGTGAGTAGCTAGTCCCTGAAAGTAATAGGCGCGGTTCGCGCCGTCATGCCGCCCGCTCTTGAGGCAGCACCGCTTGAAACGACCGTCCTGAGCCGCAAGGGCACAGGTCGTTTCGCCCGAGCTTTTCGATCAGTTCCTTGTCGCCGTGGACCACCCGGTCGCCGCGCTTGACGCGCGTTTCGGACGGGTAGGATTTGCGACGCTTAGAGGTGACCTCGAAAGCAGTCGAGGTCCTGGAAATCGCGTGGCTTGCGCATGTCGGCCTCCTCTGGCTGGTGCGGGCCGCGCCAATAACCCTAGGGGGTTCGGGTTGTATAGACGGGACGCCCGCCCATCTTCGTGAAGACCTCGCAGGGAGACGGACCGCATGCCCAGCCGTGAACGCGTCCAGGACTTCATCGCCACCGTCGAATCCGGCCGGCATGTCGAGGCCATCGAGCAATTCTACGCCGAGGACGCCTCGATGCAGGAGAACCAGGCCCCGCCCCGGCGCGGCCGGCGCAACCTGATGGACGGCGAGCAGAAGGTGATGGAATCGTTCGAGGCCATCCACACCCGCCCGGCCGAGATCGTGCTGATCGACGGCGACCGCGTGGTGATCAACTGGGTGTTCGACTTCATCCTGGCCGACGGACGCCGGTTCACCTTCGACGAGCTGGCCCTGCAGCTCTGGAGCGGCGACCGCATCGTCGAGGAGCGGTTCTATTACGATCCCGGACAGCGCCGCCCCGCCGCGCCGGCCCCCGGCGGCTGACGCCGGAGGCCGCCTCGAAGAACCCTGCGGGCCCGCCTAGCGGCCGCTCTTCGGGCCGAAACGGTAGTCGAGCTGCAGCCAGGTCTGGCGGCCGTACTCGTCGTACCAGCCGACCGGATAGTACGGCCAGCCGCCGCTCTTATCGACCGGATAGCGGTCCGCGATGTTGTTGACGATGAGGCTCACGGCCGCGCGGTCGGTCAGCCGGTAGCGGACGCTGCCGTTGAACACCGCATAGCCCGACCACGATCCCGAAGCGTCGTTGCGCGGGATCGCGCCATAGCGGACGCCGTAGAGCGTCGCGGTCCAGCGGCCGATGTCCCAGGTCAGGCTGGCCGTGGCGCGGTCGCTCCAGTCGGCCTGATGGGCGGGGTCGCGGACATAGTCGACCTTCGGGTCGCCGCTGAACTGCTGGTAGGTGTGTTCGAACACCTTGGTGTAGGTCAGGTTCACCAGCACCGCGCCATACTGGTCGAAACGCCAGCGCAGATTGGCGCTGGCGTCGAGGCCCCGCGTCCGCTCGCTGGAGGCGTTGATCGGGTTGACCGTGATGTTGTTGACCTGGTTGGGATTGACCGCCGCGTCGCCCGGAGTGCGGTCCACCCGCGCGACATAGTCGCGGCAGATGGCCGAGTTCGGATCGACCGCCGCGCCGCTGACCGAGCGGCCCAGCCGGCAATCGGCCTCGGTCTTGAGGATCAGCTCCTGGTTCAGGGAAGTGACCTCGTTGCTGATCTCGATGTCGTAATAGTCGAGCTGGAGATCGAAGTGGCGGTTGGGCGACCAGACCCCGCCGACGGTGAACGAACGCCCTTCCTCCGGTTTCAGCGCCGCGCTGCCGGTGCGCAGGAAGTTCATGTTGTACTGGATGTTGCAGCTCGAATAGGCCTGCCCGGCCAGCCGGCACTGATAGTAGTCGGTGACGCCCGGATAGTAACCCCGGGTCTGGGTCTCGAAGACGTAGCTCATGTCGGGCGCGCGGAAGCTGGTCGAGTAGCTGCCGCGCAGCAGGAGCGTGCTGGTCGGCCGGTATTCCAGGCCGATGCTGTGCGTCTCGGCCCCGACGCTCTGGCCGCCGTAGCTGTAGTTGTCATAGCGTTCGGCCAGGGTCGCGGTCAGCTGGGCGAAGATCGGCGCGCGCAGCTCCACGCCGACGGCCTGGCGGTTGCGGTGGCCGCTGGAGCGCGTGGTCTGGCCGGTGTTCCAGGCCGCGCCCTGGTTGATGCGCGGGTCCGGATTGTTCTCGAACCCCTGGTCGCCGGCCTCCAGCACCAGGGCCGCCTGCAACGGCCCCGCCGGCAGGGCGAACAGCGGCCCGTTGGCGCTCAGGCTGAAGTCCTGGAGGTACGACCGGTCCTGCTCGACGAAATTGGCCGACAGCGCCCCGAACTCGGCGGGGGTCAGCGGCGTGTACAGCCGGCCCGGCGCGGGGGTGAAGGCGGCGTAAGCGCCGCCGAAGGCCGAATGGGTCCCCTGCTGCGGGCCGCGGAAGAAGTCGTCGATCCCGGCGAGCAGGCGCACGCGGCCCTGGTCGCTGGAATATTCCGAGCGGTTATAGGCCAGCTCGTAGCGCCAGTCCTCGCCGATGCGCCCGCGCACGCCGGCGGCGGCGTTCCACGAATCCTCGGCGTAGCGGCTGCCCGCGCCGAACTCGCCGCCCATCTCCTCGGGCGTGAACACCCGGTTCCAGGTCTCCAGCCGGCCGCTGGCGTTGTTCCAGAACGTCCGGCTCCAGCTCAGCGAGCGCACGACGTTCTTGACGTCGGCATGGCCGTAGAAGAGATCGCCGAACACCTCGGTCCGGTCGTCGACATGATAGGTCAGGCCGACATGGCCGGCGGCGACGTCGCGCTCCGTCTGGATGGTGCGGTAGTTGTAGTAGCCGTCGCTGCTGCAGTACGAGCCGCCGCTGACGGCGGGGTATTGGGTCATCGTGCCGCCCTGCAGCCCGGCGAGGGCGGCGCAGGCCCCGGCCGGCGGGTCGTAATAGACCTTGGTCGCCGGGTTGCGGTTCGAGAACATCGCCGGCGGAACCACGCCCGGCTTGGCGTAGCGGGTGTAGGCGTTGGACAGGTCGCGCTGGCGCCACCAGATCGGGTCGCGGCCGCTGAACTCCGCCTCGGCCGTCACGTCCAGCTTGCCGAACGACCGCCCGCCGATCGCCTGGACGCGCCAGTTCTCGCCGCCGCCCTGCTCGGTCCCGCCGTAGCGGACGCTGAGGTCGAGGCCGTCGGCCTGCCGGCGGGTCTTGAGGTTGACGACGCCGGCGATGGCGTCGGAGCCATAGACCGCTCCGGCCCCGCCGGTGAGGATCTCGATCTGGCTGATCGCCGCCGAGGGGATGTTGGCGAGGTTCACCGCATTGACCGAGCCGTCATAGGCCACGGGATAGTCCGCCATCCGCCGCCCGTTGAGCAGCACCAGGGTATGGTTGGGGCCGAGCCCCCGCAGGTTGATGACGTTGGCGGCCGGCGTGAAGGTGCTGCCGAAGTCCTCGCCCTGCACCGAGCCGGTGTTCTGGGTGGCCTGGGTCAGGGCGTCGAACACGCTGCGGAACGCCTTGGAGTCGATATCCTGCGCGGTGATCACCGTCACCGGCGCGGCGCCTTCCAGCTTGGTCCGCGGAATGCGCGAGCCGGTGATCACCACCTCGTCCACGGCGGCGGGCGCCTGATCCGGCGCCGTCTGGGCGTAAGCCGGCGCCGCCGTCGCCAAGGTCAGGGCGGTCAACGCCAGCAGGCGTCGTTTGGTCATGCAGGTCACAGGTCAGTCCCCAAGGTCCCGTCGGGGCGCGCCGCGCCGCCGACTTATTCCTACCGATCAAATAGGAATAAACACCGCGGACAGCGCCCAAGAAAATCTGCCCCAGGGCGCAGAGTTCTTCGGATTGACGGACGGGCCTCGCCTTCCCTAGCGGAAACCGCTCACCCGGCGGCGAGCAGGACCGCCGCGCCGGCGCCGATGGCCAGCACCCCGGCGATCCGCTGGGGCGTGACGCGCTCTTTCAGGACGAAGACGGCGATGACCAGGGCGAACAGGATCGAGGTCTCGCGCAGGGCGGCGAGACGGGGAATCTCGCTCAGCCGATAGGCCCACAGCGCTAGGCCGTAGGTGACGATCGACAGCGCCCCGGCGATCAGGCCCGGCCGCCATTCGCCCCGCGCCGCCACCAGGAAGGCCGGCCCGCGCCAGATGGCGAACAGCCCGCCGACGCCGGCCCCCAGCGTCAGATAGACCCAGGCGATGTAGCTGGGCGCCGACGGCGCGGCGCGCACCCCCTTGGCGTCGAGCACGGTGTAGAGCGCGATGCAGACGCCGGTGGCCAGGGCCCAGCCCAGGGCCCGCCGATCGACATGGCGGCCAAGGCCGACCGTCATCACCCCGCCCGACACCAGCACGATCCCCAGGATCACCGGCCAGGTGATCGGCTCGCCCAGGGCCGCCACCGACACCGCGGCGGCCAGGACCGGTGCCACCCCCCGCGCGATCGGATAGGCGACCGTCATGTCGGCCCGTTCGAACGCCTTGATCAGGCAGATCAGGTAGACGAGGTGCGTCGCCCACGAGCCGGCCAGCCAGATCCAGGCCCCGTGCGGCGGCGGCAGCAGCAGGACCGCCGGCAGGACCAGCAGCGCCGAGAAGCCGTCGATCAGCGCCCGGCTCGACATCTTGTCGCGGCCGGACTTCAGTATGGCGTTGACGACGGCGTGCGCCGCGCCGGAGACCACGATCATCAGGGAGGCGGCTTGGGCGGTGTTCATGCCCCGGCAACAGAGCCGGAGTCGGCGTTCTTCGCCAAGCCGCACGGGGAAGGCGAACCGGAACCTCTTGAACTTCGCGGGAGCGCCCCCTATCCTCGCAGCCCCCGGACGCCAGCGCCCGCGGCCGGACCACTACCTCCCCAAAGGGCCAAGCCGAGCTAAAATCCGCAATGGAAAAAGTGCCGATGACCGGCGAGGGTTACCAGACCCTCGACGAAGAACTGAAGCGTTTGAAGACCCAGGAGCGTCCGGCGGTGATCGCCGCGATCTCCGAGGCGCGCTCGCATGGCGATCTGTCGGAAAACGCCGAGTACCACGCCGCCAAGGAGCGGCAGGGCTGGATCGAAGGCCGCATCGCCGAGATCGAGGACAAGCTGGCCCGCGCCCAGGTCATCGACGTGTCGAAACTGTCGGGCGGCCAGGTGAAGTTCGGCGCGACCGTCAGCGTCGTCGACGAGGACACCGAAGAGGAAGCCCGCTACCAGATCGTCGGCGACCACGAGGCCGACGTGAAGCTGGGCAAGATCTCGCTGTCCTCGCCGCTCTCGCGCGCGATGATCGGCAAGGAAGTCGGCGACGTGGTCGAGGTCAACACGCCCGGCGGCGTGAAGGCCTATGCGATCCTCAAGGTCGAGTGGATCTAGGCGGCTCCGGCCGCCTGCCGCCATTGCATCGACGCCACGGCGCGGGGACCTCTCCGCGCCGTCGGCCGTTCAGGATCACGGTCGATGACCGAGGCCGCTAAGCCGCTGCAGATCTGGGCCGTCTCGGACGGCCGCGCCGGCATCCAGGCCCAGGCCGTCGGCCTCGCCGAGGCCGTCGCCCGGCGGACCCGCGCCCAGGTCACGCTGAAGACGGTCGCCTGGAAGGGCCGCGTCGGCCGCCTGCCCTCGCTCCTCAACATCCTGCCCAGGCGCTGGATCGCCCCGGAAAGCGGCATGGCCCCGCCGTGGCCGGACCTGTGGATCGCCGCCGGCCGGGCCACCCTGCCCCTGTCCATCCGCATGCGGCGCTGGTCGCGCGGCGCGACCTTCGTGGTGCAGGTCCAGGACCCGCGCCTGCCCTCGCACCTGTTCGACCTGATCGTGCCGCCCCGGCACGACCGCGTGCACGGCGACAACGTCGTCGCGATCACCGGCTCGCCGCATCGGGTGACGCCCGAGCGCCTCGAAGCCGAACTGGCCGCCTTCCGCGAACAGATCGAGGCCCTGCCGCGCCCGCGGGTGGCCGTGCTGGTCGGCGGCAAGTCCAAGTCTTTCGACCTGTCGGCCAAGCGCGCCGCCGAGATCGCCAACTCGATCCACCTGCCGGTCGCCCAGGAGGGCGGCGCGATCCTGCTGACCTTTTCGCGGCGCACGCCCGATCAGGCCAAGGCGATCATCGCCTCCCGGCTGCGCGGCCTGCCGGGGATCGTCTGGGACGGAACCGGCCCCAATCCCTATTTCGCCTTCCTGGCGGCGGCCGATTTCATCCTGGTCACCGAGGACTCGACCAACATGGCCACCGAGGCGGCCTCGACCGGCAAGCCGGTGTTCATCCTCAAGATGGACGGCCACAGCCTGAAGTTCCGGCGGCTGCACGAGGAACTGGAGCGGCACGGCGCGGCGCGGCCGTTCGGCGGCGCCTTCCACGGCTGGCGCTACGAACCGCTGGCCGAGACCGACCGGGCGGCCGGCGAGATTCTCCGCCGGATGGCCGAACGGCGCGCGGACGGCTAAACCGGGGCCGCGCTCGCTGGGGGTATCATGGCGTCGATTCCGCAATCCTTGATCCGCACGGCGGCCGCGCTTTCCGCGCTGGCCGCGCTGGCCGCCTGCAAGCCGGCCGAACGCTCCCTGGCTTCCGTGGGCGTCCGCACGTTGCAGCCGGTCTCGACCACAGCCAAGGCCGTCACCGGCGAACTCGCCCTGTCCAAACGGGCGTTGTCCTTCGCCGACGACCTCACCTACCAGACGGGGGCGGTCCACGTGGTCCCCGCCTCGGAAGACTACGGCAAGGGCGGCGGGACCTGGGCGGCGCTGCTCAAGACGCCGCCGTCGGCGAAGGTCGAGATCCGCGCCGTCACCTCCGAGACGGTGGGCGCCCAGGCGGAAGGCGAAGGCCTGTGCGGCAAGAACAAGACCACCCACCTGGCCCTGGTCGAAGGCCGCTCGCCCCGCGGCGCGCCGGCCCTGCACGTGATCGCCTTCAAGGGCTGGGGATCGCCCGGCCCCTATGACGATCCCGACAGCCTGTGCGGGGTGTTCACCTACGCCGCCCAGGCCGAGCCGGACGACTAGGCCGGCAGCAGCACCCCCGGCCGCGTCGCGTCCAGGGTGAAGGAGGTCGGCAGCTTGCGCTCGAAGGTCTTCTGCAGGCCGGCCGCCTTCCACGCCCGGGCCAGCCCGACCTTGGCCATCGCCGCCGGGCCGAAGCCGTCCTGGACCTTGGGCCGCATGCCGGCTTTGCGCCTGAGCACTCCGTTGGCGTAGATGACGTTGGCGCGCATCACCGCCGCCGGCGTCAGGTATTCGATCGACAGCGAGACGTTGAGCATCGGGCCGTTCTCGATCCGGTGCGGGGCGTTCTGCCGCCAGGTGGCCATCTTGCCCGGCGTCAGGTCGAAGACCTCGGCCGCCGCGTCCCAGGCCGGATCGAAGGCGAACTGCTCGGCGGTCTCGCGCAGGACGATGCGCTCCAGCTGCTCGTCGCCGATATAGGGCTCGCCCACCGGATAGACCCAGACGCGCTTTTGGCCGCGCACCTGCCACAGCGACACCAGCGCCACGTCGAGATGGTAGAACACCTGGGCGCTGGCCGACGAGATCAGCAGGCCGAGGTCGCGCTTGAAGGTGTGCAGGCCGCGCACGTGGCGCTCCTTGTCGGCGAAGATCTCGTCGCACAGCGCCGCATACTCGGGCAGGTAGCGGTTGGCCGCGCGCAGGTTCAGCCAGATGCGCCCGGCCTTGGCCGCCTCCAGCAGCGCCTCGCCGCCCAGGTCGCCGGCCGCCCCGCGCCGCCAGCTTTCCCAGTCGACCGGGTCGTCGCCCATGGTGAAGACCCCGAGCTTGTCGCGCGGATAGCGGTCGAGCACCGCGATCAGGCCGGCGTCGTCGAACATCGGCCGCTCATGCAGCGCGTGCTCGAAGCCCAGGCTGCGTTCGCCGAAGGCCGCCGCCTTGTCCGCCGTCCAGTCCCGTATCACGCTCATGTCGTACTCTCCGGCGCACGCAGTCCGTAAAAATGAATCTTGAAAGGCCCCCACCACAGGGTCTTGCCCAGGCCGCGCGCGGCCCGGTCCAGGGTGAAGGCGCGGTTGGGCGCGCGCAGCAGCCACTTGGCCGCCGCCAGCACGCCGTAGCCTGTCGCCTGGATCACGCCCACCGCCATCCACCGCGCCACGCCCAGCCGGTCGGGCGGGTCGGCCGCCGCGCAGTTCGACGACGGTCCCTGCCCGTAGGCGAAGGCACGGCGGATCGTATAGTCGAGGCTCAGCCGCTCGGGCGCGGGGTCCTCCCAAACCCAGGCGTCGGGGGCCCAGCCGAAGCGGCGGCCGGCGGCCCGCATCTGGCCGAACAGCATGTCGTCCTCGCCGCCGATATGGTTGCGCAGCGGCGAGAACGGCCGCAGCGGATCGGGCAGGCTGGCGCGGACCAGCAGGCTGTCGCCGCAGCCGTAATAGTGATCCACCACCCCTTCCTCGGCCGGTCCCTTGCGCGAGAAGAAGTCCTCCAGATAGGCGCGGTGCACGCCGGTCTCGGCCGGCGCGCGGGCGCGCACCGGGCCGAACACCGCGTCCGCCCCCAGCCGGGCCTGGGCGGCGATCAGGGCCGCGAGCCAGCCGGGCGGCGCCTCCTCGTCGTCGTCGAGGAAGGCGATCATCGCGCCCTTGGCGACGGCCAGGGCGGCGTTGCGGGCGTTGGCGACGCCGGGCTCGGGCTCGTGCACGTAGACGACGGGAAACGGCGCCTCGGCCGCCAGGGCGGCGACGCCCGCCGCCGCCGACGGAACCTGGTCGTTGTCGACCACCACCAGCTCCAGCGTACGCGGATCGAGGCCTTCCTGGCGGATGATCGAACGGACGGCTGTCGCGAGCGGGCCCGGCCGGCGCTGGGTCGGGATGACGACCGAAACGCGCGCCGCGCTCATGGCGCCTCCGGATCGCGGCGGCTGGCCTCGCGCCGGCCATGGCCGGCGATGGCGTCGAACACGCCGCGCACGCGCCCGCCCAGGGTCAGCTCCAGGGTGGCGATCTGCTCCAGCCGGCGCCGGACCCGTCCGACGATGGGCTTGCGGTCGGCTCCGGCCAGGGCCCACGCCCCCTCGATCGAGCCGGCGACGCGGCCGGCCGAACCGGCCGCCAGGATCTGCCCTTCGGCCAGCGCGGTCCGCTCGCGGCCGTAATGGCGCTTATAGTGGTCGTGCCCGGGGCCCATGTCGTAGATGCGCAGGCCCAGGGCCGGCATCACCCGGATGACCCGCGACAGGAAGATCTGCCCCGGCGACCAGGGCGCGAAGGCCGGATCGGTCGAGGCGATCCACGGATGGTACCAGTCGCCCAGCCGCACGCCGAAATGGCCGGCGATCAGGGTGTCGCCGGCGTGGAGGGTGATCATCAGCCCCTGGAAGTCGCCGTCGCGATCCTCGAACAGGCTGCGCATCAGGCCGTCGGTCCATTCGGGCCGCAGGAAGTCGTGGGCCCCGGTGCGGTGAAGCTGCTCGCGCTTCCAGGTCAGCAATTGCTCGAACGCCGCCGAAGAGACGTCGGGCGCCTCCAGCCGGATCTCGCCATGCTCGCGCTCGAGCTTGTGCTCCAGTCGCCGCCAGTTCTTGAACCGCTTGGCGCTGGCGGCGCGCAGGTCCTCGAAATAGGCGTCGGGATCGCCGTCGAGCACGATGGAGAAGGCTTCGGATTCTCCCGCGCCGCCCAGGTCGAACACCCCATGCGGATCGAGCAGGCCCGAGAATCTGAAGGCGCTGAAGCCGGCGGCGGCCAGGGCTTCGCCGCCGCGCACGGGCGCGTCCGGCGCGGTGATCAGGGCGTGATAGTCGGAGAACGGCGCGCCGATGGGCCGGGCCAGGCCGCCCGGCCGCCGATGCAGCGGCAGCAGGCCGACCAGCTTGCCCGCCAGGCGGAACAGGGCGACGCGGGCGTCGTCCCGCACCCCGCCCACCGCGCAGGCGAAATCCGGCCCCAGCAAGGGGTTCCCGAACGCAGGCGTCCGCGCCTGCCAGTCCCGCCACGCCGCCACGTCCTCGGCGGCGAGCTCCGATGGATGAAGCACGTTTGCTTCGATCATCCTGCTCTCGCTTCTCGACGCCACCGATCATAGTACAAGCGGGTTCGCGGAACACTTAACGTGTCCCTATCTGGCCCGCCCCATCGCTGGCGCAGCGCCTCCAGCAAGCGACGGGCCAGAAATCAGCCGCCGAAGGTTTCGGCCAGGATTCGCTCGATGCCGGCCTGATCCACCGCGTCGAAGGCGGCCGGGCGGTCGGAATCGACGTCGAAGACCGCGATCAGCCGCCCCTGGCCGTCCAGGACCGGGACGACGATCTCGCTCTGCGAGCGGCCGTCGCAGGCGATGTGTCCCGGAAAGGCATGGACGTCCTCGACGAGCTGGGTCCGGCGCGTGGCCGCCGCCGTCCCGCAGACGCCCCGGCCGAACGCGATGCGCAGGCAGCCGAGCGTGCCCTGATAGGGACCGACCACCAGTTCGTCGCCCTTGGCCGGGTCGACGACATAGAAGCCGGTCCAGAAATAGTGCTCGAAGCTGTTGGCCAGCATCGAGGCCACCGTGGCCATCCGGGCCGTCAGGTCGGGCTCGCCGTCGAGGACCGAGGCGACCTCGGCCGACAGCTCCGCATAGCGCGCCGCCTTGTCGGCCGAGAGGGTGAGGTCGTTGAATGCTTCCGCCATGTCCCAGAGATAGCCTACCCTTTCAGCGCTTCAATGAGGGTCCAGAGGCCGAGGCCCGCGAAAATCACCGCCGCGCCCATGCGCACGTACTTCAGCGGCACGATCTTGGTCGCCGCCTCGCCCAGATAGACCGCCGGCACGTTGGCCAGCATCATGCCGATCGTGGTGCCCGCCGCCACCCAGGCGATGCTGTGGAACCGCGCGCCCAGGGCGACGGTGGCGATCTGGGTCTTGTCGCCCATCTCGACCAGGAAGAAGGCGACGGTGGTGGCCACATAGACCCCCATCTTGGCGGCGTCGCCCTTGATGTCCTCTTCCTTGTCGGGGATCAGCGCCCACAGCGCCATGGCTATGAACGACACCGCGACCAGGATGCGGAACCACCGGCCCTGCAGGATGTCGGACACCAAGTAGCCGACCGTGGCGGCCAGGGCGTGGTTGGCCAGGGTGGCGGTCAGGATGCCGGCGATGATCGGCAGGGGCTTCTTGAATTTCGAGGCCAGGACGATGGCCAGGAGTTGGGTCTTGTCGCCGATCTCGGCGAGGGCGACGACGAAGGTCGAGACCAGGAGGGCTTCCATCGGGTTTGATCCGGGCCGGGCGCGTTCCGCCAATGGCGCCCGCACCCCTTCGCCCGGCCGGCCGGAAGGGGGGAACGCCATTGGTCTCGCCAAGCCGGGCCTGATCGGCCTCGCCCGCCTGCGCCATGGCCGAAGCCAAGTGTGTTGACGCAGACTCCGCTGAACGCGCGGACGGCTACTCCCCAAGGGACGGGGCGCTGTAGCCCGGCCCGCCGGCCGGCGCAAGCCCGCCGTGCGCCCCCAGCCGGCGCGCGCCCATGGCGGCCGATGCGACAAAGAGGCTTTTCGCGGCGCGCGCGACGCCGCAAGCTGGCGGCTTCGAAAAGGGGGAACACCGTCCAATGAAGCAAGCCGCCGCACTCGCCGTCGCAGCCGTCGCGGGCCTCGCCGCCGCCGGCGCGGCCAGGGCCGAGACCGTCTACCTGACCGCTGCGCGGATGATCGATCCCGTCGCCGGCAAGACGGTCGAACGGCCGGCGGTGGTCATCGAGAACGACAGGGTCAAGGCGGTCGGCACGACGGCCAGCCTGCCGGCCCCGGCCGGGGCCAGGCTGGTCGACCTCGGCGCGCAGACCATCCTGCCCGGCCTGATCGACATGCACGTGCACATGACCGCCCGCGCCGACCAGGGCGGCTACAACTCGGTCAGCGTGATCCCGGTCAACGAGGCGATCAGCGGCGTGGCCAACGCCTGGAAGACTTTGCAGGCCGGCTTCACCACCGTGCGCAACGTCGGCGCCGGCGGCTTCTCGGACGTGGCCCTGCGCGATTCGATCAACGCCGGCGAGACCATCGGCCCGCGCATGTTCGTCGCCGGACCGGCCCTGGGCGCCACCGGCGGCCACTGCGACGACAACCTTCTGCCCTATGGCGTCTACCACAAGGTCGAAAGCGTCGCCGACGGCCCCTGGGAGTTCCGCGCCAAGGTGCGGCAGGTGCGCAAGTTCGGCGCCGACCTGATCAAGATCTGCGCCTCGGGCGGGGTGCTGTCCAAGGGCGATTCCGTCGGCGCCCAGCAGATCAGCCTCGAGGAGATGACCGCCATCGTCACCGAGGCCCACGCCCTGGGGATGAAGGTCGCCGCCCACGCCCACGGGACCGAGGCGATCAAGGACGCCATCCGCGCCGGGGTCGACACCATCGAGCACGCCTCCCTGGCCGACGAAGAGGCGTTCAAGCTGGCCAAGGCCAAGGGCGCGGCCTTCGACATGGACATCTACAACGACGACTTCATCCTGAACGAAGGGGCCAAGAACGGCATCCTGCCCGAGAGCCTGGAGAAGGAGCGGATGATCGGCCTCAAGCAGCGCCAGACCTTCCAGGCGGCGCAACGGGCCGGCGTGACCATGACCTTCGGCACCGACGCCGGCGTCTATCCGCACGGCGACAACGGCCGGCAGTTCGCCAAGGAAGTGCAGTGGGGCATGACCCCGATGCAGGCCATCCAGTCGGCCACCGTCACGGCCGCGCAGCGCCTGGGCGACCTGGGCAAGGGCCTGGGCGAGATCGCCCCCGGCGCCTACGCCGACATCATCGCCGTCGACGGCGACCCGCTGGCCGACGTCTCCCGCCTGGAGCACGTCGCCTTCGTCATGAAGGGCGGCGTCGTCTACAAGGGACCGGGCGCGATCAGCCGGTGAGCGCCTCGCCGGTCCAGATCATGTCCGACGCCTTCTCCATCCGCCCGATGCGCGAAGCCGATCTCGACGCGGTGCTGGCGGTGCAGGCCCAAGGCTATCCGCCAGCCCTCCGGGACGGCCGCGAGGCCTTCGCCAGCCGCATCACACTGGCGCCGAGCGCCAACCTCGTGGTCGACGGGCCCGACGGCTGCGCCGGCTATCTGGTCAGCCATCCCTGGCTCAGCCGCTCGCCGCCGCCCGTCGACACGGTGCTGGACGGACCGCCGCCGCGGCCCGAATGCTGGTTCATCCACGACCTGTCCGTCGCGCCGGCGGCCCAGGGCGCGGGCCTGGCGCGGCGGTTGTTCCTGGCCGGCGCGGCGGCGGCCGAGACGCTGGGCCTGCGCCGGTCCGAGCTGATCGCCGTCGAGGGCGCGGCGCCGTTCTGGCTGCGGCTGGGCTACCTGCCCGTCGCCGAGGTCGGCGACGCCCTGGCCGACAAGGTGGCGGGCTACGGCGCCGCCGCCCGCTACATGGCCCGCGAGGCCTGACCGCCCGCCGGCGAGCGCGGCTTCCAGGGGCGATGTGCGCCGGCTCGCGACGCGCCGCCCCGCGCCCGCGATTTGACCGCCGGCGCCGGAGCCTGCCCGAAGGCCGGGTTACGTCGCGTCGGTGGCCAGCGAGACATCCTTCCAGGCCGCGACCTCGACCTGGCGCGAGGCGAGCTGTTCCTCGACGAAGCGAAGGGCGTCGCTGCCGAGCAGGAGATGCGCCGGCGGATCGTCCGACATCGCGACCTTCAGCATCGCCTGGGCGGCCTTGGCCGGGTCGCCGACCTGCCGGCCGCTGAACTCGATGCGGCGCTTGCGGATCGGATCGAAAACCGCGTCGTAGTCCGCGATCGACCGCTCCGCCCGCACCATCGAGCGTCCCGCCCAGTCGGTGCGGAAACCGCCCGGCTCGATCGCGGTCACCTTGACGCCGAGGTCTTTGACCTCCTTGCCGAGCGTCTCCGAAATGCCCTCCAGGGCGAACTTGCTGCCATGGTAGTAGCTGAGCCCGGGGAAGGTGACGACGCCGCCCATCGAGGTGATGTTGAGGATATGCCCGCTGCGCCGTTTGCGCATGGCGGGCAGCACCGCCTGGATCATCGCCACGGCGCCGAACACATTGACCTCGAACTGGCGCCGCAGGTCGTCGATCGACGATTCCTCCAGAACGCCCTCATGGCCATAGCCGGCGTTGTTGACGAGCACGTCGATCGCGCCGACGCGGGCCTCGATCGCGGCCACCGCCGGCGCGATCCGCACGGTGTCGGTGACGTCGAGGATCACCGCATGCGCGTTCGGGCCGAGCGCTTCGAACGCCTCGACGTCGCCTGCCTTGCGCACGGTCCCGACGACGACATGGCCGTCCTCCAGGGCCGCTTGCGCCAGCGCGCGGCCGAATCCGGACGAAACGCCGGTGATGAGAAATGTTTTCGCCATGGCGGACCCCTTTTCAATCGGTTGCCGGCCTCAAGATAGGGCGATTGATTGATGCGACAATCGGCATAAAATGAGATGATCCAATGAAGGATGCAGCACAATGCTGGAGACCGGCCTGTTCGAGCTGAACGCCGTGGGCGCGATCTCCGCGCATCGGAGCTTTCGCGCCGCCGCGGTCGAACTTGGCGTTTCGCCTTCGGCGCTGAGCCATGCGATCGCGGGACTGGAAGCGCGGCTCGGCGTCCGCCTCATCAACCGCACCACGCGCAGCGTCGCCTTGTCTGAAGCCGGAGAGCGGTTCCTGGCGCGCGTCAATCCGGCGTTGCAGGAGATCGCCCGCGCCGTCGAGGACGTCAACGCGTTCCGGGACACCCCGACGGGAACGCTGCGCATCAACCTGAAGGAGCGCGCGGCGCACCAGATCCTGCGGCCGGTGGTCGCGACCTATCTCAGACGCTATCCCGACATGAACGTCGAACTGGTGATCGAGGGCCGCCCCGTCGACATCGTCGCGGAGGGATACGACGCCGGCGTCCGCCTCGCCGAGGCGGTGCCGCAGGACATGGTCGCGGTTCCCTGCGGCCCGGATTCGCGCTTCGTCGTGGTCGGCGCCCCGGCCTATCTTGAAAGCGCGCCGGCGCTGCGGTCGCCCGCGGACCTGCTCGCCCATTCCTGCATTCGCCGGCGGCTGTCCGGCGGCAAGCTGTACCGGTGGGAGTTCGAGAAGCGGGGCGAGGAGATGTCCCTGGACGTGCCGGGCCAGCTGACGCTGGACAACGACCTTCTGATGGTCGAGGCCGCGATCGAGGGGCTTGGCCTCGCCTTCCTGAGCGACTTCTGGGTGACCGGGCATCTCGCCGCCGGAACGCTGAAGGCGGTGCTGCAAGACTGGACGCCGCCCTTCCCCGGACTGCGGCTCTACTATCCCCCTCATCGGCATATGACCGCCGGACTTCGGGCGTTCATCGACCTGCTGCGCGAGGAGACGAGATCGGCGCCCTAGGGACGGACAGCGACGCGGTCTGCGGGCCCCAGGAGCCGCCTCGCCGTTGCTTCCCCTGGCCCCGGAAAGCCCCTGCGGGCCTCCGGGACGCCATTGAGATCGTCAACCCGGCCGGTCCCGCCCCTAGGCGGCGACCCGCGTGTCGACCGGCAGCAGGTTGGCCACCACCAGCCGGCTGAGCAGGCCGCCCTCCCTGGGCAGGATGGCGTCGACGAAGGTCTCGCCGGTGCTCGATTCGACCGCTGGCGGCGGCTGCATCAGCGCCTCGTCGACGACGAAGGTGTCCTGCACGGCGTCGACCAGCAGGCCGGCGATGCGCTCGCCGTCCTGCACCACCATGATGACATGGCGGCTGGACGCCTCGGTGTGGCCGAGGTCGAGCCGGTCGCGCAGGTCCAGCACCGGCATGATCGCCCCGCGCAGATTGATGACGCCGAGGATGTAGCGCGGCGTGTGCGGCAGCGGCGTCGCCGCCGTCCATCCGCGAATCTCGCGCACCGCCCGGATGTCGATGCAGAATTCCTGGCCGGCGATCTCGAACGAGATCAGCTCCAGCGTGCCGCCCCCGGCGGTCTCGTTCTCCTGCATCAGAACTCCTCCCATTGCTCGGCGCGCGCGCCGCCGGCCCCGGCGCGGGCGAAGGCCTTCACCTTGGCCTGGGCCTTGGCGACCGGGTTGCGGGCGGGCGCATGACGCTCCGGATCGGCCAGTTCCGGCCGACCGGCCGCGTCGCCGGTGCGGAACTGCGACACCAGCCGGGCCAGCTCGGCCGCCTCGGTGTTCAGGCCGCTGGCGGCGGCGGTGGCCTCCTCGACCATGGCCGCGTTCTGCTGGGTCACCTCGTCCATCTGGTTGACGGCGCTGTTGACCTCGTTGAGGCCGGTGGCCTGCTCCTGGGCGGACTGGGCGATCTCGGAGATCAGCCCGTCGATCTCGGTGACCTTGGAGACGATGCCGGTCAGGGCGTGGCCGGCCTCGCCCACCAGCTTGACGCCGCGCTCGACCTGCGAGGTCGAGGACGAGATCAGGGTCTTGATCTCCTTGGCCGCCTCGGCCGACCGCTGGGCCAGGGCCCGCACCTCCTGGGCGACGACGGCGAAGCCCTTGCCGGCCTCGCCCGCCCGGGCCGCCTCGACCCCGGCGTTCAGGGCCAGCAGGTTGGTCTGGAAGGCGATCTCGTCGATGACGCCGATGATCTGGCTGATCTGCTTGGACGAGCCCTCGATCTCGCCCATGGCGGCCACCGCCTCGCGCACCACGTCGCCGGAGCGCTCGGCCTCCTGCTTGGCGCCGGAGGCGGCGCTGGACGCCTGCTTGGCCCCCTCGGCGCTGCGCTTCACCGTGGCGGTGATCTGGTCGAGAGCCGCCGCCGTCTCCTCCAGGTTGGCGGCCTGCTGCTCGGTGCGGCGCGACAGGTCGTCGGAGGCGCTGGCGATCTCGTTGGCGCCGTTGCGCAGCGAACCCGTCGCGCCCGAAATGGCGTTGAGGGTGTCGCGCATGCTTTCGATGGCGCTGTTGTAGTCGTCCTTCAGGCGGCGGTAGTCGCCGTTGAAGGCGGCCTCGACCCGGGCGGTCAGGTCGCCGTCCGACAGGCGGCGCAGGCTGTCGGCCAGGGCGTCGACCACCTCTTTCTGTTCCTGCTCGGCGCGGGCGCGCTCGGCCTCGCTGCGGGCGAAGGCCTGTTCGGCCTCGGTGATGTCCACCGCCAGCTTGATCACCTTGTAGGGCTTGCCGTCGGCGCCGATGACCGGGTTGTAGGAGGCTTGCAGCCAGATCTCCCGGCCGCCCTTGGCGATCCGGCGGAACTTCTTGGCGGCGAAGACGCCCCGGTTCAGTTCGCGCCAGAACTCCTTGTAGTCGGCCCCGACCGCCTCGGTCGGGTCGACGAACATGCTGTGGTGCCGCCCCTCGATCTCGGCGGCGGTGTAGCCCATGGCGTTGAAGAAGTTCTGGTTGGCGGTGATGATGGTGCCGTCGAGCTGGAACTCGATCACCGCCTGCGAGCGCATGATGGCGTCCAGCTTGCTGGCGGCGTCAGCGGCCCTTTCGGCCGCGCCCCGATCCTCTCGAGCCGATTTGAAGAATTGCATTGGCAGGGGTCCCCCCGATCGCGTTGAACCGGAAACGAACGCCACAGAGCACGCTCCACTAAGCGCGCGTGGATCCGAAGACGATGATCGCGAACATCGTCCCCGGATGCGTTATTTGATGGGCGACCATCCTAAATAGGGAGTTAATGGCATAGATTATGCAAAATTGATCCGCCATCCTATTCTATATTCAGAATACCGATACCCAATTTGACGTACCCCACATACGAAATACCATACGCATCGACTATATATTCAACACGATGCCGTTAATCATTGCATCCCGAAGTCTATACACATGAAGATATACGCGGCAGCCCCGCCTCGCGACCTGCCGCTGGCGACCCGTCGCACACGATAAAGTTGATATATGCAATCCAGGCGCTTGCGTGACGCCGGCTCGACTGTGATCCGGGCCTACCGCCGGCCGGCTGGAACGCGCGAAATCGCGCCCGCGCCCGCAGCCTTCACGCCGCCGTGATCGACCGCGACAATAGCGCGCGGCGGCGGCCGGTCAGTTCAACGTCACCCGCGCATAGCGGCCGTCGAAGGCGCATTGGAAGCTGTAGGTCACCGCGCGCGGCCCGGCCTGGGCGGTGACGTAGCCGTCGACGGTGTAGCCGCCGCGATAGTCGGGCCGCGTCGAGGTGATGCGGTCGATCCGGGGCGAGCGGCCGTAGCGCGCGGCCTGGCTCATCGCCTCGTTCGAGCAGGCGTCGGTGGCCGCGCCGGAATCGCCGGACGGCGACGGCTTGGAGGACTTGTCGTCGCCCTGGCTGGCCAGGGCGCCCAGGATCAGCCCGCCGATCAGCAGGCCGCCGACCAGGGCCGCGGTGTTGTCCTTGCCGCCCTTGCGCTCGGCGACGCGGAAACGGGCGCGGCAACCGCGATCGACCCAGACGCCGCGGTCGTCCCACCCCCAGGTCCGCCCCTCCTCGCACTGGCCGTCGCCATAGCTGTACTGCCGGTCCAGCCACACCCCGCCGCGCGTATCCGCCCGGCAGTAGTTGCGGCCGTAGTTGTAGGACGAACAGTCGATGTACGAATCGGCCCGGGCGCGGGCCGGCGGCGGGCCGAAGGTCGCGAGCAGCGTGGCGGCGATCATCAACTGGGCGCGCATGGCGGACCTCTCGTCTGGATGACGGCCAAGCCTAACCCCGCCAACCGCGAGTTGAGAATAGACCTTGTCTTGGCTGGACAAAGATATTCAAGATCAACCTGTCAATTCAGCGAGGCGCCCATGCGCGGACCGGGTCCCATCCTTGTCGCCCTGTGCCTGAGTTCCATCTCGCTCGCGGCCCGGCCAGCCTTCGCCGACGCCCTCGACGCGGCGGCCAAGCGCGGGGCGCTGCGGGTGTGCATCGCCGACTTCGCCCCCTACGCCGCCAAGACCCCGAAGGGAAACTGGATCGGCCGCGAGGTCGACATCGCCGACCGCCTTGCCGCCGACCTGGAGCTGAAGCTCGACCTCGTCGCGACGCCGTTCGGCGACCTGATTCCCGCTCTGGACCGGGGCGACTGCGACCTGGTCGCCGCGTCGCTGTCGATCACGCCCGAGCGCCTGCGCAAGGTTTGGTTCAGCCGCCCCTACGGCGAATCGGGCGTGCGGCTGGTGATACGCAAGGGCGGCGCGGCCGCCCTGCCCGACCTCGACAAGCCGGACGCCGCCATCGCGGTGGTCCGCGGCCGGGTCGCCGAGACGGCGGTCCGCGCCGCCCTACCGCAGGCCGCGATCCAGGCCTACCCGACCCTGGCCGCCGCCCAGGCCGCCCTGGCCGAGGGCAAGGCCGACGCCCTGGCCGAATCCTCGCCGACGCCCGACCTGTTGGCGGCCGACGCCCCCGACCGCTTCGCCCTGATCGGCGGCGAGCCGCTGACCCGCGACGCCGAGGCCTTCGCCGTGCGCAAGGGCGAGGCCGACCTGCTCAACTATCTGAACGGCTGGGTCGAGATCCGCCGCCGCGACGGCTTCCTGGCCCGCACCGACGCCTACTGGCTGACCGGCCTCGACTGGGCGGGACGGCTGAAGGCCGGCCCCGCCAAACCCTAGCAGCACCGGCCTCGCCCGACGGTCGACCGCCGCAGCGTCAGGCTCCGGCCACGCCGGAAGCGGCGCAGCCGCTTCCGGCGGCTCCAGCCCTGACGAAGTACTGCTTCAGGCCGGCCGCGCAAGCGCCCGCAAGGGCGCGAGGCTTGAGATTGGACATCTGATCGCGCCCCTTCGGCGGGTGTTGGCGAATATCGCGATCAGTCAATTCGGGACGAGCGCCCCAGACCCGAAACATTCGCCTTACCGAGCGCAGCCAGAAGCGTTCTCACGGAGAAAATTCACGCAAGAATCGACATGCAAGCCGCAGACCGTTCAGGCGCCTGACTTCAGTGGAATGTTCGCAATCCCGGTAGGCCCGGCAGGACTCGAACCTGCAACCAGACCGTTATGAGCGGTCGGCTCTAACCATTGAGCTACGGGCCCCCCGGATCGGGCGGGGTGGCCGCCGCACGCGAGGAAGCGACGGGTTAGCACGGGCTGTCAGCGGCTTAAAGCTCCGGTTCATGTGCGCCTCTCTATGGAACGGAGCGTTGAACGTGATCGCGCGCCCCGCGTTATCGCCACGACCGCAACGTCCGGGCGCATCCCGCGCCCGTTCTGGAGACAAGACATGAAGACCCTGACCCGCGCCGTCGCTCCCCTGTTCCTCGGCGCCGTCCTGGCGACGAGCGCCCTGGCGAGCGCGCCGGCGCTGGCCGCGCCAACCGGAGCCGACGCCGTGTTCCAAGCCACCACCGTCAACCTGTCCGCCTACGGAGAGACCCGAATCGCCCCCGACATGGCGACCATCAATCTGGGCGTGAACACCCAGGCCCTGACGGCGGCCGACGCCATGCGCGCCAACGCCGACAAGATGACCCAGGTGATCGCCGCCCTGAAGAAGCAGGGCATCGCCGAGAAGGACATCCAGACCTCGAACATCGACCTGAACCCGCAATACGCCTACGAGCAGAACAAGCCGCCGCGCCTGACCGGCTACCAGGCGGTCAATCAGGTGGCGATCCGCGTCGTCGACCTGAAGAAGCTGGGCGGCGCGCTGGACGCGGTGGTCGGCGCCGGCGCCAACCAGATCAACGGCGTCAGCTTCGGCCTGCAAAACCCCGAGGCCGCCGAGAACGCCGCCCGCCGCGAGGCGGTCAAGGCGCTGGCCGCCAAGGCCGACCTCTACGCCCAGGCGGCGGGCTATCGCGTCGGCCGCCTGGTCAACCTGTCGGAAGGCGGCGGCTATTCGCCCCAGCCGCCGATGCCGATGGCGCGGATGATGATGGCCAAGGCCGACGCGGCCCCCACCCCGGTGCAGGGCGGCGAGCTGAGCGTGCGCATCGAGGTCAACGGCTTCTACGAACTGACCAAGTAGGCATGGCCCGCGACCGTCGGCGCCGTCCCTGGCGGGCGGCGTCGGCGGCGCGTCAGCCGCCGGCGTCCTTCGGCCACAGCCCGGCCTGGGCGAAGGCGTCCTTCAGCCGCGACTGCACCACCAGGCCCGGCGGGGCGTTGGCGCCCTCGACCGATGCGGCGAACACCAGGTCGCGGGACGGCGTCTTCAGCCGCCCGACCCACCAGCCGACCCCGCGCGAATTGTCCGCCTGGGTCGGACAGCTTCCAGTCTTGCCGCTGATCGCGTAGTCGCCGGTCTGGTCCTTGCGGATCTCGTCGACCATCAGCCCCTGCACGAACGCCGCCGCCCCGGGCTTGACCGGCAGCCGGCCGGCGTAGAGCCGGGCCAGGAACGCCGCCTGCTCCTTGGTCGACACCAGAAGGCCGCCGCCCACCGACGGCCCCATCCAGAACGAGCCGATCGGCCCGGCCGGATCGTGGTTGCCGTAGTCGAAGCTGCGGAACCGCTGGACATAGGCATCGCGGCCGACCTGCTCGGCGACCTTCTGATGCCACCACTGGATCGATTTCTTGAAGGCGGCCGCCGCGTCGGCGTCGGCCTCCCACGACTTGATCGGCTGGGGCGTCCCGTCCCACTTCATCGCGCCCGTCGGGGCGACCACGCCGGCGTCCAGGCCGATCAGGGCGTTGGCGATCTCGAAGGTGGCGCAGGGCGGCAGGCGCCGCATGCAGACGCTGGTCGAGCCGTAGGTGAACAGCTCGTCGCCCGACCGGGCGTCGGCGACGACGATGCAGGTGTCGGCGGCCCCGCCGAACGCGCCGTCGACCGCCGCGTCGAGGGCGTCGCGGTCCAGCCCGGCGCGGAACAGCGGCTTGCCGGCCTTGCCCCCGGCCTGGGGCGAGCAGGCCGCGACCAGGGCGGCCCCGAGCAGCGGCGCGAGACGGATCAGCCCCTTGAGGGCCGCGCTCATGCCGCCGTCTTGATGACGTTGCCCTCGTCGAGCAGGACGACGGCGGGCGAATAGTTGCGCGCCTGCTCGGCGTCGATCTGGCAGTAGGTGACGATGATCACCTTATCGTTCTTCTGCACCAAGCGGGCGGCGGCGCCGTTGACGCCGATGACCTTGGAGCCGCGCGGCGCCTCGATGGCGTAGGTGGTGAAGCGCGCGCCGGTGGTGATGTTCAGCACGTCGACCTGCTCGTGCGGGAATATCCCGGCGGCGTCGAGCATGTCGCGGTCGATGGCGATCGAGCCTTCATAGTCCATATCGGCCTGCGTCACCGTCGCGCGGTGCAGCTTGGCCTTCATCATCGTCACCAGCATGGGCGGCTGAAATCCCTGTCGCTCATGGCGCGGCCTAACCCACGGCCGCGAAAAATAGGGCGAAGGGCATATACCCATTTTGCCCCCGCCGTTCAATTGCGGCCCCGTGTCGCCGGCCCGCCGCGCCGGCCGGCGGTCGGGAGCGCCGACGGCTTTACGCGCGCCGCTTAGGTTGCGACCCTGGCGCGACGACAATCCGGAGTTCCCCCATGCGTCTCGCCGTCCTCGCCATGATCGCCGCCGCCTCCCCCGCCCTGGCGCAGACGCCGCCGGCCGACCTCGCCCGCTACGACAAGGCGCCCTGGTGGATGGACAAGCCGGTGATCGCCTCGACCGGTTTCGTCGAGAGCGAGATCGCGCCGAACCGGGCGACATTCGCCGGGCGCTTCCAATCGGTCGCCCGTGACGCCGCGGGCGCGACCAAGGCCGCCGCCGACAAGGCCCGCATCCTCGGTCGGGTGCTCGCCGCCTACGGCCCCGAGACGGTGAGAGTGGAAACCAGCTTCAGCATGGTTCCACTCTACGAACAGTACCGCGACAAAAACGGGACCATGGTCGACAACGAACGGGCCGACAAGATCGACCGCTACCAGGTCTCAGCCAATGTTTCCGTCGAGGTGCGCGACGTGCGTCTGGTCGAGAAGGTCTATGCGACAGTGTTGTCGGCCGCACCGACCGACGTCTCGCAGGTGCGCTTCACCCTGGAGCCCGACAACGAAACCAAGACCCAGATGTTCAAGCTGGCGGTCGGCGACGCGACCCGCCGGGCCCGGCTGGCCGCCGAAGTCGCCGGGGCGCGGCTCGGCCCGGTCAAGCTGATCGATCCGACCGGCCGGGCTTGCCAGACCGACGTGCTGGTGGCCGGCGCCGGGCGCAGCTACGGCGGCGGCTTCGCCGAACGGGCGCCGCCCCCGGCCCCGCTCGCCGCCCGGCCGTCTGTCGACGAAATCATCGTCACCGGCCAGAAGCGGGCGGCCGAGGCCGGCCTGAAACCCGAGGACATGCAGCTGCCGCTGCAACCGCCGCTGCAGACGTTGAACGCCAGCGCCTGCGTGGTGTTCTCCCTGAACTGAGGCCGCTCACCGCCCCTTCCAGACCGGCGCGCGCTTTTCGGCGAAGGCGCGCGGCCCTTCCTTGAGGTCTTCCGAGCGGAACAGCGCCGCGACGGCGGGATAGCGGCCCTGGCCCTTGATCGCCGCCTCCAGGCTCGGCTCGTCCAGGCCCCTGAGGACCGCCTCCTTGGAGGCGCGGATCGACATGGGCGAGCATTCGCAGATCAGCGTCGCCCACCGGCGGGCGGCGGCCATCAAGTCGGCCGGGGCGACCACCTCGTTGACGAAGCCCAGCGCCGCGCCCTCGGCGGCAGGGACGCGGCGCCCGGTCAGGATCATGCCCATGGCCGCCTTCAGGCCGATCTGGCGCGGCAGGCGGTGCAGCCCGCCGGCCAGGGCCGCCAGGCCGACCCTCGGCTCGGGCAGGGCGAACACCGCCGTCTCGGCGGCGACGATGACGTCGCAGGCCAGGGCGATCTCGAAGCCGCCGCCCATGGCCACGCCGTTGACCGCCGCGATCAGCGGCTTGTTCAGGTCGAACCGGGAGGTCAGCCCGGCGAAGCCCGAGGGCGGCGTGCTCATGTCGCCGCCGGCGGCGGTGTTCTTGAGGTCGTTGCCGGCCGAGAACGCCCGCTCGCCGGCGCCGGTGACGATGGCCGCCCACTGGTCGGGATCGGCGGCGAAGGCGTCGAACGCCTCGTGCAGCTCGAAATGCATCGGCGAGTGCAGGGCGTTCATCACCTCCGGCCGGTTCAGGGTGATGACGGTGACCGGCCCGTCGCGCTCGACCTTGATGAACTGATAGGGCATCGGCTTTCTCCCCGCTTTCGCCAGCGTCGGCGGGGAGCACAGCACGCCTTACCCGAGGGCATGCAATTGCCGGCGATAGCGCCGCCAGTTCTCGACATAGTGCAGGGCCGAGGCGGTCAGCCGCTGCGCCTGGTCGGCGGTGAGTTCGCGCACCACCTTGCCCGGCGCGCCCATCACCATCGAATTGTCCGGGATCTCCTTGCCTTCGGTGATCAAGGTGTTGGCGCCGATCAGGCAGTTGCGCCCGATTTTCGCGCCGTTGAGGATGATCGAGCCGATGCCGATCAGGGAATTGTCGCCAACGGCGCAGCCATGCAGCATCACCATATGGCCGACGGTGACGTTGGCCCCGATGGTCAGCGGGCTGCCCATGTCGGTGTGCAGGACGGCGCCGTCCTGAATATTGCTGTTTTCGCCGATGACGATGGGCTCGTTGTCGCCGCGCAAGGTCGCGCCGAACCATATGCTTGCGTTTTTCTTCAGGATGACGTCGCCGATCACGGTCGCGTTCGGCGCTATCCAGTATTCGTCTTCGTCCGGCAGATTAGGGACGGCTCCGCCCAAGCTATAAACATTCATCCGAACACCCCGTAATTTGGAATCGACGGTTGATTAACCCTATCGAAAGATGTGTAGCATCATTCTAGTGGTGCGATTCGAGGGGTGCGCCTCTCCAGAGTTTTCGGCTGCGGCCCTCACCGGCGGCGGCCCTCCAGGGCGGAGAACAGGGTGTCGCGTTTTTCGGTTCGGCGGTCGGAAGGACCGCCCCCGCATCAGAGCGCAGCGGAGCCGCCCGGCTCCGCGTCCCCGATCTCTCCCGACATTTCCCAGTTTCCTCAAGGGCGGTCCATTGCGGACGCGCCCTTTTTTCTTGGTCCAACGGAGGGCTCCATGACCAAGCGTGCTCTGAAGCGGATGGTGCGCGAAGGCGCGTTCGACGCCGGGCAGTTCGAGGACGCCAAAGTACGCCGCCTCCCGGTCGAACGCGGCTGGTCTCCGCTAGGGCATGGCGACAACGACGAGCGCGACCAGGCCTATCTGAAGACCATAAAACCCAAATCGCCCGGCCAGGCCGAACTGCTGGACGCCATCGACACCCGCAACCTCGTGGTCGCCCTGGGTCCGGCCGGCACCGGCAAGACCTATCTGGCGGTGGCCAAGGCGGTCGAGGCGCTGGAGGCCGGCAAGGTCGGCCGCATCGTGCTGTCGCGGCCGGCGGTCGAGGCGGGCGAGTCGATCGGCTTCCTGCCCGGCGACATGGAGGACAAGCTGGCTCCCTATCTGCGGCCGCTCTACGACGCCCTGTCGGACCGGCTGTCGATGAAGCGGGTGCGGGCGCTGATGCAGGAAGGTGCCATCGAGATCGCCCCGGTGGGCTACATGCGCGGGCGCACGCTGAACAACGCCTTCATCGTCATCGACGAGGCGCAGAACTGCACCTACGTCCAGCTCAAGATGCTGCTGACGCGGCTGGGCTGGCACTCGACCATGGTGGTCACGGGCGACCCGAACCAGTCGGACCTGCTGCCCGGGGTCTCGGGCCTGAAGGACGTGGCCGACCGCCTGGAGCAGGTGAACGACATCAGCGTCGTCCGCCTGGTCGAGCGCGACATCGTCCGCCACCCGCTGGTGGCCAGCATGCTCGGCGTGCTCTGAGAACCGGCGAAGGCGGCTGGCCGCCTTCGTCCCCGCCTTGACGAGGGGCCGGCCGCGACGCGGCCGGCCCTAGCTCTTCGGAGCCTGCGGCAGGCGTGGAAGGGCCTGGGCCGGCCCCTCGCCCCGGGCGAAGAAATCCAGGCGGACCACCGCGCCCGCGCCGTCGCGCACCGGCGCGAAATAGGACAGCTCGTCGGGCTCGAAATAGAGCCGGCCGTCGGCCCCGGCCTGGATCGGCGACGGCGTGCGGCTTCCGCGCTGGGCGAACAGGCGGCCGTCCTTGACCGAGAAGGTCCAGGCGGTGGTCTCGTCCAGGCGATAGCTTCCGGCCAGGGCCGCCAGGTCCGACGCCGACGGACGGCCGGGGACCACCTGGCCATAGGGACGGCCCAGGGCCGCCGCCGCCAGCCGCCGCCCCAGGGTCTGGGCGTCGAACTCGTCGTCATTGGCCAGCACCACGACGGTGACGTCCTGGCGCGGCAGATAGGCGATCATCGAGGCGAACCCGTCGATCTGGCCGGTATGGCCGACCATCGGCTCGCCGCGCACATGCCAGAGGAAGAGCCCGAAACCATAGCCGTAGGCGGCATTGAACCCGGGCAGACCCGCCGGCGGCGGCGCGGTCATCGCCTGGAACGAGGCCGGCGTCACGATCCGCCCCCGGGCCAGGGCCCGCATCCACAGCCGCAGGTCGTCGGCGGTCGACACCAGCCCGCCCGCCGCCGCCGGGATGGAGGCGCTGATATAGGCGGCGTTGCGCACCGCATGGGTCTGCGGATCGGTGGTGTAGCCGGCGACGCGGCCAGGGATGATCGGCGCGGCGGCGCCGTAGGCCGTATGCTTCAGGCCGAGCGGGTCGACCACCGTCGCCTTGACCGCCTCGTACCAGGGCCGGCCGGTGACCTTCTCGATCACCGCGCCCAGCAGCACGTAGCCGTCGTTGGAATAGGCGTACCGGCTTCCGGGCGCGAAGGTCGGCGACTTCTGGCGGAACTCGGCCAGCAGGGTGGCCGTGTCCACGTCGCGGCGCATGAACCCCGGCGGGGCGGCGTGCGGCTGCGTGGCGACGCCGGAGGTGTGGCTGAGCAGGTGGCGCAAGGTCACGCCCTCGGCCCCGGCGATGTCGGGCAGATATTTGGGCAGCGGATCGTCGAGCGACAGCCGCCCGTCCTCGGCCAGCTTGACCACGGTGGCGGCGGTGAACGTCTTGGTCACCGAGGCGATGCGGAACACCTGGTCCGTCGCCAGCGGGACCGGCAGCTCCAGGTCGGCGCGGCCGAGCGCCTCGCGATAGACGACGTCGTCGCCCCTGGCGATCAGCACCACCGCCCCGGGGCCGGCGGCGCTGGCCGTCCGGGCCAGGGCGTCATGGACGGCGGCGGCCATGGCCGGGTCGAGCCCCGGCGCGGCGCGGGCGACGGACCACGGCTGGCCGGCCAGGGCCAGGACCGCCGCGAAAGCAAGGACGCGCCCGCGCATGTGCAAGTCTCCGCAGCGGCTGAGGATCGCGCGGATGCTCCTATGAAACCGCCGACGCCTCCAGCCGTCCGACGGCGTGGGCGAGATTAAATATCCGACAGGATCGGGCGGCGGCGGCCGTCAAGGCCCCGCCGCGTTGGGGAAAAGGTGAAAAATCGCCGAAACGGCGACGATCGCCGCAACGTTGACGCTCAGGGAGCCCGCAACTAGGGTTCGCCGCCCCGGAACCTCTCGCATAGACGGCTCACCGTGGCCCTGGACGCCCCACAACCGGCGACGATCAACCGCGACGGCGTGCCCGTCGGGCGGGACGATTTCGACGCCCTGCGCGCGCTGATGCAACGGTCGGTGCAGGCCTGGGGCGCTGGCGACGCCGAGGCCTACGCCGCCTGCTTCACCGAGGACGCCGACTACGTGGTGTTCGACGGCGCCCGGCTGCACGGCCGGGCCATCAACGCCGTCATGCATCACCGCGCCTTCGAGGGTCCGTTGAAGGGCTCGCGCCTGGAGGCGCAGCTGGAGAGCGTGCGCTTCCTGTCGCCGGAGGTGGCGCTGGTGCACAGCCGGGCCCAGTTGGTCCGCCGCGGCCGGCGGCGATCCGGGCAGATGTTCCGCCAGACCCTGGTCGCGGTATGTCGCGACGGCGAGTGGGCCTACGCCGCCTTCCAGAACACCCGCATCATCGACCGGCCGATGTGGAAGGCGTGGCTGGCCTGGGCGCTCAATCTCTGACCCGGACCGGATCGACATAGGCGTCGATCAGCAGCGCCGCCTGCGCGGCGACGCCGCCGGCCGGACCGCCCGGCCCGAACAGCTGGCTCGACACATAGACGCCCTCGAGCAGCAGCAGCAGCCCGTCGGCCAGGGCGTCGGGCCGCGCAGCGCCCATCGCCCGCGCCATGTCGGCGAGCCGCGCGCGCAGCGCCTGCTTGTGCTCGGCCGAGACCTGGCGGGCGGGATGGTCGGCGCGGGGATACTCCACCGCCGCGTTGGTCAGGCCGCAGCCGCGATAGCCAGGTCGTTGCGACCGCTCGCCCAGCCCCTCGAAATAGGCCAGGACCTGGGCGCGGGGATCGCCCGGATGCGCCTCGCACACAGCGTCGAACAGGCCCCAGAAGTGCTCTTCCTCCTGCCGCAGATAGGCGACCGCCAGATCGTCCTTGGAGGCGAAGCTGCGATAGAGGCTCGGCTTGGTGACGCCGGCCCGGGTGACGATCTCGTCCACCCCCACGGCGCGGATGCCGTCGCGATAGAACAGGTCGCAGGCGGTGTCGAAGATCCGCTCGGCGGCGCGAGGCGGCCTGGCGACGGATTCCGGGTCCTTGTGATCGGCGGACATGATTGGCCCTTGACGATGTAACCGATCGGTACGTAGATCGGGCGGAACGGGGACGTACCGGTTAGTCACATGATCATAGCGCTGCGCAGGGCCCTTGGCCAGAACTACGCCTTCCTGGCGGCCGGCGCGGCCTTCCTCGCGCTGCTGGCCTCGGCGGCGGTCCGCTCGGCGCCCGGCGTGCTGATGCTGCCGCTGGAGCACGCCTTCGGCTGGGACCGGGGAACCATCTCGTTCGCGGCGGCGACCGGCATCCTGCTCTATGGCCTGACCGGCCCGTTCGCGGCGGCGCTGATGCAGTCGTTCGGCGTGCGGCGCACGGTGGCCCTGGCGCTGGGCCTGATGTCGCTGTCGGCGGCCCTCAGCGCCTTCATGACCCAACCCTGGCAGCTGGTCGCCACCTGGGGGGTGATGTCGGGCCTGGGCACTGGAGCGGTGGCGATGGTGTTCGCCGCCACCCTGGTCAACCGCTGGTTCGTCGCCCGGCGCGGCCTGATGAGCGGATTGCTGGCGGCCAGCACCGCGACCGGCACCCTGGTGTTCCTGCCGGTCCTGGCCGCCATCGCCCAGAACGGCGGCTGGCGGCCGGTGGTGTTGATCATCGCCGTCGCCGCCGGCGTCCTGGCGCCGCTGGTCGCCCTGCTGATCCCCGACAGCCCGGCCGAGATCGGCCTGCGCCCCTACGGCGCCGAGGCGGACGCGCCGCCCCCGCCGCCGGCCTCGGCCCGCAACGCCCTGGCCCTGGCCTTCGGGGCCCTGGGCCGCGCCCTGCCCTCGCCGACCTTCTGGATCCTGTTCGGCACCTTCTTCGTCTGCGGCCTGACCACCAACGGCCTGATCGGCGCGCACATGATCGCCTTCTGCTCCGACCACGGCCTGCCCGAGGTCAAGGCCGCCGGGGTGCTGGCGATGATGGGGCTGTTCGACCTCGTCGGCACCACCCTGTCGGGCTGGCTGACCGACCGCTACGACCCCAGGAAGCTGCTGTTCGTCTATTACCTGCTGCGGGGCCTGTCGCTGATCTGGCTGCCGTTCACCGACTTCTCGCTGCTGACCCTGACCATCTTCGCGGTGTTCTACGGCCTCGACTGGATCGCCACCGTCCCGCCGACCCTGCGCCTGACCACCGAGGCCTTCGGCGAGCGCGACGCCCCGGTGGTGTTCGGCTGGATCGCCGCGGGCCACCAGATCGGCGCTGCCACGGCGGCCATGACCGCCGGCCTGCTGCGGGTGGCGCAGGGACGCTACCTCGAGGCCTTCGTCATCGCCGGCGCCACCGGGATCGCCGCCGCCGCCGCCGCCCTGCTCGTCCGCCGCCGGGCCGCCGAAACGTTCCAGAGGGCTTGAGCCGAAAGCTTAAAACTGGTCAGTGTCGGCGCCACGACGCCGCACGAGCGGCCCACCCCATATGAGGCCGCCTTGACAGCGACTGCACTTCCCACCGCCGGCCGCGGGGTCGAACTGACTCTGCGCGGCCTGATCCTCGGCGCCCTGATCACGGTCCTGTTCACCGCCGCCAACGTCTATCTGGGCCTGAAGGTCGGCCTGACCTTCGCCTCCTCGATCCCCGCCGCCGTCATCTCGATGGCCGTCCTGCGCCTGTTCCGCAACGCGACCATCTACGAGAACAACATCGTCCAGACCGTCGCCTCAGCGGCGGGCACGCTGTCGTCGGTGATCTTCGTCCTGCCCGGCCTGGTGATGATCGGCTGGTGGACAGGGTTTCCGTTCTGGCTGACGGCCGGGATCTGCGCCATCGGCGGGGTCCTGGGCGTCATGTACACCATCCCGCTGCGCCGGGCGCTGGTCACCAACTCCGACCTGCCCTATCCGGAAGGCGTCGCCGCCGCCGAGGTGCTCAAGGTCGGCGCCGGCTCGCGGGCCGACGCCGCCGAGGCCGCGGCCGACGGCAAGGCCGGCCTGGCCGCCATCGTCATGGGCTCGCTGGCTTCGGCCGGCGTCGCCCTGCTGACCGCCTTCAAGGCGTTCGCCGGCGAGGTCACCGCCTTCTTCCGCATCGGCGGCGCGGCGACCGGCATCGGCGGATCGGTGTCGATGGCCCTGATCGGCGCCGGCCACCTGATGGGCATCGCCTGCGGCGTGGCCATGCTGGCCGGCCTGATCATCGCCTGGGGGGTGGCCACGCCGCTGCTGACCCTGATGCATCCGGCCGCCGGGCCGGCGGCCGAGGCGGCGACCGCCGTGTGGAAGACCCAGGTGCGCTTCATCGGCGCCGGCGCCATCGGCGCAGCCTCGCTTTGGACCCTCGGCAAGCTGGCCCTGCCGGTATGGAACGGACTGATCTCGGCTCTAGCCGCCGACCGCCAGCGTCGCGGCGGCCAGGGCGCGACCCTGCCGATCACCGAGCGTGACATCCCCATCGGCCTGGTCGGGGTGATCATCGTCGCCTGCCTCGTGCCGCTGGCGGCGCTGCTCTACGCCTTCCTGGCCGGCGGCGCCCTGCAGGGACTGGCCGTGCCGCTGATCGCCGGCGCGGTGCTCTACACCGTCATCGTCGGCTTCCTGGTCGCCGGCGTCTGCGGCTACATGGCCGGGCTGATCGGCTCGTCGAACAGCCCGGTCTCGGGCCTGTGCATCCTGGCGGTGCTCGGCGCGGCCGGACTGCTTGCGGTGACGGTCAAGACCGCCGCCGGCCCGGAGAACGTCCCGGCCCTGGTGGCCTTCGCCCTGTTCGTCACGGCCGTGGTGCTGTGCGTGGCGACCATCGCCAACGACAACCTCCAGGACCTGAAGACCGGCCAGCTGGTCAACGCCACTCCCTGGAAGCAGCAGCTCGGCCTGATCGTCGGCGTCGCCGTCGGCGCCCTGATCATCCCGCCGATCCTCGACCTGCTCAACCGCACCGCCGGCTTCGCCGGGGCGGCCAGCGTCCACATCGCCGGGGCCACCCCCCTGCCCGCCCCCCAGGCGACCCTGATCTCCACCCTGGCCAAGGGCGCGCTGGGCGGACACCTGCCGCTGGGCCTGCTGGGAATCGGCGCCCTGGTCGGGATCGGCCTGGTGGTCGTCGACGAAATTCTGCGCAAGACCGGCCGCTACAGCCTGCCGCCGCTGGCGGTGGGGCTGGCCATCTACCTGCCCAGCGCCGTCACCGCCCCCGTGGTGGTCGGGGCGGTGGCCGGCTGGCTCTACGACCGCTGGGTCGCCAAGGGTCCGCGCGCCCAGCACGCCAAGCACATGGGCGTCCTGCTGGCCTCGGGCCTGATCGTCGGCGAGGGCCTGTTCAACGTCGCCCTGGCCCTGCTGGTGGCGACGACCAACAACGGCTCGCCCCTGGGCTTCGTCGGCGCGCCGCTGGTCAAGCTGTTCGGCGGCGAGGAAAGCCCCGGCTTCGTGCTGTTCAGCTTCGTCGGCTATTTCGCCATCGCCGCCTGGCTGTACGTCTGGGTCCGCCGCCGGTCGCTCAAGACCGCCTAAAGCAAACGCCGCCCCCGGAGCCTCGTCCGGGGGCGGCGCCTCAGCATCACCAAACCGAGCTCGCCGCCGGCGCCCGCAGGCGCCGACGGACGGGCCTTAGACGTCCAGGTCTTCGGCCAGGATGGCCATCTCGAACAGGAACGAGCCGTCTTCGTCCTCGTCCTGATAGATGACGCCGATGAACTCGCCCTTCAGCTCGACCTCGGCGGAATCCTTCTGCTTCGGCCGCGCCTTCAGCGCGATGTGCGGGTTGCCGAAGGTGCGTTTCAGGTGCGCTTCGATGCGCTTGATGTCTCTGTCGTCCACGGGGAGCGCTCCAAATCTTCAGGGCGCGAACCTAGCGGCATCCGCAGGAGGGGCAAGCCCCAAAGGCGCGGCGAGCGGCGGATCGGGCGTCGTCGCCCCCTGCTCGACCAGCCAGTCGCGGAACGCGGCCGAGGCCGGGTTGCGAACGCCTTCGGGCCGCAGCGCCACATAGTCGCCGGCCGTGGCCACGAACCCGAGCGGCGCGGCCAGCCGCCCGGCGGCGATGTCCGGCATGGCGAAGGCCCACGGGCCGATGGCCACGCCCAGGCCGGCGGCGGCGGCCTCCAGCATCGAGAAATTGTGCTCGAACTCCCGCTCCAGCGGCGGCGGCCCCAGGCTGACGCCCATATTGGCCTGCCAGTCGGACCAGGCCTGCGGGAAGGTCTTGGGGAACAGGCGCGGCAAGGCCGACAGCGACGCCAGCGAGGCGCCCTTGGCCGCCAGCAGGGCCGGCGACAGCACCGGGCCATGATATTGCTTGAGAAACCGCGTCGCCTCGCCCTCGCCGGCCTGCGGGTACGAGACGCGGATGGCGAGGTCGGTCCCCGAGCGCCGGAAGTCGCAAGGCTCGTGCGACTCGCTGATGCGCACGGGAATGTCCGGATGACGGGCGATGAAGTCGGGCAGGCGCGGGATCAGCCACTTCATGGCGAAGGTCGCCAGGCACGACACCTCCAGCGGCGCGCCCCGGGGAGCGGCCTCGGGCAGCCCCCGCTCTATGGCGTCGAAGGCGGTCGTCAGCGAGGCCGCCAGCCGCGCGCCCTCCTCGGTGAGGCGCAGCCGGTTCCTCGGCCCTTCGACCAGGACGACGCCGAGCGCGTCCTCCAGCTGCTTGACCTGGCGGCTGACCGCGCCGTGGGTGACGTAGAGCTCCTCGGCCGCCGCCGTCATGCTGCCGCGCCGGCTGAACGCCTCGAAGGCGCGCAGGGCGTTGAGCGGCGGCAGGCGACGACGGGCCATGTGAAGAAACCTCACAAACAGGCCCAGTTAAATCGATTGGCCGAACGCCGCAACGCGTCGATATCCGTCGGCGATGAAAGACGCAGAAAAACACCGCGAAACGCTTTCGGCGCAACGGCGCCGGACCCTGGACGGCCTGGTCGCGGCGGCCCTGATGACCGCCGCCGCCGCCTTCGGACTCCATGAGGCGCGACACGCCGCGACGCCGGCTCCGGCCGCTAGACGCCAGGTGCTGGCGGCGCTGCCCGCTCCGCCCGCCTGCCCGGCGACGCCGGCGGGCTAGATCACGTAGTCGTAGACCACGTCGGCGAGGGTGTGGTCCATGGTCCGGGCCGGCTCGTCGCAGGTCGGGCAGTTGACCAGCCGCGCCGGCACGCCGGCGGCGGTGCATCCCGGCGGCACCGGCTTCAGCACCACCGAGCCCGAGGCGATCTTGGCGTAGTCGCCGATATGGATGTTGCCGAGCACCTTGGCGCCGGCCCCCAGCAGCACGCCCTTGCCGATCTTGGGGTGACGGTCGCCGCGCTCGGCCCCGGTGCCGCCCAGCGTCACGCCGTGCAGCATCGAGACGTCGTCGCCGACCACGGCGGTCTCGCCGATCACCACGCCGGTGCCGTGGTCGAGGAACACCCCCGCGCCGATGCGGGCGGCCGGGTGGATGTCGACCTGGAACAGCTCGGACATGCGGCTCTGCAGATAGAGCGCCAGGGTCTCGCGCCCCTCGCTCCACAGCCAGTGGGCGACGCGGTGGGTCTGCAGCGACAGGAAGCCCTTGAAGAACAGGAACGGCTGCATGTAGCCCTTGCAGGCCGGGTCGCGCTCGAAGACGGCGCGCAGGTCGGCCTCGGCCTTGTCGATGATCGACGGATCGCCCTCATAGGCCTCCTCGGCGACCTCGCGCATGCTCATGGCGCGCAGCTCCTGGTCGCCCAGCTTGCGGGCCAGCTGGTAGGACAGGGCGGCGGCGAGGTCGCCGTGCTTGAGGATCACGGCGTTGATCAGCGAGGCCAGGCTGGGCTCGACGGCGGCGACGTGCTGGGCCTCGTTGCGCAGGGCGGCCCAAACCGGGGGCGGACCGCCTCGGGTCACCACTTCAAAGCGCTTGGACATGCCTGCTCTCCTGTTCCCGCTAGCCTAGCATAGCCTTGGCCAGATCGCGCGGGAGCTCTCCCTCCCTGGCCATATGGTAGGCCCGCCACAGCATCGCCAGCGTGATCATGTCGCGCAGGCCGCCCTCGCCGGCCTGGTCGAGGGCCTCGCGGAACGGCACCCGCGCCAGGGTCAGGGCCTCGGTCTCGTCCGGCTCGGCCTCGACCGCTGCGAGGCCGGTGGCGATGTAGCCGTAGCCGCGCTCGTCGGTGATCGAGTTGGAGACGTCGAACCGCATAGCCTCGCGCCAGACGGCGGCGGTCAGCCCGGCCTCCTCGCGCAGCTCGCGCTTGGCGGTGTCGAGCGGATCGACGCCCAGCGGTCCGCCGCCCTCGGGGATCTCCCAGGAATAGGCCCCGTGCGCGAAGCGGTGCTGGCCGACCAGCACGATCGTGCCGTCGTCGTGGATCGGCAGCACGCCGATCGCCAGGTTCTTGAACCGCACCACGCCATAGAGCGCCGGCCGCCCGGTGGGCGCGACCGCCTGGTGTTCGCTGACGCTGATCCACGGATTTTCATAGACCAGCCGCGCCTCGCCCGGCCGCCACGGCGTTCCGTGCGACGTCAGCCAGTTCGGTTTTTGCGACATATTCTCAAGAGCCCATTGCCGAGACCGGTCGAGGTTTATACCTGAGGCCTTCCCAAACCGTTCCCGCAGCGAGCCCGACCTTGACCGTTCCCGCCCAGCCCGAATTCGGCGCCGCCCTGCCGATCACGCCCTCGCCCGCCACGCTCGACTTCCTCGCCCTTCGCCGCTCGGCCTCGCCGTTCGAGCTGACCGGCCCGGCGCCCGACGAGGGGACGCTGGAGACCCTGCTGCGCCTCGCCGCCCGCGTTCCCGACCATGGCAAGCTGTTCCCCTGGCGCTTCGTCATCCTGGAAGGCGAGGCCAAGGCCGCCTTCGCCGCCCGGCTCGAAGCCCTGGCCGCCGCCCAGCCCGACGCCGCCAAGGCGCTGGCCACCCTGGGCAAGCTGAAGACCCCGCCGCTCACCGTGGCGGTGATCTCGACCTTCACGCCGGGCAAGATTCCGGAATGGGAGCAGCGGCTGTCGGCGGGCGCGGTGTGCATGAACCTGCTGATCGCAGCCCAGGCCATGGGCTTCGGGGCCAACTGGATCACCGACTGGTACGCCTACGACCCGCAGGCCACGGCCCTGCTCGGCCTCGGCGAGCGCGAGGAGGTGGCCGGCTACGTCCATATCGGAACCGCGCCGACGCCGCCGCTGGAACGGGTGCGCCCGGACGTGGCGGCGATCACCAGCCGGTGGTCGCCGGCCTAGGACGTCGCGGGCGGCTCAGCCCCGGCCGCGATAGGGCGGCACGCCCTGGTCGGGCAGCCACAGGCCCTCCGGCGCGGGGCCGGTCTGCCAGAACACGTCGATGGGAATGCCGCCGCGCGGATACCAGTAGCCGCCGATGCGCAGCCAGCGCGCCTGGGCGGTCTCGGCGAACTTGCGCCCGATGGCCACGGTGCAGTCCTCATGGAAGGCGCCGTGGTTGCGGAACGAGCCCAGATAGAGCTTCAGCGACTTGGACTCGATCAGCCAGTCGCCGGGGGCGTAGTCGATGACCAGGTGGGCGAAGTCGGGCTGGCCGGTCACCGGGCACAGCGAGGTGAACTCCGGCGCCACGAAGCGGGTCAGGTACAGCACCCCCGCCTGCGGGTTGGGCACGCGCTCCAGCACGGCCTCCTCCGGACTGGCGAAGCCGCGGGCGTCGCGCCCCAGCTGCGTGAGATGCTCGGTCAGATCGGTGCTGTCGGTCATGCCCGACAGTTAGGCCCCGACGCGACGCGGGACAAGCCCGCCGCCGGCCGCTATCACCGTCGCAGGCCAAGAGGGAGAAAACGGACATGTCGGGCAAGGATTTCGACGGCGCGGTGGTGGTGGTGACCGGCGCCTCCACCGGGCTGGGACGCGCCATCGCCGTGGAGACGGCGGCGCGGGGCGCCCGCGCGGTGGTCGTCAACTTCGCGAGCAGCGCCGCCGAGGCCGAGGCCACCGCCGCCCTGGTGCGCGCCGAGGGCGCGGAGGCGGTGCTGGTCCAGGCCGACGTGGCCGAGGACGAGGCCTGCCGCCGGATCGCCGCGGCGGCCGAACCGTTCGGCCGCGTCGACGCCCTGTTCAACAACGCCGGCATCACCCGCATGGCCCCCAACCACGGCGATCTCGACGCCGTCCAGGGCGAGGACTTCCTGCGCCTCTATCAGGTCAATGTCGTCGGCGCCTTCCAGATGATCCGGGCCGCCCGCGCGCTGCTCGAGGCGGGCCCCGCCGCCGGGGCGGTGGTCAACACCTCGTCGATCGCCGCCGTGACCGGCATCGGCTCGTCGGTGCCCTACGCCGCCTCCAAGGGCGCGCTGACCACCATGACCCTGTCGCTGGCGCGGGCCCTGGCCCCGAAGATCCGGGTCAACGCCGTCTGCCCCGGCTTCATCGACACGCCGTGGTTCGACAAGGCCATGCCCCAGGACCGGGTCGAGCGCCTGCGCCAGGGCGTGGTCGCCTCGACGCCGCTGCAGGCCGCGTCCAAGGCCGAGGACGTCGCCGGGGCGGCGGTGTTCCTGGCCTCGCCCGCCGCGCGCCACGTCACCGGCGAGACGCTGCTGGTCGACGCCGGCACGCACCTGGGCTACGCGCCGCTCGGCATGCGGTGATCCTTACGCGACCCTTATCCCGCCGGGGGCTTTTCCGGATCGCCGGCATAGGGCCGATCTGGCACTCAAAGCGCCCAACAAATGGGCGCCGCGGGGACCTGCCGCCTAGCGAAGGGTCACCGCCGGCCATAGCAGGACCCGCGTTCGCCCGTTCGTTGATCGCCTCCCCCGCCGCCGCGATGCTGATGGTCGGCGTCGGGCCCGGCGGGGCGGCGTCCGCCCGTTGACGGCCCGACGCGGCCGCCGACGGTTCGATAACAAAGGGGATAAGCGATGAGAGTCTTCAACCTGTTTCTCGGCGTCGCCGCGGCGTCGCTGGGCCTGGCCGGCGCGGCCCTGGCCGACGAGGCGCCGTCCGGGCCGGCGATCGCGTTCAACGCGGCCTACTCGTCCGACTACATTTTCCGCGGCATCAGCCAGACCGGCGGCAAGGGCGCGGCCTCGGGCGGCGCCGACCTGACGTACCAGCAGTTCTACGCCGGGACCTGGCTGTCGCAGGTCAACTTCGGCCCGACGGCCGGCGACCCGCAGAACAAGACCAAGATGGAGTACGACCTCTACGCCGGCGTGCGGCCGACCGTGGCCGGCTTCAGCCTCGACCTCGGCGTCATCCGCTACGGCTATACGGACTCGCCCTCCAGCGCCCATTACGCCTATTGGGAAGGCAAGATCCTGGCCAGCCGCGCCGTCGGGCCGCTGACCGTAGGCGGGGCCTTCTACTATTCGCCGGAATATTTCGGCAAGGTCGGCGACGCCGAATATGTCGAGCTCAACGGCGCCTACACCTTCAAGAACAAGGCCTCGCTGTCCGGGGCCGTCGGCTACGAGAACCTCGACAAGAGCAAGGCCGGCATCGACGGCTACACGACCTGGAACCTGGGCGTGACCTACCCGATCACCGACCATTTCGGCATCGACCTGCGCTATTCGGACACCGACGACACGTCGCGGCGGTTCTACACCTCCAACTTCGCCGGCGACCGCCTGACCGCCTCGCTCAAGGCGACCTTCTAGTCCGGCGAGCGGGCGCGCGCTTTCGGTTGCGCGCCCGCCCCGTCGCGGTAGTTTGCTCCCGGCCCGCGCCGCGCGGGAACGGGAGCACGCCATGCCTTACCGCATCAAGGTCAACGGCCGCGAGCGGACCGTCGACGTCGACGGCGACACACCCTTGCTGTGGGTGCTGCGCGACAGCCTCGACCTGCCCGGCGCCAAGTTCGGCTGCGGCATGGCCCAGTGCGGCGCCTGCACGGTCCACGTCGACGGCGCGCCGACCCGGTCCTGCGTCACCCCGATCGAAAGCGTCGGCAAGGCGGCGGTGGTCACCATCGAAGCCATGAGCGCCGATCCGATCGGCGCGCGGCTCCAGGACGCCTGGGTCAATCTCGACGTGCCGCAATGCGGCTATTGCCAGGCCGGACAGATCATGTCGGCGGCCGCCCTGCTGGCCCGCAATCCAAACCCGTCCGACGACGACATCGACGCGGCGATGAACGGCAACCTGTGCCGCTGCGCCACCTATCTGCGCATCCGCCAGGCCATCAAGCACGCCGCCCGCGGCGGCAAGGCCGCGTCGTGAACGCCCCGGCGCCGGCCGGCGGTTCCCGCCGCCTGTTTCTCAAGACCGGACTGGCCGCCGGCGGCGGCCTGATGCTGTCGTTCGGCTGGGCCGCCGAGGGCGACGCCGCCCCGGCCGCGGCCGTCAACGCCTATATCCGCATCGCCGCCGACGGGACGGTCACCATCGTCTCCAAGAACCCCGAGATCGGCCAGGGGGTGAAGACCTCGATCCCCATGCTGGTCGCCGAGGAGCTCGACGTCGACTGGTCGGCGGTCCGCATCGAACAGGCCCTGGCCGACCAGGGCGTCTATGGCCGGCAGGTCGCCGGCGGCAGCATGGCCACCACCTTGCAATGGGACGAGCTGCGCCGGGTCGGGGCCGCCGGCCGCCAGATGCTGATCGCCGCCGCCGCCCGGACCTGGGGCGTGCCGGCCTCGGAGTGCGCCACCAGTCCGGGCCGGGTGCGGCATCTGCCCACCGGCCGCGAGCTGGGCTACGGCGCCCTGGCCGCCCAGGCCGCCGCCATGCCGCCGCCCGACCTCAAGTCGGTTCCGCTGAAGGACCCCAAGGATTTCCGCATCATCGGCGCGCCGACGCCCGGCGTCGACAACCGCGCCATCGTCTCGGGCCAGCCCTTGTTCGGCGTCGACGTGCGGATTCCGGGGATGCTGCATGCGACCTTCGCCAAGTGCCCGGCGTTCGGCGGCAAGGTCGCCAGGGCCGACCTGGCCGCGGCCAAGGCGGTGCGCGGCGTGCGCCAGGCGTTCGTGGTCGAGGGCGGGACGGCGCTGGACGGCCTGCTGCCCGGCGTCGCCGTGGTCGCCGACGGCTGGTGGGCGGCGCGCAAGGGCCGCGAGGCCCTGAACATCGCCTGGGACGAGGGCCCCGCCGCCGCCCAGAGCAGCCAGGGCTTCGCGCGCCGGGCGGCCGAGCTGGCGGCCCAGCCGCCCCATCGCACCCTCCAGGCCGACGGCGACGTCGACGACGCCCTGAAAGGCGCGGCCAAGGTGGTCGAGGCCGCCTATTCCTATCCGTTCCTGGCCCACGCCCCGCTGGAGCCACAGAACTGCACCGCCTGGGTCCGCGACGGCAAGGTCGAGATCTGGGCCCCGACCCAGAACCCCGAGCCGGGCCGCCAGCTGGTGGCCAAGACCCTGGGCGTCGCCGCCCAGGACGTGACCATCCACATGACCCGCTGCGGCGGCGGCTTCGGCCGGCGGCTGAACAACGACTACATGGTCGAGGCGGCGTGGATCGCGCGGGCGGCCGGCGCGCCGGTCAAGCTGATCTGGAGCCGCGAGGACGACATCCAGCACGACTTCTACCGCCCGGCCGGCTTCCATCATTTCAAGGCGGGGCTGGACAAGGCCGGCGGGCTGGTCGCCTGGCGCGACCACTTCGTCACCTTCGGCGAGGGCGAACAGTACGCGCGCAGCGCCGGCATGAACGCCAGCCAGTTCCCCTCGCGCGCCGTCGCCAATTACCGGATCGACGTCTCGACCATGCCGTTGGGCGTGCCGACTGGCCCCCTGCGCGCGCCGGGCAACAACGCCTTCGGCTTCGTCATCCAGTCGTTCATCGACGAACTGGCCCACGCCGCCGGCGAGGACCCGCTGAAGTTCCGGCTCAAGCTGCTGGGCGAACCCCGGCTGCTGGGCAAGCCCGGCGAGGGCGACAGCTTCGACACCGGCCGCATGCGCGGCGTGCTGGAGCTGGTCGGCGAGAAATCCGGCTGGGGCCGGGCCACGCCCAAGGGTGTCGGCCTGGGCGTGGCCTTCCACTACAGCCATCTCGGCTATTTCGCCGAGGTCGTCGAGGCGGCCGTGTCGCCGGAAGGCGCGGTCAAGGTGCGCAAGGTCTGGGTGGCCGCCGATGTCGGCTCGCAGATCGTCAACCCCAGCGGCGCGCTGCAGCAGGTGCAGGGGGCGGTCCTGGACAGCATAGGCCAGACCCTGGGCCAGCAGATCGTCATCGAGGCCGGCCGCGCGGTCCAGAGCAACTTCCACGACTTCCCCCTGCTGCGCATGGCCGACGCGCCGCCAGTCGAGGTCCACTTCCTCAGGACCGACCATCCGCCCACCGGGTTGGGCGAGCCGGCCCTGCCGCCCTTGCCGCCGGCCCTGTGCAACGCCGTCTTCGCGGCCTGCGGCCGACGCATCCGCGCCCTGCCCATCGATCCGGCGGCGCTCAAGACCGCCTAGGGAGACCATCCATGAACCAGCGCCTCATCCGTCCCCTCCTGATCGCCGCCGCCCTGGCCGCCGCCACCCCGGCCCTGGCCGCCGGCGACGCCGCCAAGGGCAAGGCGATCTTCTCCCGCTGCTCGGGCTGCCACGCCCTGACCGGCAAGAGCGTCGCCGGCCCCTCGCTGGCCGGCGTCGTCGGGCGCAAGGCCGGGGCCGACGCCGGCTTCCACTATTCCAAGGCGATGAAGGCCTCGGGAACGGTCTGGACCGAGGCCAAGCTCGACGCCTTCCTGGCCGCCCCCGCCAAGGCCCTGCCCGGAACCTCGATGTTCGTCAGCGTGCCCAACCCGACCGAACGGGCCGACCTGATCGCCTATCTGAAGACCCTGCCGGCCCGCTGACCGTCGGCGCGGCCGCCGCTCAGGCGGCCGTGCGCGCCTTCTGGGTGATCTCGTCGGCGAGGCGGCCGTGCACCTCGGCCATGTGCGCGAAGCCGGTCTCGAAGGTCGCCAGCCCCTGGGTCAGCGAGCGCAGCTCGGCGATCAGGTCGCGGCGCTCGGCCTGGGGCAGGTGGGCCTCGATGCGGTCCCAGCCGGGCCAGCCGTCCCTGGGCCCGAAACCCAGGATCTGCCCCCGCCGCCCGGACAGGGCCGAGGTAATCTTCGAGGTGCACGCCGACGGCGAATAGATGTCGAGCTTCTCGATCGGCTCCATCAGGCACGAGCCGCAGCTTTGCAGTCCCTCGCCCATGGCCAGCCGTCCGGCGGCGCGGAACGACATCTCAGAGCTGTCGACGCTGTGATAGGCGCCGTCGACCAGCGTCACCTCGACATCGATCACCGGAAAGCCCAGGGGGCCTTTCTCCAGCGCGTCGCGCACCCCCTGCTCGACCGCCGGAATCCACTGCTTGGGCACGGCCCCGCCGGTGATCTTCTGCGAGAACAGGAAGCCCGCGCCGCGCTCGCGCGGTTTTATCTCGATGGTGACGTCGCCGAACTGGCCGTGGCCGCCGGTCTGCTTCTTGTGTCGGCCGCGCTGGGAGACGCCCTTGACGATGGTTTCCTTGTAGGGCGCGCTGGGCAGGCCGGTCTCGACCTCGACGCCGTAGCGACGGCGCAGACGATCGAGCGCCTGGCGGACGTGGGCCTCGCCCTGCCCCCGCAACAGGACCTCGTGGGTTTCGGCGTCGTGCGTCAGGCTGAGGCCGGGGTCCTCCTCGACCAGCTTGGCCAGGCCCCCCGACAGCCGCACGTCGTCCTTGCGCGCCACGGCCGCCACGGCCAGGGCGAACAGCGGCGGACGCGCGGACGGGCGAACCGCCGTCTGCTGCGGCCGCCCGGTCAGCGACAGGATGTCGCCGGCGGCGGCCTGCTCGATCTTGCCGATGGCCACGATGTCGCCGAGCTCGGCCGATGGCGCGCGCCTGGAGGCGCCCCCCTGGATGGCGTAGAGGCCGCCCGCCCGGCCATGCTCGCCGGACGGCAGGACAAGGTCGGCGCCGTCGGCCAGCGTTCCGCCCAGCACCCTGGCGTAGGCCAGCTTGCCGGCCTGGCCCGCATGCGAGGTCTTGAGGACGTAGGCGCCCGGTCCGCCCGCGCCCAGGCGGGCCGCCGCCGCCTCGACCGGCGGGATTTCATGGCGCAGGGCCTTGAGCAGGCGGCGGACGCCGAACCCGTTGAGCGCCGAGCCGAAGAAGACCGGCGTGATCAGCCGCTCCCGCATCTCGCGCGACAGGTCGGCGAAGACGGCGTCCTGGCTGGGCGTGACGTCCGACAGCAGCTGCTCCAGCAGGTCGTCGTCGAAATCGGCCAGTTGCTCCAGCATGTGGAAGCGGGCCTCGGCCTCGATCTCGGCCATGTCGGCGGGCAGGTCGACGCGCTGCGACGGCTGGCCCGGCCGGTAGACGAAGGCGCGCTCCAGGGCCAGGTCGACGAAGCCGACCACCTGCTCGCCGCCCCAGATGGGGATCTGCCGGGCCACCAGGGGCTCGGCGCTGACCGGCGCCAGGGCGTCGAGCAGGTCGCGCAGCGAGCCGCGCGCCTGGTCGATCTTGTTGACGAACAGGACGTGGGGCACGTCCAGCCGCTCCAGCTCCTTCAGCGTCGGCTGCAGCAGCACGGCCTTGTCGGGATCGGCGTCGACCACCACCACGGCCAGATCGACGGCCGGCAGGGCGAAATCCCCTTCGGAAGAGAACTCCACGGACCCGGGCGTGTCGACGACGGCGTAGCGGTCGCCGAGGAACTCGAACCCGGTCACCGTCATCTCGACCGATTGCCCCCGCGCCTCGCCGTCCGAACCGCCTCGTCGCTCGCGCCCGCTGGCGGCGGCCAGCATGGCCTCGAGCAGGGCCGTCTTGCCGGCGCCGCTGGGGCCGACCAGGGCGAGCGCATGAACCGAACCGGGCTGCCGTGCAGGCATGGGGCGTCTCCCACGGTTGCGGCGGGCCGGACATGTTCACGGGAGCGCGTGAACTGGCCCGTCGAGGGCGATGGGACACCCGCCTTGCGCCGGACGCAAGGGCGAGACCCGTGGCGGATCGGAAATAGTGGCCGCCCCGGCCGTTGCGGCGGCGGGCGCAAGGCGGCGCGATGATGGTGCGGGCGGCCGGAATCGAACCGGCACGAGCCTCACGGCCCTACGGATTTTCGTACCACTTCGGCTTTCGCCGCCGCCCGCGCGGGCGTTCGTGGTCTGGACTATCCCTTCGCCCTAGCCTGAAAGGCCTTAGGCGCCGCCCGTCTAGTCTCTACACCTTCCTTCGCGCGCGAAGGCTTGGCTCGGGATCGCCATCTGACAGGGTTCCCCGAATTTGAGCGGTTCTACGTCCTGGATTTCCCCAGGCGCACTCAATGGTCGGCCTTAAGTCCGTTGCGTCTACCAGTTTCGCCACGCCCGCACGGCCGGACGGGTTGTATAGCCATCCCGATCCTGGGCGCCAAGCCGACGAAACGGACACGCGCGCCGCCGCCCCGACACAACCTTGGAGAGCATCGCGCGGGAAAAGACCCGCATGCCTCCCGCAATCACTGCGCCTGAGACGCGGCCAGCTTCGCGGAACACGCGAAATCCGCGACATTTCATGACCTTCCGGAAGGTGCGACCCTTTTCATTCTCGACCTGACGCACGATATTTGAGACCTTGCCGCTAGGCGATTTCGCAGGTTTGGGGGATTGTTCATGGCCGGTCGCGCGCCGCCCTTCGCGGCGCTGAGGGTGCTCGAAGCCGCCTGTCGGCATCGCAGCTACAAGGCGGCGGCCAGCGAGCTGAACGTCACCCACAGCGCCATCAGCCAGGCCATCAACCGGCTCGAGGATCTCTTGGGATCGCGGCTGTTCGAGCGCCGCGGCGCGATGATGGAGCCGTCGAGCACCAGCCTGGCCCTGGCCCGCGCCTACGCCGACGCCACCCAGGTGCTGAACCAGACCCTGCAGGACCTGACCGCCCAGGAGAGCGTCGACACCATCGAGGTCGGGCTGCCGGCCGCCCTGGCCAGGCTGTGGCTGGCGCCGCGCCTGCAACGCTTCCAGCGCGAGTTCCCCGACATCCGCCTGTCGCTCAAGACCGACATGCGCGGCCAGTCCGACTCCGGCCTCGACGTCATCATCCACCAGGACGAGACGCCGCGCGTGCGGCATTCGACCGAGCCGCTGGCCGACATCTCGGAATTCCCGGTCTGCAGCCGCTCGTTCTTCATCCAGCAGGTGATCGGCTCGCCGCAGGACCTTCGCCGCGTGCCGCTGCTGGTCGACGGCGAATCCTCGTGGGAGACCTGGCTGGAGGCCGCCGGCGTGGGCATCAGCGCGCCGCTGATCAGCGTCTCCTTCGACGACTCCACCCTGGCGCTCGACGCCGCCAGCGCCGGCCTCGGCATGGCGCTGAGCAACCAGCTGGCCGCCGAAGGGCACCTGCGGTCGGGCCGCCTGATCGCCCCCTTCGACTTCGCCTCCCCGTCCAGCAATCGCCTTTATGTGTCGCGGCGACGCGACACGTCGAAGACGGAGCTGCTGTCGCGCTTCATCGGCTGGCTGAAGGCCGACATCGCCACCGCCGACCAGATCGCCCCCGGAGGCGATTCCGCGACGGGGCCGGCGCCGGAGCGCGGCATCGGCCACGGCCGGCTGCCGGTGTTCGTCTCCGGACGCGGCGCCCGGGCCTAGGCTTCGACAATAGGTTGCGGCGAACTGCGACGGACAGATGGTCCGCCGCCGCGCAACCATGCCTGGCGGCCCTCCCGCGACAAAAATGCTACGGCAAGATGACAAAAACTTACAGAACGCCGCTATATAAGTCGCTTGCCTGAAACCTCCCCTAAGGCGGAAAAATGTTCTCTCGAACAGCTGTTCCTGCGCGGTTTTCTCCGCGCTCGTGCAGCTTTCAATGAGCGCGATCGCTCAACAGGGACCGAATTTCCAGAGGGGACCACCGTTGAACTGCAACTCCATCCGAGGGCGTCTGCTGACGTCCACCTTCATCGTGGGCGCGGCCGCCTCGGCCTTCGCCGCGACCAGCGCCTTCGCCCAGACCGCCCCCGCGGCTCCCGGCACCGTCGAGGAGATCGTCGTCACCGGGTCGCGCATCGCCCGTCAGGACTATGTGGCCACCAGCCCGATCGTCACGGTCGGCCAGAAGGACCTGGAGCGCACCGGCGCCATCACGGTTGAGAAGATGCTCAACCAGCTGCCGCAGTTCGTGCCCAGCGTCAGCGACACCTCGAACAACCCGTCCAACAACGGCCAGGCCAACATCCAGCTGCGCGGCCTGGGCACCGCCCGCACCCTGGTGCTGGTCGACGGCCGCCGCGTCACCCCGTCTAACAGCTCGGGCGTGATCGACGTCAACACCATCCCGGCCGCCCTGATCGAGAACATCGAGACCATCACCGGCGGCGCCTCGGCGGTCTACGGCTCCGACGCCATCGCCGGCGTGGTGAACTTCAAGCTGAAGCACAACTTCAACGGCCTGCAGATCGACAGCCAGTGGGGTCAGACCGACCACACCGACGGCCAGACCAGCAGCGTCTCGATCACCGCCGGCAGCGCCTTCGCCGAGGACCGCGGCCACGCCGTCCTGTCGCTGGGCTACGCCAACCGCGACGCGATCTTCAACGGCGCCCGCGCCTTCTCCAGCTACGGCGGCGCCTCGGCGACCATCCCGCAGGGCACCTTCCCCGCGCAGGGCAAGCCCTCGCAGGCGGCGATCGACGCGGTCTTCGCCAAGTACGGCGTCGCGCCCGGCACCGTCCCGGCCGGCTGGGACAAATTCGGGTTCAACAGCGACGGCACGCTGTTCTTCAACGGCGTCAACTACAAGGGCCCGACGACTCCCGACTTCTCGACCATCGTCGCCGGCAAGGGCAGCGTCACCACCGGCAACTACAACACCGCCATCCTGAACGAGCTGGTCCTGCCGCAGACGCGCTACAACGCCTTCGGCCGCGTCGACTACAACGTCACCGACAAGATCAAGACCTACGGCCAGTTCAGCTTCACCAACTACACCTCGGACACCGAGCTGGCCCCGTCGCCGGCCTCGGGCAGCCCGACGGGCACGGCCACGGGCCTGGGCGCCACCGGCTTCCTGGTTCCGGTGACCAACCCCTTCATCCCGGCGGACCTCAAGGCCCTGCTCGCCGCCCGGACCACGGGTTCGCCCACGGACCCCTTCCTGCTCAACAAGCGCCTGAGCGAGCTCGGCGGCCGTCACGAGCATGACGAATACAACATCTATCAGATGCAGATCGGCGCCTCGGGCGAGACCGGCCTGAAGGACTGGACCTGGGACGCCTTCGCGGCCTACGGCGTGATGGACCTGCTGGTCACCCAGACCGGCAACGCCTCGCACCAGGCCCTGCGCACCCTGCTCGAAGCCGCCGACGGCGGCGCCAGCCTCTGCGCCGGCGGCTACAACCCCTTCGGCCTGCAACCGCTGTCGGCCGCCTGCCGCGCCTACGTCTCGCGCACCACCAAGAACTCGACCAACTACACCCAGCGCCAGGTCGAGCTGAACTTCCAGGGCGGCCTGTTCAACCTGCCGGCCGGCGAAGTCCGCGCCGCCGTCGGCGCCGACTACCGCAGCGACCGATTCAGCTTCGTCCCCGACGCCGTGCTGTCCACCCCGGACATCTCGAACCTCGGCACGCCGCTGCAGAACAAGGCGCCGGGCGTCATCGGCTTCAACGCCCAAAACCCGCTGACCGGCAAGACCGACGTCTATGAGCTGTACGGCGAATTGCTGATCCCGGTGCTGAAGGACCTGCCGTTCATCAACTCGCTGAACATCAACCTCGGCGGCCGCTTCTCCGACTACAACACCGTCGGCGCGATCTCGACCTGGAAGGCCGACGTCGAATGGAAGCCGATCCCGTCGATCCTGGTGCGCGGCGGCTACCAGACCGCCATCCGCGCCCCCAACATCGGCGAACTCTACGCCCCGCTGGGCCAGAACTTCCCGAACATCGGCCTGGCCTACAACCAGACCACGGGCAAGGCGAACGGCCTGGGCAGCGGCGATCCTTGCGACGTCCGCAACGTCTATCGGACCGGCGCCAACGGCGCGTCGGTGCGGGCGCTGTGTCTCGCCCAGGGCGTTCCGGCGGGCATCGTCGACACCTACACCTACAGCAACCAGCAGATCCAAGGCACCACCGGCGGCAATCCGAACCTGACCGAAGAGAGCGCCGACAGCTACTCGATCGGCGTGGTCTGGCAGCCTCACTTCGACCATCCGCTGCTGTCCAAGCTCAGCGCCTCGATCGACTACTACAACATCGACATCCAGAACGCGGTCGGCACGGTTTCGGCCTCGACGGCGGTGTCGAAGTGCTACAACGCCGACGGGGCGAACCCCACCTACTCGCCGACCAACTTCTACTGCTCCCTGCTGCAGCGCGACGCGACCACCGGCAACTTCGTCAACAGCATCCAGACCAACGCCAACCTGGCCGAGGTCAAGACCGCCGGCGTCGACTTCCAGGTCGACTGGGGCTTCGGCCTCGGCGCGGTGGGTCTGAACGACAACTACGGCGCGGTGAAGCTGAACGTCATCGGCACCTACCTGACCCAGTTCGAGGTGCAGCTGCTGCCGGGCGACCCCTTCCGCGACCTGAAGGGCACCATCGGCGACCAGGCCATCACCAACGTCGGCAATGCGCTGCCTGAGTGGAAGTTCCTGACCTCGCTGACCTATGACGTCGGCCCGGTCGATCTGAACGCCCGCTGGCGCTACATCGGCAAGATGACCGACCAGACCTGCACGGGTAAGAGCACCTGCACGGCGACCAGCCCGGCCGCTGTCAGCTACTACGACCTGACCGGCAGCTGGCGGATCAACCAGACCTTCACGGTCACCGGCGGGGTGAACAACATCACCGACAAGCAACCGCCGTTCTTCTCGTCGTTCGTCCAGGCGAACACCGACCCGTCGACCTACGACGTGCTCGGCCGCCGCTACTTCATCGGCCTGAAGGCCACCTTCTAAGTCGAAGGACCACGATCAGAGCCTGGGCCGGCGAACCTTCGGGTTCGCCGGCCTTTTCTTTTGGAAGGGGCCAGTCAGGCCGCCCGTTCGTCGGGGATGAACACCCGCTCGATCCCGGCCGCCTTCAGCGAAGCGACCAGCTCCTCGACCACGGCCTCGACCACGGCCGCATCGCGCCCCCGGATCACCAGGTTCGAGCCGTAACCGTCGGCCGTATAGAAGGGGTAGCTGCCCAGCGACAGGTCGGGGTTCGCCTTGGCCACCCGCTCCAGCGGCTCGGCGATGACGCCTTCGCCCGCGCCCTCGACCCGGACGTTGCGCGAAATCACCACCGCCCCGCCCTTCAGGCGCCAGCCGATGTCCTCGAGCATGCCGCGCATGATCTGCGGCACCCCGGCCAGCACGAAGACGTTGCCGATCTGGAAGCCGGGCGGGCCCTGCACCGGGTTCTTGACCAGCACGCCGCCCTCGGGCACCCGCGCCATCCGCCGGCGGGCGGCGTTGACGTCCTCGCCCCAGCGCGCGTGCAGCATGGCCATGATCTCGGGATGCTCGTGCAGCGCCACGCCGAAGGCGGCCGCGACGCCGTCGGCGGTGATGTCGTCGTGGGTCGGGCCGATGCCGCCGGTGGTGAACAGATAGTCGTAGCGGGCGCGCAGGGCGTTGACGGCGGCGACGATCTCCTCGTGCACGTCGGGCACGACGCGGGCCTCGGCCAGGTCGACCCCGTGCGCGGCCAGGAACTTGGCGATGGCGTTCAGATTGACGTCCTGGGTCCGCCCGGACAGGATTTCGTCGCCGATGATCAGGACCGCCGCCGTCACCCGTTCTGCGCTGGCCATCGCCCGCCGCCTTTCCTATCTAGGTTCGCCCTGTCCCGACTGAGTAAGCAGCCCATGCAGTTCCCGCAACCGCTGGAGCGCGGCGTCCTCGCGCAACGCTACAAGCGCTTCTTCGCCGACGTCGTCATGGACGACGGGCGCGAGATCACCGCGCACTGCCCCAATCCCGGCGCCATGCTCGGCCTGAACACGCCGGGCCTGCCGGCGTGGCTGTCGCGCTCGGACGATCCCAAGCGCAAGCTGGCCCACACCCTGGAGTTGGTCGAAGCCGACGGCGGCCTCGTCGGGATCAACACCATGCACCCCAACCGCCTGGTCGCCGAGGCCCTGGCGGCGGAGGCCGTCCCTGAACTGGCCGGCTACGCCTCCGTCCGCCGCGAGGTGAAGTACGGGACCGCCAGCCGCGTCGACTTCCTGCTGGAGGACCCCGCCCGGCCGCCCTGCTGGCTGGAGGTCAAGAACGTCCACCTGCGCCGCGAGGGGACCTTGGCCGAGTTCCCCGACTGCGTGGCGGCCCGCTCGCTCAAGCATCTTCATGAACTGACCGCCGAGGTCGAACGCGGCGCGCGGGCGGTGATGCTGTTCGTCGTCCAGCGCACCGACTGCGACGCCTTCGAGGCCTGCGCCGATCTCGACCCGGCCTATGCCAGGGGTTTGATCGAGGCCGCGCGCCGGGGCGTTGAAGTTCTGTGCTATGCTTGCGACATAAGCAGCGAAGAAATCCGTCTGACGCGCCGCATCCCCTGGAGATCCTCCAACGCGGTCGCGCTTCAGGAGAAGCCATGACCACCACCGAAGTCCTCGACGCCCCGACCCGCACCAACGGCATCAAGATCCACAAGCCCGAGGATTTCGAGGGCATGCGCCGGGCCGGCCGCCTGGCCGCCGAATGCCTCGACCTGCTCACGCCCCACGTCGTTCCCGGCGCGGTGACCGACGACCTCGACCGCCTGGCGCGCGAGTTCATCCTCGACCACGGCGCCCTGCCGGCCTGCCTGTTCTACCGCGGCTACTCCAAGACGGTGTGCATCTCGCCCAACCATGTGGTCTGCCACGGCATCCCGGGCGCGCGCGCCCTGCGCGAAGGCGAGATCGTCAATATCGACGTCACCGTCATCGTCGACGGCTGGCACGGCGACCACAGCCGCATGTACGGCGTCGGCCCGATCTCGACCAAGGCCCGCCGCCTGATCGAGATCACCTATGAATCGCTGGAGCGCGGCATCGCGGCGGTGAAGCCGGGCGCCACCACCGGCGACATCGGCTACGCCATCCAGTCCTATGTCGAGAGCCAGCGCTGCTCGGTCGTGCGCGACTTCTGCGGCCACGGCCTGGGCCAGGTGTTCCACGACAACCCCAACATCCTGCACTTCGGCCGCAAGGGCGAAGGCGCCGTGCTGAAGCCCGGCATGTTCTTCACCATCGAGCCGATGGTGAACCTGGGCAAGCCGCAGGTGAAGCTGCTGTCGGACGGCTGGACCGCCGTCACCCGCGACAAGTCGCTGTCGGCCCAATGCGAGCACTCCATCGGCGTGACCGAGGACGGGGCCGAGATCTTCACCCTGTCGCCCGAGGGCCTGTTCAGGCCGGCGCTCGAAACCGCCGCCTGACGTTCGCCGCCTGACGTTCGCTGGGCGAGACGAACGCCGCCCCTTCCTCGTGGCCGCTTCACGCGTCATGGTGGGCGTCGGCGCGGATTGCAATCGGGGGACGGGTGGACGACGCATCTGAAGGCCTGGCGGAAAAGCCGGCCAGGCCCCACCAGCACGGCCACCGCGACCGCCTGCGCCAGCGCGCCCTGGCGGGGGGCCTGGGCGCCCTGCCGGACTACGAGCTGCTCGAGCTCTATCTCTTCCGCTCGATCCCCATGCGCGACGTCAAGCCGCTGGCCAAGGCGTTGCTGGCCCGGTTCGGCGGCCTGTCCGGCGTATTCGCCGCCTCGGTCGAGGAGTTGCGCACCGTGCGCGGGGTGGGCGAGACCGTCGCGCTCGACCTGAAGCTGCTGCACGAGGCGACCTTGCGCGTCGGCCGGCAGGATTTCGAGAAGCGCACGGTGATCTCGTCGTGGAGCGCCCTGCTCGGCTATGTCCGGGTCGCCCTGGCCAACGAGCCGCGCGAACAGTTCCGCGTGCTGTTCCTCGACAAGAAGAACCAGCTGATCGCCGACGAGGTGATGAACCACGGCACCGTCGACCACGCCCCGGTCTATCCGCGCGAAGTGATGCGCCGGGCGCTGGAGCTGTCGTCCTGCGCCATCATCATGGTCCATAACCATCCTACTAGACCCACATCGATCACGCTCGATCACGCCCAAGCACATTGAAACACCACGATTTTTGGGCTTGAAAAGCTTCCGGTGACTGGGGCAAACTGAGGGCGGTAATTGGGGGATCGGAGCACATTCCGACCCCAATAACCGACTGACTACCGCCCTCAGTTTTCGGGAGACGTAGCATGGGCAGCCTCACCGATGGCGCGATCCGGCGCAGCATCAAGGACGTCGAACTGACCGGAAAGCAGAAGTCCCTGGCCGACGGCGAGGGACGCGGCGTGGGCCGCCTGGTCCTCGTCGTGCGGCCGATGCCTAAGCGGGTGCTGGCGGAATGGATGGCCCAGCAATGGCGCGACGGTAAGCGGATCAAGGCGAAACTCGGCGACTATCCATCGATGTCGCTCGCCGCAGCCCGAGAGGTTTTCAAGCGCGACTTCGCGGACGCGATCCAGAAGGGTCGGAGCATCAAGATCGTCACCGATGCTCGGCCCGGAACCGTCGCCGACCTTTTCGAAGCCTACGTCGCCTCGCTCAAAGAAGCAGGTAAGCCGTCCTGGAAGGAAACGGAGAAAGGACTGAACAAGGTAGCCGACACTCTTGGGCGCAACCGCCTTGCCCGGGAGATCGAGCCGGACGAGGTGACGGAGGTGCTCCGCCCGATCTTTGAGCGTGGGGCCCCTGCCATGGCGGACCACGTCCGCTGCTACATCCGCGCAGCTTACAGCTGGGGAATGAAATCGGAGCACGACTATCGAAACACGTCGCCGCGCCGATTTCGACTGGTCTACAATCCGGCGGCAGGTATCCCGACTGAGCCTAAGGTCGTCGGGTCCCGGTGGCTGGACGAAGATGAGTTTGTCCAGCTCTGGCGATGGCTCGAATGCCCCGACGTGCCGGTGCACCCGCCCTATCTGCGGGCCGTTCAGATCCTGATGCTCACGGGCCAGCGGGTCGAGGAAATCGCGCGCCTTCACAAGGATCAGTGGGATTCCCGCGAACGAATTCTCGACTGGTCAAAAACCAAGAACAGCAAGCCTCATGCGGTCCCTGTTCCGTCCTTGGCGGCGGAGCTTCTCGATTCCATTAAGCCGAACGAACATGGGTGGTTCTTCCCCTCGGCGAAGGATCCATCGAAGCCCGTCAGCCATGGGACGCTCTATGCCTTTATGTGGCGCCAGCGCGACCGCGGCGTCATCCCGGTCGTGACCAATCGCGACTTGCGGCGAACGTGGAAGACGCTGTCAGGCAAGGCTGGCGTGCCGAAGGAAATCCGCGATCGCATTCAGAACCATGCGCTGCAGGACGTTAGCTCCAAGAGCTACGACCGCTGGAACTACATGCCAGAGAAGCGAGCTGGCATGGCGCGCTGGGACAAGTTCGCCCGCACCATGCTGGCCAAGAAGCCCGTCCGCCGGCCAGCGAAGCAGGCGGCGTGATCTCGCGCGTACTTATGATCGTGGCGTGCGTCTTGGCCGCTGGGGCGGCTGCGACCCCGGCAGCTGCGGATCCGTGCACAGCACCGGTCCCCACTCGCGCCGGTCACTCCTTTTCGGGCCAGGTCCGTTACGTGGGTGACGGCGACGGCCTGTGCGTCGGCGATTCCCCAGATCCGACGACTTGGATCGAGGTCCGCCTGGCGGATTTCGATGCGCCCGAGCTTCACGCCCCAATCGGAGCGCGTGCCAAGGCAGCACTGGAAGATGTCGCTCTCGGCCGCGGGGCCTTCTGCACCGCGGTGCGTGGCCGCAATGGCCGCGTGCAGGTCTATGACCGCGTCATCGCCGTCTGCCAGATCAGCGGACGATCGATCGGAACATTGTTGCGGCAGATCGGCGCGCCTCAGGGCGGCCGCTAGCCCGAGAACCTGTAGCTCCCTAGGCTCACCCGCTGTCGCTCGAGCGTCCAAGCTCCTGTGGACCCGCTTCGCACAGACGATGAGATACTGCCTCGGTGCCGAAGCAACATGCCGGCCATCGCCGACCCCGCGCGGGCTGATCCCGCAAACTCACTGTAACCAGCTCGCGGGAATGAGCTTCTCGCCCTTCCTCCATCGCTCGATCACCGCCGTTGCGAACCACTCCGGCTTTAGGTCTGCGTGATCCATGATGATGATCTGCAGCTCCGGCGCGAGTTCGGCCGCTGCATCGGCCGCCAGCTTGAAGAGCTGCAGCACGGCGGTCTGGTCCTCGTCGGAAAGCCCGTCGATTGAACCTTCCGCATCGCGGTCCGGTGGATAGTGAGCTTGAGATGGCTGGTCGAAAATGATGAACCCCGGCACGGGACGCTTCTTTTGACGAAACCATTTATGGAGAGCCAGGTGTGCCAGGACGTGGTAGCCGACCCAATTCTCGCCGCTTCCCATCCGGAACAAAGGGACCGGACCGTCAAGAGTATCAGCGACGACCGTCAGGGCCCTGATGTCGAGCCTTAGCTGGCTACCTCGGTGCTCCAGTTCCAGATCGTCAGAATACTGGGTCATGTAGCGGCCGATAATGTTCAAGAAGGCATCAAGCTTTTCCTTCATCGCTTCGGCGTCGAGCTCCCGCTCCAGCGCCGCAACCCGAATCCGGCTTGCCGCGATGGCCGATTTCAGCCCTGAGCTGGTGTCGGCGGTGCTGGCGGTCTCGACATACTGAGTGATCTTTCCGGTTGTTCGCGCCTGTAGAATGAAGCTGTCCTGTTGAACGCGGAGGATCTCGTTCTCCCTCATTCGCGCCGCAATCTGCTGCTGGTTTTCCCGCAGACGCTGCTCGATGTCGGCCTCTTCGCGATTGAGCGACGCCAATCTGAGCTGAAGCCGCGGGTTCTCAGCCTCAACCGCCTCGAGTTGATCGCTGAGCTCCTGAAGCGAGCGCTGCATCTGCACCACGGTCGGCGCCGGCACGGGAAGCTGGCTTTCGCACAGCGGGCAATGAGCGGAATCGTGATCGCCATGTTTGATCAGGCCGACGGAGCTCAAGCGAGCTCGCTGCTCTTTTGCTTCACGTTCGTAGCCACTCGTCTCCGACGTAAACGTCCGGGTCGATCGAATCTCGGCGTTGACCCTCTCGAGTTCGGTTCGAAGACCCTGGCGTTCAGCGCGTAGGCCAGCCAGCACGTCCTCGCCGTCACCCACCATAAAATTGTCGCGCACGCCGGTGTCACGCACCACGCGCTGAAGAACCGCAAGGACCGCCTCGTAGGTGAGCGCGACAGTCCGCTCGTCGATAAGTCCCACCTGTTTGGCTTCGTCGACAAGGGCGCGCGCACGCGGGTACGTGCTGCTATCAAGGGCGTCCGCGTCGCGGAGCTGGCGTTCTAGCTGACGTAGTTCGCGTTTGGCCTGATCGAGCTGGGATTGCTTGAATAGGCGGTCTTCATCCACGGCCCCAAGGAAATAGGGCAACGTATCTTTGATGGCCTGACTGACGAAGTCCTCGCCTTGCCGGTGGAACAGGCGCTGTTTGCTGTCGATGTCGTTCTGGTCTTGGAAGGAGAGCAACAGCGCGTGCCGGAAGTTTGCCTCCAGCGGGTCGCGGGTTGGGGTCGGAGGTCGATGTTCGTTCTCGCTGATGCCGATCGCGGCGCCGAGGAACTTCTCTACTGCGCCCACCGTCGTGTTTTTGAACAGGGCGGACTCCGACGGTGTCTCGATGCTCGACCCTCGGTCCATGTAGATATCGCCGTTCGTTCGATCGCCGACATCGGGGTTGCGACGGGCGATGAAGATCTGTCCGTCGCCAATTTGAAACAGCAAAGCATACCAGCCGACATACTTGCGGATCACGCCATCCGCGACGTTGCATTCGCTGCGGCCCGTACAGTAATCGATGATGTCGATTATCGCTGACTTGCCGGTTTTTGAGCCGCCGGTCAGTATATTTAGCTCGCCGGGTCTGAACACGACCTCGCGAACTTCACCCCGGCGACTGTAGAGAATGAGCTTGGCAATTTGCAGACTCACGGTGTCACCCCCCACGCGGCGTAGATTGTTGCGGTTGTGCCCGCGGCGGCAAACCATCGTCCCAAGAAACCTGCCCGGTCGACGCACTCGCGGGCTTCTGCGGTGAACAGCGCGGTCCGCTTCTCGGTCGCGGTTTGACGCTTCGCCCCAACGCTCAGGTCGCCGCTGTCCGCCAGCGCCAAGATCTGGTGCTGAGCACCGAACACAACGGCTTCGCGGGTGATCGCGCTCAGGCGCGTCACCCTGTTCGCGAAGTCGACAAGTTGCTCACGGTTGTCCTGAATCCAAGGCAAAAGCGAGGTCACTGTCGAGCTCGGCAACGCTCGCCGCGTGCCCTGGTGCAGAACGATCGGGAGAATAAGGAAGGTGAGAGCAAACGGGAACGGCCGCCCCGCCTTCTTCGTATAGTCTTCAGTCGTCTTCGCCAGCAAAGTGGCGCAGAAAGCCGGATTGAACAGATAAGCTTCTTCGGTGACGCGGTTCGACCAGGGCTGCATGGATTAGCCCACCCCGTCATCGGAAGGGTCATCCTGGTCGCTCTGATATTCAGGATGCCACCCGACTGCGTATCGATTCGACAGTATGTGATAGCTGCCGTGGGTCAGGAACCGGTCCCGAACGCTTCTCAATGTAAACTGGGCCTCGTTCTCCACCCATTTGTAAAGCAGCTGCCCGGCGGCGACCTTCTCGGTGGGCGGGCAACCCGGGCCGAGTTCGTCGACCAAGGCGGCGTGGCGCGGCTCCCACGCTTCCACGAGCTGCCGCTCATAGTTCTCGAGTTCGCCACCTACGAGAAGCTCTTCGCGCGCCCAGCGCGATCGCTGCTCGGACGCTCGGTAATAGTCTCGAATCGCGAACTCCACGCGCCGCGGGCCGACCTCGATCCTTCGCAACTGTTTCACGAAAGGACGCTTGTCGAGTTCGGCGACGACCGTCGGTGACGGATAGGTGGACGCATAATCGACCGGCAGGGCGTCTCGCCTGAACTCCTCCCGAAGTTCATCGACCCGCTGGTCAATGGCGAGCACGGGGATGGCCGAAGGGCCTGCTCCGGAGAGGGCCTTGATCACCACGCCGAACCACCATCCTTCAAGGCGCTCTACCAGATGGTCGACCTGATCGCGCGGCGCGGCGTGAACGAGCTCGCGCGCGATCTCATCCCCGACGTCGACGATGTTGGGCGAGCCGTCGAGAACGAGGATCGCCTTCAGCATGCTTTGACGCAAATCTTCCGGCAGCGCCGAGTAGGCTTGATAGGCTGCAGCGTTCTCCTTGTTCTTGGATGAAGCAGCGGTCTTCAGGAGCAGCTGATCAGCGGCCGACTCATCCCGTTCGCGCATGCGCAAGAGCGCCGCCGCTGACCCATCTGGCGCGAACCCTGTCGTCAACAGGACGAACTTGATCCTGAAGGGCGCCTCGACGTCTTCCGTCACGCGCTTGGTCCAGATGAGCAACGTTTTCCACAGATCGACGCTGGCATCCGTCAGGTTGCCCAGCTTGCCCACATGGTGCTTGGTCTGGATAAGCTGTGTCGGCTCACCGTTGACCTCGAACCCCACATCGTCGAACTTCTCGATCGAAATCTCCAGTTGGGGCGACTTGGCGATAGCCTGAAGACCGGCGAGCAAGGCGTAGCGGCATTGAAAAAGGTAGCCAGTCGCCGAAGCGCTGGCTTCGTGCGTGCTGGCTGGCTTCATCCCTGGCTCTGGCCCCTACTCAAATGAAGATTCCTTCGGTTCGGTAATTACAGCGATCACCTTCAATGTAAGTGACCGCTCGTGCAATACAGAATGCCCAGTCCTGTCCCCCATCATTCATCTGGGGGAGTATGTCCGAGTTCCACCGCCTTCCGGCGCTGTCCCGCGCTCAGCGCGCTCCAGAAGCGATGAACCCGGCGTGTCGGCATCTGTCGCAGGTCCTCGATGTGCTGGGCGCGGCGAAGCTCGACCTGAAAGAAGGAGGGGTGGTGGTCGATCCGAAACGTCCGAAGCTTCCAGAACACCACGGCGGCATATTTGGGCGTGAGCTTCTTGTTGCGCCGGTAGTAGTCGAGCGCGCCCGACAGCACCGGGTTGACCTCCTTCGTGGCGAGCTGTTCCAGCGCACGGATGCAGGACTCCAGTTGCATCCGCTGGGTAAGTTTGGCCAGATGGCGCTTTGCCTCCTCGGGCGAAAGGCGCCGGCCATTCTCCATGACGGCGACGTCGAATTGAAGTATGCAATGTGAGCCGACCCAGAGCGCTGCCTCGGTATATGGGTTGGCGATCTCGAAGTGATATCTGAGGTCCTGCTGGCCGCACAGTTCGCATGTCTCGATCGGTGTCTCGTGGTCGACCGTGTTTTCGGTGAAGGACCACTCGGCGAAGGCGGCAGGCAGCGTGTCGGCCACCGAAAGGGGCAGAATGCTGTCGCGCACGCGCTGGCTGTAGCCTCCCACTTCTCATCAGGCCTCGTTATTTAAGCTGACTTACCTTAGCCCATTTCCTATTTAAGCCAAGTGGGCATTGCTTAAATAAGGGTGGGTTGCCATAATCGGCGCACATGGTTGATCCCGAACCCAATCAGCGGCTGGGCCGCTTTGTCGAAACCCCCGTCGCCGGCGAGACGGTGCGTGCCTTCGTGCCGCCGCCGCTCCCCCCGGCGCCGCCGATCGACGTGCTCACGCTGCTGGACCGTTTGAGCCTAGCTGAACGCGCGCTGGGCCGCCTCGACGGCATAACCATGCTTTTGCCGCGCCAGGAGCTCTTCCTCTACATGTATGTGAGGAAGGAGGCCGTCCTCTCGTCCCAGATCGAGGGAACCCAATCCACCCTTACCGACCTCCTGCGCTTCGAGACCGAGGCGCAGGCCGGGCAGCCGATCGACGACATCCGCGAAGTCTCGAACTACGTCGACGCAATGATGTATGGCCTGGAGCGGCTTGAGGACTTGCCGCTGTCGCTCCGCCTGATCCGCGAAATGCACGCACGGCTTCTGCAAAGCGGGCGGGGCGGCACCAAGAGCCCGGGCGAATTCCGGCGCTCGCAGAACTGGATCGGCGGCAGCCGACCAGGCAACGCGCTTTTCGTCCCGCCTCCAACGACGGAGTTGGATGGCTGCCTCGACGCCCTTGAACGCTTCATGCACGAGGACGAGTCTCGACTGCCGGCGCTGATCAAGGCGGGCCTCCTGCACGTCCAGTTCGAGACGATCCATCCCTTCCTGGACGGCAATGGCCGTATCGGGCGTCTGCTGGTGACGCTTTACCTTTGCGTTCACGGCGTGCTGCGAAAGCCGCTGCTCTACCTGAGCCTCTATCTGAAGACCCATCGCGCCGACTATTATAGGCTGCTTCAGGAGGTGCGCGAACACGGGGCTTGGGAGGCTTGGCTGGACTTCTTCCTGACCGGCGTTGCGGATACGGCAAACCAAGCCTTCGACGCCGCGACCCGGATCGTCGAACTGTTCAAGCACGACCGCGAACGCATCACCGGCGAGAGCGAACGCCCTGGCTCCGCGCTGCGCATCCACGATCTCCTTCAGCAGAACCCCTATCTCACCGCAAACCTGCTGGTCGAGCGAACGGGCCTGTCCGCGCCCACCGTCAACGCCGCGCTTGCCGATCTTGAACGCCTCGGCATCGTCGAGGAGGTGACCGGCCGGCGGCGCGGTCGCGTCTTCGGCTATCGCCGCTATCTCGCAATCCTCAGCGAGGGCACCGATCCCCTGCCCGCAGCCTAACCCGAGAGAAAATTGTGCGTCTAGAAAGCGTCACCCTGTCCGGCTTCCGCTGCTTCGGCCCCGACCCGATCACGGTGCCGATTGCCTCGGAGATCACCGCCGTCGTTGGTCCGAACGCGGCCGGCAAGACCGCGCTCCTCCACGCCTTGTCGAAGCTGTTCGGCGTCTCGCGCGCACAACGCACCGTGCAGCGGTCGGATTTTCATGTCGGAGCTGACGAGGACATCGATGACCGTGAGCCGAAGGACCTGTTCATTGACGTGTTGATCGGACTGCCCGAGCTGGCCGACGGCACCGCCACGCCCGAAACCATCGCACCGTCATTTCGGCACATGCAGCTCGAGCGTGCAGACAAAGCACCGGTCTGTCGCTTGCGGCTCGAAGCGCGTTGGGAGGACGACGGAACCGTCGAGGGCGAGGTGTCGCAGGAGCTGTTCTGGGTCGATACGCTCGACGACAATCCCCCGGACGACAAGCGCCACCCCGTCTCTGCGGCCGATCGCGGCCTCATCCAACTCTACTACACCCCGGCCAGTCGCGATGCCGCCGCTCAGATCCGCGCCACGACCGGAGCGCTCGCCGCGCGCCTGCTGCGCGCCATTGAATGGTCATCGGACACCGAGGACGCCGTAAAGGGCGCGAGCGAAGATCTGGCCACCGCGTTTGAGGGCGAGGCAGCAATCGCGGCGATCGCAAAGGCCCTACAGACACGCTGGTCGGACCTCCATGACGATGTCGTCGACACCAAGCCTCGGCTCAGCCTCGTTAGTCGTAGGTTTGAAGAAATCGTCAGCAAAATCGCGGTCATCTTCGACCAAGGCCCCGACGGCCAAGAACGCGGCCTGGACGCGCTGAGCGACGGCCAACAATCGCTCTTCTACTTCGCGCTGGCCGCGGCCGTTTTCGACCTTGAGCGCCAGGTCGTCGCGGGCAAGGTCGAAGGCTTTCTTGACGACCAGCTGCGTATCCCCGCACTCACGCTGTTCGCGCTGGAGGAGCCGGAAAACCACCTGTCGCCGTACTTCCTTGCCCGGATCATTCGTCAGGTCCGGTCGCTCACCGACGGCGGGGGCGCCCAGGCGATCGTCACCAGCCATTCCCCGGCGGTTCTGAGCCGGGTCAACCCGCGCGAGGTTCGCTACTGCCGCAGCGACCCGAAGACGCGCGTCTCGTCCGTCAAGAAGATCAAGATGCCGACGGGCATAGACGAGGCGGCCAAGTTCGTCCGTGGCGCCATGCTCGCCTACCCGGAACTCTACTTCGCACGCTTCGTCCTTCTCGTCGAAGGGGACTCGGAGCGGATCGTCCTCCCGCGTCTCGCCGAAGCGCTCGACCTCCTGATCGATCCTGCCTTCGTCGCGATCGTGCCGCTGGGCGGGCGCCATGTGCAGCATTTCTGGCGGTTGCTGACGCACCTTGGCATTCCACACGCGACTCTGCTCGATCTCGACCTCGGCCGTAGCGGCGGCGGCTTCGGCCGGGTGAAGACCGCGATCGAGAAACTTATCGAATTCGGCGTGCCGAAGGCTAACCTGCTCAAGATCGAAGGCGGCATGTTATCGGACGCCGATTTCGCCAAGATGCACACGTGGCAGGATGCCGATGACCGCAAGCTGCTCAAGGGATGGGTCGACTGCCTGAAGCCTCACGCCGTCTACTTCTCCGCGCCGCTCGACCTCGACCTGGCGATGATCGCGGCTTTTCCCGACGCCTATGAAGCAGTTATACCCAAGGGGGGCGGACCCAAGATGGCCGTCGATAAGGCAGCCGAAGTCGTCCTGGGCACAGCTGGACCAGGGCTCGCCCTCTACACCGGACCTTACAAGGACTACCCGGATCTGCTGCCCGCCTATCGCTACCACTTCATCACGAACAGCAAGCCGGCGACACATCTCGCGGCGCTCACCCACATCAAGACCAAGGCCTTGCGTGAGGACATGCCGCCGTTGCTTTCGGAACTTCTCAACCATATCGCCAAATGCCTGCGGCGAGACTGACCATGGCGGTGCTTGCGCGACGGGTTCGACCCGACGATTGGAAGCCGATCGGTGTCGACGCCCTCGAAGCGAACGCGATCAAGGTGGTCCGCTCCACCGACAACCGCTCGGTCATCGCCGGCCCCGGTGCGGGGAAGACCGAGCTCCTCGCACAGCGCGCCGCCTATCTTCTGCAGACCGGCATCGCGCCGCCGCCGCGGCGCATTCTCGCGATCAGCTTCAAGCGTGACGCCGCGACCAATCTCGCCGCCCGCGTCCGCCAGCGCTGCCATCGCAGCCACGCCGGCCGTCTCGATTCGATGACCTTCGACGCGTTCGCCAAAAGCCTGGTCGACCGGTTCGGCCAAGCGCTGCCCGAGCGATGGCGACCGCGACCCGACTATGAACTCATGTTCCCAAACGATACGGCCTTTCGGGGATTTCTGTTCCAGGATGTCGGTACGCCTCCGAAAGCCATAGGCAGCTACGCTGACCTCCAGGCGATCTCCATCAAGACATTCGAGCGCTCGCTGCTCGTAGGCTCACCGCTTCCCGTTCTGGGCTGGCCTGACCCGACAGTCGGCCAGTGGGCGGCGGATCGATTCTGGCAATCGTCGCTGCACGAGGGAAAGAAGACCTTTCTGTCGTTCCCGATGATCGGACGGCTCGCCGAACTGCTCCTGCGCGTCAATCCGATGGCGCGCGACGCCCTCCGTTTGACCTACTCGCACCTGTTCATGGACGAGTTCCAGGACACCACCCAGATCCAATACGATCTCGTGCGAACGATCTTCCTCGGAACCGATGCAGTGATCACTGCAGTGGGAGACAATAAGCAGCAGATCATGCGTTGGGCGATGGCGATGGACGATCCATTCTCCGCGTTCGACGCCGATTTCGGCGGCAAGCGCACGCCGCTCTACAACAACTATCGGTCGTCGCCCGAGCTCGTGCGCATCCAGCATGTCCTCGCGCAAGCGCTAGACGCTCGTGCGGTAGAGCCCGTTTCGAAGACGGCAACCACGATTGCAGGCGAAAGCTGCGCAATCTGGGACTTCTCGAGTCCCGAGATCGAAGCACAGCGGCTGGCCCGGTTCGTCGCCGGCGAAGTGAAGGCCCATGCGCTCGGCCCTCGCGACTTCGTCCTGCTCGTGCGCCAGAAGGCGGTCGACTATGCGGCCGTACTCGAGCCAGCCTTTCGAGCCGCGGGAATCCCGCTTCGCAACGAGGCCGGAACCGTCGGCGCCGTCATGTTGCAAGAGCTTCTCGCGGAAGAAGCATCAGAGCTGTTGGTCAAGGTTCTACGTCTTGCCATGACGAAACGCGCAGGTCGGCATTGGACCGAATGCCAGGAGGCGCTGGGGGCTTTGCGCGGGATTTCTCCCGAGGACGAAGCCGCCCAGGCAATATTCGCCCGCGAGCTCGACGCCCAAGCGACCCAGCTCAGCGCCGACCATCCCGAACCGCCAGCGTCCAAAGCCGATGCGCGGACCATCGTTGATGACGTCCTTTGCTTCGTCGGCCGTGAACGGCTGATCGCCGTTCATCCCGCCTATGCGCAGGGCGGGTGGTTTGAGAAGGTCGTTGAGGCCACCGCAGTGCATCTGCACGGGTCATCGGCCGACGCCGCAGATTGGACGGAGACCCTCGACACCTACGAAGGCCTGCATGCCATTCCGCTCATGACGATCCACAAGAGCAAGGGGCTCGAATACCATAGCGTCATCTTTGTCGGGCTTGATGACGGCGCCTGGTGGAGTTTTGCTGGCGACCAAATGGAGGCGACCGCCTGTCAAACGGCTTGCAAAATTGACCCCCGATCGGCGTCCAAGATTGACCCCCCTGGCGCTGGCGTTGGCAGTCGCCCGGCGGCGTAGCGCGGAGCCCTTGCGCAGCGCAGCGCGTAGCCGATCTGAACCGCCCGGCGCGCGGCCCGGGCCGCCACGGAGTAGCGGTTACGATCGAAGTTGATCAGGCAGGTCGCCTGGGCCACCGCCTCGACCTGGTGGAAGCCGTCGAAGGGGCCGGCAAACGGCGCCAGAAACGGCCTCTCCGCCTCGAAGACCTCCCAGACCGTCCGGTCACGTTGTTCCGGATGGCGATCGCTGCGCGCGCGG
>NZ_PUIC01000014.1 GCF_022750545.1 Caulobacter sp. CCUG 60055
GAGGCCGTCCACACCAACACAGCATGACGGCGGCGTAGATCAGTACGGCGGCGGCGAACCCCGTCTCGCCCAACGACGCCGGTTTGCCGAGGGCGACCAGTTCGACGCCGCGCAGGAATGCCGCCAGGCCGAACAGCTCTGTCGCCCACCGCACCCCGCGCGAGGCGTTGGGCCAGCCCTGGCCCTGCCGCCCCAGCAGCGTCGCGCGCAGCACAAGCGCGGCCGCCGCAACAATGCAGGCGGCCGCCATCAGGTTGGTCATGATCATTGTAGGCCCTCCGCGACCTTGGCCCGTAGACGCCCCTCCAGCCAGCGCAGGAATGACGGCCCAACGCCGGTGATCACCACGGCGACGATGACGCCGGCCAGCACGGCGTCGACCGCCACCGTCACCCCCAGGAATCGCGTCACCAGCGCCGCCGCCAGCGACGCCGCCGTTTGCGACGACAGCACGCCGAACAGCGCCCCGGAGATCATCGACACCCCGATCTCGGCCGCCGCCCTCAGCGCCCGCCGGCGCGTCGGCGGCGGCTCGCCGAACAGCACCGCGATCAGCGGCGCCGATCCCCACAGGCCGACCGCCAGCGCCGCGGCGGCCCCCACCAGCCAGCGTCTATGATCCATGTGCCCCTCCAGGCATGAAAAAGCCCCGGCCGAGGCGGCGCGGGGCGGTCGGATGCGAACGGCGTTCGCGTCAGGCGCCGCCGGGTCCCACAGGCGTCGCATCGGGATCGGGCGCGGCCGGCGGCGCGAACCTGTTGTCAGCGATCGGGTCGGCGGTGACGGCTGGCCAGCTCGTCCCCTCCGGGGCGGTTTCGCCCAGCTCGCGCTGGGCGGCCTGACGGATGCGCAGGCCGCGGCTCTCAACGGCCAGGCCGTGCCAACCGTTGGTAGCGCCAAGCGCCGCGCATTGCCCCATGACAGTCAGAGCCGAAGCCTTAGCGTCGCCGTCGGTGATCTCGGCCCGGCGAGCGTAGATGATCTCGGCGGTGTCGCAGATCATGACGACCGGCGACATGGCCGCCAGCGCCTCCGTCAGTGGGGCGGCGATGGTCGCCGGCAGCTTCGGCCCGTGCTGGAGCGCGAAGGTCTGCACCGCGACACGCATTTCTGGGAATCCGGTGATCAGTTCCATATGGGGCTCCTACTGAACGGAGATGGGAAAGGGCCCGGCCGGGGCCTCCTCGGCGGCCGACAAGGGGCCCTGACCGACTAGGGCCGCGGCCGTGTGGACGGTCAGGAAGGGATCGACACCTTTGCGCGCGACGATCTCGCTGCGCGAGACGACGCCTGTCAGCGCCCTGGCCGCCGTACGGTTCTTGGCCCCCAGGATCGTGCGTTCGACCATCACGAACCGCGCCCGCTCGATCGACGAGACGAAGTCGACTGGCGAATGGCTCATGAACACTTCCTGATAGCCGTCCGCCTGGACCTGGTAGGCTCCACGGTCGTCGGTCAGCGCCTTGCCGTCCTCACCGACCAGGGAGCCGGTGAAGCGGAACACCTCCTGGCCGACCTGGCTGGCGTGGTCATCGTGGATGGTGCGGACCTTCACGCGATGGTCGTCGAGCTCGTAGACGCGATCCTCCGGGTTGATGTCATGCCCAGCGGCGCGCAACGCGTCGGTGATGTCCACCGGCACGCTCTTTCCTTCGGCCATGCGGCCCTCCTATGGGATTTGCGACTGGTTGTGGGTGAACACGAAAGCGCCGGGCTTGACGCCGGCGGCATAGCTGCGGTTGCCGACCGTGATCTGGGCGATGGGCCTGACGCCAATGGGTTCGATGGCGACGATCTCGGCCCAGCCGAACACGCCGTCGACCAGATAGGCCGCCGCCGCGCCGAGGGCGTGCTGGGCGAAGATCGCCGAGCCATCCCGCTGCTCGATCGGGGTCTTGACCGTGCAGCCGACCTGCGCCCCATTGGCCAGGGTCAGCATCACGCAGGGCTGAGCGCCTGGCCGGTTGCTGTAGCAGACCTCCGGCTCATGGCCCGAACCGTCGCGCTTGAGCACCGTCAACGCCGTGCCGGCCTGCACAGCACCGGCGCGGATTCCGTTCGGCATGTGCGAGTCGGCCAGCACGCAGATGCCGCCGCCGCCTCCGCCACCCCCACCTACGGGAGGTGAGGGCGGAGACCAACCGCCGCTCGCCTGCTGGGTCGTCTGCACGCCGAGGGCGATATAGCGATCTGGGCTGGTCGAGTAGGGCTGCGTTCCCGACGAGATAGCAACGAAGGTCGAGGCCTGCAGGTCCCAATAGACGGAGTACGCCGTGTTCGGAGCGAGTCCATTGATCGGCGCGCTGCTGACGCTCAAGCTGTACCCAGGCAGATATAGGGTGAACGGAGCGACGTTGATCGACGTCGACGAGGGCGACGATAGCGGCGCGGTCGGATTGATCACCCAGCCATAGCTTGTCATGCCGTTGATCGGCAGGCCATTGGCGTTGATGATGCGCCCCTTGGAGGACTGGTAGACCCCAACAGACCAGACGGACGGCGACCAGGGCGATATCTCGGTGGCGTTCGCCACCGTCTCGCAGAACTTGGGATGCGTCCACATCATCCACGAGCCGCCGGGATAGTTCGACTTGCGGATGAATGGCATCGCCATGACGGCCCCGGGCGGCGCCTGCTTGCGAACGAACGCCCGTTGGTAGTCGGCGCCCATGTCGCGGCCGTTACCCGTGTTGCCGGCGACCGACGCTCCCACCTCGCCGTATAGCTGCGCCCAATTTTTGTCGAACCAGGCGATGCCACAGTAGCAATTCACCTGGGCCCAGCTCGTAAAATGCGCGCTAAACTCGTACCATTTGCCCGGCTGAACCGACCATTTGTTAGTAAAGCCGCCGACACCGTCCGGACGGTATAGATAGACGTCGATAATATTGAATCCCGACCCGCCGTCGGTAGTATTGTCGAGCTGCGAAAGTGTAAATGTCGAGCGGTCTGCCAACGACCATGAGCCGCCATAGTAGTCGGAAGCGCGCTGGATTGTGTAGGAGGCGTTCGAGGGGTTCCACCCGATCTGGTAGATCAGGGCTGGGTCGAGCTGATGATCCGCGCCAAACAGCAGGTTGCCGCCGATGCCGACCGCCAGGTCCGCCGAGCCCGCCTGGTTCTTTGTCGCGAGAGCGCCTTGCCCGGCGATCGAGGCGGACTGGTTGATGCCGGTCTGGTCGGCGTAACGGTCGACCGTGCCGGGCAGATACGGAACTTTGACGCTGGTGTTCTGGCCAGGCGGCGCCTTGGCGAGCATCGGCTCAGTGACAAAGATGAACGGGTCGGCCGTCGCCGTCGGCACATTGACGTAGACCAACAGCGCCGCCCATTTCGCCCCAGCAGGCGCGGTGAAGTAGCTCCAAACCTCCGCGAAATTGGCCGGATCGCCGTTCGCGGCGTTCGGGCCGCCGGCTTCGCCTCCCGTCAGATTGGGCCAGATGAACTGGTCGCCAAGGCCGGCGCCCGATCCGTCCATCCAGCGGACGCCCAGACCGCCCCTACACCGATGGTTCGCCATCAGGCAGCGGACATAGACGAGGTCGCCGGCGACGACAGGCAACGCGTACCGCGGCTGGTTGCCGACGGGGCCCACCGCGCCCCACGAATACGGGCCCCAGAACGACTTACCCGCCGCCACGTTCCCGGTGACGTGCCGGTACATGACGTTCCGCTGGCCGCCATATCCGGGGTAGTTCAGACCGCCCTCACCGCTGTTTCCCGTGTTGCCGTTGTCGCCGTTGGTCCAGCCGTACTGACCATTCGACCAGCCATCGTTGATCAGGGCGTTGGCCCCGACCGGGACGTTGCGGTTGTCGACCTGCGTCGTGGTCAGGGTCGAGGTGGCGAGCTGGCCCTGATTAAGAATGGCGGCGGCGGTGTTGCTCGCCGTCTTGTCCGCCCCGGCCTGGGCCGGCTTCAAATTGTTGATGTCGGTCCCGTCGTTATAGATCGCGCCGTTGGTGGCGTCGTCACTGAACGGCGAGGCGGACCCCTCGGCCGCCACCTTCACGCGGCGGAACGCGACGGCGGAAAGCGACGTCGCCCAGACGACGTTGCTCGTATAGAGGCGCGCGCGGCCATAGGCCGCGTTGGCCGGGGACGTGATCTGCGCTGACTGCCGGCGCCAGTCGGTGAAGCCGCCATTCGCCCAACCGGAAACGCCTGTTTCGGTTGGTTCTGCTTGGCCAGTTCATGCCGGAAGTCGATGCCGATGCGCAGCTCGTCGCCATCGCTGGCGATGGCGCGATCCGCCATCAGGATCGCCTCCGCCGCCAGCATGCGCCAGGATAGCCGCGCCGCCGTCTTCTGTTCCAGGCGAACCGTGTTCGCGGTTTTCAACCGACGCGCGTGGTCGCCGGCAGGGTGGTGTAACGCCCCCATCTGGGCCGTCCCCCTCTACAAACTGACGCCTTCCGGGCGTCGCGGGCCTTCACAGCGTCGGCCGGTTCCCTGATCCGGCCTGAACGCCGCGTCGGCGGCTCTCGATGATCCCGGCCCCGCCGGCCAGGCTGCGCGGGCGGGCGACACTCGCGCCCGGAGACCGCGCGAAACTCAGGCGCCGTCGCCGTTCAGCAGCGCATCGACGCGACGAACGTCGGCTTTCAAACGCTCGGACAGACGGCAAAGCCGCTCGCGCTCGGTTGGCGTGATTACGCCGTCGGCGGCGGCCAGTCGGATTTCACGCTGTTGAGCGATAGCCGTTTCGGCCACCTCGCAGCCCAGCCCGACCAATTCGCCAGCCGGCGCCGGATCGGGGCGCAGCTCGAACAGGACGCGGCTGTAGATCGGCGCGCCGCAATAGCGCTCCAGATCAGCGATCACGTCGGCCGGCATGAACAGATCGCCGTGGGGCGACTGGTATTCGCCCAGCTGAGTCTTGCCGACGCGGCACGCGCGGGCCGCTTCCTCCAGGCCACCGCATGCCGCGATCAGCAGACAGGCGTAGCGGGCGTGCTGGCGGCGGTTCACTGAGCGGCCCCCCGGGAGGTCGGGCGGAACGCGGGGCCTTCTTTCCGGGTGCTAGCCTCTACTTGCTCGGCTACCCCTATTGAGTGGGCCGCTCCATCACGGCCGGAGAAGAAGTCCGCAGGCGCCAGGGCAATCCCTTCCGCCGCGGCCCGTTGGAGAATTTCGACTTGATGCTTTGCGGGGATGACACCTCCGGTGCCGCCGCGCTCACGCGGATGGGTCCACCGCAGGACCGAAGTACGGTTGCGATTGAGCCAGCTGGCAACGGCGGCGACGCCACCGCACCTTTCGATTATCGAGTGAGCGGGTTCGAGCATGGCCGGACTGTGCGATTATCGCACAATGATGTCAACCCAGATCGCATAGGAGAATTGCGATGTTCGCAATGGCGTCCTGACGCTCGTTTGCGCGATTTTCGCACAATGGATGCGTCCCTGCTTAAAACGGAACTGCAGAAGCCCGGCCGATCGCAGGCCGAGCTTGCACGGGTGTTGGGATTTCCAGACCCGAGCTATGTCAACAAGATGGCTACTGGGCGCAGAGCGATCAAAGCGCATGAAGCCGAGATCATTCGCGCCTATTTGGCCAAGACCGCCGCGAAAGGCGAGGCCAATGCCTCGGAGGCTGAAGAGCACCACATTGGCAATACGCCGGACCTTCCTCCGATTGTAGATAGATCGGGCGTCGCGCCGTTTATTGAGGTGCCCGAGTATGATCTTCGGTTGTCCGCTGGTCCGGGATCAATAATTGATCATCACGAAGCGCCCCTTAGGCGTACATGGACAATGCCAAGATGGTTGATCGTTGATCACCTCGGCCTCAATCCCGATGACGTGGCCCTTCAGGAAGTTGTTGGCGATTCCATGTCTCCAACACTGAATACCGGAGACTACGTGCTCATAGATCGCCGGGACCGACGTATTGGCTTACCTGGCATCTTCGCCGTTTGGGACGGCGATGCACTTGTGTGTAAGCGATTGGAGCGAATACCTGGATCGCAGCCAACGCTAGTTCGCATAAAATCCGACAACCCGCTTCATGGCGAGTATGCGGTTCCAGCCGATCAAGTGGACGTAAAGGGGCGCTTGCGATGGGTCATGCGGCGAGCTTAGCGCTTCTCCTTGCGCTGGCGGGCGCAAGCGCATCGAGCGCGGAAGAGGTCAAGGTAATGTCTCTGGCCGAGATTCGCGCGATGGTCACCGCCCAGACTAGTGCGAAGCCAAAAGATCCATTCACCAAATCCAGAGACGAAGATTGGGGTATAGGGCGAAGGTTCCGAGTGGTGGTGCCGTTGAAGCAAACATCGTCCGATGGCGGTCCTGTTTGGGCCTACGATCCGGACACCGAAATTCTTAGCGCCGATATCTCGGCTACAATAAGAAGCAGCGACCAAGTTGAACGATTTGGCGCGGGCCGCTATCTGATTGTGGACAGCCACGCACCTCCTAGCAAATTTCAGATCGGCCAAACAGCATTTGGGGCCGTTGCTGAATACCAATCTGAACGTACGGTTTCGCTTGGCTTATTCGAGCCAAGCGGGGGAATGCTCGCCAACACTGCCATGAGTTACTCCTCGCCCACCCCTCCAGCAGAGGCGAGAGCTCTTACCCAGAGGCTGCGAATTGTCGTAGAGGGACAGATTGTGGCTGGAACGCCCCATCGATCAGCCTTTTGCTCATCAGAGCGATACGCTGCACGATTGGATTCCCCAGTCGAGGTGATTGTCAAACGGTGCTTCGTTGCCGTGCGGATCGACCGCGTTTCCCTGACAGATAGCCAGAAAACCCTCAGGTATTGGGAAGCCTTGGCCCTTCCGGCGCGCCAGCGAACCGAGCCGCGCAGCGTCGAGAACGTTCGTTGGTCCGCAACGCCTTCCGCAGAGGACTTTGAACGGTACTACCCAGAACGCGCGCATAGGATGGAGCGCAACGGACAAAGCCGTCTCCAATGCATAGTGCGCGGCGAAGGCAGGTTGGAAGGCTGCACAGTCGTATCGGAAAGCCCTCAGGGCTTTGGTTTTGGGGAGGCCGCGCTTCGCCTTTCGAGGCGGTACATGGCCGATGTGTCCGCCGGATCAGACGTCACTGAGGGCGATACCGTTACGTTTCAACTCGACTTTGCGGTGCCGGGCGCATAGCTCATGTATAACTATGCGTTTTTCGCATTGACGTAATTGTGCGATAATCGCATTGTCTCCCCATTCCGAGGGGAGACGCTATGTCCCAAGTCACAATCCATCAGGGTACTGAGCCCGCCTTTGAGCTGACACCGGCCGGCCTCGCCTACCTGGCCGAGCCGTCCAGGCGAACCGGGTTCGCATCCGCCATCCCAGCCGGCAAGAGCCGGGGTCGCAAGACGGCCGTCATACCGCTGCTGGCCGAGACAACGGCGCTGCTCAAGGAGATCCGCATCCAGCAGGAACGCCGGCACGACATCCTTGCCGCCGTCGCGGAGAAGAAGGACCGCCCAGCGCCACCGCGCCCGCTGACCGTGCTCAGCAACACCCGCGGCAAGCCGTGGTCAGAGAACGGCCTGGAACACCAGGTGATCGACACGAAGGCCAAAGCCGGCGTCGAGAAACACCTGCACGACGCCCGCGGCACCTTCGCCACGCGCCTGCGCAAGGCGGGTCTCAGCGCCTCGGAAATCGCCGACGTGCTGGCCTGGACCGAGGAACGGGTGGAGCGACTGCTCGCCGTTTACGTCGACATGAACGACGTCGTTCGGAGCATCGCGGAGCGCATCAGACAGAACGAAGCCGGGACAAAAACGCCCAACTAACTCCCAACTCGCGAGAATTGGTCCAGCATCGGGACGGTTAGAGCATTGAATTTATTGGAGCGGGCGAGGGGAATCGAACCCCTGACATTCAGCTTGGGAAGCTGACGTTCTACCTCTGAACTACGCCCGCGCCGCGCGCGGCCGGGCCGCGTCGGAGGCGGCAAAATAGCGAAACGGGGCGGGGCGGCAAGCGGGCTTTTCCACGCCGGGTCCGACGAGGTCGCGTTGACGCGCCGCCGTCGCGCGCGCACGATCGGGTAAAACAGACGTTTGAGAGGAGGCGCGCCATGGCCGACGGCGAACACGGGTCCGAACCGCGGGCGAAATTCCACGCCATGACCGAGGGCACGGCCGAGGACTGGGCCGTGATCGGCCAGGCCATGGCCCCCTTCGTCAAGACCCTGCCCGACCGGGTTCTGGCGCACCTGAAGATGCTGGACGGCGACTGCGGCGGCTTCGCCGTCGACCGGCTCGAGCACAGCCTGCAGACCGCCACCCGCGCCTTCCGCGACGGCCGCGACGAGGAATATGTCGTCTGCGCCCTGCTGCACGACATGGGCGACATCCTGGGCCCGCGCAATCACGCCGACATCGCAGCCGCCGTGCTCAAGCCCTTCGTCTCCGAAGAGAACCACTGGATGGTCGAGCAGCACGGCGTCTTCCAGGGCTACTACTTCTTCGACTATCTGGGCCTGGACCGGAACATGCGCGAACAGTTCCGCGGCCATCCGGCCTTCGAGCGCACCGCCCAGTTCTGCCACCTGTACGACCAGTCGGCCTTCGACCCGGCCTACGAGTCGATGCCGTTGGAAGCGTTCGAGCCGATGGTGCGGCGGGTGTTCTCGACCGTGAAGCGGTCGATCTACGTCAACAATCCGCAGGCGGCCTGAGGCTCCCGCCTCTCCGGCCGCCCGCTCCCCGACCCTCAGCGCGCCAGGAAGGCCTGGACCGCCTTGGCGAACGCCGCCGGCTGGTCGAGCATGACGAAATGGCGGGCGCCGTCGACGCGGACCAGGGTCTTGTCGGGCAGGCCGGCGTAAGACGCCGCATAGAGGCCGTCGACGTTCGGCTGCGGCAGGCCGAGATCGGCGTCATAGGCGTAGACCACCGTGGTCGGCGCCTTGATCGCCGGCAGGTCCGGACGCAGGTCGCCGGTCATCACGTCGTACATCGCCTGGGCCAGCACCTTGCGGTCGGAGGCTAGCGACCATTCCAGAGCCTGCTTGCGGCCGTCGGGCGACTTGACCAGCATGGTCAGCGTCCGGGTCTGACCGGCGGCGAAGGCGTCCGGCGACTGGGCCAGCATGGCGTCTCGGGCGGCGGCGGCGCGCGGGGCGATCGACTGGGCCGTCGCGGCGGGATCGATCAGCACGCTGAAGAACGGCAGGGCGTCGACGACCATCAGCCGGCCGACCGCCTCGGGGTGGGTCCTGGCCAGCAGCAGGGCCGAGTAGCCGCCCAGCGAGTGGCCGATCACCGCCGGATGGTCGAGATGGGCGGCGGCGATGTAGGCGGCCACCGCCTCGACCGCCGGGCCGACCACGGGCCCCTGGGCGGCGGCGCGGACAGGCTGGCCGGCGAAGCCGTCGAGCTGGACCAGATGCACGCGGTGGTCGGCCTCCAGCGTCTTGGCGAGGTCGGACCACACCGCCCGCGACGAGGCCAGGCCCGGGATGAGCACCACGTCGGGGCCGCTGCCCCGCACCTCGACCGTGATCGGCGCGGCGGGGGTCGCCGCATGGCCGAAGGTCGCGCCGAAGAAGCCCAGCAGCATGCCGAGGGCGAGCACCTTGAACAGAAGACGCATGACGTTTCTCTCTTCTCTTTCGATTGTCGGGTGAAGGACGGCGGGAGGCGGGCCTCAGGCTTCGTCCTCGAAGATGGCTTCGATGGGCAGCCCGAACAGCCGGGCTATGCGGAAGGCGAGCGGCAGGCTGGGGTCGTACTTGCCGGTCTCCAGGGCGTTGACGGTCTGGCGCGACACCTGCAGCCGGTCGGCGAGATCGGCCTGGCTCCAGTCGCGCTCGGCCCGCAGGACCTTGAGGCGGTTCCTCACCGGTACCTCCAGCGCACCAGGGGGCCGGCCGGCCCCAGGGCGGCGGCGAAGATGCCGAACACCAGATAGCCGGGCAGGTGCGCCACGCCGGCGTAGGTCTCCAGGAACCCCCAGACCGTGGTCGTCGCCAGGGTGAAGCCCACGGCCAGCAGCATGGCCTGGGTCATCACCGTACGCTGGAACTCGTCGGCCTCCTCGACGAGGTAGAGCCCCATGGCGGCGATGGCGCCGATCACCGGGATCGCCGGCGCGACCGCCAGGGCGTAGCGCAGCCAGCCGCTGGGCGGATGGTGGTGGAACAGCCAGTCGGCGCCGGCGAGCACCAGCACGTAGAGCGTCATCGCCGGCAGCAGCCGCGCCAGGTAGCGCTTCGCCGCACGGGTCATCTTTTGACAGGCCATGACAAAGGTCCTTGTTAATATGACAAGTATCCTTGTCATATCCGCGATCTATGTCAAGCACCCTTGTCAATTCGATCGGCGAAACGGCGACGAGCCCTCTTGCGTGAGCCGCCGCCGCCGGGCCAAGTGGCGGCCTTGTTGCGTCCAGGAAGCCGCCCATGCCCTTGCAGGCGTTCGTCAACACCTTCGCCGGCAATCCTCTCGATCGCGCCAGCGATCACCGCAACGACCCTGACTGGCTGGCCGCCCAACTCGCCGATCCGCGGGCCCTGGGCGTGGCCCTGTGGAACGGACGGCCGCTGATCGAGGACGCCGCGCCCGAGGACGCGGTCCCTGGCGAGACCAACGCCGGCGGCGATGTGCAGATCGCCTATCTCCAGGCGAGCATGGTCCGCCAGCTGGCCGGCTCGGACGAGCGGCTGCTGTTCCTGGGCCTTTGGAAGAACACGCCGGTGTTCGCCTGCGACCTGGAGGACGCCGCCGACCCGTCGCTGGGGGCCCTGGCCGGCATGGGCCGGTTCGAGGAGCTGCGCGCGGTCGCCCTGCGCCTGCCGCCGCCGGAAGCCGCCATCTGCGCCACCGCCAAGGGCCTGTTCGAATGGCGCCGGCGCCATCGCTTCTGCGCCGCCTGCGGCCAGGCCTCGGACGTCGCCGACGGCGGCTGGAAGCGGGTCTGCCCCTCGTGCCGCACCGAGCATTTCCCGCGCACCGACCCGGTGGTGATCATGCTGCCGGTGTTCCAGGACCGCTGCCTGCTGGGCCGGCAGGCGGCATGGCCGCCGGGCATGTTCTCAGCCCTGGCCGGCTTCCTCGAGCCGGGCGAGAGCATCGAGGAGGCCTGCGCGCGCGAAATCCGCGAGGAGGCGGGCCTGACGGCCGATTCCGTCCGCTACCACTCGACCCAACCCTGGCCCTATCCGTCGTCGCTGATGATCGGCCTGATCGCCGAGGTCACCGACGACCAGGCCGCGCCGGACCAGACCGAGCTGGAGGCGGTGCGCTGGTTCACGCGGGAGGAGGCCGAAGCCGTGCTGCGCGGCCGGTACGAGGGGGTGTTCGCCCCGCCGCCGCTGGCCATCGCCCATCAGCTGCTGGCGGCCTGGGTGGCGGGGTTCTAGGCCCCCGCCCTACCCTACGCCGTCGCGGAACGGATCGGCCGGATAGACGCCGAGGATCTCGAACTTCTCGGAGAAGAATTTCAACTCGTCGAAGGCCAGGGCCAGGCCCCTGTCCTCGGGCCGGCCGTCGACCTCGGCGTAGAACATGGTGGCGGTGAAGGCGCCGTTCTCCATGTAGCTTTCCAGCTTGGTCATGTTGACGCCGTTGGTGGCGAAGCCGCCCATGGCCTTGTACAGCGCCGCCGGCAGGTTGCGGACGCGGAACACGAAGCTGGTCACGCAGCGGGCGGTGAACGGCGGCGGCGGCGGATCCTTGTCGGCCGTCATCACCAGGAACCGCGTGGTGTTGTGCCGCTCGTCCTCGATGTCGCGCATCAGGATTTCGAGACCGTAGATCTCGGCGGCCAGGGCCGGCGCCACGGCGGCGCGGGTTCCGTCCGGGCTGGCGGCCAGGGCGCGGGCCGCGCCGGCGGTGTCGCCCACCGCCTCGGTGACCAGGCCGAGCTTGCGCAGCGACTTGCGGCACTGGCTGAGGGCGATGGGCATCGAGGCCACGGTCCTGACATCCTCCAGGCGGACGCCCGGATTGACCATCAGCTGGAAGCGGATCGGCTTGAAATGCTCGCCGATGATCTTCAGGCCCGAGTTCGGCAGCAGGTGGTGGACGTCGGCGACCCGGCCGGCGATCGAGTTCTCGACCGGGATCATGCCCAGCTCGCACGCGCCCGACTTGATGGCCTCGAACGCCTCCTCGAACGTCGCGCACGGCGCGGCCTCGTAGCCCGGAAAATAGGTGCGGCAGGCTTCGTGGCTGTTGGCGCCGGGCTCGCCCTGGAAGGCGATCTTGGGGAGGATGCTCATCGGTTGCGCTTCTTGTTATTGGGCCGCGGCGAAGGCGCGGGCCTGGTCGAGGTCTTGCGGCGTGTCGACGGAGATCGGGGCTCGGTCGGCCACGGCCGCCCAGATCGACTGGCCGAGTTCGAGCGCGCGCAGTTGCTCCAGCTTCTCGCGCCTCTCCAGCGGCGAGGGCGAGGCGGCGTTGAACGCCTCCAGCGCGGCGCGGCGATAGCCGTAGACGCCGATGTGACGCCAGACGGGGGCGTCGCCGTAGAGGGTCGAGCGGGTGAAATAGAGCGCCCGCCCCGTGCGGCCGCCCGGCTGCAGGGCCAGCACCGCCTTGACCACGTCGGGGTTGGCCCGGTCGGCGGCGGAGGCCTCGGGCGCGACGACGGTGGCGATGTCGCAGGACGGTTCGGCCGCCAGCAGGCCGGCGCAGGCCGCCACCACCGCCGGATCGACGAACGGCATGTCGCCCTGAAGATTGACGACGGCGTCGTGGCGTCCTTCGGGATCGAGCGCGGCCAGGGCCGCCAGGATGCGGTCCGATCCCGAGGGCAGCTCCGGATCGGTCAGGACGGCCCGGCCGCCGGCCGCCTCGACGGCCTCGACGATGGCCGCGTCGCCCGCCGCCACGGCGACGGGACCCACGCCGGACGCCTCCGCCTGGCGCAGCACGCGGACGATCATCGGCACGCCGCCGATGTCGGCCAGCGGCTTGTCCGGCAGCCGCGTCGCCGCCATGCGGGCTGGAATGAGGACGATCGGGTTCATCGCATCCTTACGTGGCGGGCTCGCCGCGACGGCGGGTTCCCCCGCCTTGCTCCGGCGCCAATTGGCCGGTTGCGCGAGCGCCGGTAGCGTGTAAGAGACGCGAGCGCAAGGATCGAGGCGCGGATTCCCCTGGGGCGTGGATTCCGGGGCGCGGCGCGCGGCGTTAGAGGGCTGACGAACACATATGAGCGACCTGGGCTTCAACAAGATCGCGGGCGCCGTGCTGGCGACCGGACTGGCTATCGTCGGCCTCACCGAACTGTCGAGCATCGTCTTCAAGTCTGAACCGCCCGCCAAGCCGGGCTATGCCGTCGAGATCGCCGCCGAGGAATCGGCCGGCGGCGCGGCCGTCGAGCTGCCGATCGACTGGGGCACGGAACTGCCCAAGGCCGACGTCGCGGCCGGCGAGGCGGTGGCCAAGAAGTGCCAGTCCTGCCACGACTTCGCCAGCGGCGGTCCGAACATGACCGGCCCGAACCTGTTCGGCGTGCTGGGCCGCAAGCCCGCCAGCCACGGCGGCTTCGCCTATTCGGCGGGCATGTCGGACTTCGCCGGCAAGCATCCGCAGTGGGACTACGAGACCATCAACACCTTCGTGACCGCGCCGCAGAAGGACGTGGCCGGCACCAAGATGACCTTCGTCGGGCTGAAGAAGCGGGAAGACCGCATCAACCTGATCGCCTACCTGCACACCCTGGGCTCGACCCTGTCGATCCCGGCCCCGAACCCGGCCGCCGCCGCCGCGCCCGCCCCGGCCGCCGGCGACAAGGCCGCTCCGGCTGACGCCAAGGCCGCCGACGGCAAGGCCGAGGCCAAGCCTGCGGACGCCAAGGCCGCCGGCGAAGCCAAGGCTGGCGAAACCAAGACCGCCGAGGCCAAGCCGGCCGACGCCAAGACCGCGGCGCCCGCCGCGAAGAAGTAGGCTTCGTCCTCCGGGGAGCCTTCCCCGGACCATCGAACGCGCGGCCGCGCCTCCTGGATCGGGGGCGCGGCCGTTTTCGTTCGGGCCCCGCCTCGATCAGGGACGCGCGAACGCGGTCGGCTCGCCGCCGCCCGCCGCCGCGATGCGCGACCTCGCCTCGGCCAGCGGCTCGACGGCCACGGCCATGTGGTGGGCGTTGGCGTGGATGATGCGCTCGGCGTCGACCAGCATCGCCACGTGGCCGCGCCAGAAGACCAGATCGCCGCGGCGGAGCGCCTCGACCGACGTCGGCGCGGCGAAGGCCGCCTGCTGCATGTCGGCGTCGCGCGGGCAGGACCGGCCGCAGGCCAGCAGCGCCTGCTGCACCAGGCCCGAACAGTCGAGGCCCCGGCTGTCCCTGCCGCCCCACAGGTAGGGCGCGCCGAGGTGCTGTTCGGCGACGGCGGCCGCATCGTCCGCATAGAGCCCGATCGGCGACAGGTGCGCCTCGACGAACCAACCGCCGTCCACGTCGCGGACGAAGCGTCCCTCGCGCGCCTCGACGCTCACCAGGGCGTTGATCGAATAGGGCCCCCGCGCCGGCGACTTGATGTCGGGCGCCGCGAAGGCGTAGGTGCGCAACGCATGCACCCAATGGGTCGGCGCCGCCTCGGCCGCCGCCAGGGCCTCGCGCGGGACCCAGCCGACATAGCCGTCGCGCCGGGCCTGGCCCCAGGCCCAGCCGCCGGCCTCGTCCAGCACGTCGAAACGCTCGCCGAACAGCAGCTGGTCCTGTTGCTCGGCGGCGCGGTCGGCGATCTTGCGGACGGCGACGGCGGGCGCGGCGCAGCGCATGGGGACCGGCGCGGCGTAGCGCGGCGCGGCGACCCGTCCCTCCAGGTCGGCGGCGGCGAGGTCGGCGCGGACGGCGGTGACGCGCGGCTCGAACCCGCTCACGAATAGCGCCCCTTGAGCATGGCGTAGAGGGCGCGGACGGCCTGGGCCTCGCCGCCGACGGGGAAGCCCGGCCGCCCCCTGGGGTTCCAGGCGAAGATGTCGAAATGCGCCCAGGCCCCGGCCGGGGCGAAGCGTTGCAGGAACAGCGCCGCCGTCACCGAGCCGGCCTGGGCCCAGGCGTCGGGGTCGTTCTTGAGGTCGGCGATGTCGCTGTCGAGGGCGTCGGCGTAGCCCGCCCAAAGCGGCATCCGCCAGAGCGGGTCGAAGGTCGCGTCGGCGGCGGCGGCCACGTCGCGGGCCAGGGCCTCGTCGGCGGTGTAGAACGGGATCACCTGCGGGCCGAGCGCCACCCGCGCCGCGCCGGTGAGGGTGGCGAGGTCGAGGGTCAGGTCGGGCGACAGCTCGGCCGCCCGCGCCAGGGCGTCGGCGAGGATCAGCCGCCCCTCGGCGTCGGTGTTGCCGACCTCGATGCTCAGCCCCTTGCGCGAGGCCAGCACGTCGCCGGGACGCATGGCGTCGCCGCCGATGGCGTTCTCGACGGCCGGGACCAGCACCGCCAGCCGCACGGGCAGGCCGGCGGCCATGATCATCCGCCCCAGGGCCAGGGCGTGGGCCGCCCCGCCCATGTCCTTCTTCATCAGGCGCATGCCGGCCGAGGGCTTGATGTCGAGGCCGCCGGTGTCGAACACCACGCCCTTGCCGACGATGGCGACCAGCGGACGGTCCTCGGCGGCCAGGTTCCAGCCGATTTCGATGAAGCGCGGCGCGCGGCGGGGATCGGCGGCGCGGCCGACGGCGTGGACGGCGGGATAGCCGGCCTCCAGCAGGGCGTCGCCGGTGGTGACCGTCACCGCCGCGCCGTACTGCTCGGCGATCTCGCGGGCGATGGTCTCGATCTGCAGCGGCCCCATGTCGTTGGCCGGGGTGTTGACCATGTCGCGCGCCAGGGCGCAGGCGTGGACCACCGCGTTCAGTTCGGCCAGGTCGGCGCCCTCGTCGACGACGAGGCGCGGCCGGGGGGCGGCGTGCTTTTGCTTGTAGCGGTCGAAGGCGTAGGAGCCGAGGCCCCAGGCCAGGGCGCAGAGACCCGCGTCCAGCCCGGCCGGAACCGAGGCCAGATGGTAGTCGCCGGCCGGCAGCCGCCCCGGCAGGGCCCGCAGGGCCATGGGATCGGCGGCCTCGCCCGCGCCCAGGCCGAACAGCGCCGCCGCCGCCCCGCCGCCCTCGGCCGGCAGCACCAGCACCTGCCCCGCCCGCGCCTTGAACTCGGCCAGGTCGGCCAGGACGCGGTCCGCGGCGGGGCGGGCGGCGAGGAAGGCTTCGAAGCCGTCCTCGCGCAGGAGATGGACGCCGACGCTCGCCCCTGGGGCGGCGGAGATCAGGACGTCGGACATGGGGCCCTCGCGAAGGGGATGATTATGCTTAACGCTTCGTTGAGACCGGCGCGCCATGCTCGGGGGCGTCGATCCTTCCGGAGCCTTGGTCTCATGTGTCGCAAGCTCGCGTTCGCCGCAACCGCCCTTGCGGCCTGTCTGGCCCTGGCGACGGCGCAAACGGCGGCGGCGGCCGCTCCCAAGGACGCCAAAGAGGCCGTCAAGGAAGGCCCGCGCCGGGCCACGGCCGAGCAACGGCTCCAGGCCGACCGCCTGGACCCGCTGGCCCAGGCGGCGTTCTGGGCGCGCGAGGCCGACGCCGACCCGACCGACGTCGAGGCGGGGATCAAGCTGTCGGCGGCCCTGCGGGCGCTGGGACAGTTCGCCCAGGCCGCCCAGGCGGCTCAGAAAGTCTCGGTCCAGGCCCCGCGCAATCTCGACGCCCTGCTTGAGACCGCCAGGGCCTTTGTCGGCCAGGGCCAGGGCTTCTACGCCATCCAGCCGGCCAAGCAGGCGCAGGAGCTGGCGCCGCGCGACTGGCGGCCGCTGTCGCTGCTCGGCGTCGCCTACGCCCAGACCGACCGCGACGACGAGGCGGTGGCCGCCTGGCGCCAGGCCCTGGCCCTGTCGCCCGACAACCCGGCGGTGCTGTCGAACATGGCGCTGTACTACGCCTACCATCAGGACCCGGCCCAGGCCGAGGGCCTGCTGCGCAAGGCCGCCGCCCGCCCCGACGCCACCATCCAGGTGCGCCAGAACCTGTCGCTGGTGCTCGGCCTGCAAGGCAAGTTCCCCGAGGCCGAGAAGCTGATGCGCCAGGACCTGCCCCCCGAGGTCGCCGAGAACAACCTGGCCTATCTGCGGGCCGTGGCGGCCGGCGCCGGCGGCGCCAATCCCGAGCGCACCTGGAACGCCCTGCGCGGCCCCGGCGGCTGAAGCCCCGGGCGGGACGACGACGTCTCCTGGCGAAAGTTTTTGCCTCTGGTCTCGTTTGGTCCGGGGCCCTAAGGTCCGCCCCCGTCATTTAGGGGACAGGAAATCGCCATGAGAACAGCGTTCGCCGTCATCGCCCTCCTTTGTTCGGCGGCTCCCGCCGCCATGGCCGCGCCGCCGACGGCCGGCATCGACGCGGCCCGGCTGTCGGCCCACGTCAAGGTGCTCGCCTCCGACGCCTTCGAGGGCCGCGGGCCGGCCACCGAGGGCGAGAAGAAGACCATCGCCTACCTCACCGAGCAGTTCAAAGCGGCGGGCGTGCAGCCGGGCGGCGACCTCGGCAAGGACGGCAAGCGCGCCTGGACCCAGAACGTCCCGCTCGGCCGCTTCGAGATCAAGGGCCCGGTGGCGGCCAGCCTGACCGTCGGCGGCCAGACCCAGGCCCTGACCCAGGGCGAGCAGATCGCCATCCGCGCCGCCCAGACCAATGTCGACCGCGTCGACATCAAGGACGCCCCGATCGTGTTCGCCGGCTACGGCGTCACCGCCCCCGAGCGCAACTGGGACGACTTCAAGGGCGTGGACGTCAAGGGCAAGATCGTGGTCGTGCTGATCAACGATCCTGACTTCGAGACCGGCGTCGGCGACTTCGGCGGCAAGGCCATGACCTATTACGGCCGCTGGACCTACAAGTACGAAGAGGCCGCCCGCCGCGGCGCCGCCGGCCTCCTGATCGTCCACGAGACCGCGCCGGCCTCCTACGGCTGGGCCACGGTCAAGAACTCCAACACCAACGTCCAGTTCGACATCGTCCGCAAGAACCCGTCGGACGCCCACCCGCTGCTCGAAGGCTGGATCCAGCGCGACGTCGCCGTCGACCTGCTCAAGAAGGCCGGCCTCGATATCGAGGCCCTGAAGAAGCAGGCCCAGACCCGCGACTTCAAGCCGGTCGAACTGAAGGGCGCGACCTTCTCGACCGGCTTCGCCGTCGATCATCAGGTCATCGTCAGCTACAACGTCGTCGGCCTGCTGCCGGGCGCCAAGCGGCCGGACGAGACGGTGATCTATTCGGCCCACTGGGACCACCTGGGCGTCGGCGCGCCGGACGCCAAGGGCGACCGCATCTATAACGGCGCCGTCGATAACGCGACCGGCACGGCGGCCCTGCTGGAGCTGGCCCGCGTCTACGCCAAGGCCCCGCGCGCCGACCGCTCGGTGGTGTTCCTGGCCGTCACGGCCGAGGAGAAGGGCCTGCTGGGCTCGACCTATTACGCAGCCAATCCGCTCTATCCGGCGGCCAAGACCGTGGCCGACATCAACATGGACGCCCTGGACGTCAACGGCCTGGCCAAGGACATCACCGCCTCGGGCAACGGCCAGGTGACGCTGCAGGACGACCTGGCGGCCTACGCCAAGGCCGAGGGCCGCTACTTCACGCCGGACCCGACGCCGGAAGCCGGCCACTTCTACCGTTCGGACCACTTCCCCTTCGCCAAGATCGGCGTGCCGGCCATCTCGATCGGTTCGGGCCAGGATCTGGTCAAGGGCGGCGTCGCCGCCGGCAAGGCCGCCGAGGAGGCCTACAACAGGGACAAATATCACCAGCCCGCCGACGAATGGTCGGCCGACTGGGACCTGTCGGGCCAGGTGGCCGACCTCGAACTGGTCTATCGCCTCGGCCGCGACCTGGCCAATTCGAACAAGTGGCCGGGCTGGCACGACGGCTCGGAGTTCAAGGCGACCCGCGACCTGACCGCCTCGGCGCGGAAATAGGCGGCCTCATCCCGGCCGGGGCGCTTGCGCGCGCCGGCCGGGATGACGACATCACCGACGCAATCCCAGCCAGCAGCGCCCCATGACCGTCAGCGTCTTCGACCTCTTCAAGCTGGGCGTCGGCCCGTCCAGTTCGCACACCATGGGTCCGATGACGGCGGCGGCGCGGTTCGCGGGCCAGCTGCGCGCGGCGGGGCTGATCGCACGCACGGCGCGGGTCGAGACCAAGCTCTACGCCTCCCTGGCCCTGACCGGACGCGGCCACCACACCGACCGCGCGGTGATCCTCGGCCTGATGGGCTACGAGCCGGCCAGCCTCGATCCCGACGCCGGCGACGCGGCCCTGGCGGCGGCGCAGGAGAGCGGCCGGCTGGCGCTGGGCGGAACCGACGACATCGCCTTCCACGCGGCGACCGACATCGTCTGGGCCGGCCGCGAGCGCCTGCCCCAGCATCCCAACGCCCTGACCTTCAAGGCGCTAGACGCCGATGGGGCCGTGCTGCTGGAGCGGACCTGGTTCTCGACCGGCGGCGGCTTCGTGCGCGACGAGGACGAGATCGGCCGCAACGATCCCGACGAGGCCGGCGCGGCCATCCCGCACCCGTTCGAATCGGGCGACGACCTGCTGGCGCGGGCCGAGGCCGACGGCCTGACCATCGCCGGCCTGATGATGAACAACGAGCTGGCCCGCCGCAGCCGCGACGAGGTGCTGGCCGGGCTCGACCGCATCCACGCCGCCATGGACGCCTGCATCGAGCGCGGCATGCGCCAGGACGGCTGCCTGCCCGGCGCGCTCAAGGTCAAGCGCCGCGCCAAGCAGCTGCACGCCGCCATCATGAGCCGCATGGAGCGCCAGATCAGCGACCCCCTGGCGGCGATGGACTGGGTGAACCTGTGGGCCATGGCGGTCAACGAGGAGAACGCCTCGGGCGGCCGGGTGGTCACCTCGCCCACCAACGGCGCGGCCGGCGTGCTGCCGGCGGTGCTGCGCTATTACGACCGCTTCCACAACGGCACCGCCGAGGGCCGGCGCACCTTCCTGCTGACCGCCGCCGCCATCGGTGCGCTCTACAAGCGCAACGCCTCGATCAGCGGCGCCGAGGTCGGCTGCCAGGGCGAGGTCGGCGTGGCCTGCTCGATGTCCGCCGGCGGCCTCGCCGCCGCCCTGGGCGGAACCAACGCCCAGATCGAGAACGCCGCCGAGATCGGCATGGAGCACAATCTCGGCCTGACCTGCGACCCCATCGGCGGCCTGGTGCAGATTCCGTGCATCGAGCGCAACGCCATGGGCGCGATCAAGGCCATCGACGCCGCCCGCCTGGCCCTGCTCGGCGACGGCCAGCATTCGGTGAGCCTGGACAAGGTCATCGCCACCATGAAGCGCACCGGCGAGGACATGAGCGAGATCTACAAGGAGACCTCGCTGGGCGGCCTGGCCGTCAACGTCGTCGAATGCTGATTTCGTCCTGGCGCGGCGCCTCCTGAGCCCCGGCCGGGGCTTTCATGAGCCATCGGTAACTTGACCCGGCGCCCGCCGACGCCCGAGATCGCCTCCAGACGGGCCGCAGGGCCCAAGAAGCGCCGGACGGGCGCGTAGGGTTCGCCCGTCGGACGTGTCCCAGGTTTTCAAGATCGGGCCCCAGGCGATGGAGCGGTTCATGACGCGTTGGCGCTGGGCGTTCTGCGCCCTGGTTTTCCTGGCCCCGCCGGCCATGGCGGCGGATCGCGCCGCGACGCTGCGGGCGTCGCTGGACAAGGCCGTCCCGGCCGCCCTGGCCAAGACCGGCGTCCCCAGCGTCTCGATCGCCGACGTCGAGGGCGGCCGCGTGGTGCTGACCGCCGCCTATGGCGAGCAGAGCCGCGGCGTCCCGGCCAGTCCGGCCACCCTCTACAACCTCGCCTCCCTGACCAAGCCGATCACCGCCGAGACCGTGCTGCGGCTGGCGGGCGAGGGCGCGCTGTCGCTGGACGAGCCGATGGCGCCGGTCTGGACCGATCCCGACATCGCCAAGGACGAGCGACGCGCCCTGCTCACCCCGCGCCTGTCGCTCAGCCACCAGACCGGCTTTCCCAACTGGCGGCGGCAGACCGGCGGGGTGCTGACCTTCAAGTTCACCCCCGGCCAGGGCGTCGGCTATTCCGGCGAGGGCTACGAATATCTGCGCGCCTTCGTCGAGAAGAAGACCGGGACGGGCCTGGAGGCCTGGGCCCAGACCCTGGTCTTCAAGCCCGTGGGCATGAGCGCGACAGCCTATACCCGCAAGCCGTGGTTCGAGGGCCGCATCGCCACGCCGACCGCCAAGGACGGGACGGCCCTGCCGCCGGAGATCGCCGACACGGCCCTGGCCTCCGACCTCGTCTACGCCACCGCCGGCGACTACGCCAAGTTCCTGGTCTCGGTGATGGATCACCGGGGCCTGGCCGACGGCCTGGACCGCGACCGCCGGACCATCCAGGCCAGCACCCGCGCCAAGAGTTGCGCCAAGAGCCCGACCTGCCCCGACGACGTCGGCTTCGGCCTGGGCTGGGAGGTGTTCCGCTTCAAGGACAAGGTCGCGCTGCTGCACACCGGCCGCGACAAGGGAGTGGCCACCTTCGCCTACCTCGTTCCCTCGACCCGGCAGGGGGCGGTGATCCTGACCAACGGCGACGGCGGCCTGGACCTCGTCCTGCCGGTTCTGGAGGCGCTGGGAGCCGACGCCGAGTTCGTCGTCGCCCTCAGGGCGCTGGAGGACTGAGGCTCGGCCCGCGCTGGATCGTCTTTGGCAAGAGACGGTGAACGCGCCGGCTCCCGCCGATCAACAGGAGATCGCCTTGCGTCCAGCCCAAGCGGTGCTCGTCCTGACCCTTTGCGCGGGTCTCGGCGCCGGCGCGCCAGCCGCCGACGTCACGACGCGCCCGTACGCCGCCCGGCCCCTGCCCAAGCCCGAAACGGTGTCGGCCTGGGCCAACGCCTTCAAGGCCGAGACCTTCACGGCCCCCGACGGCGCGCGGCTGCCCTACCGCATCTACCGGCCGAAGGCGGCCGCCCGGCCGCACTCCTTGCCGCTGGTCGTCGTCCTGCACGGCTCGGGCGCGATCGGCGCCGACAACGTCAAGCAGATGGGGCCGTTCGCCACGGCCTGGGCCCAGCCGGCCATCGCCGACCACGAGCGCGCCGTGGTGGTGGTTCCCCAGGCGCCGGCCCGCACGGTCGACTATTCGCCCGGCGAGGACGGCATGCCCGCCGCCCGCCCGGGCCCGGCCCTGCCGGCGATCCTGGCCCTGGTCGACGCCATGGCCCGCGACCCCGCCGTCGATCCGTCGCGCGTCTACCTGACCGGTTTTTCGATGGGCGCCTCTACGGCGCTGACGGTCCTGACCCTGCAGCCCGGCCGCTTCGCCGCCGCGGCTGTGTTCGCCCCGGTGCCGCCGCCGCGCAAGGCCGCCGCCCGCGTGGCGCGCATTCCCATGCTGCTGGTGCATGGCGACATCGATTCCAAGACCCGCATCGAACCGGACCGGGCCTGGGCCAAGGCCCTGAACGCCGCCGGCGGCCGTCCGCGCTTCATCGCCTACGAGGGCATGGGCCACCGCGTGCCCGACGACATGCTGACCGACAGCGGCTGGCGGACCTGGCTGCTGGCGCAGAAGGGCCGCTGACCCGCCTTCCGCCGACCCCGCCTTCCCCCGGGGCGCGCGACTGACTACCTTCGGTCCGCAACGACAGGGAGCAGACGGTCATGGCCCAGGCGGGCGGCGACATTCGCATCGGCATCGGCGGCTGGACCTTCGAGCCCTGGCGCGGGACCTTCTACCCGGACGACCTCAAGCAGAAGGATGAGCTGTCCTACGCCAGCCGCCACCTGACCTCGATCGAGATCAACGGCAGCTACTACAGCAGCTTCAAACCCGAGACCTGGAAGAAGTGGCATGACGAGACGCCCGAGGGCTTCGTCTTCGCGGTGAAGGCCTCGCGCTTCTGCACCAACCGCCGGGTGCTGGGCGAGGCGGGCGAATCCGTCGCCAGGTTCCTTAGCCAGGGCCTCGTCGAGCTCGGCCCCAAGCTCGGCCCGATCCTCTGGCAGTTCGCCCCGACCAAGAAGTTCGACGCCGAGGACTTTGGCGCCTTCCTGGCCCTGCTGCCGGCCCAGGTCGACGGCGTGGCGCTGCGCCACACGGTCGAGGTGCGGCACGACAGCTTCTGCACGCCCGAGTTCCCGGCCCTGCTGCGCCGGCACGGCGTCGCGCCGGTCTACGCCAAGCATTTCCAGTATCCCGAGATCGCCGACGTCGCCGCCGACTTCGTCTACGCCCGTCTGCAGACCGGCTCCGACGACGTGCCGACCGCCTATCCGCCGGCCGAGCTCGACGCCTGGGCCGGGCGGCTGAAGACCTGGGCGGCGGGCGGCGAGCCGGCCGACCTGCCCCGCGCCGATCCCGGCCATGCGCCCGAGGCCAAGCCCCGCGACGTGTTCGCCTACATCATCCACGAAGGGAAGGTCCGCGCCCCGGCGGGGGCCATGGCCCTGATCGAGAAGGTCAAGGACTGAGACGCCGTCCCTGCGCGCAGCGTCGTTCCCGGCCACGGGCCCGGGCGGGCCGGCGGGGGAGGCGGGACGACGAAGAAGGGGGCGGACGGCGAGCCCCCTTGACCGCCGCAGCGTAACGCCGCCCCCATTCGAGAACTGCGATATGGGAGCGTGCGCCATGACCCTCGACGACCTGATGTTCAAGCCCGGCCTGCTGGACGGCCAGCGCATCCTGATCACCGGCGGCGGCACCGGCCTGGGCAAGGTGATGGCCGAGGCCTGCCTGATGCTGGGGGCCGAGGTCTACATCCTCGGCCGGCGCGGCGGGGTGCTGGAGGAGACGGCGGCCGAACTGATGAAGGCGCACGGCGGCAAGGTCGGCGCGGTTCCATGCGACATCCGCGCGCCCGAGGCGATCGCCGAGGCTTTGGACGCGATCTGGGCCGACGGCGGCGCCCTGACCGGCCTGGTCAACAACGCCGCCGGCAACTTCATCAGCCGCACCGAGGACCTGTCGCCGCGCGGCTTCGACGCCATCGCCAACATCGTCTTCCGCGGCTCGTTCCTGATGACCCTCGACTGCGGCAAGCGCTGGATCGCCGAGGGCCGTAAGGCCTCGGTGGTGTCGATCCTGACCACCTGGGTGTGGAACGGCTCGCCCTTCGTGGTGCCCTCGGCGATGTCCAAGGCCGGCCTCAACGCCATGACCCAGTCGCTGGCGGTGGAATGGGGCGGCAAGGGCGTACGCCTCAACGCCATCGCGCCCGGCCCCTTCCCGACCGAGGGCATGAGCGCGCGGCTCAATCCCGACCGCAAGGGCGAGGCCTATTCCGACATGAGCGCCAATCCTCTGGGCCGGGTGGGCCGCATGCCCGAGCTGGCCAACCTGGCGGTCTACCTGCTCAGCCCCGGCGCGGAGTACGTCAACGGCCAGACCATCGCCATCGACGGCGGCGCCTATCAGGCCACCGGCGGCAATTTCTCGGCCCTGCGCGCCTGGGGCGACGAGGAATGGGAGCGCGCCCGAGCCGCCATCCGCGGAACCAACGACAAGGACCGCGCCCAGCGGACGGTCTAAGGCGCCGCCGGGCCGATCGGCCGCTGAAGACGCAGGCGGACGTCCCGGTAGGCCGCCGCGATCAGCCCGCCGAGCGCGGCGGGGTCGGGCGGCTGGCCCCATCGCAGCTTGACGTGGCGCATGCGCTTGCCGGCGCCCTGCAGCAGCCCGACCGGGTCGTCGAGGGCCGCGCCATGGAAGAAACCGATGTCGGCGTGGCCGGCGAAGGCGTCGACATAGGCGAAGGCGGCGTCCTCCACGCAGGCCGTCGGCCGTCCGTCGTGGATCAGTTCGCGCACGTCGGCGCCGCAATCGCGCAACGCCTCGAACCACGGCCGGACCATGGCCCGCAGCGGATCGCCTTGGGCGAACCAGGCCTCGACGGCGGGATCGCGCCGGACGGCGCCCGACAGTCGGAAGACGCTCTCCATCGGCGCAGCTTGGCAGGCCGGCGCGGAATGTCGAGCGCCGGCCTAGTTATGGTTAGCGCGCTGTTAACAGCCGCGTCGGATGCTTCGCCGCATGCGCCGCCTCGTCCGTCTCGCCGTCGTCCTGCTCAGCCTCGGCCTGGCCGCGGCGCCGGCGCTGGCGCTCGCCCAGCAGGCGTCGTTCAAGCACAGGGCGATCCCCGGCGCCGGCAGGCCCAAGGCCAACCTCAAGGGCGTCCTGGCCGCCGACGCCAAACAGACCGCCTCGCGCAGGCCGCCGGCGGTCACGTCGGCGGCGGCGGCGGCCGGACCCGGCGGCCTCAAGCCGATGTCGCCCCAGCCGGCCAGGCCCGCCCCCGCCCAATGCCGCCAGACCTGCGCCCAGACCTACTATTTCTGCCGGGCCTCGCCCTATGACAGCGACTGCGCCGGAACCTGGGGACAGTGCGCCGCCGCCTGCAATCGTTAGGTTTGACGGCCGGCGCCGCCCTGATAGGCTCACCTGAACAACGATAAGTTCAGGGAGAGCGGCGATGTCCAGGAACGACGCGCCCAGGGCCTGCATCATCGGCGCCGGCTGCTCGGGCTTCACCACCGCCAAGCGGCTCAAGGACTTCGGCGTTCCCTACGACTGCTTCGAGATGTCCGACGAGATCGGCGGCAACTGGTACTACAAGAACCCCAACGGCCTGTCGGCCTGCTACGAGAGCCTGCACATCGACACCTCGAAATGGCGGCTGGCCTTCGAGGACTTTCCCGTGCCGGAGGGCTGGCCCGACTTCCCCCACCACGCCCAGCTGTTCCAGTACTTCAAGGACTATGTCGACCATTTCGGCCTGCGGCCGACCATCACCTTCGGCACCCGCGTCGAGAAGGCCGAGCGCACCGACGACGGCCTGTGGCGGGTGAGCCTGTCGACCGGCGAGCGCCGCCTCTACGACGTGCTGTTCGTCTGCAACGGCCACCACTGGGACACCCGCACGCCCGACTATCCGGGGACCTTCGACGGCGCGGCCTTCCACAGCCACGCCTATTGCGACCCGTTCGACCCGGTCGACATGCGCGGCAAGAACATCGTCGTCGTCGGCATGGGCAATTCGGCGATGGACATCGCCTCGGAGCTGGCCCAGCGGCCGATCGCCGCCAACCTGTGGGTGGCCGCCCGGCGCGGGGTCTGGGTGCTGCCCAAGTACCTGAACGGCAAGCCGGCCGACAAGGCGGCCCTGCCGACCTGGATGCCGCGCAAGCTCGGCCTGTCGATCGCCCGCTCGATGATCAAGCGGGCCATCGGGACCATGGAGGACTACGGCCTGCCCAGGCCCGACCACGAGCCGCTGGAGGCCCACCCCTCGGTCTCGGGCGAGTTCCTGACCCGGGCCGGCTGCGGCGACATCAAGTTCAAGCCGAATATCAAGGCGTTGGAAGGCCGGCGCGTGCGCTTCGAGGACGACAGCGTCGAGGAGGTCGACGCGATCATCTACGCCACCGGCTACAAGATCAGCTTCCCGTTCTTCGACGACCCCGACCTGTCGCCGGACGCCGAGCACCGCTTTCCCCTGTTCAAGCGGATGATGAAGCCCGAGGTCCCCAACCTGTTCTTCATGGGCCTGGCCCAGCCCCTGCCGACCCTGGTCAACTTCGCCGAACAGCAGGCCAAGCTGGCGGCGGCCTATCTGACCGGCCGCTACCGGCCGCCCTCGCCGGCCGAGATGGCCAGGATCACCCGCCGCGACGAGGCCTTCCACCTCGGCCCCTATTACAAGGCGGCCCGCCACACCATCCAGGTCGACTTCGCCCACTATTGCGCCGACCTGGCCAAGGAGATCGCCCTGGGCGCCCGGCGCGCCGCCAAGGCCGGGAACGCCTTGCCGGTTCCCGCCCTGGCCGATCGTCGGGCGGTGGCCTCGCTGGCGGCGGAATAGCCGCGACCGCCCGCATCATTGCCGAAGTTTAAGGCGCCGGCCCTTGACGCAGAGGGCCGGCCGCGACGTTTTGGCTTCGGGACGGTGCAACCGAGAAGGATAGATCAGAGCAATGAGACTGAAAGCCCTGGCCGGCGCCGTCGGCCTGTTGGCCGCGGCGCTGTCGGCGACATCCGCCATGGCCCAGCCGCGTCCCAGCATCACCCTCTATGAAGGCCCCGGCTACAGCGGTCGCTCGATCACGCTCTACGCCGACGAATCCAACCTCAACGGCTCGGGCTTCAACGACCGGGCGATGAGCGTGCGGGTGCGCGGCGGCGTCTGGAAGCTGTGCGAGGACCGCGACTATCGCAGCCGCTGCGAGATCATCGACCGCGACACGCCCGACCTCGGCGTCTACCAGTTCAACCGCAAGGTCTCGTCGATCGGGCTGGAAGGCTACGACTCCGGGCGGCGCCCGCCTTATCCGCCGCCGTACCCGCCGCCCTATCCGGACCGCGACCGGGACCGGGACTGGGATCGCGGCGACCGCGGGCGCGATTGGGGACGCGACTGGGACCGCGGCCGCGGCGGGCCCCGGCTGGTGCTGTTCGAGCTGCCCAACTTCCGGGGCCGCCGGATCGAGATCTACGACAGCAACTCCAACCTGGAGAACGTCGGCTTCAACGACCGGGCGATGAGCGCCCAGGCCTACGGCCGCTGGGTGGTCTGCGAGGACAGCGACTTCCGCAGCCGCTGCGAGCGCATCCGCGGCGACATCCCCGACCTCGACGCCTACCAGATGAACCGCCGAATCTCCTCGGCGCGCCGCGACTACTGACCGCATGGCGACAGCGGCCGCCTCCGGATCGTGCGCCCGCCGCACGCGTCCGGGGACGGCGCAGCATTTTCCTTGCCGCCGCCGGCAGAATGGGTCTTCTCTGTGACGGAGCGTCATCTTCGACGCTGGATCGGGAACCCCGCTTGTCAGAGGTCGCCTACCTGTCCGTCCCCGCCGCCGGGGGCAAGCGCGAGCAGACCAAGCTCGCCAACCGCCAGATGATCCTCGACGCCGCCCGCGCCGTGTTCGCCGAGCTGGGCTACGAGACCGCCACGGTCCGCGACATCATCCGCCGCACCGGCCTGTCGGTCGGGGCGTTCTACAACTACTACCGCTCCAAGGAAGAAGTGTACGAGGCGCTGTCGGACGACGGCGCGCGGCGCTTCCGGCCCATCCTGCAGGCGCAGTACGACGCCGCCGACGGCGACTTCGAGACCTATATCCGCGGCGCCATCCGCGCCTACTACGTCTTTCTGGTCGACGAGCACGAGGCCTGGCAGACCACGCGGCCGGTCGAGGAGCGCCAGCCGCACATGCAGGTCGAAACCCCGGAAATGCGGGCGGTGTTCGAGCAGGTGCGCAACTCGATCGAACTGATCCGCCGCAAGGACCAACAATCGCACGTCGACGCCGAATACCTGGCCGCCGCCTGCATCGCCATCGCCCGCGAGGTCGGCCATCACATGCTGATGCGCCGCCCGCTGGACACCGAGGGCGCCGCCGAGTTCGCCGTGCAGATGATCATGGGCGGCCTGCCGGCCCTGCCCCGCATCGGATAGCGTCACAGCACGCGTCCCAACGCGCCCCCGGGCGGGCCACGCCTTGCCAGCCGCGCCGGCCCGCTCCACCATGAGCCCGAAGTCGTCGGAGCGTCGGGGCATGGCCGATCCTGCAGTTCAGAAGTTCGTCCTCAAGGGTCTGCTCTCGCTGCCCACGCCGCTGCTGCGCGTGCTGTCCGGCGGCGGGGTGGTCTATCAGGGCGGCCGCACGCTCGATCCCCGCTTCCAGTTCATGGCCGCCGGCGCCAAGCGCATGCCCGCCCTCGCCGGCATGACCCCGGACGAGGCCCGCGCGGCCAGCGCCCAGGGGCTGGCCATGACCGCCGGCAAGCTGGAGCCCGAGGTCCGCACCGAGAACCTGTCCATCGACGGCCCGCGCGGCCCGATCCGCCTGCGCGCCTATCGCCCGGCCGAACAGAACTCGGCCGCGCCGCTGCTGGTCTACGCCCACTTCGGCGGCGGGGTGATCGGCGACCTGGAGACCTGCGACGCCTTCTGCTCGATCCTGGCCAAGGACGCCCGCTGCGCCGTGCTGTCGGTGGACTATCGCCTGGCGCCGGAGCACCGCTTCCCCGCCGGGCTGGAGGACGTGCTGGCCGCCTATCGCTGGGGCCGCGACAACGCCGCGCGGTTCGGCGCCCCGGCCGGGACGGCGGCGATCGGCGGCGATTCGATGGGCGGCAACTTCGCGGCGGTGATCGCCCAGGAGCTGAGGCGGGCCGGCGAGGCCCAGCCCGCCCTGCAATTGCTGATCTATCCGGCCGTCGACGTGGCCAGCGAAACCCAGTCGATGACCACCTACGCCGACGCCTATCCGCTGTCGCGCGCGACCATGGACTGGTTCATGGGCCACTACATGCCCACCGACGCCAGCCCGACCGACGTGCGCCTGTCGCCGATCAAGGAGACCGACCTGTCCGGCCTGGCGCCGGCCGTGGTCGTCACCGCCGGGTTCGATCCGCTGGTCGACCAGGGCGAGGCCTACGCCAAGCGCCTGCGCGACGCCGGCGCCCCCGTGGCCTATCGCTGCTACGACAGCCTGGCGCACGGCTTCACCGCCTTCACCGGCGCGGTCCCCTGCGCCGACGTCGCCTGCCGCGAGATCGCCGGCCTGGTGCGGGAGGGCCTGGCCGGGCGGCTGCGCTAGTGGCGGCCGCGCGGCGCGGAGGAGGCCGGTCTTGATGCGCGCGCTCGTCGTCGAGGCGCTGGCGGCCGATTTCGCCTGCTGCGCGGTGCGCGAGGTCCCGCGCCCGACGCCCGGCGAGGGACAGGCGCTGGTCCGCGTGCGGGCTGCCTCGGTCAACTTCCCCGACCTCCTGATGACGCGCGGCGAATACCAGTTCAAGCCGCCGCCGCCGTTCGTTCCCGGGCTCGATCTGGCGGGCGAGGTGGTCGAGGCCGGGCCGGGGGCGGGCTTGGCCCCGGGCGAGGCGGTGGTCGGCGGGGCACGGCTTGGGGCGTTCGCCGAATACGCCGTGCGCGACGCCGCCGCGCTGCGGCCCAAGCCGGCCCGTCTGAGCTTCGGCCAGGCGGCCGCCTATGGCGCGGCCTATCTGACCGCCTATGTCGCCCTGGTGCGGCGGGCCCAGGTCCGCCCTGGAGAGTGGGTGCTGGTGCATGGCGCGGCGGGAGGCGTGGGCCTGGCCGCCGTCGATCTCGCCAAGGCGCTGGGCTGCCGGGTCATCGCCGCCTCGGCCTCGGACGAGAAACTGGCGACCGTCGCCGCCGAATACGCCACCGACGCCGTGGTCAACGTCTCTGCCGGGTTCCGCGACCAGGTCAAGGCGATCACAGGCGGGCGCGGGGCCGACGTGATCTACGACCCGGTCGGCGGCGACGTCTTCGACGAGAGCGTGCGCTGCATCGCCTTCGACGGCCGCCTGCTGGTGATCGGCTTCACCTCCGGCCGCATCCCGACCGTCTCGGTCAACATGCCGCTGATCAAGGGCTTCTCGGTCATGGGCGTGCGGGCCGGCGAGTATGGCCGCCAGTTTCCGGAACGGGGGGCCGAGAACCTCGCGGCGGTGTGGGCGCTGGCCGACCAGGGCCGCATCCGCCCCCGCGTCCACGCCGAGCTGCCGCTGGACCGCTGGCGCGAGGCCTTCGATCTGCTGGCCGACCGCCAGGTGGTGGGAAAGGCGGTGATACGGCCGGATCTTTGAACGCCGGCGGTTGACTCCTCCGCGTCGATCCCGTATCCACCGCGCCTCGTTTCCCGGCGCGATCTTCGCCGCCGGAGCCTTTGATATTATGGAGCCACGCCTGTGAAGCGGACCTATCAGCCGTCCCGACTCGTGCGCAAGCGCCGTCACGGCTACCGCGCGCGCATGGCCACCAAGAACGGCCAGAAGATCGTCGCCCGCCGCCGCGCCAAGGGCCGCAAGCGGCTGACGGCCTAATCCGTTCGAAGGGTTTCGGCCCTGACCGAAGCCGATCTGAAAATCGAACGCCTAAGAAAGCGGCCCGAGTTCCTCGCGGCCGCTAAAGGCGCGTCCCAGGCCAAGGGCGCGGTGGTCGTCCAGGCCCTGCGCCGCGCCGACGGCGACGCCCTGGTCCGGGTCGGCTTCACCGCCACGCGCAAGATCGGCGGGGCCGTGGTGCGGAATCGGGCGAAAAGACGCCTCCGGGAGGCCGCGCGCGCCATCCTGCCCCTTCATGCGCGGCCCGGCTTCGACTATGTGTTCATCGCTCGGGGCGGTACGGCGCAGCGTCCTTGGGCGCGTTTGCTTGACGATGTGAAAAGCGCGCTGTTAAGCCTCGCCGCGACCTGAAAACCCGCCCCCGGCCGCGCGCCCGACGGCCTCACACCGGTTCAAGCCTTTCCATGAAAAACGACAACAACCGCAACACGATCGTGTTCATCGTCTGTGCGGCGGTTCTGCTCATCGTCTATCAGGTGTTCGTCCTCGGCCCGGCGGCCAAGAAGCGCGACATCCAGGCCAAGGCCGCGGCGGCGGCGGCGCAGGTCCAGGCGGCGAACACGCCGCTGCTGCCCAACGGCCAGCCGGCCAGCGCCTATGTTCCGCGCGACCAGGCCCTGGCCGCCGCGCCGCGCGTGCGGATCGACACCCCGGCCCTGACCGGCTCGGTGTCGCTGAAGGGCGGTCGCATCGACGACCTGTTCCTGAAGAACTATCGCGAGACCATCCAGAAGGGCTCGCCCCTGGTCGAGCTGTTCCGGCCGCAGGGAACCCAGAACGCCTATTTCGCCGAGCTGGGCTGGGTCGGCGCCAACATCCCGGGCCTGCCGGGCGGCGACACCACGTGGTCCGCGCCCGCCGGCGCGGCCCTGGCCCCCGGCAAGCCGGTGACCCTGACCTATGACAACGGCGCGGGCCTGAAGTTCGTCCGCACCATCGCGGTCGACGACCGCTACATGTTCACCGTCGCCGACACGGTGACCAATTCCGGCGCCGCCCCGGTGCAGATCGCGCCCTACGGCTCGGTCCAGCGCCAGGGCCTGTCGGAAGAGCAGAGCCACGCCGCCAACGTGCACGAAGGCGCGATCGGCGTGGTGGTCGACGGCTCTAAGACCGAGCTCCAGCACGTCAAATACAAGGACTGGAAGAAGAAGGGCGAGATCGACTTCAAGTCCTCCGGCGGCTGGTTCGGCGTCACCGACAAGTACTGGATGGCCTCGCTGATCCCTGCCCAGCACGAGGCGGTCAGCGGCAAGTTCCGCGTGGTGCCCGCCGGCCAGACCGACATCTACGAGACCAACTATGTCGGGCCGACCCGCGCCCTGGCCCCCGGCCAGTCGATCACCGAGACCACCCGCGTGTTCGCCGGCGCCAAGACCGTGCCGATGCTGCAGGACTATCAGTACTCGGGCGCGCCGGCGAAGTTCGGCAGCTTCCGCAAGGCCGTCGGCCCGAACGACATCCCCCGCTTCGACGAGGCCGTCGACTGGGGCCGCCTGTGGTTCTTCACCCGGCCGATCTTCACCATCCTCGAATTCTTCTTCCAGCACGTCGGCAATTTCGGCGTGGCCATCCTGCTGCTGACGGTGGTGGTCAAGCTCCTGTTCTTCCCGCTGGCGAACAAGAGCTACGAGTCGCTGACCAAGATGAAAAAGATCCAGCCCAAGCTGGAGGAGATCAAAAAGAAGTTCGAGAAGGATCCCGCCAAGCTCCAGCAGGAGACCATGGGTCTCTATCAGCGGGAGAAGATCAACCCGTTCATGGGCTGCCTGCCCATGCTGGTGCAGATCCCCGTGTTCCTGGCCCTCTACAAGGTGCTGTCGGTCACCATCGAGATGCGCCACGCGCCGTTCTTCGGCTTCATCCGCGACCTGTCGGCCCGTGACCCGTCGACCATCTGGAACCTGTTCGGCCTGATCCCCTACGATCCGGCCCACCTGGCCCTGATCGGCGGCTTCCTCAACGGCCCGCTGCACATCGGCGCCCTGGCCCTGGCCTACGGCGTGACCATGTGGCTGAACCAGGCGATGAGCCCGCAGATGGGCGATCCCATCCAGCAGCGGATGATGCAGTTCTTCCCGCTGGTGTTCACCTTCATCATGGCCCAGTTCGCGGTCGGCCTGCTGGTCTACTGGGCCTGGCAGAACATCCTGACCATTCTCCAGCAGTACGTGATCATGCGCCGGTTCAAGGTCGACAACCCGATCGACGACATCATCGCGCGCCTGACCGGCAAGGCGAAGGCGACCACCGGGTGAGCGAAGGAACCTCCGCCCCCGCTCCCGACGACGCCGTCTTCACGCCCGAGGAGATCGAGGACGCCCGCGTGCTGTTCGCGCGGTCGGCGACCTTCGTCATGGGCGCGGTGAAGATCGACGGCCTGCCGTCGGCCGACCTGCCCGAGGTGGCCTTCGCCGGCCGCTCCAACGTCGGCAAGTCGAGCCTGATCAACGGCCTGGTCGGCCACAAGCACCTGGCGCGGGCCTCGAACGAGCCGGGGCGCACGCGCGAGGTCAATTTCTTCCTGCTGGACGAGCGCTTGCGGCTGGTCGACCTGCCCGGCTACGGCTTCGCCCGCGCCGGCAAGGACGTGACCAAGAAGTTCCAGAACCTGGGCCGCGACTATCTGCGCGGCCGGCCGAACCTGAAGCGGGTCTATCTGCTGATCGACGCCCGTCACGGGCTCAAGGCCGTGGACGCCGAGGCCCTCGACGCCCTCGACGTGGCGGCGGTGTCCTACCAGATCGTGCTGACCAAGGCCGACAAGCTGCGCTCGACCGCCGAGCTGGACAAGGTCGTCGCCGCCACCCTGAAGGCCGTGTCCAAGCGGCCCGCCGCCTTCCCGCGCGTGCTGGCCACCTCGTCCGAGAAGGGGACCGGCCTGCCCGAGCTTCGCGCCGAAATCGCCGCCGCTTGCGCTATCGAGCTCTAGCCAATGGCGAAGCCATGGCGCGTCAGGATCAAGGACCGCGTTCGCCAACTCGAAGCCCTTGGTGGAGGCGTCATTAATGGGCTCGGTCCTGGGGCCCCAGGCTATGGAAGGCGGTTGAAGGAACTCGCCGCGCAGCTCTCGGAAGACGAGTTCCGCTCTCTTGTCGCCCCCCACGAGACCGTTCCGAACGAACGAACGCCGGGGTGACAAGCCGCCCCCCCTGTTCTATCGAAGCCGCGCCTTTTCGTACGCGGACCCCGCCATGACCGACACCACCGAAGAGCCCGGCTGGGCCACCGCGAAGACCCTGGCCGAGGCTCTGCCGTACATCCAGATCTACGATCGCGAGACGGTGGTGATCAAATACGGCGGCCACGCCATGGGCGAGGAGGCGGTGGCCAAGCTGTTCGCCGCCGACGCCGTGCTGCTCAAGCTCCTGGGCCTGCACCCGGTGGTGGTCCACGGCGGCGGCCCGCAGATCAGCCGCATGCTGGAGAAGGCCGGCGTCAAGTCGACCTTCGTCGACGGCCTGCGGGTGACCGACGCCGCCACCATGGAGGTCGCCGAGATGGTGCTGTCGGGCGCCATCAACAAGGAGATCGCCAACTGGATCACCCTCGCCGGGGCCGAGGCCGACGTGCGGGGCGTGGGCCTGTCGGGCAAGGACGCGCGGATGATCACGGTCGAGAAGACCAACAAAACCCGCCGCGATCCGGATTCCAACATCGAGCACGCCGTCGACCTGGGCTTCGTCGGCGAGCCGCGGGCGGTCGACCCCAAGATCGTCGAGGCGCTGATCTACGCCGAACAGGACTATGTGCCGGTGATCGCGCCGATCGGCGTCTCGGCCGAGGGCGAGACCTACAACATCAACGCCGACACCGTGGCCGGGGCCATCGCCGGCGCGCTGCAGGCCAAGCGCATGCTGCTGCTGACCGACGTCGCCGGCGTGCTCGACAAGGACGGCGAGCTGATCCGCCAGATGACCGTGGCCGAGGCCCGCGCGGCCATCGAGACCGGCGTCGCCACCGGCGGCATGATCCCCAAGCTGGAGACCGCGATCTCGGCGGTGGAGCAGGGCGTCGAGGCCGTGGTCATCCTCGACGGCCGGCGTCCGCACGCCATGCTGACCGAGCTGTTCACCGAGCACGGCGCCGGGACCTTGATCCGGGCATGAGCGCCGACCTTCGCCACATCGACACCTGGATCTTCGATCTCGACAACACCCTCTATCCGCTGGAGACGGGGTTCATGCGCCTGATCGAGGAGCGCATGACCGACTATTTCGAGCGGTTCAGCGGCCTGCCGCGCGACGAGGCCAGGGCGCTGCAGAAGCGCTACTACAAGGCCTACGGCACCTCGCTGGCCGGACTGATCGCCGAGCACGACATCGACGCCCACGCCTTCCTGGCCGAGGTGCACGACGTGCCGCTGGACAGCCTGTCGCCCGATCCGGCCCTGCGGGGGGCCCTGGCCCGCCTGCCCGGCCGGCGGCTGGTGTTCACCAACGGCTCCAGCGCCCACGCCCGCCGGGTGCTGGCCCATCTGGCGCTCGACGACCTGTTCGAGGGCGTCTTCGCCATCGAGGCGGCCGACCTGCTGCCCAAGCCGGCCGAAGCGACCTTCGCCCGCATGATCGCCGCCTTCCATGTCGACCCCGCCGCCGCCGCCTTCTTCGAGGACAGCGAGCGCAATCTCGAACCCGCCGCGCGGCTGGGCATGACCACCGTGCTGGTCGGCGACCACGCCGCCGCCTCGACCGCCCCCTTCGTCCATCATCGCACCGCCGCCCTGGCGCCGTTCCTCGACGGCGTGCAGGTCCAGGAGATCGCCGCATGACCGCCGCCCGCCTCGCCGACCTCGAAACCGCCGTCGAACAGGCCTGGGAAGCCCGGACCGCCATCGGCGAGACCACCACCGGCTTCTTCCGCGAGGCGGTCGAGGAGGCCCTGGCCCTGCTCGACGCCGGGGCGACGCGCGTCGCCGAGAAGGTCGACGGCGAATGGATCGTCCGCCAGTGGCTGAAGAAGGCCGTGCTGCTGTCTTTCCGCCTGCAGGGCAACGCGCTGCTGGTCAACGGCGGCCCTGGGCTGAACCATCCCAGCGGCCTGGGCCCGTGGTGGGACAAGGTGCCGACCAAGTTCACCGACTGGACCGCCGAGCGGTTCGCCCAGGCCGGCTTCCGCGCCGTCCCCGGGGCGATGGTGCGGCGGGGCGCCCACATCGGCCGCAGCGTGGTGCTGATGCCGTCGTTCGTGAACATCGGCGCCTTCGTCGACGAGGGGACCATGGTCGACACCTGGGCGACCGTCGGCTCCTGCGCCCAGATCGGCAAGAACGTGCACATCTCCGGCGGCGCCGGCATCGGCGGCGTGCTGGAGCCGCTGCAGGCCAATCCGACCATCATCGAGGACGGCTGCTTCATCGGCGCCCGCTCGGAAGTGGCCGAAGGCGTCATCGTCGGCGAAGGCGCGGTGCTGTCGATGGGCGTCTATCTGGGCCAGTCGACCAAGATCGTCGACCGCAAGACCGGCGAGATCCACCGGGGCAAGGTGCCGCCCTACGCCGTGGTGGTGCCGGGCGCCCTGCCCGCCCCCAACGGCGGGCCGAGCCTCTATTGCGCGGTGATCGTCAAGACCGTCGACGCCCAGACCCGCGCCAAGACCGGCGTCAACGAGCTGCTGCGCGACTGATCAACCCGAGGGTCAGCGAAACTTCACCATCGCCTATGACGGGCGGCCGCCGAGCGGCCGCCCTTTTTATTTGCCGACAAATACTTAGATGCTGAATCGATATTCACCATAATAAAACGTCGCCTTACCCACAGAAAACATACATTATTTCCAGTATGTTCACCATGATATCGGAACGACTCTAGTAAGAGGGCGTTTGCGAGTCGATAAGGCAGCGCCTATGACAGCTCAAGCTGAGCAGAAACGCCCTTCAGATCGGACAAAATCGTTCGATAATTCCAGTACGGTCGGCACGAAGACATCGTTTTCGCCCGTTAACCTTGCCGCCGGCCCCGTCGACGGCGCGATCAATGGGAATTACGCCATGTCGGCCTTGGCGATCGCCCCCTCCGCCCCCGAACAGCCCCCCGCCGCCGACGCCTGGGCCCAGGACTATCTCGGCCAGGACGTCTCGCGGTTCTTCTACAAATGGGGCGGCCACTTCTCGTCGGTGCTGATCAAGCTGCGCCGCCGCTTCGACGGCGATCTCGACCAGTTCCTGATCTACACGATCTTCATGCTCACTGAGCTGTCGCGCGAGCGCGCCGCCGCGGAGGCGCGGGCCAAGGGCGCCGAGCGCGTGGTCTCGCGGCCCAAGGGCCTCAACACCCTCAGCCTGGCCGAGATCACCCAGATCCCGCGCGAGACCGTGCGGCGCAAGCTGCAGGCCCTGATCGCCGCCGGCCGCGTGACGCGTGGCGAGGACGGCCTCTATTATCCAGGTCCCGCCGCCGACCTCGACCGGTTCTTCTACGACCTCAGCCCGCTGTTCTGGGACGGCGTCAAACCGGACTGAAGGCCATCGGCGGGCGCCGCCGCCCCGGAAAGGGGGAATTGCGGCCCCGTCTCGAAAATCGCTAACCTCGCGGACCTGGCGTAGGGGTCGCTCCTCAAGGCGGCGCCCATGCCCTTGACTGCGCAGGTGAGGCGGATGAAACGCTATCTTCTCGTCGTGGCGTTTCTGGCGGCCGCTGCCGGCGGCGCCCGCGCTGCGCCGCCGCCTCCGCCGCCTGGATACGTATATTCGGCTTCGCGCGTTCTCGCCGGGGCTATGGTGCCGACGGAAATCGCCGCCCTTGCGCCGCGCTTTTCCAAGGATGTCAAAGTCTACGAGAACGGCGATCTGGTTGCGGATGGCGAAGCCGCCTGGCTTTCTCTGGCCCGGCGGAAACTGGCCGCGCCCCAGCGGCGCGTGATCGGCCTGGCGCAGTCATCCGGCGGCTACAGCAAGGACGGGGGCGAGCTTCTCGTCGTCGACGTGGTCGATTCCGTGGACCGCGCCGCCCTGCCTCCCGGCTCAATCGCCGACCCAAGGCTGACCACCCGGTCCTTTCTCTATCAGTTTGGCACCGACGGACTGATCCACGTCGTGCGCATAGCCAGCGCGGGCGGCTTCTGGGAGCCGATCAAGTGACGGCCGCAACGGATCGACAGCCAAACGTCGCCGCCGCCTAAGCCGACCTTCGTCACTCCCCGTCCATCCACAGCCACAGCTCGCGCAGGGCCAGGGCGCGCAGCGCCGCGTCGGCCGACCGCACCGGGGCCAGCCCGACCAGCCGCCGGGCGTCGTTGACGTCGATCAGCCCGCCCGGCGGCACGCGCAGGCCGCGCCGCCGGGCGACCTTGAGAAAGCGGGTGCGGGCGCAGTCGAACTTGCCGATGCCCTCGCGCACCGAGGCCGGCAGCAGGCCGCCGTGCAGGCGGCGGCCGAAGGCCACCACCCAGGCGTCGCGACAGGGGCGCAAGGCCGCCTCCAGCTCGGCCCATTCCAGCGCGTCGACGCTGCGCGGCCCGCCCTCCTCGCCCGTCCAGGGGCCGCCGACCGGGCTGGGCGCGCGGGCGAAGGCGCTGACTGCGACATTGCCGTCGTCGTCGGCCAGGGAGAACTGCAGGAGATGCCGCTCGCCGTCGGCGGCCACCGAGCGCACATGCAGGTAGTAGCGCCCCTGCACCGTCTCGGCCGGACGCGGCGCGGCCGGCTCGAAACGGACGCCGCCGGCGCCCGAACCCCGACCGCCGCGACCGAACCAGACCAGTCGCGCCGGTTCGCGAAGGAAGGTTTCGATCAACGACATCGCGGCCTCCGGAACACTGACCGGGCCACGATCCGGCGCTTCCCTGCGCCGCTCAATGCGACAGGCGCCCAATATGGGGGATGCGCCAAGGACGGGTTCGGCTATCGGCCGGCGAATCGGTTTCGTCGTCGGGCGGACATGCTAGAGGTGCGCCGATGACCGCCGCAGACCGCACCGATCCCCTGGCCCTGGCCCAGGCCCTGATCCGCCGCCCGTCCGTCACCCCCGCCGACCACGGGGCCATGGACGTGCTGCAGGCCGCCCTCGCCGACCTGGGCTTCGCCTGCCGGCGGATGACCTTCGAGGGAATCGAGAACCTCTACGCCCGGCGCGGCGCGGCCGGACCCAACCTCTGCTTCGCCGGCCACACCGACGTGGTGCCGGTCGGCGACGAAGCCGCCTGGCGCGAGAAGCCGTTCGCGGCGGCCATACGCGACGGCGTGCTCTACGGCCGCGGCGCGGTCGACATGAAGGGCGCCATCGCCGCCTTCGTCGCCGCTGCGGCCCGCGCCCTGGCCAAGGGCGAGCCGGCCGGCTCGCTGTCCTTGCTGATCACCGGCGACGAGGAAGGCGCCGCCCACGACGGCACCCGCCGCGTGGTCGAGACCCTCCAGGCCGAGGGCGAGACCATCGACCACTGCGTGCTGGGCGAGCCGACCTCGGCCGCGCGCATCGGCGACCAGCTGAAGATCGGCCGGCGCGGCAGCCTCAACGCCTGGATCACCGTCGAGGGCGTCCAGGGCCACGTCGCCTATCCGCACCAAGCGGCCAATCCGATCCCGGTGCTGGTGCGCCTGCTGGCGCGGCTGCAGGCGCGCATCCTCGACGAGGGCTATCCCCGCTTTCCCGCCTCCAACCTGGAAGTCACCACCATCGACGTCGGCAATCCGGCCACCAATGTCATTCCGGCCCGGGCGACGGCGCGGCTGAACATCCGCTTCAACCCGGCCCACGACGGCGAGGCCCTGGTCGCCTGGCTGAGCGACGAATGCCGCCAGGCCGAGGCCCAGTTCGCCGGCAAGGTGACCCTCGATCCGCGCCTCACCGGGAACGCCTTCATCACCGAGCCCGGCCCGTTCGTCGACGTCTGCGCAGGCGCGGTGCAGGACGTGACCGGCAAGGCGCCGGAGCTTTCCACCACCGGCGGCATCTCCGACGCCCGCTTCATCCGCGCCCTGTGCCCGGTGGTCGAACTGGGTCTGGTCGGCGCCACCATGCATGCGGTCGACGAATGCACGCCGGTCGCCCAGGTCGAGGAGCTGACCGCGATCTATGAGCGCCTGATCGCCCGCTACTTCGCCGGGGCCTCGGCCGCCAGCGCCGAGCGGTAGGCGCGCAGCAGCCGCACCAGACCGTCCTCCAGGCCCGGATCGTCGAGAAAGGGCGAGCCCTCCAGCACGGCGGCGCGCACCACGCCCATCAGGGCGCGGCTGAGGATGAAGCGGTGCAGGGCGTCGACCTCGCCGCCGGCGCCGAAGGCCACGGCCGACGCGGCGTCCAGCTCCCGGCCCAGGTCGACGGCGTCGCGACGCGCCAAGACCGCCTTGAGCACCGCCCGCCGGGCCGTCCGCCGGCCGGCGAACGCGGCCAGAAGCGGCCGGACCGCCAGGCGATAGGGATCGGCGCCGTGCGGCGCCGAGGCCGCCTGCTCGCCGCCGCGCCGAATGTCGATGTTGGCCCGCTCCGAAAGCGCCAGCAGGATGGCGTCCTTGCCGTCGAAGTACTGGTAGAGCGTGCCGATGCTGACCCCGGCCCGCCGGGCCACATGGTTGGTGGTGAAACCGGCCTCGCCGTCCTGCTCCAGAATCTGAACAGCCGCCTCCAGGATGGCGTCGACCGTGCGACGCGACCGCTCCTGCACCGGCTTACGCGCCTTGATCCCAGCCGGTTTCGCCAAGCGCCCGCGCCCTTCGTCGAAATGCGAGTATCCAAAACCCGAGCTTTACTCAGAATTAGCGCGCCACCAAGGAGGAAGCGCGACATGACCTGGGCGACCGAGCGGCTCGAAGCCCTGAAGGCGGGAACCGCGACCCCGCCGCCCGTCGTCGAGACCCTGAAGTTGGGCCTGATCGACGACTGGGGCCCGGGCTGGGTCCGCAAGCGGTGGGAGCCCTCGCCGCAGGTGCTGAACGGCGACGGCTCGATGTTCGGCGGCTACACGGCCGCCCTGGCCGACCAGGCCCTGAGCCTGGCCGCCATCAGCGTGCTCGACGACGCCAGCGCCCTGCGCACCATCAATCTGCAGGTGCAGTTCTTCAAGCTGGCCGGCGCCCATCCGCTGCTGATCGAGGCGCGAGTGACGGCGCGCTCGCGCACCATCATCCATGTCGAGGCCGAGTTCCGCCGCGAGGACGGCGAACTGATCGCCAAGGCCGCCGCCCAGCAGGTGGTGACGCCGTTCCCGAAAGCGGCCTGACCCTTGGCCTGCTAGTAGCCGACGCCCACCAGGCACAGGCCGTCGGCGGGGGCCACCGGCCCGCAGGCGCGGCGGTCGCGGGCCTCCAGCGCCGCCTTGAAGTCGGCCGCCGTCCAGCGGCCGACGCCGACCTCGGCCAGGGTGCCGGTCATCGAACGGACCTGCCGGTGCAGGAACGAGCGCGAGGCGAACTCCAGCCGCACCTCCTCGTCCTCGCGCCAGACCCGGGCGACGTCGAGGGTCTTCATCGGCGACTTGGCCTGGCACTGCATGTCGCGGAAGGTGGTGAAGTCGTGATGGCCGACCAGGACCTGGGCGGCGACGTGCATGGCGTGCTCGTCGAGCGGCTTCTTGACGTGCCAGACCCGGCCGCGGTCCAGCGCCGGCGGCGCGCGGCGGTTGAGGATGCGGTAGATGTAGCGCCGCTCCTTGGCCGAGAAGCGGGCGTGCCAGCCATCCTCGGCCACCGCCGCGTCGATCACGGCGATCGGTTCGGGAACGAGGTGGGCGTTGAGGGCGTCGCGCACCACCTCGGGCCGCCAGTCCTTCTCCAGGTCGACATGCACCACCTGACCCGAGGCGTGGACGCCGGTGTCGGTGCGGCCGGCGGCCTGCAGGCGCAAGGTCTCGCCGCTGAAAGCCAGCACGGCGCGCTCGATCGAGCCCTGCACCGAGGGCAGGCCGTCCTGGGCCTGGAACCCGCGAAAGGGCCGGCCGTCATATTCGATGATCAGGCGGTAGCGGGGCATCAGCCGAACCGCGTCCCCGCCGGAACCGGAAAGCCGCGCAGGAAGGCCTCGGCGTCCTGGGCGCCGCGCCCCTCGCGCTGGGCCCGCAGCAGGCGCACCGCGCCCTCGCCGGTGGCGATCAGCAGGTCGTCGCCCAGCGCCTCGCCCGGCGCGCCCTCGCCGTCCTCGACCCGCGACAGCAGCGCCTTGACCCGCACTGGGCCCTTGCCCTCTTCCCGGGCCGGCGCCTCGAACCAGGCGCCGGGGAACGGCGACAGGCCGCGGATCTGGCGGTCGACCTCGACCGCCGGCCGGCTCCAGTCGATGCGCGCCTCGGCCGGCTTGATCTTCTTGGCGTAGGTGACGCCCTCGTCCGCCTGGGGCGTCTCGCGCGCGCCGCCGCGTTCGATGGCGGCCAGGGCGCGCGGCAAGAGGTGGGCGCCGACGGCGGCGAGGCGGTCGTGCAGGCTGCCGGCGGTCTCCAGAGCGTCAATGCGCACGGTCTCGGACAGGATGATCGCCCCCTCGTCGAGGCCCTCGCTCATGCGCATGACCTGGACGCCGGTGACGGGATCGCCGGCCATCACCGCCCGCTGGATCGGCGCGGCGCCGCGCCAGCGCGGCAGCAGCGAGGCATGCAGGTTGAAGCAGCCCAGACGCGGCGCGTCGAGCACGTCCTTGACCAGGATCTGGCCGAAGGCGACCACCACGGCGGCGTCGAGGTCGAGGGCGCGGAAGGCCTCGATCTCGGCCGGGTCCTTCATCGAGGCCGGCGTGCGCACCGAAAGGCCCAGCCCCTCGGCGAAGGCGTGCACCGGCGAGGGCTTCAGTTCCTGGCCGCGACCGCGCGGGGCCGGCGGCTGCGAATAGACGCAGGCGACCTCGTGCCCGGCGGCGACCAGTTCGGCCAGGGATTGGACGGCGAAATCGGGCGTTCCAAGAAAGGCGATGCGCATGGCGGCGGTTTAGCCGTCCGCGCGGTCGGGGGGAAGCGCGTGGAACCAGCCGGCCCGTCTCCGTGTTCCGTCGGGCGAAACGGAGAACCCCATGCGCAAGACCATCGTCCTCGCCCTCGTCGCCGCCGGCCTGTCGACGGCCGCCTGCAGCAAGTCCGACCAGAAGCAGGTGGCCCAGGACGTCAAGGCCGCCGGCCAGGACCTCGGCGAGGCGGCGAAGAACACGGTCGACAACGCCAAGAACAGCGACGCCCTGTCCGGCGCCAAGGACCAGACCCAGGCCGCCGCCCAGGACGCCAAGGATGCGGTCCAGGAAGGCGCGGCCAAGGCCAAGGCCGGCGCGCGCGAAGCCGGCCGCCAGATCGGCGACGCGGCCAAGGACGCCGCCGCCGACGCGCGTCAGAGCGCGCGCGACCTGAAGGAGAAGACCGAAAAGAACTAGCCGGCCGGGGCCGGCGGCCGTCAGGCGGCGCTGCGCACCAGCTTCTTGACCTTCTGGACGGCGCGGTCGCGCTTCAGGCGCGACAGGTAGTCGATGAACAGCACGCCTTCGAGATGGTCCATCTCGTGCTGGATGCACACGGCGAAGAGGCCCTCGGCCTCTTCCTCGACCTGTTCGCCCTGATAGTTCAGGTAGCGGACGCGGACGCGGGCCGGACGGTCGACCTCGTCGTAGATCTCGGGGATCGACAGGCAGCCCTCCTCATAGGGAAGGGTGTCTTCGGAACGCCAGAGGATCTCGGGATTGACGAAGTAGCGCGGCTGCTTGTCCTCGCCCTCGCGGGCAAGGTCCATGACGATCACGCGCTTGGCCACGCCGACCTGGATCGCCGCCAGGCCGATGCCGGGGGCGTCGTACATGGTCTCCAACATGTCGTCCATCAGGGCGCGCAGGTCGTCGTCGACGCGCGCCACCGGTTCGGAGACTTGCTTGAGGATCGCGGCATGGTCCGCGACGGTGAGGATTTCACGAATGGCCATGATGCGCAGGTAGTTTAGCCAATCCCGACCGTCAAGGTGGGTTTCTCGTCGGCGCGCGGCTCGGCCGCCAGTTTGACCAGCGGCCGGGTGTGGGCGTCGAGCACGGGGGCCTCGGCGATCGGCTTGTCGGCCTGGGCGGCGGACAGGGCCTCGAAACGGCGGGCCTGGGTCAGGACGTTGCGCTCCAGCGAACCGGCGAAGTCGTTGTAGCGCTCGACCGCCCTGTCGAGCGCCCCGCCCAGCTCGAAGGCGTAGCGGGCGATGACCCCGACCCGCTTGTGCAGTTCACGGCCGGCCTCGACGATCTCGCGGGCGTTGGCGGCCTGGTCCTCGGCCCGCCAGCCATAGGCGACGGCGCGCAGCAGCGGGAACATCGCCGTCGGCGTGACGATGGCCACCCGCCGCTCCCAGGCCTCGGCGACCAGCGTGGGATGGCGCTCGACCACGCTGGCGAAGGCGCTCTCCAGCGGCACGAACATCACCACGATGTCGGGCGAGCGGCTGACCGGCGGCTTGTCGAACTGCGCCCAATAGGCCCTGGACGACAATTGCTGGACGTGGCGGCGCATGGCCTCGACATGGGCCTTGACCGCCGCTTCGCGGGCCAGGTCGTCGGTCGCCTCCAGCGAGGCGAGATAGTCGTTCAGCGACACCTTGGAATCGACGACGAACATCCCGCCGCCGGGCAGGCGCACCACCACGTCGGGCCGGCGGGCGCCGTCCTCGCCCGCGGCGTGGACCTGTTCCTCGAAATCGACCCCGGCGCGCAGCCCGGCCATCTCGAGCACGTTGCGCAGCATCTGCTCGCCCCAGCGCCCCTGCACGCCCGGCGCGCGGCGCAAGGCCGCCGACAGCTTCTTGGCCTCGTCCTGGGTGGCGATGGAGGCCTGCATCAGGGCCTCGATCTGGGCCTTGAGCCCGCCCTGCTCCGCCGCCCGCTGCTGCTCGACCAGACTGACCTGGGCGGCGAACTTCTCGAGGGTCTCGGCCACCGGCTTGAGCTGGGCCTCCAGCTTGGCCTGGTTGAGGCGGTCCTGGGCCTGGAAGCTTTCGGTGGCCCGCTTGACCAGCTGGTCGGCGACGGCCTGGGCCTGCTCGACGGCGTGGGCGCGCAGGCGCTCGCCATTGGCGGCGTTCTCGCCCTCGGCGTGGCGGGCCCGGGCCTCGGCCTCGACCAGACGGTCGTTCAGCTCCCACAGCCGGGCGTCGGCGGCGTCGGCTCTGCGGCGCTCCATCAGCGCCCAGGCCAGCATGGCGGCGGCGGCCAGGCCGCAGACCAGGGCGACGAGCAGGAAAGGATCGGAACCGTTCATGCTCCGTTCCGTACCAGGAGTCGGCTTCGGCGAAAAGTTATGGTCGAGCCAGGGCTTGCCTCAGGCCGGGCGGCGGGCGCGCAGCGCCTGGGCGATGGTGCCGTCGTCGAGCCAGTCGAGTTCGCCCCCGACCGGCACGCCCCGCGCCAGCATGGTCACGGCGACGCCCGAGGCGGCGAGGCGTTCGGCGATGTAGTGGGCGGTGGTCTGGCCGTCGACCGTGGCCGGCAGGGCCAGGATCACCTCGCGCACCGGCTCGGCGGCGGCCTTGTCCTCGGCGCGGTGGATCAGCTCGCCGATGCGCAGGGCGTCGGGCCCGCGCCCGTCCAGGGCCGACAGCAGCCCGCCCAGCACGTGGTAGCGCCCCCGGAAGGCCCCGCCCCGCTCCATGGCCCACAAGGCGCCGACCTCCTCGACCACGCAGATCAGGCCGCCGTCGCGCGAGCGGTCGGAACAGACCGCGCAAGGGTCGGTGGTGTCGAGCGCGCCGCAGACCCGGCACGCCCTCACCCGCTCGGCCGCCTCGCCCATGGCCTGGGCCAGCGGCAAGAGCAGCTGGTCCCGCCGCTTCAGCAGGGCCAGAGCCGCGCGACGCCCCGAGCGCGGGCCCATGCCCGGCAGCTTGGCCAGCAGCGCGATCAGGCGCTCGATCTCGGGTCCGGCGGAGGCGGGCAAGGCGTGGCTAGAACTTGGGGAAGCCGGGCATGCCGGCCAGCGGGCCGGCGACCTGCTTCATCGCCTCGGCCTGGGCGGCGTCGAGCTTCTTCTTGGCGTCGGCGTGGGCGGCGACGATCAGGTCGGCCAGCACCTCGCCCTCGCCGGGCTTGAGCAGCTCCTCGTCGACGACCACGCCCTTGAGCTCGCCCGAGCCTTGCAGGGTCAGCTTGACCATGCCGCCGCCCGAGCTGCCCTCCACGGCGGTCTCGGCCAGCCGCGCCTGGGCGTCCTGCAGCTTCTGCTGCATGGCCTGGGCCTGTTTCATCAGGGCGTCGAGGTCTTTCATGTCGGACTCCGTCTTATCTGGTCCTCTCCCGCAATGCGGGGAAGGGGGACCACGCGCAGCGTGGTGGAGGGGGAGGGACTGGGCTCGGAGCTGGCGGACGCCCCCTCCACCGCTTCGCGGTCCCCCTCCCCCATTGCAATGGGGGAGGACTTAGTCGTCATCGTCTTCACCAGCATCCGCGACGCCTTCGCCGGCCGCGGGCGCGACCGGGGCGACCAGGGTGCGCACGCCGACGATCTCGGCGCCGGGGAAAGCCTGCATCACCGCCTGCACGAAGGGATCGGCCTCGATCTGACGGCGGGTCTCCTGCTTCTCGCGCTTCTCGCGCTCCCAGGCGCTTTCGGCGCCGCCGCCGCCCTGGGCCGCCACTAGCCATTGCTGCCCGGTCCATTCCTTCAGCCGCGCCACCAGGCGCTGGGCGAGGTTGACCGGCGCGCCGGGGGCCGGCTCGTATTCGATGAGGCCGGGGCGGACGCTGATCGGCCGCACGAACCGCTCGACGTCGAGCCGCAGGCCGATGTCGCGCCGCTCGGCGATGAGGCGCATGACGTCGTCGAAGGTCTGCAAGGTCGGTTGCGGAGCCGCCGCCGCGGCCTGGGGCGCAAGCACGCGGGCCGCGGCGCTGACGCCGCCGCCTCCCCCGCCGCCCGGCGCGGACGCGCCGCCCGATCCGCCGCCTGGGCCTGCGCCGACCGGCTCGCCCGATTGCAACTTCTTCAGCGCCTCCTCCGGCCCCGGCAGGTCGGCGGCGTAGCACAGGCGGATGATGGCCATCTCCACCGCCGCCATCGGGTCGGGCGCGCGGCGGGTCTCGTCATGGGCCTTGAGCAGCATCTGCCAGACCCGCGCCAGCGTGCCGGCCGACACCGCCGCGCCCAGGGCGGCCAGCCTGGCCGACTGGTCCTTGGGCAGGGTCAGGGCGTCGGGCCCCAGGGCCTTGGCCACCGAAGCGCCGTGGCAATGGTCAAGCAGGTCGAGCATCACCTGCACCGGGTCGGCGCCGAAGCCGTAGAGGGCGCGGAAGGTCTCCAGCGCCGCCGGCGTCTCGCCGCGCATGGTCTGCTCGAACAGGGCGATGGTCTGGGCGCGGTCGGCCAGGCCGAGCATGTCGCGCACCACGCCTTGCGTCACCGCCTGGCCGCGCTCGGCCTGGACGATGGCCTGGTCGAGCAGGGACAGGCTGTCGCGCACGGAACCTTCGGCGGCGCGGGCGATCAGGGCCAGGCCGTCGGTCTCGACCAGGGCGTGCTCGACCTTGCAGATGCGCTCCAGGTGCCCCATCAGCACGTCCGGCTCGACCCGGCGCAGGTCGAAGCGCTGGCAGCGCGACAGGATGGTCACCGGCACCTTGCGGATCTCGGTGGTGGCGAAGATGAACTTGGCGTGCGGCGGCGGCTCTTCCAGCGTCTTCAGCAGGGCGTTGAACGCCGCCGTCGACAGCATGTGCACTTCGTCGATGACATAGACCTTGTAGCGCGCCTCGACCGGGGCGTAGCGCACGCTGTCCAAGAGCTCGCGCATCTCGTCGACCTTGGTGCGCGAGGCGGCGTCCATCTCCAGCACGTCCATGTGCCGGCCTTCGATGATGGCGCGGCAGTGCCGGCCCTCGGACGACAGGTCGACCGTGGGGCCGTGGACCGTGTCGCTCTCGTAGTTCAGCGCGCGGGCCAGCAGGCGGGCGGTGGTGGTCTTGCCGACCCCCCGCACGCCCGTGAGCATGAAGGCGTGGGCGATCCGCCCCGTGGCGAAGGCGTTCTTCAGCGTGCGGACCATGGCCTCCTGGCCGATCAGGTCCTCGAAGGTGCGCGGGCGGTACTTGCGCGCCAGCACCTGATAGGCGGCGCCGTCGGCGGCGGGAGCGGTTTCGGGCAGGGACGGGGCTGACGGCGCCGGCGGCGCGCCGCCGAACATGTCGGACGTGTTCTCGTCGCGTTCGACCACATCCTGCGGATCGACGTCGAACGGAGGATCGGTGTCGAACGGAGGGTCGGTGTCCATCATGCCGGTGTTCAAATCCGCCGCTCGCTCCCCGCGCGGGCGGAGCTCCAAGGTCTCTTATCGTAGAGCGGGGCGCGACTCGAAAAAAGCCTGCTCGCCCGCTTTCACGGGGCCCTCGCCCGAAAAGGGGGGGCCGCAAACGGGGCTACGAAATGGGGAGAAGGTGGAGACCGGCGACGACCCGGAGCGAAACTCGTTGTGGCTGCTGCCTTCCGGCCCTGACCAGATTGGCGAGGACTCCGCCCATCACCGATCTCCGAGGCCTATATCGCGGTTCGGGACGCCGGATGCAAGGGCGCAGGCCAAGCCCTCCCCCATCGCGATGGGGGACGACCGAAACGTCACCAGGGCTGGAAGTGCTTGGACAGCTTCAGGCCCTGGCGCTGATAGTGCGAGCCGTTTTGGCCGTAGAGGCGCACCGGCCGGGCGGTCAGCGGTTCATAGACCAGGCGCGCGACGGTCTGGCCGTCCTCGAGCAGGAACGGGGTTTCGTGGCTGCGCACCTCGAGCACGCCCTTCGAGCCGCCGCCGTGCGCCTCCTCGGTGCCGAAGCCCGGATCGAAGAAGCCGGCGTAGTGGACGCGGAACTCGCCCACCGACGGGTCGATCGGGGTCATCTCGGCCGCCTGCATCACCGGGATCTCGACGTCCTCCTTGGAGGCCAGGATGTAGAACTCGCCCGGATCGAGCAGCAGCTCGCCGCGGCGCGGCTCCAGCGGCTGCCAGAAGTCGCGCGGGTCATGGCCCTCGATGTGGTCGAGATCGACCACCGGCGCATGGCGGCGGGCGCGGAAGCCGGCGACGTCGCCGGTCAGGTCGACGCCGACGCTGCGCACGCCCAGGACCGGCGAGGCGCCGCTCTTGAACCGCATCTGGTTGAGGCGGGTGCCGGGCCGCACCAGCACCGAGAAGGTCTGCGGCGCGATCTCCATGTAGAGCGGGCCGTCATAGCCCTCGGCCACGTCGTCGAAGGCGGCGCTGCGGTCGGTCAGGCAGCGCACGAACACGTCGACCCGGCCGGTCGAGCTTTTCGGATTGGCGCGGCCGCTGACGCCCCGGGGCAGCTTCAGCCGCTCCTGCAGTTCGGCGATGTAGACGCAGCCGCGCTCCAGCACCGCCCCGCCCTTGGCAAGGTCGATCTCGTGCATGGCCACGTCGGCGATGCGCTCGCGCACCGTGCGGCCGAGGCCCGGCAGGAACGAGGCGCGCACCCGCCACACCCGCGCGCCCAGCCGCAGGTCGAGGCTGGCCGGCTGCACCTGGTCGACGTCGAACGGCGTCGACGCGGTCACGGCGCCCTGCGCGATCAGCCCTTCGATGGCCTGGCAGGGCAGGATGCCCAGGGGCGCGGCGTCGGGAGCGGCGTCGGCGGATCGAGCGGGAGTCATCGTCAAATCGGCGTCCAATGGGGGCGGCCTCATACGGAGGCCGCGCTGGGAATGGGGCGCGCCGACGAGCCGATGGCGGAGGAAAGGCGGCGGCTGGCCACAAAGACCCCTTACGGGTTCGCGAAAGGGCCGCGAACACTGCCCAAGGCGCGGCTTTCTGACAAGGGGGCTCAAATTGGGCGTGTACGCGCTTGACCCGCGGGCCGCGCCTCCTTTTGATGCCGGCCCCTGCTGCGGGACGGGACGCGGTCGCGCGCCCTCCCCGCCAAGCCGGTGAAGCGTCGCGGGTGAAATGGGTTCGCCGCGGCGGCGCGTCTGGAGTTGCGTGATGTCCGAAGATCCGACCCGCTGGGAGCCCGCCACCCGCCTGATCCGCGGCGGGCTGATGCGCAGCGAGCACGGGGAGACGGCCGAGGCGCTGTTCCTGACCCAGAGCTTCGTCTACGACTCGGCCGAGGGGGCCGACGCGCGGTTCGCCGGCGACCAGCCGGGCTTCGTCTATTCCCGCTACGCCAACCCCACCGTCAAGATGTTCGAGGACCGGCTGGCCCTGCTGGAAGGCGCCGAGGCCTGCCGGGGCCTGTCGTCGGGCATGGCCGCCGTGCACATGGCGCTGATGGGCCTGCTGCGGGCGGGCGACCACGTCGTCGCCGGCCGCGCCCTGTTCGGCTCCAGCCGCTGGATGCTCAACGAATGGCTGCCGCGCTTCGGCGTCGAGGCGACCACGGTTCCCGGACCGGACGTGGCGGCCTGGAAGGCGGCCGTGCGGCCGAACACCAAGGTGTTTCTGGTCGAGACCCCGGCCAACCCGCTGCTGGAGATGACCGACATCGCCGCCGTCAGCGCCATCGCCAAGGAGATCGGCGCCAAGGTGGTGGTGGACAACGTCTTCGCCACGCCGATCTTCCAGAAGCCGCTGGAGCTGGGCGCCGACGTCGTCGTCTATTCGGCGACCAAGCACATCGACGGCCAGGGCCGGGTGCTGGGCGGGGCGATCCTGTCGACCCAGGCCGAGATCGACGCCAGCTATCGCGACCCGTTCCGCCACACCGGCCCGGCCCTGTCGCCGTTCAACGCCTGGGTGCTGCTCAAGGGCCTGGAGACGCTGGACCTGCGGGTGCGCCGCCAGACCGAGACCGCCGCCGCCCTGGCCGACCTGATCGCCGACCACAAGAAGGTGACGCGCGCCTTCTATCCGTTCCGCGCCGACCACCCGCAGCACGACGTCGCCAGGAAACAGATGAGCGGCGGCGGCAGCCTGATCGCCTTCGACCTCGGCAGCCGCGAGGCGGCGTTCCGCTTCCTCAACGCCCTGGAGATCGTCGACATCTCCAACAACCTCGGCGACGCCAAGAGCATGGCCACCCATCCGCCGACCACCACCCACCGCTCGGTGCCCGAGGACCAGCAGCGCGAGATCGGGCTGACCCCCGGCGCGGTGCGCATCTCGGTCGGGCTGGAGGGCCTGGGCGACCTGTCGCGCGACATCGCCCGCGCCCTCGACGCGGCCTAGGATGGAGACGCGCATGAGACGCATCCCTCGTCGCACCCGCAAGGAAAACCCCGTCTACGAAGCCAAGACGCGGGATGTCCTCGTGCGGGTGGTCGCCAACTACGTGGCCGACCAGTCCGAGCCCGACGAGGGCCGCTTCATGTGGGCCTACATGGTCGAGATCGAGAACCACGGCTGCGAGACCATCCAGCTGATCTCGCGGCGGTGGACCATCGTCGACGCCCTCAACCGGGCGCAGGAGGTGTCTGGGGCCGGCGTCGTCGGCGAGCAGCCGGAGCTGAAGCCGCGCGAGGCCTTCCGCTACACCTCGGGCTGCCCCCTGCCGACCTCGTCGGGCACCATGCGCGGCGTCTACCAGATGCTGACCGAGGAGGGCGACCTGTTCGAGGCCGAGATCCCGGAGTTCTCGCTGCACCTGCCCGGCGCGCCGCGCCGCCTCAACTAGGTCGTCAGGCCGCGCGCCAGGGCGCCAGGGCGCGCAGACGCGGATCGCGCAGCCACAGGCCGCCCCACATGAACGCGCCCAGATAGACCCCGAACAGGATGTGGCTGAACAGCGGATCGTCGATCCGCACGTGGGCGGCGGTGGCCCCGCCCAAGACGCCGGTCATCAGCACCGCGCCCAGCACGGCCGTGCGCGGGAACAGGTAGAGCGCCACGAAGACCAGCTCCATGGCGCCGATCCAGAACCCCTCGCCCCGGGTCCAGCCCAGGACCGCCATGGTCTGGTCCACCACCGGCAGGCGGATCAGCTTGATGACCACGTCGAACAGCATGAACAGGCTGAACAGGCCGCTGAGGACCCGTCCGGTCCAGAGGGCGGCGGAGCGGGCGGGCGTGGAAGCGGCGGCGGTCATGGCGGGGTCTCCTGGGCGATGCGTCGGCGTCGATCCCAGGACGATCATCACGGCCGCGTCCCGACACGCGGCCGCCGTTTTCTTGCCGGCGCGGCGTCAGTCCACCGCTTCGGGCGACAGGTCGTAGACCCGCGAGCAGTACTCGCAGGTGACGCGGATGCGGCCGTCGGCCTCGACCATGCCCTCGCGCTCCTCGGCCGGGAACGACTTGAGCACCGAGACGATGCGCTCGTGCGAGCAGCGGCAGAAGGCGCGCAGCGGCTTGGCCTCGAACACCCTGACGCCGTCCTCGTGGAACAGCCGCCACAGCAGGGTCTCCGCCGAGATGGTCGGGTCGATCAGCTCGTCCTCGCCGAGGGTCTGGAACAGGGCCTGGGCGGTCTCCCAGGCGTCCTCGGTCTCGCCCCGCGCGGCGTCGCCGGCGATGTTCTGCAAGATCACCCCGCCCGCGCGCCAGCTCGGCGCGGCGTCGGTCTGCACCTGGCCCACGGCCAGGCGCACCCGCGTCGGCGTCTGTTCCGACTGGGCGAAATACTGCTCGGCGCACAGGGCCAGGGTCTCGCCCTCGATAGCGGTGACGCCCTGGTAGCGGTCCATGTCCGGACCCTGGTCGACGGTCATGATGAACACGCCGTCGCCCAGCAGGGTGCGCGCGCCGGGCCGGGCGAAGCCCTTGGAGACCTCGGCCACCCGATCGGCGTCGTAGCGGCAGTAGCCGCGCAGCGCGCCCTCGGTGTCGTAGTCGACCACCACGAAGGCCACCGGGCCGTCGCCCTGGGCCTGGACGATCAGACGCCCCTCGAACTTGAGGCTGGCGCCGACCAGGGCGGCCAGGGCGCAGGCTTCGCCCAGCAGGTTGGCCACCGGCTCGGGATAGTCGTGGCGGGTCAGGATCTCGTCCACGGCCGCGCCCAGCCGCACGACGCGGCCCCGGACGGGCTGGTTCTCGATCTGGAAGGCGGCGACGAAATCGTCGGCGGACGGGGCGGCGAGGTCGGTCACGATGATGCTCTATGGGCGGCCGGTCGACGGCGTCGGCCGGCCCGCTCGGACGAGGGAATGGGCGGGAGGCCGCAATATAGGCGCCCCGCCGCGTCAATGCGAGACGCCGCCCTAGAGCAGCGTGCCGCGCAGGAAGATCAAGGCCACGCTGAAATAGATGACGAGGCCGGTGACGTCGACCAGCGTGGCCACGAACGGCGCCGAGGCGCTGGCCGGGTCGAAGCCCAGGCGCTTGAGCAGGAAGGGCAGCATCGAGCCGCTGAGCGAGCCGAAGGTGACGATGCCGATCAGCCCGACCCCGACCGTCGCCGCGATCAGCATCCAGTGCGGGCCGTAGTCGTAGATGCCGATCAGTTGCCAGGCGGCGATGCGGGCCACGCCCAGCGCGCCGAGGATCGAGCCGAGCATGATCCCGGTCGGCAGCTCGCGCAGCGCCACCCGCCACCAGTCGCGCAAGCGAACCTCGCGCAGGGCGATGGCGCGGATCAGCAGCGAGGTCGCCTGCGATCCGGAATTGCCGCCCGAGCTCATGATCAGCGGGATGAACAGGGTCAGGACGATGGCCTTCTCCAGCTCGTCGGCGAAATGCTGCATGGCGCTGGCGGTCAGCATCTCGGAGATGAACAGCGCGCACAGCCAGCCGGCCCGTTTGCGGATCATGTCCAGGAAGCCGATCTGCATGTAGGGCTCGTCCAGCGCCTCCATGCCGCCCAGCTTCTGGACGTCCTCGGTGCCCTCCTCGACGATGGCGTCGATGACGTCGTCGACGGTGACGATGCCCAGCACCCGGTCGGCGGCGTCGACCACCGGCACGGCCAGCAGGTCGTACTTGGTGAACAGGCGGGCGACCTCTTCCTGGTCCATCAGGCCCGAGACCGTCACCGGCTTGCGCGGCGGCGCGGCGGTCAGGATCGAGGCGTCGGGCTCGCCGGTGATCAGCCGCCGCAGGGTGACGGTCTGCACCAGGGCGCTGGTGGCCGGGTCGAGCACGTAGATGGCGTAGACCGTCTCGCGCGTGCGTTCGACATGGCGGATGTGGTCGAGGGTCTGGGCCACCGTCCAGCCGGCGGGAACGCTGACGAACTCGGTGGTCATCAGCGCGCCGGCCGTGCGCGGCGGATAGGCCAGCAGTTGCTGGACCTCGCTCTTGGTGACCAGATCCAGCCGCTGCATCAGCTGCGAGCGGACAGGCTCCTCCAGGTCGCGGAACACCTCGGCCGTGCGGTCGGCCGACATGCCGGCCAGGAGATGGGCCGCCCGGTCGGCCGGCAGCGCCGCCACCAGCTCGGCGGCGGCGTCCAGCTCCGGCTGGTCCAGCACCTCGACGGCGCGCTCGTCCGGCAGGCGCGACAGCACGTCGACGGCGGTGCGCAGCGAGACCGCGTTCAGCCGCTCGACGATGTCGGCGACGTGCTCTTCGTTCAGCAGGGCCGGGGACAGCACGGTCGCGCCGTGGTCGTCCTTGGGCGATCGATGGATGCCGTCCATGTCGTCACCTCCCAGCCAAGGCCGTCTTCGACGTCCCCGGCGGCGGCGTCAAGGCCGCCGGGTCCGGCCGGCGCTCACCCCAGGCGGCCGAAGCACCAGGCCATGATCGCCTTCTGGGCGTGGATGCGGTTCTCGGCCTCGTCCCAGACCAGCGACTGCGGCCCGTCCATCACCGCGTCGGTGACCTCCTCGCCGCGGTGGGCGGGCAGGCAGTGGAGGAACACCGCGTCCTTGGCGGCCAGGGCCATCAGCGCCTCGTCGACCTGATAGGGCTCCAGCGTCGCCAGGCGCTCGTCGTGGTCGACGTCGCCCATCGACACCCAGGTGTCGGTGACCACGCAGTCGGCCCCCTCCACCGCGGCGCGCGGATCGTCGGTCATCTCGACCTTGGCGCCCTGTTCGGCCGCGCGGGCCAGGTCGACCAGGTCGGGATGGTAGACCGCCGGGCAGGCGATGTTCAGCTTGAAGCCGAGCAGGGTGGCGGCGTGGATGAAGCTGGCGCAGACGTTGTTGCCGTCGCCCACCCAGGCGATGGTCCGCCCCGCCACCAGCCCGCGATGCTCCTCGAAGGTCTGCAGGTCGGCCATGATCTGGCAGGGGTGGCTCTTGTCGGTCAGGCCGTTGATCACCGGCACGCTGGAATACTGCGCGAAGCGCTCCACGTCCTCGTGATGGTTGGCGCGGATCATCACCGCGTCGACCATGCGCGACAGCACCCGGGCCGTATCCTCGATCGGCTCGCCGCGGCCGAGCTGCATGTCCGAGGCGGTGGCGATGATCGACGCCCCGCCGAGCTGGCGGATGCCGGCGTCGAACGAGAAACGGGTGCGGGTCGAGTTCTTCTGGAAGATCATGGCCAGGGTCTTGCCCTTGGCCGGCGCGTCGGCGTCGACCTCGGCCTGGCCCCGGCCGGCGCGGGCGGCCTTGCGGGCCTTGGCGTCGTCGAGGATGGCGCGCAGGGTCGGCGCGTCCAGCCGCCAGATGTCGAGGAAGTGTCTGGGTTGGGTCATCAGGATGGTTCCCCTGGACCGTTCATCCCGCCGGGGCGGGGCCCAGGACGGCCGGACGCCAGCGCCCGGCCCCAGGCTCCCGCCTACGCGGAAACGAGCGGAAGATGGATCAGGCCGCGGCCGCCTTGCGGGCGGCTTCGCAGGCCAGTTCGAACTTGGCGATGGCTTCCTGAGCCTCGTCGAGGGTCAGGTTCAACGGCGGCAGCAGGCGCACGCAGTTGTCGCCGCCGCCGGCGACCAGCAGCTTCTGGTCTCGGGCCAGGGCCATGAACTCGCGGTTGTTGGGGATCAGCTTGACGCCGATCAGCAGGCCCTTGCCGCGGACGTCGGCGACGATGTCCGGGAAACGGTCCTTGAGGCCGTTGAGCTGCTGGGTGAAGTAGCCGGCGACGGTCTTCACGTTGTCGAGCAGCTCGGGCGTGTTGATCTCGCCGAAGGCGGCGAGGCCGACGGCCATGGCCAGAGGGTTGCCGCCGAAGGTCGAGCCGTGGGCCCCGACCGTCATGCCCTTGGCCGCCTCGGCCGTGGCCAGGCAGGCGCCGATCGGGAAGCCGCCGCCCAGGGCCTTGGCCACCGCCATGATGTCGGGCGCGACGCCGTCGGCCCACTCATAGGCGAACAGCTTGCCGGTGCGGCCCATGCCGCATTGCACTTCGTCGAAGATCAGCAGCACGCCGGCCTCGGTGCACAGACGGCGCAGCTCGACCAGCTGGGCCTCGGACAGCGCCCGCGCCCCGCCCTCGCCCTGGACCGGCTCGACGATCACGCCGGCGCAGGTCGGCGACTTGACCGCCTCGGCCAGGGCTTCGAAGTCGCCGAACTTGAGCTGGACGTAGCCGGGCAGGCGCGGGCCGAAGCCTTCCAGATAGGCGGCGTTGCCCGAGGCGTTGACCGCGGCGTAGGAGCGGCCGTGGAACGAGCCGTCGAAGCCGACGATGTCGATGCGCTCCGGCTGGCCGTTGGCCGCGTGATACTTGCGCGCCGTCTTCAGGGCGCACTCGATGGCCTCGGTGCCGGAATTGCCGAAGAACACCACGTCGGCGAAGGTCGCCGCGCACAGCTTGTCGGCCAGGGCTTCCTGCTGCGGGATGCGGAAGATGTTGGAGACGTGCCAGAGCTTTTCGCCCTGGTCCTTCAGCGCCTTGACCAGCGCCGGGTGGGCGTGGCCCAGCCCGTCGGTCGAGATGCCCGCCACGCAGTCGAGATAGGCCTCGCCGTCGGTGGAGAACAGTCGCGCGCCCTCGCCTCGCTCGAACGCCAGCGGGGCGCGGTTGTAGACGCCCATGATGTGCTGTTGCGACGCGGACGGGGACTGCTGGTTCGCCATGACGGCCTCCCAAAAGCGTAAGTCCCCGAGGCGCGCTGGAGCGGGCTGTTCGGGGACGGGAAGGCCTGGGTTTCTCGGGCTTTGCGGGCGTTCTGTCAATCGTAACGGCGTTACAGAAAGCCCCTCGGGTTGATCGCCGCGCCTCGCGGGGCCAGGATCGCTCCGCAACGTTGCCAGGAGGACACGATGAAACTTCCCCGCGTGCTCGTTCCCGTCGCCGCCCTGACCGCCCTCGCCGCCTGCGAGACGGCCGCCCCGCCGCCGGCCAAGACCGCCGCCGTCACCGGCAGCGTCACCTATCGCGAGCGCATCCTTCTGGCTCCGCCGGCGCGGGTGACCGTGACCCTGTCTGACGTGTCGCTGATGGACGCCCCGTCCAAGACCATCGCGACCCAGACCATCGACGGCGTCCAGTCCGGCCCAGTGAACTTCCGGCTGGACTACGACCCGGCCAGGATCGTCCCGAACCACGACTACGCCGTGTCGGCCCGCTTCGAGGTCGGGGGCAAGCTGCGGTTCATCACCGACACCCGCTATTCGGTGATCACGCGCGGCGCGCCGACGCGGGTGGACATGGTCGCCGTGGCGGTGACGCCGTCGCCGTGAGGATCGCGCCCCGCCGTCAGCTCTTCAGCCGGTAACCGATCCGGAACAGCCGCCAGCACGTCAGGGCCAGGATGACCGCCAGGCCGCCGGTCATCGCCACGCCGATGGCCAGGGAGCCGTCGGCCAGGCCGATGAAGCCGTAGCGGAACCCGTCGATCAGATAGAAGAACGGGTTGAAGTGGGTGATGGCGCGGAACGGCTCGGGCAGCTTGTCGACCAGATAGAAGGTGCCCGACAGGAAGGTCATCGGCATGACGATGAAGTTGGTCACCGCCGCCAGGTGGTCGAACTTCTCGGACCACAGGCCGGCCATGATCCCCACGAGGCCGAGCAGCAGCGAGGCGATGAAGCCGAAATAGATCACCGCCCAGGGATGGGCGACGTGGAACTGGGCGAACGGCCACACTGCGACCGCCGTCACCGCCCCGACGAACACCCCGCGCGTGGCCGCGCCGAGGGCGAAGGCGGTCACCTGCTCGACCGGGGCCAGCGGGGGCGTCAGGAAGTCGGGGGTCAGGCCCATGATCTTGGCCTGGATCAGCGACGAGGACGAGTTGGCGAAGGCGTTGTTGAGGATGGCCATCATGATCAGGCCGGGCGCGACGAACTGCGCGAAGGGCGCGCCCTCCACGGGCGGACGCGATCCCTTCATGGCCACGACGAAGACCAGCATGTAGAGAAGCGTCGTCACCACCGGGGCGGCGACGGTCTGCATGCCGACCTTCCAGAAGCGGCGCACTTCCTTGACGTAGAGCGTGCGCAGGCCCGTCCAGTTGACGCCGTGATAGTCGCGGGGCGCGGGCGGGATGACGGCGGACGGAAGCGCGTCCTGGGCGGGCATGTCCTTCATGCGCCGTGATGTGCGCCGTCGCAGGCCCGGCCGCAAGCCCCCGCGCCCTCCGGGGCGACACCTTTCCCGCGCCGCGCACGGCGCGGGGCCGACATCGTCTCCGGCCGATTAATCAAGATGTTGATCCTGTGGATGGATCGAACGGCGCCTATTGTGTCTCTTAAGGGAAGGTTTACGATTAGTGGTAGGTCGCACGGCCCCACGGACGGCGCGACACAAGATGTAGGAAGGCCGTTCGGACCGACGGGTCCGAGCCGCCCGCCTATCGGGCCGGAGAGTTGACGATGAGCTGGACAGACGAACGCGTTTCGACCCTGAAGAAGCTGTGGCTGGACGGCCTGTCCGCCAGCCAGATCGCCAAGCAATTGGGCGGGGTGACCCGCAACGCCGTGATCGGCAAGGTTCACCGCCTAGGCCTGTCGGGCCGCGCCGCGCCGTCGCAACCGACGCGCCCAGTGTTCAAGGCCCCGCGACCGGCGCGCCCGCCGGTCGCCGCCGCCCCGGCGCGTCCGCGCCCGGTGGCCGAGCCGGCCGCCATCGCGCCGGCTCCGGCGCCGCGCCCGGCCTTCTACGCCGAGGAGCCCGGTTCGGCGACGGTGCTGACCCTCGGGGCGCACATGTGCAAGTGGCCGATCGGCGACCCCTCCAGCGACGGCTTCACCTTCTGCGGACGGCGCACCGGCGCCGAGGGCCCCTACTGCGTCGAGCACGCCCGGGTGGCCTATCAGCCGCAACAGAAGAAGGCCGGGACGCGCGGCGGCGCCTCCGACCTGGCCCGCTCGCTGCGGCGCTACATCTAGATTTCAGCCGACCGGTTCAACGGGGAGCGTAGAGGAGGCGATCGGCCCACGGCCGGTCGCCTTCTTCTTTTGGGGCGTCGGTCAGGGCGCCGCGGGCGGCCGGAACCGCGGGGCCCCGGGCGCGGCCGCCCTCTCGGAGCCTCAGCCCTCGACGTCCAGGGAATAGCCGGCCGAGCGCACGGTGCGGATGGGGTCGTCGTCCACCGCCTGGTTAAGCGCCTTGCGCAGGCGGCCGATATGCACGTCGACGGTGCGCGCCTCGACATAGACGTCCGAGCCCCAGACGGCGTCGAGCAGCTGTTCGCGGCTGAACACTCGGCCGGGATGCTGCATCAGGTAGTCCAGCAGGCGGAACTCGGTCGGCCCGAGGTGGATCTCCTTGCCGGCCCGCTTCACCCGGTGGGCGACGCGGTCGATGACGATGTCGCCGTGGCGGATGCGGTCGTCGGCGAGGCCCGGGCGGATGCGGCGCAGCACCGCCCGGATGCGGGCGGTCAGCTCGGTCATCGAGAACGGCTTGACGATGTAGTCGTCGGCGCCGGTGTCGAGGCCGCGGATGCGGTCGCTTTCTTCACCGCGGGCGGTGAGCATGATGATCGGGATGTTGCGCGTCTCGGCGCGGTTGCGCAGCCGGCGGCAGACCTCGATGCCCGACACCTTGGGCAGCATCCAGTCCAGCACGATCAGGTCGGGCATCTGCTCGTCGACCTGCATCAGCGCCTCCTCGCCGTCCGAGGCGAGCGAGACGCGGTAGCCTTCCTTGTCAAGATTGTAGTGCAGCAAGGTCGCCAGGGCGTCCTCGTCCTCGACCACAAGCACGTACGGGGTCACAGAGGCCCTCCAGGTCTCGGGAAATCAGGCCCGCGCGTCAGTTCGGCGTGGCCAGGGCGTCCCACTTCGGACGCTCGGAAGAGATCAGGTCGCCGCCGGTGATCTCGAAATGGACGATCTCGGCGATGTTGGTGGCGTGGTCGCCGATCCGCTCCAGGTTCTTGGCGGCGAACAGCAGGTGCGTGCACGGCCCGATGGTGCGCGGATCGCCCATCATGTAGGTCAGCAGCTCGCGGAACAGGCTGTTGTAGTGCTCGTCGACCTCCTGGTCGCGCTGCCACACGGCCACGGCCCGGTCGAGGTCGCCGGTGGTGTAGGCGTCGAGGACGTCCTTGAGGCGGGCGGCCACCAGCCGGCCCATCCGCTCGATGGAGCGGGTCAGGGCGATCATCGGCTCGGCGTCGGCGGTGATCAGGGCCCGCTTGGCGATGTTCTTGGCCAGGTCGCCGCAACGTTCGAGATTGGACGAGATCTTCATCGCCGCCACGGTGCGGCGCAGGTCGTGCGCCATCGGCTGGCGCAGGGCGATCAGGCGGATGACCTTCTTCTCGATCTCGGCGTCCAGCGCGTCGAGGCGGACGTCGCGGTCGATGACCGACTGGGCCAGGGGCACGTCGCGGCGGACGATGGCGTCGATGGCGTCGGAGACCTGGGCCTCGGCCAGACCGCCCATGCGCGCCACTTCGGCGGTCAGGTGGTTCAGTTCGTCCTCGAAGGACTTCACCGTGTGCTCGGTCATATCAGCGGACCCCATGGTTGAAGCTCCTCCCTGCCGCTCGCCGGCCTCGCGCGCAGCGGGGAAGTCCAACGACGATCAGGGCGCCGAAGCCCCCTATATCGACTGCGCTTGTGCCCGTCGAACGCTGCTTCCCTACGACAGTTTTACGACACTTTTGTTGCGCCGACACCCGCCACGCCGCCGGGCGGAGGGGCGGTTTCGACGCCAGCGGCGGGGCGCGCCGGCTCGGCCTCAGCGCAGGCGGTGGGGAAGTAGGCGATGAAGCTGGCGCCGTTGCCTTCCAGGCTTTCGACCGCCAGGCCGCCGCGATGGCGGTTCATGATGTGCTTGACGATGGCCAGGCCGAGACCGGTGCCCAGCCGCTCGCCGCTCTTCTGGCCCTCGACCCGGTAGAACCGCTCGGTCAGGCGCGGCAGATGCTCGCGGGCGATGCCCGGCCCCCGGTCGGTGACCCGCACCGCCACATAGCGTTGGTGCGGCGCCTCGTCCGGCATGACCAGCGACAGGCGCGAGGCCTGGGCGGCGCGCAGGGCGATGGCCGTCTCGACGCTCTGCCCCGCCGAGACCTCGACCTCGACGATGGCGTCAGCCGGCGAGTATTTGACGGCGTTGTCGGCGAGGTTCTGGATCACCTGCACCATCTGGTCGCGGTCGCCGGCGGCGATGGCCACCCCGCGCGAGGGCGCGCGCACCTCCAGCGCCACCCGCTTCTGGCGCGCCAGGGGCTGGAGGGCGTCGATGACGTCGGTGGCCGCCAGGGCCATGTCGACCCGGCCGTGCGGGACGATGTGCTCGTTCAGCTCGATGCGCGACAGGCTCATCAGGTCGTCGATAAGGCGCGACATCCGCTCGGCCTGGGCCGACATGATGGCCAGGAAGCGGTCGCGGGCGACGGCGTCGTCCTTGGCGTGGCCGCGCAGGGTCTCGATGAAGCCGGCCAGGGAGGCCAGCGGCGTGCGCAGCTCGTGGCTGGCGTTGGCCAGGAAGTCGGCCCGCGTACGCTCGCTGCGGCGCGCGTCGGTCTCGTCGCGCAGCAGCAGCAGCGCCAGCCGCGAGCCGTCGGCCGCCGGCTGCAACGGGCGGGTCAGCGCCTTCCACACCCGCTCCTGGGCGCCGGCCGTCTCATAGGCCGCCTCGCCCGGCACGCCGCCGAACAGGCTCTCGTCGACCGCCTCCAGCACCTCGGGATTGCGGATGGCGGTGACCAGCAGGGCGCGGTCGCCGGAGATGCGGAACAGCTCGCGGGCGGCGGCGTTGGCCAGCACGAACCGCCGGCCGGCCAGGTCGTCGGCCTCCTGCGCCGCGATGACCATCAGGGGCTCGGGCAGGCTCTCCAGGACGGCGCCGAAGGCGGGCGTGCGGTCGAAGCTCGGCGTTTCGGGGGACGGCTCGGCCGGGCGGGTCTCGGCGTCCTCGCGCAGGCTGCGGGCGGTCAGCGCCGCCGCCAGCATGGCCACGGCCGCCGCCGCCGCCACGGCGGCGCCGGGCTTGGTCTCGCCGACGACGCCCAGGGCCAGCAGCAGCGCCGAGGCCGCCGCGCCGGTGAGGGCGACGCGCCAGGGCGTGCGTGCGCGCCTGGACGGCGCCACCGGCGACGGCGACTGAAGCAGCGGCATGGAAGGACCCGACTCTCCGAATCAGCTGGGAATGAAGCGCCCGATCATCAGACCACGCACTTATGGCGCCGACGTGTGGCGCCCCGGTGACGAGATCGCCAGTCCCAACCGCGCCGAAGAACATTGTGCTGTGAGTTTCTCTAAAGCCTCAGAAATACAATCTCTATGGTTCTAATCGATTTTGTCGACTTCACTGACGCTGTCGCCCGACGGACCGCCGCCGGCGCGACGCCAGGGGGGAGACTTCATTGACCAAGGCCGAGACACACCGAACTCTATTCGCCGGCGCCCTGTCGGCGCTCTTGCTGTCCACGGTCTCGACCGCGGCCCTGGCCGAAGCCGCGCCGGGCCGCGACGCTCCGATCAGGACCGCGCCGGCCACGCCCGCCGCCGGCCCGGCCGACGAGCGCGACGCCCGCATCGCCGCCCTCAACGCCCAGGTCGAGGCGCTGCGGGCGCAGATCGCGACCCTGGCCGAGCAGATCGGCGACCTCAAGGTCTCGACCGCCGCCAACATCAAGGACGTGCGCGCCGCCCAGGCCGTCACCACCGTCAGCATCGCCGCGGGCAAGCCGACCATCGCCTCGGGCGACGGCGCCTTCTCGGCCACCCTGCACGGCGTCATGCAGCTCGACGCCGCCAACTACTACCAGGACGACCACCCGCCGCCGAGCGTGACGGCGCGCGACCTCAACAGCGGCACCAACTTCCGCCGCGCCCGCATCGGCATAGACGGCAAGGTGTTCGGCGACTGGGACTACAACCTGCTGTTCGATTTCGGCGGGTCGGGCGCCGAGGACGCCGGCCGCATCCACGAGCTGTGGGTGCAGTATTCCGGCTTCAAGCCGCTGAAGGTCCGCGTCGGGGCGTTTCCGCCGTCCCTGGGCCTGGAGGACGCGGCCTCGACCAACGGCCAGCTGTTCCTCGAGCGGCCGTCCATCGCCGAGATCGCCCGGGTGCTGGCCGGCGGCGACACCCGGGTCGGCGCCCAGCTGTTCGGCTATGGCGACCGCTGGTTCGCCGCCGCCGCAGTGACCGGCAACACCATCTCGACCCTGAACACCCAGGCCACCAGCTTCACCGCGCCCACCTTCGACGAGCAGCTCGGCTTCACCGCCCGCGTCGCCGGCACGCCGCTGCGGGGCTACGACTGGCTGGTGCACGTCGGCGTCAACGCCAGCTACGTGGCCACGCCGGCCGACCTGGGATCGGCCGCGGCGGTGCGCTACGCCCTGCAGCTGCGCGACCGGCCCGAGCTGCGCGTCGACGGGACGCGGCTGATCGACACCGGTCAGATCGACACCAAGAGCGCCCGTCACTGGGGCCTGGAGCTGGCCGCCCAGAAACAGAATTTCTACGCCGAGGCCGAATACTTCGACATCGCGTTGGACCGGCGCAACGCCGCCGCCGGCGTCAGCAACCCGCAGTTCAGCGGCTGGTACGTCGAGGGCGGCTGGGTGCTGACCGGCGAGGCGCGCAAGTACAACACCGCCACCGCCGCCTTCGACGCGCCCTCGGTGACCAACGTCTTCGATCCCAGGAAGCGCCATTGGGGGGCCGTCGAACTGGCCGCCCGCTATTCGACCGCCGACCTCAACTATCATGGCGACGCCGCCCTGGCGGCCGACCGCGTGCGCGGCGGTCAGCAGGACATCTGGTCGGTCGGCGTGAACTGGTTCCCCAACTCGGCCGTTAAGTTCATGCTGGAATACCTGGACGTCAGCATCGACCGGAAGAACAGCGCCGGTCTGACGTTGGGCCAGGATTACCAAGCGATCGCGGCGCGTTCCCAAGTGGCTTTCTGATCCGGCCCGCTCATCCAGGACCCTTTCCCATGACACAAGATGCCAACCTTCATTCCCGCCGCCGCCTGCTCGGCATCGCCGCCGCCGGCGCCGGCGCGGCGGCCGTCCCGACCCTGATCGGCGGGCGGGCCCTGGCCCAGGCGCCCAAGGCCGTGACCCTGCTCAACGTCAGCTACGACCCGACGCGCGAGCTCTACAAGGACATCAACGCCGCCTACGCCAAGTACTGGAAGGAGAAGGTCGGCCAGGACATCGTCATCAACCAGAGCCACGGCGGCTCGGGCAAGCAGGCCCGCTCGGTGATCGACGGCCTGCAGGCCGACGTCGTCACCCTGGCCCTGGCCTACGACATCGACGAGATCGCCGCCAAGGCCAAGCTGCTGCCGGCCGACTGGCAGTCGCGCCTGCCCGTCAACTCCACGCCCTACACCTCGACCATCGTGTTCCTGGTCAAGAAGGGCAATCCCTGGAAGATCCGCGACTGGGGCGACCTGATCAAGCCGGGGATCGAGGTCATCACGCCGAACCCCAAGACCTCGGGCGGCGCGCGCTGGAACTACCTGGCCGCCTGGGCCTGGGCGCTGAAGCAGCCCGGCGGCTCCGAGGCCACGGCCCGCGCCTACATCCAGAAGCTCTACAAGCAGGTGCCGGTGCTCGACACCGGCGCGCGCGGGGCCACCGTCACCTTCGCCCAGCGCGGCCTGGGCGACGTGCTGCTGGCCTGGGAGAACGAGGCCCACCTGGCGCTGGAGGAGTTCGGTCCCAAGTTCGACATCGTCACGCCGTCGCGCTCGATCCTGGCCGAACCGCCGGTGGCCTTGCTGGACAAGAACGTCGACCGCCACGGCACCCGCACGGTGGCGAGCGGCTATCTGAAGTTCCTCTACAGCCCGCTGGCCCAGGACCTTATCGGCAAGAACCACTACCGCCCGCGCGACCCCAAGGCCGCGGCCAAGTACGCCGCCAAGTTCCCGAACATCCCGCTGGCCACCATCAACGACACCTTCGGCGGCTGGCAAAAGGCCCAGAAGACCCACTTCGCCGACGGCGGCGTGTTCGACCAGATCTACAAGCCGACCTAGCGCATCCCTCGCGCATTTCCTCCCCGAAACGGCTTGTTGCTTGGGCCCCGGCGTCTCTCCTCCGCCGGGGCCTCTTTTTTGTCCCGAGGCTAGTCCTTGATCTCCTGCCCGGCCGGGACGGGGGGACCGAACTGGCCCTCCCACTTGCCGACCAGGGTGGCGGCCACCGAGTTGCCGACGACGTTGGTGGCCGAACGGCCCATGTCGAGGATGTGGTCGACGGCCAGGATCAGCAGCAGCCCCGCCTCCGGCAGCTTGAAGTAGGCCAGGGTGGCGGCGATCACCACCAGCGAGGCCCGCGGCACGCCGGCCATGCCCTTGGAGGTGATCATCAGCAGGGCCAGCATGGTGATCTGCTGGCCGAGCGTCAGGTTGATGCCGTAGGCCTGGGCGATGAACAGGGTCGCGAAGGTGCAGTACATCATCGACCCGTCCAGATTGAACGAGTAGCCGAGCGGCAGCACGAACGAGACGATGCGGCGCGAGACGCCGAAGCGTTGCAGGCCGTCGAGGATGCGCGGATAGGCCGCCTCGGAGCTGGCGGTCGAGAAGGCCAGCAGGGCCGGTTCGCGGATGACGTTGACCAGGCCGCCGACGCGCTTGCCGATGAACAGGGCGGCGACGCCGATCAGCAGCGCCCAAAGGATGCCGAGCGACAGGTAGAAGCCGCCGATGAACTTGGCGTAGGTGGCCAGGATGCCCAGCCCCTCGGTGGCGACGGTGGAGGCCAGCGCCGCGAAGATGGCGACCGGCGCGGTGGCCATCACGTAGCCGGTGATCTTGAGCATGACCTGGGCGATCTGCTCGGCCAGCGCCAGGATGGCCGGCGCGCGGTCCGACGTGGCGGCGATGGCCGTGCCGACGAAGATCGAGAACACCACGATCTGCAGGATCTCGTTGTCGGCCAGGGCCTTGACGATCGAGGTCGGCACCAGGTGGGCGACGAAGTCCTTGAGGGTCAGGCTGGCGGCCTTGACCGAGGCGGACGCCGCCTCCGGATTGGGCAGGGCGAGCCCGACGCCGGGCTTGAGCAGGTGCACCATCAGCAGGCCGATGGTCAGCGACACGATCGAGGCGGCGATGAACCAGCCCATGGTCTTGGCGCCGACCCGGCCGATGGAGGCGCTGTCCTCCATGTGGGCGATGCCGACCACCAGGGTCGAGAACACCAGCGGCCCGATGATCATCTTGATCAGCCGCAGGAACACCTCGGTGAGAATGCCCAGGCCGCCGGTGATGGATTTTATGTGGGCGGGGTCCGTCACGGTCTTGTTCAGGATGAAGCCGACGACGACGCCGGCGATCATGGCGAACAGGACCAGAAGGGTGAAACGGCGATTCATGCGGGGCCTTTTTGAGGTCGCGCGGCGGAATCGCCGGCGTTTTGACGGTGAAACCGGCAGTCTAGACACCGCCTTGCATGCGGGATCAACCGTTCGGCTGTGCCTCTCAAGACGCGCGAAGGGCTGGACACCTCACCCCGTTCGTGTTCGATCCCTGTCAAACAATCGTTCGATCGGGAGACGCCCATGACCGCCCTCAACGAAGTCGCCGACCTCTCCGCCGAGGGCGAGATCGCCGTCCTGACCCTGAACTCCCCGCCGGTGAACGCCCTGTCGGCGCCGGTGCGCGACGGGCTGGCCGAGGGCTTCAAGCGGGCGATCGCCGATCCGGCGGTCAAGGCGATCGTGCTGATCTGCGCCGGCCGCACCTTCATCGCCGGCGCCGACATCAGCGAGTTCGGCAAGGCCCCGAAGGGCGCGTCGCTATACGACGTGCAGGCGGTCATGGAAGGCTCGCCCAAGCCGATCGTCGCGGCCATCCACGGCACCGCCCTGGGCGGCGGCCTGGAGGTGGCGCTGACCGCCCACTATCGCGTGGCCGTCCCGTCGGCCAAGTGCGGCCTGCCGGAAGTCAATCTGGGCCTCTTGCCCGGCGCCGGCGGCACCCAGCGCCTGCCCCGCATCGTCGGCCCGGAAAAGGCCCTGGACATGATGACCAGCGGCGCGCACGTGCCGGCCAAGGCCGCCGCGGCCATGGGCCTGGTCGACGACCTGGCCGAGGAAGGCGAGCTGCGCGAGGCGGCGGTCGCCTTCGCCCGCAAGATCCTGGCCGAGAACCGCCCGCTGAAGAAGGTTCGCGACCTCAACGACAAGGTCGAGGCCGCCCGCGGCAAGCCTGAGATCTTCGCCGATTTCCGCAAGGCCAACGCCCGCAAGTTCCGCGGCTTCCTGGCCCCCGAATACAACATCCAGTGCGTCGAGGCGGCGGTGAACCTGCCGTTCGACGAGGGCCTGAAGGTCGAGCGCAAGCTGTTCCTGGAGCTGATGACCGGCGTGCAGTCGGCCGCCCAGCGCTACGCCTTCTTCGCCGAGCGCCAGGCCAACAAGATCCCCGACGTGCCGGAAGACACCCCGCTGATCCCGATCGCCAAGGTCGGCGTCATCGGCGCCGGCACCATGGGCGGCGGCATCTCGATGAACTTCCTCAACGCCGGCGTCCCGGTGCGCATCGTCGAGACCCAACAGGCGGCGCTCGACCGGGGCCTGGCCACCATCCGCAAGAACTACGAGAACACCGCCAAGAAGGGCCGCCTGACTGAGGACGAGGTCGAAAAGCGCATGGGCCTGTTGTCGGGCTCGCTGAACCTCGAAGACCTGGCCGACTGCGACCTGATCATCGAGGCCGTGTTCGAGAACATGGACATCAAGAAGGACGTGTTCGGCAAGCTGGACAAGATCGCCAAGCAAGGCACCATCCTGGCCTCCAACACCTCCTATCTGAACGTCGACGAGATCGCCGCCGCCACCAGCCGGCCGGAAAGCGTCATCGGCCTGCACTTCTTCTCGCCGGCCAACGTCATGCGCCTCTTGGAGATCGTCCGCGGCGAGGCGACCTCCAAGCCGGTGATCGCCACCTCGATGAAGCTGGCCAAGACCATCGGCAAGGTCGGCGTGCTGGTCGGCGTCTGCCCCGGCTTCGTCGGCAACCGCATGCTGTCGCAGCGCCAGCGCGAGGCGAACAAGCTGATCCTCGAAGGGGCCATGCCCTGGGACGTCGACCGCGTGCTCTACGACTTCGGCTTCCCGATGGGGCCGTTCGCCATGAGCGACCTGGCCGGCCTCGACATCGGCTGGTCGAAGGAGAAGTCGTCGTCCTCGACCATCCGCGAAGTGCTGTGCGAGATGGACCGTCGCGGCCAGAAGACCGGCGCCGGCTTCTACGACTACGACGAGAACCGCGCCGCCAAGCCCTCGCCGATCACCGAGCAGACCATCAAGGACTTCGCCGCCAAGTCGGGCGTCAACCAGCGCACGATCAGCGACGAGGAGATCCTCGAACGCTGTGTTTATCCAATGATCAACGAGGGCGCGAAGATCCTCGAAGAGGGCAAGGCCATCCGCGCTTCGGACATCGATACGGTGTGGATCAACGGCTACGGCTGGCCGGTCTATCGCGGCGGCCCGATGTTCTACGGCGACACCGTCGGCCTCGATAAGGTCCTGGCCAAGATGAAGCAGTTCCAGGCCGAGATGGGCGATGACTTCAAGCCGTCCGCCCTGCTGGAGAAGCTCGTCGCCGAGGGCAAGGGCTTCAAGGACCTGTAGAGACCAGTCCTCCCCCGCTCAGCGGGGGAGGGGGACCATGCGCAGCATGGTGGCGGGGGCGCGACCGGGCTCAGAGCTGGCGGACGCCCCCTCCACCGCAAGCGGTCCCCCTCCCCCATACGCTTTGCTATGGGGGAGGACGCGTCGTCACCGCACCTTGCGCGCCCAGGCGTCCAGGCTCCACGGCCCAGCGCCGGCCGCCGCGAGGAACAGGAACAGGAAGCAATAGAGGATCGCCGGCTCGCCGCCGTTGAGGGCCGGATAGAAACCCTTCGGATAGTGGGCGATGAAATAGGCGAAGGCCATCTGGCCCGACAGGATGAACGCCGCCGGCCGCGTGAACAGGCCGACCGCGATCAGCGCGCCGCCGACCAGCTCCAGCACCCCGGCCGCGCCGATCATCGAGGCCAGCCGCACGTGGCCGAACATGTCGGACGGCGGGAAGTTCAGCAGCTTCATCGTGCCGTGTTCGAGATAGAGCAGCCCGGCGACCAGCCGCAGCACGCTCATCAGGCGCGGCGCCCAGGCGCCGAGAATTCCGGATCTGGCGGCCATGACCGCTCCTTTGGCTGTGACTCGCCCGCCCAGGCTGCCCCGGAAACACGGCCCTTGCCAGAGGCGAGGTCGGCGCCCGACGATGCCTGCGCGAGCGTTCGACAGAAACGCCGGCATGGGAGGACATCGTGGCTTTCAAGGAGTACGCGCAGTACGACGGCCTGGGTCTGGCCGCTTTGGTGAAGAAGAAGCAGGTGTCGCCGGCCGAGCTGGTCGAGGCGGCGATCGAACGGATCGAGGCCCACAACGGCAAGCTGAACGCCGTCGTCCACAAGGCCTATGACGAGGCGCGCAGGACCGCCGCCGCCGCCCTGCCCGACGGGCCGTTCAAGGGCGTGCCGTTCCTGATCAAGGACCTGGGCCAGCAGGTGGCCGGCTGGCCGCGCACCTCCGGCAGCCGCTTCGTCGGCGACGTGGTCGATGCGGCCGACACCGAGCTGGTCCGCCGCTACCGCGACGCCGGCGTGGTGCTGCTGGGCAAGACCAACACACCCGAGTTCGGCATCACCGGCGTCACCGAGGGCGCCTTCCTCGGCCCCTGCCGCAATCCGTGGAACCCCGACCATGTCTCCGGCGGCTCGTCCGGCGGGGCGGCGTCGGCCACCGCCTCGGGCATGGTGCCCCTGGCCCACGCCAGCGACGGCCTGGGCTCGATCCGCATCCCCGCCGCCTGCTGCGGCCTGTTCGGCATGAAGACCACCCGCGACCGCAACCCCAACGGCGCCGACGACTATGAGCGGGCGATCGGCTTCTCGGTCGACCACGTGGTCAGCCGCACCGTGCGCGACTCGGCCGCCATGCTCGACGCCACCGGCTATCCGGAGGCGGCCAGCCCCTACGCCCCGCCCCCCAAGACCGGCCCCTATCTGGAAGAGATCAAGTGGAGCCCGCGCCGGCTGAAGATCGCCTGGAGCGGCGAGACGCCCAGCGGCCGGCCGGTCGACCCCGAGGTCCAGGCGGCGCTGGAGGCGACCGTCGACCTGCTGAGGTCGCTGGGCCACGAGGTGGTCCCCAAGGGTCTGGGGGTCGACTACCGCACGCTCTACCGGGCCCAGGCCTATGTTTCGGGCGCCAACTTCGCCGCCAGCATGCGCCGGATGGTCGAGGCCAAGGGCCGCGAGCCGGCCCCCGACGAGCTTGAGGCCCTGACCTGGGCCAATCTGGAGGCCGGCCGGCGCGCCACCGGCGAGCAGGCCATGTGGGGCTGGCAGCAGCTTCGCCTGATGAACCGCCAGATCCTGGCTTTGTTCGAGACCTACGACGTGTTCCTGAGCCCGGTGCTGGGGACCCTGGTCCCCGCCGTCGGCCACATCGACCCGGCCAATGTCGAGCCCAAGGAGGTCGGCAAGCGCCAGGGCGCGGCCTTCCCGTTCACGCCGCCGTTCAACTTCACCGGCCAGCCGTCGATGTCGGTCCCGCTTCACATGTCGCAATCGGGCCTGCCCATCGGCATGATGTTCACCGGCCGCTACGCCGACGAGGCCACCCTGTTCCGCCTGGCCGCCCAGCTCGAGGCCGAAACGCCTTGGGCCGGCCGCCATCCCCCCGTCTGGGGCTAGTTCTGGAGTTGATGATGTCGCATCGCAGTCGCGCCCCCGCCGCCGCCCCGCCCGAGACCGTGGGCCTCTCCGCCGAGCGCCTAGGGCGCCTCGATGACCTGCTGCAGACCCGCTATATCGACCCGGGCCGGTTCCCCGGGACCCAGACCCTGGTCTATCGCCGCGGCAAGATCGCCCACCACAGCGTGCAGGGCCTGGCCGACGTCGAGCGCAAGACGCCGCTGAAGGAAGACACGATCTTCCGCATCTATTCGATGACCAAGCCGATCACCTCGGTGGCGTTCATGATGCTGGTCGAGCAGGGGCTGGTGGCGCTGGACGATCCGGTCCACCGCTTCATCCCCGAATGGAAAAACCTGGGCGTCTACAACGGCGGCTTCATGGAGACCTTCCAGACCCGGCCGACCAATCGGCCGATGCAGATGGTCGACCTTTTGCGCCACACCGCCGGCCTCACCTACGGCTTCCAGCAGCGGACCAATGTCGACGCCGCCTATCGCAAGCTGAAGATCGGCGAAATCGAGAAGGCCGGCACCATGGACAGCATGATCGAGGGGCTGTCCAAGCTGCCGCTGGAATTCTCGCCGGGCGAGGCGTGGAACTATTCGGTCGCCACCGACGTGCTCGGCTATCTGGTGCAGAAGATCAGCGGCCAGAAGTTCGAGGACTTCCTCAAGCAGCACATCTTCGCGCCCCTCGGCATGGACGACACCGCCTTCTTCGTGCCGCCGGAAAAGGCCCATCGCTTCGCCGCCTGCTATGCGGCCACGCCCAAGGGCGGCCTGGCGCTGCAGGACGACCCGGCCAAGAGCCCCTATCTCGAACCGCCCAGCTTCATTTCCGGCGGCGGCGGCCTGGTCTCGACCACGGCCGACTACCTGGCCTTCTGCCGCATGCTGCTGAACGGCGGCGAGCTGGACGGCGCGCGCCTGCTCAGCCCCAAGACCATCGCCCTGATGACCGCCAACCACCTGCCGGGAAACGCCGACCTGACCGAGATGTCGATGTCGCTGTTCAGCGAAGCGGCCTACCAGGGCGTCGGCTTCGGCCTGGGCTTCTCGACCACCATGCACCCGGCCAGGACCCTGATCCCCGGCACGGCCGGCGACTATTCCTGGGGCGGGGCGGCGACCACCTCGTTCTGGATCGACCCGAAGGAGGAGCTGATCGTCATCTTCATGACCCAGGTCCTGCCGTCGTCGGCCTATCCGGTGCGGCGCGAGCTGCGCACCCTGGTCTATTCGGCGTTCACCGAGAGCGACGCTTAAGCTGGAGCGCCCCTCCCCGCCATCACGGGAGGGGCGCCTACGCTCTTCTAAAAGTGCGCCGGTTTGCCGGCTTCGAGATTGATGCTGAGGGCGATTTGCGACCTGTCGGCCATTGGTCAGGAGAGCTACGAAGACGCTCAGATGAAAATGTTGCTGCTGATCGCCGCTGCGAGCCTATTCGCTTTCGTCGAAATGGGTGAAGCGAGCGCTTCGATTACCTGTCCTCGCACCGAAGGCTACGTACAGGGGCCGTTCGCCGGCACTCAAAGCGCCGCTCGGCGGCTATTCTCCACCTATCGGTCCAACATTGGACGATCGCCGAAGAGGTCCGACGAGTTTATTGTTCGCGTCGATGATGCTGGAGACCATTGGGAAGTCTGCGAGAGCCGCGCATTGCCGGGCGGGCGCGGCGGCACGGTCAACATCTGCATGGGCTTAGGTATGTCGATAGACAAATGCACTGGCGCGGTGCGGGGGGCGACGAACGTCCGCTAACCACCTGCACCGCTCTCCAGCTGGGGCGCGATCGGAAATCGCACCCTGAACGGTCCGCGGAGCGCCTCCGCTCTCCTAAACGAAGTCTTCGGTCAGGCGGTAATCCAGCCGCTGCTGCACGCCCGGCCAGTCGAGGTCGGTGATCGAGAACACCGCCGTGTCGCGGACATAGCCGGTCCAGGTGATCTTGTGCCGGCGCAGCACGCCTTCCTTCTCGCCGCCCAGCTTCTCGACGGCGGCCTGGCTGCGGGCGTTGCGCAGGTCGATCTGGAACTCCACGCGGATGGCGCCGGAGCCGAAGGCATGGGCCAGCAGCAGGCGCTTGGATTCCGGATTGACCGGCCCGGAGCGTACGTCCGGGTGCAGGAAGGTCGCCCCCACCTCGACGCCGCGATGCAGGCGGCGGATGTTGAGCAGGCTGGTGGTGCCGACCACCCGCCCGTCCGACAGGCGGCGGACGGCGTAGACGATGCGCTCGCCCCGGCGGCTCTCGCCCACGGCTGCGCCCCACCAGTCCTCGAAGCCCTCGCCGCAGCCGTTGATCGACATGATCTCCCAGGCCTCGGGATCGCAGTTCAGGGCCGCCTGCAGCTCGGGCCGCAGGGCGTCCTGGCTCTCGGGGATGACGGGTTCGAGCCGCACGTGGCGGCCGACAAGGGGGCGAATCTCGATGTTCATGCACTCACTCTCGCTCGGCGGCGCCGAGGCCGACAAGACCGCTTGCCCTAAACGGATGCTCAGGCCAATATCAGGCCAGTCAAACAACTGTTCGAATTTTGCCGCCCGGTCGCGGGCCGCAACAGGAAACGCCGGAGCGCGCCATGGATTTCGACATCTCCCCCAAGCAACGGATGTTCCTCGACCGCGTCGTCGCCTTCATGGACGAGCACGTCTATCCGGCGGTCCCGGTCTACGAGGCCGAGATGAACGTCCTCGGTAAGGAGCGCTGGAAGGTCGTCCAGGTGGTCGAGGAGCTGAAGAAGAAGGCCAAGGCCGCTGGCCTGTGGAACTTCTTCATGCCGCCGCATTCGGGCCAGACCCACGTCGACGACACCTTCGTGTTCGAGGGCGAGCAGCTGACCAACCTCGAATACAGCCTGATCGCCGAACAGCTCGGCAAGATCGGCTTCGCCTCGGAAGTGTTCAACTGCTCGGCGCCCGACACCGGCAACATGGAAGTGCTGATGCGCTACGGCACCCTGGAGCAGAAGGAGCGCTGGCTGCGTCCGCTGATGAACGGCGAGATCCGTTCGGCCTTCCTGATGACCGAGCCGGCGGTGGCCTCGTCCGACGCCACCAACATCGAGACCCGCATCGAGCGCGACGGCGACCACTACGTCATCAACGGCCGCAAGTGGTGGTCCTCGGGCGTGGGCGATCCGCGCTGCAAGGTCGCCATCGTCATGGGCAAGACCAATCCCGACGCCTCCAGCCACCAGCAGCAGAGCCAGATCCTGGTGCCCATGGACGCCCCGGGCATCGAGATCGTCCGCATGCTGCCGGTGTTCGGCTATGACGACGCCCCGCACGGCCACGCCGAGGTCATCCTCAAGGACGTGCGCGTGCCGGTCGAGGACGGCCTGCTGCTGGGCGAAGGCCGCGGCTTCGAGATCGCCCAGGGCCGCCTGGGCCCGGGCCGCATCCACCACTGCATGCGCACCATCGGCTCGGCCGAGGTGGCGCTGGAGAAGATGTGCAAGCGGCTGATGACCCGGAAGGCCTTCGGCAAGTACATCTCCGACCACTCGGTGTGGGAGCAGCGCGTCGCCGAGGCCCGCACCAATATCGAGATGTGCCGCCTGCTCTGCCTCAAGGCCGCCGACATGATGGACAAGGCGGGCAACAAGTCGGCCCGGCTCGAGATCGCCATGATCAAGGTCGCCGCCCCGAACATCGCCCTGAAGATCATCGACGACGCCATCCAGGCGCACGGCGGCGGCGGCGTCACCTCCGACTTCGGCCTGGCCCGCATGTACGCCGGTCAGCGCACCCTGCGCCTGGCCGACGGCCCGGACGAGGTGCACAACCGCACCATCGCCCGCATGGAGTTCGGCAAGTACGGCGACCTCGCCTACCAGCAAAAGGCCGAGCGCGAGCGCGCCCGCGAGGTCGCGGGCATCCGCTAGGGCTGATGATCGCCTCCGCCCGGTTCAGGCCGGGACGGGGGCGTCGGGCCTGAAAGTGCGGCGGGTCAGGCGCGGCGTCAGCCAGGCCTGGCCCGCCGTTCTTGCGAGGAAGAACAGCGAGAAGGCCAGCCATACGCCGTGATTGCCCAGCGGCCGAGCGGCGAACAGGGCGACGACGAACGCCGCCAGCGCGGCGGCCATGCTGAGCAGCATGGCCCGCGTCCAGCTGGAGCCGATGAACACCCCGTCATAGACGAACGAGGCCACCCCGAGCAGCGGCAACAGCACGGCCCAGCCGACATAGGCCCGCGCGGCCGCCGTCACCGCCGGGTCGGTGCTGAAGCTGGCCGCCAGGCGCGGGCCGCCTAACAGGTAGCCCGCCGCGATGACCGCCGCCGCCAGGCCCGACCAGACCAGCACCGCCCGCACCGTGCGCCCGAACCGCGCCCTGTCGCCGGCGCCCAGGGCTTCGCCGCACAACACCTGGGCCGCGCTCTCGAAGCCGTCGAGCAGCAGGGCCGACAGCATGAACAGCTGATAGAGGATGGCGTTGGCGGCCAGGATCGTCGCCCCCTGCTCGGCCCCGGCCCGGGTCAGCAGCACCGTGGCGCTCATCAGCAGCAGGGTGCGGCCGAACAGGTCGCGGTTCAGCCGGAACAGAGCCGCCAGCGCCGGCGCCCGCCAGGTCGCCGGCTCGCGGACCAGCGCGAGCGCCCGGCGTGCCGGGCCTTCCCGCGCGGCCATGGCGGCCAGGGCCAGCAGCTTCAGCGCCTCGGACAGCAAGGTCGCCGCCGCCACCCCGGCGACGCCCAGTCCCAACCCCAGCACCAGGGCGAGGTCCAGGGCGATATGGACAAGATTGGCGCCGACCTCGACCGCCAGCACCGCCCGCACGCTGCGCCGGCCGATCAGCCAGCCGGTCAGCACGCAGTTGGCCAGCCAGGCGAGCGCGCTCCAATAGCGGATATCGACATAGAGGCGGGCGAGCTCGGCCACCTTGCCGCCGGCGCCCAGCAGGTGCAGGCCCAGCGGGACCAGCAGCGGACGCGCCAGCAGCAGCAGCGCGCCGACCGCCAGCGCCGCCGCCAACCCGCGCGTCAAGGCGGCGGCCTGGGCGTCCGGATCGTCGCGCCCGGCCGCCTGGGCGGTGAGCGCCACCGTGCCCGAACGCAGGAAGTTGAACACGATCAGCAGGGTCATCAAAAGCTTGGCGCCGACCTCGACGCCGCCCTGGGCCGCCGCATCGCCCAAGCGGCCGATCACCCACATGTCGGCCAGGCCGAACAGGGCGGTGGCGACATTGGTCAACATGGAGGGCAGGGCGATGGCCAGGATCGACCGGCGCAACGCGGCCGCCGTTTCGGGCCCTTGGCTCATGGTCCCGCACTGGCCGCGCCGGCCGCGGCGGTCAAGCCGGATTCGACGGATCGATCCGGTCGACGACGGCGCGGGGCGGGCCTAGAGTGGCCGCGCCCCAGCCCGGAGGCGGCGATGATCCGCACGCGCGGCCTGACCCATATCGCCCTCGCCGTCCGCGACCCGGAACGGTCGTTGCGCTTCTACGAGGCCCTGCTCGGCGTGCGCGAATATTATCGCGACGACACCACCATCCAGGCCCTGGGGCCCGGGCCGTTCGACGTGCTGGCCTTCGAGCGGGCCCCCGCCCTGGTCGGCCGCGAAGGGGCGATCCGGCATTTCGGCTTTCGTCTGGTCGATCCGGCCGATATCGACCGCGCGGTCGACGAGGCGACAGCCGCCGGCGGCGCGCTCGACCGTCGCGGCGAGTTCGCCCCGGGCTTTCCCTACGCCTTCATCCGCGATCCCGACGGCCACGAGATCGAGATCTGGTTCGAATAGTCAGGTCACGGCCGACGCCATGTCGGCGCGGATGATCTCCAGATAGAGCCAGAGCGGCGCGGCCAGAACCACGCCCATGGCGGCCTCCAGGACCAGCGCCCCGCCCTGACGCCTGTCGCGCGCGCCGGTCGCCATGGCGAAGGCCCGCACCGCGGCGGCGCCGAACCAGGCCAGGGCCAGGGCCGCGGCCATGCAGGCGCCGATGCGCGGCGACACCGCCAGGACGACGCCGGTCACGCCGTGCGGCGCCAGGATCAGGCCGCCCAGGCGCGAGCGCGCCTCGACCGTCCCGGCCGGCGCCTGGTCGGCGGCCGGCTGCAGCCCCATCAGCGCCAGGGCTCGGAACGGGCGGACGAGGGCGTAGGCGCCGACCGTCGCGCCGGCGACGCAGGCGACCACCCCGCCCATCAGGGCCAGGTGCAGCATCGCCCGCAGGACATGGGCCTCGTTCATCCCGGCGTGCGGCAGACGGCCTCGATATTGGCGCCGTCAGGATCGAACACGAAGGCGCCGTAGTAGTCGGGGTGATAGTGCGGGCGCGGTCCCGGCGCGCCGTTGTCGCGGCCGCCGGCGGCCAGGGCGGCGGCGTGGAAGGCGTCGACCGCGGCCCGGTCCGGCGCGGCCAGGGCCAGGTGCAGCTTGCCGCGCACGCCGTCCGCGCCGGCGATCCAGAAGAACGGCCGATCGACGCCGTAGCCGGCCACCTCGACCCCGCCGGTGTGCTCGAGCGGGACCATGAACAGCCGCTTGATCCCCAGGGGCGCCAGGGCGCGGTCGTAGAAGGCCGCCGATCGCGCGAAATCGGCGACGCCGAAGGTGACATGGTCGAGCACGGGGGCATCCCTCGTCGCGGTTCCGGAACGAGGCGACTTGGCCCCACGCCCATCGCCGAGGCAAACAAAAAAGAACGGCGGACCTTGCGGCCCGCCGTCCAATCAACTTCGTCGAAGCTCGGTTCTTATTGGAACTTCAGCTTCACGCCCATGAAGATCTGGCGGCCGAAGACGTCGTAGTAGTTCGGAATGGTGTCCAGCGCCTGGGTGCCCGAGGCGCCCGAGACGAAGAACGGCGGGGCCTTGTCGCCGATATTGTTGACGCCGCCGTACACCGAAGCCCAGTCGTTGATCTGGTACCGCGCCGAAATGTCGTTGTACCAGTAGTCCGGAACCTTCGGCCCGTCGACGAAGGGCGACATGCCCGTCTCGCCGATGTAGCGGGCGGTCCACGACACGTCGAACTTCTTGTAGAACCACTTGGTGGTGAAGTTGCCCTGGCGCTTCAGCCAGCCCTGGTCCGAGGTCGAGCCGCCGGCGAAGCCGAGCAGGTCGATCTTGGGCTGGCCCTTCAGCGGCACTTCGTCGGCCTTGTCGTAGAAGGTCATGATGCCGTTGAAGCTGACCTTGCCCAGATCGGGAGCGTTCTGGAACAGGTCGTTCAGGGCGACGCTGTAGCTGACTTCGAGATCGACGCCGCTGATGTTGTACTCAGCCAGGTTCTGCACCTGGTTGTTGACGGCCAGCAGGGCGTAGGGGCCCTGCGGGACCAGCGGGTTGGCCCCGCGCTGGACCTGCGAGCAGAACTGCGCACGGCCGGCGCCGGCGGTGTCGTAGCAGAGGTTGGTCGTCAGCTGACGGCCGACCGAAGCGATTGCGCCGTTCAGGTCGATCTCGAACCGGTCGAGCGTGACCGTGAGGCCGCGGAACCACACCGGCGCGTTCTCCAGGCCGGCGGCCTGGAAGACCAGACCATAGGTCAGGGTTTCGCTCTCTTCGGGCTTCAGCGCCGGGTTGCCGCCGTCGAAGCCGCCGACGCTCTGCTGGACCTGCAGGACCGGGCTGTAGTTGGCCGGAATGCCGTCGGCGAGACAGTTGGCCGCGCGCGTGGCGTTGGCGTTGCGGTTGGCCGCGGTGCAGGGGTCGACGACGACGCCGAAGGTCTGGCTGAGGCCGGCGACGTCCTCCAGGGTCGGCGCGCGGACCGACTTGGCCTTCATGACCCGGAAGCGCAGGCTCTGGATGGGCGACCAGTCGCCGCCGATCTTCCAGGTGTCATAGCTGCCGACGGTGCTGCCGTCCGACCAGCGATAGGCGCCCTCGACATTGATCGACTTGGCGAAGGGCAGGTCCTTGACGACCGGCACGTTGGTTTCGACGTAGGCTTCGTTGGTGCGGAAGGTCGTCGACTTCAGGTCCTGGATCTGGTTGCCGGTGACGATGCCCCGGTTGATCTGGTCGTCGTAGTCGACAAAGGCGGTGGTGCGACGGGATTCGACGCCGACCGCGACCTGCAGCGGCCCGGCCGGCAACTCGTAGATCGACCCCGAGAGGAACGCCTGGGCGTCTTCCAGGGTGTGCTCGCCGCGCTGGCCCGCATTGACGGTCAGATAGTTCTTCATCGCGTCGGTGTAGGGCGCGAACGGATTGACGGGGACGCAGCCCTGAGCCCGGGCCACGGGATCGGCGCAGCGATAGCCGCCGGGCTTGGCCGGATCGGCTTCGACGCGGAGGCCGTTATAGAGATTGACCTTGGAGACCAGGCCGTTGGAGATCGAATCGAGCTTGGTCTGACCGTAGGTGTAGGACGCCTCCCACTTCCAGTCCCGGCCCAGGCCGAACAGGGTGTCGAGATTGCCCTTCAGGCCGCCGGAGAAGCGGATGGTGTCCCGCTCGTTGATGGCGCTGCGCAGGCCGAACTGGTCGAAGCGCTGCGACCAGGTGATCGGCGTGGTCTGGCCGGCCGCCAGATACTGCGCGCGCAGGTTGGCGGGGATGAACGGGTTGTCGCCCGGGATGCTGGCCTCGACGGCGTTGCCGATCAGGTCGCTGGACGACTGGAACGGGTGGCCTTCGAACGGCGCGCGGGTCTTCGACAGGCCGTAGTTGACTTCGAGGAACGCGTTGATGTTCGAGGTCAGCGCGTAATCGACGTCGAACGCGCCCATGATCCGCTCGGTGGGGATCGCCAGGGTGCGGCTGCCGTTGCGGTTATAGCCGTCGATCGAGGGCACGAACCCGATCACGCCATTGGGATTGTCCGCGGTCGGCGTGGTCGAGAAGCTGCCGTCGCGCCGGGTGAAGCTGCCGTTGAACGCTTTGTTGGGGCCGTTGATGAAGAAGCGGCCTTGCGGCGCCACGCCGGAGAAGGCGGCCGGGCCGCGCACCGGATCGCCCGGATAGTTCCAGGCGAAGTCCTGGGCGCACAGGTAGCGGTCGGCGCAACGGACGAGGCCCTGGTAGTCGTACTGGACCGTGGCCAGGAAGTGGCCCTTCGAGCCGATGTCGTGGCCGACCATGACATAGGCGTTGGGGTTGATGTTGTCTTCGTTCTTGATGGCGAAGCCGTGGCCGAAGCCCAGTTCGAGGCCGTTGAAGTGCTTCTTGGTGATGATGTTCACCACGCCGGCCACCGCGTCGGCGCCGTAGACGGCCGAGGCGCCGCCGGTGATGACTTCGATGCGCTCGATGTTGGCGGACGGCAGGGTGTTGAAGTCGACCGCGGTCGATTGGACGTTGCCGGCCGGCACGCGGCGGCCGTTGATCAGCACCAGCGAGCGCTGGGTGCCGAGATTGCGCAGGTTGACCAGGTTGAGGCCCGAGCTCGTCGCGCCGGAGAAGGTCGACTGGGTGCGGGACGCGCCGAACGCGGCCGAGAACTGCGGCAAGGTCGTCAGGACGTCGACGATGTTGTTGTGGCCTTGCTGCGACAGCTTGTCGCCGCCGATGACCTGGACCGGGGTGGCGGCCACGACATTGGTGCGGGCGATGCGCGAACCGGTGACGACCAGTTCGTCGACTGCTTCACCCTCGCCCTTGGCGGCGGCCGGCTGGCCTTGGGCATGAGCCGCCGAGGCCGCCGACACGGCGATCAGGGCGCTGCAGAACAGCGTAGAGGCGAGCAGATGCTCGCGCCTGGACAGAATGCGCACGTAATCCTCCATTCGCACGCGCCTTCGCGCACGAAGTCCCTAGTGATTGAGTTGTAGTGGTCAGGAGCCCCCCAACCATTGGGGTCATCACGCCCCATCAGGCAGGCTTAGGTCAATCCGAAGGTTACAATAGCGAAATAATTTTGAGCTCAATGCGCCATATAAGACACATATATTTCTTCGATTTTCCAGATCAAAACGAACGTTAAATAGAATCTACTTTTCATTATACTTTGAAATAAGAAAATTTTCTCTATGCCGCGCTCAAAAAGGAAAATCCATTCCTATAGATCGACCGCCAAGCGACAGCACGTCGCCGACGCCTCGAAAAGCGATCCGAATGTCGCGGCGATTTTTGCGGCGATCCTTGACTCCCGGCCGCCCCGCCCATACCTCCGGCGGCGTTAGCACTCAGGGGGAGCGGCTGCTAAACGCACGTCCCCTCCTGAGCGCCCGGCTATCGCAACCGATCCCTAAGGGAGAGCACATCATGGCGTTTCGTCCTCTTGGCGACCGCGTCCTCGTGAAGCGCGTCGAGGAAGAACAGAAGACCAAGGGCGGGATCATCATCCCCGACACCGCCAAGGAAAAGCCGCAGGAAGGCGAAGTCATCGCCGTCGGCCCCGGCGCCCGCGACGACAGCGGCAAGATCCAGCCCCTCGACGTCAAGAAGGGCGACCGCATCCTGTTCGGCAAGTGGTCCGGCACGGAAGTGAAGATCGACGGCGAAGATCTCCTGATCATGAAGGAGAGCGACGTCCTGGGCGTCGTCGAGTAAGCGCCCGCTTCGCCTGACCACCTGAATTCCAAACCTTATTCATAAAGTCGGAGAGCAGAGCCAATGGCCGCCAAAGACGTCTATTTCGGCACCGACGCGCGCGACAAGATGCTGCGCGGCGTCAACATCCTCGCCAACGCGGTGAAGGTCACCCTGGGCCCCAAGGGCCGCAACGTGGTCATCGAGAAGTCCTTCGGCGCTCCGCGCTCGACCAAGGACGGCGTGTCGGTCGCCAAGGAAATCGAACTGGCTGACAAGTTCGAGAACCTCGGCGCCCAGCTGATCCGCGAAGTCGCCTCGAAGACCAACGACAAGGCCGGCGACGGCACCACCACCGCCACCGTCCTGGCCCAGGCCATCGTCGTCGAAGGCCTGAAGTCGGTCGCCGCCGGCATGAACCCGATGGACCTGAAGCGCGGCGTCGACAAGGCCGTGCAGGCCGTGGTCGCCGAGATCAAGTCGGTGTCCAAGAAGGTCACCACCAACCAAGAGATCGCCCAGGTCGGCGCCATCTCGGCCAACGGCGACCATGAGATCGGCGACATGATCGCCAAGGCCATGGAAAAGGTCGGCAACGAAGGCGTCATCACCGTCGAGGAAGCCAAGTCGCTGGAAACCGAACTCGACGTCGTCGAGGGCATGCAGTTCGACCGCGGCTACCTGTCGCCGTACTTCATCACCAACGCCGACAAGATGGAAGCGGTCCTCGAAGACCCGCAAATCCTGCTGTTCGAAAAGAAGCTCTCCTCGCTGCAGCCGCTGCTGCCGGTGCTGGAAGCCGTCGTCCAGTCGGGCCGTCCCCTGCTGATCATCGCCGAAGACGTCGAAGGCGAAGCGCTGGCCACCCTGGTGGTCAACAAGCTGCGCGGCGGCCTGCGCGTCGCGGCGGTCAAGGCTCCGGGCTTCGGCGATCGCCGCAAGGCCATGCTGGAGGACATCGCCATCCTGACGGGCGGCCAGGTCATCAGCGAAGACTTGGGCATCAAGCTGGAGAGCGTCACGCTCGACATGCTGGGCCGCGCCAAGAAGGTGACCATCACCAAGGACGACACCACCGTCGTCGACGGCGTCGGCGCCAAGGCTGACATCGAAGGCCGCATCAGCCAGATCAAGAAGCAGATCGAGGACACCACCTCGGACTACGACAAGGAAAAGCTGCAAGAGCGTCTGGCCAAGCTGGCCGGCGGCGTCGCGGTGATCCGCGTCGGCGGCGCCACCGAAGTCGAAGTCAAGGAACGTAAGGACCGTGTCGACGACGCCCTCAACGCGACCCGCGCGGCCGTGGAAGAAGGCATCGTGCCGGGCGGCGGCGTCGCCCTGCTGAAGGCCTCCAAGGCCCTCGACGGCGTCAAGGGCGACAACGCCGACCAGACGGCCGGCGTCGCCATCGTCCGCCGCGCCCTGCAGGCCCCGATCCGTCAGATCGCCGAGAACGCCGGCGTCGAAGGCTCGATCGTGGTCGGGAAGATCCTCGAGAACAGCTCGGCCACCTTCGGCTTCAACGCCCAGACCGAGCAGTATGTCGACCTCGTCGCCGACGGCGTCATCGACCCGGCCAAGGTCGTCCGCACCGCCCTGCAAGACGCCGCCTCGGTGTCGGGCCTGCTGATCACCACCGAAGCCGGCATCGTCGAAGCGCCGAAGAAGAACGCCCCCGCGCCGGCCATGCCGGGCGGCGGCATGGGCGACATGGACTTCTAAGTCCAGCCGTTCAAACGTCGATGGAGGGCGGAGCCGCAAGGCTCCGCCCTTTTTCTTTGGCTAGATGAGGCGGCATCGTCGAGATCGTGCGAGCCGCCGCGCCATAGGTCGAACACCAGATCAGCACCTCCGTGGCCCCTGCGATCAAGGCGTTCAACCATGCTAGGCCCCCAGATGAACGGCGCGAGACGGCGAAGGCGAGATGCGTCTGCTCCTCGGCGTCCACCGCGGCGATCGCCGCAGCGAGCGCCTCGTCGCGACCAGCCAGCCACGCGACCTGTCCCGTCAAATGCCCATGCACCGTTCGCTCGACCGCCTCGGTGCACACCAAAATGGCGTCACGTCCCAAGGCCGCCGCGAACAGGCCCAGCGCCAGGCCGCCGGCGGCCCAGAAGCCGAGGGTGCGACATGGCCTGACGTCGCGTTCCTTCATCAGGCGCGCGAATGTCGAACGGTGCTCTTGTTCGTGGGCTAGGGTCTCCGTCAGGAAGTCCGCCAGGTCCGGCGCTCGAAAGCGAGCGAGCCAGAGTTGCCCCCGATAGATCCGGATGGCCCCGACCTCCCCCGCGTGATTGACGCGGAGCAGACGAGCGATCTCTCGCCGGTGATCGCCGCCATGCGCCTGCGATGCCGGGACCGGCCCCATCTCAAGCTCTCGCGCGCGTACAGCGGGGCCGGCCGGTCTCAGCGCGCCCCGTAGCGGCAGCGTCGCCGGCGTGCGGATGTTCCAGGCCAGGCCAAGCAACGCCAGAAGCTGGATGAACCGAAATCCCGGATCGAACTGGCCGGGATAGAGCCCCATTCGCGCCGAGCCGGGGAAGGCGTGATGATTGTTGTGCCAGGCCTCGCCCATGGTCGGGATCGCCGCCCAGGGCACGTCGTGAGCCTGGACGCCGGCGCCGTCGACCAGCCACGACTGCGGCCCCTGGCGATGGGCGAGGCGGCCGACCAGCCAATGGCCGTTGACCGAGACGGCGACACGCACGCACACGCCCCACACGACCCAGGACCACCCCCCCAGCGCGTAGAGCGCCAGGGCGACCGGCGCCTGCTGAAGCACCCAAGTCCGCTCAAGCAAGCGATAGAACCGATCGTCGCCGACGCCAGGTCCTGGGGCGAAGATCGGCGGCCGGGCCAGGACCAGCCTGCAATGCAAGCACCACCACCAGTCACGCCAGACCGGCGCGGCGTGGGCCAGCGCCGGGTGGCAGCGCGGCTGGCGCTGGGCCCAATCGCGCGTGTCGTGGACCCGCATCATCCACAATGGCCCGCTCATTCCGACCGCCGTCCCGATCCAGACCAGGACGTATTCGAGCCAGCGCGGACAGTCGAAACTGCGGTGGATCAACCGGCGATGAAAGCCGACGGAGTGACCGAGCAGCAAGACCGCGCCCGTGGCGGCGAGGAAGACCGTCAAGGCGCTCCAACTGAACGTCAGCGCCCCGAGGACCAGGGCCGCCGCGACCACCGCGCCGTTCCATGAAGAATGGACGGGGTCCCATCGCATCACCCCCTCAAGCGGATCGGCGTCGGGACCAATCCGCAGCGAATTTACCGCGTGGGGATCTTCGACGTGGCGGACCAACGGCTCCATCGACGGCTCCTCATGAGGCGATGTCGTAATTTCGCAATTAATTTATTTCTTAAATTCTTGCGAGAGCGGAGGCAAGAAATTAATGAAATCCTTAAGCGTGCGCGCTCAACAAGTCCCGGAAAGCCTTTTCATGCAACGCGTCTTCGAAGCCCTCGCCTCCGTGGTTCGACGCAAGATCCTGGCCTATCTGGCCCATGCCGAACTGACGGCGGGCGAGATCGCCGCCCGCTTCGAAATCTCCAAGCCGGCGGTGTCGCAGCATCTGGGCGTGCTGGAGGCGGCCGGGCTGGTGCGCAGCGAAAAGCGCGGCCAGTACGTCTATTACAGCCTGACGCCGGACAACCTGATCAACACCCTCAACGACTTCGCCCAGGAGGTCTGCCCGGTCAGCAAGGTCCTCAAGGCCGAAAGCGCGACCATCGCCGCGGATCAGGTCGAACCGGATTCGAAACGGGGTTCCTCCAGCCGAACGTGAGCCAGAGACGTAACGCCGCCCGGCCTTCGCCGGGCGGCGTCCGCATTCAGCCCTTCACGCACACCACCTGGCGCAGGGTGTGGACGATATCCACCAGGTCCGCCTGGGCGGCCATCACGGCGTCGATGTCCTTGTAGGCCATCGGCGTTTCGTCGATCACCTCGGCGTCCTTGCGGCATTCGACGCCCTCGGTGGCGCGGACGTGGTCCTCCACCGTGAAGCGCCGCTTGGCCTCGTTGCGGCTCATCGCCCGGCCGGCGCCGTGCGAGCAGGTGCAGAACGAGTCCGCGTTCCCCTTGCCGCGCACGATGAACGAGCGGGCGCCCATCGAGCCGGGGATGATGCCCAGTTCGCCCTCGCCGGCCCGCACCGCCCCCTTGCGGGTGACGAACACCGTCTTGCCGAAGTGATGCTCCCGCGCGACGTAGTTGTGGTGGCAGTTCACCGCGGTCTCCGTCGTCGCCAGGTCCGGGAACGCCTGACGCAGCACGCCCAGCACCTGGTCCATCATCACCTCGCGGTTGGCGAGGGCGTAGGTCTGCGCCCAGTTCACCGCCTCGATGTAGTCGGTGAAGCCCTCGCTGCCCTGCGGCAGGTAGGCGAGGTCTTGGTCCGGCAGGTTGATGAACCAGCGCCGCATGTCGCGCTTGGCCAGTTCGACGAAGTAGGAGCCGAACCGGTTGCCCACCCCGCGCGAGCCGGAGTGCAGCATCACCCAAAGGCGGCCTTCTTCATCCAGGCAAAGCTCGATGAAGTGGTTGCCGGTCCCCAGGGTGCCCAGGTGGCCGAAGCCGCGCTGGTGCGCCGCCTTGGGGTGCTTGGCGATCACCGCTTCATAGCCCGGCTTCAGCACGGCCCACTTGTCGGCCGCCAGGGCCGGCGGCTCGGCCGCCCAGGCGCCCTTGTCGTTGCGCCCGCCGTTGTCGGTCCGGCCATGCGGCACCGCCGCCTCGATGGCGGACCGCAGCCCCGCCAGCGAATCCGGCAGATGCTCGGCCCGGATCGAGGTCCGCACCGCCATCATGCCGCAGCCGATGTCGACGCCGACCGCCGCCGGGATGATCGCCCCGACGGTCGGGATGACCGAGCCGACGGTGGCGCCCATGCCCCAGTGCACGTCGGGCATCACCGCCACGTGCTTGTGGATGAACGGCAGGCTGGCGACGTTGCGCAGCTGCTTCATGGCCGACTCTTCGATCGGCACGCCCCGGGTCCAGGCCTTGATCGGCGCGCCCGGGCTTTCGATGATTTCGAACCCGCCCATACGGGTTCTCCTTTCCTTGCCGCCCCTCCTGGCGTCGCGGTCGGCAAGGTCTTCGCACAAATGAAGAACCCCTCCGGCCGGGCCAGGAGGGGTTCCTTCGTACATCCCAAGTCCTAGGACTTCAGGCCGTTCCCCCTCCCATGCGCGCGCGCTCACCGACGACCGGGCGGCCGAAGGTGTTGAACGCGGGCATATTGGGCTGGGCTTTGTGCGCCATGGTCCTCATCCTTGGGAGCGTCGCGGATAACACGGGTCGCCGCGCGAGCGCCATCCCGCCACGCGGAAAAGTCGCAAGCGCCGACCCAGAAGCCACGGAGAGTGGCGAAAAAGCCTCAGTAGCCGACCGTGAACCGCCGGCGGCGGCGCTGGGGCGTCTCCAGTTCGTCGACCAGGGCGACGGCGTAGTCCTCGAACGAGATCGAGCTCTTGCCGTCCGCCGCGGTCAGCAGCTGGTCGTCGCCGAGGCGGAAGACGCCGGTGCGCTCGCCGGGAACGAACAGGGCCGAGGGCGACAGGAAGGTCCAGTCGAGATCCGGCTCGGCGCGCAGGGCTTCCAGGAAAGCCGCCCCGCCCAGGGCCTCCGGCTTCCATTCGGCGTGGAAGAACGGCTGGTCGACCAGCCGCTGGCCGGGCGCGACCTCCAGGCTGCCGGCGCCGCCGACCACCAGATAGCGAGGAACGCCGGCGTCCTTGACCGCGCCGATCAGCACCGCCGGATCGCTCTGCAGGAACTTCACGGCGCTGACCGCCGCGTCGACGCCCTCGAGCGCCCGCGCCAGGGCGGCGCGGTCGCCGGCGTCGGCGCGGACGACGTCGAGGTCGGGCCGGGCGGCGAGCGCGCCGTCGCGCCGCACCACGGCGCGCACGCGATGGCCGCGCCGCAACAGTTCCTCGACGATGCGCGAGCCGACGTTTCCGGTCGCGCCGATCACGGCGACGTACATGGCGGGGTCCTTTCCCGTTGGTCTCGGTTTGAGAGCCGGTATAGATCAGGAACCGATGTGAAGCCTCGGCGGCCTCGCCGCAAGACGGGTTTTCGGCGTCACCAGGTGACGCCGGGGTAACCGGCCGCCGTCCGATCGCGCCGAAGGACCGTCATGCCGACCACTCGCCCGCCCGCCCCGTCCCCCTGCCCGATCCGCGACGTACTGGACCGCATCGGCGACCAGTGGAGCTTCCTGATCCTGCAGAACCTCGACGGCGGCGCGCTGCGGTTCACCCAGCTCAAGCGGGCCGTCGGCGACATCTCGCAGCGCATGCTGGCCCAGACCCTGCGGCGGCTGGAGCAGGACGGCCTGGTCTCGCGCACGGTGTTCCCCACCGCCCCGCCGCGGGTCGACTACGCCCTGCCCCCGCTCGGCCGCTCGCTGATGCAGCCGCTGGGGGCGCTGGTCGCCTGGGCCGAGGCCAGCCAGGCGCAGGTGCGCGCCGCGCGGGCGGCCTATCAGCGGCCCGAGGCGGCCTGAAGCCGCCTCGTCCCGTTTCGGGAAACCCTTCTGAAAGAACCATGATCTACCGAAGGCAGGCGGACGAGTCGCATCGCCCGCGCCGACGCGCCTTCGAGGGACCCTTGCGATGCAGCCTGACGTCCAGGCTTTCCTTCACGCCGAGACCGGCGTGACCACCTGGGTGGTCGCCGACCCGGCCACCGGCCTGTGCGCCATCATCGACCCGGTGCTCGACGCCGGCGGGGCCACGGCCTCGGCCGACGCCCTGATCGCCGCCATCCGCGAGCGCGACTTCGGGCCGACCTGGATCCTGGAGACCCGCGCCGACGGCCCCTCGGCCGCCGCCCACGTCAAGTACGAGACCGGCGCCTCGGTGGCCGGCGCGGCCGGACCGGGCCGCGAACCGGATTCGACGCTGTCCGGCGGCGAGACCCTGCCGCTGGGCGCCCTGGCCATCGCCGTGGTCAACGTGCCGGGCCGCGGCCTGGCCTACGCCATCGGCGAGCGGACCTTCGCGCCGCCCGAGGCCTGAGCCGTCGCCGCCTCAGCGCCCGCCGGCCATGCGGTCGCGCGCGCGGCGGACGCGGCCGCCCAGGGCGTCGGGACGGTTGAAGTCCTTGCGGAACTCGTCGCGCTTCTCGTGGATCGAGGCGATCACCAGCCCCATCGGGATGCCGATGTCGACCAGCACCGCCTCGGAAAGCTGCAGCGAGGCCTCGATGGTCTCGGGCACGGCGTCGGTGGCCCCAAGTTCGTACAACGCCTTGGCGTGACGGGCGTCACGCGCGCGGGCGACGATGGTCAGGTCCGGCCGCTCGGCCCGCGCCGTGGCCACCACCGCCTCGACGCCCTCGGGCGAATCCATGGTCACCACCAGGGCCGGCGCGTCGCCCAGGCCGCAGCGGCGCAGGAACTCGGTCCGCGAGGCGTCGCCGTAGAAGATGACGGTCCCGGCCCGGCGCCCCTGGTCCACCAGCCTGGGGTCGCGCTCGGCCGCCACCCACGGGATGTCGTGCCGCGACAGCATCTCGCCGACCAGGCGGCCGACGCGGCCATAGCCGACCACCAGCACCTTGGGCCGCTCCCCCTCGATCGCGGACGCCCTCGGGTCGGTCGCCGGCGCCGGCGCGGCCTCGGGCGGCCCGGCCTTCTTCGACAGCCGCTTGCCGGCGGCCGCCAGGATCGGGATGGCGAACATGGTCAGGGTGGCCGAGACCAGCAGCGGCTCGCCCAGGCGGCGGGGCACCACGCCCTCGCCCATGGCCGCGTCGAGGATGACGAAGGCGAACTCGCCGCCGGCGGCCAGCACCAGGGCCGTCTCCAGGGCGCGGCCGCTCTTCATGCCGAACAGGCGGCCAAGGCCGAACACCACCACGGCCTTCAGCGCCAGCAGACCGACCGCCGTCCCCAGCACCAGCACCGGGTGGCGGGCCAGGATCGACAGGTCGAGCCCGATGCCCACCGACAGGAACAGCAGGCCGAGCAGCAGCCCCTTGAACGGCTCGATGGTCACTTCCACCTCGTGCCGGTACTCGGTCTCGGCCAGCAGCAGGCCGGCGACGAAGGCGCCCAGCGCCATCGACAGGCCGATGACCGCGCTGACCAGGCCGGCGCCGATGACCACCAGCAGGCAGGCGGCCAGGAACAGCTCCTCGCTCTTGGCCCGCGCCACCGACTTCAGCATCGGCCGCAGGACCAGCCGGCCCAGCACGACGATGGCCAAAAGGCCAAGGGCGGCGGGCGCGAAGGTCAGCAGCAGCTTGGGGTCGAACCCCTCGCCCTGACGGCCCAGCACCGCCACGGTGATCAGGATCGGGGCGACGGCGAGGTCCTGGAACAGCAGCACCGAGAAGGCGGCCCGGCCGGCCTCGGAATGCAGCCGCTTCTGTTCGGCCAGCACCGGCATGACGATGGCGGTCGACGACAGGGACAGGGCCGCGCCCACCGCCAGGGCCGCCGCCAGCGGCTGGCCCAGCAGGCCGGCGGCCACGGCGATCACCGCCGCGCACAGGCTGACCTGCAGCGCGCCCAGGCCGAACACCATCCGGCGCATCAGGCGCAGCCGCTCCCATGACAGCTCCAGCCCGATCATGAACAGCAGGAAGACCACGCCGAACTCGGCGATCTGGCCGATCTCGGCCGGGTTGTCGACGGTGAAGGCGCCCAGCCAGGGCGCGACGCCGGTGAAGCTGCCCAGGCCGTAGGGTCCCAGCGCCACGCCGGCGCCCAGGAAACCGAGAATGGGATTGACCTTCAGCCGCTGGAACAGCGGCACCACCACGCCGGCGGTGGCGAGGAACAGCACGAGGTCCTTGTAGTCGCCTGCGCCGACGCCGTGCTCCATCGATCCCCTCTTCCTCCGCCGCTCGCCCCGGGGCCCTTGCGTCGCGGCTCAGTCCGCTCCCGCCGGCTGGCGCAACCGCACGCCCGCGCCACTATCCCGGTCGGCGGCGATCAGTTCGACCCCCGCCCCCTCCAGCGCCTCGACCAGCAGGCGCTCGGTGGCGCGATGCAGGTCGTGGCGTTCCGTCTCGAAGTCGCGCACGGTGCTGCGCGAGACGCTGGCGCGGTCCGCCAGAGCCTCCTGCGTCCAGGCCAGCAGGCCGCGCGCCGCCCGGCATTGCGCCGGTGACAAGATCTTGATCATGCCGGGATGGCCTTTTTGATCAATATCACCCATATTGGTTGAAGTATCGACCGAAATGCGCCGAGGTCAAGCGAACCCCGCCCCATCCAACCCATTATTCCTGGAAAGGCTCCCAGAAGGCCGGCATGCCCCACGAAACCCCGCTGATCGCCACCATCGTCGCCGGCCTGTGCCTGGCATTCGTCTTCGGGGCCGTGGCCAACCGGTTCAAGGCCCCGCCCTTGGTCGGCTATCTGCTGGCGGGCATCCTGGTCGGGCCGTTCACGCCGGGCTACGTCGCCGACCAGAAGCTGGCGCCCGAGCTGGCCGAGATCGGCGTCATCCTGCTGATGTTCGGGGTCGGCCTGCACTTCTCGCTCAAGGACCTGTTGTCGGTGCGCAAGATCGCCGTGCCGGGGGCGGTGGTGCAGATGGCGGCGGCCACGGTGATGGGCATGGGTCTGGGCTGGCTGCTGGGCTGGCCGCCCGGCGCGGGGCTGGTGTTCGGCCTGGCCCTGTCGGTGGCCTCCACCGTGGTGCTGCTCAAGGCCCTGCAGGAGCGACGGCTGGTCGAGACCCAGCAGGGCAAGATCGCCGTCGGCTGGCTGATCGTCGAGGACCTGGCCATGGTGCTGGCCCTGGTGCTGCTGCCGGCGCTTTCGGGCCTTCTCGGCGGCAAGGGGCCGAACGGCGAGGCCGCCGCCGGCATGAGCGGCGGCCAGATCGCCGCCGCCCTGGGCCTGACCCTCGGCAAGGTCGCCGCCTTCGTCGCCCTGATGCTGGTGGTCGGCCGGCGGGTGATCCCCTGGGTGCTGCACCGCATCGCCCACACCGGCTCGCGCGAGCTGTTCCGCCTGGCGGTGCTGGCCATCGCCCTGGGCGTGGCCTTCGGCTCGGCGTCGCTGTTCGGCGTCTCCTTCGCCCTGGGCGCCTTCTTCGCCGGCATGATGCTGGGCGAGTCCGAGCTCAGCCATCAGGCGGCCCAGGACACCCTGCCGCTGCGCGACGCCTTCGCCGTGCTGTTCTTCGTCTCCATCGGCATGCTGTTCGACCCGACCATCCTGGTCCGCGCGCCGCTGGCGGTGCTGGGGACGGTGCTGATCATCACCCTGGGCAAGTCGCTGGCGGCCATGGCCATCGTGCTGGCCTTCCGACGGCCGACCTCGGTGGCCCTGACCATCTCGGCCAGCCTGGCCCAGATCGGCGAGTTCTCGTTCATCCTGGCCAGCCTCGGCGTGGCGCTGGGCCTGCTGCCGACCGAGGGCCGCGACCTGATCCTGGCTGGGGCGATCCTGTCGATCCTGCTCAACCCGCTGATGTTCGCCGCCCTGGGGCGGGTGCATAGCCGGGTGCAGGCCAAGCGGGGCGTCGCCGAGCCCAAGGCGGAGGCCGCCCACGTGGTGCTGGTCGGCTTCGGCCGCGTCGGCCGGCTGGTCGGCGAGGCCCTGCACGGCCGCCGGCCGCTGACGGTGGTGGAAGAGCGGGACGGCGAGGCCGAGGCGCTGCGCGAGCAGGGCTACGACGCCGTGGCGGGCAACGCCGCCCAGCCCGAGACCCTGGCCCTGGCCCGGCTGGACCGCGCCGACCGGCTGCTGGTGGCCATCCCCAACGCCTTCGAGGCCGGGCAGATCATCGAGCAGGCGCGCGCCGCCAATCCCGGGCTCGACATCGTCGCCCGCGCCCACAGCGACGCCGAGGTCGAGCACCTCACCGCCATGGGCGCGAACTGCATCATCATGGGCGAGCGCGAGATCGCCAACGGCATGATCCGCCGGGCGCTGGAAGGCCCCAAGGGCGCCGCCGGCCACTAGCCGGCGGGCCCTGGACGTAACGTCCACTTGCGCTCGGCCCCTTTCGACGCCTATTGACGCGCCCATGACCGCGGGGGCGACAGCGACGAGACGACGGGGACGGGCCTGGCCCGCCTGGCTGGCCGTCGTCGCCCTGCTGGTCCAGGCGCTGATTCCCGCCGCGGCCATGGCCCACGCCCGGGCCGGCGATCCGTTTCAGATCACCCTGTGCACCCGCGAGGGACTGAAGGTGGTCACGGTCGACGCCGGCGCCGGCAAGTCCGCCGCCGCGTCGCCGATCTCCAAGCCGAAGGGCTTCGCCGGCCTGCCGTGCCTGGAATGCGTCATGGCCTGCTGTGCGGCCGTGGAGACGACGGCGCCCGACGCCGCGGCCCCGGTGCGCTACGCCGCGCCGGCCTTCGTGCTGACGCCCTTCGCCCTGGTCGGAACCCCCGGGGCCCGCGCCCCGCCACGCCCGCCTTCGCAAGGCCCCCCGACCCTCGTCTGACCGCATCCGCCGCGCGGCGGGGCGCCCTTACGCGCCCGCCGCGCGAACCCATGCCCAAGGCCGGCGCCGCGCGCCGGCCCGTCGAACGAGTGCAACGTCTTGTCCAATCGCCACCTGAACCGCGCCAGCGCCCTCGCCCTGGCCGCCGCCTTCCTCGCCGTCTCGACCGCCCGCGCCGAGGAGGCCGCCGACCAGCCCCATCCGGTCTCCGGCGTCACCGTCACCGCCGGCGGCGGCTCGCTCACCCAGCCCGACCTCGCCCAGCAGAAATCCGAACTGATACGCACCGCCGGCTCGGTCGGCTTCATCGACGCCGACGATCTCAAGGGCCGCTACGCCAACACCCTGCACGACATGCTGAAGGACGCCCCTGGCGTGTTCGCCCAGAACCGCTATGGCCAGGAAGTCCGCCTGTCGATCCGCGGCTCGGGCGTCGCCCGCGGCTATCACCTGCGCGGCGTCGAGATCGCCCAGGACGGCGTGCCCTGGAACCTCGCCGACGGTTCGGGCGACTTCTACACCATCGATCCGCTGTCGCTGCGCTCGATCGAAGTCTACAAGGGCGGCAACGGCTTAGCCCTGGGCTCGTCGACCCTGGGCGGGGCGATCAACTTCGTCACCCCCACCGCCTACACCGCCACGACGCCGAACGTGCTGCGCCTGGAGGGCGGCTCGTTCTCGACCATGCGGGCCTCGGCCACCGCCTCGCGCGTGTTCGGCGACTGGGACGCCCTGGCCACCGTCACCGGCCTCGCCTCGGCCGGCGCCCGGCAGCATTCGCGCAGCACCGACCTCTATTTCAACGGCAATATCGGCCATCGCTTCAACGACCGCGTCGAGACCCGCGTCTACGTCGCCATCGACGACACCCGCCAGCAGCTGCCGGGCTCCCTGCCCCTGGCCCAGGCCCTGGCCCATCCCGACCAGGCCGCGCCGGGCGCGGCCAACATGGTCGTCGGCGGCAACCAGCAGCGCAACGACGCGGTGCAGCGCATCGCCGACCGCACCACCGTCAAGCTCGACGAGGGGCGCATCGACGTCACGGTGTGGGCCGCCCACAAGCACCTCGACCACCCGATCTTCCAGGTGCTGAACCAGGACGGCTGGACCTGGGGCGGCGACGCCCGCTATTCCGCCGACCTCGACATCGGCGGCCTGCGCAACGAGGTGATCGCCGGCATGCGGGTGATCGCCGGCTTCAACCAGGCCAAGCAGTACGTCAACCTGGCCGGATCGCGCGGGGCCATGACCGGCAACGCCCACCAGAAGGCCTTCAACGTCGAGGCCTACGCCGAGGACCGCATCCACCTGACCCAGACCGTCGCCCTGACCGTCGGTGGCAAGTACCTGGCCGACGAGCGCGAACTCGACAACCTGACGACCCCGGCCAAGAGCGGCGAGCGCACCTTCCACGGCTTCAGCCCCAAGGCCGGGCTGCTGTGGCAGGCGACGCCCTCGGTGCAGGTGTTCGCCAACCTGACGCGCTCGCGCGACGTGCCGGACTTCACCGATCTCGCCCAGGCCAACACCGCCGGGCCGTCGTTCGCGCCCCTCGACGCCCAGCGGGCCTGGACCTACGAGATCGGCGCGCGCGGCGACCACGGGCCGGTGCATTTCGACCTGACCGCCTATCGCGCCGAGATCAACGGCGAACTGCTGCAGTACACCGTCGATCCCAACGTTCCGGCGACCACCTTCAACGCCGGCCGCACGGTTCACCAGGGGATCGAGGCGCTGGTGCGGGTCGACCTCGCCGAGGGCCTCAGCGCGCCCGACGCCGGCGACCGCCTGAGCGTGACCGGGGTCTGGAACTTCAACGACTTCCGCTTCCGCGGCGACCGCCAGTACGGAAACAACGCCATCGCCGGCGCGCCGCGCAACGTGCTGCGCGCCGAGATCCGCTACACGCGGCCGGACCTTCTGGGCCTCGGCGGCTTCTACATCGCCCCGAACGTCGACTGGGTTCCCCAGGGCGCCTGGGCCGACCAGGCCAACACCCTGCGCGCGCCGGGCTACACTCTGGTCGGTCTGGAGACCGGCCTCGACCTGCGCAACGGGCTCTCTCTCTACGTCGAGGGTCGCAATCTGACCGACGAGGCCTATGTCAGCGACGTCTCGACCATCACCGCCGCCCGCAAGGCCGGGACCTCGGTCTTCTATCCGGGCGAGGGCCGCTCGGTGTTCGCGGGGCTGCGTTATGCGTTCTAGGAAGATGTCCGTCGTGAAAGCCGCCGCCCTCCCGCTCGCCGCCGCCGCCCTGGCCTTCGCCGACGCCGCCTCGGCGCACGTGGTCATGGCGCAGAACCAGGCCAAGGCGGGAAGCTACTTCGCCGCCCGCTTCCAGGTCGGCCACGGCTGCTCGGGCTCGGCCACCACCGCCCTGCGGGTCGAGATCCCCGCGGGGGTGGCCTCGGCCCGGCCGCAGCCCAAGCCCGGCTGGACGCTGGAGGTGGTCAAGGCCGACGCCGCCACCGCCGCCAAGCCGGGAGAAGGGGTCGCCACCGTGATCTGGCGCGGGCGCCTGCCCGACGACCAGTTCGACGACTTCGGCCTGCTGATGAAGCTGCCCGAGCAGGTGGGGACGCTGTACTTCCCGGTGATCCAGACCTGCGAGACCGGCCAGTCCCAGTGGACCGAGACCCCCGGCCCCGGCGAGGACGCCCACGGCCTCGCCCGGCCGGCTCCCGCCCTGACCCTCACGCCCGGCGACGCCGTCGCCCATCACCATATGTGACCCCCGGCAAGGAGTTCTTCCCATGCGCATCCTGACCCTCTCCCTGGCGGCGCTGGCCGTCGCCGCCGCCGCGCCGGCCCTGGCCCACGACTACCGGATCGGCGGCCTGCAGGTCGGTCATCCCTGGAGCCGGGCCACGCCGCCCGGCGCCAAGACCGGCGCCGGCTATCTTTCGGTGACCAACGCCGGCAAGACGCCCGACGTCCTGCTGGGCGGTTCGACCCCCGTCGCCGACAAGCTGGAGATCCACCAGATGTCCACCGCCGGCGGGGTGATGACCATGCGGCCGGTGTCGGGCGGCGTGCCCCTCGCCCCCGGCGCGACGGTCGAGCTGAAGCCCGGCGGCTACCACATCATGCTGATCGGCCTGAAACAGCCGCTGAAGGCCGGCGACCGGGTTCCCGCCACGCTCGATTTCGCCAAGGCCGGCAAGGTCCAGATCGAGTTCGCCGTCGAGGCCATGGGCGCGCCCAAGCCCGAGGCCGGCCACGACCACAAGGGCATGCGATGAGCGACCGAGGCAACCGCATGCTGCTCGCCGTCGCGTTCGCGACGGCGGCGGCGCTGGCCGTCGGGGTGATGGGCTACACCTTCTGGCGCGGGCACCAGGGCGACAAGGCCGCCGAGGCCCGCTCCGTCGCCGCCCCGGCCCTGGCCGGGCCCAAGGTGGGCGGCCCCTTCCAGCTGGTCGACCAGGACGGCCGCAAGGTCACCGAGGCCGACCTGCGCGGCAAGCCGACCCTGATGTTCTTCGGCTTCACCTTCTGTCCGGAGGTCTGCCCCACCACCCTGACCGAGCTGACCGGCTGGCTGAAGGCGCTCGGCCCCGACGCCGACCGGCTGAACGTGGTGTTCGTCTCGGTCGATCCCGAACGGGACACCCCGGCGCAGCTCAAGACCTATCTGTCGAACTTCGACCCGCGCATCCGCGGCCTGACGGGAACGCCCGAGCAGGTGGCCCAGGCGGCCAAGGCCTACCGGGTCTATTACCGCAAGGTGCCGGTCGAGGGCGGCGAATACACCATGGACCACTCGTCGATGATCTACCTGTTCGACAAGGACGGCGGCTTCATCGAGCCGATCGGCTACGGCGAGGCCGGCGACCGGGCCATGGCCAAGGTCCGCAAGCTGCTGCAGACGCCCTGAGGCCCCGACGGGCTGACGCTAAATTCCCCGCGAAGCCGGCCGCCGTGCAAGGACGGCCGGCGTTCGTCCCGAAATGAGGGCGTTTGTCCTCAGCTCGGCCGCCAGATGAAAATTTTGTAACGGACTCGGCCAGGTTCCCGGGTGCATGTTTGGCGTCATCTGCCAACCTGGGGAAGATCGCCTCGTGATGAAACGCCTATGGCTTTGCGCGGCCGCCGCCGCCGCGCTCACCGCCTCCTCCGCCGCCACGCCGTCCTTCGCGGCCGACGCCGCTCCCGCCGCCGACGTCGCCAAGGCCCAGCACTTCGGCGCCTGGGGCTTCGACCTGAGCGGCCAGGACAAGACGGTCGCGCCGGGGCAGGACTTCTACAAGTTCGCCAGCGGCGGCTGGGAGGCCAAGACCCAGATCCCGTCCGACCGCACCCGCTGGGGCGCCTTCGACGAACTGCGCGAGCTTTCCGACGCCCGCGCGCGGGCCGTCATCGACCGCGCCGCCGCCAACAAGGCCGCGACCGGCGAGGAAGCCAAGATCGGCGCCCTCTACAACGCCTTCATGAACGAGGCGCTGATCGAGAAGCTGGACGCCGCCCCCCTGGCCCCCGCCCTGGCCGAGATCAAGGCCGCGACCACCCGCGAACAGCTGGCCGCGATCATGGGCCGGGCGATGTACGACTACTCGTCCAGCTTCTTCGGCTCGGCCATCCAGCAGGACGCCAAGAACCCCAGCCGCTACGCCCTCTATGTCGGCCAGGACGGCCTGGGCCTGCCCGACCGCGACTACTATCTGACCGACCAGTTCAAGACCCAGAAGGCCAAGTACGAGGCCTATGTCGCCCAGATGCTGGGCATGGCCGGCTGGCCCGACGCCCAGGCCAAGGCCCAGGCCATCGTCGCCCTGGAGACCAGGATCGCCGAGGCGAGCTGGTCCAAGGTCGAGCAGCGCGACCCGGTCAAGACCTACAACCCGACCACGGTCGAGCAGCTGGCCAAGGACGCCCCGAGCTTCCCCTGGCGGACCTATTTCAAGGCCGCCGGCGTCAGCGACGTCGAGACGGTGATCGTCGGCGAGAAGAGCGCCTTCCCCAAGATCGCGGCGATCTTCGCCGACACGCCGATCGACGTGCTGCAGGCCTGGCAGGCCTTCCACGTCGTCGACGCCGCCTCGCCCTACCTCTCCAAGCGTTTCGTCGACGCCCGCTTCGACTTCCGCGGCAAGGTGCTCTCGGGCCAGCCCGAGAACCGGCCGCGCTGGAAGCGCGCGGTGACCACCGTCGGCTCCAGCCTGGGCGAGGCGGTCGGCAAGCTCTACGTCGCCGCCTATTTCCCGCCCGAGTCCAAGGCGGCCATGGAGCAGCTGGTCGGCAACCTGCGCGCCGCGCTCAAGGTCCGCATCGAGAAGCTCGACTGGATGGGCCCCGACACCAAGGCCAAGGCCCTCAACAAGCTGGCCCATTTCAACGTCAAGATCGGCTATCCCGACCATTGGCGCGACTATTCGGGCCTGGAGATCAAGGCCGACGACCTCTACGGCGACATCCGCCGCTCGAGCGCGTTCGAGTGGAACTTCTGGGTCGAAAAGCTGCGCGGCCCGGTCGACCGGTCGCTGTGGGGCATGACCCCGCAGACCGTGAACGCCTATTACGACCCGACCATGAACGAGATCGTGTTCCCGGCGGCGATCCTGCAGCCGCCGTTCTTCGATCCCAAGGCCGACCCGGCGGTGAACTACGGCGGCATCGGCGCGGTGATCGGCCACGAGATCAGCCACGGCTTCGACGACCAGGGCCGGCAGTTCGACGCCGACGGGACCCTGCGCGACTGGTGGACGGCCCAGGACGCCGACAAGTTCGTCGTCCAGACCAAGCGCCTGAGCGGCCAGTACTCGGCGTTCAGTCCGCTGCCCGGCGCCCACGTCAACGGCGACCTGACCATGGGCGAGAACATCGGCGACCTCGGCGGCGTCCTGACGGCGCTCGACGCCTATCACATGTCGCTGGGCGGCAAGCCGGCGGCCAAGATCGACGGCCTGACCGGCGACCAGCGCTTCTTCCTCGGCTTCGCCCAGATCTGGCGCGGCAAGATCCGCGACGACGCCCTGCGCCAGCAGCTCGTCACCGATCCGCACTCGCCCAGCTACTACCGGGCCAACGGCACGGTGCGGAACGTCGACGCCTGGTACGAGGCGTTCGGGGTCAAGGCGGGCGATCCGCTGTACGTCGCGCCCGACCAGCGGGTCCGCATCTGGTGATCCGCCATCCGCCCCGCGCGCCAGGCGCGCGGGGCGGAGCCCTCGGTCACGCGGCGTCGTGGAAGATGACGCCCAGGGTGTGGCGACGCCCCGAGCGCAGGCGGCTGACCCCGTGGCGCAGGGCCAGGCGGTACATGCCCCGCGCGCCCTGGGCCGGCCGCTGGTTGACCGCGAAGATCACCGCCTCGCCCCGCCGCAGCGGCGCGACCATCGGCCGCGACTGCTGACGCGGCCTCTGCTCGACCAGCACGAACTCGCCGCCCTCGAAATCGACCCCCGGCTCGTCGAGCAGCACGGCCGCCTGCAGGGGGAACACCAGCTCGCCATAGAGGTCCTGGTGCAGGCAGTTGTAGTCGCCCGGACCGTAGCGCAGCAGCAGGGGCGTCGGCCGCGTCTGGCCGGCGTCGCGGCAGCGGGCGGTGAAGGCCTCCAGCGTCTCCGGATAGGTCCGCGCCTCGCCCAGGGCTCGGGCCCAGCGGCCGGCGATCGGGGCCAGCCGCGGATAGAAGACCCGCCGCAGCCCGGCCACCGGGTCGGGCAAGGGGTAGGCGAAGTACTGGTACTCGCCCTGGCCGAAGCCGTGCCGGGCCATGACCACGCGGCTGCGAAACAGCCCGGTCCGGTCGTAGAGCGCGGCCAGGTCCGCGCACTCGTCCGCCGACAGCAGCGCCCCGGTGGTCGCCCAGCCCTGGGCGGCGAGTTCGCCTTCGATGCGCGGCCAGTCGAGGGCGGCGACCCGAGCCTCCAGGCTCAAGCCGCCCGCTCCCGCGCCAGCAGGGCCCGCTTGCGCTCCACGCCCCAGCGGTAGCCCGAGAGGCTCCCGTCGGCGCGCACCACCCGGTGGCAGGGCGTGATCACGGCCAGGGGATTGGCGCCGCAGGCCTGGGCCGCCGCCCGGGTCGCCTCCGGCCGCCCGGCCCGCCGCGCCAGCTCGGCGTAGCTGACCGTCGTCCCGGCCGGCAGCTGGCGCAGGGCCCGCCAGACCGCCTGCTGGAACGGCGTGCCGCGCGCGTCGAGCGCCGGGGCGAACCCGGCGGCGGGCGAGGAGATCAGCGCCCGCGCCTGCTCCAGCTCGGTCGACAGTTCGGCCCCGGCCTCGATCAGCCGGGCGCGGGGGAACCGCCGGCGAAGGTCGGCCGCCAGCCCCGCGCGATCCTCGCCCAGCGTCACCACGCACACCCCGGCCCCGGACGCGGCCAGCAGCGCCGTTCCAAGGTCGGTCTCGACGAAGCCGTAACGCAGCGTCTCGCGCTGCTCGTCCGGCTTGCAGCGCTTGCAGGGGCGCAGGCCGGACGCGCGCGCGGCCTCGGCCGTGCCGTAGAAGCGCACGTTCTCGCGCTTCGGCCGGCCGGCGCAGGTGGGCAGGCAATAGACGCCGGTGGTCAGCACCCCCATCAGGAAGGCGCCTTCGGCGGCGGGGTCGCGCCGCTGGGCCGCGGCCCAGCGGTCGTCGTCGTTAGAAAAAGCGGAGGAAGTCATGTCCGCGCTCCGTGTTCATCCATGCGGCCAATCTGCGCCGCGATGAACCAGCCCGCATTCCGATGCTTGCTATCCGCCAGATTTAATCCGCCCCGCGCCGCTCAGACCCGGTCCGGCCGGCGCAGATAGTCGACGCCCGAGAAATTCATCCGCTGCGGCCGGCCGGCGACCACGGCGTCGAAGCGCACCCGCTCGGCCCCGTGCGGATCGGCGCCCACCCGCCAGACGCCGCCGCCCAGGTCGATCAGCGGCTGGGCACCGTCGAGCCACAGGCCCTCGCCTCGCGCCACCACCCGGATCGCGCCGCGCCAGGGATCGTCGTTGTCGTAGCGGCCGGCCAGGGCGGCCAGGGCCGGCGACGGCGCGGCGCGGACGGCCGAGGCCCCGCCGGCGGCATAGAACACCGATCCCAGCCAGGCGCCGGCCACCTTGCCGCCGGCGCGCTCGAAAGCCAGGGGATAGCGGGCGAAGGCCGGATCGTGCGCCAGCAGCAGGTCGTCGCCGATCGCCTCCAGGACGACCTCGCGACCGTCCACGGACAGCCGCGTCTCGTCGCCCGACCGCCGGATCTCGAACGCCGCGCCGGAGGCGGCGCGATAGGCGCCCAGATAGGCGGCCTCGACCGCCGGCCGTTGCGGCTCGGGCGGGGCCGGCGGCTCGCGGCCCTCGCGGACGGCGCGCAGAGCCTCGCAGGCGTAGGCCGTCACCGCGCGGGGCCGATAGACGATCAGCCCGACATTGGTGCTGGCGAACGCCCCCACCCCGGCCGCGCCGTCGACGTGCAGCGACGAATTGAAGGCGATCATGCCGCCGGTGTGGTGCAGATAGGTGCGCCCGCCCGCCTGGACCACGGCCAGGCCGTGCGCGTAGCGCGCGCCAGGCATGCCCCAGCCGGGCGCGTCGACGCCCGGAGCGCAGAACCGCGCCGCATGGGCGTCGTCGAGCAGGGCGCCGCCATGCCCCCGCGCCGCGCCGATCAGCCAGCGGACATAGGCGGTCATCGCCGCCGAGGTCGCCGCGACGCATCCCGCCCCGTCGGCGGAATCGACCCAGGCCGCCTGTCCCAGCCGCCCCGGCGTCGGCGCCGGCAGGTCCTGGACGTAGGGGCTGCGCCCGACCGCGTAGCGATGACGGTCCTCGGCCCGCAACGCCCCCACGGCCTGGCCGGCCATGCCCAGCGGCGCCAGGGCCTCGCCCTCGATCACCTCGGGCAGGCTGCGGCCGTGCAGCCGTTCCAGCGTCCAGCCTAGGAGGTGGTAGCCGGTGTTGCTGTAGCTCCACGACGATCCGGGCTCGTATCCGCGCCACAGCCGGCCGTCGCCGCCGCGCGGAAACACCGGGGCGTCGTCCGGCAGGCCGGAACTGTGGTTGAGCAGGTGGCCGAGCGTGATCGGCGTTCCGTCCGGCCACGGAACATCCGGCAGGATGTCGCGCATCGGCGTCGCCAGGGCGACCCGGCCGGCCTGGATCTGGCGGAAGATGCAGAGCCCGACCAGCGACTTGCTGATCGAGCCGATCTGCACCAGCCGGTCCGAGGTGAAGGCCTCCTTGCGGTCGGCGTCCGCCCAGCCGGCGTTGATCACCGCCGCGAAACCGTCGGCGTCGGCGACGCTCACAGTCATCCCCGGCAGGCCGAACGCCTGGCGGTGACGTTCGACCAGCCGGCCGATGGCGGCCAGCGCCGGGCCGTACTCCGGACGGCCGCCCGACAGCACCTGCACGGCCGGCTCCGGACCGCCCCCGGCGTCCTGGCCGTCCCGACCCTGGGCGCCGGCGGCCCCCGCCGCTCCGGCCGCCAGCCCCAACGACACGGCCCCAAGGCCGAGCACCGCCCGCCGATCCATGCATCTCCCCCTTCGTATTGTCCCGGCAGTTGGGACGCGACGGCGGCCCGGCGCAAGCCCGATCATTTGCGGGGTCGCCGAAATTCCTGCCACAGGATGTCAGCCATGCGGGCGATCCTCTCCCCCAAATGGAGACCACCGCATGACCCGGGCGCCCGAGACCCCAACGCAGCATTCCTCGCCGGCCGGTCGCGACCGCCGCCGCGTCCTCAAGGCCCTGGCGGCGGCGGGCGCGGCGGCGGCGGGCCCCGTCGCCGGCTCGCCCCGTCGAGACGGCCCGGGCGGGCGATGCTGCCCGATCGTCGAACTGCGGCAATACACTCTGCACGCCGGGCGGCGCGACACGTTGATCGACCTGTTCGACCGCGAGTTCATCTTGGGCCAGGAGGCGGCGGGCGTGCGGGTGATCGGCCAGTTCCGCGACCTCGACGACCCCGACCGGTTCGTCTGGATGCGCGGCTTCGCGGACCTGGAAAGCCGGGGCCGCGCCCTGGCCGCGTTCTATGGCGGTCCCGACTGGCGGCGGAGCCGGGCGGCGGCCAACGCCACCATGCTCGATTCCGACAACGTGCTGCTGCTGCGGCCGGCCGAAGACGGCGGCGGCTTCGCCCTGGACGGGATGCGGCGCGGCGGCGCCCGCGGCTTGCTGGCCGCCAATCTGCACTATCTCGACGCCGACGCCGTCCAGCCCTTCGCCGCCTTCTTCGAACAGGCGATGAAACCGGCGATCGCCGCCGCCGGGGGACGGGTGGCGGCGGCCTTCGTCACCCACGACGGCCCCAACAGCTTCCCGGCGCTGCCGATCCGCGCGGGCGAGCACGTGCTGGTCTGGTTCGCCGGCTTTGCCGACGCCGCCGCCCACGCCCGCTTCGCCGAGCGCCTGCGCGCGGGCCAGACCTGGCGGGAGAAGGCCGCGCCGCAGATCTTCCGGCAACTGGCGCGCAAGCCCGAGGTGCTGCGGCTGGTTCCGACCTCCGGGTCGCTGCTGGGCGCCTAGCGCCCGGCGCCGCGGCGGCGCAGCGCGCCGCGCATGAAATCGGCCGGCGGGTCGGTCTCGGCCAGGACGGCGTCGCGGATGGCGCGGGGCTCGCCGAACAGGTGGCCCTGGCCGTAGGCGACATTGAGTTCGAGGACGTCGATGGCCTGGCGCTCGCTCTCGATCTTCTCGGCCACCAGCTCGACGCCGTAGCGGCGGGTGAGGTCGGCGAAATCGGCGGCGTTGAGGTCCTTGAGCGAGCGCAGCGCCGGCCGGCCGTCGGCCTCCAGCAACTGGTCGACCAGCACGTCGGCGGACACCTTGACGAACTTGACGTCGGCGCGGCTGAGATCGGGGAAGTCGAGGTCGAGGTCGGAGACCTTGTCCAGCGAGAAGCGGAAGCCGAGATCGGCCAGCTTGGCCATGTTGCGGGCCTCGACGGCGCCGCGCGACCCGAACGCGGCCTGGCCCAGCTCGAAGATCAGCGCCCCGGCCAGGTCCTTGTTCTGGGACAGGAACTCCAGGAACTGCGGGAAGAACACCTCGTCGGCCAGCGACCCCAGGGCGATGTTGCAGAAGATGCCGACCTTGCGGTCCTGCTTGGCCAGCCGCCGCACGATCTGCACGCAACGGAACAGCAGCAGGTTGTCGATGGCCGAGACCAGCCCCTCGGGCTCAGCGACGCTGAGATATTCGGCCGGCATCATCACCCGGCCGCTGGGGTCGCGCAGGCGCGAGAAGCTCTCGTAGAACACCGTGCGGCGCTGCGGCAGGCTGACCACCGGCTGCAGGTAGAGGTCGACCCGGTTGTCGGCCAGCGCCTCGCGCACGGTCTCGAGCAGGGCCGAGGACTGCCGCTCGGCGTGCGAGGGCGAGAAGGCCCCGCGGGTGGACTGCCGCTGCTCCAGGCTCTCGCTCATGCGCTGGACCAGCGCCTCGAGCATGCGCATCTCGCCGGTCAGCTCCTCGGAGCGGCGCACGGCGTCCTCGCGGACGGTGTCGTTGAGCTCGCCCAGCCGGGCGTTCATCTTCTCAAGCTGGTCGGCGAGGATGACATGGGCCTCGCGCACCGCGCCGATCTCGCCGCGCAGGGCGGCCAGGTCGAACGCCCGCGCCGCCAGCCCGTGCAGGGCGAAAGCGAGGCCGAGGCCGCCGACCAGCGCCGCCACGGCCGCGCCCCAGCCGCCGCCGGCCCGCCAGACATAGAGGGCCAGGGTCAGAACCAGACAGATATAGGCTGCGGAAAGCAGCGCTACGGTCACCTTGCGCATGGAGTCCCGCCCGCTCGAATCAAAGGGATTATCGAACGGTTAACCCGGTCAAGTCGAATGGAATGAATGGTTAACGTTTCGCGCGGCCGCGAATCTATTCGGCCGGCGCCCCCAGGGCCGCGCCGCGCGGCCGCAGGGTCAGCCGGGTGAACACGAAGGCCAGGGCCGCGCAGACGGCGACGCCCACGGCCATCGGCAGCGGACCGCCGTCGGCGAAGGCGCCGGCCGCCGCCATCGCCGCCGCCCCGACGATCATCTGGACCGCGCCCATCAGGGCCGAGGCGGCGCCGGCGATGTCGCCGTGCTCCTCCAGCGACAGCACCGCCGCCGTCGGCACCACCAGCCCGAGGAAGCCGTAGCCGACGAACAGGAAGGCGGCCAGGACGCCGAGGCCGGTCGCGCCCGCCGCCATCGTCGCCGGCAGGGCGATCATGGCCAGGGCGAAGCCGGCCACCGCGCCCCGCATCACCGCGGCCAGGCCGAAACGGCGGATCAGGCCGCTGCTGAGCTGGGCCACGCCGAAGAACGACACGGCGTTCAGCGCGAAGAACAGGCTGTAGAGCGTCGGGGACAGGCCATAGTGGTTGATCAGCACGAAGGACGAGTTGGCCAGGTAGACGAAGAAGGCGGAAATGCCGAAGGCCCCCGCCAAGGTCAGGCCCATGAACGTGCGGTCGGCGAGCAGCTTGCGATAGGCTGCGAACGCCCCGGCCCACGAGCTGCCGGCCCGCGCGGCCGGAAGCCGCGTCTCGCGCAGGGTGGCGATCAGGACGAGGCCGATCAAGGCCGCGCCGGTGACGGTCCAGAACACGCCGCGCCAGCCGGCGACGGCGATCACCAGGCTGCCCGTCAGCGGGGCCAGGATCGGCGAGACGCTGAACACCAGCATCAGCAACGACATCAGCCTCGCCGCCTCCGGCCCGGTGTGCAGGTCGCGCACCACCGCGCGCGGCACCACCATGCCCGCACAGGCCCCCACCGCCTCGACCACGCGGAAGGCGATCAGCGTCTGGACGTCCGGCGCCAGCGCGCAGCCGATGCTGCCGGCCGCGAACAGCGCCAGCCCGAAATAGAGCGGCGCCTTGCGCCCCAGCATGTCGGACAGCGGGCCGTAGGCGAGCTGGCAGACGCCGAGGGTGATGAAGAAGGCCATCAGGCTCATCTGCACCGCGTCGGGACCGGCCTTCAGGCTCTGGCCGATGGACGGCAGGGCCGGCAGGTACATGTCGATGGCGAACGGCCCGACGGCCGAGACGAGGCCGAGGATCAGGGCGGTGCGGAGGAAGCCGGTCTTCATGGTCGCCGTCCCTGAACTGGCGGAATACGCGCCCGGACGGGAGCGGCGCGCCGGCGCCCGCAAGGCGTCGGCCCGGCCTGCTATGTGGCGATGCGTCGTGGCGGCTCAAGGCCCAAATCCACGGCCGCCGCGATTTCCCGGGGTCGGCGATCCCGGCGCAAGGCCGGGCCGCCTACGGGCGTCAGCGAGTGGGAACCGGGTGCTCGCCGCGATAGTCGTAGAATCCACGGCCGCTCTTCTTGCCCAGCCAGCCGGCCTCGACGTACTTCACCAGCAGCGGGCACGGCCGGTACTTGGAGTCCGCCAGCCCGTCATAGAGCACGTTCATGATCGACAGCACGGTGTCGAGGCCGATGAAGTCGCCCAGCTCCAGCGGCCCCATCGGGTGGTTGGCGCCCAGCTTCATGGCGGTGTCGATCGCCTCGACGGTGCCGACGCCCTCGTACAGGGTGTAGATCGCCTCGTTGATCATCGGCACCAGCACGCGGTTGACGATGAAGGCGGGGAAGTCCTCGGCGTTGGTGGTGGTCTTGCCCAGCGAGCGGGCGAACTTGACCGCGGTCTCGTAGGTGCCGACGTCGGTGGCGATGCCGCGGATCACCTCGACCAGCTTCATCAGCGGCACGGGGTTCATGAAGTGCAGGCCGATGAACCGCTCGGGCCGGTCGGTGGTCGAGGCCAGGCGGGTGATCGAGATCGACGAGGTGTTCGAGGCCAGGAGGGTGCCCGCGGCCAGGTGCGGCTGCAGCGCCTTGAAGATCGCCTTCTTGACGTCCTCGTCCTCGGTCGCCGCCTCGATGGCCAGGTCGGTCTTGCCGACGCGGTCGAGGTCCTCGGCAGGCTTGATCCGGCCGAGCGCGGCGTCCATGGCCGCCTGGTCGATGACGCCGCGATGCACCTGCCGGGCGAGGTTGTGCTCGACCGTGGCCAGGCCCGCGTCGATCTTCTCGCGCGTCAGGTCGTTGAGCAGGACCTCGTAGCCCGCGAGCGCGCACACATGCGCGATGCCCGAACCCATCTGGCCCGCGCCGATGACGCCGACCCTCTTGATATCAACCATTCAGCCCAAACCCTTGGCGGTTCCCGACCAGGCTATTTGCCCCGGGAAAGGTGACAGCTTTCTAACACGACTATCCCCGGGCTCGGAAAGTCTTTGCTGCGATGCAACGACCACGCGCGACGAGACGGCGCCGCACACGGCCTGATTGTTTGCGCTGGCGCTCTGGGCCGATCGGCGATTCGCTGTAGGCTTTACCGTCTTCGATGCAGGGTGGGGCATGCATCACGCGCACCAGCCGGTTTTCACCGTCCTTTCCGTGGTCATCGCCGTCGCAGGCTCGTGGACCGCGCTGGACCTGGCGCGCCGGGTCGACGCCAACGCCGGCCGCGCCCGGCTGGCCTGGCTGGCCGGCGCCGCCCTGGGCCTCGGCCTGAGCATCTGGTCGATGCATTTCGTGGCGATGCTCGGCTACGACCCGGGAGCGCCGGTCAGCTACGCCCCGGGCCCGACGCTGCTGTCCCTGGCCCTGGCCATCGTCGCCACCGGCGGCGCCTTCCTGGCCGCCCCGCCGGCGGACTTCAAGCTTCAGTGGCGCTTCGCCCCGCCGCCGCAGGCGCGCCTGGTCGGCGCCGGCGTGTTCATGGGCGTGGGCATCTGCGCCATGCACTATGTCGGCATGTCGGCCATGCGCATGGACGGGGTGCTGCGCTACGACCCCTGGCTGGTGGCCCTGTCGCTGGTCATCGCCGTCGGCGCCTCGATCAGCGCCCTGGCGGCGGCGCGCGGCGAACAGAGCCTGCCCCGGAAGATCGGCGCGGCGGTGATCCTCGGCTTCGCCATCGTCGGCATGCACTACACCGGCATGGCCGCCGTGCGGTTCATCCCCGCCGGAATGGAGACGCACGTCTACAGCGCGACCACGCCGCTGATCATCGCCCTGGGCGTGGCGGGCGCCACCTTGATGGTGCTGTGCCTCAGCCTGGCGGCGGCCGTCTTCGACCGGCGCTTCGCCGAACTGACCGTGCTGGAGACCGCCGCCCTGCGCCGCTCGGAAGAGCGCATGCGCGCGGTGCTCGAACAGATGCCGCTGGGCGTGATCATCGCCGAGGCCCCCAACGGCCGCCTGGCCTTCTCCAACGCCGAGGCCGCCCGGCTGATGGGCCACACGCCGCCGCCGGCCGAAAGCTGGCGCGACTACACCGCCCATCATGGCTTCCACACCGACGGCCGCCCGCTCAGCGCCCACGAATACCCGCTCAGCCGGGTGGTGCTGCAGGGCGAGCACGTCAGCCGCGAGCTGCACCTCTATCGCCAGCCCGGCGGCCGCATCGCCTCGCTGGAGGTCAGCGCCGCGCCGGTACGCGATTCCGACGGCCGGCTGGTGCTGGGCGTGCTGGCCATGCAGGACGTCACCGACAAGCTGGAGGCCGAGGCGGCCCTGCGCCAGGCCCAGCGCCTGGAGGGCGTCGGCCAGTTGACCGGCGGCGTGGCGCACGACTTCAACAACCTGCTCACCGCCGTGATCGGCGGCCTGGACCTGGCCCTCAAGCGCATCGAGGACGAGCGCGCCCGCCGGCTGGTCACCAACGCCCTGCACGCCGCCCAGCGCGGCGCCAAGCTGACCGCCCAGCTCCTGGCCTTCTCGCGCCGGCAGCGCCTGGAGACCCGCGCCGTCGACCTCAACGCCCTGATCGCCGGCATGAGCGACCTGCTGACCAGCACCCTGGGCGGGGCGATCAAGGTCGAGCACGCCCTGGCGGCCGACCTGCCGCTGGCCGTGGTCGACCCGGCCCAGGTCGAGCTGGCGCTGCTGAACCTGGCGATCAACGCCCGCGACGCCATGGGCGGCGACGGGGTGATCACCCTGGCCACCCGCGCGGTGTCGCTGGGCGAGCCGGGCGGCCTGCACGAGCCCGAGCCCGGCGACTACGTCATGGTCTCGGTGCGCGACGAGGGCTCGGGCATGACGCCGGACGTGCTGGCCCGCGCGGTGGAGCCGTTCTTCACCACCAAGCCGGTGGGCAAGGGCTCGGGCCTGGGCCTCAGCCAGGTCGCGGGCCTGGCCAAGCAGCTCGGCGGCGGCCTGCGCATCGACAGCGCTCTGGGCTTCGGCACCGAGGTGATGCTGTTCGCCCCGCGCGCGGCGGCGGGCGTGGCCGAGCCCAGCGGGCTGGCCGAAGGCCCGGCCGTCTTCGCCCGGCCGGCGCCGCCGATGAACGTGCTGGTGGTCGAGGACGACCACGCCGTCCGCGCCTATGTCTGCGAGCTGCTGCGCGAGGCCGGCCACGGCGTCGTCGGCGCGGCCGGCGGCGCCGAGGCCCTGGCCCGCCTGCAGGGCGGCCTCAGGCCCGACGTGCTGCTGGCCGATTTCGCCATGCCGGGCATGACCGGCGCCGAGCTGTTGCGGCAGGCGCGCGCCCTGCTGCCCGGGCTGCCAGGACTGATCATGACCGGCTATCTCGACCGCGAGGCCCTGCCGGTCGAGCTCCAGGCCGAGGACCTGCTGCAAAAGCCGTTCGAGCCGCGCGAGCTGTTCGACCGCCTGGTCCGCGCCGCCGAGGCCGCCCGGGTCTAGGCCGCCGCGCGGGGGATCTGCGCCTCGGCCACCAGCCAGTCGCGCAGCTTGAGGATGCGCGGCAGCTTGGGATTGTCGCCCCGCCACACCACGAAATAGCCGGCGCGGGCGTCCACCGATTCCGGGAAGGGACGGACGAGGCGGCCCGTGCGCAGGTCCTCCTCGACCAGGCCGCTGCGGGCCAGGGCCACGCCGACGCCGTGCAGGGCGGCGTCGACCAGCAGGGCGGAATCCTCGAAGATCAGGCCGCCCTGGGCCGGCGGGGCCTCGACGCCGACGCAGCGCATCCAGAGGCTCCACGGCCGGCCGTTCTGGCGCAGCAGCGGCGCCTTGAGCAGATCGGCCGGCTCGCGCAGCGGATAGCGGGCGAGGAACTCGGGGCTGCACACCGGAAACAGGCTGTCCATGAGCAGGGGCGTCGCCTCCAGCCCGGGCCAGTCGCCCGAGCCATGGCGCAGGCCGACGTCGACCCGCTCGGAGAAGAAGTCGACCATGCGGTCCTCGACGCGCAGGGTCAGGCGCTCGCCGCCGAGGTCGTCGGTCAACCGGGCCAGGCGGCGCGCCAGCCAGCGGGTGGCGAAATGCGACACCACGGTCAGGACCAGGGGGCCGCAGTCGGCGTCCGAACGCAGCTCGTCGACGCCCCGCTCCAGCACGGCCAGGGCCTCGCTCACCCGCGAGGCCAGCGCCGCGGCGACCGGGGTCGGGGCCATGGCGTTGCCCTGGCGATGGAACAGCCGCAGGCCGAACTCGGCCTCCAGCCGCCGGATCTGCTGGCTGACGGCGCCGTGGGTGACGTTGAGCTCGGCGGCGGCGCGGCTGTAGCTGCGGTGGCGGGCGGCGCTTTCCAAGGCTCTCAGCGCCAGGAACGGGGGCAGACGGCTCATGCGCGGGTTGTTAGCGCCATTCACAACCCGAGGCAAAAACTATCGTTCGCGGAACAGGCCCCTCGGAGGCATTGTCGACATGCGGCGCCGCTCGTTCTTTTCACCCTGCATCCGAAAGACCCGACCGATGAAGATCCTGATCTTCGCGGGCGCTGCGACCGTGCTCGCGCTGGGGCTGGTCCTCGCCTCGCCGCCCCCGCCGCCGGCCTCCGCCTCGCAAACCGCCGCCCTGCACGACGAGCTGCGCTGGACCGAACGCAACGCCCCCTATGTCGTCGCCAAGGTCGGCGCGCCGATCACCCTGGCCAGCCGGTGACGCCGCGCCGAGGCGCGCATGGCCTGAACGCACAAAGGCCCGGAGCTCGCGCTCCGGGCCTTTTTCGCGAACGGCGGCGTTCGGAGGCTTACTTGCCCGCGGCGGCCAGGGCGTCCATCAGCTCCGGCACGGCGGTCTTGTAGTCCTGGACCAGGCCGTAGTCGGCGACCTGGAAGATCGGCGCGTCGGCGTCCTTGTTGATCGCCACGATCACCTTGGAGTCCTTCATGCCGGCCAGGTGCTGGATGGCCCCGGAGATGCCCACGGCGACATAGAGCTGCGGGGCGACGACCTTGCCGGTTTGGCCGACCTGGTAGTCGTTGGGCGCATAGCCGGCGTCGACCGCGGCGCGGCTGGCGCCGACGGCGGCGCCCAGCTTGTCGGCCAGGGGCTCGATCACCTTCTGGAACTCGTCGGCCGAGCCCAGGGCGCGGCCGCCGGAGACGACGATCTTGGCGGCGGCCAGCTCGGGACGGTCGGACTTGACGATCTCGTCGGAGACGAAGCGGGTCTTGGCCGCGCCGGCGCCGGCGTCGACCTTCTCGATCGTGGCCGAGCCGCCCTGGCCCGCCGCCTTGAAGGCGGTGGCGCGGACGGTGACCACCTTCTTGGCGTCGGACGACTGCACCGTCTCCAGCGCGTTGCCGGCGTAGATCGGGCGCACGAAGGTGTCGGCCGAAACCACTTCGACGATGTCGCTGATCAGGGCCACGTCGAGCTTGGCGGCGATGCGCGGGGCGACGTTCTTGCCGCCGGCGGTGGCCGGGATCAGGATGGCGTCGTAGCCGGCGGCCAGCGGCAGCGCCGCGGCGGTGACCGCCTCGGCGATCTGCTTGCCCAGCGCGTCGCTCTCGGCGACCAGCACCTTGCGCACGCCGGCGATCTTGGCCGCTTCGGCCGCGACCGCGTCGACGCCCTGGCCGGCGACCAGCACGTCGACGTCGGCCGACAACGCCTTGGCGGCGGTGACGGTCTTTTCGGTGGAGTCCTTCAGCGACGCGTTGTCGTGATCGGCGATGACGAGAACGGCCATTACAGCACCCCCGCTTCTTTGAGCTTGCCGACCAGATCGGCGGCGGTTTCGACCTTGACGCCGGCCGAGCGCTTCGGCGGTTCCGACACCTTGAGCACCTTGAGATGGCCCTTGACGTCGACGCCGTAGTCGCCGGTCGACTTGACGTCGATCGGCTTCTTCTTGGCCTTCATGATGTTGGGCAGGCTGGCGTAGCGCGGCTCGTTGAGGCGCAGGTCGGCGGTGACGACGGCGGGAAGGTCGACTTCCAGCGTCTGCAGGCCGCCGTCGACTTCGCGGGTGACCTTGGCCTTGCCGGCTTCGATCTCGACCTTCGAGGCGAAGGTGGCCTGCGGCCAGTCGAGCAGGGCCGCCAGCATCTGGCCGACGGCGTTGTTGTCGCCGTCGATGGCCTGCTTGCCCATCAGCACCAGTTCCGGCGCTTCCTGGCCGATCACGGCCTGCAGCAGCTTGGCCACCTCCAGCGGCTCGACGTCGTCGTCGGTCTGGATCAGCACGCCGCGGTCGGCGCCCATGGCCAGGGCGGTGCGGATGGTCTCCTGCGCCTGGGCCGGGCCGATCGAGACCACGACGATCTCGGCGGCCGCGCCCTTTTCCTTGAGACGCACGGCTTCCTCGACCGCGATCTCGCAGAAGGGGTTCATCGACATCTTGACGTTGGAAAGGTCGACGCCGGACTGATCGGGCTTCACCCGGACCTTGACGTTGGCGTCGATGACCCGTTTCACCGGGACGAGAATTTTCATGGTCTTTTCGCCCTCAGACCTGGAATTGGCGGCCGCGCGATTTTTCGCTGCGCCGCAAAATGCGCGGCAAACTGACAAGCGGGCCGCCCCCTGTCAACGCACGGAAAACATTCGTTCAAATTGACGTATGGGGAAGTTTGTGCGAGTTCGCCGCTCGAACCGACAAGAAATCCGCGACGCTTTCGGGGCGAAGCCCGGCTTCGCGCAAAAAGCGTCCCCGCAGAGCCCGCATGAACCGCACGATCAATCGCCTGAAGCTGATTTTCCTCGGCCTCTTCGTCATCGGCAACGTGGCGATCTGGAGCTACCAGGTGTTCTGGAAATGGCCCGAGCAGCGGTGCGAGGCCCAGGGCAGCTGGTGGGACTGGCGCGACCGCATCTGCGCCACGCCCATGCCGCTGTCGACCATCACCGGGCGCTTCCCGGGCCGGCCCGACCTGCCGTCGGTGGCCGGGATCGCCAGAACGCCGGCCGCGACGCCCGCCGCCCAGGCCCCGGCCAAGCCCTGATTCTCGTTTGATCGTCCCGGGACCTCGGCGCGCGCCCCGCCACCAGGTCCCGGCTCTGCGCCGGACTAGCGCGTCGCCCCCGGGACCCACAGCACGTCGGCGCGCCCCTTGTCGTTGGCCTGCCGCGCGGCGACGAACAGCAGGTCCGACAGGCGGTTGAGGTACTTGATCGCCGCCGGCCCGACCGTCTCGCCCTCGACGTCGGCCAGCTCGACCGCCGCCCGTTCGGCGCGACGGCAGACCGTGCGCGCCAGGTGCAGATAGGACGCCGCCGGCGACCCCGCCGGCAAGATGAACGAGGTCAGCGGCTCGAGCTCGGCGTTGATCTGGTCGATCTCGCGCTCCAGCCGTTCGACCTGCCCGTCGAGGATGCGCAGCGGCTCCCAGGCCAGCTTCTCGCCGCGATCGGGGGTGGCCAGGTCGGCCCCCAGGTCGAACAGGTCGTTCTGGATGCGCGACAGCATCGGGTCGAGCAGGGCGTCGCCCGCCGTGTGCAGGCGCACCAGGCCGATGCAGGCGTTGGTCTCGTCCACCGCGCCGTAGGCGGCCACGCGCAGGTCGTACTTCTTGACCGGCTCGCCGGTGGACAGCCGCGTCCGCCCCTTGTCGCCCGTCCGCGTGTAGATCTTGTTAAGCGTGACCATGCGGCGGGGGCTCAGCCGAGCTTGCCGCGCCACCAGAAGGCGGCGACCAGGATCAGGACGGCGACGAACTGCAGCACCACGCGCAGGCGCATCAGCTTGTTGGAATAGGTGCGGCCGAAATCCCCGCCGCGGAACAGGGCGTAGATTCCGAAGCCCAGGGTGACCGCCACCGCGAGCAACGCGGCGGGGATCAGATAGTCGAACAGGTTCATGCCCCGATTGTACGCGCGGGGGCCCCGCCGAGGCGAGCGCAAAGGCGCGGCGGCCCTCAGATCGCCTCAAGCCGAGCGCAATTTCGAGAAAAAGTGGCTTGCTGAACGATGGTCACCGACCTATATCGACCATGCTCGACGAACACGGTCACCGATCGGGCGCGTTGAATCCGGCACAAAATCCGGAAACGACGACAAAAAACGCTACTTTTCGCGTCCGCCAAGGCGAATTCGCGGATAAGTAGTGTCAGCCGTTTACATGACGCACTTGGGGCTGGGCTGTTTGAGTGAGCGCGCTCACTCATTGTCGCCGCCTCGCCGGAAGGCGAGGCGACAAACCGGCGCGCCGTCCGCGGCGCCCAGGAGACCAGACGATGGTTCGCTTCGGTTCGACACGAGACGCCGCGTTCCCGCGGCCGATCACGTCCCTGACCGCCGCGCGCCTTCGTCGCTGACTATCGCACTGACCTGAAGACAGGCGGCGGGCTCCCCCTCGCACGCCAGGAGACCATCCGATGAACCATATACCCGCCCGCATTCTCGCTGCGCCGGGCCGTCCCCTCACCCGCCGCGCCCTCGCCAAGCTGCAGACCCGCCAGCGCGTGCTGAACGCGGCCAAGGCGCTGTTCACCGAGCGCGGCTACGAAGGCGCGACGATCCGCGACATCGCGGCGGCGGCGGGCATGTCGACCGGAGCGGTGTTCGCCAGCTTCAGCGACAAGTCCGACCTGTTCAACGAAGTCATCATCGCCGACTACGAGGCGACGCTCGACGCCATGCGCGAGGCGGCCGCCCGCGAGGCCGGGACGGCCGGCGCGCTCAGCGCCCTGTTCACGGTGGCCTACGAGTTCCACCTGGCCCAGTTGCCGCTGGCCCAGGCCGGCATCAGCGTGTCGTGGTCGCGCAGCCCGGCCGCCGAGCAGCGCAACCGCGAAGGCCTGCGCCCGATGATCGGCCTGGTCAGCGACGTGCTGAGCCGGGGCGTCGAGCGTGGCGAACTGCCGCACGACCTGGACGTCCGGCTGATCGGCGAAATGATCTGGGACAGCTATCTGTCGAACTATCGGCGCGCGGCCTACGACGGCTGGGCGCTGGAGGCGCTGGTCGATCGGTTGAACGACCAGATCGGCGTCATCCTGGCGGGAAGCCGCAAGGCCGCCTGAGGGGCGCGGCCTTTGGGGGATTGAACGATCGAGGGGGCCGCCAAGAGCCCCTCGCGGACCGTTCCGGGCCCACCGCCCGGAACGGTTCGGCGTTTGGAAATGAAGGGGAGCGGGGCGTTTGGGCGTAAGAGACACACAGAAGCAGGCGACGCGGGGCCGGGTGCTGGCCGCAGCGCGGGACCTGTTCGACGCGGCGGGGTTCGAGGCGACGACCACGCGGCAGATCGCCGATCGTGCCGGGGTGGCCGTCGGCAGCGTGTTCACCACCTTCGCCAGCAAGGCCGAGATCCTCAGCCAGGTCATGGTCGACCGGCTGGAGGCGCTCTACGCCGAACTCGAGCGCGTCGCGCCGCACCTGCGCGGCCCGACGGTCGACCGGCTGCGCAGCCTGATGGCCATCCACTACAGCTTCGAGATGCGCCGCGCCCGGCTGTTCGTCGCCTATATCGCCGCCTCCTACGGCTGGCCGCTCGACGGCGCCGTGACGCCGCTCGGCCAGAACAAGCGGCTGCAGGAGATGCTGGGCGAACAGCTGCGCAGGGGGATCGAGGCCGGCGACGTGCGGCCCGACGCCGACGTGCCGCTGTTCATCGAGGCCCTGCTGGCCGCCTATTTCTGGAACTATCGCCGGGTGGTGCAGGAAGGCGCCGACGCCGCCGCCCTGACCGCGATCATGGACCGCCAGCTCGGCCTGCTGTTCGAGGGGGTGGCGGCCCGGCCCTAGTTCGCCCCCTCCTCCAGCAGACGGCGGGCGATGACCTGGGCCTGGATCTCGCCGGCCCCCTCGAAGATGTTGAGGATGCGGGCGTCGGCCAGCACGCGGCTGATCGCGTACTCCATGGCGAAGCCGTTGCCGCCGTGGATCTGCAGGGCGTTGTCGGCCGCCGCCCAGGCGACCCGGGCGCTCAGAAGCTTGGCCATGCCGGCCTCCAGGTCGCAACGCTTGCCCTCGTCCTTGCGGCGGGCGGCGAAATAGGTGAGCTGGCGCACGCCCATGATCTCGGCCGCCATCATCGCCAACTTGTTGTGCACGCGGGGGAACTCGAAGATCGGGCCGCCGAACTGCCGGCGGTCGAGGGCGTAGCGAAGGCCGGTCTCCATGGCGCACTGGGCCACGCCGATGGCCCGGGCCGCCGTCTGGATGCGGGCGCTCTCGAAGGTGGCCATCAGCTGCTTGAAGCCCTGGCCCTCGACCCCGCCGAGCAGGTTTTCCGCCGGAACCCTGAAGCCGTCGAAGCCGAGCTCGTACTCCTTCATGCCGCGATAGCCGATCACCCCGATCTCGCCGCCGCTCATGCCCGGCGTCGGGAAGTCGCCGGCCTCGTTCATCCGGGTCTTGGGCGCCAGCAGCATGGAAAGGCCGCGATAGTCCGTGGTCTGCGGATCGGTGCGGACCAGCAGGGTCATCATGTCGGCGCGGGCGGCGTGGGTGATCCAGGTCTTGTTCCCCGTCACCACATAGTCGTCGCCGTCGCGCGCGGCGCGGGCGCGCAGCGATCCCAGGTCCGAGCCGGTGTTCGGCTCGGTGAACACCGCCGTCGGCAGGACCTCGGCCGAGGCGATCCTGGGCAGCCAGCGCTGTTTCTGCGCCTCGGTGCCGCCGGTCAGGATCAGCTCGGCGGCGATCTCGGAGCGGGTGCCCAGCGAGCCGACGCCGATATAGCCGCGGCTCAGCTCCTCGGAGACCACGCACATGGCGGTCTTGCCCAGCCCCGCGCCGCCGAATTCCTCGGGGATGGTCAGGCCGAACACGCCGAGCGCGCCCAGCTCGCCGATCAACGCGATCGGGATGAGCTGGTCCTCCAGGTGCCATTGATGGGCGAAGGGGACGACCTTTTCCTCGGCGAAGGCGTGGAACTGGTCGCGGATCATCTCGAAGGTCTCGTCGAGACCGGTGCGCTCCAGGGTCGGCCGTCCGCGCGCCTCGGACAGCAGCTCGGCGACGCGGGTCTTGACCGCCTGGCCGCCGGCCGCCTGCATCAGCCGCGCCAGCGGCGGGGCGAACAGCAGGTCCATGGTCTGGCGATCGACGCCGAGGTCGGCCGGGCGCACGACCTCGCCCTGGTTCATCGGCACGCCGCCGACCAGCTGGCAGGCGTATTCGGCCAGCAGCAGCTGGGCCAGCAGGGCCTCGACCTCGCCGAACGCGCCCTCGGCCGCCAGGCCGTCGGCCCAGGCCGAGACCTGGGTCATCAGCTCGGCGTAGGTGGCGTACCAGCCGAAGCCATGCACGGCGTGCTGTTCGCGGTCGGCCGCCTTGCGGTCGATCTTGCCGTCCGCCGAGACCTTGGCCCGCACCGCCGCCCGCGCCTCGGCGACAAAGGCCTGCGCGGCCCGCGCCGCCTCGCGCATCGTCTCGCGCAGGTCGGGAAGGACCAGATCGGCGGTTCCGGCGTCGGCTTGGCTCATGTCGGACGAAGCTCCCCTGGTCCTGGCGCCCGGTGTTCCGGGTCGCTCATGTCGCAAATGCGAGATGGACCTTACAGGTCCTTCCGCACCCGCGAAAAGCCCGACGTTCAGCCCCGCCGCTTCGGACCCGGTCCTGGCTTGCCCGGCCTGAGTCCGCCGGGCCCGGGCCGGGCCGATCCGCCCCGGCCCGGTTTGACCTGGCCGGACGCGCCGTGGCCAGGCTTGCTCGGGGCAGGCTTGTTCGGGCCTGACTTACTCTGGCCAGGCTTGCCCTGGCCCAGCGCGCCCGAACCGGACCGGCTCGAACCAGCCGGGGCCTTGGACCGGCCGCCGGCCTCGCCGGCCGGCCGGCCGGCGCCCTTGACCGAGGTCGCGCCGCCGGAGCGGGCGGGGCGCTTGCCGGGCGGGCCGCCGAGATCGACGCCGCGCACCGGCGGCCGGGCGGCGTCGGCCTTGGCCGACTTGGGCGGCCCCTTGGGCTTGCGCGCCGGCCCCGGCTTCTTCTTCGGCTTGGCCCAACCGGCCTTGTAGACCGGCTTGCGCGGCGTCTCGACGGCCGGCGACGGTTCGACCGCCACGACCGCGGCGACGGCGCCCGGCGCGGTGCGGCCGCGACGACGGCCGTCGCCGGCGGCGACGCCGCTGGCCGCCCGCGGCGCGGCGGCGCGCACCGTGCGGTCGCCCGTGGGCAGGTTCTCGGCCGGCACATAGGCGGCGAGCTGTTCGCGGATGACGCGCGGCCCGACCTCCTCGACCGCGCCCACCGGCAGGGGCCCGAGCTGGAAGGGGCCGTAGGACAGGCGGATCAACCGGTTCACGGTCAGGCCGAGGGATTCCAGCACCTTGCGGACCTCGCGGTTCTTGCCCTCGGTCAGGGTGACCGTGATCCACAGATTGGCGCCGGCCGCCCCCTCCTTGGCCTTGTCGAGCGTCGCCTCGATCGGGCCGTAGTGGACGCCCTCGATGGTGACGCCGTCCTTCAGGCGGTCGAGCTTGGCCTGGGTGGCGTGGCCGCGCGCGCGGGCCCGATAGCGCCGCACCCAGGCGTTGGCCGGCAGCTCCAGCGCCCGCGCCAGCGCCCCGTCGTTGGTCAGGATCAGCAGCCCCTCGGAATTGAGGTCGAGACGGCCGACCGAGATCACCCGCGGCAGGCCGTCGGGCAGGTTCTCGAACACGGTCGGACGCCCCTGGGGATCGCTGTGCGAGGTCAAGAGGCCGACCGGCTTGTGATAGCGCCAGACCCGCGTCGGCTCCGGCTCGGACACCACTTCGCCGTCGACGGTGAGGATGTCGCCCGGCGCGACCTTGACCGCCGGCGTGGTCAGCACCTGGCCGTTCAGGCTGACCCGGCCGGCCTCGATCAGGCGCTCGACCTCGCGCCGCGAGGCCACGCCCGCCCGCGCCAGCGCCTTGGCGACGCGCTCGCCGTCCCGGGTCTCTTCGGTGTCGGTTTGTGGGGAATAGGAATTCATCTTAAAGGGTTCCGTCGAAGGCTGCGCCATCTCTCGATGGGGCGGCCAGGATAGGCCGCCCGCGGCCAAACGCAAAACGGCGTCCCTGCTTGAGCGACCAGCCCGCCCCCATCGACGACCACGACCTCGCCGCCATGCGCGCGGCCCTCGCCCTCGCCCGCGAGGCGGCGGCGGCCGGCGAGACGCCCGTGGGCGCGGTGGTGATCGACCCGGCCACCGGCGAGATCCTGGGCGCGGCCGGCAACGGCCCCATCGCCGCCCACGATCCCACCGCCCACGCCGAGATCCTGGCCCTGCGGCGGGCCGCCGAACGCCTTGGCAACTATCGCCTCACCGGCCTGACGCTGGTGGCGACGCTGGAGCCCTGCGCCATGTGCGCCGGCGCCATCAGCCACGCCCGCATCGGCCGGGTGGTGTTCGGGGCGGACGACCCCAAGGGCGGCGCGGTGATCCACGGTCCCCGGTTCTTCGCCCAGCCGACCTGCCATTGGCGGCCCGAGGTTCGGGGCGGACTGCTGGCCGAGGCATGCGCCGGCCTGCTCAAGGACTTCTTCAAGGCCAGGCGCAAGCCGCGCCGGCCGCCGGCCGACGCCTAGCCCGCGCCGGCGGCCGGAACGAAAAAGGGGCGGCGGGGTCTCCCCCGCCGCCCCCTTCGAGCTCGCGCTCGAGGCGTCAGCCTACCAGCGCTTGTTGATCTCGAAGAACGCGCGACGGCCGATCAGGTCGTACTGCGACGCCAGGCGCATGTTCGAGATGCGGTTCAGCGACGAGGTCGAATAGAACGGCGGCGGGTTGTCGAAGACGTTCTGCACACCGACCGTGACCGAGAAGGTGTCGAACTTCTTGCGCACCGACAGGTCGTGATAGGCCACGAACTCCAGGTGACGCTTCAGGTACGCCGTCTGGTCGCGATAGGGCACGGTGTCGGTGCCGTAGCCGCTGTAGGCGTCGTCGACATCGGAGGTCTTGCCGTACATCTGGGTGGCCCAGGCGAACGTCCAGTCCTCGTGGTCGAACCGGGCGTTGATGGTCCCGGTGAAGTCCGGATAGCCGGTGAAGCCCTGGTTCTTGGTCGGCCGCATCGTGCTCTGCAGCTGGGTGTACCAGTCGAGAACCCAGGTGAACTGGCTGGTGATCGACAGGCGGCCGAGCGGGAAGTCGTGCCGGTACTGCGCCTCCAGGTCGATGTTGTGGCTCCACTGCTTGGCCACGTTCAGGTAGTTGTTGGTGATCCCCGTGATCATGCCGAAGGTCGGCGACCCGGCCGTGGTGTCCCGCTGGATCAGCGAGCAGTAGAGGTTGTTGGGGAAGCTGCCCGAGTCGAAGCACTGGCTGACGATGTTGGCCGCGCCGAACTGCTGAACCTGGTTGTTGATGGTGATCTCGGAATAGTCCAAGGCCACGCGCAGGTCGGTGAACGACGGCGTCCACACGGCTCCGACCGTCCAGGCGTCGGAATCCTCGGCCTTCAGATAGCCCTTGCCGCCGCCCGCCGTGATCGTCGCTCCGCTGGCGTTCGCCGCGTTGTAGGTCGGCGCGAGGCCGATGGCGGCGCAGTTGGCGGCCTGACGCGAGGTGACCTGCGGGTTGGTGCCGTATTGGTAGCAGATGTCCACCGCGGCCTGGCTGAGGAAGCCGGTCTGGTTGGCCAGGTACAGCTCGTACAGCGCCGGGGCGCGGAACGAGGTGCCCTTGGTGGCGCGCAGGCGGAAGGCCGGCACGATCTGCCAGTTGACGCCGACCTTGTAGGTATTGCTGCCGCCGTAGCTGTCATAGTCGCTGTAGCGGTCGGACAGGTTGATCGTCAGACTGTCGGCGAAGCGCATGCCCTTCAGGACCGGCACTTCGACTTCCCCGAACACCTCGGTGATGGTGTCCGACCCGCGGGTGATGCCCGAGGTGGTCGCGCCCCAGTAGTTGCTGTTGCGGGCGTTGTAGCCGGGGGTGTCGTTCAGCTCTTCCTTGCGCAGCTGGACGCCGACCGCGGCCGCCACCTTGCCGGCCGGCAGGGTGAACAGGTCGCCGCTCAGCGAGGCCTCGACGTACTGGTGGGTGTAGTCGGTGTGGCCCTTTTCGTTGCCGAACAGGAAGGCGGCTTCGTCAGAGGTGAACTGGCCGCTGTTGAGCGTCGCGGCCTTGAAGTAGTTCACCGGCGTGCAGGCCAGGCCCGGCGTGTTCGAGATGGTGATCAGGGCCGGGTTGCAGGCCGAGGCGCCGATCGTGGCGTTGACCCGGTCGTTGTAGATGAACTGCTGCTCGTAGTCGGCCGACGACTTGGCGTACTGGCCGTATATGTCCCACGACCAGTTCGACAGGAAGCCGAAGGTGTCGGGCAGGTCGCCGCGCAGGCCGATCACCACGCGGGCGTAGTCGACGGTCTGCTTCTTGTCGGACGGCAGCAGGATCACCGGCTGGGCGTTGGACGCCGGGCCGGTGTAGTTCGGGTTGGCGGCCGGGTTGAAGGGGTTGGATGGGTTGGCCGCGTTGACCGTCGGGAACAGCTGGCGGACGGTGTCCTGGGCCGAGTCGCGACGGTTCAGCAGCAGGTCGCCATAGACCTGGACGGTCGGGGTCAGGTCGAAGGCGCCGTTGCCGAAGAAGGTGTAGCGGTCGACCGGCGACACCGCGTGACGGCGGCGCATGAACGGCGAGTCGGTCGGCTGGGCGGCCTGGGTCGAGCGGGCGAAGGCCAGGATGCCGGCCGTGCACGAGGCGGTCAGGGCGGTCTGGTTGGTCTGGCCGGCGCAGGCGGGCACGAAGCTCAGATACTGCGCCTGGTTGGTGACGACGTTGCGGCCGTAGAGGCCGGTGCCGTAGGCGCCGGTCGAGCCGTTGAAGGCGCCGGGGGTCCCGGTGCCGCGGTTGACGGCCCGGTAGCCGTTGAGGTTGAAGCCGTCGGCCGTGGCGGTCGGGTCGATGATGAACCGGCCGGAGGGCGAGGCGCCCGTGCCCGAGGTGGTCGTGGACGACTTGGTGACCACCGCGTTGGCGGTGTTGACGCAGGCGAAGGTCCCGGTCTTCGGATCGATCAGGTCCAGGCGCGCGCCGGTCTGCGGGTCGAAGGCGTAGTCGACCGGGCAGGCCAGGTAGTCGCGGTCCGAATAGCGCAGGCCGCGCATGGTGAAGTAGTCAAGCCCGACCTGGACGTGGCCGCGGCTCCAGGTCCAGCCCTTGCTGCCGCTGACGCGGTAGACCTGGCCGCCGCTTTCGAACGGCACGTTGCCGTAGACGTTCAGCTCGGCGTTGTCGTTGTTCTTCTTGGTGATGACGTTGACCACGCCGGCCACGGCGTCGGAGCCGTAGATCGACGAGGCGCCGTCCTTCAGGATCTCGAAGCGGTCGACCATCGAGGCCGGCACGGTGTTGAGGTCGAACGGACCGACCTGACCGCCGACGCCGGCCGGGCCGGCGCGCTTGCCGTCGATCACGAACAGCGTGCGCTGGGCGCCCAGGCCGCGCAGCGACAGCGAGTTGACGCCGGCGCCGCCGACCGTGTTGAAACCGGTGAAGTTGTTGTCGATCTGCACCGCGGTGCTGGCGATCGTCGAGCCTTGCAGGATCGCCCCGGTGTCGACCAGGCCCTGCAGGGCGCTGTTCTCGGTGGTGATCACCGTGATCGGCGCCGGGCTGTTGAAGTTGCTGCGCTTCAGGCGCGAGCCGGTGACCACCAGCTCTTCGATCTCGGCCGACTTGGCGGTTTCGCCCTTGGTCTCGGCGGCGGTCTGGGCGAGAGCGGGAACGCTCATGGCCGCAAGAGCAATCGATCCTGCAATGATCGTTGAATTAAGCAAAAGCTTCCTGGCGTTAGCCATTTACAGGAGTCCCCCTTAATCGAAAAAGCGAGAAGTTCGTGATTTTTTTGCGAACCCACTCGCAGATTGCCGGGACCGTAACAGTTCCGACACATGCCTCAACCCGCGTCGCAATCGCGAAACAATTATGGCGACGAGGCGTCGCAATCTCGCCACACTGCAAAGCAGGGAAACTCCAACCCATCCGTGTAGGAGAGGATGATTTCCTCTAATTTTGCACACCAGCGATATTCACTGGCGTGAAATTCCACTCTGGGAGGAAAAATGCGAGATAGATCGAAGCCGCGCCGATCGAAGCGGAATTTGGGCGAAATTTGGGCTAACGCCGTTCCACGCATCACCCTCTCCGCCGTCTTGATCGTGGCCGCAGCGGCCTCGCCCCCGCCCGCCGGCGCCCGCGCCGAAACCCCCGTCCCGGCCGCCAGGGAGTTCGCCCGCGCTCCGGCGATCAGCGACGTGTCGATCTCCCGCGACGGCAAACACATCGTCGCCCTCACCTCGGCGGACGGCGATCAGGCGACCATCTCGGTCTGGCGGACCGATGCGCCCGAACAGAAGCCGACGATCATCGGCTCGACCCACATGCGCTTCCTGAAGGTGGCGTTCCTCAAGGACGACCGGCTGCTGGTCACCGCCATCCAGACGCTGACCATCGGCACCATGCGCGGGCACCTCAGCAAGCAGTACATCACCGACCTGCGCGGCGAGAAGTGGAGCACCCTGCTGCCGGAATCAGGCGGCTCGAACAGCGACCAGGACTATTACGACAGCCTGACCAGCGCCTCGATCATCAGCGAGTTGCCGCTCGACAAGGAGAACGTCCTGGTCGAGGACAACCGCGCCGCCGGGCGCGGCGACATCTACCGCGTCAACGTCTACACCGGCCGCGCCGAGCGCGTGGACCACGGCTCCAGCAAGTTCGGCGACGTCCAGGCCGACCTCAAGGGCGAGGTCCGGGCCCGGGTGGAGGTCGGCTTCCAGGACGGCAAGGCCTATTTCGCCCAGTGGATCAAGAACCCCGCCACCGGCGCCTGGGAGGAGCATTTCCGCTCCTACGCCAAGGACCGCACCGCGCCCTCGGTGGCGGCGTTCACCAAGGACCCCAACATCATCTACATCGTCGCCCGCCAGAACGGCGACAAGTCCGGCTTCTACGAATACGACATCGCCCAGCGGAAGATCCTGGAGCCGGTGTTCGCCCACAAGCTGTTCGACGTCGGCTACAGCTTCGCCCCCCCGACCGTCCGCCAGTCCGACGACGGCGACCTGCAGGGCTTCAGCTACCTGGCCGACAAGCCGCGCGACTACTGGCTCGACGACAAGCTCAAGAGCCTGGCCGACGGCGTGAAGAAGGCCCTGGGCGTCAAGACCGGCCAGGTCGCCTGGACCGATCCCGCCACCGGCGACAAGACCCGCCTGACCCTCAGCGAGGGCGCCGACGCCACGCTGGAGAGCTGGTCCAAGGACCTCAGATACGCCATTGTCGAAAAATCCGGCCCGCAGTTCCCGGCCGAATATTACCTGCTGTCCGACCAGGGCAAGCTGACCCTGCTCGGTCGCGCGCGCCCCTGGCTGCGGCCCGAATCGCTGGGCCACACCCGCCTGGTGCAGTACGCCGCCCGCGACGGCCTGATGATCCCGGCCTTCCTGACCACCCCGCCCGAGGCGCGGTACGGCGCCGGGCCGCACCCGGCGATCATCCTGCCGCACGGCGGCCCCTGGGCCCGGGACGTGATGGACTGGGACCCCAGCGGCTGGCCGCAATACCTGGCCGCCCACGGCTATGTGGTGCTGCAGCCCGAATTCCGCGGATCGCAGGGCTGGGGCGAGAAGCTCTGGCGGGCCGGCGACCGCGAATGGGGCGGCAAGATGCAGGACGACAACGACGACGGCGCCCGGTGGCTGGTCGACCAGAAGCTCGCCGACCCCAAGCGCATGGCCCTGTTCGGCTATTCGTACGGCGGCTACGCCGCCCTCGTCGCCGCCATCCGGCCCAACGGCCTCTATCAGTGCAGCATCTCCGGGGCCGGCGGCTCGATCGCCAGCTTCAAGCGCGGCACGTCGGAGAATCGCATCCTGCGCGAACTGCAACGGCCCAGCGTCGACGGGCTCGACGCCATCCAGCAGGCCGGCGAAGTGAAGATTCCGGTGTTCCTCTATCACGGCGACCGCGACCGCACCGTCGACATCAAGGACTCGCGCGCCTTCGCCGATCGGCTGAAGACGGCCGGCAAGCCCTACAAGTACCTGGAGATCAAGGACATGGGGCACCCCTATGTGACGTGGACGCCGGCCATGGCCGAACAGCAGCTCACCGAGATCGACGGGTTCCTGCGCAACGACTGCCGGCCGGGCGGCCTTTGATCGGGACCGGTTGCAACATTTTCCCAGCCACATAAAAGGGGGCGGTCGATGGTGGTCGGCCGCCCTGCCTGCGCCAGGAGCCGCCCGTCGCGTCAAGTGGAGACCCCGCCTGTCCGAGGGCGAACATCATCCGCATCCCGCGCCGGCCGGCGTCGAGGCGCTGCTCCGGCTCTATACGGAGCGGCGCGACAATCTCGTGCGCTTCTTCACCGGCCGCCTGCGCTCGGCCGCCGAGGCCGAGGACCTGATCCAGGACCTATACCTGAAGATCGCCGGCCTCGACGCCGAGACGATGTCCGGCGAGGTCAGCTCGGCCCTGCTCTTCCGCATCGCCAACAACCTGATGATCGACCGGCTGCGCAGCCGTCAGCGATCGGCCGTGCGCGACCAGGCCTGGCAGCGCGGACAGGTGATGGAGGTGGCCGGCGCGCCGGTGGTCGACGCGCCGGGGGCGGACGAGGTGGTGGCCAGCCGCCAGCGGCTGAACGCCCTGGTCGAAGCCGTGTCGTCGCTGCCGCCGCAGACCGCCCGCGCCTTCCGGATGCACAAGCTGGAAGGCCTGAGCCACGCCGAGACGGCGGCGGCCATGGGGGTCAGCAAGAGCGCCGTCGAAAAGCACATCAGCGCAGCGATGAAGCTGCTGATTAAAAAAATGCAATGACGACCTCGATTATCGATAAAAACATCTGTGGTTGCAGGGCGACGGCGCCGTTTATGGGGCAATATGGCGGCGTGGGCCGTCGAGTCGGGACGTCAGAATGACCCAGGCCGAACAGATTTTGGAGGCGGCTGTCGACTGGCTGACGAAACTGCGCGAGCAGGACGTCGGCGAGGCGGATTGGCGCGCCTTCGACGCCTGGTTGGATGGGCACCCCGCCAACAAGGCCGCCTACGACGCGGCCGTGATGCTCTACGCCGAGGTCGACCATCTGGCCCCGCGCCTGCGCGACGCCCTCGACGAGGGCGGGGTGGTGGTGCCGTTCCCCAACCGCGCCGCCCGAACGGCCCCCGGCCGGTCCCGGACGCGGCGCTGGCTGCCCGCCGCCGGCTCGGCCATGGCGGCCGCCGCGGCCGTGGCGGCGGCGGTGGTCATCGCGCCCTGGAACGTGGCGACGCCCTACCAGACCTACGCCACCGGCAAGGGCGAGCACAAAACGATCACCCTGGCCGACGGCAGCCGCATCGACCTCAACGCCGCCTCGCACATCTCGGTGCGGATGGAGAAATCGGCCCGGCGGGTGGTCATGGACGACGCCCAGGCGATCTTCGACGTCGCCAAGGACGAGAAGCGGCCGTTCCTGATCACGGTCGGCGACGAGACCGTCCGCGTGGTCGGCACCCAGTTCGACGTCCGCCATCGCGACGGCCGGGTGGCGGTGACCGTCAGCCGCGGCCTGGTCGAGGTCTCGCCCAAGTCCGGCGGGGCGGGTTCGGCCGTGCGCCTGCGTCCCGGCCAGCAGCTCGAGCACGTCGAGGGCGGCGAGGACGCGGCGGTCAGCGAGGTCTCGCCCGACGAGGTGTTCGGCTGGCGCAGCGGCCGGCTGATCTATCGCGACCGCCCGCTGAGCGAGGTTGCGGCAGATCTCAACCGCTATTTCGCCAAGCCGGTCCGCCTGGACGGCGCCCAGACCGCCAACCTGCGGTTCTCCGGCGTGCTGATGGTCGACGGCCAGGACGCTACGGTCCGGCGGCTGACCGAACTTCTGCCGGTTTCTGCGACATTTTCGGGGGGCGCGGTCGTCCTGCATTCGCGCTAAAAGCCTCCCGACCAGGGTCGTCGGGGGACGCCGCGATTTCAGTGCGCGCCAGTATCGCTTTCATCGCGGGCTTGCTGGCCTCGGGCGCCGCCGTCGGCGCGGCCCGGGCCGAAGCGCCGCGGCGCGCCTATGACATCCCCGCCAAGTCCCTGGCCGACGCCCTGATCGACCTCGGCCTGCAGGCGCGGGCGACGATCGGCGGCACGCCCGCCTGCCACGGCCGCAGCCGGCCGCTGGTCGGCCAGTACACCCTGACCGAGGCCCTCGATCATCTGCTCGCCGGCTCGTCCTGCCGTTACGAGATGGTCGACGCGCGCACGGTCCGCATCGTCCGCGCCCGGCGATGGCCGTTCCTGCCGCACCCCGCCCCCGTGGCCGCGGCCATGGTCGCGCCGTCGCCCCGCCCGGCCAGCGGGTCCATCGACGAACTGGTGGTGACGACCAATCGCCGCGCGACCCGGTTCGGAAGCCTGCCCGGCGGCCTCAGCATCATCGGCGGCGACGTGCTGACGACCACCGGCGCCATCGACACCGGCGACGTCGCCCGGCAGGCGGCGGGCTTCATCACCACCAACCTCGGCCCGTCGCGCGACAAGATCATGCTGCGGGGGTTGTCGGACGGCGCCTTCACCGGGCGCACCCAGTCGACCGTCGGCACCTATCTCGACGACGTCCCGCTGATCCACAACGCGCCCGACCCCGATCTCAAGCTGGCCGACGTCGAGCGGGTCGAGATCCTGCGCGGGCCGCAGGGCGCGCTCTATGGCGGCGGCTCGCTCAGCGGGGTCTACCGCATCGTCAGCCGCAAGCCGGCCTTCGACGTCGTCTCGGGCGAGGCGACCGTCGCCGGCTCCGTCACCGAATCCGGCTCGCCCAGCACTCAGGTCCAGGCCGTGCTCAACGCCCCCGTCGTCACGGGCGTGGCGGCGGCGCGGCTGGTCGCCTATCGCGACGTCGAGGGCGGCTATATCGACGACGTCAACCTGCGCCAGTCGGACGTCGACCGCACCACCCGCAGCGGCGGCCGGCTCGCCCTGTCGGCGCGGCTGGGCGAGGGCTGGTCGATCACCCTGAGCGGAACCGGCCAGGACGTCAGCTCCACCGACACCCAGTACGTCACCCAGGCCAAGGGCAAGCTGCAGAGGGCCAATCAGGTCCGCGAGACCCACTCTAACCGCCTGGCCGCGACCTCGGTGGTCGTCGTCGGCGCCGGCGACTGGGGCCGCTTCGAATCGACCACCGCCCTCATCGACCACGAATACGCCAGCCGCTACGACGCCACCGCCGCTCTCACCGCCTTCAGCGACACCAGCATCGAGGTCGGCGTCTACGACGAGGCCGTGCACGTGCGCCGTTTCGTCGAGGACGCGGTGTGGTCCTCGCCCGAGGACCGCCGGCTGCGCTGGCTGGCCGGGGCCTTTCTGTCGAGCGGCCAGGAGACCGGCGCCTACGACCTGCGGGCCCGCGTCAACAACGCCCCGCCCCGCGCCATCTATCAGGAGCATCGCGGCGACCGCCTGCGCGAATACGCCGCCTACGGAGAAATCTCCTACGACCTGGGCGGCGGATGGACGGCCACCGTCGGGGCCCGCGTCTTCCGCACCACGGTCGGCGTCCGCTCGAACGTCGTCGCGCCCTCGCCCGGACGCTCGCGCGTGTTCGCCGGCGACGCCGATTTCCAGGGCGTGTCGCCGAAGATCTCGATCCAGCGCGCGCTCGGCGGCGGCGGCCTGGTCTACGCCCTGGCCTCCGAAGGCTATCGCGCCGGCGGCTTCAACACCGCCGGCCTGACGCCGCCCTCGGCCAAGCTGCGCGCCTTCCAGCCGGACCACCTGCGCAACTACGAGATCGGCGCGGCCTTCAACCCGTTCGACGGGCGGCTGCGGTTGCGCACGGCGCTGTTCTACGACGTCTGGAACGGCATCCAGACCGACCAGTACTTCAGCTCGGGCCTGTCCTACACGGCCAATGTCGGCGACGGCCGCAATCTGGGCCTGGAGGCCGAAGCGGTCTGGCGGCCGAACGACCGCTTCAGCCTGCAGGGCAACGCCTTGCTCAACACCCCCAAGCTGACCCGCGCCGATCCGAACTTCGCCGCCAGCTCCACCTCGGCCCTGCCGGGCGTGCCCGACGTCTCGTTCGGCCTGCTGGCCGCATGGCGCAAGCCGCTGACCCCGCGATACGACCTGCTGCTGACCGGCGAGGCCAACTATGTCGGCCGCTCGCGCCTGACCTTCGACAGCCGCTACTCGCCGACCATGGGCGGCTACGTCACCGCCAAGATGTCGGCCCAGATCCTCGCCGGCCGCTGGCGGGCGGCGCTGTTCGTCTGGAACCCCTTCAACGCCGCCGGCGACACCTTCGCCTATGGCAATCCGTTCAGCTTCGGCCAGGTCCGGCAGGTCACCCCGCAGCGCCCGCGCACCTGGACCCTGTCGGTCTCGGCGAATTTTTAGTTTCTGCTAACTTTTTCTGCGGTCGCGCCGGTTCGGCGCCGTTTCCCCTATGATCGTCCGTTCACGTCGCCGTGGCGGACCCCCCGGGGGAGACCATGGTGAAGCTTTCCGGTCTTGTTTGCGCCCACAACGAAGAGGCCCGCCTGACGGCCTGCCTGGAGCGCCTGGCCTTTTGCGACGAGATCGTGGTGGTCGCCGACCGCTGCACCGACCGCACCGAACAGATCGCCCGCCGCCATGGCGCGCGGGTCGTCTCCGGCATCTTCCCGGTCGAGGGCCGGCGCAAGGAGGCCGGGGTCGCCGCCTGCCGGGGCGAGTGGATCTTCGAACTCGACGCCGACGAACACGTCCCGCCCCGCCTGGCCCAGGAGATCCGCCTGACCATCGCCGCCAGGGGCGCGGCCGACTGGTACCAGGTGCCGGTCGACAACTATGTCGGCGACCGTCTGGTGCGCGACGGCTGGGGCGGCTCGTTCGGCTGTTCCTCGGTGGCGCGCCTGTTCCGCAAGGGCGTCAAGACCTGGAAGCACGAGCGCGTGCATCCGGGCACCAGCTTCCACGGCGTCTACGGCGGCAAGCTGGAGACGGCCATCGCCCACAAGGTCGACGACGACATCGCCGACATGATCCAGCGCCTCAGCCGCTACACCGCCCTGCGGGCCCAGGACCTGGCCGAGGGCGGCAAGATCAAGGGGATCGGCGACGACCTGTTCAGGGGCATCCGCCGCTTCTTCAAATGCTACGTCTCGCGCAAGGGCTATCGCGAGGGCGAGTACGGCGTGCTGATCGCCCTGATGGCGGCGCTCTATCCCATCCTCTCCAATCTCCGGGCCCGCGAACTGCTTCGCGCCCAGAGCAAGCCGCCGGCGCGCCTGATCGCGCCCACGGCCAGGACGCCCGTCAAGCTCCACCCGGCGACGGGCCCAAGGTCCGCCGTCGCCGCCAAGCTGGACAACGGCGTCGGGCTTGCGCACTGACCGCCGCCGGCGGCGAGGCGGCGTCGCGAGACCCGGCGTGCTGTTCGACCTGATCCTCGGCCGCGAACTCGCCCGCTGGCGGCGGGTCGGACGCCGGCCGGTGCTGTGGTGGCGCGACGACGACGCGCGCGCCCCCACGCCCCAACTCGAACGGCTGATCGCCCTGTCGATACGGCACCGGCGGCCGCTGACCGTCGCCGCCATCCCCGACGGCGACCTGCCCGCCCTCGCCGTCCTGACGGCGACGGCCCCGGCGGTCGCCCTGGCCGTGCATGGCTTTCGCCACCGCAACCGCGCGCCGCTCGGCGATCCCTCCGGCGAGGTCATCGACGGCGACGACGTCGACGACGTCGCGGCCCAGGTCGCCGCCGCCTCGGCCCGCTTCGCCGCCGCCGGCGCGGCGACGCCGCTGTTCGTGCCGCCCTGGAACAACATCCATCCCACCCTGCTCGCCGCGCTGCCCGCCGGCGGCGTCGAGGTGCTGTCGGGCTTCGACGGGCCGCGCCGACGCGAAACCAGCGGCCTGCGCCGCCTCGACGCCCATCTCGACGTCATGCGCTGGGGCGAGGCCCCGCGCTTTCGCGGCCGCACGCGCTTCCTGGGCCGGCTGAGGCGACAGCTCGCCGAACGGCGCCGCCATGGACGCTGGAGCGAGCCGATCGGCCTGCTCACCCATCACCTGGACCACGACCCCGGCGCCTGGCGCTTCCTGGACCAGTTTCTCGCCCAGCCCGCCTTCGACTGGCGCGACTGGCGCGGCGCGCTCGAAGCCTAGGCCCCCGGGGCCGATCCATTTTTCTCGGGCGCGTTGTCGGCGGCCGGCGTAATCCTTCGTCCTTCGGAAGAGAACGAGGACCGCCATGCTCTACACCATCCTGTGCTACCATTCCGAGGAGGCCGTCGGCGCCTGGTCCAAGGACGAGGACGACGCGGTGATGACCAAGCTGGCCGCGGTGCAGGAGCGCCTGCACGCCGAGGGCCGGCTCGGCCCCGTCGCCCGGCTGGTGCCCACCACCGCCGCCACCACCCTGCGCAAGGACAGCGATCCGCCCCTGGTGCTCGACGGCCCCTACGCCGAGACCAAGGAGCAGTTGCTCGGCTTCTACGTGATCGAGGCCGACTCGCTCGAGCACGTCCTCGACACCGCCCGCGAGCTCGGCCGCGCCAATCCCGGCGGCGCCTACGAGATCCGCCCGATCTCGACCTTCACCACGGGCGCCCTCGCCGAATGACCGACCTGGCTTGGATAGACGCGGCGCTGACCTCGGCGCGGCCCCAGGCCCTCGGCGCCCTGCTGCGCTATTTCCGCGATCTCGACATCGCCGAGGAGGCGTTCCAGGACGCCTGCCTGCGCGCGCTCAAGACCTGGCCGCAGAAGGGGCCGCCGCGCGATCCAGCCGCCTGGCTGATCTTCGTCGGCCGCAACGCCGCCATCGACCAGACCCGCCGCCGCAGCCGCCAGCAGGCGCTGCCCGACGAGGACGCCATCTCCGACCTCGACGACGTCGAGGAGCCGCTGGCCGAACGGCTGGACGGGGCCCACTACCGCGACGACGTCCTGCGCCTGCTGTTCATCTGCTGCCATCCCGACCTGCCGGTCACCCAGCAGGTCGCCCTGGCCCTGCGCATCGTCGGCGGCCTGTCGGTCAAGCAGATCGCCCGCGCCTTCCTGGTCGGCGACAGCGCCATGGAGCAGCGCATCACCCGCGCCAAGGGGCGCATCGCCGACGCGGACGTGCCGTTCGAGGCGCCCGGTCCGGTCGAACGCGCCCAGCGCCTGGCCGCCGTCGCCGCCATGCTCTACCTGATCTTCAACGAGGGCTATTCGGCCGGGCCCGACGCCGTCGAGGCCAAGGCCCCCCTGTGCGACGAGGCGATCCGGCTGGCCCGGCTGCTGCTGCGCCTGTTCCAGGCCGAGCCCGAGATCATGGGCCTGCTGGCCCTGATGCTGCTGCAGCATTCGCGCTCCGGCGCGCGCTTCGCCGCCGACGGCTCGATCGTGCTGCTCGACGACCAGGACCGCGGCCTGTGGAACCGCGAGATGATCGTCGAGGGCCTGGCGCTGATCGACAAGGCCGTCCGTCATCGCCGCCCCGGTCCCTATCAGGTCCAGGCGGCCATCGCCGCCATGCATGCGCGGGCTGCGCGCGCCGAGGACACCGACTGGACGGAGATCGACCTGCTGTACGGCCTGCTGGAGCGGCTGCAGCCGTCGCCGGTGGTGACGCTGAACCGCGCGGTGGCCACCTCCAAGGTCAGCGGCCCGGCCGCCGCCCTGGCCATGATCGAACCCCTGGGCGCCAAGCTGTCCGGCTATTTCCACTTCTTCGGGCTCAAGGGCGCCCTGTTGCAGCAGCTCGGCCGCACCGCCGAGGCGCGCGAGGCGTTCGGGCGGGCCATCGCCCTGGCCAACACCGCGGCCGAGGCCGCCCACATCCGTCAGCATCTCGACCGCCTGGCCCAGGACCATCCGGCCGCCGGCCGCGTCGCGGCGGGAAGCAAATAATTTCGCCGGCCCTGTCGGCGCGCGCCGCCCCGGCGCGTCCTTTGAACGAGCCCGCGCGACGCGGGCGCACAGTGCAAGGAGATGTCGCATGACCACCGCCGCCGCCAATCCGGCCCAGCCGCCGCAACCCGAGGTTCTGGGCGGGGTCGTGCCCTATCTCACGGTGGACGGCGCCCTGCGCGCCGCCGAGTTCTACAAGAAGGCGTTCGACGGCGAGGTGGTGGCCAGCCACCCCGTCGACGAGCAGGGGCGCACCATGCATGTGTTGGTGTGGACGGCCT
>NZ_PUIC01000015.1 GCF_022750545.1 Caulobacter sp. CCUG 60055
TTCGCCGCCGCCCTGGCCGGCGCCCGCGTCATCGCCCGCGGCGAGACGGCGCTGTTCGTCCGCGACGCCGGCGAGACCGCGCGCGGCGGCCTGGCGCCCCTGTCGGCGGCGGCCGGCGAGACGGCGGTCTGGGACGGCCGCTTCGAGATCGCGGCGCCGGAGGCCGTGCGCGTCGCCCCGCTCAAGGGGCTCGCCGCCCGTCTGCCGCCGGCCGAGCGCGCGGCGCTGGCGGCTCTCCCGGCCGAGGCCCGTCCGGCCCTGCCGGCCTTCGCCGACCCCGCCGGCGGCGTCTCCTGTCCCTTGCTGCGCCCCGGCGGCGGCGCGACGGTCCGGGCCCTGGCGGGCGAGCGGCTGCGGGCGGCCTGCGGGGCGATCGACCGTGAAGCGGCGGCGTAACAACGCCGTGCGTGGCGAAAATTAACCCGGCGTCCTATGTTGTGTCGGAAAGATCTGTTGACGCGCCTTTCGGGCGGGGCTCTTCGCAGCCCGCTCCGCCGGGCGGCGCGGCGAGGCTCAAAAGGCGAATTCTATGAACCTGCGTAACCTGGCCATCTGGGGCGTCATCATCGTGGTGCTCATCGGGCTCTACAGCGTGATGAACCAGAGCGTCAAAGGCGGCTCCAGCAGCGAGATCACCTACTCGCAGCTGCTGAACAAGATCGACACCGGCCATGTGAAGAGCGCCGTGGTCAACGGCGACGTGGTCGAGGTGCGCGACGTCGACGGCAAGACCTACACCGCCGTCACCCCGCCGATCCAGGACGACCTGATCAAGCGGCTGGAGGCCAAGAACTCCGACATCCAGGTCAAGCGCCCGGCCGGCATCACCCCGCTCGGCCTGTTCCTGCAGGCCCTGCCGATCCTGCTGCTGATCGGCGTGTGGATATTTTTCATGCGCCAGATGCAGGGCGGCGCGCGGGGGGCCATGGGCTTCGGCAAGTCCAAGGCCCGGCTGCTGACCGAGAACAAGAACCGCGTCACCTTCGAGGACGTCGCCGGCGTCGATGAGGCCAAGGACGAGCTGCAGGAGATCGTCGATTTCCTGAAGGACCCGGGCAAGTTCCAGAAGCTGGGCGGCAAGATCCCCAAGGGCGCGCTGCTGATCGGCCCGCCCGGCACGGGTAAGACCCTGCTGGCTCGCGCCATCGCCGGCGAGGCGGGCGTGCCGTTCTTCACCATCTCCGGTTCGGACTTCGTCGAGATGTTCGTCGGCGTCGGCGCCAGCCGCGTACGCGACATGTTCGAGCAGGCCAAGAAGAACGCCCCCTGCATCATCTTCATCGACGAAATCGACGCCGTCGGCCGCCATCGCGGCGCCGGCCTCGGCGGCGGCAACGACGAGCGCGAGCAGACCCTGAACCAGCTGCTGGTCGAGATGGACGGCTTCGAGGCCAACGAGGGCATCATCCTGGTGGCCGCCACCAACCGGCCCGACGTGCTCGACCCGGCCCTGCTGCGTCCTGGCCGTTTCGACCGTCAGGTGGTGGTGCCGAACCCGGACGTCGGTGGCCGCGAAAAGATTCTGCGCGTGCACATGCGCAACGTGCCGCTGTCGGCCGACGTCAACGTCAAGACCCTGGCCCGCGGCACCCCCGGCTTCTCGGGCGCCGACCTCGCCAACCTGGTCAACGAGGCCGCCCTGATGGCCGCGCGCAAGAACAAGCGCATGGTCACCCACCGCGACTTCGAGGACGCCAAGGACAAGGTCATGATGGGCGCCGAGCGCAAGTCGATGGCCATGAACGACGAGGAAAAGCGCCTGACCGCCTATCACGAGGGCGGCCACGCCCTGGTGGCGCTGAACGTCCCTTCGGCCGACCCGGTGCACAAGGCGACGATCATCCCGCGCGGCCGCGCCCTGGGCATGGTCATGCAGTTGCCGGAAGGCGACCGCTACTCGATGAAGTTCCAGCAGATGACCTCGCGCCTGGCCATCATGATGGGCGGCCGGGTGGCCGAGGAGCTGATCTTCGGCAAGGACAACGTCACCTCGGGCGCCTCGTCCGACATCGAGCAGGCGACCAAGCTGGCCCGGATGATGGTCACCCGCTGGGGCTTCTCCGACGAGCTGGGCGTGGTGGCCTACGGCGAGAACCAGGACGAGGTGTTCCTCGGCCACTCGGTGTCGCGTCAGCAGAACGTCTCGGAAGAGACCGCCCGCAAGATCGATTCCGAGGTCAAGCGCATCGTCCAGACCGGCCATGACGAGGCCCGCCGCATCCTCACCGAGAAGCTCGAGGAGCTGCACATCCTGGCCAAGGGCCTGCTGGAGTACGAAACCCTGGGCGGCGACGAGATCGTCAACCTGCTCAAGGGCGTGCCGCCGACCCGCGAGGACGAGCAGGAGGTCAAGCCGACCGGCCCGTCCGTGGCCGTGCCTCTGACCCACGCCCCCGATCCCGAGCCGGCGTGAGTTCGAAGCGCCCCAAGGTCATGGGGGTGGTCAATGTCACCCCCGACAGCTTTTCGGACGGCGGCCGCTTCCTCGACGAGGCGGCCGCCGTTTCGCATGCGCGCCGCCTGATCGCCGAGGGGGCCGATCTGCTCGACCTCGGTGGGGAGTCGACGCGGCCGGGCTCCGACCCGGTTTCCGAGGCCGACGAGATCGCCCGGGTGGTCCCGGTGATCGCCGCCGTCCGCCGCGACAGCGCCATCCCCATCTCGGTCGACACCATGAAGCCGGCCGTGGCCCGCGCCGCCGTGGCGGCCGGCGCCGACATCTGGAACGACGTGACGGCGCTGCGCGGAGCGCCGGACGCCCTGGCGACCGCCGCCGAACTCGGCTGCGGCGTGGTGCTGATGCACATGCAGGGCGAGCCGCGCACCATGCAGGACGCGCCACGTTACGGCGACGTGGTCGCCGAGGTGGCGGATTTCCTGGCCGAACGCGCCGGGGCGGCGATGGCCGCTGGCGTGGCGCGGGACAGGATCACCCTCGATCCGGGGATCGGCTTCGGCAAGACCCTGGCCCACAACCTCGCCCTGCTGGCCGGCCTCGACCGCATCGTCGCCCTGGGTTTTCCAGTGCTGCTCGGCGTCAGCCGCAAGCGTTTCGTGCGCGAGCTCGACCCGACGGCGGTCGAGGCGGGCGACCGCCTCGGCGGCTCGCTGGCGGCGGCCCTGGCCGGCGCGCGGGCGGGCGTGGCCATGGTGAGGGTGCATGACGTGCGCGAGACGGTCCAGGCGCTGACGGTGTGGAGCGCCATCGATCGCAGCTGACGGTCACGGCGGCGCCGAAAGTGGCTCGGCAAGCCGCCCCGCACGCGCTATCGCCAGATGATGACTGCTGATCCCAAAGGCCGCGTCCTGATCATCGCCGGGTCCGATTCCGGCGGCGGGGCGGGCATCCAGGCCGACATCAAGACGGTGACCATGCTCGGCGGCCACGCCGCCACCGCGATCACGGCGGTGACCGTGCAGAACACCCTCGGCGTCCACGGCGTGCATCCCATCCCGCCCGCGATCATCGCCGCCCAAGCGCGGGCGGTGCTGGAGGATATCGGCGCCGACGCCATCAAGACCGGCATGCTGGGCGGGCTGGAGACGGTGGAGCTGGTCGCCGGCCTGCTCGACGAGGCGGCCGGGGTTCCGGCGGTGATCGATCCGGTGATGATCGCCAAGGGCGGCGCGCCGCTGCTGGACGAGGCGGCGATCTCGGCGGTCAAGACCCTGTTGATCCCGCGCGCGGCGCTGCTGACGCCGAACGCGCCCGAGGCCGAGGCGCTGACCGGCCTCGTCTGCGCCGCCACCGACGACCTGCGCCGCGCCGGCGAGGTCCTGCTCGGCCTGGGCGCCCGGGCGGTGCTGATGAAGGGCGGCCACGTGCCGGGCGAGACCGTGACCGACGTGCTGATGACGCCGGACGGCGAGACCACCTTCGAGGGGCCCAGGCTCGACACCCGCCACACCCACGGCACCGGCTGCACCCTGGCCAGCGCCTGCGCCGCGGGCCTCGCCCAGGGCCTGCCCCTGACGCAGGCGACGGCGCGCGCCTGGGCCTATGTCGCCGAGGCCATGCGCCGCGCGCCCGGCCTGGGCGGCGGGCATGGGCCGCTGGATCACGGCTGGCCGCTGCGGGAGCGATAGCCGGGCGACGTCATCAGCCTGTAGCGGAGAATGAAGGATGAGCGAGGATCTGGAGGCGCGGCTGGCCGGGATCTTGCGGGCCAGCCCGACCCTGATGACGGTGCTGACCACGGTGCGCGACCTCGACCCGCCGGACTGGCGGATCTTTTCCGGCGCCGTCTACCAGACCGCCTGGAACGCCCTTACCGGCCGCGATCCCGACTATGGCGTCAAGGACTACGACCTCGGCTATTTCGACGACGCCGACACCTCTTACGAGGCCGAGGACGTGGTCATCCGGCGGGTCGCGGCGGCCTTCCCGCCGGGGCTCGCCGAGAAGGTGGAGGTCCGCAACCAGGCGCGGGTGGCGATCTGGTTCGAGTCTAGGTTCGGCGAGCCCTACGCGCCGCTGGCCCATACCGACGAGGCGCTCGGCCGCTTCGTCGCGCCGTGCTTCGCGGTGGGCGTCCGCCTGGAGAAGGACGACGCGCTGTCCATCGCCGCCCCGTTCGGCCTCGCCGACGTGTTCGACCTGACGATCCGGCCCAATCCCAACCGGCCGCTGGCCAAGGGCTGGGACCGGGTGGTCGCCAGCGCCAGGGCGCGCTGGCCCGAACTGACCGTGGTCCAGGCCTGATCGCCAGGGAGACCCGCCATGCGGCAATGGACCGTCGACGCCTTCGCCTCCGTCCCGTTCAAGGGCAACCCCGCCTGCGTGGTCGCGCCGTTCGCCGCCTGGCCCGACGCGGCCTGGATGCAGGCCCTGGCCGCCGAGAACAACCAGGCCGAGACCGCCTTCCTGCTGACGACCGACGACCCGGCCCGCTTCGGCCTGCGCTGGTTCACCCCGGCCATCGAGGCGCCCCTGTGCGGCCACGCCACCCTGGCCGCCGCCCACGTGCTGTTCGCCGAGCTGGGGCTGGCGGCCGGCCGCGTGCGCTTCGACACCCTGGGCGGGGCGCTGAGCGTCGTCCGCGCCGGCGACGGCTACGAGATGGATTTCCCCGCCGACCCGCCGCGCCGGATCGCCGAGCCCGAGGGACTGGCCGCCGCCCTCGGGGCCCGGCCGGTCGAGGTCTGGGGCGCGGCCTATCTGGTCGCCCTGGTCGAGGACGAGGCCGCGGTGCGGGCCCTGCGCCCTGACCTCGGCGCCTTGGCCCGGATCGGGGAGGGCGCGGCCGAGCCCGGCAATGTCGTGGTCGCCGCGCCGGCGCGGCCGGGGGCGGCCTATGACGTGGTCAGCCGCTTCTTCGCGCCCGGCTCGGGCATTCCGGAGGACCCGACGACGGGGTCGGCCCACTGCATCCTGGCGCCGCTGTTCGCCGGGCGGCTCGGCCGGACCACGCTGCGGTTCCATCAGGCCTATCCCGGACGGGGCGGCGACCTGGAGTGCGAGGTTCGCGCCGACCGGACCCTGCTGCGCGGCCGCGCCGTCACCGTCGCCGAGACGACCCTGCGCCTCCAGCCTCGGGCATGACGAAGGGGCGGCCCGCCGGGGCCGCCCCTTCTTTCCGCGCCGCGGGCGGATCAGCGATAGTACGGACCCGGACGGTAGTCGCCGTCGCGCTTTTCCCAGCGGATGCGCTGGCTCAGCGCCTCGTAGCGGCGGTCGAGGTCGGCGCGCCGCCAGCCGTTCATCCAGCCGTCGCGCATGTAGCGGTATTGCAGGGAGCGGATGTCGTTCAGTTCGGAACGCAGACGGCGGGCCTCCCAGCGGTTCAGCGATCCGTCGCGCTCGCCGCGGTCGATGCGCCAGGCCAGGCGGTCGGCGCGGTCGTAGTCCCAGCGGCCGCGATCGCCATAGTCGGCGCGGACGGGGCCGGGGTCCCAGGCCTGGGCGGCGGCGGGCAAGGCGGCGCCGGCGACGGCGGCGACGGCCAGGGCGGAGAGCAGGATCTTTTTCATGGCTGGAATTCCCTTCTGCGGGTTCGGTTTAACGGTATCGGCTGGGGCGGCCGCGATCGGCGTCGCGCTTTTCCCAGTGGATGCGGGCGCTGAGCGCGTTGAAGCGGCGGTCGAGGTCGGCGCGTTCGGCCGGGGTCAGGCCCGGCCGGCTGGCGCGGTAACGGTCCTCCAGGCGGACCAGGCCGTGCAGGTCGATGCGCAGGGACCGGGCCTCGCGATGGGTCAGGCCGCCGTTGCGCTCGCCCATGTCGATACGGCGGTCGAGGTCGGCGACGCGCTGGCCGATCGGTCGCCACGGCTGGGCGTCGGCGATGGCGGGGACCGCGACGGCCAGGGTCGAGGCGGCGAGGATCGAGAGCGTCAGGCGCTTCATGGCGTGTCCTTTCTCTAGCGGCGTCGCGGTGGCGGGGCCGGCGGCGTCATGGCGCAAGGAAAGCGGAAACGGCCTGAAGCCAGTCTGAGGGGAGCGTTGTCTCTCATTCAGCTTGCTGAACGCCGCCGGACGCAAAAATTTTGCTCGCGCGGGCGAAGCGTTCGTGTATATCCGGCGGCGGGCCACACCCTCCCAACGGGGTGCTGCCCATCTGCAAGGATGGGATACATCGATGAACCAGACTCCCGCTAAGCCGGCCATGCGCCCGGCTCGTCCCGAATTCTCGTCCGGCCCGTGCGCCAAGCGCCCTGGATGGGACCCCGGAAACCTACAGGGAGCGGTCGTCGGCCGTTCCCACCGTTCCAAGCCCGGCAAGGCGCGCCTGAAAGAGGCGATCGACCGCACCCGCGAGGTCTTGGAAGTTCCCCCCGAATTCCTGATCGGCGTCGTGCCGGGTTCGGACACCGGCGCCGTCGAGATGGCGCTGTGGTCGCTGCTCGGCGCCCGGCCGGTGCAATTGCTCGCCTTCGAAAGCTTCGGCAAGGACTGGGTCACGGACGTGACCAAGCAGCTCAAGCTCAAGGACGTCGAGGTGCTCGACGCGGCCTACGGCCACCTGCCGGACCTGGCCAAGGTGCGCAAGGACGCCGACCTGGTGTTCACCTGGAACGGCACCACCTCGGGCGTGCGCGTGCCGAACGCCGACTTCATCGCCGCCGACCGCGAAGGCTTGACCATCTGCGACGCCACCTCGGCGGCGTTCGCCCAGAAGCTGGACTGGGCCAAGCTCGACGTCGTCACCTTCTCCTGGCAGAAGGCCCTGGGCGGCGAAGGCGCGCACGGCGTGCTGATCCTGGGCCCGCGCGCGGTCGAACGGCTGGAAAACTATACGCCGGCCTGGCCGATGCCCAAGCTGTTCCGCATGACCAAGGGCGGCAAGGTCACCCTCGACCTGTTCGAGGGCGCGACCATCAACACCCCGTCGATGCTCTGCGTCGAGGACTGCCTGGACGCGCTGAAGTGGGCCTCGAACATCGGCGGCCTGGCCGGGATGCAGGGCCGCGCCGACGCCAATCTCGGCGTGCTGGAAGCCTGGGTCGAGAAGACCGCCTGGGTGGATTTCCTGCCGGTCGATCCGGCCACCCGCTCCAACACCTCGGTCTGCCTCAAGGTGGTCGACCCGCGCGTGGCCGCCCTGCCGGCCGACGCCCAGGCCGACTTCGCCAAGAGGCTGGCCTCGCTGCTGGAGAAGGAGGGCGCGGCCCTCGACATCGGCGCCTATCGCGACGCCCCTCCGGGCTTGCGCATCTGGTGCGGCGCCACCGTCGAGACGGCTGACGTCGAGGCCCTGACGCCGTGGCTCGACTGGGCCTTCGCGTCGGTCGCCGCCGAGCTGCTCGCCGCCTGAATCAAAAGCCGGTTCCTCGGCTGACCGCGCTCGCCGCCTTCGCAGGACGACAGGCCGCGCAGCGCGCGAGGGGCCGCATCCGCCTTTCACGCCTTTCGCCAGGAGAAAACCCATGGCTCCCCGCGTTCTCATCGCCGACAAGCTTTCCCCCGCCGCCATCGAGATCTTCACCGCCCGCGGCGTCCAGGCCGACGTCAAGACCGGCCTGTCCAAGGACGAGTTGCTGAAGATCATCGGCGACTATGACGGCCTGGCCGTCCGCTCGGCCACCAAGGCCGACAAGGACGTCATCGCCGCCGCCAAGACCCTCAAGGTCATCGGCCGCGCCGGCATCGGCGTCGACAATGTCGACATCCCCGCCGCCACCGCCGCCGGCGTCGTGGTCATGAACACCCCGTTCGGCAATTCGATCACCACCGCCGAGCACGCCATCGCCATGATGTTCGCCCTGGCGCGCCAGCTGCCCGCCGCCGACGCCTCGACCCAGGCCGGCAAGTGGGAGAAGAACCGCTTCATGGGGGTCGAGCTGTTCGGCAAGACCCTCGGCCTGATCGGCGCCGGCAACATCGGCGGCATCGTCGCCGACCGCGCCAACGGCCTGAAGATGAAGGTCATCGCCTACGATCCGTTCCTGTCGCCGGAACGCGCCGTCGAGATCGGCGTCGAGAAGGTCGAGCTGGAGGACCTGCTGGCCCGCGCCGAGGTCATCACCCTGCACACGCCGCTGACCGACAAGACCCGCAACATCCTCAGCCGCGAGAACCTGGCCAAGACCCGGAAGGGCGTGCTGATCGTCAACTGCGCCCGCGGCGGGCTGGTCGACGAGGTCGCCCTGCGCGAGCTGCTCGATTCGGGCCATGTCGGCGGCGCCGGCTTCGACGTCTTCGTCGAGGAGCCGGCCAAGGCCAATCCGCTGTTCGGTTCGGACAAGGTGGTGGCCACGCCGCACCTGGGCGCCTCGACCGTCGAGGCCCAAGAGAACGTCGCCCTGCAGGTCGCCGAGCAGATGAGCGACTACTTGCTGACCGGCGCGGTCTCCAACGCCCTCAACAGCCCGTCGATCACCGCCGACGAGGCGCCGAAGCTGAAGCCCTTCGTCGCCCTGGCCGAAAAGCTGGGCGCCCTGGCCGGCCAGATGGTCGATGTCGGCCTCAAGAGCATCGACATCGCCTATGAGGGCGACGTCGCCGGCCTGAACGTCAAGCCGATGACCGCGGCCGCCCTGGCCGGCGTGCTGCGGCCGATGCTGGCCGAGATCAACATGGTCTCGGCGCCGGCGGTGGCCAAGGAGCGCGGCATCACCCTGTCGGAAAGCCGCCAGGAGCAGAGCCCGGTCTACGACAACCTGATGCGCATCACCGTCACCACCCAGCTCGGCAAGCGCGCCTTCGCCGGCACGCTGGTCGGCGGCTCGCCGCGGGTGGTCGAGGTCAAGGGCATGGAGCTGGATGCGCCGTTCGCCACGGCCATGCTCTACGTCAACAACCTCGACAAGCCCGGCTTCATCGGCGCGCTCGGCATCCTGCTGGCCGAGGCCGGGGTCAACATCGCCACCTTCAACCTCGGGCGCACCGCCGCCGGCGAGGACGCCATCGCCCTGGTCGGCGTCGACCAGGCCCCGGACGAGGCCCTGCTGGCCAAGGTGCAGGCCCTGCCGCACGTCAAGGAGGCGCGCAGCCTGACCTTCTGATCCGGCTCCGCCGCCGGCCGTTCGTGCGGCTGGCGGCGGCGTTCCGCGCGAAACACTACAAATCCCCGACGCGATCCTATAAAGGTCCTGCGCCGCCGCCTTCGTCGCGGCGCGATCGCATTGCACGTCCCGCCGCCGAGTCCTGTCGAAGGGCGAACGGGATCTACCTGGGCAGGCGAGGAGTGCTATCCAATGGCCAACGTGACCGTCGTCGGCGCCCAGTGGGGCGACGAGGGCAAGGGCAAGATCGTCGACTGGCTGTCCAACCGCGCCGACGTGGTGGTGCGGTTCCAGGGCGGCCACAACGCCGGCCACACCCTGGTGGTGGACGGCAAGGTCTACAAGCTCAGCCTGCTGCCCTCGGGCGTGGTGCAGGGCAAGCTGTCGGTGATCGGCAACGGCGTCGTCGTCGACCCGTGGGCGCTGCTCGACGAGATCGGCCGCATCGCCGCCCAGGGCGTGGCGATCACGCCCGAGCTGCTGGTCCTGGCCGACAACGCCTGCCTGATCCTGCCGCTGCACCGCGACCTCGACGCCGCGCGCGAAGCGGCCGCCGGGGCCAACCGCATCGGCACCACCGGCCGCGGCATCGGCCCGGCCTATGAGGACAAGGTCGGCCGCCGCGCCATCCGCGTCGCCGACCTGGCCGACGCCGAGGCGCTGAAGCCCAAGATCGACCGCCTGCTCGCCCACCACCAGGCCCTGCGCAAGGGCCTGGACCTGCCGGAGGCCGACGCCGGCGAGATCCTTCAGCAACTGCTGGACGTGGCGCCCAAGGTGCTGCCCTTCGCCCGCCCGGCGTGGCGGACCCTCGACCAGGTGGTCAAGGCCGGCCGCCGCGTGCTGTTCGAGGGCGCGCAAGGCGCATTGCTCGACGTCGACCACGGCACCTATCCGTTCGTGACCTCGTCCAACACCGTCGCCGGCCAGGCGGCGGCCGGTTCGGGCCTGGGGCCGCGCGCGCCCGGCTTCGTGCTCGGCATCGTCAAGGCCTACACCACCCGTGTCGGCGAGGGGCCGTTCCCGACCGAGCTGACCGACGAGGTCGGCCAGCGCCTGGGCGAGCGCGGCCACGAGTTCGGCACCGTCACCGGCCGGGCCCGCCGCTGCGGCTGGTTCGACGCGGTGCTGGTGCGCCAGTCGATCGCCATCAACGGCATCCACGGCATCGCCCTGACCAAGCTCGACGTGCTCGACGGTTTCGACAAGCTCAAGGTCTGCGTCGGCTACCGCATCGGCGACCGCGCGCTCGACTACCTGCCGGCGGGCCTCAAGGACCAGGCCGGCGTCGAGCCGATCTACGAGTATCTCGACGGCTGGAGCGAGAGCACGCAGGGCGCGCGCTCGACCAAGGACCTGCCGGCCAACGCGGTGAAGTACGTGCGCCGCATCGAGGAGCTGATCGAGGCTCCGGTGGCCCTGCTGTCGACCAGCCCCGAGCGGGACGACACCATCCTGATGCGCGACCCGTTCCAGGGCTGATCCCGGCGGCGATCCCGCGGGCCCGGCGCGCCGGGTCTGGCGGGATCGCGCGTCAAGGCGGTGTTTACCCGATCCGTGCCTAATTCGGGGGACATACCCGAAGCTCCCCCGAAGAGAAGGCCGTGCTCACCGCAAGCTCCAGCGACCAGCGAAAGATCGTCCGCGCGCTCGACCGCGTGCTGGTGGTCGACCCCGCGCCGGCCGCCAGCCGGCTGTTGAGCGACCTGCTCAACCATCTGGGCGCGCGCGCCATCACGGTCGAACCGAACATGCGCCGCGCGCTCGAGGCGGCGCGCGCCGAGAACCCCAGCATCATCTTCACCGAGTTCGCGGGCCAGGCGTTCGACGGCCTGGAGCTGACGCGGATGATCCGCCGCAGCGAGATGGCCTGCCGCCAGGCGCCGGTGATCATGGTCACCAGCGAGGCCACCGCCGTCGCCATCGTCGGCGCCCGCGACGCCGGCGTGCACGAATTCCTGCGCAAGCCCTACACCATCAAGGACCTGACCAAGCGCGTCGAGGCGGTGGCCCTGCGCTCGCGCGACTGGGTCGAGGCGGTGCAGTACATCGGCCCCGACCGGCGGCGGTTCAATTCGGCCGACTACAAGGGGCCGCGCAAGCGCAAGAGCGACGCCGAGGCCACGCCCGAGGCGGCCAAGATCAACCAGGCCCTGCGCATCCTCAAGTCGGCGATCCTGGCCATCGACAGCGACCCGCGTCAGGCGCTGCGGGCCATCCACGCCCAGTCGGTCGAACTGGCGCGGGCGTCGGCGGCGACCGGCGACATGAAGCTCGCCGTCGCGGCGGGCGCGTTGCAGCGCTGCCTGGCCAAGGCGGTGGAGACCGGCGCGGCCGTGCCTCGGGGCGACCTGGAGCTCTGCGTCCGCGACCTCGTCGCGTTCCTGCCGCCGGACGCCGAGGGCAAGGCCCGCACGGCGGCCTAGCCTGGCGCGTCGCCGGCCGGCCGCGCGTTGCATTCCGTTGAAAACGGCTCATTGTTTCTCGCCCGGCCGGCCAAGACCGTCGCCCCGACGCGGTCCCCGGCCCGGTGGAGGGAAACCATGAAGGCGTTGCAGACCATCGCGGCGGTCCTCGCCGTGGGCGGCGCAGTCGCAGCTGCGCCTGGACCCGGCGTGGCGCAGCCGCAGGCCGATCCGGCCAAGCCGGCCGCCCGGCGGGACGGACAGCACGATTTCGACTTCGAGATCGGTACATGGCGAACGCATATCCGCCGCCTCGTCCATCCCCTGACGGGGTCGACGACCTGGGCCGAATACGACGGCACGTCGGTGGTGCGGAAGATCTGGGACGGCCGCGCCAACATGGTCGAGCTGGAGGTCGACGGCCCGGCCGGACACATCGAGGGGCTGTCGCTGCGGCTCTACAACCCGGTCTCGCACCAGTGGAGCCTGAACTTCGCCAACAGCGCCGTCGGGACGATGAGCACGCCGACCGTCGGCGAGTTCCGGAACGGCCGCGGCGAGTTCTACGACCAGGAAGAGCTGAACGGCCGCATGATCCTGGTGCGGGGCGTCTGGTCGGACATCACCCCGACCTCGGGCCGGTTCGAGCAGGCCTTCTCGGACGACGGCGGCCGGACCTGGGAAGTGAACTGGATCGCGATCGACACCCGCATCGGCGCCGCGCCGTCCGGGCTGGGCTAAACGCCCCGCGCGAGGAGGCCGGCCGAGCTCAAGACACAAAACCCCTCCCTCGCGCAGCGAAGGAGGGGCCTGGCGGTTCGGCGATCAGGCGATCTCGTTGGACCGCATGGTCTCTAGGCGTCGATCAGGTTGCGTTCCTCGGCGGCCGAGCGCATCGCCTTCTGCAGCTTTTCGAAGGCGCGAACCTCGATCTGGCGGACGCGTTCGCGGCTGACGCCGTACTGGGCGGCCAGCTCCTCCAGCGTGGTCGGGTCGTCCTTGAGCCGGCGCTCGGTCAGGATGTGCCGCTCGCGGTCGGTCAGCTCGGTCATGGCCTCTTCGAGCAGGCTCATGCGGATCGAGCGTTCCTCGTCCTCGGCGACCTGGGTCTCCTGCGAGACCTGGGCGTCGTCGGACAGCCAGTCCTGCCATTCGCTTTCGCTGTCCGAGCGCAGGGGCGCGTTCAGCGAGGCGTCCGGGCCGGACAGGCGCCGGTTCATCGAGATCACTTCCTCGTCGAGCACGCCGAGCTTGGTGGCGATGTGGCTGACCTGTTCGGGGCGCAGGTCGCCGTCCTCGATGGCGGAGATCTCGCTCTTGGCCTTGCGCAGGTTGAAGAACAGCTTCTTCTGGGCGGCGGTGGTGCCCATCTTCACCAGCGACCACGAGCGCAGGATGTATTCCTGGATCGAGGCGCGGATCCACCACATGGCGTAGGTGGCCAGGCGGAAGCCCTTGTCGGGCTCGAACTTCTTGACCGCCTGCATCAGGCCGACATTGCCCTCGGAGATCACCTCGCCGATCGGCAGGCCGTAGCCGCGATAGCCCATGGCGATCTTGGCGACGAGGCGCAGGTGCGAGGTGACGAGCTTGTGGGCGGCGTCGGGGTCTTCATGTTCGCGCCAACGCTTGGCGAGCATGAACTCCTCGTCCTTGCTCAGCATCGGGAACTTGCGGATTTCGGTCAGGTAGCGCGACAGGCCGCCTTCCGGCGACATCACGGCGAGTACGTTGGCTGTGGCCATAGGCCATCCCCTTAAGATCACGGTCGAGCGTCGGTGGTCGCATCCCCTGCGGCCTCGCCCGTCCCCTTGACGCCTAGATAGGATACCGATGCGTCTCCTTTAAGGCCGGTCACCCAATTGTAATGTCCGACTATGGGGCTCGGATATGACGAAATCGACGCAGGGGCCGATCCGGCGCCGACATCAGGGTCAGGACAGGGTCGAAAGGCGCCGTTCCAGGTCGGCCATGTCGGCGGGCGGCGGCGTCTCGAAGCGGAGGGCCTTGCCGGTGACCGGATGGACGAAACCCAGCACGGCGGCGTGCAGGGCCTGGCGCCGCAGCCCGGAGGCGGCCAGCGCCTCGCGAACCGGGCCGGCCGGCGCCCCCGAGCCGTAGATCGGATCGCCCAGGCAGGGCGCGCCCTTGGCGGCCAGGTGCACGCGGATCTGGTGGGTGCGCCCGGTCTCCAGCCGGCAGGCGACGCGGGCGGCCAGGGGCTTGGGCTGGGGCCCGAAGCTGCGTTCGACGGCGTAGTGGGTCACCGCCTCGCGCCCGCCCGAGCGCAGCACCGCCATCTTCTTGCGGTCGTGCTGCGAGCGGCCGATGCGGGTCTCGATGGTCCCTCGCGCCGGATGCGGCGCGCCGCGGGTCAGGGCGAGGTAGATGCGCTCGATGTCGTGGGCGGCGAACAGGGCCGACAGGCCGGCGTGGGCGCGGTCGGTCTTGGCGGCGACCATGACGCCGGAGGTGTCCTTGTCCAGGCGGTGGACGATTCCAGGCCGCGCCACGCCGCCGATCCCCGACAGGCCGCCGGCGCAATGGTGCAGCAGGGCGTTGACCAGGGTGCCGTCCTCGACGCCGGGGGCGGGGTGGACGGCCATGCCGGCCGCCTTGTCGACGACGATCAGGTCGTCGTCCTCGTAGAGCACGACCAGGGGCAGGTCCTGCGCCTCGGGCTCGGCCGGCTTTGGGGCGGGGGTCGCCAGCACGTAGAGGCCCGGCGCGGCCTTGGCCGACGGGTCGGCCGAGGGCGCGCCGTCGCGGGTCAGCGCGCCCTCGGCGATCAGGGCCTGGATGCGCGAGCGCGACAGGTCCGGCAGCCGGGCGGCCAGGGTCTTGTCCAGGCGGCCGCCGGCCTCGTCCGGGCCGAGCAGCACCGAGACCGACCCGCCGTCCGCCCCGGGGAGCCCCGTCTGCGGCGGCTCCGCCCCGAATTCCTCGATGTCGTCGTCCGCGTCTTCGGCCATGCCGGTTTCATAGCCGCGTCACGCCCGCGTCGCGAGCCCGACATCGCCGGCCGCTATCGCCAGCGGGTGCAGCGTAGAGTAGGGGCGCGTCGTCATGACCACCATTCGTCGAATCAGTTTGTTCGCCGCCGCCGGCATGGCGGCCCTCTCGGCCGCCGCCGCGTCCCACGCCCAGGACGCCGCCTCGCAGATCGACGAGATCGTCGTCACCGCCCAGAAGCGCGAGCAGAAGACGCTCGACGTGCCGATGGCCCTGACCGCCTATCGCGGCGATTTCCTTGAGAAGATCGGCGTCCAGGAGTTCGACAGGCTGTCGCTGTTCGTGCCCGGCTTCGTGGTCCAGAACCAGTCGCCGAACAATCCGGGCTTCGTGATGCGCGGCATCACCTCCGACAGCGGCGATTCGACGGTGGAGCCGCGCGTGTCGGTGTTCCAGGACGGCGTCTCGATCTCCAAGTCGCGCGGCTCCTATATCGAACTGTTCGACATCCAGCGCATCGAGGTGGCCAAGGGGCCGCAATCGACCCTGTTCGGACGCGGAGCCCTGATCGGCGCGGTCAACGTCATCCAGAACAAGGCCGATCCCTCGGCGCTCGACTGGCGGCTGCGCGCCGAGTACGGCAACGACAACTACGGCCTGTTCGAGGGCATGGCCAACGTGCCGGTCACGCCCGACCTGGCGGTGCGCTTCGCCGGGCGCTTCAAGCATCGCGACGGCCCGGTCGGCAACCTGCTGGGCGGCGAGCCGCTGGGCTCCACCGACACCGGCGCCCTGCGTCTGTCGGCGCACTGGACCCCGACCGACCGCCTGACCGTCGACCTGATCGGCAACTACGAGGCCGACCATCCGACCGGCACGGCCTTCAAGTCCAACACCTTCGACCCGACCAACCCGACCACCGGCCAGGTGCTGGGCGACCGCAGCCCCAACAGCCCGGCGGCCCTGTCCAGCGGCTACGGCTTCGAGGGCGGCGCCGACCTGGGCGTCAAGCGTTACGTCCAGGGCGTCACCGCCCTGGTCGACTATCGGATCAGCGACGCTTTCAAGCTGAGCTCGATCACCGCCGCCCGCCACTTCCAGAGCGAGGAGGTGTTCGATCCGGACGGCTTCTCCCTGCCGATGCTGACCTTCGCCGAGGACGCCCGCGGCAGCCAGTACAGCCAGGAGTTCCGCCTGAACTACGATGAGGGCGGCCGGTTCACCTGGTTCGCCGGCGTCAGCGCCTTCGGCGAGAACGGCCGCCAGCGCGTGCCGGTGCAGATCGACGAACGCTACGCCCTGGCCCTGATCGCCGGGCAGATCGCCAGGCCCGACCCGCAGCCGGCGGCGGTGCTGGCCAATCCGGCGTTCTCGGCCGCCCTGCTCAAGGGCCTGGCCGGCTCCTACGGCTACGCCCTGCCGACCCCGATCGCCCAGGGCGTCGCCGCCAACCTCAAGGCCCCGCACCTGGAGAGCTACGCCAACTTCGGCGAGACCACGGCCTATGACGTCTATGGCGACGTCACCTGGCGGGCCACCGACAAGATCGAGATCTCGGCGGGCCTGCGCTACACCACCGCCGACAAGACCAGCCGGGTGTCGTCGGCGGTGCTGAACGGCCGCTCGGTGCTGGGCGGGGTGATGGCCGCGCTCAGCCTGCCCGAGCCGAACCGCACGGCCCTGCTGGCCGCCCTGGCCGCGCCCGGCGCGGCCGCCATCCCGCAGTCGGCCGGCTATCCCGTGCCGCTGTTCGGGATCGTCGCCCAGCCCACCGCCAACAATGGCGACAAACAGAGCGCCGACCTGACCGACGACGGCCTGACCTGGCGCCTGGTCGGCCGCTACAAGCCGTCCCCGACGCTGAGCTTCTACGCCTCCTACGCCCGCGGACGCCGGCCCGAGGTGCTGACGGCGGGCGCCCCCTCCACGCCGCAGGGCGCGGCGCGTTTCATGCCGGTCTCGGCCGAGACGGTCGATTCCTACGAGATCGGGGCCAAGGCCCTGCTCGACGGCGGCCGCCTCAGCCTGGAGGGCGCGGTCTACGACTACGAGTACGACCACTTCCAGACCACGGTGCAGCAGGGCGCCCTGCTGTTCACCACCGACGCCGGCCAGGCCCAGAGCTACGGCTTCGAGGGGCAGGCGACCTGGCGGCCGGCGCCGTGGGCCGACCTGTTCGCCGCCTACGGCTACAACCACGGCCGGTTCTCGACCGGGCTCTACAAGAACAACCAGTTCCGCCTGGCTCCGGACCACAAGCTCTCGGTGGGCGCCGCGCTCAGCGTCCAGGCCCTGGCCGGCCGCTTCACCTTCACGCCGACCTACACCTGGCAGTCGAAGATCTTCTTCGACGACGACAACGACATCCCGGCCCTGCAGAAGGGCCACCTGCTGCCCGACCTCGTCCAGGACGAGTACCAGAAGCCCTACGGCCTGCTCGACCTGCGCCTGGACTACCAGCCCTCGTTCTCGTCGAACTGGTCGGTGGGCGCCTTCGTCACCAACGCCTTGGACGAGAAGTACATCAAGGACGCCGGCAACACCGGCGACGCCTTCGGCATTCCGACGTTCATCGCCGGAAGTCCGCGCTACTATGGGGTGACTGTCACAATCCGCCGCTAGACGCGGACGGACACCAAAGCGGGGAGCGCGGCATGCGGATCGATCGGCGGAAGGCTCTGGCCCTGTTCGGCCTGGGCGCGGCGGCACCGGCGGCGGCCAAGGCCAAGGCCGGCGGAACGGCGGCGGGACGGTTCGAGCACGGCGTGGCCAGCGGCGATCCGCTGCAGGACCGCGTGGTGCTGTGGACCCGGGTGTCCGGCCTTTCCGCCCCGACGGCGGTGCAGTGGACGGTGGCCGAGGACGCCGGCTTCTCGCGCGTCGTCGCCAAGGGCGTGGCCGAAGCCGCGCCGCACCGCGACTTCACCGTCAAGGTCGACGCCGCCGGCCTCAGGCCCGGCCGCGACTACTGGTACCGCTTCAACCTCGGCGGCGCCGTCTCGCCGGTCGGCCGGGCCCGCACCCTGCCGCAGGGCGCGGTGAAGGACGTGGTGCTGGCCTTCGTCACCTGCTCGCTCTATCCGAACGGCTACTTCAACGCCTATGACCACATCTCCCGGCTCGACCGCGTCGACGCCGTGGTCGAGCTCGGCGACTACATCTACGAGTACGGCGGCGACCACTCCTACGGCATGGTCAACGGCAAGAAGCTGGGCCGCGCCCACGAGCCGGCCCACGACATCGTCACCCTGGCCGACTACCGGACCCGCCACGCCCAGTACAAGCGCGACCCCGACCTGCAGGCCGCCCACGCCCGCTGCCCCTGGATCTGCGTGTGGGACGACCACGAGGTCGCCAACGACGACTGGGCCGGCGGCGCCGAGAACCATGACCCCAAGACCCAGGGCGCCTGGATCGAGCGCGAGCGCGTGGCCATGCAGGCCTATTACGAGTGGATGCCGATCCGCGAGCCGGCCCCCGGCCAGGCGTTCGAGGCCATCAACCGCAGCTTCCAGTTCGGCGACCTGGCCAGCCTGATCATGCTGGAGAGCCGGCTGCTGGCCCGCTCCTACCAGCTGGAATACGACCGGCCCGAGGACATCCCGCTGACGGCCTACGAAGTCGGCGCCGACGGCGTCCGCCGCAAGGTGGCCGATCCGACCCTGGCCCAGAAGGTCAAGGCCGAGGCCGCCGCCAACGGCGGCAAGGCGGCCGCGCCCTATGTCCTGGGCCCCGACGTCGAGGCGGTGCGCGCCTATATCGACAATCCCGAGCGCCAGATGCTGGGGCCGCGCCAGGAGCTGTGGCTGGCGCGCGAGGCCGCCGCCTCGGCCAAGGCCGGCAAGCCCTGGCAGGTGCTGGGCAACGAGGTGGTGATGGCCCGGCTGATCAATCCGGACATCAAGAAGATGTTCGGCCCGGCCGAGTTCGAACGCCGGCTGGCCATGCTGCCCGAGAAGGAACGGGCCGGCGCGGCGCGCCTGGCCGAGGCCTTCACCTATCCGACGCCGTTCGACCTCGACGGCTGGAACGGCTACACCGCCGCGCGCGAGCGGGTCTACGACGCCCTGACGGCGGCCGGGGGCGGCAACCCGATCGTGCTGTCGGGCGACAGCCACGCCTTCTGGGTCAACGAGCTGCATGACGCCAAGGGGCGGCGGGTGGCCGTCGAGTTCGGGACCAGCTCGATCACCAGCCCGTCGATGGGCGACTACGCCGGCTTCCAGATCGGCAAGGTGTTCGAGGCCCAGAACCCCGAGGTCAAGCTGAACGACCAGCTGTCGAAGGGCTATATCAAGCTGACCCTGACGCCGAGCGAGGCGCGGGCCGAGCTGACCGGCGTGACCATCGCCGCCAAGCCTTACGAGGCCAAGGTGCTGTCGACCTGGCGGGTGGCGGCGACGCCGGGCGTCGGCGTCGGGCCGGTCGAGAAGGTCTAGCGGCGATCCAGGGCCAGCCTGGCGGCGAAGCCCAGGAACACCACGCCCGTCAGTCGGTCGAGGCTGCGCACCACGGCCGGGCGCCTCAGGGCCCGGCCCAGCGGCTGGGTGGCCGCGATCAGCCCGCCGGCCCAGACCAGGCCCATCAGCACGTGCAGGCCGGCCAGCAGCATGATGAACGGCGCCGTCGGCGCGCCGGTGGGCACGAACTGCGGCAGGAACGAGACGTAGAACACGCCGATCTTGGGATTGAGCAGGTTGGTGGTCAGGCCGCGGACCAGCCAGCTTCCGCCGGCCTTCGCGGTTTCGCCGTCGGCCGCCGCCGCGCCGGCGTCGAACCGGGCGCGAGGGCGGACCAGGAGCTTGACGCCCAGATAGGCCAGATAGGCCGCGCCCGCCCATTTCAGCACGGTGTAGGCCAGGTGCGAGGCCGCCAGCAGCACGCCCAGGCCCAGCGCCGCCGCCGCGCCCCAGATCAGGCAGCCGACGGAGATGCCGATCGCCGCCCCGGCCGCCCGGCGCGGCCCCTCGACGGCGGCGGTGCGCAGGATCAGGGCGGTGTCGAGGCCGGGGGTGACGGTCAGCAGCCCCGCCGCCAGGGCGTAGGCGATCAGGGCCTGGGTCAGGGTCATGGCCGCTCCTTCAGTTCGCCGTCCTCGGCGACGCGATAGAAGCATGAGCGAAAGCCGACGTGACAGGCGCCGCCGTCGCCCTGGGGCCGGACCTTGATCCACACCGCGTCCTGGTCGCAGTCGACGCGCAGCTCGACAACCTTCTGGACCTGGCCGCTGGTCTCGCCCTTCTTCCACAGCGCCTGGCGCGAGCGGCTGAAATAGTGGGCCTCGCCGGTGTCCAGGGTCAGCCTCAGGGCCTCGGCGTTCATCCAGGCCAGCATCAGCACCTCGCCGGTTCCGGCGTCGGTGGCCACCGCGGCGATCAGCCCGTTCGCGTCGAAGCGCGGGGCGAGGACCTGGCCGCGCTCGAGCTCGGCGGTGGAGGCGGCGGTCGGGAACGGCGGCTGGGTCATGGCGGAAGTCAGGCGGCCCTCATGCGGGCCATGTCAAGCGCGCCGCTTCGCCGCCCACGAAAAAGGGCGCGGGCCAGGGCCCGCGCCCATGTTCGACCGAGGCGTGCGCCGCCTAGCGGCGGTTGACGAAGGTCAGGAAGCGTTCCTGCAGGGCCCTGTCGGTCTTGAAGACGCCGGTGAACTGGGTGGTGATCGTCGTCACGTGCTTGTGGTGCACGCCGCGGGTGGTCATGCACTGGTGCTCGGCGTCGATCAGCACGGCGACGCCGGCCGGCTTGAGGCTGTCGGTGATGGCGTCGGTGATCTGCTGGGTCAGGGTTTCCTGGGTCTGCAGGCGCTTGGAGAAGATCTCGACCACCCGCGCCAGCTTGGAGATGCCGACCACCCGGTTGGTGGGCATGTAGGCGACATAGGCCTTGCCCAGGAACGGGGCCATGTGGTGTTCGCAGTGGCTCTCCACCTCGATCTCGCGCAGCATGACGATGTCGTCGTAGCCCTGCACGTCCTCGAAGGTGCGCGACAGCTCCTTGGCCGGATCGGCGGCGTAGCCGGCGAACCATTCCTCGAAGGCGTCGACCACGCGGCCGGGAGTGTCGATGACGCCTTCGCGGCGGGGGTCGTCCCCGGCCCAGGCGATGAGGGTGCGAACCGCGGCCATCGCTTCGTCGCGCGACGGCTTCTTCACGGCTTCAAGATCAACATCGGACGCGCCGATGAGGGTTCGGTCGTGAGCCAGAGCATCCATGACGGCTAGTTTTCCCAGGGCTGAGTTGCGCCGGAACGCCTGTCGTCCCGGATTGACGCGTGCCACCCTTTTCACATCGACGAACGGCGCAAGGTTCCGGCCCCGAAAGCCCGTGGCCTGTCGTCGGACAGACAGCTATATGGGACCTGCGCCCATCCGGGCAACCGTTCACCCAGCGTCAAGGCCGATGAATCTCGTTCTCCAAGACACCATGGCCCGCGAAAAGCGGCCGTTCGTTCCCGCCGATCCCCAGCGGGTGACGATGTATGTCTGCGGACCGACGGTCTACAACTACGTGCACATCGGCAACGCCCGGCCGGTGGTGGTCTTCGACGTGCTGTTCCGCGTACTGCGCCGGATCTACGGCGCCGAGGCGGTGGTCTACGCCCGCAACATCACCGACGTGGACGACAAGATCAACGCCAAGGCCGCCGCCGAGGGGGTCGACATCTCAGTGGTCACCGAGCGCTACGCCGCCGCCTACCACGAGGACATGGCCGCGCTCGGCGCCCTGCCGCCGACCCTGGAGCCGCGCGCCACCGCCCATATCGAGGCGATGCAGGCGATGATCGCGCGGCTGATCGAGGGCGGCTCGGCCTACGCCGCCGAGGGCCACGCGCTGTTCGACACCCAGAGCTTCCCCGACTACGGAGCGCTGTCCGGCCGCGACCTCGACGACATGATCGCCGGGGCCCGGGTCGAGGTGGCGCCGTACAAGCGCCATCCCGCCGACTTCGTGCTGTGGAAGCCGTCCAAGCCGGGCGAGCCGGAATGGCCTTCGCCCTGGGGGCCGGGCCGGCCGGGCTGGCACATCGAATGCTCGGCCATGGTCGAGAAGACCCTGGGCGCGCCGATCGACATCCATGGCGGCGGCCTCGACCTGATCTTCCCGCACCACGAGAACGAGATCGCCCAGAGCCGCTGCGCCGACCACGCGCCGGTCTACGCCCGCTACTGGCTGCACAACGGTTTCCTCGACATGGCCGGCGAGAAAATGTCCAAGAGCCTGGGCAATGTCGTGCTGCCGCGCGAGTTGCTCAAGACCACGCCGGGCGAGGCGATCCGCTGGGCGCTGCTGTCGGCGCACTACCGCGCGCCGCTGGACTGGACGGCGGAGCTGATCGTCCAGGCTCGCCAGAGCCTCGACCGGCTCTATCAGGTGCTGCAGGACGCCGGCCGCGAGCTGGCCGGCTACGACGTCCGGAGCAATCCTGTGATCGAGCGGGCGGCGGCCGAGCTGGCCGCGCCGTTCGACGCCGCCCTGGCCAACGACCTCAATACGCCCCAGGCCCAGAGCGAGCTGTTCCAGCTGGCCCAGGGACTGCGCGCGGCCCTGACGGCCGGCGACAAGGAGGCCGCCTGGCTGCGCCGGGCCGCCCTGCTGCGGGCCGGAGAGCTGATCGGCTTCCTCCAGGCCGACCCGGGGTCCTGGTTCGAGGGCGGCGCCGACGAGGCGCTGAAGGCTCGCATCGACGACCTGCTGACCCGACGCCTGGCGGCGCGCCAGGCCAAGGACTGGCCGGCGGCCGACGCCATCCGCGACGAGCTCAACGCGCTCAACGTCGTGGTCATGGACGGCCCGCAGGGGGCGACCTGGCGGTTCCGGGAATCGGCGGAGGCCTGACGGGGCGCCATGCTCGAACGCTGCCGCATGTTCGCCGGCTACAACGCCTGGGCCAACGCGCTGATCTATGACGCCGCCGCCAGTTTGCCGGACGCGGCCTTCCACGCCGACCGCGGCGCGGCGTTCGGCTCGCTCGGCGGGACCTTGAACCACCTGCTGGTGGCGGACCGCGTCTGGATGGCGCGCCTTATGGGCGAGCCGCCTCCCTACGACCGCCTGGACGCGGTGGTCGCGGACAGCCTGGCGCCGTTGCGCGCCGCGCGCGAGGCCGAGGACCGGCGCATCCTCGCCTATGCCGAAAGCCTGACGGCCTACGCGCTGGAGAGCGATTTCCGCTGGACCAGCATGACCGCCGGCGTGGTGACGGTTCAGCCGCTGTGGTCGGTCCTGGACCATTTCTTCAACCACCAGGCCCACCACCGCGGCCAGGCCCACGCCCTGTTGACGGCGGCGGGCGGCGAGGGGCCGGCGCTGGACCTGCCGATCTTCCAGCGGACGGCCGGGATCGGCAGGGGTTCATAGGACAAGGATGTTGCGATGCCCGTGAAACTCGAACACCGGCTGGGCGTCCAGGCTCCGGCCGAGGTGATCTGGGAGGTGCTGTCCGACCTGGGGCGCTGGGACGAGTGGTGCCCGCTCTACGGCGCGGCGTCGGGGACGATCCGCATCGGCGAGGTGCTGACCATGACCCTCAAGCTGCCGGGACAGAAGCCCGAGGTCATCCGGCCTGTGGTGCTGGACTGGGTGCCGCACGAACAGCTGCACTGGCGGCTGTCGATGGCCAACGGGCTGGTGCGCACCGTCCGCTATTTCGAGATCGAGAAGATGAGCGAGGACGGCGCGATCTTCTCCAACGGCGAAATGTTCGGCGGCCTGCTGGGCGGCTTCGTCGCCCGACAGATGAGGACGTCGATCCGCGGCGGCTTCGAGGCCATGGGCGAGGCGCTGCGCGACCGCGCCGAGGCCCTCTGGCGCGAGCGCGGCGCAAGCGCCAAGTAAAGAGGCATGATCGACGACCTCTACTCCGCCAAGATCCTGCGCCTGGCCGCCGACATGCCGCGCGCCGGCCGGCTGGCCGCGCCGGACGCCAGCGCCGAGAAGGTCTCCAAGCTGTGCGGCAGCCGCATCGTCGTCGACGTGACGATGGATGGCGACCGGGTGGCCGACTTCGCCCAGGACGTGAAGGCCTGCGCGCTGGGCCAGGCCGCCGCCGCCGTGCTGGGCGCCCACGTGGTCGGGGCCAGCCTCGCCGAGCTGGAAGCCGCGCGCGACGCCTTGCGCGCCATGCTCAAGGCCGGCGGCCCGCCGCCGCAGGGCCGCTTCGCCGACCTCGCCGTGCTGGAGGCGGTCAGGGACTATCCGGCCCGCCACGCCTCGACGATGCTCGCCTTCGAGGCGGCGGCCGAAGCGGCCCGCGTCGCGGCGCCCGCGCCGGCGTCCTGAGTCGAAGTCGTCCGCCCAAAGATTGCTGCATTGCGACGGTCTTGTGGCGCGCACGCCTAGCGCGTGATAGGTCAAACCCTTCGTTGTCACGAGCCTCCCCATGGCCGGCGCCTACGACCGTCTTATTTGTTTCGCTTTGCGAACCTACAAGCTGACGCTGTCGCCGCTGATTGGCCGTCAATGCCGATTCTTGCCGACCTGCTCGGAGTACGCAGCTCAGGCCTTGATCGGACACGGCCCCGTCGCGGGATCATGGCTCGCGGTTCGACGGATATGCCGTTGCCGGCCGTTGGCTCCATGGGGGTACGATCCGGCGCCGCCGGGACCGCGCGCCGCCGACGTGGCGTGGGTTCCGGGCAGTTGGAAGTGTGAGGGATGATCGATCTGCAGTTTCCTGACGGCTCCATCCGTCAGTACGCCGAGGGAGCGACGGGCCGGGACGTGGCCGCGTCGATCTCCAAGTCGTTGGAAAAGAAGGCGCTGCTCGTCAAGCTCGACGGCGTGCTGCTGGACCTTGAGCGGCCCCTGACCGTCGGCGGCAGGATCGAGATCGTCACCCGCGAGGCGCCCGAGGCGCTCGAGGTCATCCGCCACGACACCGCCCACGTGCTGGCCGAGGCCGTGCAGGAGCTGTTCCCCGGCACCCAGGTGACCATCGGCCCGAATGTCGAGGACGGCTTCTACTACGACTTCGCCCGCGACGAGCCGTTCCAGCTCGACGACCTGGCCAAGATCGAGCAGCGCATGCGCGAGATCGTCGACCGCGACGAGAAGATCACGCGCGAGCTGGTCGACCGCGACGCCGCCATCGCCGACTTCGAGGCGATGGGCGAGGCCTACAAGGCCGAGATCATCCGCGACCTGCCGGCCGCCGAGCCGATCACCGTCTATCATCAGGGCGCCTGGAAGGACCTGTGCCGCGGGCCGCACCTGCCGTCGACCAGGCACGTCGGCAAGGCGTTCAAGCTGACCAAGCTGGCCGGCGCCTACTGGCGCGGCGACCAGAACAACGCCCAGTTGCAGCGCATCTACGGCACCGCCTGGGCTTCGGAAGCCGACCTCGAGGCCTATCTGAAACGCATCGAGGAGGCCGAAAAGCGCGATCACCGCCGCCTCGGCCGGCAGATGGACCTGTTCCACATCCAGGAAGAGGCCGTCGGCCAGGTGTTCTGGCATCCCAAGGGTGCGACCCTCTACCGCACCCTTGAGAACTATGTCCGCCGCAAGATCGAAAAACGCGGCTATGTCGAGGTCAAGTCCCCCTCGCTGATGGACAAGAAGCTGTGGGAGACGTCCGGTCACTGGGCGAAGTACCGCGAGAACATGTTCGTCTGCGAAGTCGAGACCGACGACAGGACCTTGGTGGTCAAGCCGATGAACTGCCCGGGCCACGTGCAGATCTTCAAGGTCGGCCAGAAGTCTTATCGGGAACTGCCGCTGCGCATGGCCGAATTCGGATCGTGCCACCGCTATGAGCCTTCGGGCGCGTTGCACGGCATCATGCGGGTGCGCGGTTTCGTCCAGGACGACGCGCATATTTTCTGCACTGCGGAACAATTGCCCGCCGAAGCCGCTTCTGCTGGCAGGCTGATTTTTGAAACCTATTCGGAATTCGGCTTCGACAGGGTCGACGTGAAGCTGTCGACGCGACCGGAACAGCGGATCGGCTCGGACGAAATCTGGGACGACGCCGAAGCGCAACTGGCCAAGGCTTGCGAATTGATGGGGGTCGATTTCCAGATCAATCCGGGGGAAGGCGCGTTCTACGGGCCCAAGCTCGAATTCACCCTCTACGACGCCATCGGCCGCGCCTGGCAGTGCGGCACGGTTCAGGTCGACTTCAACCTTCCCGAACGGTTCGGCGCGGAATACGTGGCCGAGGACGGCTCCAAGCAGCGGCCGGCCATGCTGCACCGCGCGGTGCTGGGCTCGATGGAGCGCTTCATCGGCATCCTGATCGAGCACTATGGCGGGGCGTTCCCGCTGTGGCTGGCGCCGGTGCAGGTGGTGGTGGCGACCATCACCTCGGACGCCGACGACTACGCGCAGGAGGTCGTTCGCAGGTTGACTGACGCCGGACTTCGCGTACAGGTCGATCTGCGCAATGAGAAGATCAACTACAAGATTCGCGAGCACAGCCTCGCGAAGGTTCCGGTGATCGCGGTGGTCGGACGCAAGGAAGCCGAGACCGGCGAGGTCGCCCTGCGCCGTCTGGGCTCGGACGGCCAGCAGATCGTCACGGTCGACGCGGCCGCGGCGCTGCTGGCGGCCCAGGCCCTGCCGCCCGATCTCAGCCCGCGGCCTCCTGCGGCCGCCGTCCCCCCCGCCGCCGTCGAGTACGCCGAGGCCTAGTGAACAGTCTCGCCAATCATCTCCAGGTCGAAGGCCTTCGCCGCGCGCTGCCCACGCCGCCGCCCGCGCCGCTGCGTCCGCAGATTTCGGTGGTGATGGTGGTCTACATGACCGGCCCGGCCCTGGCCGCGAGCGTCGACCACGTGCTGGCCGAATCGCTGGTCGACGAGTTCATCATCGTCGACAACGGCTCGCCGCCGGACGTGGCCGCCTGGCTGCGCGAGCTGGGCAAGGCCGAGCCGCGCGTGCGCCTGATCCAGGGCCAGGGCAATGTCGGCTTCGCGCGCGGAGCCAATCTGGGCGCCGCCGCGGCGCACGGCGCGGGCCTGGTCTTCCTCAATCCCGACGCCTTCATCCAGCCTGGATGCATCGCTGAACTGGCGGCGGCGGCGATCGGCCGCCCGGCCCCTTGCGTGGTCGGCGGTCGGGTGCTGAACGAGGACGGCAGCGAGCAGCGCGGCGGTCGGCGCGGCGAGGTCACGCCGCTCACCACCCTGCTGACCTTCAGCCAGCTCAGCCTGGCCAGCCAGGGCCTGCGGCGGTTCGAAATCCACCGCGAGGGCGAGCCGGTGCCGACCGGCCCGGTGCCGATGCCGACCATCTCGGGCGCCTGCTTCTATATGCGCGCCCTCGATTTCAAGCTGCTGCGCGGCTTCGACGAGGGCTTCTTCCTCCATGTCGAGGACATCGACCTGTGCTGGCGCGCCCGTCAGGCCGGCGGCGCGGTGGTGTTCCAGCCGCGCGCCACCGCCGTGCACCTGGGCTCGACCAGCCGCAAGCATCCGCTGGCCATCGAATGGCACAAGGGGCGCGGCCTGGTCCGCTATTTCCTCAAGCAGGCCGACAGCGCCGGCCGCTACGCCTTCGCCCTGGCGCTGTCGCCGCTGATCCTGGCGGCGGCGGTGGCGCGTCCGGCGCTGCGCACCGTCCGTCCCCGCCGCTGATCCTCCTCAGGACCTGACCGGAAAGCCGCCCGCGCGGGCCACCGCCGACGGCGGCGTCTTGCCCAGCCGCTCACAGATCCAGCGGCCGGCGGCGATCAGGCCGTCGAGGTCGAGGCCGGTCTCGAAGCCGGCCCGGTCCAGCATGTAGACCAGATCCTCGGTGCCGATGTTGCCGGTGGCCGCCGGCGCGAACGGGCAGCCGCCGATGCCGCCGCAGCTGGCGTCGAGGACGTCGACGCCGGCCTCTATGCTGGCGAAGGCGTTGGCCAGGCCGGTGTTGCGGGTGTCGTGGAAGTGCATCCGCAGGCGGACCCCGGGGGCGGCCGCGCGCACCGCCTCGATGCGCCGGCGCACCGTCCAGGGATCGGCGACGCCGATGGTGTCGGCGATGGCGATCTCGTCGACCTTCAGGGCGGCGGCCTCGCGGGCGATGGCGACCACCTGCTGTTCGGACACCTCGCCGTCGAAGGGGTCGCCGAACGCCACCGAAATGGTCGCCGACAGCCGCGGCCCGCCCTCGGCGGCCTTCTTGGCGGCGATGTCGGCCAGGGTGGCCAGCTGCTCGGCGACGGTGGCGCCCTGGTTGCGCATGCCGAAGCCGTCGGAGGCGCAGACCACGGCGTTGACCTCGTCGCAGCCGGCGGCGACCGCCCGGTCCCATCCCTTCAGGTTCAGGGCCAGGCCGATGCGCGAGCGCCCGGCGCGATGCGGCAGGGCCTCCATCACCTCCTCGGCGCCGGCCATCTGGGGCACGCGCTTGGGATTGACGAAGGACACCGCCTCGATCCGGCGCACGCCGCAGGCTTCCAGGCGGCCGATGAAGTCCAGCTTCTCGTCGACCGACAGCACGGCCTTCTCGTTCTGCAAGCCGTCGCGGGGGCCGACTTCGACGATCTCGATCACGCGGCTCATGGCTTGGCCTTCCGTTGCTGCGGCGGGGCGGGGGGCGAGGGGGCGGCGACCGGCTGGTCGTCGGCCTCGCCCGTCGCCTTATATAGGGTCAGGGTCATGGTCTGGTTGTTGGAGTAGTCCTTGCCCTTCACCACCCCGGCGGGCTGGGCCTGGACGCCCTCGGCCTTGAGCGCCGCCTGGAAGGCCGCCTCGTCGCGGGATTCGACCACCGCCGGCCGGCCGTCGGCCAGGGCGTCGACGGCTTCCTGCGCGCCGTCCAGGCCGGTGCGGGTGCCGAGCTGGAAGACCAGGCTCGGCTCGGCGTAGCCGGCCACCGCCACCGGGCCGGGCGTCAGGCCGTCGCGAGGATTGAGGTCGGCCTTGTCGAGCGCCCGCGCCACCTCCTGCGAAAGCCACAGCGGCTTGAGCCTGGGCGCCAGCCCGGCGGCCAGGGCGCCGTGCGCCGCCACGCCGACGACGCCGCCGACGAGCAGGGCCGGCCCGGCCGCCCGCCGCAGCGCCGCCGCAGCGCCGATCAGGCCGGCGGCGATGAACAGGGCCCCCGTGACGGCGGCCGGGGCGAGGTCGGCGGGGCCGCCGAACTGCGAGGTCAGCGAGAAGGTCGCCGCCCCCAGCGCCCCGCCGACCAGCAGCGACAGGGCCGCGCCGATCCAGCGGCTCCAGCGGCCCAGCGGCTGGGTCAGGGCGCCGGCCGCCAGCCAGGCCAGGGCGCCGTAGGCGGGCAGGGTGTAGTGGACGAGCTTGGTCGGCAGCGCCTCGAACACCAGCCAGGTCGGGATCAGCCAGCACAGGGCGAAGCGGACGCCGGGCGTCGCGCGCTGTCGCCAGCCGAACACCAGGGCGGCCGGCAGCAGGACGGTGGCGGGGAACAGCAGCACCGGCGACAACAGGAGGTGCAGGCCGGGCGGGGCGCCGTGGCTTTCGTGGCCGCCGGCCAGCTTGGGCGCCAGGTCGCCGCCGACCGCGCCGGTCCAGAACGCTCCGTCGGTGGCGACGGTGATCGCCGTCGCCCACGGCAGCACCACGGCCGCCACCAGGATCAGACCCCAGGACCAGCCCATCGTCCGCGCCCAGGGCGCCTTGCGGTCCCAGGCCCACAAGGCCAGCCCGGCCAGCACGACGACCATCGGCCCGACCGGGCCCTTGTCGATCATGGCCAGGGCCACGCCGGCCCAGAACAGCGCCTTGGTCCGCCAGCCGAAGGCGCCGAGGCCGGACGAGGCGGCGTACATGCGGCCGAAGGCGGCCATGGCCAGGGTCGTCGCGCCGCACAGCACGGCGTCGGTCTTGGCGATGAAGGCCTCGGTCGACAGGATGAAGCAGGCGCCGAGCACGGCCCCGGCCATGAACCCCGACCGGGCGCCGAAGAAGGCGGCCGCGCCCCAGGCGGCGGCGGCGGCGGCGAGCATGGCCCCCAGCAGCGAGGGGATGCGGTAGGCCCAGATCTGCCGCGCCTCGACCGAGGAGAAGGCCGATACGCTGGCCGCCTGCAGCCAATGGATGCCCACCGGCTTCTTGTCGCGCGGCTGGTCCTGATAGTTGATGGTGACGAAGTCGCCGGTCTCCAGCATCTGCGCCGTGGCCTGGGCGAAGCGGGATTCGTCGCGGTCGAGCGGCGGCACGGCGAACACGCCGGGCAGGCCGGCGATCAGGGCGACGAGGGCGGCGAGCAGCGGGCCGCGCCAGCCGCGGGTCCAGGCGTCGAGACGGGTGTCGGTCATCCGGCGTGCATAGCATGGCGCGCGGGCCGCCCGCATCCGCCGAGGCGCCCTGGCCGCATGGCCCCTGCCCAGGACCGCCGAAACCCGCTATGAGGCGATCAAACGCAGCGCAGGTTCTTGATGACGCCCGATTTCTCCGTGGTCGTCCCGGTGCACGACGAGGAGGGCAATGTCGGCCCGCTCGCCCGGGAGATCGCCCAGGCCTTCGCCGGCCAGTCCTACGAAATGATCTTCATCGACGACCGCAGCCGCGACGGCACGCGCGCGGCGTTGAACGCGCTGAAGTCCGAGCTGCCGGCCCTGCGCGTCCTGTCGCACGAGAAGAACTCGGGGCAGAGCCGGGCGGTGCGCACCGGCGTCCTCGCCGCCCGGGGCGACATCGTCGTCACTCTCGACGGCGACGGCCAGAACGATCCCGCCGACGCGCCGCGCCTGGCGCTGCGGCTGAAGGCGGCGCCGGCCCGTCTCGCCCTGATCGGCGGCGAGCGGATCAAGCGTCAGGACACCGCCGCCAAGCGTTTCGCCTCGCGGTTCGGCAACGGGGTGCGCAAGCGGTTGCTCAACGACGGCGCCGACGACACCGGCTGCGGCCTGAAGGCGTTCCGGCGCGAGGCGTTCCTGCGCCTGCCCTATTTCGATCACATCCACCGCTACCTGCCGGCCCTGATGATCCGCGAGGGCTACGAGGTGGCGTTCGAGCCGGTCAACCACCGGGCGCGCGGGGCGGGGGTGTCCAAATACACCAATCTCGGCCGGCTGTGGGCTTCGCTGTCCGACCTGCTGGGCGTGATGTGGCTCAACACCCGCTCGCGCCTGCCGGGCGGCGTGGCGGAAGACTGAGGCCGGGTCGCCGTGCTCGCCATCCTGCCGCTGCTGATCGCGCCCGTGGCGCTGTACAATCTGGCGGCCCTGACCTTTCCGGGCGGCCTGGACGAGGCGGGGGCCGCCGCGCGGCTGGCCGCGCCGCTCCTGACCGCCCGGCTGGCCTCCGGCGCGACCTGGAGCTTCGGCCTCGGCGACCTGCTGATCGTCCTGGCCCTGATCGCCCTGTTCGTCGAATTCGTCCGCCCGGCGGGGACGGCCCACGGCGTCATCCTGCACCGTTCGCTGTCGGTGGCCCTGCTGGTGGTCTGCCTGATGGAGTTCCTGCTGTTGCCGGCCTTCGCCACCTCGACCTTCCTGCTGATCGGGCTGATGGTGGTCCTGGACCTGCTGGCGGGGCTGGTGCTGGCCTTCGCGGGGGCGGCCCGCGACTGACCGGCCTCAGGTGAAGGCGGTCAGGATCAGGGCGACGACGGCCACGTCGAGGGCCTTGGCGGCGAAGGCGGCGAAGGATGACATGGCGCGGCTCTTTCGGTCGAAGGGGCCTCGCCGCCAAGCAAGACCCGCGCCAGGAGGCGATCACCGCATGGCCCTGTTCTTCGACGCCGCCTGGTTCGACCGACGCCTCGCCGAACGCGGCATGAGCCGCGCCGTGCTGGCGGCCGCCTCGGGGCTGAGCGAGGCGGACCTGATGCTGGTCTTCAAGGACCAGAGAGAGCTTTCCGCCGCCGAGGTGGCGCTTTTCGCCGAGCTGCTGGGCGCGAGCCCGGCGGAAATAGCCTACTGGGCCGGCGTATCCACGCCGGTCCCCGCCACGCCGGCCGAAAGCGTCGAGACGCGGCTGGCGCGCGTCGAGGCCCGTCTAGAGCGGCTGGAGGCCCTGCTCACGCGGCGAGGCCGTGACGGCTGAAGCGGCCGAGCGTCCGCCCCGATCAGACGTCGGTCTTGGTCAGGCGGCCCTTGCGGGCGCGGCGGTCGGCGGGGCCGGACCATTCGGTCTTGAGATAGCTGGAACGCGCCTGCTCCAGCGTCTCCGGCCCGCCGCGCAGGCCGCGTTTCTGCTGGCCCTGGCCGAGCAGGTGCGCGGCGAAGACGGGCGCGGCGCGGTCGGCGGCCGGCGTCGGCTCCTCGGCGCGCACGGGCGAGACCGGGATCGGCAGGCCGGAGGCGGCCTGGGGGTCGGCCTCGGCCTCGCCGGCCGGCTGCACGTCGCTCACGCGCCGGCCGCCGCGCACGCTCTTGCGACGCGGGACGGGCGAACGGGCGACGGGGCCGATCGGGTCGGTCATGGGGCGGCTATGCCTGACGAATCGAACGAACCTGCAGCCTAGCGGCTTTCGGTCGCGCCGTCGTTAAGGGGGCTCAGGTCTTGGAGGCCAGCTTCTCGATCTGGGCCTGCATCTCCTCGATGCGGCGCTTCAGGTCGTCGAGCGAGCTGTCGGCGGCCGGCGTCGCCGCCGGCTTGGGCGCCTCGGGCGCCGGCTCGTCGGCGCGGGTGAAGGCGAAGGGCGTGAACATCTTCATCGCCCGGTCGAACAGGGCCAGGTTCTGGCGCACCTGATCCTCGAGGAAGCCGGGGCCGCCGAGACCGGGGAACTGGCCGCTGGCGAACTGGCTGCGCAGGCGGTCCTGCTGGCGGGTGAAGCTGTCGAGCGACAGCTCCAGATAGCTCGGCACGAAGGCCTGCATCGAGTCGCCGTAGAAGCGGATCAGCTGACGGAGGAACTGGATCGGCAGCAGGTTCTGGCCGCGATTCTCCTCCTCGAAGATGATCTGGGTCAGGACCGTTCGGGTGATGTCCTCGTTGGTCTTGGCGTCGTAGACGACAAAATCGATCCCCTCCTTCACCATGTCGGAGAGGTGCTCCAGCGTGACGTACGAACTGGACGCCGTGTTGTAGAGGCGGCGGTTGGCGTACTTCTTGATGATCACGCGTTCGCCGGCCGCGCCGATTTTCTCGCCGGTCGTCTTTGCGCTGGATTCGGGGGTGTCGGACATTTCGTTCCCTGGGTCGCGGCGACCGTCGCTCTCCCGCGCCGCACTATCGCGGATGCTAAGGCATGAAGCCCGCCGAGCCTAGTCCGCACGCTGCGAATTGGGGCGAAGACTCCCCGTGACGAACGCGGTTCGATTATGCATGTTGCACCTGCAAAACAAATGTGGCGCGGCAGCTGCGCTTGCGAAACCGGCCGTCGCGTACGTCAGGGAATAGCGTCATGACCGATATCGTCATCGTTTCAGCCGCCCGCACGCCCGTGGGCTCGTTCAATGGCGCGTTGTCCGCCTTGCCCGCCCACGAGCTGGGCCGGGTGGCCATCCAGGCCGCCGTCGAAAGGGCCGGCGTCGCCCTGGCCGACGTGGACGAGGTGATCATGGGCCAGGTGCTGCAGGCCGCCGCCGGCCAGGGCCCGGCGCGCCAGGCCGCGGTCAACGCCGGCGTGCCGGTCGAGAGCCCGGCCTGGAGCGTCAACCAACTGTGCGGTTCGGGCCTGCGCGCGGTGGCGCTGGGCGCCCAGCAGATCGCCGCCGGCGACGCCGCCGTGGTGGTGGCGGGCGGCCAGGAGAGCATGAGCCAGGCTCCCCACGCCGCCCAGCTGCGCAACGGCCAGAAGATGGGCGACCTCGCCTTCGTCGACACCATGATCAAGGACGGCCTGTGGGACGCCTTCCACGGCTACCACATGGGCCAGACCGCCGAGAACATCGCCAATCGCTGGCAGATCACCCGCGAGGACCAGGACAGGTTCGCCGTCGCCTCGCAGAACAAGGCCGAGGCCGCCCAGAAGGCCGGCCGCTTCGACGCCGAGATCGCGCCGGTGACCATCAAGGGCCGCAAGGGCGACACCGTCGTCGACAAGGACGAATACATCCGCCACGGCGTCACCCTGGACAGCGTCTCGGGCCTGAAGCCGGCCTTCGCCAAGGAGGGCACGGTCACCGCCGCCAACGCCTCGGGCCTCAACGACGGCGCCGCCGCCGTGGTGCTGATGAGCGCCGACGAGGCGAAGAAGCGCGGCCTGACCCCGCTGGCGACGATCCGCTCGTGGGCGCACGCCGGCGTCGAGCCCGAGATCATGGGCACGGGGCCGATCCCGGCCATGCGCAAGGCGCTGGAGAAGGCCGGCTGGACGGTCGCCGACCTCGACCTGATCGAATCCAACGAGGCGTTCGCCGCCCAGTCGCTGTCGGTGGTGCGCGAGCTCGGCCTCGACCCGGCCAAGGTCAACGTCAACGGCGGCGCCATCGCCATCGGCCACCCGATCGGCGCCTCCGGCGCGCGCGTCCTGACCACCCTGCTGCACGAGATGCAGCGGTCGGGCGCCAAGAAGGGCGCCGCCACGCTGTGCGTCGGCGGCGGCATGGGCGTGGCCATGTGCGTCGAGCGGGCCTGACCGGGGCCGAGCCATAACGAAATCGAAGGTCCGGGCGCACGGGCCCGGCCGCCGAAGGGAAGCCAAATGTCCAGAACTGCGTTCGTCACCGGGGGAACCCGCGGGATCGGCCGGGCCATCACCGAGCGTCTGGTCGCCGACGGCTACAAGGTCGCGGCCGGCTACGCCGGCAACGAGGCGGCGGCGGAGGCCTGCGCCAAGGACCTCGGCGTCCTGATCATCAAGGGCAACGTCGGCGACTTCGAGGCCTGCGCCGCCGCGGTCAGGAAGGCCGAGGAGGCGCTGGGGCCGATCGACGTCCTGGTCAACAACGCCGGCATCACCCGCGACGCCATGCTGCACAAGATGCAGCTCCAGCAATGGAACGAAGTGATCCAGGCCAACCTGACCAGCCTGTTCAACATGACGCGGCAGGTGATCGACGGCATGCGCGAACGCGGCTTCGGCCGCATCGTCAACATCAGCTCGATCAACGGCCAGAAGGGCCAGATGGGGCAGACCAACTATTCCGCCGCCAAGGCCGGACTGATCGGCTTCACCAAGGCCCTGGCCCAGGAAAACGCCAAGAAGGGCATCACCGTCAACGCCATCGCGCCGGGCTATATCGACACCGAAATGGTTCAGGCGGTGCCGCAGAACGTCCTGGAGGGCATCATCTCCAGCATTCCCGTCGGACGGCTGGGTTCGGCCTCGGAAATCGCCCGCTGCGTGGCCTTCCTGGCGGCCGACGACGCGGGCTTCATCACCGGCGCCACCTTGACGGTCAACGGAGGACAATACATCGCTACCTGAATGGGTAGGGATTCCACGTCCAAAATCCGCCAGAGTCTCATCGCATCTCGTCGGACATGCGAGGACTAGAGCGCGTTCAGCAAAAGTGGCCGCCGGTTTTGCGTCCGAACGCGCTCCTTGGGAAAGAGGCGCGCCTTCCGGGCGGCGAAGCGTGCGCCGCTTCGCCTGAAGGCGCGGGGCGCGTTCAGCAAAAGTGGCCGCCGGTTTTGCGTCCGAACGCGCTCCTTGGGAAAGAGGCGCGCCTTCCGGGCGGCGAAGCGTTCGCCGCTTCGCCCGGAGGCGCGCAGCGCGTTCGGCAAGAGCCGTCTCCGGTTCCGCGCCGGTCGCCGGCGCGGCGGGGCCTGAGCCTGGTCGCGGCGTGCGGCGGATTGTCGCGGACGGGGCGGCTGATTTCGGCGACGGCGCTGGGCTTGGCCATGATGGTCTTCGGGCCGTCGGCGTCGGCCTGGGCGGCCCAGCCGACCCTCCGCGACGTGCTGTTCGGCTCGCACGGCGAGGACAGCCGCCGGTCGCCGCCGCCGCCGGTGGCGCGCTACATGGTCGGCGACAGTGCGGGCTTCATCCTCGACCGGTCGAGCCCCACGGTGCTGATCAAGTTCGACGACAGCTCGGAAGTCTGGGCCCTGGAGCCGCAGACGGTTTCGCGGGGCGACGTCATCTATCGCAACGACGCCGGCGAGGCGGTGCTGCGCGCGACGCGGCTGGGCGGGCTCACCCTGTTCACGCCCAAGCTGCCGGGCGGCGCGGCGGCGGCCCTGGCCGGCCAGGCCGGGTCGATCCGCCCGCCGCTGGTGATTCCGCCCAACGCGCTGTTCCAGCGGTTGAAACAGGCCAGCGCCCGCGCCAGCCGGGCCGCCCAGCACCTGATCTCGTTCGAGACGGTGGACGACGCCACGCCCGACACCTCGGTGCTGATCGCCGACGCCGCCTATGTCACCGCCGAGGCCTTCGAGCGGATCGCCCACGACGGCGAGGACCGCTCGCTGCTGGCGCGGATCGGCCGGGTGCTGCTGGCCGAGGGGCACAAGCCCAACGCCGCCCTGTCCGGCTCGTCCCTGGTCATCACCTACGCGCCCGGCAAGGGCGTGGCCGGCCGGCCGTCGTCCGAGCGCATCGTCAAGATCATCGCCAAATAGCCGGCGCCGGAGAGGCGCTCAGCCCTTGAAGGCGTCCTTGGCGGCCCGCATGGCGGCGAACGCCTCGTGGTCGGCGACGCCGTGCAGGTTCAGCCGGCCGGCCAGCGCGGGCGCCCGCAGGAACGGATTGGCCGCCTTCTCGGCGGCGATGGTGGTGGGCACCGTCGGCTCGCCCCGCGCCCGGGCGGCGAACACCGCCTCGGCCCGCGCCTTCAGGGCCGGGTCGTCGTCGACCGACAGGGCGAAGCGGGCGTTGGAGGCGGTGTATTCGTGCGCGCAATAGACGGTGGTGTCTTCGGGCAGGGCGGCCAGGCGCGACAGGCTGGCCCACATCTGCTCGGGCGTGCCCTCGAACAGCCGCCCGCATCCGAGGGCGAACAGGGTGTCGCCGACGAAGGCGATGCGGTCGGCCGGATCGAAATAGGCGATGTGCTGCAAGGTGTGGCCGCCGGCGTCGATGACCTGGAGCCGCGTCTCGCCCAGCTCGACCACGTCGCCATGGACCACCTTGCGGTCCAGCGGCGACAGCCGTTCGACCTCGGCCGGCCCGATCACGGTGGCGCCGGTGGCCGCCTTCAGTTCGGCGTTTCCGCCGGCGTGGTCGGGATGCCAGTGGGTGTTGAGGATCATGTCGAGCGACCAGCCCAGCGTCGCCAGCTCGCCCAGGATCGCCCCGGCGTCCGGCGTGTCGACGCAGGCCGTCAGCCCGCTCGCCTCGTCGCGGGCCAGGAAGCCGTAGTTGTCGGACAGGCAGGCGAACTGCCGGACGATCAGGGGCATGGCCTTCCTCGCTAGCTTTCCTTCGCGGCCGGGCCGCGGCGCCTATATCATCATCCGGCCCCTGTCTGACGAGCCCTGTTTTCCGGATAGCCATGCGCCGCGACGTCCTCGACCTGCGTGAATTCTACGCCACTCCGCTGGGAGCGGCCGCGCGCGAGATGATCTCGCGCAAGATCGCCGAGGCCTGGGGCGACGCGCGCGGGCTCGACGTTCTGGGCCTGGGCTACGCCACCCCGTTCCTGGAGGGCTGCCGCGCCGCCGCCCGGCGGACGGTGGCGGCCATGCCGGGCGCCCAGGGCGTCGAGGTCTGGCCGCACGGCGCCGAGGGCGAGGCCAACCTCGCCTGCCTGGTCGACGAGCGGGCCCTGCCGCTTCCCAACGCCCTGTTCGACCGCATCCTCATCGTGCACGGCCTGGAGGAGAGCGACGATCCGGCGGCGGTGCTGCGCGAGGTCTGGCGCGTGCTGGCGCCGTCGGGGCGGGTGATCATCGCCGCCGCCAACCGGCGCGGGCTGTGGTCCAACACCGAGGGCACGCCGTTCGGGCACGGACGGCCCTTCACCCGCCGGCAGCTGGAGGAGGCCACCCGCGAGGCCGAGCTCGAGCCGGTGGCCTGGTCGCGGGCGCTGTACGCGCCGCCGCTGCAATGGACCGCGCGCTGGGCCGAGAGTTTCGAGCAGGCCGGAGCCTGGCTGTGGCCGCGCCTGTCGGGCCTGATCCTGATGGAGGCGGTCAAGCAAACCTATGCGGTCAAGCCGCGCGGCCACGGGGCCCGCGCCCGGGTGTTCAACCCCGGCGCCCTGCAGCCGGCGCCGGCGGGCGTGCTCAGCGGCCGCGCGGCCGCGGCGGGCCTGGACGGGACGCAGGAGCCGGCGCGGATGCGCGCGTCCGGCGCGCCTTCGACGAAAACCGCCGTCCTGGCCGCGTCGAAGGCTTGACGGCCTTGGACGCGGCGGTCAATTCGCCCTAGCTTTCAGGAACCAGCCCGCCGCGACGAGGGAACGACGCCATGAAAATGATCACCGCGATCATCAAGCCGAGCCGCCTCGACGCCGTGCTGGAGGCGGTGACCGAGGCGGGCGCCTCGGGCCTGACGGTGACGGAGGTTCGCGGCTACGGGCGCCAGAAGGGCAAGACCGAGGTCTATCGCGGCGCCGAATACGAGGTGAAGCTGCTGCCCAAGGTCAAGCTGGAGATCGCCGTCTCCGGCGACATCGTCGACGCGGTGGTCGAGGCCATCGCCGCCACGGCCAACACCGGCAAGATCGGCGATGGCAAGGTGTTCGTCACCGACCTCGAGCAGGCTCTGCGCATCCGCACCGGCGAACGCGACGCCCAGGCCATAACCGGTTGACGAAGGACTGGCGTCGCATTTGCGTCGATTTCTGCTGACATGTGGGGTGCGGCGCCGCTATTTCGCCCCATGGGCGCCGCCTGTTCAGCGCGGCGCGCTATCGCACGGCTGCAACAAGTCGGACATGGCCGGGCGACATACATCGGCGAGAGTTCGGGCGAGTGAGTGGGGGAACCCTGGAATGAAGCGTTTTCTTGCGGCCGCTGCCATCGCGCCCCTGTGCTTTGCAGCGGTCGGCGCGCGCGCCGAGACGCAGATCACCAACGGCACCTCGAATCCGGTGGTCAGCTCCAAGGCCAACAACGGCGCGCCCGATGACGTCCACATCACCACCAGCGGCTCGGTGACCCCGTCCGGCGGCGTCGCCGTGACGATGGACAGCAGCAACAACCTGAACAACGAAGGCGTCATCCGCATCCAGAACGTCGACAACGCCACCGGCGTTCAGGTCAACGGCGGACAGACCGGCTCGGTGACGACCACCGGCACCATCCAGATCGACGACACCAAGGGCTATTCCGACAGCAACGGCGACGGCATCAACGACGGTCCCTGGGCGAACCAGTCCAAGCTGTTCGGCATCCGCGTCGTCGGCCCGGGGACCATGAACGGCTCGATCACCCAGAGCAGCGGGTCGATCATCGTCAAGGGCAACGATTCGGCGGGCGTCTCGGTGGAGACCGGGCTCAACGGCTCGATCACCCTCAACGGCTCGACCACCATCTCCGGCGACCGCAGCTTCGGCCTGCACGCCCTGGGCTCGATCTCGGGCTCGGTGGGCGTCGGCGGCACCATCAGCGCGTCGGGGACCAACGTCGTCGGCGTGGCCCTCGACGGCCCGGTCGCCGGCGGCCTGACCATCGGCGGATCGGTGATCTCGACCGGCTATCGCCTGACCACGCGCCCGATCGACGCGGTCATCGCCAAGATGACCCCGGACGAGATGCTGCAGGGCGGTCCGGCCGTGCGCATCCAGGGCGACGTGCTCGGCGGGATCCTGGTCAACGCCACGCCGGCGGTGACCGACAGCAAGGGCAATGTGACGACGGCGGCCACCACGGCCACCGTGACCAGCTACGGCCAGGCCCCGGCCATGGTCGTCGGCGGGCCCGGCTCGGTCCATATCGGCCTGGCCGGCACGGGCGCCGACGCCTACGGCCTGCTGATCCGCGGCAACGTCCAGGGCTTCGGCATCTATGACAACATCACCGCCACCGGCGTTCAGATCGGCGGCCAGGGCGGAACGGTCCAGGTCGACGGCGGCGTCAAGATCGGCGGCATCGTCAACGCCGCCAGCTACCAGGCCAACTCCACCGGCCTGAAGATCGGCGCCGGCGCGACCGCGCCCACGGTCCGCGTCGACGGTTCGCTGACGGCCACCACCACGGCCAGCGGCGCGGTCAACGTGCGGGCGCTGCAGATCGACGCGGGCGGTTCGGTTTCGACCCTGACCAACACCGGAGCGGTGGTCGCCACCGTGAACGGCGCGGCCGGCAACGCCACGGCGGTGCTGGACAGCGCCGGCTCGCTGTCGCTGATCCAGAACACCAAGACCATCGCGGCGGTGATCGCCCCGACCTCGACCACCGACGTCGTCACCGGCAGGAGCATCGCCCTCGACCTGCGCGCCAACACCGCCGGCGTGACGGTGCAGCAGACGGCCAACAGCGATTCGACCGTCACGCCCGCCATCATCGGCGACGTGCTGTTCGGCTCCGGCGCGGCGAACCTGCAGCTGATGGCCGGCACCCTGACCGGCGCGGTGTCGTTCGGCTCCAACGCCGACAGCCTGACCATCGGCGGCAACGCGGTGATGAAGGGGGCCCTGACCGACGCCGGCGGCGGCCTGAACGTCAACGTCGCCCAGGGCACGCTGAACATGACCAACGCGGCGACGCTGAACCTCAGCGCGCTGAACGTCGGTACCGGCAGCTCGCTGATCTTCACCGCCGACCCGGCCGCCGGCCAGTCGGGCAAGTTCGTCGTCTCCGGCGCGGCCACCCTGGCCGACGGCGCCAAGATCGGCATGAACTTCGCCTCGAAGCTGACCGCCCCGGCCACCTTCACGGTGATCAAGGCCGGCTCGCTGACCGTGGGCTCCCTCGATCAAAGCCTGATCGGCGCGACGCCGTGGTTCTACACCGCCAACGTCACCACCAACGCCGGCGCCGGCACGGTCGACGTCAACGTCCGCCGCCGCACCGCCGCCGAGGCGGGGCTGAGCGGCGCGCGGGCCGCAGCCTTCGATTCGATCTTCGGCCAGTTCGACAGTGATCCGACGGTGCGCGACGCCCTGTTGTCCAAGACCGATCAGGCCGGCTTCAACCGGCTCTACAACCAGTTCCTGCCCGATTATGCCGGCGGGCCGTTCGACGGCCTGGCCCAGGGCGCGCGGGCGATCATGCGCACCCAGGCCGAGGATTCGCGCGGCCTGAAGACCGACGAGAACCGCGCCTGGGTCCAGGAGATCTCGTTCGCCTCGCACCGCAACGCCAGCTCGGCCGGCGATCCGGGCTACGACGTCAACGGCTTCGGTTTCGCCGGCGGCGTCGAATCGGCGGACACCGCCGTCGGCACCTTGGGCGCGACGATGGCCTTCCTGACCACCGACGTCGACGAACAGAGCCAGCTTCCCGACGCCTCGCTCAACGCCTCCATGCTGATGGGCGGCGTCTACTGGCGCGGCCAGCGCGGCGGTCTGCACATGGACGCCAGCCTGATGGGCGGCTTCACCTGGCTGACCAGCACCCGCTACCTGATCGACTACAACGTCGCCGGCGCCCAGACCCTGCGCCGCCAGGCCAAGGCCGACTGGCTGGGCGGCATGGCCGCCGCCCGCTTCGGCGTCCACTACGAGGCCGAGTTCGGCCGCTACTACGTGCGGCCGGCGGCGGTGGTCGACTACATCATGCTGTACGAAGGCTCCTCCACCGAGAAGGGCGGCGGCACGGCGATGAACCTCGCCGTCGATTCGCGGACGACCCAGCAGCTCGGCGCCGAGGCGACCATCGCCTTCGGGGCCCGCTTCGGCGGCCCGGACCTGCGCTGGGGTCCGGAGATCCAGGTCGGCTATCGCGCCGTGGTCGGCGATCCCGGCGACACCACCGCCCGCTTTGTCAGCGGCGGCAACGCCTTCACCCTGTCGCCGTCGGGCTACGACCAGGGCGGCCTGCTGCTGCGGGCGGCGCTGCGCGGCGGCGGCGCCTACGCCTACTTCTCGGTCGAGGCGGGCGGCGAGATCCGCAACGACTACCAGAACTACGAAGGCCGCTTCGTGGCCCGGTTCCTGTTCTAGCGAAGACGGGGCCTCAGGCCCCGAACAGATCGTCCGAAGGGGCGGGGGCGGCGGGAGCCGGCTCCGCCCTTTTCGCGTTCGCGTCTCGCCGGCTGAGCATGAAGATCGCCGCCTCGGCCCGCCAGTTCTCGACGGCGCGGTCCGGGTCGATCGGCCGGGCGGCCTTGCCGTCGGCCAGGGCGGCGCAGGCGTCGACGCGCAGGCCGAGCCCGGCGCACAGGTCGGTGAAGTCGCGCAGCGTGCACAGATGGATGTTGGCCGTCGCCCACCAGGGGTCGGGCAGGGCGCCGGTGTTGGGCATGCGGCCGGTGGCCATCAACGACATGCGCACCCGCCAATGGCCGAAATTGGGGAACGAGACGATGGCCCGGTCGGCGATGCGCAGCAGCTCCTGAAGCACCGTCCGGGGCTCGCGCACGGCCTGCAGCGTCTGGGACAGCACGGCGTAGTCGAAGGCCCGCGACGGATAGGCGGCCAGGTCGCGGTCGGCGTCGCCCTGCACCACCGCCAGCCCGCGCGCCAGGCAGGCGGCGACGCCCTCGGGGCTGATCTCCAGGCCGCGGCCGTCGACATGCTTCTCGCGGGTCAGCAGGTCGAGCAGGGCCCCCTCGCCGCAGCCGATGTCGAGCACGCGGGCGCCGGGGCGGACCAGCCGCAGGATCTCGCGGAAGTCGGGACGGATGTCGGTCAAGCCGGGCTCCCGGCCGTCAGGCCCCGCGCCTCGCCGGCCGCGTCCAGGAAGCCGCGCAGCGCCGCGTCCATCACCGGCTCGTCGAGCAGGAAGGCGTCGTGGCCCTTGTCGCTGTCGATCTCGACGAAGCTGGCGCGCGCGCCGGCGGCGTTGAGGGCCCCGACGATCGCCCGGCTCTCCGAGGTCGGGTAGAGCCAGTCCGAGGTGAAGGACAACACGCAGAACCGCACGTCGCGGGCCTTGCGGAAGGCTTCGGCCAGCACGCCGCCATGGGCCTCGGCCAGGTCGAAATAGTCCATGGCGCGGGTGATGTAGAGGTAGGAATTGGCGTCGAAGCGGTCGACGAAGCTGGCACCCTGGTGGCGCAGGTAGCTCTCGACCTGGAAATCGGCGTCGAAGCCCCAGGACAGGCCGTCGCGCTGCAGCTCGCGGCCGAACTTGCGCTGCAGCGCCGCCTCGGACAGGTAGGTGATGTGCGCGGCCATCCGCGCCACCGCCAGCCCCTTCTCAGGGCGCTTGCCCTGCCGGGCGTAATCGCCCGCCGCCCATTCCGGGTCGGCCATGATCGCCTGCCGGCCGACCTCGTGGAAGGCGATGTTCTGCGCCGAGTGGCGGGCCGCCGAGGCGACGCACACCGCCGAGAACATCATTTCCGGATAGTCGGCCGCCCATTGCAGCACCTGCATGCCGCCCATCGAGCCGCCGACCACGGCGAACAGGGTCTCGACGCCGAGGGCCTCGACCAGCATGCGCTGGGCGCGCACCATGTCGGCGATGGTGATGACCGGGAAGGACAGGCCGTAGATCCGCCCGGCCGCGGCGTCCTCCGACGACGGCCCCGTGGTGCCCATGCAGCCGCCGACGACGTTGGAGCAGATGATGAAGTGGCGGGCCGGGTCGAGCGGCCGGCCCGGCCCGATCAGCCGCGTCCACCATCCCGGCTTGCCGGTGATCGGGTGGGGCGAGGCGACGTGCTGGTCGCCGGTCAGGGCGTGGCAGATCAGCACCGCGTTCGAGCGGTCGGCGTTCAGGCGGCCATAGGTCTTGTAGGCGATCTCCAGGCCGTTCAGGCGCGCGCCGGAGTCCAGGCGCAGCGGCCGGTCCTCGCCGAAGCGGTGGACGCCGCCGCCGATCTCCAGGGTCTGCAACAGGGATCCGTCTTCGCCCATCAGCGCCTTGGAGCCCCAGCGCCGGGCCCTGTCAAGCGCGACGGCTTTCACCGGCGGCGGTTCGCGGCTATGAACGCCGCTCCGTGCGCGCCCAGGCGCGCGCCGACGCGGGAAGACGCCATGCAACGCCTGATCCTGATGCGCCACGGCAAGGCCGAACGGGCGACGGCCGGCGGCGAGGATTTCGAGCGGGCGCTGGAGCCGCGCGGCCGTCGCGACGCCGCCCTGGTGGCCGAGGCCCTGCGCGTGGCCGGGGCGGTTCCCGACACCGTGCTGGTGTCGCCGGCGCTGCGCACCGCCCAGACCTGGGAGGCGGTCTCGGCGATCTTTCCCGAGGCGCGCGGCCGGCGCATCCCGGCGCTCTACCATGCGCCCGCCGAACGGATCGCCGAGCTGGTCGAACAGGAGACCGCCGCCGGCGCCGGGACGCTGATGGTGATCGGCCACAATCCCGGCCTGCACATGCTGACGCTGGACCTGTTGCGCCAGGGCGCGGCCCCGCCGTCGCTGATGGCGGCGGTCGGCGCGCGCTTCCCGACCTCGACGGCGGCGGTGTTCGGCGTCGACGCCGCCGGCCGGCCGGCCTACGAAGGCCTGTTCCTGGCCAAGGACCACGGCGGAGGCGGCGGCGAATGACCCTGATCTACAAGATCCTGCCCTCCGTGGAATGGGAGGCCGCCCGGATCGCCGGCCGGTTCGACGGCTCGGCGATCGACCTTGCCGACGGCTACATCCACCTGTCGGCCGGCCCTCAGGCCCAGGAGACGGCGCGCAAGTACTTCTCCGGACGCGGCGATCTCGTCCTGCTGACCGTCGAGGCCGACGCCCTCGGCGAGGCCCTGAAATGGGAGCCTTCGCGCGGCGGCGACCTTTTCCCGCACCTCTACGCCGCGCTGGATGTCGGGCAGGTCCTGGCCGCGCGTCCGCTCGAGCTGGACGCCGAGGGCGTCCCGGTCCTGGGCGCGCTGGCGTGAGCCTGCTGCACGATCTCGGCGCCCGGGCCATGCGGGCCTGGGACCCGGAGGACGCCCACGGCCTGGCCGTGCGGGCGCTGAAGGCCGGGCTCGGCCCCCGCGACCGCCAACTCGACGATCCGGCCCTCAGCGTGCAGCTGGCCGGCCTGCTGCTGCGCAACTGCGTCGGTCTGGCGGCGGGGTTCGACAAGAACGCCGAGGTTCCCGACGCCATGCTGGCCGCCGGCTTCGGCTTCGTCGAGTGCGGCACCGTCACCCCCCTGCCGCAGCAGGGCAATCCGCGCCCGCGGCTGTTCCGCCTGACCGAGGACCGGGCGGTGATCAACCGCATGGGCTTCAACAACGAGGGCCTGGAGGCGTTCGCCGCCCGTCTGGCCGCCCGCCGCGCCCGCTCGGGCGTGGTCGGCGCCAACATCGGCGCCAACAAGGACTCCGACGACCGGGTGGGGGACTATGTCGCCGGCCTGCGGCGGCTGTGGGGGAGCGCCGACTATTTCACGGTGAACATCTCCTCGCCCAACACGCCCGGCCTGCGCGCCCTGCAGACCCGCTCCGCCCTGGAGGAGCTGCTCGGCCGCCTGGCCGAGGCCAGGCGGGCCCTGGTGGCCGCCAACCGCGACCGGCCGATCTTCCTCAAGGTCGCGCCCGACCTGGACGACGACGAGATCGAGGCCATCGTCGACACGGTCTGCGCCCACGGCCTGAACGGGATCGTCGTCTCCAACACCACGATCGAGCGCCCGGCCAGCCTGGCCTCGGCGGCCCGCGACGAGGCCGGCGGGCTTTCCGGCGCGCCGCTGATGGCGCGTTCGACCGAGGTGCTGCGGCGGTTCCATCAGGCCCATACCGGGCGGCTGGCCCTGATCGGGGTCGGCGGCGTGGCCTCCGGCGCCGACGCCTACGCCAAGATCCGCGCCGGCGCCTGCGTGGTCCAGCTCTACTCGGCCATGGTCTATGAGGGGCCGGGCCTGGTGGCGCGGATCAAGCGCGACCTCGCCGCGCGCCTGCGCGCCGACGGCTTCAACGCCGTCACCGAGGCGCTGGGCGTCGATTGAGGAGGCGTCTTGCCGCGCGGCCTGGGTCGGCCCAGGGTGAGGCTCGGGTGAATCCATGTCCTATCTGAAGCGTTTCGGGCCGCTGGCCCTGGTCGCCGCCGTCCTGATCTGGGCCTTCGCCAGCGGCGTGGCCCAGCGGCTGGCCCCCCACAACGCCCTGCACGAGCTGGAGGCGCGCCGCCATGTGCTGGAGGCGATGGCGTCGGGGCATCCGGCGGCGGCGGTGGCGGGCTATGTCTGCGCCTACGCCCTGCTGGTCGGCTGTTCGGTGCCGGCCTCGCTGTTCATGACCCTGCTGGGCGGCTTCCTGTTCGGTCCTTGGCTGGGCGGGGCGGCGGCGACCGTCGGCTGCGCGGCCGGATCGGTGCTGATCTTCGCGGTCGGCCGCACCGCCCTGGGCGACCTCCTGCGCGGCCGCGCCGGCGGGGCGATCGCGCGGATGGAGGCGGGGGTGCGCGACAACGCCTTCCTGTTCCTGATCTCGGCGCGGCTCTTGCCGGTGCTGCCGTTCTGGCTGACCAACCTGGCCTCGGCCTTCGTGGCGATCCCGCTGCGCACCTACGCCCTGGCCACGCTGATCGGCGTGCTGCCGGGTTCCTTCATCTACGCCGGCCTCGGCGCGGGCCTCAAGCGGGCCATAGACGCCGGCGGCCGGCCCAGCCTGGCCCTGCTGGCCGATCCCCGCATCCTGGCCCCGCTGTGCGCCCTGGCCGTGCTGTCGCTGGCCCCGATGCTGCTGCGTCGCCGCCGTCGCGACGGAACGATTTGATCCTAATGCCGATTGCCGCGTTTTCGAGGCTGGCGCGCATTCCGGCTTGATTGCTCAAACCGCCGCCGTGAGGTACCGGGAAGGCATGGCGGACCCCGTCGCCGACGACTCCCCTCCGCTGGCGGAGGAACCGGACAAGGCCGGTCAGCGCGCGCGCCGCTTGTTCTGGCCGGGCGGCCTGTCCTCGCGCCTGCTGATCCTGACGGTGCTGTTCGTCGCCCTGGCCGAGCTGCTGATCCTGCCGCCGGCCCTGGCCCAGTTCGAGGAGGGCTGGCTGCTGGAGCGGGTGCGCACGGCCGAGGTGGCCTCGGTCGGCGTCGAGCTCGCCCCCGACCAGGTGGTCAGCTCCAGCCAGGCCAGCAAGCTGCTCAACGGCGCCGGGGTGGTGCTGGTGGCGGTGCAGAGCGACGGGGTGCGGCGGTTGCTGCTGGCCTCGCCGCTCGACCAGACGCCCTATCTGGTCGACCTGCGCGAGAACAACCTGGCCTCGGTGTGGAGCGCGCCGTTCCAGACCCTGTTCGGCGGCGAGGGGCGCATGGTCCGGGTGGTGGCCAAGCCGCGCTATCGCGACGGCGACTTCATCGAGATCGTCGCCCCCGACGCCCCGCTGAGGAAGGAGCTGGTCGGCTACCTGATCCGCCTCCTGACCCTGACGGCCCTGACCACGGCGGTGGCGGGGGCGGTGGTCTACCTGTCGCTCAACGCCTTCCTGGTGCGGCCCATGCAGCGCATCACCCGCGCCATGGAGCGGTTCCGCGCCGACCCCGACGATCCCCGCGCCCACATCCAGCCCTCGAACCGCCGCGACGAGATCGGCCGCGCTGAGGCCGAGCTGGACCGCATGCAGGCCGACCTGCGCGCGGCGCTGAACTCGCGCGCCCGGCTGGCCGCCCTCGGCGAGGCGGTGGCCAAGATCAACCACGACCTGCGCAACATGCTGACCAGCGCCCAGATCGCCTCCGAGCGGCTGGCCCTGTCGGGCGATCCGCGCGTCGCCCAGGCCCTGCCGCGGCTGGAGCGCGCCCTGGACCGGGCCGTCACCCTGGCCTCCGACGTGCTGGCCTATGGCCGCAGCCAGGAAACCGCCCCCAATCCCGGCCCGGTCGCCCTGCTGGCCGCCGTCGACGCCGCGGCCGAGGACGCCGGCCTTTCCGACGAAGGCGTGCGGCTGTGGACCGACATCGACCCCGGCGAGGCCGTCAGCGCCGATTCCGAACAGCTGCACCGCATCCTGGTCAATCTGCTGCGCAACGCCCGCGAGGCCATCGAGGGCGTCGAGGGCAGGGCCGGCAAGGGCGAGGTGCGCGTCAGCCTGGACCAGGACGACGGCCACAGCCTGGTCCGCCTGGCCGACAACGGCCCCGGCGTGCCCGAGCGGGCGATCGAGCGCCTGTTCTTGCCGTTCGGCGGTTCGGCCAAGTCGGGGGGCACGGGTCTTGGCCTGGCCATCGCCCGCGAGCTGGCCCAGGGCCACGGCGGCGACCTGACCCTGGCCGAGAACGGCCCCTCGGGCGCGGTGTTCCTGCTGCGCCTGCCCGGCGTGATCGAGCCGGAGACGCCGCCGAGGACGGGCCGGCGGCCGAGGACCCGCACAGCCTGACGCGCCGGGCGCGGGCCCGGTTGACAACGCCAACCCCAGGGCGAAAAGTCCGCTCGCGCAACTGTTCGCGCGCCTTCGTCCGCATCACCTGGGGAGACGATCGATGGCGAGCTGCGGAGCCTGGTACTACAAGGACGTCCCGTGGAAGAAGGACAGCCTGGTGTGGGTCAAGGCCCACAGCCGGTCGGGCAAGACCACCCGCAGGGAGCTGGGCAACCTGGCCATGCGCAACGGCGACGCCCAGGAGTTCGCCCTGGCCCTCGACTACGTCAAGATATCCAACGGCGAGGGGCGCAACCCCTTCGGCTGCGCCGAGCCGCGCGGGGTCTACGAGATGCTGCACCGGGGCGCCGCCATCAATCAGATCTTCATCGGCCTGACCTACGAGCTGCGCGGCGAGGGCGACAACGAACAGGCCCGCTATCTCAAGCCGTGCCCGTGCTGCTCGCAGTGGCTGACGCCCCAGGACCGCCAGGGCGTCTATCAGGTGGACATCAAGCGGCTGGCCGCCCTGCGCGACCTGCGCCTGGCCAGCATGTAGCCCGCGCCGTCTTACCGCCGCCGGCCGCGTCTAGGGCCTGACCAGCACCACGCCGAAATGCCGCCCGCGCGAGGCGGCCTCCAGCGCGGCCGGGGCCTGTTCGATCCCTTCGACCACCACGTGCGGAAAGCCGATCTCCCCGCGTTCGAGCCATTCGCCGAACCGCCGCGTCCATTCGGCGCGGGCCTCGGGATCGTCGTCGGCGCTGTAGCCGCGGATCGACAGCCGCTTCAGCAGCAGCGGGAAGGAATCGATCATGGCCGGGGCCGTGCGGCCGGTCCCCGACGCCGCCAACTGGCCGGACAGGGCGCCCAGCACCAGTATCCGCCCGCCCGGCCGGACGCTGTCAACCGCGGCCGAGAACTGGTCGCCGCCCACCAGATCCAGCCACAGGTCGATCCCGTCGGGCGCGGCGACGGCCAGTTGCGCGATCAGCGGCCCGGCCTCGCGCGCCAGCCCGACGTCGTAGCCCAGCTCGTCGACCAGGCGGCGGGCCTTGGCCGGGCTGCTGGTGGCGCCGATCACCCGGCCGGCGCCCAGCAGGCGGGCGATCCGCCCGGCCATCGAGCCGATGGCGCCGGCGGCGCTGGAGACGAACACCGTCCCGCCCTGGGGAACGGCGGCCCCGCGCGTCAGGGCCGCATAGGCGGTCCAGCCGTGCGACAGGTGCGCGGCCCGGTCGGCCAGATCGTCGGCGACCTTCAGGCAGGCCGCCGCCGGGACGCAGGCGTACTCCCGCCAGCCCGCCCGATGCAGCACCAGGTCGCCGGGCGCCAGGTCCGCGCCGGGCCCGGCGGCGACCACCTCGCCCAGCGCCTCGCCGGCCAGGGGCGCGCCCTCGGCGATCGGCGGGAACGGCGCGTCCGGCGAGGCCTCGGCGCCGGCGCCGATCGCCATCCGGATCGAGGCGTCGACACGGAAATAGAGGTTGCGCGCCAGCACCTCGCCGGGGCCGGCGACCGGGATCGGCGCGGCCGCGACCGTCAGGTGCCGGGCCTCGGGCAGGCCCTCGGGCCGCCTCGCCAGACGAACTTCCCGATGCATGCAATGGCCTCCGGTTGCGCGCTCCGGGGGATGGAGCGCAATATGAGCGAAACGCTCACATTCTTGCCAAGGCGGCCCGGATGGCTACTCGCGTTCGCGAAATGCGCAAAAGCCCGCGACAGCAAAGGTCTCGGGCCACCGCCGAGGTGATCGTGACGGCGGCGGCTCGCGTCCTGGCCGGCGGCGGCTGGGGCGGCTTCACCACCAACGCCGTGGCGGCGGCGGCGGGCGTCAGCATCGGCTCGGTCTATCAGTATTTCGCCGACAAGGCGGCGTTGCTGGAGGCCGTCCGCCGGCGCCATCACGAACAGGTCCTGGCCGTGCTGGCCGAGGCGGCGGCGCGGCCGCCGGCCGAGCGCGCGCAAGCCCTGATCGACGGCATGATCGTCGCCCACGGTCCCGCGCCCGGTCTCCATCACGCCCTCCTCCAGCAGCGCCCCGCCTCGGACGGCGCGCTGGACCGCGAGTTCGAGGCCGAATACCTGCGCCTCTACGCCGCCCTGTTCCCGGACGGCGGGGACGCCGCGTTGGCCGCCCGCGTGCTGGCCTCGGCCGTCGAGGGCGTCATCCACGACGCCGCCTGCGCCGGCGGGCTGGAGGGGGCCGTCCTGCGGCGCGAGCTGACGACGCTGGCGAGCGCCTACATGGCCGCCCGCGTCGCGGGCGGTCCCTGGCCGGAAGGCGCGACGCGGCCTATCACCGCCGGAACGGCGCTGGACGCCCAGGCTTGCGAGGACCAATGAGCGACCCTTCCGATTCCGACTACGTCTATGACGAGGCCTCGGGCGAATGGATCACGGCCGGCGAGGCGGCGGCGAAATCCGCCGCCGCCGGGCGGGTCGAGGTGCGCGACGCCGTCGGCAACCTGCTGGCCGACGGCGACAGCGTCGCGCTGGTCAAGGACCTCAAGGTCAAGGGCGCTGGCCAGACCCTCAAGCGCGGCGTGGTGATCCGGTCGATCCGCCTGACCGGCGACGACCAGGAGATCGACTGCCGCTACGAGGGGATCAAGGGCCTGGTCCTGCGGGCCGAGTTCGTCAGGAAGCTCTGAGCGCGAAGCGGGGCTCAGTAACCCCGCGCCACGCCTTCGCGGCGGGGATCGGCGCCGCCCTCGTAGCCGCCGGGGCGCTTGACGATCCCGTGCAGGCCCGAGGCCTCGTTGGGGTTGGGCTTCAGGTTGACGCCGCGCTCGGCCAGGCCCTTGGCCACCTCGGGCGGGAACTGGGTGGAATCGCCGACGAACCAGTCGCCCTTGGCGATCAGGTTGGGCAGGGCCAGCGCGTCCTGCATCGACATCTTCCAGTCCAGCGTCGCCACCAGCGCCTTGAGGTTGTAGGCGATGATCGAGGTGCCGCCGGGCGAGCCGACCGCCTCGACGAAATCGCCCTTGCGGTCGAAGACGATGGTCGGGGCCATGGTCGAGCGCGGGCGCTTGCCGCCGGCCACGGCGTTGGCGGCGGGCTGGCCGTCCGCCTCGGTCGGGCTGAACGAGAAGTCGGTCAGCTGGTTGTTGAGGAAGAAGCCGCCGACCATGCGGCCCGAGCCGAAGATGCTCTCCACCGTGGTGGTCATCGAGGCGACATCGCCTTGCGCGTCGACGATGACGAAGTGGGTGGTGCCGCCCGGCTCCTTGGTGGCGTCCTTGCCGACCGCCGGCGCGCCCTTGGGCCGGCCGGGCGCGGGGGCGGGGCCGGCCGTCTCGCCGATCAGCTTGGCGCGGGAGGCGACATAGGCCGGGTCGAGCAGGCCGTCGACGGGCACGGCGACGAAGGCCGGGTCGCCGACATAGTGGTCGCGGTCGGCGTAGGCCAGGCGGCTGGCCTGGGCGAACTGGAACCAGGCCTGCGGATCGGCGGCGTTGCGCTTGTCGATGTCGGTGTGTTCGAGGACGCCCAGCGCCTCCAGGAGGCCCACCCCGCCCGACGGCGGCTGCGGCGCGCACACCACATAGACGCGGTAGGGCCGGCACAGGGCCTCGGTCTTGCGCGGCTGGTAGCCCTTGAGGTCGGCCAGGGTCATGGCGCTGGAAAGGTCGCCCTGACGCACGCGCTCGACGATGGCCTGGGCGATCGGGCCGTCGAGCAGGGCGGCCGGCCCCTCGGCGGCGATCTTGCGCAGGGTGGCGGCGTAGGCGGGGTTCTTCAGGGTGTCGCCGGCGGCGTACTTGCTCCCGTCCGGCTTGGTGAAATAGGCGACCGCGTCGGGGGCCGAGGCCTGGGGCGCGGCGCTGCGGATCATGCCGGCCAGCCGGGGGCTGACCTTGAAGCCGTCGTCGGCCAGGCGCACGCCCTCGTCGAACAGCGAGGCCCACGGCCGCGCGCCGTGCTCCTTCTGCGCCATCGACAGCATGGCCACCGCTCCGGGCACGCCGGTGGAGCGGCCGCTGAGCACGGCCGCGAAGAAGGGCAGGGGCTTGCCGTCCTTGCCCAGGAACAGGTCCGGCCCGGCCGCCGCGGGGGCGACCTCGCGCCCGTCATAGGCGCTGACCTTCTTGGTCTTGGCGTCGTAATAGACCAGGAAGGCGCCGCCGCCGACGCCGCTGCTCTGCGGCTCGACCAGGCCCAGCACCGTCTGCACCGCCACCGCCGCGTCGGCCGCCGTGCCGCCGGCGCGCAGCACCTTCAGGCCGGCCTCGACGGCCAGCGGGTTGGCGGCGGCCACCATGGCGTGCGGGGCCAGGGCGGCGGGCTTGGCGGCGGGGGCGGGTTTGGCGGCGGCTGGGCGCCCGGCCGGACGGGCCTGCGCCGCCAGGGGCGCCGCCGCGCAGGCGGCCAGCAGGACGAGGGAAAGGGCGAGGCGGCGCATGGGCATGCTTTCCTGTGGACGCGGCTGCGGATGCGCGCCTTTAGACGAAGACGACTGCAACATAGCGAGCAGGGCCGGCCATGAAAGGCTTGGCCGCGCCGTCGCCGCCCATTTTCCGCGTAACGCCGCCGCCGATATCGCCAAGGCCCGGTCCTCCGCCGACGTCGATTTGGCGGTCGCGCCGGGGCGTGCGAAAAAACCTCAGAACCCCGCTTGCATCCTCCAACAACCGAGGCTAGGTTCCGCGCCCTCGCCGTAAGGCAATGCGCGCCCGTAGCTCAGCTGGATAGAGCATCAGACTACGAATCTGAGGGTCGGACGTTCGAATCGTTCCGGGCGCGCCATTTCGGTTCAAAGGCGCGAACGCCTAGCACCGCCGCCTCTACGCCAGAGGCGGCGGTTAGGGTTCGGAGCAACTCACTGCGCAGGCCGCGAATCCGAACCTCCGTCTTGCTGACCACCTCGACGCGCTGCGCGACCGCCCGGATATGATCGCGGGCAAATGAGCCATCGCCCTGACGCAGCTTCTTGCGCGCCGCCATCGCAAAGGCACGCAGGCTCTCTGGCGTGATCGCAGGACCGATCTTCTCGATATGCGCCACCGCCCGCTCGGCATCGCCCCTGGCTTGATCGCGGGTTGCCGTCAGTTCGGCGATCCGATCCTTGAGCGACGAATCGCTCACGTCGATCACACCATTCTCGATCGCGTCATAGAGTCGCTTGAGCTTCGCTTCGGCCTCGGTCGCGCGGCGCTCCAGATCGGCGACATGGAGCCGCCGCTGATCCACCCATTCGTCGCGGCGTTCGAGAATCTGATCCATCATCTCTTCAAGCCGCTTCGGATCGAGCAGTCGCCACTCTAGATGCCCGACTACGGCTTCGTTCAGCCGATCCATCGGGACCGTGATGCCAGGGCAGCCCTTCGCGCCCTGCCGCGCCTTCGTGGAGCAAGTGTAATAGCGATACTCGCGGCCGACGCTGCTGGTGCCGGTGCGCAGCGTCATTGCGCCGCCGCAGCACGCGCAGAAGCAGATACCCGTGAGCAGCGTTGGGCCGCCCACGGCCATCGGCGGCATCATCTTCGGGCTGCGTGCCTTGAGCGACCGCTGCACGGCCTCGAACTCCGCCTCCGAGACGATGGCGGGCACTTCCATGATCGCGTGCTCGCTCTCGGGCTTGGGGGCTTTGGTGCGATAATCCCGATAGTTGAACTTGTGCTGGCCGATATAGGTCGTGCGGGTGAGCACCTGATGCACGGCTCCAAGCCCCCAGCGCCCGCCGTCGCGGGTGCGGATATTGTTGTCGTTGAGCCAGGTCGCGATTGCCTTGAGGCCCATCGGCCCGTTGTCATCAACGCCGTTCAGCGCCATCCGGTAGATGCGCCGCACCGTCTCGGCCTGGATCGGGTCGATCTCCAGCTTCTTCTTGATCTTCGCGCCGCGGTGGCCAGCCTCGACGATCCGATAGCCGATGGGTGGCCGCGCGCCGTTCCAGAAGCCTTGCCGCGCATTCTCCTTCATCGATCGCAGCGTGTGCTTGCCGTTCTCTTTCGACTGATATTCGTCGAACAGCGTCATGATCTGGCGCATCATCACGCTCATCGGATCGTCGCCCAAATCTTGCGTAATCGAGATCAGCCGCACGCCATTCTTCGCCAGCTTGCGGACGTAGAACTCGAACTGAAACTGGTCGCGGAAGAAGCGCGAGAAGCTGTGGACCAGGATCACGTTGAACGGCGACGGCTTCTGCATCGCTGCGTCGATCATCGCCTGAAATGCCGGCCGACGATCATCGGTCGCGGTGTTGCCCGGTTCGACGAACTCGGCCGCGACCTCCCAGCCGCGCGACAGGCAATAGCCTTCGATCTGGCGGCGCTGGTCGGGGATCGACAGGTCGCTCTCGGCCTGGCGGCCGGTGGAAACGCGCAGATAGAGCGCGGCGCGAGCTATTGCCATGACCGGCGGGGTGTCCTCGACGCGAAGGGCGGCGTCGGTCATGGCCTTATCCTCCTTAGTTCACGGCAGGGGGCCGAACAGGTCGTCCAGCTCCTTGCGCAAATGGCCTTCGATGACGCGCAACTCGGCGTCGCCGATCGGCACCCGCTCGGGCCAATCGTCCGTGACCGCGAATGGCCCGCAATCTTTGATGGCGCGAGCGCGGGACGGCGCGCGCTTCGCTGGCGCCTGCATATAGTCGTGCAGGTCGTCGAGACCGTCCGACCAGCCGCGCGGCGCGCGACGACGACGTTTGCGAGACAGGGCCATGCGCCGATGCTGATGCCCGGCTGGGCTGGGTGCAAACGGTCCGGCCCGGCGTAGCGCAGATAAGTGTTCAGGGCGGCTTTGCCGCCGAACGCCGCGTCGCGGCCCGTGGTCGCCAGCGCCATCGCCGTTACTCCTCCGACTCGAAGCTGCGGTTTTCGCGGCAATGCCAGAGGCGCAGAATGAAGATGGTCGCCGCTACGAGCTCGTAGCGCATCTCGTAATTGCCCACGATGATCCGGCGGACCTCGCGCGGCTCATAGGCTTCCAGCTTCTCGCCGATCCTCGGATAATCGAGCAGCCGATCCGGTGCGTGGGCGAGCTGCTGGACCACGCGCGCTGCCGCTTCGGGCGCGACCGGGCTCAGATGCTCGTGCAGACGCACAAGGTCCGACGACGCCTTGCTGGTCCACTGGATCTTCATTTGATCGGTGAGGGCAGCGGTTTGTCCGTCCCAAGGCTGTCGGCCCATGCCGTGATCGCCTGGTGGTCGATCACCCGTCCGGCATCGACGTCATCAAGGGCTTCGAGCGTCATCCGGTGACGTTCCTCCTCCTGATCGACCCATGCGGCGAGCGCTTGTTTCATCACCCAGCCGCGCGAGCGTTCGAGCCGCGAGGCCATCGCTTCAACCTTTTCCGCGAGCCCCAAGGGGACGTGCGCGGTCAATACCTTCGTCTCAGTCGCCATGTTTATCACCTGCCATCAATCTGATTAAAATATAATCGAAATGACGAGAAAGGCAAGTTGGGCGGGGGGGGCGCCTCCCTGCGGGACCGCCGCTCTATCTCCGCTGCACTCCGACCGAGCCCCTGACGGGTCTCGTCCCTGCCGGGTGACGATCAGCATGGCGGGTTGGCGCTGACGCGCTGGTTGGCAATCCGCATCGCGGATTGTCGCTATTCAATGCTGCGGAGATCGGGCCAGGGCTGCGCCGGCCCGATCGCGCTGCTGTGTCGTTTCACTCCCGCGATGGGGTGGGCGTCGCTTCCCTTTAGGCCCGCCGCGCCGGGCCGCAACGCGCGTGGCCGCGCTTACTTCCTCTTCGTTCCAGCCCTTCGGGTGCGTCCCGGCTCCGTCGGCGGGCCTGCCGGTCGCTTCTTCGCCGCCCACCCCATTCCGGGGTGAGTGCGGTTTTTAGGAGAAGTGTGATGAACGCTGTTACCGAAACCGTTGCTGCCGAGCCTGTATCGGGCGTCGAGATTTTCGTGCCGCTCGCCAAGCTCAAGAAGTCCCCGCGCAACGCCCGTAAGGTGCCGCATGGGGAGGCCGCTATCGAGGCGCTGGCCGCGTCGATCCAGCATAAGGGGCTGATCCAGAACCTTGTCGTGGAGCCGGAAACCAAGGAGGACGGGACGCCGACCGGCTATTATCTCGTTACCGCTGGCGAGGGCCGCAGGCTGGCGATGCTGCTGCGCGCCAAGCGCAAGCAGATCAGGAAATCCGAGCCGGTGCGCTGCTGGCTGGATACCGCCAACGATCCGTCCGAGATCAGTCTGGACGAGAACGTGACCCGGACCCCGATGCACCCCGCCGACCAGTTCGAGCGGTTTGCGGAGCTTTCCAATGATAAAGGCTGGGGCGCGCAGGAGATCGGCGCGCGGTTCGGCGTGTCGGCGGGCGTGGTGAAGCAGCGGCTTCGCCTTGGCGCTGTCAGCCCCAAGCTGTTGCAGGTCTATCGTGAGGATGGGCTGACCTTGGATCAGCTTATGGCCTTCGCCATCACCGAGGACCATGCCCGGCAGGAGCAAGTGTTTGAGGGCCTGCATCACAATCGCGAACCTTGGATCATCCGGCGCGACATGACCGCCGCCAACGTGCCCGCCGATGATCGCCGTGCGGTATTCATCGGGGCCGACGCCTATGTTGAGGCCGGCGGCAATATCATCCGCGACCTGTTCAGCGAGGACCGTGGCGGGTTCTTCGAGGATGTGGGCTTGCTCGATATGCTCGCCGCCGAAAAGCTGCGCGACATTGCGAGCGAGGTGCAGGCCGAGGGCTGGAAATGGGCCGAGGCGCATATCGACTATCCTCATGCCCACGGGATGCGGCGTTTCTATCCGCAGCCCATCGCCCTGTCCGACGAGGACGAGGCGCGGCTGGACGCGCTGTCCGCCGAGTATGATACGCTTGCCGATGGCTATTCGTCCTATGACGAAATGCCCGAGGACGTTGCGGCGAAGCTGGAGGCGGTGTCCGACGAGATCGACACGATTTCGGCCAAGCGTTCGGCCTACGACGCCAATGTGATCGCGCATGGTGGGGCGTTCGTCGTGTTGCACCATGATGGCAGCGTTCGAGTCGAACGTGGTTTCGTGCGGCTCGAGGATGAGGCGCTGGCCGACCCACAGCCCGAGCCGGAAGAAGGCGATGCGACCGTCCCGGAGACCGGGAAGGACGAGCGGCCGGAGGATGGCGATGAGGACGTGCAGGACGTTGAGGAGGAAGAGGAGCCGGGCAAGCCGATTTCCGACAGCCTCACCCGCGACCTGTCCGCGCATCGGACGCTGGCGCTTCGCGTGGCGCTGGCCGATCAGCCCGATACGGCGTTGATCGCGCTGACCCATACCCTGACCGCGCAACTGTTCTACAGCTATGCCGAGGCCGGTTGCCTTGAGGTTCGTCCGACCGTGACCCCCCTGGGAAGCCATGCGGACGGGATCGAAGACACGCCCTTGGCGGCGCGGGCGAGCGCGCAGCATGAGGCATGGGCCGAGCGCATGCCGCGTGACGTGGCTGACCTGTGGGACTTCATCGTCGGACTGGCGGACGAAAAGCGCATTGCGTTGCTGGCGCATTGCGCGGCGCGCACCGTCAACGCACTGCGTCTGCCGTGGGACCGCAAACCCCGCTCGCTGCAAACGGCGAACAGGCTGGCGACCGAGCTGGCACTGGACGTGGCGAGGGACTGGACACCTACCGTGGACAGCTACCTTGGCCGTGTCACCAAGGCGCATATCGTGGAGGCCGTCGCCGAAGGCGTGTCGGAGGATGCCGCCCGCCGTATCGCGGACATGAAGAAGCTGGACATGGCGCAAGCCGCCGAGCAGCTTCTGGCCGGGACCGGCTGGCTGCCCGCGATCCTGCGGACGCCCGAGCCGGAGGCGGAGCAGCCCGCGACCGTCGAGGCCGAGGACGCCGGGACCGTCGGGGAGGACGGCGAAGCGTCCTTTGCCGTCGCCGCCGAATAGCGGCATTGGGCCGGGGCCGCGCGAGCGGCTCCGGCCTTATCCTTCGACCGGAAAAATCGCGGCGGCGCGCTTGTCGCGCGCCGCCGCTGTTCGATCAAGGTGCGTCCTGAAGGCCCAGCAAGGTGCGGTGAGCCTTCTCCAGGCGGTCGGGTTGCCGGCCTTCCTTCATCATGACTTCGAAATAGCGGGTACAGCGAAGCATCGCGTCGAGCGCGAAGGACAGCGCTTTCGGGATCTCCGTTTCGAACGGACCCAGAATATTGGTCACGCCGCCTTTGCCATTTCTCTTCTTCAAGCCATCGAGACTGCTGCTGGACAGATGGCCGTAAAAAGCGCTGACCAAACGATATTCGAGATAACCCGACCGTTTCGGCATGGTCTGGGCGATCTTTTTAACACTGAGGCTCTTTCGTTTGGCTAGCTTCGCAACGTGATGCGCCTCGCGCTTCAGCGACGCCGCGACAACGGCGGCATCCGAGGGATGCTCTTCGCGAAGTAATATCTCCCGTTGGATCGCATTGTCGTGCTCGTCGATCTCCAGCGCTTCGAGCGCCTTGAGTGGATCGGTGGCGAGCAGGCTCAGCCAGAATCCCACTTCGTAGATCGCGCGCACGGCGCCCGCCGCTTCGATGGCCATGGCGCGTTCGGCCAGCATGACAGATGCCGCGAACGCGTTCATCGCGCGCCCATACATGCGCACCGCTGTCGGGGCTTGCGCATCAGCCGGCCCACCATTGCCGGCGTCCTGATGTTCCTGGAAGAGCCAGGTGGCGTAACGATTAACGTCGCGCGCCAGGTCGAATCATGGCGCATAATTCTCGATGTAGATCGCCCGCCAGTCCTCGATCAGGGGCGAGAGCAATCCTTCCTCCGCCAGTCCCTCGCGAGGGTCTTGGTCTTCCCGCTGGTAGTCGTGATTCGTCATCGCACCGGCGTAGCATCTTCGCGGGAATGATGGGCGCTACTGACCTCCTCGTTTCGCGCGTGTGCGCCACGATCGCTTTGTCCCTCTGCTATTCCTAGCCCGGCGCTGCCCAAACAGCCTCCCCAATGGCTGGTCTGCCCGAGGCCGTTCGCCTTCCCGCAATGGCGGATCGCCACTTTTTTCCGCCGCCTGCGGCTTTGCATCGCGAGGCAAAAAAGCGGCGCTCCGCCATCCTCCGCTGCGCTGCGGCCCTTCGGGTGCGCGGTCGATCGTCCCCAGCCGACGAAACGCCATCGAGGCCGCGATGGGCGCGGTCCGAGCAAGCAGGAGAATACGACATGGCTACGATCGGTACCTTCACCGCCAACAGCAAGGGCGAGTTCGCCGGCGTCATCAAGACGCTTACCCTCAACACCAAGGCGACCCTCCGCCCGGTCGACAAGGACGGCGAGAAATCCCCCGACTTCCGCATCAGCACCGCTGACATGGACATCGGCGCGGCCTGGAAGAAGACCAGCCGCGAAGGCCGCGACTACATCTCAGCCAAGCTGGACGACCCGAGCTTCCCGGCTCCGGTCTACGCCACGCTCTCCGAGAGCGACACCGCCGGCGAATACGTCCTCATCTGGTCGCGCTGACCAGCCAATGACGCCCCGCTCCTCGGAGCGGGGCGTCATTCTCGTCGAAACAGCACGCCGTCTTGACGACAAATGCAAAGCCGTCCCAATCGACGATTACGTTCTGCCGAGCTTCTGTTACTGCGGGTCGAGGGGGGATCGTGGCTCATCTATCAGTAACCGCGTTAGCGTCCGAGACGATGGCTGCACTCACACATGCTGCGGTCCAGGCATCGTCGACGCCGTTACCTGTCGCAGCGCCGCCTGCTTCCAGTATGGTCGTGTGGGCGGCGATCATCGGCGCAACCAGCGCGCTACTCGTCTCGATATTAAAGGACTATCTCTTCGAGCGTTTGAAAGAACGGCGCGTCAGGGAGCAATCGGAGGCTACTGTATATCGTCAGTATCTGGCGCCGCTAAGCGAGTCCTGCGAGAAGATCGTCTGGCGATCGAAAGAAATATTTATCGACAAGCGGCATGCGTTTTTGAAGACTTCCACGCTTCCGTTAGATTTCAACGCCTACAAGCGGATCAGCACACTCTACAGGATCGCGACGCTGATCGGGTGGATTCGGGGGATGAACCTTGAGTTGCGTGCCCTGCCGCGTGGAAAAACAAACGTCGCCACGCCGATTTCAAAGCAGATCGCAGCTTTTCAAAAGGCGCTCGCGGACGGACCACACGTTGAACTCCATCGCCTGACGCGACTTAGCGCCCTTTGGGGTATCGATCTCACAAGGCTCGATCAGACCTGCCAAGCAGCCCTAGCCATGCGCTTCGAAGTGGAGGCTCACACAGCCACTGAGGGTAAACTGAAATCAGACCCCGATCACCTTCGGAGTCTTCCCGTCGATAAAAAGTTGGAAATTTGCCGACGTCTTGCCGCGTATCTCGCCAAGGAAACGGGGGGCAAGGCGCCGGATGACGATGTTGTAAGAGAAACCGTAGAGCGCGCCGTCGGCGGATTGTCCTACCGTGAAGCGCTGCTCTATCGCGATTGGCAGGACGCGCTGGGCGACGCGATGATTGAACGAGACCCGGATTCTGTCCGGCGGTTCCGTATCATCGGATATGAGAAATTCACGCGGCTCCTGGAAACCGATGCTCCTTGGTTCGCGGTGCTCTCCAGAAGCATCGACGACATAGACTTTGACGAAATCGACCCCAGTGATTTTCGGTCGCAGCAACTGCGGGATTTGTCGGCTGCCGTCGCTTCCATCCTCATCGGCATCGCCGGAACCAAGGATGCATCTCTAGTCGACGCGACGACCCTTGAAGCCGCGGCCGGATTACAAAAGGCAATTGCGGAAGCCACTCAGACCGCAGGAGCATGATGTAACAATGGAGATGATCAGCGTCCCGATTTCCATAGCGTCGCTCGCCGTTTCGGTCGGTACCTTCTGGTTGGTCCTTCTTCGCCGAGGGCGCTTGGCAATGACGATGCCGACGATCGTGTTTTTCGGCCATGACATCGTGCCAAAACCCACACCTAAGATCTTCCTTCGGACGCTGCTCTACAGCACCGCTGCTCAGGGACAGGTTGTCGAAGGCATGTATGTTAAGGCGCTCAGGAACGGCACCGAACGGACGTTCAGCTTCTGGGGTTATGGCGAAACCGAGAAGCTGTCCGCCGGCAGCGGTCTATATATCAGCCGTGCGGGGCTGGCCGCCAATCATCATTTCGTTCTTTCCGTCCATGAGGACGAATATCGGTTCGAGCCCGGCGATTATGCGATCACTGTCTATGCCCGCGTCGTCGGGCGACGGAAGCCCCTCAAACTTTCCAGCATTTCCATCACGCTCAATGATGAGCTGGCGGCAGAGCTTCGACTACAAAGGGGTGTACTCTTCGAGCGGAATCTGGACGGCCGCTACGAGGGGCACGCCCGCGACAGATGACCTGCCGACCGCGTCTATGATTCCCCACGGCTAAGCGATCGGGCCGAGATCGTTGGGGAACAGAGAAGGATGCGGTTCGAGCCGACTGACATTTTCGGGATATGTGATGTCGAAGCGCTAGCGCCGGGAAGCGCTTGCTTTGACAACAACAAGGGGCTTGGGGCGCTGCCCCTGGCGCCCTTCGGAGCGGCTTCCGCCCAGCTTCCTCCACGCTTCGCGTTCCGTGCAGCCGGTTCCCCGCGAAGCAGCCCACTCCGGTTGCACCCCCGGTCTCGCCGACGGGCAGGGTTTCAGCGCGGCGCTCCGCTGCGCGGAAACCCAAGCCCAAGGAGTCCAGCCATGTATCATCAGCTTGCCACCCGGTTCGGCCGCAATGCCCACCAGATCAGCGGCAGGGAGCCGCTCGACAATGAGGCACTGTATCGGCACGTCCCGTCCATCTTCGCCCGCGAGGCACACGACAGCCGGTCGGATCGCTACGTCTATGTTCCGACCATCGACATCGTGGAGGGGGTGCGCCGGGAAGGATGGTTCCCGTTCTTCGCCGTGCAGTCCGTTCCCCGCGACGGCAGCCGCCACGGCCACGCCAAACATATGCTGCGCCTGCGCCGTGCTGACGGCATCGGCAAGCCCGAGGCCGCCGAGGTCATCATCGTCAACAGCCATGACGGGACCAGCGCCTATCAGATGTTTGCCGGGATGCTGCGGTTCGTCTGCACGAACAGCATGATTGTGAATCGGCGTGGAAAAT
>NZ_PUIC01000016.1 GCF_022750545.1 Caulobacter sp. CCUG 60055
TTTTGCAAGCCGTTTGACAGCATTGCCCCAATTGGAGCAGCGGGGCTTGGCTGGCCAACCGAGCTTGACCCACCCTTGAACATTTCCTCCACTCGGGGTTAGGCCCCTTGAGAAACGGCGAGCGAGTCTTACGGAAGAACAGATCATCTGGATCTTTCGGGAGAACTAGGCCGGGACGAGGGCAACGCGAGTTGGTCGCCAGTCTAAGCGTCAGGGCTGGGCGGTAAGTCCGGCGGCGGCGATGCCGGCCAGAGCGCAAGCTTCGTCATTGTCGGAGCTGTCGCCAGTAACGCCAACCGCGCCGATGGGGCGGCTGGACGCGCCGATCACAATCACTCCGCCGGCGGCGGGAATGATTCCGCCCGGCGCGATCGCCTCCAGCGCGGAGATGAAGCTCGGCCGCTCGGCCGCCATTTGCCCGATCTGGCGAGACGAGACGCCAATCGCCAGCGCGCCCGACGCCTTGGCCATTGCAATCTGCGGCCGCAGGGTCGAGGCGGCGTCCTGGCGCTGGAAGGCGATCAAGTGGCCGCCGGCATCCAGAACCGCGATGCTTAGCGGCTTGAGCCCCAACTCGCGCGCCTTGGCGAGGCCGCCCGAGATGATTGCATTGGCTTGATCAATGCCGATTTGGCCCATGTCTCGTTTCCGATAACTAAGTGACGGGCGCGAAGCGCTGAACCTTCCCCACGCGCCCCAGCCTTCAGTAATTTAGGCTGAGGGTCAGGACGTTCCAGTTGAGGATCAGCGCTCCGCTAGTCAGCGCGGCGACGGCGATCACAGCCGACCAAAGGCGCGCTCGGGCGCTCACGCGCGATAAGGTCCAAAGGCGCACGGCGCGATAGAGCATCATCGCAAGCAGCAAGAGGTCGGCAAGCGCGACGGCCTGAAGCAGGCGCACCACCCAATCCATCGCCGAAGACATCAGCTCCAGATGGAACAGGCCGCCGACCAGGGCCGCTGGCCATGCCGCCAAGACGATCACGTTGACGGCGCAGCCTACGACGACCAAGGCGCCCATCTTGGGCTCGCCCTGAGCGAACTCGGCTGAAGGCCTGCGCAGGCGACAGACGGCCGCAGAGATCAGATGGATTAAGCAAACAAGGACGCTGAAGCCGAACAGGGCCAAGTTTACATTGCGGTTTTCCCACCATCCGGCGCGGTCGAATTCGCTGACGCCGATATCGGCTCCGATCAGTTTGGAGATCCGTCCAGACCCATTCGTCCGAAACTCCAACATCTCGTCGCCCTGCGGGTCACGATAGACGAGCGGGCGGACGTTCACCCAATGCTTCGGCCGCCCTGCGGACGTATCAAGGCCGCTTACGGTGATCGAGCCGTCAGGATAGGATTTCACCGTCTTCTCCCGGACGATGGACAGCAACCTGAGGATGGTCGCATCTGCTCGCCGATTTGAGCGGTAAGCGCCAGCGACATGTTCATGCGCGAACCCAGGTTGCATAGCCGCTGGAATACTGGATGGGTCTTCCCGCGGGTAGTAGCGATCCATAAGCCCCTGCAGCACGCGCGGCTCGAACGTCCGGTCCTTGCCGCTGCTTTCAACGATGAAAAAGCCAAATCCCTCCCGAGGCGCCACCGCAAAATAGGCGAGAAACTGTAGCGTCGCGCCCCCATGGATCAGCACGCGCCGGCCGTTCAGGCGGACCTCGTCGAAACCTAGCGCCATACCCCCGACGCCGCCGGCGCCTGGAATCTGTATGGTCTGCATCCGCGCCATGGTCGCCGGCGTCAGTATGGCGCGCCCATCCACCTGCCCCCCCTGCAGGTTTGCCTTGAGAAAACGGCTCATATCCTGAGCCGTAGTCGAAAGCGCCCCGGCCGGTGCGATCGCCACATATTCGAACGGCGACGGCGCGGCGCTCCCCGCAGCATAGGCCCTGGCGATTGTCGTATCAGGCCTTGGCGGCGGCGGTTGAATAAACGTCGATCGGGTCATCCCCAGCGGCGTGAAGATGTTCTCGGCGACGTACTGGTCGAAGGGCTTGCCGGAAATGCGCTGGACGACATAGCCGGCAAGCGTCATTCCGTAGTTGGAATAGGCCACGACGGCGCCGGGGGGATACGCCCGATGCGGAAGATGACTGGCCAATAGGCGGCCCAAGGGCTGAACCCGCCTGGAGTCAAACGTGTAGGTGTCCTTGGATTCATCTTCGAACCCGGCCGTGTGCGTAAGCAAGTTGCGCATGGTGATTGCTCGCCCGAACTTGGGCTGCACACGAAAATCGAGATAGTCGTTGACGTCCCTGTCGAGATCCAGCCGCCCCTGCTCCACCAGTTGCATCGCCGCCGTCGTCACGAAGAGCTTCGACACCGACCCGACCCGAAAGAGCGTAGAGGCGGGATCCGTCGGAACCTTTTTCTGAAGGTCTGCGTAACCATAGCCCTTAGCCAGGACCAGTTGGCCGTCCTTGACTACGGCGACTTCGACGCCCGTGATGTGGTCCTGAGCCATCGCGGGGCGAATGACGCCGTCGAGGAAAGCTTCCACGTCGTCGTGGTCCAGCATTTTGGATGGCGAGACGCCGGCCGCGCGCGCACTGCTTGCCGTCTGCGAACCAGCGTACGGCGCGGCCGCAAGCAAAACGACTGCGCCAAAAATCGAAAAGGCTCGTGCAGCGAGCATTCCATTGATCTTTTTACGCACGAGCCTTGTCCAATATTTGCGCCAGGCTGTCGATAATTTCGGCGTTGGTGAAGTCTTCCGCGCCATCGCCAATCATGAACTCAAGAGCGGCAAAACCAGGAATCTGGGTCGCGGTCGGCTCGTTGAACAACCAGCTTGCCGTTGATTGGGCGAACGCCAGATGAGCGGCCTGAAGTCGCTGCGGATCGACCGCCACGAACAGATGGAAGGCGTTGCTACGCGGCGGGTCGGGCGTGACTTTGAAACCAACGGCCTTGAGATCGGCCGCCAGTTCAATGGCGCGCGCCACATAGTCCGCCATTTTGGGCAGATGGGTGTCCAGGCCATGCAGCGCGGCGACCGTGGACTGGACATTGCGATAGGGCGCGCCGCCATATCGCAGTCGCCAAACCTTGGCCTTGGCCATGAAGTCCGCGTCGCCGGCCAGCATGGCGCCCGACGGGGCCCCGAGCCCCTTGTACAGCGATATATAGATGGAATCGGCGAGCCCTGCGATTTCAGCGTAGGAACGTCCGAACCAAGGTCCGCTCTCCCACAGCCGGGCGCCGTCTATATGAAGCGGGATACCGCGCGCCCGACACCAGTCCGAAATCTCAACGAGTTCCGACCAGGTTGGGAGCTGAAACCCAGCCCGCCTCAGCGGCAACTCAACCGTGACAGCCCCGATGGGCTCGGCGATGGCGGCGAGGTTCGCGACCGTCATCCCCGCGGACGAGGTGATCGGAATGGCGCTGAGGCCGCTAAGCCGCTCGATCGCGTCGTTTTCGGCCAGTTGAAGATGACTCTTCGCGTCGACCGCCACCGTCGACGGGCGCGGCGACGTCGCCCAGATCCTGAGCGCGACCTGCTGGGCGATGACCCCTCGGCTGAAGAACAGCGCCGCCGGCTTGCCGAGCAGTTCGGCGATCCGCCGCCCCAACTCGTCCGCCGCCCCACCCACGCCATAAACGTCCCACGGCAGTGCTGCGTATGGGCTGTCCGCAAGCCGGCGAAGCCAAGCGCTTGGCGGCGGCGTGCGATGCAAAACCAAATCGCGCGTGCAAAGCGCTCGCACCTCGTTCGCCAACTGAGCGTCCGTTAGGTTCTGCGGCGTCTCTACGCCCCTGTCTGGCGCCCTCACCGCCACGTCTCCGCCAGAACCCGGGCGAAGTTGCCGCCGAGGATCAGGCCGATGTCGCCGAAGCCGTATCCGCGACGACGCAAGCCGGCGACGATGTCGAACGTACGCTGCGGATGATCGAGACCCTCGATATCCAACCGCTCGCGGAAGCGGTATTTTGGTCCCATGCCGTCGATGATCCGCCCCCGTGTCAGCGGGTCCAACCTGTCCCAGCCGTCCAGGTCCGTATCGCTGCCGATGCCGACGTGCTCGACGCCGACCAGCTTGATCACGTGTTCGCAGTGGTCGAGCCAATGTTCGATCGTCGTCGGCTCCTGTTCGGATACGAAGTTGCGGAGGATCGTCATCCCGATCACCCCGCCCTTGCGCGCCAGGGCCAGGATCGCCTCGTCGGTCTTGCCGCGCGGGTGGCCGGGGACCAGCGCGCGGCAATTGGCGTGCGTAATCAGGACGGGGCCCTTCGACGCTTCGATAGCGTCCATAGTCGTCCGATCGCCGCAGTGAGACAGGTCGACGGTCATGCCGACCTCATTCATTCGCTCGACCATGGCCACGCCAAGGTCGGACAAGCCGCAATCCACCCGCTCGGTGCACCCCGATCCCAACGGGGTAAGAGTGTTGTAAGTCAGCTGGCAGACGCGCTGCCCCAGCGCGTAGAATATCTCCACGTCGTCTACGGACTGCAGATGGTATGCGGATTGGGTGCCAAGAATGATCCCGATCCGTTCGGAGGCGACGATTCGATCGAAGTCGTCCGGCTCATCGATGCGAGCAAGATAGTCGCCATTGGAGGCGATAACGCCGTTCCAAGCGGCCAGGTAGCCTAACACATCTTCATAGGGCCTGACCTTGTTGCGCCCATAGGAGACGTGGAACACCTTTATCCCCGAGGCCCTTATCTTCCGATAATCGTCAACCGAGAACGACGCTGCATTCTTGAGCCACGATGTCGTGCGCCCGTTGTTGAGGCCCAGCGGGCACAACATATCGATGGTGAGAGACGCATTCACGCCCCGAGTTACGTCGGACGGATAGCGCTCCGCGCCTTCGACTTGGACGGAACTCATGCTTCCCTCGCGAAGTTGCGAACTCGGACGAGCATCAATCGGGGAATTCCCCGCTCGTCCTCGTCGTGGAATACGACGCCGTCCGGGGACGACAATCCGGGGGTCAACATGCGAAATCCCCTCGGCGACACCGGCTCCAGTTCGGTCGTCTGGTCGCCCTTGGCGGCGTCCCCAGGGCTCGCTGTGTCAAACGAGCGCAAGAACAGCCGCCCGTCCCGCTGGAACACCTCGATCGTCGTGGAAAGGCTTCGGTAGCGCCCGGCGAGCTTGGCGGCGTCCACCCGATCCATGTCGATGGCCGGCGGCGGCTTCGCCATCTCAACCCCGCCCAGGTCGCGAAAAAATTCGCTGAATACGCTGTGGAATAGCTCCTTAGGGCGTGTCAGCGCATTGGCGAACAGGATCATCGCCATGCGTCTGTGGGGCAACACCCGGAGGAACGAGGCCTGGCCAGTCGTGCCACCGTCGTGACCATAAACCGGCTGACCACTCCACGAGGACAGCACCCAGCCCAGTCCGCGAGCTTGCAACGCCCATTGAGGCGAAGGCAGCAGCCCCTCGATGCTCTGCATCGCAGCGACCGACTCAGGACTGAGCAAGATCTGCCCGGATGCGTTGCGACCACCATCAAGATGCATGCGCGCGAACAACATCAGATCCGCAAGCGCCGCTACGACCGTCGAGCCTGCCGGCGCCAGTGACACAGGCAGGTAGGTCTTTGAAACCACGCCGACCTTTCTTGTCTGCGGATCGACAACATGTCCGACTGCAACCCGTTCCTTGACGACCTCGTCCAGCCGCGTCAGAAGCCGCCGGGCTCCCAGGGGAACAACCAGTCGCTCCCGTAGGGCCGCGGCCCAACTCAGGCCCGTCATACGCTCGATTAGCCGTCCAAGAACGCTGTAGCCGAAGTTGCAGTACGACACTGCTCGGCCGGGAGCATGAATCTGAGTAAGCGACTGCCCAGCCGCGACATATCGTTGGAGCGCGCTATCGTCGTCCCCCGTATCGAGGAAGAGGTCACCCTCAACGCCGCTCATATGGCTAAGTAATTGACGGGGCGTGACCGTTGCCGTCGCCTCTGCATCAGCAACACAAAACTCAGGCAGGTAAGACACGACCGGCCGGTCAATGTCGATTAGCCCCTGATCCACCAACTGCATAACCAACGTCGCCGTGAGCATCTTGGTAATCGAGCCGATCTGGAAAACTGAATCGGCAGTGACCGGCACGCGGGTGTCTACGCTCAGCACCCCCGTTGCGGCTTCGTAAAGACGATCGTCGATCCAGATCGCGGCGGCAGCGCCGGGCACCTCGGTCAACACCGCATTGTCCGCCAGGCATTCCGACAAACGCCGTTGAATGCGAGCAGGCGTCATGCCGCCCTCGTCGGATTGCACATGCCGAACCCCTCCCTATCCGACCGCGCCACCGCCGCCCATTAGGGACGCGGCTGATGGCTTTTAAATACAGTTATGTATGGACAGAGAGCGCATATTCCCTCGCCCTGTCAACGCCTAAGGCGCATGCCGCGACGTATCGATGGTTGCGGGCGACAGATGGAGGCAGGCTGCGGTCGGCGTGCGCTCAAGCCGTCATCCGCGCCCAGTCAGTCAGTGTTTGAAATTCACGAGGAGGGTGTCGGCCCGCCGGGGCGAAACCGAACGCCGAGTCGCAGAAACATGACCTTGTCGAGGCTGGGAAGCTCAGGCTTCGCTATCGCGGCCGATCAGGACTCGTGAGTAAAGCTGATAGCCCTGCAACCTAGCCGCCTTCGACTCTTTAATCGCCAAAGCGTAGTAGCCTACTTGATGATAGTAGGTCACTCGGGCTCGGATCATCGCCTCGTCCATCTCATAGCCGAGGTTCAAGAAAATATTGGCCACCGCGCGAATACGCTGCTCGTCGATGCGCCGCACCGTCTGCGCCACTTTCGAATCCAACCGCGCCCAATCGCGTACAGCAGAATCGTACGCCGGCGAATATCGCCGCTCATCGAGCCAAGTCTTCACCAGCGCGCGGTACTGCGCAACGCCATCGGGCTGATCGTTCTCAATAGCCTTAATTAGCGGCTCGGTGTTGTTCTCCACCCAGTCGGCGAGAAGGCCATCCAGGAGATCCTTCCTGTCCTTGAAATGCCAGTAAAAACCACCCCGTGTAATGGCCAAATCGGCGGCCAAACGTTCCACTTTAACCGAGGCCACGCCGCCGCGAATAAGCGCCTTCCGAGCCGCACGGAGCCAATCCTCACGAGTGAAGCGCGGACGGGCGTCTTCACGTTGACGTCGGCGCCAAGCGGTCACTCTATCATTAGCCATTAGGCAAACTTAGGCCGGTGCGAAGATTCTGTCACCCCACTCCCACAGCGTTGCGCTCTTGCAAGAGCGCAACGCAAACGGGTTTGTAAGGTAGACCCATACTCTCCCATCAACCGTCTACAGAAGCAGCGATTTCGCACATGACTTCCCTGATCGCCACAGCTCTGAGACGATTACATTCCTTAATTTCACTATGCGCGCCGCAGCCGCATCGCAAACCGTTGGAACCGTACACTTTCGCCACTTGGCGAAATCACAAATATAGACCGAACACTCAATAAATCGCCCAATATTCAGTACTTGGCCGAGAACTTAAGATAGAAATACCGGCCCATCAGATCATACGCTGTCGCATCGTATTGCGTACCGAATATGAACGGCGGTTGAGTATCGGCAATATTTTCAATGCCGACCGTGATTTGATACCGCTCACGGCGATAACTCAGCGAAATATCATTGTAATATACATCGGGAGTCCTTGCAGCAGACATGGGTTCAGCCTCAGGCATGAAGCCGAACGCCTTGCCGCCTTCGATGTACCGAATCTTGTAATCTAGTCTCCAGTCACCGCGGCTGTAGGTGAGATTCCCGGTAGCCCGCAGGACGTTATAGCTCCCGAAACTCCCATCCTGCGCGAAATAGCCCCGCAGTTGAGTGAAGGGGCCTCCGGTCAGGGCCTGCTGCTTGTAGTTCAGCAGATATGCCCCGTCCAAACTCGCCGTGAACTGTCCGACGCCCAGGCCGAGCCGGCTCGCCTCGAAAGCGTACTGAACGGAGAAATCGACTCCGTCCGTCCTGACACCCCCGAAGTTCTCCTTCGGCAGCAGGATTTCGCTGATCTGCCCCGCCGCGTTTCTCGAAATGCCCGCACACGCCGAGTTCGAGGCTGAATAGTTCGAATAGCACTCGGACAGGATGATCCCTGTGCCCGGCTGAGAGATCGCGTTCTTCAACTTGATGGAAAAGTAGTCGATCGCGACGGCCAATCCTTGAGCAAAGCGCGGCGTGAAGACGACGCCGATATTGGCCTCGTCAGCCGTCTCCGGGACGAGGTTCGCGCTGCCGGTGCGCAAACCGAGCGTCTTTGAATTCACCTGGCGAAAATCGGAGCCCAGCCCCTGCGCCAGGCAAGCCGCATCGACGCTGGGATTGGAACGCCGCCCTTTCGTCGGGTCACAGGGGTCGGCATAGGTCGAGAAAGTGTTCAGCGCGCCACCATAAAGGTCAATGATCGAAGGGGCGCGAAAGGCCGTCCCAACACCTCCCCGGACGCGTACGTCGTCGTTCACGGCCCAGTTCAAGCCGATCTTCCAAGTTGTCGATCCCCCGAACAAGTCATAGTCAGAATACCGGACCGCGCCATCGACAGTCAGCGACTTGGCCAGCGCAACATCCTTTAACAATGGCGCATTGAGTTCAGCATACACCTCCTTGGAGGTGTATGCGCCCGACGTGTTCTTGGCGTCTATTAGAGAGGAATCTCCCGCCAAAATGATGTCGTCGTAGGAGGTCCCTCCGGACTCTCGGCGGATTTCCCCTCCGAGCGCGAAACTCAAGGGGCCCGCCGGCAGCTTGGCCAACCGGCCCGTAAGCGACAGTCCGCCGATCTGTTGCACATATCGGTTGGTCACCGTGTCATTCTGGCGGATGTAGTTGGCGAACGCGGGCGTGATAGTGGCCGGCCCAAACGGGTCGAGCGCGGCGCCCGCCGCTGCGCACGTGGGCGCCGCGGCGCAAAGGATCGGGTCGTAGGCCGTCACCAGGTGATTGACGTTCAGGTTGTTCGGGAAGCCCGAGCGGCTATTGCTGCTGCCGTACTTGTAGCTGGCGGTCCACTCATAACCATCGCCGAACTCGCCCCTTAACCCTACCGCGGCCTCCCAGGTGGTGGTCCGGGTCGGGATGTAACGATCCCCGACTGTGTCGAACGATTTGTAAAAGTTGGTGATCGGGATTCCGATCAAGTTGTAGGGATTGTCTGCCGGCACATTGCCTGCGCTCGGATATTTCGCGCTACGCCCGGCGAAAAACTCCGCGGCCGAGCCATAAGACACCGTGTCATCCCGTGCGTAGTCAGCATCAAAAAACGCCTTGATCTGCGGGCTCAGTTCATATCGCGCGTGAACCGTCCCCGCATAAGTTTCCATCGGATCGACGATGCTACTGTTATTGGTCTCGACGTATCCCGTCTCTGGCAAGAGCGCGTATTGGCTGGTGGTTGGGCCGATAAAAGTCACGCCCTGAGACAGCCACGTGCCGCCTGGGGAAAAGATGCTTCCGAAGTAAGGGGTGAAGCCGCCGGAGCCATTCGGAATATAGCCCTGGACAGGATTGGCCGAGTAGGCGCGCTGTTGGGCGGTCAACCCGTCCTTTTTCACGTAGGAGAGATTTGCGAGGATATTTCCGGCCGAAAATTCGCGGCCCACGGTGACGCTGACATGATACGTAGCGCCATCACCGCGCCCGCTGACGCCAGTGTCCGCGTCAATCTGCGCCCCATTAAAATGTTGCTTGGTGATGATGTTGATCACGCCAGCGACCGCATCCGATCCGTAGATCGGCGAGGCGCCATCGCGCAGGATCTCAATGCGATCGATCATCGAGACCGGAATCGTATCGACGTTGACCGCTATGTTCAGCAGGCTGATGCTGGGGGTGTAACGTCGGCCATCGACTAGAACAAGCGTTCGACTTGGGCCGAGGTTGCGCATGTCGACGCCCGTCGTTCCGGTCTGTTGCCCCGCTGGGGTCGCCCCGCCGTAGCCCTGATGACTGATCACGGGCAGCTTGGACAGCACGTCAGCAATGGTCTGCACGTTGGAGACCTGCAGGGCCTGCGCCCCAACGACCGTAATCGGGTTAGCGCTGACCGCATCAGTGTGGCGGATGCGCGTGCCTGTGACGACCACCTCGTCCACTTGCTGAACAGCGCCTTCGTTCACGCTGGACGACTTCCCCTCTGCTTGCGCCGGCGCATTCGCCAAACACGCTGCAAGGACCAGCGCACTCGCGCCCCACAGCCTTCCCATTCCAAAAGATTGATACCCGCCGTTGTGCGACCGACCCATTGGTTTCCTCATCCTGGCTCTCGGTTGCGCTCGCGCGCTACGATTCAGCTCTGTATTTGATTCAATACATATATGAATTTTCTCCGCGGAGAAGCGGTTTCACGCCCCCGCTAGGACAACGGAAGCCCCCAGGGCCAGCTTCGACCGTGCCGCCCCTATGAAGACCGGGTCGCGGGCAAGGCGGAGCGATGGCCGAGGAGGAATGATCGCTTAACGATGCCGCGGCGTGGTGCTGACAACTTAGCTCGCGACAGACGCAGAGCGCCCTCCCCCACCATGACCGTCAGGCGGCGACCGTCGCTTCCGCCCACGCCTGATGCGCCGCGGCCCGGAACTGGCGGAGCGTCGGTCGGCGGATCAGAGGGGGTTGAAAGTTGAAGACGTTATAGACGGCGGCGTAGGTGGAGGAAGGCGCTGGACTGAGCCCTGACTCTTGAACAGTTGCTGCTGCCGTTCGCATCGCCGGATCAGCAGTTGAGAGCTCTCCGCCCTGTTGTTCTCCCGCTAACGCCCTGGCGAATGCGGAATGCTGAGACCCAGGCGATCCAGCACCGCGATGCGCGCACCCAATCAATCTGCAACGATCCGTTCGGGCTCGATCAACTGACTACACGGTAGCGACCGGAGCAGCTTCAAGGCCGCCCCAGTTAGGGTCGCACGCCGCCGGACGATACAGTCCAGCATCTTCCTATCATGAATCGACAGCACGCCGCAGACGCCTGACCACTTCGAAACGGTAAGTTAATCAATTGAAATTGATTAATTTTTATTTTCACACGTTGCATCTAAACTGCTGTTTTTCAACAATCTGCTAGGGCCTGCAAATCCGCGTACCCGAGTTTGATTCTCGGCCAGGTCTCCAACAAAATCAATGGGTTAGCAAATCGCTGTCGACGCGGTTTGCAGCTTGGTTTGCAAACGCGGTTGCCTGCTTGTTCAGGCTTTGGGACGTGCGAGCCGGAGGGTCGTCGCATTAGCGATGATTCCGCTATCAGCATAGGTGTCGAGCGACTCCAGATCACGAAAGGAATGGCCGGTGCACATGGCCGCCTCCTGTGTGGTCCAGGCATGGGGAAGCCGACTCTATTGAAGGTGCTCTGTGGCCTTCATCCGGCTACGGCTGGCGAGGTCAGACTAGACGGGCTTCCCTTGTCAGACTGGGAGGCCGGGAGCGTGCGCCAAGCGTTGGGCGTGGTTAGGCGGTGCGGCCACCGCTTGCAGCTTGCTCGTCAGAAACTTGATCAGGAGATCCTTGTCCGAAGCGTTGAGCCACCAGCCGCCGCCGACAAGAGCCGCCGCGAACGCCAACATCCCGAACAGCACGAAGACCCCGGCCCACGCCTCATCCGAATGGTTTGGTCGCACGAGTTCACCAACCGCTCCCCCGCCCACAAGCAATACCGCAGTCACCCAAAGCACCATGAACGCGACCGTGAACGGGTGAAGCACGAACCTGCAAGTGATCGATGTCCCTCCTCCGTCCGGCTGAAACGTCGCTGACAGATGCGGTTGAAAGGAGTTACGGACAAACACCGACGTGCGCTTATGAACAAGCAGTCGAGCTCTCGTCACCGTGCCGACGACCGGTTTGCGTCCGAAGATTTTCCAGGGCGGGTCGAGCTCAGAGCGCAGTCGCGCAAAACAATCTTCGATCGACATGGGCGAGTGAAGGCGGATCATTCCGAACCGTCCAGGCAGAAGCGCTAGACGATTAGCTGATAACAGAGCCGGACTCAACTTTCGCGAGCCGTCAAGCTCATCGCAGGCGTCGGTGACGCGTCGCAGCCAATGGAATGGTCATCTTCACTAGCCCCTACTCCGCCCCGACAGTTACCTTTGGCCGTCCGCCTGAATTCGGATCCGTTTCTCGCCTATCGCCGAGATCACTGCATCGTGGGATCGTCAAAGCGCCAATAGCCGCCGTTGTTAAATGGAGAGGTGTCGGGTTTCGGACCGCACCAGAGTTGACGAGCTGACAGCCTTAGAATTCGATCCACTCGCCCATCTCCAGCGCATCATCGACCTTGACGCCAAGGTAGAGTTTGATGCCCTGGTCATATCGGGCCTGATAGATCTCGAAATCGGAACGGCCCGCCCCGCGACACTTGCGCTCCACGATCTTCATGGTCGCCACCTTGCCGGTTCCGACATCCGAGCGCCGAAGATGACGCCGGCGAGATCGGCAAAGTCGTAACCATCGGGCGGTACGGCGCGATCTCGGCCTTCGCGCTTCGCTACGAGACGGGGCCGGCGTCCTGGCCGGGCCCGGCCTGATAGAAGGTCTTGGTCGGAGGGCCGTAGCGATTGGCGCCGTGGTCGCTGTCCTGGATCAGCAGCCAGTAGAGCGCCAGCAGGTTCACCAGCGGGATCATCAGCAGCAGCCAGATCCAGCCCGACTTGTTGGTGTCATGGGCGCGTCGGAACATCATCGCCAGATTGTCGACGAAGCTCAGCAGCGCGACGGCCACCACCGCCAGCGACAGCACGACCACCAGGGGGTTCAGCTTGGTCGGGTCGGGGTGGGCGCCCGCCGTCACGCCGATGGCGATCAGCAGGACCGCGCTCGCGCCGAACCAGCACGCCCAGTTCGCCCAGGCGTGCGATCGCCGCGAACGGCCGTTGAAGTCGAAGTTCAGGAACCAAGGCGTCATCTCAAGCCCCATGGGATGTTGCGCGGAATTGGATGGGCGGCGCCGCGGCGATGCAAGGTTGCGTCGGTGACCGCCGACCTCCGCAAGCTGCAACCACGGGCGGCGAGGATTCGCAACCGCCGGATTTCCGCGCTGGGCCCCGAGCGTCGAGAACATGACCGGGAACGCGGCCTTCGACGGGCTTCATCGACACACGCGCATTGACAGGCCGGCGTCGCCGGCCGAGGCCTGGGCCGGACCCAAGCCCTCTTCCCGGAGAAGCAGCATGACGACCCGAGCGGCGCGGCCCGACGTGCAGGCGTTCATCCGCGCCAACCTGCCCGTGTCGGCGGTTCCGTCGATCCCGGAGGTCCGCCTTCACCTGGCCGGCCCGCGAAGCGGCCTGCGCCGGCTGGCGGAGCGGGACGACGACTTCGGCGCGCCTTACTGGGCCCATTGCTGGGGCGGCGGCCTGGCGCTGGCGCGCCATGTCCTCGACCACCCGGATTGCGTGGCCGGCCGCCGGGTCCTCGATCTCGGCGCCGGGGCGGGCCTTGTCGGGATCGCGGCGGCCAAGGCCGGCGCGGCCAAGGTGATCGCCGCCGATGTCGACCCCTACGCCCTGGCCGCGCTGGAGCTGAACGCCGCCCTGAACGGGGTCGCGCTGACGCCGCTGCTCGACGACCTCACCAGGGGCCCGCCGCCGGCGGTCGATCTCGTGCTGGTCGGCGACCTGTTCTACGACCGCGACGTCGCGGAGCGGGTGGTCGCCTTCCTCGATCGCGGCCTCGCCGCCGGCGTCGAGGCGCTGATCGGCGATCCCTGGCGGGCCTATCTGCCCACGGCGCGGCTGCGGGCGCTGGCCGACTATTCGATCCGGGATTTCGGCGAGGCCGACGGCGCGACGTCGGCGACGGTCTTCGCCTTCGAGCCCGCGCCAGCCGCCGTCATGGGCGGCCCGTCGCCGCCCTGAGGTCGGCTTCCAGCGCCCACAGCCGGTCCTGTCCCCAATGCGCGGCCGCGCCGCCGACGCGGAAGGTCGGCGCGCCCCAAAGCCCCGCCTCGAACAGCGCCCGCCGGTTCTCCTCGGCGGCGGCCCGCCAGCTCTGGTCGACGAGAGCCTCGTCCACCTGGGCGTCGCCCAGCCCGGCGCGACGGGCGACGCCGTAGAGTCCCCGGTCGCTCGCCAGGTCGACCCCCTCGGCGAAGGCTGCGCGCAGGGCTTCTTCGCAAAACGCCTCCGCCGACCCGAGGGCGAGGGCGCGGTGCGCCACCGCCAGCGCCCGCTCAGCCCCCGCCCCCACCGGATCGACGATCCGGCCGAACGGCAGGCCCGCCCGGTCGGCCTCGCGCTTGGCGTCGAGCAGGATGTAGCGGCGCTTGACCAGCGGCACGGGCAAACCGCGCATCACCATCGGCAGGATGTAGCGCAGGCGCAGGTCCGCGCCGTACCGGCGGGCGAGCCGGCGCACGCGGGGAAAGGCCAGCCAAGTGTAGGGGCTGCGGAACGAGAACCAAAGCTCGACGGTCGGCCCCCGGCCAAGACCGGCGTCCAGGCCGACGTGCAGATCGCCGGCCGACGGCGCCCCGGCGGCGCGATACGGGACCAGGGCCGGGGTGTTCTCGGGCGCGCCGTCGAAGCCCCGCGCGGCGAGCCGCTCCTCAAGGTGGTTGAGCCGGTCGACGCCCCAGAACCATTCGCCCTCGAAGTACGTCATCGCGCCGAGATAGTGGCCGAGGCGCCGCCGCCTCGCCTCGCCTTCGGCCAGGGCGGCGACGGCCCCCGCTTCGGCCGCCCCGTCGGCCTCGTCGGCCGCCGCCTCGCCGGCCCACAGCCGGGCGCCCACGGCGACCGCTCGTTCGGCGAAGCCATCCACGGCCAGGCCGGCGGCGAGTTCGGCGTTGGCCGCCCGCGCCCGCTCGGGCGAGGGCGAACGCGCCCCCGGCGGAAAGGCCAGGCCGTACTCGGCGGCGAGACGGCCGGCGTCCCTGAGCGCGTAGGCGGCGAGCCGCTCGCGCTCGGGCGCGGCCGCCGCGTCCGGCGGCGGAACCAGCCACGGCCGCACCGTCGCGCCGTAGCGTCGGGCCAGCAGCCCCAGCATCTGGGCGGCCAGGTGGCTGTAGGGATCGTCGACCTGATGGAAATACTCGACCACCGGCGGCCCTGGCCGGCGCCCCAAGCCTCGCCGCAGGTCGCGGGCGAGGTCACTGGTGATCAATCCGCTGGCGAGCCGGCTGACGACGGCCCGCGCCGGGAACGCACGGCGCGGCGCGATGCTCATCCTCGTCTCCCCTTTGACAGCAGGATTGACATATATTGGCACATATAATGTCAATACATCATCGACCATCCGCCATGGGGAGCAAAGCATCGGAATGCGTCAGCGGACCCTGGTCGCCCTCGTCCTGACGGCCCTGATCGCGGCGGCCCTCGCCGCCGCCTACGCCATGCGGGGGCCGCTCGCGGTCGCCGGGCTGGGGCGGCTCTACGAGCGGGCGTTCGCGCGCGATCCCTACGCCGGCCTGCCGGACGGCCTGCATGTCGGCCTGTGCGGCGCCGGAGCGCCCCTGCCCGACCCGACCCGCGCCGGCCCCTGCGTCGCCGTGCTGGCCGGGCGGCGACTGTTCGTCGTGGACGCCGGCGACGGCGGCGTGCGCAACCTGGCCCTGATGAACCTGCCGCCCCCGCAGGTGGAGGCGGCGTTCCTCACCCATTTCCATTCGGACCACATCGACGGGCTGGGCGAGTTGATGCTGCAGCGCTGGGCCGGCGGGGCCTGGACGACGCCTTTGCCGATCTACGGGCCGACCGGGGTCGAGCAGGTAGTGGCCGGCTTCCAGGCGGCCTACGCCCTCGACCGCGGCTACCGCATCGTCCACCACGGCCCCAAGGTCATGCCGCCCTCCGGGGCCGGCGGCGAGGCGCGCGCCTTCACGGCCGGCCGCGACGCGCCCGACGTGGTGCTGATCGACGATCCCGACTTGAAGGTGACCGCCTTTCCGGTGGACCACCACCCCGCCGAGCCCGCCGTCGGCTACCGTTTCGCCTACAAGGGCCGGGTGGCGGTGATCAGCGGCGACACCGCCCCCTCGCCCCGGCTGGAGGCGGCGGCGCGGGGCGCGGACCTGCTGGTGCACGAGGGCCTGGCGCCCAATCTGGTGGCGGTGCAGCGACGGGCGGCCCTGGCGGCCGGAAAGGCCAATCTGGCGGCCATCCTGCACGACATCCTGTCCTATCACACCACGCCGGAGCAGGCCGCCGCCATCGCCCAGCGGGCCGGCGTCCGTTATCTGCTGTTCGACCATGTCATACCGCCCCTGCCGGTGGCGGCGCTCGACGGCCCCTATCTCGGCCGCTCCCGGCGGATCTTCTCGGGGACCGTCCGCGTCGGCCGCGACGGCGATTTCGTCAGCCTGCCGGCCGGCGAAACGACCATCCGCCGCACCGGCCGCCTGCGGACGTTCCGGTGATCGGCGGCCGGGCTGGCGCCCGACGCGCCGACGCGGTAGGTCGTCATAAGGCTCAACCGCAGGACGTCGCCACCATCGCCATGGCTCTCGCCTCTCTGAGCCTCTCGCCCGACCCTTCACCCGACGCGGAAGCGCCGGCCGTCAGCGCCGACGGCCGCCGTCGTCGCGGCCAGGACAGCCGCGCCCGCATCGTCGCGGCCATGCTCGACATCATCCGCGACGGCGAGGTTTCGCCGAGCGCCGACCAGGTTGCGGCCCACGCCGGGGTGGGCTTGCGCACCGTCTTCCGCCACTTCGAGGACATGGACAGCCTCTATCGCGAGATGTCCGGCGTCATCGAGGGCGAACTGCGCGCCATAGCCGAGGCGCCGTTCCGCTCCGCCGACTGGCGCGAGCGCGTGGTCGAGCTGATCGAACGGCGCGGCGCGGCCTTCGAGCGCATCACCCCGTTCAAGCAGGCCTCGGAGGCGCTGCGCCATCGTTCGAAATTCCTCAACGGCGACGACTCGCGCCTGGTCGCCGCGCTTCGCCTGATCCTCGAGCGCGAACTGCCGCCCCCCGTCGCCCAGGACCGCGACCTCGTCGAGATCCTGGACGCGCTTCTGGGGTTCGAGACCTGGTCGCGCCTGCGCCGCAAGCAGGGCCTGTCGGAAGCGGCGACGCAGGCGGCGCTGGAGAAGGCCGTCCGCCGCCTGATCGCCTGAATGGCGTGCGCCGGTCGGGGCGCGACCCGCCCGCCGGATCAGAACCGCCCGGTCAGGCGCACGAAGTATTCCCGCCCGTTCGTGCCGACCGCGCCGACTTCGGGATACTGGATGCTGCCGCCCTGGCTGAGGGCGCGGTCGGCGATCTTGTCGGGATAGGCGTCGCCGAGATTGAGCACGCCGGCGCCGATGCTCAGACGGTCGGTGACGGCGTATGCGGCCTGAAGGTCCAGCGTCGTCACCGGCGCGTAGGTCTGCTCGCCGGCCACCTGGATGGCGCGGAAGGGGCCGAAGCGGGCCAGGTCGGCGTCCAGGCTCCAGCGGCCGATCACGGCCCTGGCCGACAGGGTGAACTTGTTCTGGGGTTGGGCCTTGGTCAGCAGGTCGATCGAACTGGTCGCCAGCAGCGGCAGGTTCGGCAGCACCGGATTGGCCTTGAGCCGGTCGATGTCGGTGTCGACCAGCATGTAGCCCGCCGTCACGTCCAGCCGCGCCAGGCCGATCGTGCGCCGCCAGTTGGCCGTCAGCTCGTAGCCGTCGGTGACCGTATCGGCCGCGTTGGTGAAGAAGCGCACCTGCGAGGCGTTGGTCACGCCGGCGGCCTTGAGCACGGCGGCCACCGCCGGGCCGCTGAGGGTTTCGCTGAGCGCGATGCGGTCGTCGATCTCGATGTGGAAGACGTCGGCGCTGAAGGTCAGGCCGGGCGCCGGCTTGAGCACGACCCCGGCGCTGAGGTTGCGCGAGGTCTCGGCCTTGAGCGCCGAGGCGCCCAGGGCCCGGGCCACCGGGTCGTTCACCGCGAAGGTGCCGACATTGACCAGCACGCCGCCGCTGGACTGGCTGGTCACCGTGCTGAAGAAGCTCTGCTGCAGCGACGGGGCGCGGAAGCCGGTGGAGGCGGTGGCGCGCAGGGAGACGACATCCGTGGCCTTGAAGATGGCGCTGAGCTTGCCGGAGGTGGCGTCGCCGAAGTCGTCATAGTGCTCGTAGCGCACCGCCGCGCCCAGGGTCAGCCGGCGGACCGGGCTGAGCTCGCCGTCGGCGAAGGCCGAGAACGCCGAGCGGTCGGCGTCCACCGGCTGGGGCGGGTTGAAGCCGGGGAACCCTTGCGCGCCGGCCCCGGCGAACGAGGCCGCCTCGCCCGAGCGGATGCGGTAGGTCTCGTAGCGGTGCTCGACCCCGAAGGCCAGGTTGGCCCCGGCGGCGACGGCGAACGGGCGCGAGACGGTGAAGTCGAGGACGTTCTGGAAGTAGCGCGCCCCGCCGGCGTCGAACGACGTCGGGCTGGCCGCGCCCAGGGAGCCGTTGGCGGTCGAGTTCACCCGGAACTCGGCCTTGGCGTAGCCGGGGCTGTCGCTGAGGTCCCAGGCCCAGCCCCCGGCCTTGCCGCGCAGGCCGAAGCTGCCGCCGACGTCGTCGAGGTTCAGGCGGACGTGCGGGATGAAACCGTCGGGATAGAGCACCGAGATGTTGGGCGCGCGGTACTGGGCGGGGCTGGTCGACTTGCGCCGGTCGTAGACGAGATAGCCGTAGGCCTCGACGCCCTCGGTCAGGGCGTAGGTCCCGTTGGCCGAGACCGCTAGGTCGAGCGAGTCGGGATCGCCCTGCTCGTTGGTCACCCGCCCATAGCGGCTGTCGACACCGGCGCGGTTGGTGCTGTTGCGGTAGCGGGCCTCGGCCGCCACCGTCAGGGCGCCGCGGCCGCCGAGGTCGAAGCCCTGGCTGAGGGACAGCGTGGCGTTCTGGCCGTCGCCCTGGTCGGTGACGCCGCCCTGGGCCGAGACCAGGGCGCCCGCCGCGTCGGACTTCAGCACGATGTTGATGACGCCGGCGATGGCGTCGGAGCCGTACTGCGCCGCCGCCCCGTCGCGCAGGATCTCGACGCGGGCCACCGCCGACAGCGGGATGGCGTTGAGGTCGGTCGGCGTCGAGCCGCGGCCGATGACGTTGTTGAAGTTGATCACCGACGAGGCGTGCCAGCGCTTGCCGTTGACCAGCACCAGCACCTGGTCGGGGGCCAGGCCCCGCAGGCTGACCGCGCGGGTGTTGGCGGCCGACGGCGCGGTGGCCGAGCGGGGATAGTTGAACGAGGGCGACAGGACCTGCAGCGCCCGGCTGAGGTCGGCGAAGCCCTGGGCCTGGAGCGCTTCGGCGGAGATGACGTCGACCGGCGCCGGCGAGTCGGCGACCACGCGGCCGGCGGCGCGGCTGCCGACGACGACGATCTCGTCGAGGGCGGTCGTCGCGTCCTGGGCGCAGGCGGCGCCCGCCGCCAGGATCGAAGCCAAGGTCCCCAGCGCGACCGCGCCGCATTGCCTGCTCATCTAGGACATCCCCCGGTGCAAGACCGACCGGCCGCGGTCGGCTGGCGGCGGGATAACAAGGCGGGACGGACGGCGGTAACGCGCAGGTTCGAACGGCCGTTGCGCGGCGCGCAATGGCGCGGCCTCATTGCGCCGCCGGTCCGACGCGCGCCTGGGCGCGGGCGTAGGGTCCGAACGCCGCCAGGCCGAAGCCCGCCGAGACCGCCAGCATCAAGGGCGCGCCGATGGCCAGGGCCGCGCCCAGCCGCGCCTCGTCCTTGAGGCCGAAGTCGGTGATGAGCGCGATCAGGGTCGGCCCGAGCCCCAGGCCGACAAGATTGACCGTCAGCACCGCCAGGGCGTGCTGGACGCCCCGCATGCGGTTGGGGGTGATCTCCTGCAGGATCGCCGGGCCGGAGCCGACCGCAAGGGTCAGGAACAGCACCAGCGGCGCCAGGAGCGCCAGACACAGGACGGGTGATGCGGCCAACGGCGCGGCCAGGGCGAACGGCGCGGCCAGGACGGCGGCGCAGACCAGCACCCGCAGGCGGCCGCGCGCCACGCCGCGCGCCTTGAGGCGGTCGCCGATCAGTCCAGCCGACAGCGTGCCCAGCGCGCCGCAGACCATGACGATCAGGCCGAAGGCGTGGCCGATCTCGCTGGCCCGCCAATGGAAGGCGCGGACGAACAGGCTGGGGACCCAGGCCGACAGGCCGTACATGGCCATGGCCGCGAAGGCGACGGCGAGGTTGACGCAGACCAGGGCCCGGCCGTCGGTCTTGAAATAGGCCCGCACCTCGGGCCAGGGCGGCGGCGCCCGCCCCTCCGAGCCCCGCCGGCGCGGCTCGCGCAGGAACGCCACCCAGGCTGCGACGACGAAACCCGGCAGGCCGACCGCCAGGAAGACCACCTGCCAGGCCGGGATCGCGCCGAGCAAGGGCAGATCGACCACGCCGCGGGCCGCCCCAGCCACCGCCGCCGCCCCGATCACCATGGCCAGGCCGGCGCCGACATAGGCGCCCATGCTGTAGAGGCCCATCGCCAGCCCCAGCCGCCGGGGCGGGAAATAGTCGCCGATCAGGGAATAGGCCGACGGGGTCATCGCCGCCTCGCCCGCACCGACGCCGATGCGGCAGAGCAGAAGCTGGAGATAGCCGCGCGCCAGGCCGCAGCCCACCGTCATGGCGCTCCAGACCGCGATCCCCGCCGACAGCACGGTCAGCCGGCGACGGCTGTCGATCAGCCGCCCGACCGGAAGCCCGCCGATCGACAGGAACAGGGCGAAGGACAGGCCCTGCAGCAGGCTGACCTGGGTGTCGGAGAGGCCGAGGTCGCGCTTCATCGGCTCGACCAGCAGATTGAGGACCTGCCGGTCGAGAAAGGCCAGGACATAGGCCAGGATCAGGACGGCGAGCGCATACCAGGGATAGGCAGAGGCCCGCTCTCCGGCGGCCTCGACCGCCGCACCGGCCTCGTCGCCAGGCGTCGCCACCGTCGCGCTCATCCCCGCTCTCCCATTCAGGCCAGCAGCCGGCTCAGCTGCGGATAGACGGCCGCGTGATCGGCCAGATCGAGCTGGGCCAGGCCCGACGGGACGACCAGATCGATCTGATGGCCGTCGTCGGTCAGGTCGAGCAGCATGGTTCCGACCACCTTGTCGCCGATGCGTTCCTGCAGCCGGTCGGGGATGACGAAGGCCGTCGACGGCGCCCAGACGTGCTCTACCTCGCCCACATGAAAACGGCGTGTCTGGTGGGTGTGGCCGCAGACCACGAAGCGCAGGTCGCAGCCAGCCAGCATGTCGAACAGCCGCCGGCGCGGGGCGAGCGGCGGATAGCGATGGTGGACCACCTCGTCGGCCGGGCCGTCGCGGAACAGCGGCTTGTGCAGGAACAGGCCGACCGGGCCGCGCGCGCCGGCCAGGCGCTCGGCCAGCCAGTCGAACTGTCGCGCCTCTTCCGCCTCGCCGGCGCCAAGCAGTTGGGCGTTGAGGCCGATCAGGGCCCAGCGCCCCGCCTCCAGCGACCACCAGTCGCGGCCGAAGACGCGGCGATAGGCCGCCAGCCGGCCGGCGTCCACGGTCGGCTCGTCCTTCCCCCCGCCCTCCATGGGATTGTCGCCGATGTCGTGGTTGCCGGGCAGGAAGCGGATGCGCCCTTCCAGCGGCGCGAACACCTCGGCCGCCTCGGCGAAGTGGCGCTCGTCCTTGGCGCCGTCGGCGGTGATGTCGCCGAGGTGGACGACGAGATCGGCTTCCGTCGCCGCGATCCAGGCCAGAGCGGCCTCGGCGTTGCAGCGAAAGGCCGTGGCGGCCGGCGCCAGGTGCGTGTCGGATATCAGGGCGATCTTCATCGCCCATGGGGTGCCGCAAGGCCGCGCCCCGCGCAAACGCAAGCCCTGCAACGCGCGTTGCGCGTCGAGCAACGCCCCGGCCGGGCGACCGTCCTCAAACTGTGACAATCGGACGATAGTCTGTGCGCAGACTGACTGGACGGCGTGAACCGACAGATGCTGCGCCAAGCCCCCTCGCTCGAAGCCGCGGAAGCCTTCCTCGCCGCCGCCCGCGCCCGCAGCTTCCGCGCCGCGGCGGCCGAGCTCGCGCTCAGCCCCTCGGCCTTCTCGCGCCGCATCCAGATGCTGGAGGCGTTCGTCGAGGCGCCGCTGTTCGACCGTTCCGGGCCCGCCGTGCGCCTGACCGAGGTCGGCGCCCGCTATCTGAGCCAGATCGAGCCGGCCATGGAGACCATCCGGCGGGCCACCGCCGACCTCAAGGACGCCGCCGGCCGCCTGGGCCGCCTGCGGCTGGCCACCTCGCACTCGCTGGCGGTCGGCTGGCTGATCCCCCGGCTGCCCGACCTGCTGCAAAGGCACGGTCTGGAGGTCGATCTGACCGTCGGGCGCGGCCCGCAGGTGCTGAGGTCCGGCGCCGCCGACATCGCGCTCTGGGGCGGCGACGGCGGCGAGGACGACCTGGCCTGCGACCGCATCGTCGATCTCGACGGCGTGCTGGTGTCGGCGCCGACTCTGGCCGACGGCCGCGCGCCGCCGCGCCGCCTGGAGGACCTCGCCGCCCACCGCATGCTGTCGGTGCGCAGCCCGCCCGACCTGTGGTCGCACTGGCTGTCGGGAACCGGCTGCGGCATGGCCGCCGCGTCCACCCCGTTCGACACCTCGCACCTGATGTACGAAGCCGCCGCCAGCGGACTGGGCGTCACCCTGGCGGTGCCGCTGCTGGCCGAACGCTTCCTCGCCGAGCGGCGGCTGCGGCCATGCCTTGGCGTCCGCCGGCCGGTGGGTTCGGGCTACAGCCTGTTCTACGCCAGCGCCGACCTGCGCCGCCGGCCGCAGATCAGGACCTTCCTGGCCTGGCTCCAGGAGCAGGCGGCGGGCTCGCTGCGGACCTTCGACGCCTGGTGGGACGCCTATCAGCGGGACGCGGCCGCGGAGCCGTCCGCCGCCGCGGCCTGAACCGCGCCGGCTCGCTTCGCCTCCCGGACTATCCCTAGTAGGGCGGGGTGTCGTCGGCGGCCGGTTTGGCCGGCGCCGTCTTGGCGGTCGAGCCCGCGCTCTTGGCGGCGCCCTGCGGCTGGTCAGAACCGGAAGACGCCCCGGCCGAGGCGGCGGTGTCAGGCACCTGCAGGGCCGGCTGCTGGGCCTGAAGCGCCGAAGCGGCCTTCTGGGCGGCGAGCTCGTCCTCGGACGGCTTCTTCGGCTTTTCGACCTTGGCCGGCGCCGGCGCCGTCTCGACGATCGGCTTGGCGTCGATCACCGCCGGCGTGTTCGCAGCGTGCGCGGCCGGCGCCATGGTCGGCGGCGGCGCCACCGCCCCGCTCCCGGTCAAGGTCCGGCCAAGTCCAAGCAAGAAACCGAGCAGCGCCAAGGCGCCGATGACCGCAGCGGCCGTCCACACGGCCGAACGCGGCATCCCGATATCCATCGCCTCCTGCATCAAGAAGCACTCACAAAATCCCCGCCTGCCTGGACTTTCGCGCGTCCGGCGCCGGCTGTCCACGACCCCGGAGAAAAAACCCGGCCGCGCGCGAAAAAATAGGGCGGCTCCACGAGGGAGCCGCCCTTCAAGGTCAGCACCGAGGAAAAAGAATCCAGGCGCCGAGGAACTAGAACGACTTGGTCAGGGCGAGGCCGAAGGTGCGCGGCTCGTTCAGGAACAGGCTGGTGGCCAGCCCCTGCGAGTCGTCGCTCAGCGCCGTGCCGGTGATCACGTCGTCGTTGAGCAGGTTCTTCACATAGAGCTGGGCGTCGAAGCCCCAGCTCTTGTTCGACACCGTCAGCGTCGCGTTGACGTTGTCCCAGGCCTGCAGCCGGTCGGCGACGGTGTTGAAGATCCGGGCGTAGGATTCCGACTGGTGATAGTAGTCGCCGCGCAGGGTGGCGCTCCAGTCGCTCGCGAAATCCCAGCGGTACTGGGCGCCCAGCGACACCGTCCAGTGCGGCGAGTTCGGCAGTTCCTTGCCCTTCAGGCCGACCGGGACGCCTTCGCTGGGCGTCACGCCGAGAGCCGAGTACGCCCCGGCGCAGATGCCCAGGATCGCTGACGGCGTGCCGGTGACGCCCGGCACGTTGGGCGCGCCGGGCAGGCCCTGGATGATGGCCAGGACGCCGGCCACGCCCGCCGTCGGCGCCACGCAGTTCGAGCCGTCCTTGGCCTTGACCACGGTCAGGGCTGGATTGCCCTGCGTGCGGTTCAGGGTGTCGATCGAGCTGCCGTTGCTGATCTCGGTGTCGAGATAGCCGATGTTGGCGTTGAAGCGCAGACGGCGGACCGGCTCCCAGATCGATTCGAACTCGGCCCCGTAGATCTTGGCGTCGATGTTCTCGTTGACCGCCGTCTTGTTGACGATCTTGGCGATCTGATAGCCGCTGTAGTTGTAATAGAAGCCGGTCAGGTTGAGCAGCAGGCTGCCGTTCAGCAGGGTGTTCTTGGTGCCGATCTCGTAGGCGTCGACGAACTCGGGCGCGTAGGTCGGGGGCGAGGCCACCGCCGCCGGCGGGTTGAAGCCGCCGCCCTTGTAGCCGCGCGAATAGGACGCGTAGATCAAGGTGCGGTCAGTGAACGACAGCTTCGGCGACCAGTCGATGTTCAGGCGGCCGGTGGTCTCCTTGAACTTGGCGTACTGGGTGCCGGAGGCGGTGAGCCCCTGCCCCGGCGCCAGCAGCATGATCGGATAGTTCACCGCCTTCTTGGCGTCGTCGGTGTAGCGCAGGCCGCCGGTGACCTTCAGGTCGTCGGTCAGCTTGTAGTAGACCTCGCCGAACAGGGCCTTGGACGTCAGGTCGTAAGGCGTCTGGCTGAGATAATAGTTGTGGCCGACGCCGCTGGGCGGATTGCTGGGGTCGATATAGATCTGGCCGGCAGGGTTGTTGGCGTTCTGCAGGTTGTTGACCTGGGCGTAGGCGGTCAGCGTGTTGGAGAACACGTAATACTGGCTGTCGGTGTGGTATTTCAGATAGATGCCGCCGACGCTGAAGTTCAGCGGGCCGGCGTAGTTCGACTGCAGCCGGAACTCCTGGCTGATCTGGCGGCTCTTGGCGGTCGAGATGTCGTAGGTCTGGAAGATGTTGGACGCGCCGATCTGCGGGTCGTTGATCATGCCGCCCGGCGCGAACGGCGTGGAGTTGAACGGCCCGTTCGGCAAGGCCATCACCGAATCCTGCCGCGAATTGACGAAGTCGCGGCTGCTCGAGGTCAGCGAGGTGAAGGTCAGGTCGTCGGTGACGTTCCAGACCATGTTGAGCTGCACCAGGTCGTTCTTGGCCCTGTAGGTCGGCGAACCCGAGATCTGGGCCCGGCGCAGGTCCGCGCTCTGCACGCTGCCGGCGTAGGCGTCGCCGGTGATCAGGCCGGTCAGGTTGCCGAGCAGGCCGCCCAGGGTGGCGGTGCTGTTGGGCTGGCTGTAGGCGGCGCTGGAATAGAGCGAGCCCGGCAGGCAGCCCTGGCTGAGGAAGTTGCGCAGGCCGCCGGTGGGCACCCCGCCGACCGCCGCCGGCCCGGTGTCCTTGACGCACAGCGTCCGGCCGCGGCGCAGGCGGTCGTCGTCCTCCTGGAAGTGCTCCCACATCAGCGAGGCCTTGAACGACTCCACGGGCTGCCACTGGGCGGTCAGGCGGGTGGAGTAGAGGTCGCGGCCGTCGACCTTCTGACCGTTCGCCTGGTTGGTGGTGAAGCCGTCGCGGGAAAGGTACGAACCGGCGAAGCGCACGCTGAAGGTGTCGGTGAAGGGCATGTTGACGAAGCCCTTCACCTTGGTGGTGTTGAAGTTGCCGTACTCGCCCGTGATGCTGCCTTCGCGCTGGCTGGTCGGGGTGGCGGTGATGATGTTGACCAGGCCGCCGGTGGCGTTGCGGCCGTAGAGGGTGCCTTGCGGTCCGCGCAGCACCTCGACCCGTTCGACGTCGTAGAACTCGGCCTCGAACAGGCGGTTGGAGGTCAGGGGCGCGTTGTTCTCGTGGATGCCGACGCCGGAATCCGACGAGGTGGCGACCAGCGCCGCGCCGATGCCGCGAATCTGGAAGTTGTAGCCGGTGTAGCTGGTCTTGGAGAAGCTGACGTTCGGCACCGCCAGCACCAGGTTCGCGCCGCCGTCGATCCGTTGCGACGCCAGCGACTTGGCCGAAAAGGCCGACACCGCGATCGGAACGTCCTGCAGCGCCTCCTCGCGCTTCTGCGCCGTGACCACCAGTTCTTCGATGACGGCGCCGCCCTGGGCGGGCGCGGCGGGCGGCGGGGCGTCGGCGGCATGGGCCGCCGTGGCGATGGCCAGAATACTGGACGCAGCAAAAAGCGCGCTGGCGCGCGTGAAGAGACGCATGAAATTCCTCCCGATCCCTTTGTTGGCAAGGGTTAGGCGAGACCATCCGCCAGCTTTCCAAATCAGTCAAGCGTGACTGATTTCAGATAACACCGGTTTGCTGGACGCCGCCGGCGGCCTCCGTCTAGTCTTCGCTCAGGGACGAGACTCACCGTGGACGCGGCCATGCGCCGCATTGCGGAGCCGCAACCCAGACCAGAAGAAAAACCAGCCGGTCAGGAGTGCGAATTGACGGTGTCGACACAAACACCCCAGGTGCGGGCCCATCGAACCGGGCCGCGCGGGGAATACCAGTCCAGCGCCGCCATGCGCGCGCGCCTGCTGACCGCCGGGATCGACTGCCTGGCCCGCCACGGCTACGCCGGCGCCACCACCACCCTGATCCAGCACGCCGCCGGCGTGAGCCGGGGCGCCCTGCTCCACCACTTCCCGACCCGCGCCGACCTGATGCTGGCCATCGTGCGGCACGTCCACGCCCTGGGCGACGAGAAGATTCGCGACCGCCTCGACGCCTACCCGCCCGGCCGCGAGCGGTTCCTGGCGCTGATCGGCGCGGTCTGGGAAGTGATGGACGAGCCCCTCGAGGTGGCCCTGGTCGAGATCATGGTCGGGGCGCGGAGCGATCCTTCGCTGGCGGCGCCGATGACCGCCATCCTCGACGAGATCCACCGCTCGCGCACCGACCAGGTCTGGGACCTGGCGGCCAGCGTCGGCGCCGTCGACCGCCGCCCCATCGAAACGGCGGTGCGCCTGCATCTCGCCGCCCTGCACGGCCTGTCCATCGAATACCTGGTCACGGGCGACCGGACGGCGATGCAGCCGGCCCTGGAGCTGCTCAGGGAGTACAGCGCCGCCGCGCTCGACGCGGCCACCGCCGCCCCGGGGCCAGCCGCCGCGTCCTGACCGTCCGCCGGACGGTGATTCGAAAAGGGCCGTCACAGCCGGCCTCGCGGCCGCCCGAAACCGCTCGGCGGCGTCGGCCAGAGACGCCCTGACGGCGACGGCCGCAAGATAAAGACAGGACCCCGCGCCGGCGCGGCGCGCGTTAACCTTCGCTTAAGCATCAAGGCGCAGGTTAACGATGTCTTCCTTGAAGACACCCCACCATCACCGACTTTTCAGCCCGGCTTTCAGCCGGGCTTTTTTCTGGGCGCTGCAAAAGCCGGCGCGCAGCCCTGCGTCTTGCTGGGTTGCGAAGAGCGCCCCCCGTTGAACGCGGTTGAGGCGGCGCCATGATTTAAGGAAGGAGGGTGGCTCCCCGGGCAGGACTCGAACCTGCGACCCGGCGATTAACAGTCGCCTGCTCTACCAACTGAGCTACCGAGGATCATCTCTCGATGAAGAGGTGGCGCGTATACGCCGAGGTTTTGCGTCGCGCAAGCACCTTGATCAGCCTCCCCGAAAGCGGCTGTGGACATCTTGCGCCGTCGCCGCGCCTATCGGCGCAGGACCACGTGGGTGGCGAGTTCGGTGGCGACGTGCTCCGACACGGAAAAGCCCAGGCCCGGCAGATCGATCCCCGCGAACAAGGCCTCGCCCTGGCCGAGCACCGTCGGCGACAGGGCCAGGTGCATCTCGTCGATCAGCCCCGCTTGAAGATAGCGCCGCACCGTCGAGACGCCGCCGCCGATCTTGACGTCCGCGCCGCCAGCCGCCGCCCTCGCCCGCTCCAGCGCGGCCTCGATCCCGTCGGTGACGAAGTGGAAGGTGGTCCCGCCGGCCATCTCCAGCGGCGCCCGCGCATGATGGGTCAGCACATAAACCGGCGCGTGAAAGGGAGGATCGTCCCCCCACCAGCCCTTCCAGGCCCCGTCCAACCAAGGACCGCGCCCCGGCCCGAACATGTTGCGGCCCATGATGAAGGCGCCGAACCCGGTCATGGCGCGGGCGGCGTAGCGTTCATCGACCCCGTCGGAGCCGCCGCCTTGGCCGATCATCGTCCGGAAACTCCGGGTGCCAAAGAACCACTCGTGCAGTTCCTTGCCCCGCTTGCCCAGCGGATCTTCCAGGCTCTGTTCCGGCCCGGCGCCGAAGCCGTCGAGGGAAATGGAGAAGCCTGCGACGCGCACCCTGGTCATGACGGCCTCCAGACCAATTGCGACCAGCAATCGGTTGTGAGCTATCAAAACCGCATGCATATTGCAACCAGTATGGCGACCACCGTTCCGGCTTCCTCCGACCAACCGCGCGCCTCGGACGCGACCTCGAAGGATCATGCCGACCAGGTCCGGTTCAGCCGCCCCGCGAGCCTTCCCGGCGTCGAGCTGGTGTCGGCCGCCTATCGCGACCGCCGGTTCCCCGTGCACGCGCACGCCGAATACGTCGTCGGCGCGGTGACGCGCGGCGCCGAGAGCCTGAACGTCGAGGGACGTCCGCATCACGCCCCGGCCGGAAGCGTGCTGCTGCTCAATCCCGATCAGCCCCATGAGAACGCCAGCATCGGCGACGAGACGCTCGAGTATCACGTCCTCTACATCGCCCCGGCGCTGGTCGAAGCGGCCGGCCTCGTCGAGCCGGGCGACGCGCCCCTGCGGTTCGAGACCCCGGTCAGCGCCGATCCCCGCCTGTTCCAGACGGTCTGCGAGGCGCACCTCTCGCTGCGCGGCCGCGACGATCCGGCCGAGCAGGGCGAGGCGCTGGCGCGCCTGCTCGCCGCGATCGGCCGCCAGACCGGGCGGCTCCGCGACGAAGGCCGCCCGGCGCGCGACGAGCGCATCGCCCGGACCAAGCGGTTCATCGACGCGCACTACGCCGAGGAGTTCGGGCTCGCCGACCTGACCACCGTCGCCGGGATGAGCGCCTTCCACCTGCTCAGGCGTTTTCGCGGCGAGGTCGGCCTGCCGCCCCTCGCCTATCGCAACCAGCGGCGGGTCGCCGCCGCGCGCGGACTGCTGCTCTCAGGCCGGTCGATCGCCGAGACGGCGCTGGACGTCGGCTTCGCCGATCAGAGCCACCTGACACGGCATTTCCAGCGCGTCGTCGGCGCCTCGCCCGGGCGCTACCGGCAGCAATAATGTTCAAGCCCCGCTGGCGCGGGTGCGCCTAAGTCGGCGGACGGCCCCGCGGGCCGTTCCCGTCGCGTCACGAAGGTCGCCATGAAGCTGCTTCCCCTCCTGCTCGCCGCTCTCGCCGTCGCCAGCGTCGCCAGGGCCGCCGAGCCCCCCCGCACGCCCGGCGCCGACTGTCCGCCAGGCGCCTATCGCGCCGCGGACGGCGACATCGCCAACCTCGTCCGCACGGCGCAGGGCCAGCGCGTCACCCGGCTGAACGGGCTGCGCGGCGACCCGGCCGCCGCCGACGCTCCCCTGCGCTGCGACGGCGGGACGCTGAAGGGCCGCGACGGCCGTCCCTGGACCAAGCTGTCGTTCAAGGCGACCGAGGTCGATTTCGACAGCGCCGGAACGCAGCTGCACGGGGTCCTGCTGCTGCCCCCCGCCGGCGCGGCCAAGCCGCCGCTGATCGTGCTGGTCCACGGCTCGGAGCACGCCAGTCCGAGGGGGACCACCTACCAACAGATGTTCACCGCCCAGGGCGTCGCCACCTTCGCCTACGACAAGCGCGGCACCGGGCGCTCGCGCGGCGTCTACACCCAGGACTTCGTCCAGCTCGCCGATGACGCCGCCGCCGCGGTCGAAGCCGCCCGCCGCGCGTGCCCGGACTGCTTCAGCCGGGTCGGCCTGCATGGCGGCAGCCAGGGCGGCTGGGTGGCCCCGCTGGCGGCGGTGAAGGCCAAGGCCGACTTCCTGGAGGTGAGCTTCGGCGTGGTCGGCACGCCGTTGGAGCAGGACCAGTGGCAGGTCGACTACCAGCTCAAGGACCTTGGCTTCACGCCCGACGCCGGCGTCCACGCGGTGACCGAGGCCACGGCGCGGGCGGCCGCCTCCGATTTCACCGAGGGCCTGGACGCGTTGGAGGCGGCGGTCCGCGCCTATCGCGACCAGCCGTGGTTCGCCAAGCTCGACGGCCAGTACACCGGCCAGCTGGTCCGCGGCGAGATCGAACGCGCGCGTTCCGAAAGCCCGGCCGTCCCCTGGCGTTATGATTCGGAAGCCGTGCTGCGGCGGCTCAAGATCCCGACGCTGTGGGTCTTCGCGCAGGAGGACTCGGTCGCCCCCAGCGCGCCCAGCATCGCGCGGCTGGAAAGACTGCGCCGCGAGGGCCTGGACGCGACCATCGCCGTCTATCCGCACACCGACCACGGCATCTCGACCTTCGTCGCGACCGGGCCCGGACAGCGCAAGACCACCGGCATCGCCGATGGCTATCTGAGGCTGATCGCCGACTGGGCGAAGGGAACCGTCCAGGGCCGCTACGGCGAAGCGGTCTGGCCGGACGGCGGGCGTTAGGCCGGCGCCCCGCCAAGCCCGCCCGTCAGAGCGGTCCCATGAACAGTTCGACCAGCACCGCGCCGGCGCCGGTCAGGCCGAGGACGAACAACGCCCAGGCCAGCCATTGCGGCCCGTTCGACTTGTCATCGTCGTCGGGATCGGACTCGCCGCCGAAAATCGGCATCACCCCCTCCTGCCACCTATCGCAGGTTGGGTTAATCGAAGCATATTTCAGTATCGCAACATAGCGCCCGCAAAAAAGAAAGAAACCGCGCTCGCGGCGCGGCCGCCCCTACGACACGGGCACCGGGCCGCACCATCCGGGCAGGAACGCCGCGTCCTGCTGCTTGGCCAGGGCGAGCGCCTTGTCGAGGGCGGCGGCGAAGTTCTTGTGGACGCTGGCCGGCTTGATCCGCCGCCGCAGGAAGTCGGCCCAGATGAATTCGCTGAACGGGGTGGTGTCCTTGGCGAAGCCGCCGGCCCGCCGCAAGGCGCCGGCCAGGCTGCGATAAGGATCGTCGGCCAGGGCGTCGATGGACTTGGGGATGTCGTCAAAGCCGCCTCGCCGCCCCTCGGCGTCGTAGGGATGGCACCAGCCCCGATTGTCCATATAGATCCAGAACGCGTCCTTGCTCAGCGCCCGCAGGTCGGCGACCGGATTGGTCAGGATCTCCTTGACCCCTTCCTCGTGCAGGGCCCGCGCCAGGTGGTGATGGTCGATGACATAGGGGCGCGCCTTTGGCCCCAGCACCACCGGGATCATGTGGCGGCCGAGAAAATCGCCGGCCTTGCTCTCGGCCAGCTCGCGCCAGTGCAGGCGCTTTTCGGCGACCTCGTGCATGCCCACCGTGATCTGCGTGGGACGCAGATCCTCGATGGCCACCGGATGCAGGATGGGTTCACGCACGCTCATGACGTCGTCTCCGTCTCAAGGCGCGCGTCCGATCGCCCCGCGCTAAGTCACCAGACCCCGGTGTTCGGCATCGAAGCCCAAGGTTCGGCCGGGGGCAAGACGCCGTTTTGCAGCAGCTCGATCGAGATGTTGTCGGGCGAGCGCACGAACGCCATGTGGCCGTCGCGCGGCGGCCGGTTGATGACCACGCCGCCGTCCATCAGTCGCTGGCAGACCGCGTAGATGTCGTCGACGCGATAGGCCAGGTGGCCGAAGTTGCGGCCCCCGTCATAGTCCTCGGGATCCCAGTTGTAGGTCAGCTCGACGGTCGGCGCCTTCTTGTCCTTCGCCCGCTCCAGGTCGCCGGGCGCGCACAGGAAGACCAGGGTGAACCGGCCCTTCTCATTCTCCATGCGGCTGACCTCGACGAGGCCGAGCTTGCGGCAATAGAAGTCGAGCGAGGCGTCGAGGTCGCGAACGCGGACCATGGTGTGCAGGTATTCCAAGGGAACGCTCCGTGGGACGGGGTCGGGATCGGGATCTGGGGCGCGAGCATAGCCTCCCCGCCCCGACGGCGAAACGCCGCGTTACCGCGAATTCATTTGCCCTCAAAGAACGCCGATATCAAAACCTTGAACAAGTTCAATGGGGTGCGACGCGCAATGGTTTTCGACCTAGCGCGCCGCAGTGGGGAAATTTATGCGCGCGAAAGCGTCACATCTGTTTGCGGCCGGCATCGTCATCGCGGTGGCGCTCTTCTTCGCCATCGGCGCGCTGTTCGGCGGCGGCAAGGGCAAGGCGGCCGGCGCCGACAAGCCCCGCGCCAAGGACGCGCCCCTGGTGCAGGCCCCGGTGTTCGAACAGGCCCTCCGTCCCTACGCCGTGGTGGTGCGCGGCCGCACCCAGGCCAACCGCACGGTGCAGGTCAAGTCGCAGACCTCGGGCGTGGTCGCCGAGACGCCGATCCTGCAAGGCGGCGCGGTGGGCGCGGGCGCGGTGCTGTGCCGCCTGGCGGTCGACGCCCGGCAGGCCTCGCTGGACCAGGCGCGGGCCACGCTGCGCTCGGTGCAGCTCCAGCACCAGGCCTCGGCCAACCTCGCCGCCAAGGGATTCCGCTCGCCGACCCAGGTGGCCCAGGACCAGGCCAATCTCGACGCCGCCGCCGCCGCGGTGCGCCAGGCCGAGGTCGCCCTCGGCCAGATCAACCTGCGCGCGCCGTTCGCCGGGGTGTTCGACCACCGCGACGCCGAGGTCGGCGCCTATCTTTCTCCCGGCCAGCCGTGCGGCGTGGTCATCGAGCTCGACCCCATGCTGATCGTCGGCGACCTGTCCGAAACCGAGGCGGCCAAGGTGCGCGTCGGCGCGATCGCCCAGGCCCGGCTCAGCACCGGCGAAGCCCTGCAGGGCCGCGTCCGCTACGTCGCCCACGACGCCGACGCCCAGACCCGCACCTACCGCGTCGAGATCACCGTGGCCAATCCCCGCTCGGCCGCCCGCTCCGGCGTCTCGGCCGACGTGCGGGTCGAGGCCGGCTCCGGCCCCGCCCACTTGGTGCCGGCCCCGGCCCTGGTGCTGGATTCGGCCGGCCGCCAGGGCGTGCGCTTCGTCGGCGCCGGCGAGGTGGTCGGCTTCACGCCGGTGACGGTCCTCGACGAGACGCCGGACGGGGTCTGGGTGTCCGGCCTCAACGGACCGACCCGCGTCATCACCGTCGGACAGTCGTACGTGTCCGAAGGCCAGAAGGTTCGCGTCGCGGCGCGCTGAGCGCCGCGACGGAGACGGAGCGCGTCATGATCGCAGCCCTGATCGACGGCGCCATCAAGCGCCGAAAGGTCGTCCTGGCCGTCACGCTGATCGGCGTGGTGTTCGGGGTGATGGCCTACCTGTCGCTGCCGCGGGAATCGAACCCCGACATCCCGGTGCCGTACATCGCCGTGACCATCCCCTATCCCGGCGTCAGCCCCGAGGACGCCGAGCGCCTGCTGGTGCGGCCGCTGGAGAACCAGCTCCAGACCCTGGAGGGCCTGAAGGAGATCAACGCGGTGGCCATGCCCAACGCCGCCGTGGCGGTGCTGGAGTTCGAGGTCAACTTCAAGAAGGACAAGGTCCTGCAGGACGTCCGCGCCAAGGTCGACCTGGCGCGGGGCAAGATGCCGCCCGAGGCCTTGCCGCCGATCATCGAAGAGAACAACGTCAACGACAATCCGGTCATCACCGTGGTGCTGTCCGGAGCCGCGCCCGAGCGGGCGCTGTACCAGACCGCCCAGAATCTGCGCCGCAAGCTGGAAGGGACGCCCGGCGTCCTGCGCGCCGACCTCTACGGCGGCCGCGAGGAGTTGATGGAGGTGACCATCGACCCGGTGCGGATGCAGACCTACAACATCACCACCAACGACCTTTCCCAGGTCATCGGCCGCAACAACCAGCTGATCCCGGCCGGCGACCTGAACACGCGCCAGGGACGGTTCGCCGTCAAGGTGCCCGGCGTCATCGAGGGCACGCACGACGTCCTCAGCCTGCCGATCAAGAAGAACGGCGACCGGCTGGTCACGCTGGGCGACATCGGCGAGGTGCGCCGCACCTTCAAGGAGCCGAACCGGATCACCCACTTCAACGGCCAGCCGGCCTTCGCCATCGACGTGGTCAAGCGCTCGGGGGTCAACATCCTCGACACCGTCAAGGCGGTGCGCAAGTCGGTCGGCGAGGAGCAGGCGCGCTGGCCCGCGACGATCAAGGTCGACTACACCTACGACGAGAGCGACCAGATCGGCCAGACCCTGACCCTGCTGGAGTCCGGGCTGATCATCGCCACCATCCTGGTGATGGTCATCATCGTCGCCAGCCTGGGCATCCGCTCGGGCCTGATGGTCGGCGCGGCGATCCCCGCCTGCTTCATGCTGGCGTTCCTGCTGCTGCAGGCCAACCACATCACCCTGAACCAGATGGTGATGTTCGGCCTGGTGCTGGCGGTCGGCATCCTGGTCGACGGCGGCATCGTCGTGGTCGAATACGCCGACCGCAAGATGGCCGAGGGCCTCGACAAGGAGGCCGCCTTCGCCGCGGCCGGCAAGCGCATGTTCTGGCCGGTCGTCAACGGCACCCTGACGACGCTCTGCGCCTTCCTGCCCTTCCTGTTCTGGAACTCGATCGCCGGCAAGTTCATGAGCTTCCTGCCGATCACCCTGTTCTTCGTGCTGGGCGCCTCGATCTTCGTGGCCCTGATCTTCACGCCTGCCCTGGGCTCGATCTTCGGGCGCAGCCAGGGCGTCGACGAGCACCACCTGGCCGAAATCGAGAAGTCCGAGCACGGCGATCCGCGCGAGATGGACGGCTTCATGGGCTGGTACGCCCGGTTCCTCGGCGGAGCCAGCCACCGCCCCGGGGTGATGGTCGGCGTCACCCTGGCCATCATCGTCGCCGTCGGCGCCTGGTTCGCGATGACCAAGCACCGCACCGAGTTCTTCCTCGACCAGGACCCCGACCACGCCACGGTCTACGTCCAGGCGCGCGGCAACCTGTCGGTCGAGGCCCAGGACCAGCTGGTGCATTCGGTCGAAGCCCGCCTCCAGAACATCAAGGGCGTGGAATCGATCTACGTCCGCTCCGGCCGCACCAGCAACGCCGGCCCCGGCGGCCCGCCCAACGACTCCATCGGCCGCATCGCGCTGAACTTCGAGCATTTCAAGCAGCTCAAGGCCGACAAGCTGACCGGGAACGACATCGTCGCCGCAATCCGCAAGCGCGTGGCCGACGTCCCCGGCCTGGGCGTCGAGGTCCGCCTGCCCAAGGGCGGCCCGACCCCGGGCAAGGACGTCCAGATCCAGCTGTTGGGCTATGACGTGGTCGCTCTCAACAAGGCCGCCGACCTGATCAAGGCCAAGATGGGCTCGGACCACGACCTGATCGAGTTCGAAGACAGCCGCGCCTCGCCCGGGATCGAGTGGGACCTGACGGTCGACCGCGTCGCCGCCGGCCGCTACGGCGTCGACGTCAGCTCGGTGGGCCAGGCGATCCAGTTCGTCACCGACGGCATACTGGTCGGCAAGTTCCGCCCCGACGACGCCCAGGACGAACTCGACATCCGCGTCCGCTTCCCGCAGGACAGCCGCTCCCTGGCCGCCTTCGACCAGCTGATGGTCTCGACCCCGTCGGGCCCGGTGCCGGCCAGCTATTTCGTCAAGCGGCTGGCCGCCCAGCAGGTCACCGCCATCCAGCGCCGCGACGGCCAGCGGCTGGTGGTCCTGCAGGCCAACGCCCGGCCCGGCGCGGCGGCCAACCAGGTGATCGACAAGCTCAAGCCCTGGCTCGCCAAGGCCCCGATCGACGGCTCGGTGCGCTGGAAGTTCCGCGGCGGCGACGAGGAGAGCCAGAAGGCCGGCGCCTTCTTCATCGGCGCCATGGCCACCTCGCTGTTCCTGATGGGCATCATCCTGTTGTGGCAGTTCAACAGCTTCTACGGCGTGGTGGTGACGCTGTCGGCGGTGATCCTGTCGACGGTCGGGGTGCTGCTGGGGGTCCAGGTCAACCTATTCCACACCTTCGACTACATCTCGGTGATCATGCTCGGCACCGGCGTGGTGGCCCTGGCCGGGGTCGTGGTCGGCCACAACATCGTGCTGGTCGACACCTTCTATCAGCTGAAACGGACGGGCATGGCCGCCGACGACGCGGCGGTGCGGGCGGCGACCCAGCGGTTCCGGCCGGTGATGCTGACCACCGTCGTCACCGTCATCGGCCTGCTGCCGCTGATGTTCCAGATCGACCCCAGCTTCCGCACGGCGCACATCGAGTACCACGCGCCCGGCTCGGAATGGTGGGTGCAGCTGGCCGGCGCCGTGGTCTGGGGCCTGACGTTCTCGACCCTGCTGACCCTGCTGCTGACGCCGGTGCTGCTGGCCGCGCCGCTGACCCTCGGCCGCCGTTTCGCCAAGCTGTGGTGCTGGCTCCGCCGCCGGCCCTACGTTCCGGGGCCGCCGCATCTGGTCGAGCCTGTGCGCGAGGCCGCCGAATAGGCGGTCAGGCCTCGCGGGTCTGCCGCCGCCACAGGGCCGCGTACTCGCCCTCGCGCGACAGCAGCTCGTCATGGGTTCCGCGTTCGACTACGCGCCCGCGCCGGACCACGACGATCTGGTCGGCGTCGGCCACGGTCGACAGGCGGTGGGCCACCACCAGGGTGGTCCGGCCCTTGCGCGCCTTGCGCAGCGCCGCCTGGATCGCCGCCTCGGTGCGGCTGTCCAGGGCGCTGGTCGCCTCGTCGAGGATCAGCACCCGGGGATCGGCCAGCAGGGCCCGCGCCAGGCCGACGCGCTGGCGCTCGCCGCCCGAGAGCTTCAGGCCCCGTTCGCCGACCAGCGCCTCCATGCCCTCAGGCAGGCCGCGGACGAAATCGCCCAGCTCGGCCGCCTCGGCCGCGGCCCAGACCTCCGCCTCCGACGCCTCGGGGCGGGCGAAGGCGATATTGGCGCGCAAGGTGTCGTTGAACAGCGCCACATCCTGCGGCACCAGGGCGATGGCCCGCCGCAGGTCGGCCTGACGGACCTCGCGCAGGTCGACGCCGTCCAGCGTCACCCGCCCCGACTGCGGGTCGATGAGACGCAGCGCCAGCCGCACCAGGGTGGTCTTGCCCGCCCCCGACGGGCCGACCAGGGCGATGGTCGAGCCGGGCTCGGCGACGAGGTCGACGTCCTCCAGCCCCTGCGAGCGGGCGCCATGCCGGAACGACACGCGCTCGAACACCACCCGCCCGCCGCGCTGGTCGGCCGGCGGCGGCAGGTCGCGCGGCGCGGCCGGATCGGCGACGTCCGGCCGTTCGCGCGACAGCTCCAGCATCGCCTCCATGTCGATGAAGGCCTGGCGGATTTCGCGATAGGCGAAGCCCAGGATGTTCAGCGGGCCGTAGAGGTTGATCAGCAGCAGCACGGCGGCGGTCACGTCGCCGGGGCCCATGCGTCCCTCGGCCGCCTCCAGCCCGGCCAGGACGGCCATCACCCCGAGCCCGACGCTCATGATCGCCGTCTGCACGGCATTGAGCAGGGCCAGCGAGGTGTTGGCCTTGATCGACGCCTGCGCGTAGTCGTCCAGCGCGGCGTCGTAGGCGCCGACCGCCCGGCGCTCGGCCCCGAAGGTCTTGACCGTCTCGTAGTTGAGCAGGGCGTCGACCGCCAGGCCGGCGGCCCGGTTGTCGGCGGCGTTCATCGCCCGGCGGTGGCCGATCCGCCAGTCGGAGATCAGGAAGGTGACGACGACATAGACCGCCACCGTGGCCACGGCGGTCAGGGCCAGCCGCCAGTCGTAGCGCTTGGAGAGCACCACGGCGGCCATGACCACCTCGAGGCCCGTGGGCCCGAGGTTGAACACCAGGCTGCGCAGCAGGAAGTCGATCGAGCGGGCGCCGCGGTCGACGGTGCGGGCCAGGGCGCCGGTGTGTTTGCCCTGGTGATAGTCGAGCGACAGCGACAGGGCGTGTTCGAAGGTCTCGGCGGCGGCGCGCCGCTGGGCCGCCTGGGCCACCGGCGCGAAGACGGCGTCCCGCGCCTGCGGCGCCGCCGCCGACAGGAAGCGCACAAACGCCCAGCCGACGGCCAGCCCGGCGAAGGCCAGCCCCACGGCCGCCGCCGCCCCGCGCCCCTCGGCCAGGCGATTGACCGCCGCGCCGAGCAGCAGGGGAGCCAGCACGCCCAGCGCCTTGCCCGCCAGGATCAGCGTCAGCGCCGCCGTCAGCCGCCAGCGCAGACCCGGCGCGCGGGAGCGCAGGACCAGCCGTCCCAGGTCGCCCAGGGCGACGCTCGCCCGCGGCTTGGCCGCCGGCGCCTGGCTCGCCTCCGCCGCCGCCGCTCGCCGCGAGGAGGGCGCGCCGCGACGAAGGCTCATTCGATCCCTTCCCGCGTCGGGGCGTCGGCGGCATAGGTGGTCTGCACGCCGCCGCCGGGGGTCATCCAGTCGATGCGCCAGCCTCCGTCGCGGCGCTGGCCGGCGTAGGGGCCGGCGGTCAGGGGCTGCGGCGGCGAGACGGCGATCTCGGCGCGGGCCTCCGCCCCCTGCCCGCCCGTCTGCACCGTGACCACGTGCCCGCCGGGAGCCACCGAGGCCGACAGCGTGATCGAGAAACGCCCCTTGGCGTCGGCGGTCCCTTCCCCGGCCTTGGCGCCGTCGAGCACCACATGCAGCGGCGCGCTGGCGCCCGCCAGACCCGAGACCACCGCGCCGCCGCCGGAATCGACGTCGACCGCGACGATGCGCGGCGCGGCCTGGGCCTCGCCGAACGGCTGGGCCCCGGCGCCCGAGCGCAGCAGCAGGGCCGTGCCCATGCCGCCCACCACCGGCGGCGGCAGCACCGCCAAGTAGCCCTCGCCCTGGGTGACGCTGTCGCCGACGGTCTGGGACAGGCCGAACAGCCGCACCGAGCCCGCGCCGGGCGCATCGAGGTTCCAGACTCCATCGGCGTTGGCGTGCGCCTCCAGGATCGTCCCATCGGGGGAACGCAACCGCACCACGGCGTCGGGCGCGGCCGCCCCGGTCAGGCCGACGCCGCCCGACGGCAGGGCGAGAATCGAGACTACCCGCGGCGGCGGCGCATAGCCCTCGGCGGCGGCCTGCGCTCCTGGGGCCGTCGCCTGCGCCTGCCGCCAGTCGGCGGCTTCGCGGCGACCGCACCCGGCGAGCGCGGCCAGCGCGCCCGCGGCGATCAGCCAATGCGCCGCGTTCCTGTCACCCATATGCCGACCCTTGAAAAGCGCCCATGAAATCTGTCTTCTAAATCGGACAACGGCGGCGCGGTCGCAAGCGCCGCCGTTTTTTTGCTCGGAGTTGAAGTTCATGGCCGTCGAATCCGCCGCCGTCGATTCGGTCTGCGTCTATTGCGGATCGTCGACCGCCGCCGATCCCGCCTATATCGAGGCCGCCCGGGCGTTCGGCGCGGCGTTGGCCGGGGCCGGCCAGCGCCTGATCTACGGCGGCGGCGGCATCGGCCTGATGGGGGCCGTCGCCCGCGGCGCGCACGAGGCCGGCGGCCGGGTGCTGGGCGTCATGCCCGAATTCCTGCTCAGCCGCGAGCGGCTGTTCAACGACGTCGAGACCGTGGTCGTGCAGTCCATGCACGAGCGCAAGATGATCATGTTCGAGAAGGCCGACGCCTTCGTGGTGCTGCCCGGCGGCATCGGCACCCTGGAGGAGATCGTCGAGCTGTTGTCCTGGCAGCGCCTGGACCTGCACCGCAAGCCGATCGTCTTCTACAGCCCCGGCGGCTTCTGGGAGCCGCTGTTCGCCCTGTTCCAGCACACCATCGACCACAAGCTGACCCCGTCGAACTTCATGCTCGGCTGGCGCTCGGTGGAGCGGGTCGAGGATATTCTGCCGACAATCGCGGCGATGGCGGCCGAAAGTCCCAACCCGGACGCCCATCCGCGCACGCCGCAGTTGACATAGTTTCAATTCCGCACGCAGTAGAGAACCATCAGCCGGATCAACCGGTGCGGGGATGGAGCGTCTTTTCATGCGTAAGTTTATCCTGGGCGTGACCTTCGCCCTGGCCGCCTCGTCGGCGGCGCTCGCCGACGAGTCCGTCGGCAGCCTCACCCTCAAGACCGCCTCCGACGCCAAGGTCATCGTCGACGGCGCGGTCTGGAAGTGCCTGGGCGAGATGTGCGCCGCGACCAACGTCAAGTCGCAGCCGCCGCTGCGGGTTTGCCAGCGCGTCGTCGCCCAGCTCGGCCAGGCCACGGCCTTCACCTTCCGCGGCAAGTCGCTGTCCGAGGCCGAGCTGGCCGAGTGCAACGCCTCGGCCAAGAAGTAGCCGAGGCTCCGGCGCCAGAGCCGGCGCGCCCGCCCGCAAGCGGCGCGCCGGCCTTCGCCTATTCCACCGACAGGCTCACCCGGTCGCGGAAGCCGTTGACGATCGGATAGCGCCGGTCGCGGCCGAAGGCCTTGCCGCCGATCTTGACGCCTGGGGCGGCCTGGCGACGCTTGTATTCGCTGGCGTAGAGCAGGCGCTGGACCTTCTCGACGATCTCGGGGGCGTAGCCGCGCGCGACGATCTCGTCGAGCGTCGCCTCCTCCTCGACCAGCCCGTGCAGGATGCCGTCCAGCTCCTCGTAGGGCGGCAGGCTGTCCTGGTCGGTCTGATCTGGGCGCAGCTCGGCCGACGGGGCCTTGACCAGGATGCGCTCGGGGATGGGCTGGTAGACGCCGCCGAACGGGGTGTTGGCGTTGCGCCATTCGGCCACGGCGTAGACGTCGGTCTTGTAGACGTCCTTGAGCACGTTGTAGCCGCCGCACATGTCGCCATAGAGGGTGGCGTAGCCGACCGCCATCTCGGACTTGTTGCCTGTGGTCATCAGCATCAGGCCGAACTTGTTCGACAGCGCCATCAAAGTGACGCCGCGGATGCGGGCCTGGATGTTCTCCTCGGTCAGGTCCGGCCGGCGGCCGGCGAACGGCCCGGCCAGCATGGCCTCGAAGGCCGCCACCGCCGGCTCGATCAGGATCTCCTCATAGGGACAGCCCAGGGTCCTGGCGCAGGCCGAGGCGTCCTCGAAACTCTCGGAGCTGGTGTAGCGCGAGGGCAGCATCACGCAGCGCACCCGCCCCGCCCCGAGCGCGTCCGCCGCCACGGCGGCGGTCAGGGCCGAGTCGATGCCGCCGGACATGCCGAGCAGCACGCCCGGGAAACCGGACTTTTCGACATAGTCGCGCAGCCCGACCACCATCGCCCGATAGATGGCCTCGGTCAGGCTGGGCCATGAGGTCTTGGGCGCCTGGACGCAGGTCCAGCCCGACGGCTTCTTCTCCCAGGTCGAGAGCGCCAGCACCTCCTCGCAGAACCCCAGGCTCATGCACACCGAACCATCGGCCTGCAAGGCGAAGCTGGCCCCCTCGAACACCAGCTCGTCCTGACCGCCGACCTGGTTGACGTAGACCAGCGGCAGGCCCGTCTCCTCGACGCGGGCCCGGGCCACGGCGATGCGCTCGTCGTCGGCGGTGCGGCGGAACGGCGAGCCGTTGGGGACCAGCAGGATCTCGGCCCCCTGGGCCTTGAGTTCGGCGCAGACGTCCGGCCGCCAGATGTCCTCGCAGACCGGTACGCCGATGGCCACGCCCTTGTAACGGAACAGCACCGTCTCGCCCGGCTCGAACACGCGCTTCTCGTCGAAGACGCCGTAGTTGGGCAGGTCGGCCTTGAAGGTCACCGCCTTGATCTCGCCGTCGGCCAGCAGCGCCGACGCGTTGCGCGGGCGACCGCCCTCTCCCGGCCAAAGAAGGCCGATGATGCAGGCGCACCCCTTCGCGGTCTCCTTGGCCAGGCGGTCCAGCGACGCCCGGCAAGCCGCCACCGCCGCCGGCTTCAGCGCCAGGTCCTCCGGGGGATAGCCGATCAGGAACAACTCCGAGAACAGGGCGATGTCGGCGCCCTGCTCGCGCGCTTCAGCCAGCAGCTTGCGGGCGAGCGCTTCGTTCTTGGTGACGGCCCCCACGGTGGGATTGGCCTGGACGGACGCGATGACGAGGCGGGTGGTCATGCTGGGAGCTTCTACGATCCTCTTTGATGCGAACGGGCGGCGGCCCTGTCAGGCCCGAACCGACTCCGCACGCCAGCCTATGGGCGGCGTCGTGCGATAGATAGGCGCCAGAACGCCAGCTTGCCCGTTCCACGCGAAAGAGATTGCAAGCGCCGCCGTCTCCCCCATATTCGCAGTTCCTGTCCAACAGCTGAAAGGAGGTGACCCAGTGTCTCATTTGTCGATCCGAGGTGCGCTGGAAATCTCCGCCGAGATCAACGATCGCGGCTGAACCCCGGCGTCCCTTGCGGGCAAATGCCGGGATGCGTGGGCGGGTCAGGCCTGACCGCTCTCGAATCTCCCGAACAGACGGAAGCCCCGGCCGCGAGGCCGGGGCTTCTTTGCATCCGGAGCCGGCCTGCGGCCGTCTCACGCCGCGGCGGGGACCTTGTCGAGGAAGCCGGTGACGGCGCTCAGGCGCCGGTCGTCCGACACCCTGGCGAAGTCGGTGCCCTCGACCACCGGGTCGACGCCGGCCGGACCCAGGGCCCAGCTGAAGCGGACCCGGTCGCCATAGCCGTCGACCGCGGTCAGGCTGAAGCGAAAGTCCGGGAACCGCGCCTGGACGCCCTGGATCATGGCGTTGATGCCGTCGTGGCCCGCCGCGCTCATCAGCGGGTCGACGTAGGTCGCGGTCTCCGTCCAGGTTCCGGCGATCAGGTCGCGGCGGCGTTCGGCGTCGGCTTCGTTCCAGGCGGCGATGTAGCGGTCGATCAGCGGGGCATGTTCGCTCATGGCGGTCTCCTGTTCGGGTTGGCGTTCGGGAGGAACGAGGCCGATCATCGGGACGCCGCCGATCCGCGTCGATTACGCGCGAGGTAATTGGATCGGACGCGCCGGCCGTCTAGCCTTGGCGGCATGATCAGCCCGCAACGCCCCGTCGGCGACCTGCTGCGCGAATGGCGCCAGCGCCGCCGCCTCAGCCAGCTCGACCTCGCCCTCGACGCCGAAATCTCGACGCGCCACCTCAGCTTCCTGGAGACCGGCCGCGCCCAACCCAGCCGCGAGATGGTGCTGCGCCTGGCCGACCAGCTGGAGGTTCCCTTGCGCGAACGCAACGCCCTGCTGACGGCCGCCGGTTTCGCCGCCATCTATCCCGAGCGCTCGCTCGACGACCCCGCCCTGTCGGCGGCCCGGCGCGCGGTCGACCTCATCCTCGCCGGCCATGCGCCCTATCCCGCCCTGGCGGTCGACCGGCGCTGGACCCTGGTCGCCGCCAACGACGCGGTCGCCCCGCTGCTCGCCGGGGCCGCGCCCGCCCTGCTCGCCGGTCCGGTCAACGTGCTGAGGCTCACCCTGCACCCCGACGGACTGGCGCCGCGCATCGCCAACTATCACGAATGGCGCGAGCACCTGCTGGAACGGCTGCGCGGCCAGATCGAGGCCTCGGCCGACGCCGAGCTGACGGCGCTGCGCGACGAACTGGCCGCCTATCCGGCGCCGGTGTCCGCCGGCGCGGCGCGCGGGCGCGAGATCGACTATGGCGGCGTGGCCACGCCCTTCCAGCTGGTCACCGAGGCCGGCCTCCTGTCGTTCATCGGAACGACGACCATCTTCGGCACCCCGGTCGACGTGACGCTGTCGGAGCTGGCGCTGGAGACTTTCTTTCCCGCCGACGCGGCCACGGCGGAGACGTTGAGGCGGCTTGCCTGACGGCGGGGAAGCCGGGCCAAATCGCCGCCCGTTCCGCACAAGGCCGCAGCATGGACGCCGTCTATCGCATCGAGGGCTCGACCGCCCGCACCAGCCATCTCGCCGCCGGCCCGTGGGACCGAACGATGCAGCACGGCGCGGCCCCCGCCTCGCTGATCGCCTGGGCCGCCGAGCGGATCGAGACGCCGGCGCCGATGCGCATCGCCCGTCTGACCGCCGACCTGCTGCGCCCCGTCCCCATAGCGCCGCTCGACATCAAGTCCGAGGTGGTCCGCCAGGGACGCAAGATCCAGCTCTGCGCGATCAGCCTTTCGGCCGGCGGCGTCGAGGTCGCGCGCGGCTCGGTGCTGAAGATCCGCGAACAGACGGCGGACCTGCCGCCGGACGCCGCCGGCCCGCCGCTCGACCTGCCTGAACCCGAAGCCGGGCTGGCGACCGGCTCGTCCAGCGGCGACGACTTCTATGCGGGCATGTCGGCGCGGGTGGTCAGGGGCGGCTTCGGCGCGCCGGGACCGGCGGCGATCTGGTTCCGCGTCGACCGGCCGATCGTCGAGGGCCAGCCGATCTCCGCCGCGATGCGCGCGGTCGTCGCCGCCGACTTCTGCAACGGCGCCTCGGCCGTGCTGCCCTTCGCGGAATGGACCTTCATGAACGCCGACCTGACGGTCAGCCTGGCCAGGCCGCCGGTCGGGGACTGGGTGCTGCTGGACGCCGAGACCTGGGCGGGCCCGGCCGGATCGGGCCTGGCCTTCGCGCGGCTGGCCGACCGCCGCGGCTATTTCGGCCGCGCCATCCAGAGCCTGGTCATAGAGCCGCGCTGATCCAGGCGCCCGCCTCGTCCTCGGCCAGAAGCGCCAGCAGGGCCTCGCCGGCCCGGCTGGGATAGCGTTCGCGATGACGCAGCAGGTGGAACGGCCGCGCCGGGGGCTCCACGGGCAGGCGACGCAGCATGCCCGACCGCAGGGCCGGCTCGACCGCCAGCTCGGACAGCCCTGTCACCCCGCCGCCGGCCATCACCGCCGAGCGCACCGCCTCGTTGGACGGCAGCTCCAGCACCACGTTCAGGCGGGCCGGATCGACGCCGAGGCGGCGCAGGGCGTCCTCAAGCTCCGACCGCGTGCCCGAGCCGGGCTCGCGCAGCACCCAGTCGGCCTCGGCCAGGTCCTTGGCCGACACCTGCGCCTGCGACGCCAGGGGCCGGCCCGGGGCGACTAGCAGGGCCAGCCGGTCCGAGCCGATGCGCCGGTGTGACAGGGCCGGCTCGTCGACCGCCCCCTCGGCGAAGCCCAGCTCGGCGGAACCCTCCAGCACCGCCCGGGCCACTTGGGCGGTGTTGCCGACGCTCATGCGCAGCTCGATCTGGGGATAGGCCTGGCGGAAGCGGACCAGGCGCGGCGGCAGCCAGTAGCTGGCCACCGTCTGGCTGGCGGCCAGCGTCACCACGCCCCGTCTGAGGCCGGACAGGTCCTCCAGCGCCTGGGCGGCGGCGTCGGCCCGGGCCAGCACCGACCTGGCCTCAGGCAGGAAGGCGGCGCCGGCAGCCGACAGCGCAAGGCCCCGGCCGACCCGGTCGAACAGGCGCGCGCCGTAGCGGGCCTCCAGCGCCGCCACCGCCGCGCTGGCCGCCGACTGGGTGAGGTTCAGGGCCTCCGCGGCCCGGGTCATGTGCTGGCGTTCGGCCACGGCCACGAAAACGCGGAGCTGTTCGAGTGTCATCAACGGGCGCCTTTCGCCGCCAGACTGGAGCAATCCGGTCCGCGCCAAAAGGCCCCTCGCCCGCCGCGCCGGTTCAGCCGGCCAGCTTCACCAGCGCCAGGCTGAAGCCCGAGATGAACAGCCACGCCGCCGCGCCCAGCAGCAGGGGCCGCAAGCCCTTGGCCCTCAGCTTGCGCACATCGGTCTCCAGTCCCATCGCCGCCAGCGCCGCCGACAGCAGGAAGGTGGTCGCGGCCACGGCCACGGCCTTCGCACCCGGGGGGATGGGGACGACGCTGTTGATCCCGACCATGGCGATGAAGCCGATGACGAACCACGGCGTCGGCGGCGCCTTGCGCGCGCCGCCCGCCGCCGGCCCGCCCCGGCGGCGGGCGGCCAGGAAGCCGAGGCCGATGACCATCGGCGCCAGCATCATCACCCGCGTCAGCTTGGCCATGGTCCCGAAGTCGCCCGCCGCCTTGCCTGGCTGGTAGGCGGCCGCGACGACCTGGGCGATCTCGTGGATGGAGGCCCCCGTCCACAGCCCGTAGGCGCGCGGATCGAGGTGCAGGAGGCCGGGCAGCAGCGGATAGAGCGCCATGGACAGCGACCCGAACACCGTGACGCAGGCCACGGCGTAGGCGACGTCCTCGTCCGGAGCCTCGGCGACGGTGTTGACGGCGATCACCGCCGAGGCGCCGCAGATCGAGGTGCCGGCGGCGATCAGCTGGGCCAGCTTGCGGTCGACGCCCATCAGCCGGCCGGCCGCGACGGTGAACGCGAAGGTCGCGATCAGGACCGCGGCGATGATCGCCACGCCGACCGCGCCGACCTGGACCACCTGCGCGGCGGTGAGCTGCAGGCCCAGAAGGATGATCGCCAGCCGCAGCAGGCGACGCATCGAGAACGCGATCCCCGGACCGGCCCAGGCCGGCGCGCCGACGGTGTTGCGCAAGCCGATCCCGATCAGGATGGCCAGGATCATCGGGCTGAGCGCCCCGAGGAACGGCGCCTGATGCAGGCCGTAGGCGGCGGCGGCGATGGCGGCGGCGAGCGCAACGCCGGGCGCCGCGTCGCCGAGCATGGACGGCCGCGCGGCGGCGGCCCTGGAGGTGTCAGTCATTGGTGTTCGGCCCTTCTGACGTCATTGTCAGGACCGAGGACCGGCAAATCCAATTCATTATACGATCGAAACCAATCGATCAGATCGATTGATTATCAACGATCATCTAGCGATTGACGAGCCCGTTCCGGCTGGCGCTAATGCCGTCGGCCGCGCCAGACGGCCTTGGTCATTCCGGGAGAACGCCATGAAAGCCGCCGTGTTGCGCCAGGTGGGAACGCCGCTGCAGATCGAAGACGTCCAGATCGGCAAGCCGGGCCCGCACGAGGTCCTGATCCGCACGGCCGCCGCCGGCGTCTGCCATTCCGACCTGCACTTCGTCGAAGGCTCCTATCCCTACCCCCTGCCGGCGGTGCTCGGCCACGAGAGCGCCGGCGTCGTCGAGCAGGTCGGCTCGGAAGTCAGGACCGTTAAGCCCGGCGACCATGTCATCACCTGCCTGTCGGCGTTCTGCGGCCACTGCGAGCACTGCCTCACCGGCCACATGTCGCTGTGCGAGAGCCCCGACACCAAGCGCCAGAAGGGCCAGGAGCCGCGCTTGACCGAGGCCGCCGGCAACATGAACCAGTTCCTGAACCTGTCCTCGTTCGCCGAGCAGATGCTGATCCACGAGCACGCCTGCACGGCGATCCGCAAGGACATGCCGCTGGACGTCGCCGCGCTGATCGGCTGCTCGGTGACCACCGGGGTCGGGGCAGTGATCCACACCTCGCACGTGCGGCCGGGCGAGACGGTGGCGGTCATCGGCTGCGGCGGCGTCGGCCTATCGGCGATCAACGGGGCGGCGATCGCCGGCGCCGGCCGGATCATCGCCATCGACCGCATCGGCTCCAAGCTGAACCTGGCCAAGCACTTCGGCGCCACCGACGTGGTCGACGCCAGCGCCGGCGACCCGGTCGAGCAGGTGAAGGAACTGACCAAGGGCGGCGTGCACCACAGCTTCGAGGCCATCGGCCTGAAGGTCACCGCCGAACAGGCCTTCCGCATGCTGCGCCGGGGCGGCACGGCCAACATCATCGGCATGATCCCCGTGGGCACCAAGATCGAACTGCACGGCCCCGATTTCCTGGGCGAGAAGCGCATCCAGGGCTCGATGATGGGCTCCAACCGCTTCCCGATCGACATGCCCCGCTTCGTCGACTTCTACATGTCGGGCAAGCTCAAGCTGGACGAGATGATCTCGCGGCGGATCAAGCTGGAACAGGTCAACGAGGCCTTCGACGAACTGAAGCGCGGCGAACTGGCCCGCTCGGTGATCGTCTTCGACCACTAGGCTCCCGGCCGACGCCCGGCCAGGCCGGGCGACAAGCGACATGCGGATCGACTCGATCCAAGGCCGGCGGCTTCTCACCGCCGGCCTTAAATTTAGGTAATATTGCCAAATAATTGAAGGTGAGGACTGGTTATGGCCCGCAACCTTTGATTTATTGCCGCCGCGCCAGTTCGGCGGAGTTGTAGGGTAAGATTATGGCGTTAAAGAGTCTGGACGAACGCGACGTTAAGCTGCTGGCCTTGCTTCAACGTGACGCCACCACGTCCCTGGCCGAGATGGCCGAAGAGGTGTCCCTCTCGCAAACCCCCGCCTGGCGACGCCTGCAGAGATTGCTGGAGGACGGCTTTGTCCGCACCCGGGTCGCCCTGCTCGACCGACGCAAGCTGAACGTGGCCGTGACGGTGTTCGTCCGCGTCCGCGCCGGCCGCCATTCCGCCAACTGGCTGGAGGCCTTCAAGGAGGCCATCGCTGAAATCCCTGAAGTTCTAGAGGCTTACCGGATGAGCGGCGACGTCGACTATCTGCTCAAGATCGCGGTCCCCAGCATCGACGCCTATGACGACGTCTATCGCCGCCTGATCGAACTGGCCGAGTTCGTGGACGTCAATTCCGGCTTCGTCATGGAAGAACTGAAAGCGACCACCGAAATCCCCCTGAGCTACGTATAACCAGAATTCACTTTTGCAGATTTGGCAAATTTTAGAATTTACTTCTCAATCAAAGAGTGAACGCGCCAAACATCGCGAGCCGTTTTCAAGCGAAACGCGGCATGCTCATCGGACTTCCGATCATGCGAGAAGCCGATGAGCGACCGCCTCAACCCCGCCCGCCTGTTCGTCGAACATCCGCGTTCGGTCGGCGAGACCTATGCGCAGCACATGCGGTCGGCCTTCGGCTTCGGCGCCGCGATGATCGGGGCCGGCCTGGCCTGCCTCGTTCACGGCCTGCTGCCGTTCCTTTTCGTCAGGACGGGCAGTCGTCAGATTACGGTGTTGCACGAAAGAATGGTTGCGGGGCGGGCTAAACGCTTGCGCTGACAAGCCGACGACGATAGAGCGCCACACCTCCTGTGGCGGCCGCGCCACAGCTCGCCTCCCTTCGTCGGTCCCGGACTAGGCGCCGCCGCCAGCGCGGCCTATCTGCCTTTCCGCACGGACTTGGGGGGAGTTCGAGTCCCATCGCGTTTGAAAGGTTCAGCGCCCATGAAGACCCTCTCCCTCCTGCTCGGCGCCAGCGCCGGGGCCGCCGCTCTCGTGCTGGCCGCCGCTCCCGCCCAGGCCGGCGGCTTCTATCTGCAAGAACAGTCCGTCAAGGGCACCGGCCGCGCCTATTCGGGCGAAGTCGCCGACACCGGCGCCGAGTCGCTGTGGTGGAACCCGGCCTCGATCGCCCGCATCCCGACCCAGGGCGAAGTCTATGTCGGCGTCAATCTGGTCAAGGTGAACGCCGACGTGAACAACGCCGGCTCGACCGCCACCTACGGCCCGGGCGTCACCGTCCCGGTCGGCGGCGCCGACCGCGCCATCAACCCGGTCAACACCGGCGTCCTGCCCAACTTCGCCGTGGCCTACCGCCTCAACGACCGCTTCACGGTCGGCGTCGCCGCCACCTCGCCGTTCAACTTCACCACCAACTACAAGGGCTCCGACTGGACCCGCTACGAGGGCCTGAAGTCGCGCCTGAACAATGTCGACCTCGGCCTGTCGGGCGCCATGAAGGTCACCGACTGGCTCGACCTCGGCCTGGGCGTCGACGCCTCGTACATGGACTCGACCCTGACCTCGGCGGTCACCGTCTCGCCGCTGCTGCCCGACGGTCGCGAATCCCTGACCGGCGACGGCTGGGACTTCGGCTGGAACGTCGGCGCCCAGGTGCACACCGCCGACAACCGCCTCAGCGTCGGCGCGTCCTACCGCTCGGCCATCGAACATGAGCTGGACGGCCAGGTGGCCATTTCCGGCCTCGTCGGCCCGGCGGCCGGCGCCAACTTCAGCACCGGCGGCAAGGCCAAGTTCACCACGCCGTGGATCGCCACCCTGGGCGCGCGCTACGCCGCCACCGACAAGCTGACCCTGAACGCCCAGGTCCAGCGCATCGGCTGGAGCGAGTTCGACGCCATCGTCGTGACCATCCCCGGCAAGACCCTGCCGACGGTCGAGAACTACAAGGACACCACCACCGTCGCCGTCGGCTTCGACTACAAGGCCGCGCCGCAATGGACGGTGCGCGCCGGCGTCCAGTACGACCCGACCCCGACCAACGACAACTTCCGCGACCCGCGCGTTCCGGACGGCGACCGCTGGGACTATGCGGCCGGCGCCAGCTGGGAGTTCCAGCCGGGCCGCACCGCCGACTTCGGCATCCAGTACATCAACTTCGAAGACAGCAAGATCCACAACGACACCGTCACCCCGACCGGCGTGCCGGTGTCGCTGCGCGGCGATGTCTCCGGCCACGCCCTGGTGCTGTCCGGCGGCCTGCGCTGGCAGTTCTGAGGCTGAGCTTCGACCTCTGACGGCGGCCCCCTGCGCAAGCGGGGGGCCGTTCGCTTTTGGGCCGGGTCGCAATCGGCGGAATCTTCGCTAAATAGGGGATATGACCGCCCCGACCTCTCCCCGCCCCGTCCGCTGCGCCATCATCGGTTCGGGCCCCGCCGGCTATACGGCCGCCATCTACGCCGCCCGCGCCCTGCTCAAGCCGGTGCTGATCAGCGGCATCCAGCCTGGCGGCCAACTGACCATCACCACCGACGTCGAGAACTATCCAGGCTTCGCCGACGTGATCCAGGGCCCCTGGCTGATGGACCAGATGCGCGCCCAGGCCGAGCATGTCGGCGCCGAGTTCGTCAACGACGTGGTGGTCTCGGCCGACCTGTCCAGGCGGCCGTTCCTCATCACCTGCGATTCCGGAGCGACCTTCGAGGCCGAGACCGTGATCATCGCCACCGGCGCCCAGGCCAAGTGGCTGGGCCTGGAGACCGAGCAGAAGTTCCAGGGCTTCGGCGTCTCGGCCTGCGCCACCTGCGACGGCTTCTTCTATCGCGGCAAGGAGGTCGTGGTGGTCGGCGGCGGCAACACCGCCGTCGAGGAAGCCCTCTTCCTCACCAACTTCGCCAGCAAGGTCACCGTCGTCCATCGCCGGAACGAGTTCCGCGCCGAGAAGATCCTGCAGGAGCGCCTGTTCGCCCACGACAAGATCGAGGTGGTCTGGGACAACGCCATCGACGAGGTGATCGGCGACAGCGATCCGCTGGGCGTCACCGGCGTGCGGCTCAAGAACGTCAAGACCGGCGAGACGCGCCAGATCGCCTGCGACGGCGTGTTCATCGCCATCGGCCACGCCCCGGCCTCGGAGCTGTTCAAGGGCCAGCTGGAGATGGATTCCAGCGGCTATCTCAAGGTCAAGGCCGGGTCGGCCTCCACCGCCATCGCAGGCGTCTACGCCGCCGGCGACGTCACCGACGACGTCTACCGCCAGGCGGTCACCGCCGCCGGCATGGGCTGCATGGCGGCGCTGGAGGCCGCGCGCTTCCTGGCCGAGGAAGACCATCGCAAGACCCACCATCCGATCAGCCACGCCGAGGCCGCCAAGATCGGAGCCTGGTGACCCGCCTCAGGGGTTCGGCGGCGTCGAAGGCGGCGGCTGAGCCGGGCCCGGCGCCGGGGCGGCCCGCTGCGCCTCCAGCCTGCCTAGCGATTCATTGATCGCCTTGACCTCGTCCGGCGTCGGGGCGCGCCGCGTCGGCTGGATGGTCCCGGCGACCCGGGCCTTGACGGCGCCGGTGGTCGGATCGGCGACGGTGTAGGTCTTCACCTCGCCGCCGACGGCCAGGGTGAAGGTGCGCGGCTTGCCCACCTGCGGCACCACCACCGAGGCGTTGGGCGTGCGGGCGTCGCCGCCGGTGAGGACGGAATCGGGAATCTTCATCTCGTCGCCGCCATAGCGGCCGGTGAAGGCGGCCAGCGTCCCGTCGGGGCCGGTCATGCGGAAGAAGATGTGTGCGCCGATCTGGCGCAGCTTGACCAGGGTCGGGCTCCAGTACGGGAAGACGTAGGCGGCGTAATAGTGGGTCGAGACGCCGACCGGGGCGAAGACCCGCCCGGCCAGCGCACGCTTGGCCGCGCCCTCCGCGCGGCGCCAGGCCTCCGCCGCCACGCCCCGCGCCAGCGAGCCGTCGCAGGTGAACGAGAACTGGCAGCCGGTCTGGGCCTTGGCGCCCTGGTAGACCACGCCGCAGATGGTCTTCGGAAAGCCCGGATGGCGGACCCGGTTCAGCACCACCTGGGCGACCGCCGCCTGCCCGTCGTCGCTTTCCTGGGCCGCCTCGAAATATACCGCCTGGGTGAGACAGTGCTGCGCCCTCGCCCGGTTGGCCGCGTCGCCGCTGAGCACGAAGGGCCGGGCCGGCTCGATGGCCAGGGGCGATGGCGGGATCAGGGCGTTGATGCGCCGCGCCGCGTCCCAGGACAGGTCGTGGAAGCCGAGGCTGGGCAGGCGGGCGAGATCGTAGCGCGGCCACCCCCTCGGCCCGGGGGGCGTCCAGCGTTCGCGGGCGGCGGCGCGCCTGGAGATGGCCGCGCCGCCCGTCGACTGTCCCTCGGCCAGCCTGTCCAACACCCCGTCCGACCAATCGCCGCGCGCGATCAGGGCCACCCGGCGAGGGGTCTGGTCCACAGGCGCGCGGCCGGCCTTGACCCAGGCGTCGACGGCCAGTCCGCCCGCCCCCACGCAAGCGGCGAGCGCCCCCAGCACAAGCGGCCAATGACGGCGCAGGCGCGCGCGCAGCACGCCGAGGCCGAGCGCGAGCCCGGCCGCGGCGCCGGCCGCCTGCGCGGTGGCGTCGTGACGCGAAGCCTCCAGGTCGTCCGCCTATTTGCCGCCCAGCGTCGCGCGCAGCATCCAGGCATGCTTCTCGTGGGCGGTGAACCGCTCGGTCAGCAGGTCCATGGTCGCCTGGTCGCCAGCCGCCTCGGCCGCCGGGAACGCCGCCCGCGCCGTGGCGCACACCGCCTCGTGGTCGCGCATCAGCTCGGACACCATGTCCTCCCAACCCTTTTCCGGGTCGCCGTCCTTGATGCCGGTCAGGTTGGCGAAGGCCGAATAGCTCTGCGGGGCGAGTTCGCCCAGCGCCCGGATGCGCTCGGCCAGCTCGTCCAGCGCCGCCCATTGCTCCTGGTACTGCCCCTCGAACAGCACATGCAGGGACTGGAAGTTGGGTCCGCGGACATTCCAGTGGTAGCCGTGGGTCTTCAGATAGAGGGCGTAGGTGTCGGCCAGGAGCTTGGACAGGCCCGCCGCGATCGCCGCGCGGTCCTTCGCCGAAAATCCGGTGTCGATCTTAACGGCCATTCGGGAATCTCCTGTGTGGGTCCATTTAATTAGGCTCGTTCATGCAGGTGACAAGCCAGCGACAGAAAGCGCGACGGCCGCCACCAGGTTCCCGCAAGGCGATCGCCCATCGACCGGTTCGCGCCTTCAGAGGACTCCGACCGCGAACACCCCCCAAAGCGCTATCAACACGACATTGCTGAGCGCGAAGGCGACGAGGCGATGGGTGACCCCGTTATAGGTGATATGTATGACGCTATGGACGGCGCGCAGGGCGACATAGGCCCAGGCCAGGACAAGGGCGGCCAGGCTCACCCCGCCGGTCACGTAGAACATCAGGCAGACCGGGAAAAACAGGGTCGGCAGTTCCAGCAGGTTCATGTAGTTGCGATTGGGAAGGGCGACTTCGGCCGGTACGCGCGCCGACTCGCCGAGGCGGAAATCGTCAGGCGTGATCTTCCCGCCGAACACGGCGCGAAAGCGGCGGATGGGGATGATCCCCAGCACCGCGAAGGTCAGCAGCGCCATCGCCACCATGGGCGCGAAAATCAGATTCTGGTTCATCGTCCCCTCCAGGCGAAGACGCGCCCCCGCCATTTCCCCGATACGCCGACGATACCGCCTCTGAAGCGTCCGGCGAATGGAAGACGATCGCCCCCTGCTTGGCACAGCCTCGGGGAGCGGCTCGCGGCCTCGCACCGCCGACGTCCCCGGAACCCGCGCCCGGAAAACCTCGCACAATTCGTGATCGGAATATCGAATCTGGCCCCTTCCCACGGCCCGGCGGCGGGTCTATATGAGATACACCCTTTTGCTCATATTTAGCATAAGGGAGGCGCCGGCGGCCTCGACAAGCGGTCGGCGTTTTTCAGGGACCCTTAAATGCTCAGTTTGAGCATAAAGAGGTTTGAGATGGCCGACGGTTTCTCTCCTTTCGACTTCACCCCTGAGGTCGAGGCCGCGACCCACCCGCTGTGGGAAAAGGTCAAGGACAAGGTCACCCCGCTGGAATGGCGCGTCCACGCGCCGTTGATCGCGGCGATCAACGATCTGAAAAAGCAGAAGAACGCGGTCATCCTCGCCCACAACTACATGACGCCGGAAATCTTCCACGGCGTCGGCGACTATGTCGGCGACAGCCTGGGCCTGGCCCGCGAGGCGGCCCGGTCTGACGCGGCGATCATCGTCCAGGCGGGCGTGCACTTCATGGCCGAGACCTCCAAGGTGCTGGCCCCGGACAAGAAGGTGCTGATCCCCGACCTGCAGGCCGGCTGCAGCCTGGCCTCCTCGATCACCGGCGACGACGTGCGCCTGATCAAGCAACGCTATCCCGGCCTGCCGGTGGTCACCTACGTCAACACCACCGCCGACGTGAAGGCCGAGACCGACGTCTGCTGCACCAGCGCCAACGCCGTGCAGGTGGTCGAGCATGTAGCCAAGGAATGGGGCGTAGACCGGGTGATCCTGATCCCCGACGAATTCCTGGCCCGCAACGTCGCCCGCCAGACCGACGTCAAGATCATCGCCTGGAAGGGTCGTTGCGAGGTGCACGAGCGCTTCACCGCCCAGGACATCCTCGACCTCAAGGAAGCCTATCCCAACGCCGAGGTGCTGGCCCACCCCGAGTGCCCGGCCGAGGTGCTGGAGGTGTCGGACTTCGCCGGCTCGACGGCGGCGATGAACGACTATGTGATCAAGCGCAAGCCCAGGCAGGTGGTGCTGATCACCGAATGCTCGATGGCCGACAACGTCGCATGCGACGCACCCGACACCGAGTTCGTCCGCCCCTGCAACCTGTGCCCGCACATGAAGCGGATCACCCTGCAGAACATCTACGACGCCCTGCTCAACGAGCAGTTCGAGGTGACCGTCGACGAGGCGGTGGCCGAACGCGCCCGTCTGGCGGTGCAGCGGATGATCGACATGCCGCCGGCCGACAAGCCGGCGCGCTACGACCTGGTCAAGGCCCGCCACCACGTGGACGTCGAGTTGATCTGAGGCTTGGAGCCGGGGCTCGCGCCCCGCCTTCCGGCGCTGGAGCGTTTCATGCCAGACCGCATTCTCCATGACGGCGTGCTGATCGTCGGCGCCGGCCTCGCCGGCCTCAGCGCCGCCCTGGCCGCCGCGCCGCGCAAGGCCCTGGTCCTGTCGGCCGCCCCCCTGCTGAAAGGCTGCTCCAGCGCCTGGGCCCAGGGCGGCATGGCCGCCGCGCTGGGAGCCGACGACGATCCGGCCCTGCACGCCGCCGACACCATCGCGGCCGGCGCCGGCCTGTGCGATCCCGAGGCGACGGCGCTGCTGACCCTGGAAGGCCCCGAGGCCGTGCGCCGGCTGGCCGATCTCGGCGCCCCGTTCGACCGGCGCGGCGACGGCGCCTTCGCCCAGAGCCTGGAAGCGGCCCACAGCCGCGCCCGCGTGGCGCGGGTGAAAGGCGACCAGGCCGGCCGCGCCATCATGGAGGCCGTGGTCGCCCGCGCCATGGCCTCGTCCCTGATCTCGATCCGCCCCGACGCCCGCGTCCGCGCCCTGATCCAGGACGAGACCGGCCGCGTTCGCGGCGCGCTGGTCGAAACCGCCGGCCGGCTGACCGAAATCCTCGCCCCCGCCGTCGTCCTGGCCAGCGGCGGCCTGGGCGGGCTCTACGCGGTGACCACCAATCCGCCGGAGATCCGCGGCGAGGGCATGGCCCTGGCCGCCCTCGCCGGCGCCAGCATCGCCGATCCCGAGTTCGTGCAGTTCCACCCCACCGCCATCGACGTCGGCCGCGACCCCGCGCCCTTGGCCACGGAGGCCCTGCGCGGCGAGGGCGCCGTGCTGATCGACGCGGCCGGCGATCCGTTCATGGCCCGCTACGACGCCCGGGCCGAACTCGCCCCCCGCGACATCGTCGCCCGCGCCATCCACGACCAGCGCCTGCACGGCCTGGGCGCCTTCCTCGACGCCCGCGCGGCGGTCGGCCAGCACTTCCCCGAAGAGTTCCCGGCCGTGTTCGCCGCCTGCATGAGCGCCGGCGTCGACCCGCGCGTCCAGCCGATCCCGGTGGCGCCGGCGGCGCACTACCACATGGGCGGCGTGGTCACCGACATCGACGGCCGCACCAGCCTGCCCGGCCTGTGGGCGGCGGGCGAATGCGCCTCGACCGGCGTCCACGGCGCCAACCGGCTGGCCTCGAACTCGCTGCTGGAGGCGACGGTGTTCGGCGGGCGCGCCGGGCGGGCCGCCGCCGCCGCGACCGCCGCCGAGGCGCGCCTCGTCCCCGCCGTCGCCGCCCCCGCCCTGCCGGACCCCGCCCTGCAAAGGCTGCGCGGCGCGATGAGCCGCGACGCCGGCGTGGCCCGCGACGCCGCCGGGCTGGAGCGCTTGCTGGGCGAAATCGCCGTGCTGGAGGCCCAGCACGGCCGAGCCCTGCCCCTGGTCGCCGCCGCCCTGGTCGCCGAGGCCGCCCTGGCCCGCCAGGAAAGCCGGGGCGGCCACTTCCGCCTCGACTTCCCCCAGACCAGCGACACGCCGCGGCGCACGATCCTGCCGCGCGGCGCGGCCCGCCCCGCCGAACGCGCCGCCTGATCCCATTTCCCGCCCCGAGAGTCCAAGATGATCGCGCCCCTCCCCGACGCCCTGATCGACCCCGTCGTCCGCGCCGCCCTGGCCGAGGACCTGGGCCGGGCCGGAGACGTCACCGCGGCGGCCTGCGTGCCGGCCGAGGCGCGGCTGTCCGTCGCCTTCGCCGTGCGGCGGGCTGGGGTGGTCTCGGGCCTCGACTGCGCGCGCCTCGCCCTGGCCGCCCTCGACCCGGCCATCCGCTTTACCCAGGTCCTGTCGGACGGCGACGCGGCGACGGCGGGCGCGGTCCTGGCCCATGCCGAAGGCGGCGCCCGGGCCATCCTGTCGGCCGAGCGCACCGCGCTCAACCTGCTGGGGCGGCTGTCGGGCGTCGCCAGCCTCACCGCCGCCTACGTCAAGGCCGTCGAGGGGACCCGCGCGCGCATCGTCGACACCCGCAAGACCACGCCGGGCCTGCGGGCCCTGGAGAAGTACGCCGTGCGCTGCGGCGGCGGCGTCAACCACCGCTTCGGCCTGGACGACGCCATCCTCATCAAGGACAACCACGTCGCCGCCTGCGGCGGCGTCGCCGAGGCGGTTCGCCGGGCCAAGGCCGCGGCCGGACACCTGATGAAGGTCGAGGTCGAGGTCGACAGCCTCGCCCAACTGGACGAGGCCCTGCCCTACGCGCCCGACGTGGTGATGCTGGACAATTTCAGCCTGGACGACCTGCGCGAGGCCGTGCGTCGCGTCGGCGGGGCGGTGACGCTGGAGGCGTCAGGCGGCGTCAATCTTCAGACCGTGCGGGCCATCGCCGAGACCGGGGTCGACGTCATCAGCGTCGGCGCGCTCACGCACTCGGCGCCGGCTCTGGACGTGGGGCTCGACGCGCTCTGATCTGGGACTGCAGCCAGGCCTGCACCGGCTGGTCCGCATAGCGGTCGAAGGCGTAGGCCACGGCCAGGGCCAGGGGGAAGCCGGTCGCCCACATCACCCACTGCACGCCCAGAGGGATGGGCGTGACGGTGATCAGGTGGTGCAGGGCGCCGTAGAGAATGGCCCCCGTCAGCGCGTGGGTGAGGAACAGCGAGAACGACAGCTTGGCCCCCCACTCCATGGTCGCCGACGGCCGGGCGACGGGGCGGCTGCCGCAGGCCAGGATGATCGCGGCGATCGCGAAGATGCTGGCGGTGTCGAAACGGCCGAGGATCTGGAGACCGACCAGCAGCGCGCCGGCGCTCCAGCCCAGGACCTTGGCGGCCTTGGCGCTCAGGGGCGAGGCGGTGGTCACCCTGGCGAGCGCCATGCCGACCACGAACAGCGGCACGGCGCGCAGGACGCCCTGGTGGAAGGGGATGTCGTACAGCGGCCGCGCCAGGATCTGGCGATAGAGCTGGTCGGCGCCGACCAGCAGCGCCAGGGCCACGCCCAGCACCAGCCAGGCGCTGCGCACCTTGGCCTGGCCGCGCCAGACCAGCGGGAAGACGGCGTAGCACACCGCCAGGGCCGACAGCGACCAGGTCGGCATGTTCCAGCCGTCGCCGCCCTCGAAACCCCAGGCCGAGATCAACGGAGCCTGCATCAGGAAGGCGGTCCAGCGGTACTGCTCGGGATGGATCGAGGGCAGATCGACCGCCTCGGCCAGCAGCACGAAGACGGCGAAACAGCCGAGCATCATCAGGTGGCCAGGCCAGATCCGCGTCAGCCGGCGGCGCAGGAACTCCGGGCCCGACACCGTCCCGGCGGCGACGCCGCGCCCGTAGGCCCGGCCCAGCACATAGCCCGACAGCATCAGGAAAAAGTCGGTGGCCAGGTATCCGCGCGCGAACACCGGATGGAACAGCCACAGGCGGACCGGCGCCTCGGCGCCGAAGTGATAGAGCACGATCAGGAACGACGCCAGGAAACGCAGGGCGTCCAGGGCCCCGCCGCGAACCATCGCGGACGGGCGGGCGCCCTTGAGCGCGGAACTCGCGGGCGCGGGATAGGAACTCACCACTTCCATCGGGTCTCAGCCGTTGCAGCGACTCTCATAACGTGACTGCTCCTGACCGGTTTCCAAGACGATGCGTCGGCGCAGGCGAGGCTTCTCCTGCGACCAAATCGCGGCGAGGTGATGTCCGGGTCTTCGCCGGCTTGAAACGCCCGCCGGGCGATCCGGCGCCCGCGAGCGGGTTCGACGCTGGGGTCCGGCGATGGGACCGGCTCGGCATATCCATGGGAATCCCCGGAATCAAGACCGGCGACGCGAAGACGTCTCGCCTCCATATACGGCGGAGCGGCGGTCTTCCGGCGCTCCGCCGCGGCGAAAAGTCCGACCGGCCTTGCGATCCGAAGCCCGCGATCTATCTGTAACTACAACTGACACCATTCCTGGTACCGCCGATGCCCGCCAGCCGCATGCCCGCCCTCTTCCTTGGCCACGGTTCGCCGATGAACGCCATCGAGGACAACCCATTTCGTCGCGGCTGGGCGCAGGCGGCGGCTGAACTGCCGCGCCCGCGGGCGATCCTGTGCGTCTCCGCCCACTGGGAGACGCGGGGCCTGGGGGTGACCGGGTCCGAGCAGCCCCCGACCATCCACGACTTCTACGGCTTCCCCCAGGCGCTGTTCGACGTGCGCTACCCAGCGCCGGGAGCGCCCTGGCTGGCCGAACGGGCGGCGGCCCTGCTCGCCCCGCGCGCCGTGGCGGTCGATCCCGAACGCGGCCTCGACCACGGCGCCTGGGCCGTGCTGCGCGCCATGTATCCCAAGGCCGACGTGCCGATCGTGCAGCTGAGCCTCGACCGCAACCGCTCGGCGGCGGAGCACTACGCCCTCGGCCGGGCCCTGCGCCCCCTGCGCGACGAGGGCGTGCTGATCGTCGGGTCGGGCGACATCGTCCACAATCTGCGGGCGGCCGATTTCCGCAAGCCGGACGCGCCCGACTGGGCCGTGCGGTTCAACGACGAGGCCAAGCGCCTGATCGCCGCCCACGACCACCAGCCGCTGATCGACTACGCCACGCTCGGCGACGACGCCCTGTGGTCGATCAACAGCGCCGAGCACTATCTGCCCCTGCTCTACGTGCTGGCCCAGCAGGACGCGGGCGACGCGGTCAGCCTGTTCAACGACGCCGTCGTCGCCGCCATCTCGATGACCTCGATCCGGATCGGCTGAACCGGCGGGGCCCCGGGGCTGGAGGTCCTTCAGCCGTCGGCCCCCGCCCGCAGCGCCGCCGCCGCCGCCATCACCGCCTCCCGGCGCGGCGCGATCATCTTGGCCGTGTGCGCCTCGACCGCCGCCAGGATCTGGGGCGGCGCGGTCTCCGGCCGGCCGGCGTCGAACGGCGGTTCGGGCGAATACTCGAAGCCGAGCTGGAGGGCCTGGGCGACGTCGGGACCGGCGATCTCAGCCGCCAGGGTCAAGGCGAAGTCCAGTCCCGCCGTCACCCCGCCCCCGGTCAGCACGTGGCCGTCGCGCACCACCCGCGCGGCGTCGGGCGTGGCGCCGAACGGGACGAGCAGGTCGCGCCACGCCCAGTGGCAGGCGGCCCGCCGCCCCCGCAGCAGCCCCGCCGCGCCCAGGATCAGCGAACCCGTGCAGACCGAGGTGACGTAACGCGCGCCGAGGCCCAGGCGCCGCACCTCGCCGATGAAGGCCGCATCAAGCATGGCCTCGGCGCAGCCGAACCCCCCGGGCACGCACAGCACGTCGCAGGCCTCGACCTCGGCCAGCCGTTGGGTGGGAAAGGTCAGGCCGTCCTCGGCCGTCACCACGCCGCCGTCGGCCGAGGCGCGGATGACCCGCGCGCCCGGCAGGCGGCTGAGGATCTGATGCGGGCCGGTGAAATCCAGCTGGGTGATCTGCTGGTACAGCGGAAAGACGATGGTCAGGCTCTGTCGGGTCATGGCGCTCTCTCCGGCGTGGGATTGACCCGCCCAGCTTGCCGGCCCTAGGGTCTGGCTGAAATGACATTATTCCCACTTTTTCAGCCATGCCCCTCACGATCGGCGTCCTGATCTTCCCGCAGTTCCAACTGCTCGACGCCGCCGGACCGCTGGCGGCGTTCGAGATGCCGGCGCGCGGCGTCCAGCCCTCTCCCTACGTCCTCAAAGTGCTGTCGGCCGAGGGCGGCCTGACGGCCAGCTCCTGCGGCGCGGCGATGATGTCGGCGCCGCTGTCCGAGGCGCCGCGCCTGGACACCCTGATCGTCGCCGGCGGCGAGGGCACGCGCGCGCCGGCGCTCGATCCTCGCGTGACGGCTTATGTGCGGGCCCAGGCCGAAACCGCCCGCCGGGTGGCCAGCGTCTGCTCGGGGGCCTTCATCCTGGCGGCCGCCGGCCTTCTGGACGGCCGCCGGGCGACCACCCATTGGCGGCGAAGCGCCCAGCTGGCCCGCCGCTTTCCGCGCGTGACCGTCGAGCCCGACCGCATCTTCGTCCGCGACGGCAAGATCTGGACCTCGGCGGGGATCAGCGCCGGCGTCGACCTGGCCCTGGCCTTGATCGCCGAGGACCTCGGCGAGGCGGTCGCCCGCCGCACGGCCCAGGAGCTGGTGGTCTATCACCGCCGTCCCGGCGGACAGTCGCAGTTCTCGGCCCTCCTCGACCTCGACGGCCGAAGCGACCGTTTCGCCCCCCTGCTCGCCTGGGCGCGCGAACGCCTCGCCGAACCGTTGCCGGTCGAACGCCTGGCCTGCGAGGCGGGCATGAGCCCCCGGAATTTCGCCCGCGCCTTCGCCGCCGAGGTCGGCGTCACCCCGGCCAAGGCCGTCGAGCGGCTGCGGCTGGAGGTCGCCCGCGAGCGGGTCGAGGCCGGCGACGCTCCCATCGACGCCGTGGCGCAGGCCGCCGGCTTCGGCGACGCCGAGCGGATGCGGCGCGCCTTCATCCGGGCGTTCGGCCAATCGCCGCAGGCGTTGCGCCGGATCGCCCGGACCGCCGCCGCTTGACCGGCCGCCCCGGCTCGCCTCAGATGATCGTTGATAAGGCTGCAACAGACGGCCTGCCCCGGAGGACATCATGACGGCGACCCCACCCGCGACGGCGAACGGCCGCAAGACCCTGTTCGTCACTGGCGGCGCCAGCGGCATCGGCCTGGCCGCGGCCCGCCATTTCGCGGCGCGAGGCTGGTTCGTCGGCCTGGCCGACATCAACACGGCCGGGCTGCGCGACGCCCTCGCCGCCATCGGCCCCGACAACGGCGTGACCGTCCAGTTGGACGTGCGCGACCGCGCCGCCTGGGACGCGGCGCTGGAGACCTTCGCCACGGCGGCGGGCGACCGGCTCGACGTGCTGCTCAACAACGCCGGCATCGCCAGTTTCGGCTGGTTCGAGGAGGTGGCGGCCAGCGACGCCGACCGGATGATCGACGTCAACATCAAGGGGGTGGTCAACGGCGCCTACGCCGGCCTGCCCCTGCTGGCGCGCACCCCGGGCTCGCGGCTGGTCAACGTGGCTTCCTGCGCCGGCATCTACGGCGCGCCGAAGCTGGCGGTCTATTCAGCCACCAAGTTCGCGGTGCGCGGCCTGTCGGAAGCCCTGGACGTCGAGTTCGCCCGGCACGGCGTGGGGGTGCGCTGCGTCATGCCCTGGTTTGTCGACACTCCGATCCTGCAGGCCGGCTCGCAAGGCTCGAACGAGGTGATGCGCGACCGCATCCGGGAGGGCGGGCTGCCGGTCTACACCACCGACGAAGCGGCCCAGGTGATCTGGGACGCCGCGCATGGGGCGGAGCTGCACTACACGGTGGGCAAACGGGCCAAGCAGCTTCGCTTCGCGGCCCGCTTCTTCCCCGGCGCGGTCAGGAAGCAGATGAAGGCGTCGACTTCGGCGTTTTGACGGCGCCGGCCTCGGCCTTGCCAGCTTCGCCATGGGCGTCCTGGGAGGGCTTGGCCGACTTGGCGGCGTCGGGCGCGGCCTTGGCGGCCGGCTTGCCGTCCGCGGTCGCTTCCGGCGCGACGGGCTTGGCCGCCGGCCCGGAGGCTTCCGGCTTCAGCACCGCCGAGGCCAGGATGACCGGCGCGGCGGCCGGCTGGCGGTCCGGCTGCGGCGTCGCGGCCATCGGCGCGAAGCTGGCGTAGACCGGCTGCAGCGTCCGGTCGGCCTCGATGGACCGCTCGGGGGTGCGCAGGAAGTTGTCCGGCGCGCCGGCGCGGCCGCCGAAGCGATAAAAGACGTGCAGCCCGACCTGGGCCACGCGCATCATGCCGCCCCAGCCTGGCGCGACGCCGACCACATGGAAGTGCGTGGCGTTGCCGACCTCGGAAGCCACCGCCCCGCCGAGGGCGCGGGCGGCGACCTGCTCGGCCCGACGCCAGGCCACCGTCTCGCGCTGGCGGCGCATCGAGCCGTCGCAGGCGAAGCTGAACTGGCAGGAGCCCGCATGGGCGCCTTGGAAGACCACGCCGCAGATGGTTTTCGGGAAGGCCGGATTACGCACCCGGTTCAGCACCACCTGGGCGACCGCGGCCTGGCCGGCCGAGGTCTCGCCCCGGGCCTCGTAATAGACGGCCTGGGCCAGGCATTCGAGGTCGCGCGTCGATTCCAGGGCGTTGACGCCCGGCGCGCTGAACGGCCTGGCCGAGACGGTGAACGGCGCATAGCCGCCGACGGGGGCGAAGTCGCCGGGGATCGCGCCGCGCAGGCCCGCGCGCACCACCAGCGGATCGTTCTGGCCCTTCTGGCGGGCCTTGGCTTCGAGCTGGGCCGCGAACACGGCGGCCTGACGGTCACGCTCGCCGCCGACGCCGAACGGATCGTGCCGCTGGGCCACGGCGAGGGCGCCCGGGTCCATCCCGGCCGCCTGCTGCTGAAGAGCGGTTTCGGAAAATCCCGCGGTCGCTCCCGACGCCAACCGCGTAATCTTTGCATGCGACGCGGCCTGACCGGCCATGCCGCTGCCTAAATAGGCGCCGCCTAGCGCCAGGCCGACCGCTGTTCCGACAGAAGCGGCCACGCCCAGCGCACGCGCATCCGCGCGGGCTTGCGTCTTTACTTTCAATGCTTTCGTGTCCTGTGTGGCGAGGGCGGACGCGCCCCCCAACATCGACGCCGAACTGAACCAGTTAGTCTTCTCAGGGTCCCGTACAGCGGAGGTTCGGCCGGTTCACGATTTGGCCGAGGTCCCTCGTTCTACGCCTTTGTATGGCAGGAATGTGACCGAGTCGCAAGGCCATGCCGCAACGCAACATTGTCAAGTCCGTTAACCTTGCCGATTGTGCGGCGCGCAATTCCCCCTTCCGCAGTTTACAATCATCGCGGCGATCCCAGGAAATCCAAGGCGATTCCGTTACATATCCGAGACCCCCGCCCACTCCCGCGTTAAGGGAGCGGCGCATCCTGGGATTGTGCCACCGAATTTACGCCGCATCGCAACATAGCCGTCCGGACGCGCCTTCGAGGAACCGGGATCGACCCGTCGCCGTTTCTCCGGTCAGGCGATTCTCCCGGAGACCACCATGCGACACCTGATCGGCGCCCTGGCCCTGGCGGCCCTGGCAGGAGCCCTGAGCGGCTGCGGCCACGACATGGAACAGCGCGCCGCCACAGGCGGCGTAGCCGGCGCGGCGGTGGGCGGACCGATCGGCGCGGTCGTCGGGGCCACGGCCGGAGCGGTGGTCGATACCGCCTCCAAGGGGTCGAGCGACCAGAAGACCCCGCCCAAATAAGGGCGCCGAATCCGGCGACGGTCGCCCGAGCCGTCGCCGTGCGCCCCGCACGATCCCATCTGGAGCCCGTATGAGCAAAGTCCTGAAACTCGCGGCGGCCGCCGCGCTGACGGCCGGTCTGGCCGCCTGCGGCCACAACATGGAGCAGCGGGCCGCCACCGGCGCCATCGCCGGCGCGGTCGTCGGCGGTCCCGTCGGCGCGGCGGTGGGGGCCGGCGTGGGCGTCGCCGTCAACGGCGTCTCCAAGTCCGGGCCGAAGTCCCGATAGGCCGCCCGGCCGGGACGTCTATTCCCCGGCCGGATTGCGCGGATCGAGCGGCAGCCCCTCGGCCTGCCGGCGCTTCAACAGCCTCAGCCAGCCATGCAGGGCCTCGCAGTCCAGGCCGTGCATCATCAGCCGGTAGCCGGCGCCGAAGGTGGACATCGGCACCAGCGGGTGGCCGTTCTTGATGAAGCTGAGGTGGTAGTCCGTCCCCAGGATCTTGGCGACGTAGATGGCGATCACCTCGTCGAGCTGCAGCGAATTGACCGCCCGCACGAAGTCGTGGCGCGGCAGCATCAAGGCGTAGAACGGCGTGTAGACCTCGACCGCCGTCTGCACGTCGGCGAAGTTCCACGGCCTGTCGGGGAACGGCTCGAAGTCGAACGGCCCGTCGGTGATCATCGAAAAGTCGGGCCGCGCGACCGGGGCGAGGTCCCGCCCCTGCGCCCGCAGCGACGCGTTCAGCTCGATGACGAAATTGAAGACGTTGAGGTCGTGCTGCAGGAAGACGTTGTCCTCCAGGTCCTTGAGCGAGCGCGGCCGCAGCGGACGGCTGTCGATGGTCACCGGGCCGGCGTTGGCCTTGATGAAGGCCAGCAGTTCGGTGCCGATATGGAAGTGCCGCAGGATCAGCAGGTTGGTCTGCGGCGTGGCGAAGGTCTTCAGGCCCCAGTGGATCAGCCGGTGCAGGGCGCCGTTGAAGTTCGGCCAGTGGACGAACACGCGCCGCAGCAGGTGCACGACCACGAAGAACACGAAGATCAGCGGGCGCAGGGCCGGCAGCAGGAAGCTGCGGGAATAGGAGGCGTTGCCGACGACCAGGGCCCGCTTGGCGTCCTCGTCCACGGGCAGGCTGTGGTCCAGCCACAGGGCGAGCCAGGGATCGGGATCGGCCGGATCGTGGGCGGCGGCGTCGAAGCGCTGACCGAGACGGGGTTTGCGAGCCATGGGACCAGTCCTCCTCAGCGCACGTCTTCGATCTGCATGGCGTAGAGCCGGCCGGTGACCTCGGCGCAGCGGACGATGCGCGCCTCGACCGCCGGATCGGGCAGGACCATGGCCAGCATCGCCTCGAACTCGGTCATGTGATCGCCGTCGTTGGCTCCGTGATAGACGAGGAACCGCACGGCCTCGTCGGACAGGGACAGCTGCCGGGCGATCGCCCGGCCCCACCCGGCCGCCTTGATCGAGCCCAGCCCCTCGATGATGAACATCGCGCCCAGCAGGCCGAAGGGGTTGGGCTTGGACGCCTCGGCGAACATCCAGGCCGACAGCGCCTCGGACCCGACGTTCTTGGCCCCGGAGCGGATGTCCTCGAGCCGCCCGCCGGCGGCGACGTAGTCGGCCTCGATCAGCCGATAGTCGCGGTGCTCGGTGGCGGCGTGGCGCATCAGGGTCGAGCGCAGCTCGAAATGCGCCTCGTCGACATTGGAGGCCGCCCGCGAGATCCAGCACGCGCCGTCGACCACCTGCTGGCGCAGGTTCATCAGCAGCGCGCGGTAGTCGTCGATGGTCAGCAGGCCCCGGTTCAGGCGCCGCACCAGGGGCGTCGAGTCCAGGCGCGCCTCGAAATCGGTCCACGCCACCGCCAGCTTGCGCAGGACCGGCGCCGTCGTCGCCCCGCCCTCCTTCGTCCGCGCGCTCATCGCCCTGCCCCTTCCACCGCCGTCAACATCATGAAGCCGACCGTCGCCCGGCCGCTCTCCGGCACGATGCACAGCACCCGCTCGCCCGCCTTCAGCCGGCCGGAGCGCAGGAAGGCGTCGAGCATGATCCAGATCGAGGCCGAGCCGGTGTTGCCGCAGGTCGCCAGGTTGGTGAACCAGCGCGCCTCCGGGATCATCGCCCCGGTCTGCTCCAGCAGGCGGACGATCTCCTCGCGCAGCGACCGCGCCGAATAGTGGCAGAGCAGGTGATCGACCCCGGCCGGGTCGATGCGGCCGGCGTCGACCTTGTCCAGATAGACGCCCACCCAGGCGCGGATCACCGCCTTGAGCTGGTCGAAGTCCTGCAACAGCGCCATCGCGCCCTGGGCGAAACCCGCCTCCGGCCCGGCGTGGGACCAGGCGCTCTTCATGTCGTGGCGGGCGGCCTTGGTCGAGCCGGCCCACATGCAGGCGTCGAAGCGCCCGGCCAGCGAGGTCATGTCGATCCAGTCGACGCGCAGGCCGAGCCCGCGCCCAGCCGGGCGTGGCTGCATCACCGCCGCACCGGCCCCGTCCGACAGGGTCCAGCGCAGGAAATCCGCCTCGATCGCCAGCCGCCCCTTGGCGTCGACCAGGGCCGTGCCTTCGTAGAAGTGCGGCCGGAACCAGCGCGACGAGAACTCGCCGGCGGTCGCCGCCGCCAGCTCGGCCTCCCCGGCCCGCACCGCCAGCCAGGCCGCCTTGGCCGCCATCAGCGACGAGGCGCAGACCGACTGGAAGCTGGCTGTCTCCAAGGGGCCGCAGCCCAGTTCGCCGTGCACGGCGGCGGCGTGGCCCGGCGCCAGATAGTCGCCCTGGGTGGTGGCCGCCGCCAGCAGGTCGAGGTCGTCGGCCGCATGGCCCGCCGCCTCCAGCGCGGTCCGCACGGCGGCGGCGCACATCGAGGCGTTGGAGTGCAGGGGCCGGCCCTCGGGGGTCAGGGCGTAGTGACGGGTGTCGATGCCGTTCCAGTGCAGGGCCCGCCGCCCCATCGCCGACCGGCGGCCGCAGACGAGGCCGAGATAGTCCTCCATCCGGTCCTGCCCCACCGGCTCGCCCGGCAGGAAAGCTCCCGTCCCGCTGATGAAGACGTCACGCAACATGGTCATGGCTAGGGCTCCGAGGTTGGAACGCCCCGACCCTAGCCGATCGCCGCAAACATGCAAGTGATTACTCACTTACATGTTCGACACCGCGCCGGACCGGCCTCCCGTCAGAATCTGTCAGCAGGGTGACGCAGAGCCGACGCGCTCCCCTAGCCAGCGGCGATGTTCGCCCCTAACTTCCGTTCATGCCCCGTTCCTCCTCCCCGACCGGCGTCGAGGACGCCTCCGCCCGGTTCATCCACGATGTCGCGGTGAGCGATCTGACCGGCGGCGCGGTCGCGACCGCCTGGGCGCCGCACCGGCCGGCGCGGCCCGACAAGGTCGAGGGCGGCCGGCGCTTCAAGCTGGTGTCGGAGTACCAGCCGGCCGGCGACCAGCCCACGGCCATCAGCGACCTGGTGAGCGGGCTGGAGGGCAAGGAGAACGACCAAGTCCTGCTCGGCGTCACCGGCTCGGGCAAGACCTTCACCATGGCCAAGGTGATCGAGGCCACCCAACGCCCGGCGCTGATCCTGGCCCCGAACAAGACCCTGGCCGCCCAGCTCTATTCCGAGTTCAAGAGCTTCTTCCCCGAGAATGCGGTCGAGTTCTTCGTCAGCTACTACGACTACTACCAGCCGGAAGCCTACGTCCCGCGCACCGACACCTATATCGAGAAGGACTCCTCGATAAACGAGCAGATCGACCGCATGCGCCACTCGGCGACCCGGGCGATCCTGGAGCGCGACGACGTCATCGTCGTGGCCTCGGTCAGCTGCATCTACGGCATCGGCTCGGTCGAGACCTACACGGCCATGACCTTCACCCTGGAGGTCGGCCAGACGGTCAACGAGCGCCAGATGCTCGCCGACCTGGTGGCCCAGCAGTACAAGCGCAACGACCAGGCCTTCGAGCGCGGCACGTTCCGCAAGCGCGGCGACGTGCTGGAGATCTTCCCCGCCCACTACGAGGACCGCGCCTGGCGGGTGTCGCTGTTCGGCGACGAGGTCGAGGCGATCATGGAGTTCGACCCGCTGACCGGCAAGAAGACCGCCGACCTGCCGTCGATCCGCATCTACGCCAACAGCCACTACGTCACGCCGCGCCCGACCCTGATCCAGGCGATCAGCTCCATCAAGGCCGAGCTGAAAGAGCGTCTCGACTGGCTGGTCGCCAACGGCAAGCTGCTGGAGGCCCAGCGCCTGGAGCAACGCACCAATTTCGACGTGGAGATGCTGGAGACCACCGGCTCCTGCGCCGGCATCGAGAACTACAGCCGCTACCTGACCGGCCGCAAGGCGGGCGAGCCGCCGCCGACCTTCTTCGAATACATCCCCGACAACGCCCTGCTGTTCACCGACGAGAGCCACCAGACGGTGCCGCAGATCGGGGCGATGTACCGGGGCGACTATCGCCGCAAGTTCACCCTGGCCGAATACGGCTTCCGCCTGCCCTCGGCCATGGACAACCGCCCGCTCAAGTTCGAGGAGTGGGACGCCATGCGGCCGCAGACGGTGCACGTCAGCGCCACCCCCGGCCCCTGGGAGATGGAACGCGCCGGCGGCGTCTTCGCCGAGCAGGTGATCCGCCCCACCGGCCTGATCGACCCGCCGGTGCATGTGCGCCCGGTGAGCAAGGACGGCTTCAGCCAGGTCGACGACGTCATCGCCGAAGCGCGCGACGTGGCCAAGCACGGCTATCGCACCCTGGTCACCGTGCTGACCAAGAAGATGGCCGAGGACCTGACCGAGTACATGCACGAGCAGGGCCTGCGCGTGCGCTACATGCACTCGGACGTCGACACCCTGGAGCGGATCGAGATCATCCGCGACCTGCGCCTGGGCGCGTTCGACATCCTGATCGGCATCAACCTGCTGCGCGAGGGCCTCGACATTCCGGAATGCGGGCTGGTCGCCATCCTCGACGCCGACAAGGAAGGCTTCCTGCGCTCGGAGACCTCGCTGATCCAGACCATCGGCCGGGCGGCGCGCAACGTCGACGGCAAGGTCATCCTCTACGCCGACCAGATCACCGGCTCGATGGAGCGGGCCATGGCGGAGACCAACCGCCGCCGCGAGAAGCAGGAGGCCTACAACCGCGAACACGGCATCACGCCCGAGAGCGTCAAGCGCGGCATCAAGGACATCCTCGACAGCCCCTACGAGAAGGACCGCGTCACCGTGCCGGCCGGACTGGCCGAGGACGGCGGCAAGCCCTTCGTCGGCGACAACTTCAAGGCCACGCTCAGGGACCTGGAGACCCGGATGCGCGAGGCCGCCTCCAACCTCGAGTTCGAGGAGGCCGCCCGCCTGCGCGACGAGGTCAAGCGGCTGAAGATGCTCGACCTGGAGTTCGCCAACGACGCCATCACCGCCGAAGGCGAGACGGCCGACAAGTCGGCCCCGGCGCGGCTCAGGAAAGAAGCGCGGGCGGAAGCAGCTGAGCGGTTCCGGAAAGGCCGGCGCTAGGGCGTTCGCGGCGCGCCGGCGCGTAGCCGCCGCCACACCCGCCAGCCGACGAACAGCAACACCGCCAGCAGCAGCGGCACGAGGACCGGCGCGATGAAGGCCAGCGCCGCCATGCCGGCCGAGGCCAGGTCCTCGAAGACCGACACGAACGGATTGGCGAGGCCGGCCGTCGTCGCCGTGCTGGCCACCCGGGTTCCGGTCTGGGCGGCGTGGAACGCCAGGGCGGTCGGCGCGCCGATGATCAGGCCGGCTATGGCCGCCACGGCCGGGTCGGCGTGGGTGAACACGGCCCCCGCGACCAGGATGGCGGCCAGGGGGCGCGTCACCGTGCCGACGGCGCTGAGCGCGTGGTCGACCAGCGGAATCTTGTCGGCGGCCAGTTCGACGACGGTGGCGACGCCGAGCGCGGCCAGGGCGGCGTTGGAGCCGAGCCAGGCGACGTGCGGGTTCAACCCGACGCCGAACCAGCCGAACCGGGCGACGACGGCCAGCATGAGCAGGGGCAGGAAGGTCCGCAGGCCGGTGGCGGCGGCGAGACCGAGGCCCAGGAGGGCCGGCAGAACCCAGGTTTGCATCCGAGGCCCTCGCGGGGTTGCGCCGGCCAGCAGACCACAACCGCACCGCGCCGGCCACCTGAAACCATCCGGGCGCCACATTGACTCGCCCCATGCGCGAAACCGGACTCGCGCAAAGCGAAAGCGATGCGGCGGCGCCACAGCTCGATCAAAGTTAAGTCGTGACGAACCTTGTTAGGAACTCGATTCCACGCCTTGCGTATCCTCTACAGAGCGCCGAGCGGCGCCGCCTCGGAAGCGGTCCGAGAGACGCCGGCGCGGCGGCTCGCGGGAGATAGAGACCATGGGCGCACGTCTGACGGTTGTACACGGCGTCAACGCCGTCGAAGAGTCGGCGGCGGTTCGTATCCAACGTTTGCAGCTTGAGGCGCACGCGCTGGCGCGTGAGCAGATCGAAGTGCTGGAGGCGGCGATCATCGACCTGGCGGCCCAGGCCGAGGCCGTGGCCTCGGGCGGGGACGCCTATCCGGTAGGCGCCCGCGAACTGGCTCGACGCCTGGCCCTCGAACTGCCGTCCAAAGCCGACACCCTCAAGATCATCCTGGCGCGCGACTGAGCGCCGGCCGCGCCTCTCCTTCCCGCCGTTCAGCGACGGCGGACGGACGAGATGCTGTGGCCAAGGCCGAGCCGGCGCAGGTCGCTGACCGAGGAGGTCACGAACACGCAGCGGCCGCGATAGTTCGCGTCCCGGCATAGCTCCCAGCGGCCGCCGCGGACATGGATCGACAGCGCCCGGTCGTTCATGGGCGTGGCCGCCAGATTGGGAATGCTGTGGGACACGCGCAGCGCCCGGCCGCGCCAACCGAGATCGCTATAGAGCGTCAGGCTGGCAGGACCATGCGGCGGCCGGTGGTGATGTCCCGGCGGATACGGCGGCGGCCGTGGCGCAGGGGGCCTGGGCGGCGGCGGTTTCGGACGCGGCGGTTGCGGCCGGGGCGGTTGAGGTCTCGGGGGCTGAGGCCTGGGCGGCTGAGGCTTGGGCGGCTGGATCTGCGGGCCGCCGGGGCCTTGCGGCGCGGGTTTGGTCTCAGGCGCCTGCGCCCCCGCTCCCGGCGCCCAAGCGGCGAGGACCGCCGCCAACGCCCACGCCGTCACAGAGCCGGCTCGCGCCATTCCGCGTGTCCTTCCCGTCATAGCAACGGCAGGATGCAAAGCCTCCAGGCTCGGCCCGTCAACTCAAAAAAACGCCGTTCTCCGATCAGGCCAGCACGTCGGCGTGCTCCGGATGCCGGCGCAGCCAGGCCGCCGCATAGGCGCACAGCGGGACGATGAACAGTCCCTCGGCGCGGGCGTGGGCGACCACGCCCGCCATCAGCCGCCCGGCCGAACCCTTGCCGCGCAGGGCCGGCGGAGCCTCGACGTGCGGGATGATCAGCCGATGCCCTTCGCGCCGATAGTCGGCGAAGGCGGTCTGCCCCTCCTCGACCAGCTCGTAGCGGCTATGTGCGACATTGTCGGCGACGGGATTGGACTCGGTCATGGAACCTCTTGCGGCGGCGGCCGCTTCCACAGCGCCCGCGTCAGGACTTAAGATGACACAACCAACGCCCGCAGGGAGGAGCGGTTTCATGCGTCCAGCGCTCATCGTCGGAATGGCCTCGATCGCCGCGCTCGCGGTCGCCGGCTGCAACAAGAAGGAGGACGCGCAGAAGCCGGCCGAGCCGCAGGCGGCTGGAGCCGCCTCGCCCGCCGCGACCGCCCCGGCCTCCGCCTCAGCCTCCATCACGCAGCCTATGCGCAAGCCGGGCCTGTGGACCCAGACCATCACCATCAGCGACGGCGGCCTGACCCAGACCAGCAAGCTGTGCCTCGACGAGGACTCCAGCGCCAAGCTGTCGATGTTCGGCCAGCAGATGAGCAAGGACGCCTGCGAGAAGAACGACCTGGCGCGAGGAGCGGACGGCTCGATCACCTTCTCGTCGGTGTGCGACATAGGCACGGGCGGCAAGACCACCACCACCGGCACGATGACCGGAGACTTCGCCAGCAAGTATCACGTGGTCGCCAAGACTTCGACCACCGGGGCCGAGGCGCCGCAGATGAACGGCTCGCGCACCCTCAACATCGACGCGGAATGGACCGGCCCCTGCCCGACCGGCTTCAAGCCCGGCGACATGGAGATCGCCAAGGGCGTCAAGATCAACGTCCTGGCGATGAGCGCCAAGGGGGCGGCGGCCAAAAGCGGGCGCTGACCGCGCCTTCACCTCAAGAGCCCCGCTCACGCCAAATCCCGGAAAGCCCCTGCGGGCTTCCGGGATGACCGTAGGCGATCCTTAGACCAGCTCCACCGCCATGGCGACGGCTTCGCCGCCGCCGATGCACAGCGCGCCGACGCCGCGCTTGCCGCCGCGCGCTTCCAACGCCGACAACAAGGTGGCCAGGATGCGCGCGCCCGAGGCGCCGATCGGGTGGCCGAGGGCGCAGGCGCCGCCGTTGACGTTGATCTTGTCGCGGGGAATGGCCAGTTCCTGCTGAGCGATCATCGCCACCACGGCGAAGGCCTCGTTGATCTCGAACAGATCGACGTCGTCGACGCTCCAGCCGGCCTTCTTCAAGGCCTTCTGGATGGCGGGCACCGGCGCGGTGGTGAACAGGGCCGGCTCATGCGCGTGGGCGGCGTGGCTGACCACCTTGGCGACCACGTTCAGGCCCAGCTTCTCGGCGACCGAGGCCCGGGTCATGACCAGGGCGGCGGCCCCGTCGCTGATCGAGGCGGCGTTGGCGGCGGTGATGCCGCCGTCGCGGGCGAAGGCCGGGTTCAGGGTCGGGATCTTGGCCGGATCGGCCTTGAGCGGCTGCTCGTCGCGAGAGACGGTCTCGACGCCCTTGCGGGTCTTGACCTCGACCGCCGTGATCTCACGGTCGAAGGCGCCGCTCTCCACCGCCTTCCTGGCGCGGTTCAGGGTCTCGATGGCGTAGGCGTCCATCGCCTCGCGCGTGAACTGATACTGCGCCGCCGACTCCTCGGCGAAGGCGCCCATCAGCTTGCCGGGAGTGTAGGCGTCCTCCAGACCGTCCAGGTACATGCTGTCGCTGACCGTGTCGTGGCCGATGCGGGCGCCGCCGCGATGCTTGGCCAGCAGGTACGGCGCGTTGGTCATGCTCTCCATGCCGCCGGCGACGATGACGTCGACGCTGCCGGCCGCCAGGGCGTCGTGCGCCATGATCGCCGCCTGCATGCCCGAGCCGCACATCTTGTTGACCGTGGTGGCCTCGACCGACTTGGGCAAGCCCGCGGCCAGCGCCGCCTGGCGCGCCGGCGCTTGGCCCAGGCCCGCCGGCAACACGCAGCCCATGACGATCTGCTCGACCTGGTCGCCGGAGACGCCGGCCCGTTCGAGGGCGGCCTTCACCGCCGCCGCGCCGAGGTCCGTCGCCTTGACGGGGGACAGCGCGCCCTGGAAGCCGCCCATCGGCGTGCGGGCGTAGGAAGCGATGACGACGGGATCGGCGGCGGACATGACAGGGACTCCTTGGAAAAGCGGGCGGACTAAACAGCAGGCCGTGCGGGTCTGGCAAGCAGCTTGCGCTGCTGGCGGGCCGTGGCCAGCAGACGGCCGTCGCGCGACCACAGCTCGGCGTCGTCGAGCGCCCAGCCCTCGGCCCCCAGGCGCCAGTCTCGGGTCCTGAACACGACCAGCGCGAAATCGTCGCGAGCCTCCAGCCGGTCGAGGGCGGCGGTGAAGTCGACGCGTAGGTCGACGCTGACATTGGGATGCGGCCGGTCGGCCGCCATGAAGAACGAAGGAAATATGCCGTCGAGCAGGAAGCAGGCCGCGCGGGCGTCCAGCGGCTGGCCCTTCACCCGCATCCAGCATTTAAGGACCGGCTCCGCATCGCCGCCGAACGGCGTGGCCCGCGACGCCCAGCGATAGTCGATGGCGCGGGTGAAGTGCGGCTTGAACCCGTCTGGCAATGGAACGTCGCCGCACGCCTCGGGCGGCGGGACGTCGGGCATGGCCTCCAGGAACCCGACCTCGGCGGAGGCCGCCCCGAAACTGGCCTGCCCGGCGATGCGCAGGCGCTCGCCCTGACGCCCCCTGAACGCGGCGAAGGCGGCCGATCGACCGGCGCGCAGCACCTCGACCGTCAAGGCCATGGGGGCGAAGGCCGGCGACGACAGGAACTGGATCGACAGGCCGCGCGGCGGCTGCGGCGCGCCCAGGACCTCGACGGAGGCGGCCAGGGCCAGCGCCGCCAGATAGCCGCCGTTCGGGCCGCCCGCTTCCGGCGCGGCGGCCGAGGCGGCGTTCGAAAGATGCGGCGGGAGGTCGACAAGGACCGTCCCGCCGCGCCCGATCGAAAGGGCCAGTTCACCGGAGCGCAACTGAAGCGCCGTGGCGAAGGACTCCGCCGTCGCGAAAGCCGCCGCATCGTCCATCGTCATAAATCCTCGACTCGTCAGTTGCGATTAGCAACTTACATGGACAGTTCTCAAAAGCAACCCTCTTGCGTTCCGTCGCGGAACCGCGCAGGCTGACCGGATGGGACGCACCGCGAACTATTCTGACCAGGCCTGCTCGGTGGCCGCGACGCTGGAGGTGATCGGCGATCCCTGGACCCTGCTGATCATCCGTGACGCCTTTCGCGGGCTGCGCCGCTTCGAGCAATGGCAAGAGAGCCTCGGCGTCGCCCGCAACGTGCTGGCCGCCCGCCTCAAGAGCCTGGTCGCCCAGGGGGTTCTGGAGGCCCGGCTCTATAACGAACGCCCGCCCCGCCGCGAATACGTCCTGACCGCCAAGGGCCGCGACCTGCAGCCGGTGCTGCTGGCCATGCTGGGCTGGGGCGACAAGCACGTCTACGGCCCCGAGCGCGCGCCGGTGCGGTTCGTCCACAAGGGCTGCGGCCAGCCGTTCGTCGCGCGCACCGCCTGCGCCCATTGCGGGGAAATCGTCGGGCCGCGCGACCTCGCCCCCCTGCCCGCCCCTGCCGACGCCATGACCGTCGGACAGGCCTTCGCGCTGAACGAGGCCGAGAAGGCGACGGCTTGAGCCGCTATCGCTTCCATGTCCACCGCCGTCGCCCGGCCTATCGGCTGGTCACGGCCGCGACCTTTCCGCCCGAGGGCCGGATACTATGCGCGCGGACTAATCTGGGCCGACTACCCCGCGACCTTTCCGCCCGAGGGCCGGATCGAGGACTGGAGCTTCACCCGCGAGCGCGACGCCGCCGACGTCAACGCCGACGTCCGCCGCATGGTCGACGAGACCGGCTACTGCCTGTTCAAGATCGGCTGCCGCTTCGACGAAATCGACGACGGCGCCGCCGGTTGACCGGCGTCAGGCCAGGGCCGCCGTCGTGCCGGCGATGAAGCCGCCGCCAAGCACGCGCTCGCCGTCGGCCGGGTCGTAGAGCACGCAGGCCTGGCCGGGCGAAACGCCCTCCTCCGGCCCGTCGAACGCCACCAGGGGGCCGTCCGCGCCGCCCGGGACCAACCGCGCCGGAGCCGGCTCGCGGGTCGAGCGCACCCGGGCCAGCACCGCCTGGCCGTCCGCCGCCGCCGCGTCGATCGTCGGCTGGTCGCCGAGCCAGTTGATTTCCTTCAGGCTCAGCGAGCGGGTCAGCAGCGCCTCGCGCGGGCCGACGATCACCTCGCGCCTGTCGGCGTCCAGCCGCACCACGAACAGCGGCTCGCCGACGGCGATGTTCAACCCCCGGCGCTGGCCGACCGTGTAGCGGGTCACGCCGTCGTGGCGGCCCAGCACGCGCCCGTCCAGGTGGACGATGTCGCCGGGGATCGCGCCCTGCGGACGCAGGCGGTCGATCAGAGTGACGTACTTGCCTTCCGGCACGAAACAGATGTCCTGGCTGTCGGGCTTGGTCGCGACATTGAGGCCGATTTCACCAGCGACGCGGCGCACTTCGGTCTTGGGCAGGCCGCCGAGCGGGAAGCGCACGAAATCGAGCTGTTCACGGGTGGTGGCGAACAGGAAATAGCTCTGGTCCCGCGTCGGATCGACGGCGCGATGCAACTGCGCCCCCGTCGGCGTGGCGATGCGCCGGACATAGTGCCCGGTCGCCATGGCCTGGGCGCCCAGGTCGCGGGCGGTGTCGAGCAGGTCGCGGAACTTGACGGTCTGATTGCAGCGCACGCAGGGGATCGGCGTCTCGCCGCGCAGGTAGCTGTCGGCGAAATCCTCGATCACCTCCTGGCGAAAGCGGCTTTCATAGTCGAGCACGTAGTGCGGCATGCCGATCATGTCGGCGGCCGTACGGGCGTCGTGGATGTCCTGGCCGGCGCAGCAGGCGCCCTTCTTCTGGATCGCCGCGCCGTGATCGTAGAGCTGCAGGGTCACGCCGACGACGTCGTAGCCCGCCTGTTTGAGCAGGGCCGCAGTGACGGTCGAATCGACGCCGCCCGACATGGCGACCACCACGCGGGTTCCCTTGGGCAGATTGACGGCCCGGTCCGCCGCCTCCACGGCGGCGTCCATCACGGCGATATCGAGCGACATAAGCGGTAACGTCCTGATCAAGGACGCTATTTAGAGCCTCGCCGTCGAAATTGCGAGATCGCCCCGCCCTTTCGGCTCAGCGCAGGAAGTTGAGCAGCGACGAGCCCTGCAGCATCGAGAACACCTGGGCCGAGGCCTGGACCTGGAGCTGGGCCTGCTGGAGCTTGGTGACGGCGTCGGCCATGTTCACGTCGGTGACGTCGCCGATCATGCCGGTCAGCATGGTCTGGCGGGCGACCTGAGTCTTCTGCGAACCGTCGGCGCGGTTCTGGATCAGGCCGTTCTGGGCGGCGGCGTTGGTGAGGCCGGAGCGGACCCCGTCGAACACCGCCAGCTGCCCCTGCAGGAAGGTGCGCTGCGCCGGGGTCAGCTGGCCGCTGAACGGGCCGCCCGGCCCTTGGGCGAAGCTCTGCACCGCCTTGAAGGCGTTGAACAGGTTCGTGCCCAGGCCGTCGGCCAGGAAGCCGGTCTGGATGGTGGTCGACTCGTCCAGCTGGCTGGTCGGCGTCAGGTTGTCGTTCTGGAACAGCGAGGCGACCGAAGGCGCCGCCGTCAGGTCCGACATCTGGGTCGCCGTCACCGGCTGGGTGTTCACCTGGCCGCCGGCGAACAGGTAGCGGCCCTGGAACTTGGAGTTCAAACCGCTGACCGCATTGTTGAACTGGGCCCCGAGGTCACCCATCACCGAGTCGCCCTTGTCGGCGGCCAGGGCGTTGGCGATGGCCTGCCGGGCGGCCTGGGCGGCGTCGGCGATGCTGTTGAGGGCCAGGTCCTGAGACTGAAGCTTGGCCGAGAGAATCTTGCCCTGGTCGATGAAGGTGTCGACCCGGCTCTTGACCGACTGGGCGGCCGCCAGGGTCTCGGCGTCGTTGGCGTAGCCCTTGAGGTCGCTGGCGACCTTGCCGCTCGAGACCTGATTGTTGGCCTGCGACTGATTGAACTGCGCCCGCATCAGATTGGCCAGGATGCTGGAATAGTTGGCGTTGGTGGCTACCCGGTTCATGGCGCTACCTCATCATGCCCAGAAGGGAATCGTAGAGATCCTTGGTGGCCTGGATCATCCGGGCCGAGGCGTTGAACGCCTGCTGGTAGGTCGTCAGCTGGACCAGCTCCTGGTCGAGGCTGACCCCTTCCGAGGACGAGCGGCGAGTGTCGGCCTCGCCCTTCACGGAATCGGCGGACGTCTTGTCGGCGTCGGCGGCCGCGGCCTTGCGCCCGATGCCGCCGCTGAACTCGGCCCCGTACTGCGAGACGGTCATGCTCACCGCGCCGATGGTCCCGGCGGCCGAGAACCGGGTCGCGAGGCCGCCCGAGGCGGCCATGAGGGCGGCGCCGCGGCCGTCGCCGATGGCCAGGGCCGGCTTGCCCGCCGCCGCCGAGGTCAGGTCGAACTTGGCCAGGGCCATCTTCATCGGATCGGCGGTGATGTCCGGACGGATGCTGAACTGCTGGGCCCGGGCGGCGCGGACCGGCGTGCTGATCCCGAACAGCGTGCTCAAGGTCGGGCCGCCAGGCCCGCGGGTGGTGCTGTCGTCGACCACCGAGACCTGCGAGCCGCTGCCGTTGGGCGCGAACGCGAGCTTGCCCTGGGCGTCCAGGTTGAACTGGCCGTAGAAGCCGACGCCGTTGGCGTTGGAGTTCAGCGAGTCCAGCAGGTCCTGCATGGTGCCGCCCACGGGCGGCGTGACGGTGACGTCCCGGACGCGGCCGCCGTCGGCGTCGGCGATGCGCAGGGTGATCGAGCCGCCGGTGAAGCCGTTGGGATCGGTCGCCTTCAGTCCGGTGTCGTAGGTGGCCGGGCCGGTGGACTTGATCAGATCGTTGAGGCCGAAGAAGTGGCTGAAGCCCTTGCCGGTCTTCGACGCCGGCGTGGTCGCGTCGTCCGTTATGGCCACGCCGGAGCCGCCGGCGGCCGACAGGCTCAGCGCGCCGTTGGTGAAGCTGGCCGAGCCGGCCGCGCCCAGGGCCGTGTTCAACGAGGCCAGGAACGTCCCCGGGGTGAAGGCGCTGGCCGGGCCGCCGTTGGTGCTCATCGTGCCGGCGTCGAAATCGATGTCGACGCGGGTCTGCAGATTGCCGCTGGCGTCGACGATGCCGATGGTGGTCTTGCCGGTGAAGCCGCTGACGGCGGTGGGCAGGTCGAGGCCGGTGTTGCGGCCGTTCAGGGTCGAAGGCGCCGGCACCGAGGACGAGGCGTTGTGCGCCCGGTTGATCTGGTCGACGGCCTTGGACACGAACTCGCCGAGCTGGTCCGACAGGCCGGGGATCTCCTTGTCCCGCAGATCGAGCAGCCCCTTGATCTCGCCGCTGGTCATGCGCATCCGCATCGACTGGCTGGTCGAGCCGGCGGGCGTGACCATGATGTCGCCGGTGGCGGTGTCCGACCGCTGGTACGACAGGGTGGCCGCGCCGTCGCCCGCCAACATGATGCCGTCGACGTTGCGGATGTTCACGCCGCCGGTGGCGCGCTGGCTGACCTGGACGTTCATCAGCGAGGCCAGCTGGTTGATCAGGTTGCTCTGGACGTTCTCCGAGCCGGTGGAGTCGGCGCCGACCACCTTGGCGCGGGTGATGTCGCCGTTCAGGGCGTTGATCTGGCTGAGCAGATTGTTGGCCTTGTCCACGTCGGCGGAGATGCGGCTGTCGGCTTCGCCGCTCATGTCCTGGAGCGAGGAGCCGATCCGCTTGGCCTCCGAGAGGAAGTCGGAGATCTGCCCGATGGCCCCGCCGCGGTTGATGGTGGAGGCGGTGTCGGAGCCGGCCTTGGTGAAGGCCGAATAGATCTGGTCCAGGCGGCTGAAGAAGCCGGTGTTGGTGCTGGGATCGCCGAACAGGGCCTGGGCGCGGTCCAGCATGTCGGCCTTGACCCCCGCCGAGCCCGAGTCCGAAGAGGCCGTCAGACTGGCGCGCTGCAGGTAGACGTCGATGGCCCGCGTGACGCTGGCCACGTCGACGCCGGCGCCCATGCCGTTGACCGCCAGGGCCTGCTGGTTGAGGACCTTGCGGACGTAGCCAGGCGTGTTGACGTTGGCGATGTTGTCCGACACCACCCGCAGACCGGTCTGCGAGACCATCAGGCCGGTGGTGGCGCTGGACATGATCGAGTTTAGCGACATGGCCTAGCCCTCTCGCACGGGGTTCAGATGGGCAAAGGTCGACCGCCTCCCGGGCGAAAACTGCCGGGCGCGGCCGCAAGCCGCCGAAAGCGATTCAACTAAGCCTCTGTTTTTCATAGCCTTCCAACTTGGGCGGCGTTTTAGTTCCTCCAACGCAGCGCAAGAGGCGGGCCAGAACGCCTGACGCCGCCTCGAACGCGTCGCGCGCCGCCACCCAGGCGCGGCGACGCTTGCCTAGCGCCCCCAGGCAAAAAACGCCGAGGGCCGCGCCGCGTCGCGCCGAACCCTATAAATTGCCTAATAAATTCAACATATTACTCAGCCACGTCAACTTGGCGCGGGGGTTGCTTACACCCTTCACGACCCGCGCGCGCCCTGCTCGCCCGACCTTGAGATTGTTGACCCGCCACATGACCGCCGCCTCCTCCGCCGCCGGCCCTCAGGCCGCCGCCAAGCCGCAAGGCCTGGCGGCGGTCATGGCCGCGCCCGGCGCGGGCGCGGCCGGCGGGGCGGATGCGCTGTTCGCGGCGCTGCTGTCGGTCCAGGCCGCCAACCTCGCCCAGGGCGAACAGGCCGCCCAGCCGGGAACGCCGGCCTCGCCCACGACGCCGCGCGGCCAGGCCGAACCCGACCAGCCGGCCGGCGACCAGCCCCAGCCGGGCGCCGACGCCGGCCTCGCCGTCGCCCAGGCCCTGGCCGCCGCGCTGGCGGCCCAGGCGCCCGGCGTCGCGCCCCAGCCCGCCGCCCCGACCGCGCCCGGCGATGGTTCGACCGCGACGCCCGCCGCGCCTTCGCGCACCGCCGCGACGATGACGACCGCGGCGATGCAGGCCTCGCCCTTCGCCCCTTCATCGCCATCGCCAGACGTCGGCGCGGCGGGGGTGACGATCGCCCCACCCCAAGCCCAAGCGCAGCCCTCGACGCCGACCGCTCCCGCATCGGCCGGCGGAGTCGCCGCAGCGGCCTGGGCGGCCCTCGCCGAAACGCCGGCGCCCCAGACTTCCGCGCAGCCGCCCTCCGCTCCGGCGACGCAGACGGCCGCGTCGGCCGCCACGCCGTCATCGCCTTCCCCCGCGACGCCCATCGGCGTTGGCGTCGCGCCAAGTCAGGCCGCGGCTGCGCCGGGGCCTGCGCCAGCCGTTGCGGCGCCGATCTCGAACCCCGCCCCAACCTTGGCTTCGAACGCGCCGCCGGCCGGCCCGGCGGCCTTCGGGACCGCGGCCTCAAGCCCCGCGAACGCGCGGGCGAACGGCGGCGAAGCTCCGACCGCAGCCGCGACAGGAACCGCCCCCGTGGTCGCCGGGATCACTGTGGCCGCGCCGAACACGCCCGCCGCGTCGAACACGGGCCCCGTCGCGCCTTCGACGACCGTGGCCGCCGCCTCGGCCCTCGCCGCCGGACAGGACGCCGCCGCCAGGGCGACGGCGCAAACCACTACGGCCGCGCCCGCCGTCGGCCAGGTCCCGGCAGGCCAGGCCATGGCGGGTCAGGCCGCGCCCGCTCAGGCTCCCGGCGCTCAGGCCGTTGTCGCCCAGGCCTCGGACGTCCAGGCGTCCGCCGATGACGGCGCCGTCGCCGAAACGGTCGATCCCGCGGCGGCCTTAGCGCCGAAGCCGGCGACGGCCCCCACGCCAAAGGCGGCCGCGAAGACCGCCGCCGCGTCCAACACGCCCGCCGCGCAGCAGCAGGCCGCGTCCGACCAGTCCTCCATCGCGCCGCAGCCGGCGACGATCGCCGCCAAGGCCGCGCCGGGTGCGGCGACGGATGGAACCGCCCCGTCGGCCGACGGGGCCTCTCCGCGCGCGGCCGACGAGGCGGCGGCCGACGCCGCCAAGCCCCGGCCGGCCGACGCGGACGCCGGCGCCCAGCCCCAGGCCGCAGCCGCCGGGGCCCAGCAACCTCAGGCCCCGGCCGGCGGCGCGCACGCCGGGCCGGAGACCGTCTCGCGTCTCGCCGCCCAGATCACCCGCAAGATCGAAGGCAAGGCGACCCGCTTCGACATCGCCCTCGACCCGGTCGGGCTGGGCCATGTCAACGTCAAGGTCGAAATCAGCGCGCGCGGCGAGCTGACCGCCTCGCTGGCCTTCGACAACCCGCAGGCCGCCGCCGAGCTGAAGAACCGCGCGGGCGAACTGCACCAGGCGCTGGAGCAGGCCGGTTTCGACCTGTCGAAGGGCGGCCTGTCCTTCGGCGCCGACGGCCAGGGCTCCGGCCGCGGCCTCGCCCAGCAACAGCAGCAGAACCAGGACCAGGGCTCCTGGCGCGGCCGCGCCTTCCAGACCGCCGCCGAAGCGGCGGACGACCGCCTCGCCGCCGCCGCCGAGAACGCGCTGCGCCAGCGCCGCAACGACGCCTCGGGCGTCGACATCCGCATCTAGGGACGAACGATGATCTACGATCCTTCCCAGGCCAGCCAGATCACCACCGTGAAGAATCAGGCCGCGGCCGATCCGACCTCGTCCTCGTCGACCTCCGGCACCATCAACGGCGGCGTCTCACGCCTGGCCGACAACGAGCAGACCTTCCTGAAGCTCTTGACCGTGCAGCTCAAGAACCAGGACCCGATGTCGCCGATGGACACCAACGCCTTCACCGCCCAGATCACCCAGATGACCGGGGTGGAGCAGCAGATCGTCTCCAACAAGCTGCTGACCCAGCTGCTCTCGCAGAACCAGAGCGGCCTCGCCTACAGCGCCCTGTCGATGATCGGCAAGAACGTCACGGCCGCCGGAACCGACCGCCCCCTGACCAACGGCCAGGCGACCTGGAAGATCAACCTGGCCTCCAACGCCTCGGCCGCCACGGTGCAGGTGGTGGATTCCGCCGGCAAGGTGGTGTGGAGCGGCAAGCCGACCTCGACCACGGCCGGCATGCAGTCGTTCACCTGGAACGGCAAGGACAACAACGGCGCCCAGCTTCCGGACGGCGGCACCTACACCCTCAAGGTCGCGGCGGCCGACGCCAAGGGCAAGGCGATCACCGCCAGCACCTACATCATGGGCGTGGTCGACGGCATCCAGCAGGTCAACGGCCAGACCGTGCTGACCCTGGGCAAGCAGCAAGTCTCGTTCAATTCGGTGATCGGGGTGACCAACACCTGATCCGCCGCTTTCAAGGGGCGCCCGAACGGCGCCGACGCGGCTTCGTCGCCGCACCCGCAAGATGCGCCTCCCAACCCGTTTTGAGTTTCTGAGAGGACAACGACCATGAGCATCAACAGCGCAATGCTCGCCGGCGTGTCGGGACTGGTGTCGAATTCGTCGGCGCTGGCCGCGATCTCCGACAACATCGCCAACGCCAACACCATCGGCTACAAGCGCAGCCAGGCCAACTTCCAGACGCTGGTGCCCAACCGCGGCGCCACCACGTCCTACACCGCCGGCGGCGTCACCGCCGTCACGCGGCAGTACGTCACCCAGCAGGGCCTGCCCCAGCGCACGACCTCGTCGACCGACCTGGCGATCGCCGGCAACGGCTTCTTCGTCACCACCGAGAAGGCCGAGAACGTCCAGGCGACCGACACGCGCTCGTTCACCCGCGCCGGCTCGTTCCACCTCGACGAACTGGGCTATCTGAAGAACGACGCCAACCTCTATCTGCAGGGCTGGCTGGTCGACAACAACGGCAACATCGCCACCGACCCGTCCGACATGAGCCGCCTGCAGTCGATCAACGTCGCCGCCGTCGGCGGGACGGCGCAGAAGACCACCCGCATCGGCATCAACGCCAACCTGCAGGCCAGCCAGACGCTGTCGCCGACCAGCACGCCGCTGACCAAGAACGGCGTGGTCGATTCCGCCGCCGCCACCCACAACTACAAGGTCGCCTATCACCCGACCGGCCCGGGCCAGTGGAACGTGACCGTCTCCGACGGGACGAACAACTTCACCGGCGCGGTCAATTTCGGCCCTCCCTACTCGACCACCCTGCCGGGCGACGGCTCGACCACCCTGCAGATCGCGCCAGGCGTCACCGTGCCCCTGGCCTCGCTGGGCCTGACCTCCACCACCGACTCCGCGCCGCTGTACAACCCGGCCAACAACTCGATGGCGGCGTACAACGCCTCGACGGGCACGGGTGTGAAGCCGGACTTCTCGATGCAGGTGCCGGTGTCGGACTCCAAGGGCGGCAAGCGCACCCTGCAGTACGACTTCCTGAAGAGCGACACGCCGAACCAGTGGTACGTCGAGGTTCACGCCATTCCGGCCAGCGACGTCCAGACCGGCCCGGGCCTGAACAACGGCCAGGTCAAGGTCGGCAAGATCGCCTTCACCCAGGACGGCCGCCTCGACTGGGCCGCCATGGCGGCCATGCCGGCCGGCCAGGCGCTGTTCAACGATCCGACCAACGTCACCATCAGCTTCGGCGACTCCTCCTCGCCGACCCCGACGGGCACCGGCGTGAAGTGGGCTTCGGGCCTCGGCGTGTCGGGCCAGGACATCCAGTTCGACATCGGCGGCGCCGGCGCCGGCGGCCTGACCCAGTTCGACAGCCAGTCGGTGGTCCAGTCGGTCACCACCAACGGCACCGCCTTCGGCAACCTGACCTCGATCGAGATCGACCAGAGCGGCTTCGTCACCGCCATCTTCGACAACGGCGTGGCCCGCAAGATCGCCCAGGTCGCCGTGGCCACCTTCCCCAATCCGGACGGCCTCAAGCCGGTGAACGGCAACGCCTACCGCGTCACCCTCGACAGCGGCACCTACAACCTCAAGCCCCCGGGCAACGGCGGCGCCGGCTTCCTGTCCCCCTCGACGCTGGAGGCTTCCACAGTAGACCTGTCGTCGGAGTTCACCGGCCTGATCACTACTCAGCGCGCATACTCGGCTTCTTCGAAGATCATTTCGACGGCCGACCAGATGTTGCAGGAACTCCTGGACGTTAAACGCTAGTAACGAACTTTAACTACTAAAAACACTCGTCGTTACTGTTAAAAGGGGATTTCATGTCGTTGGGGCGCAACATGGTTAGTTGTTTTTTTACTATCGCAATTAAGCCGATGTTATGCCCCGACCTCTATGGTCCCCATCAACAGTGATGGTGGGAAAGGCGCAAAGCCATGTTGCAGCAGCAACGCCTGAACAGCAAAGGCGAGAAGTACGTGATCGGACCGACCGGCGCGCCGCTGACTTTGTCGGATCTGCCTCCGGCCAACACCCAGCGCTGGGTGATCCGCCGCAAGGCTGAGGTCGTGGCGGCGGTGCGCGGCGGGCTGCTGTCGCTGGACGACGCCTGCATGCGGTATTCGCTGACCAACGAGGAGTTCCTCGCCTGGCAGAAGTCGATCGACCGCCACGGCATGGCCGGCCTGCGCACCACGCGCATCCAGCAATACCGCTGACGCCAGGCGATCCAAAAAACAGGAACACGGCCGCGCCCTTCCCGGGCGCGGCCGTTTTTCTTTGCGCCCGGCGTCAGGCCGCGGCGGCGGCGGTCGCGGCGACCTCGGCCTGGCCCTCGGCTTCGGGGAAGCGGTCGCGGCGCTCGGCCGGGATCGACTGGTAGATGTCGGGCGTGGCGATGTTCAGGCGCTTGCGGGCGCTTTCCAGCGGCTCGGCGAACAGCGCCTCGTAGTCCAGGGCCGGGAGCCAGGCCGAGCGGCGGCCGTTGCGCCACGCCTGCATCACCGCCCGCTGATAGGGCAGCCCCGTCCTGGCCTTTTCGAACTGGCGCGCGCCCATGGCGGCGATGAAGGCGAAGCCCAGGCTCTTGGTCTGGGCGTAGGAGAAGGCCACCACGCAGGCCTCGCCCAGGGCGTCGGTGCCGTAGCCGGTCAACACGTGCCAGACGTCGTGGACGTCGCGCATGCGCCGGCCGTACCAGGCGAAGGGATGTTCGAGGTCGATGTCCTCGCCGCCGCGCGCCTTGCGGCTCTCTTCGGCCAGGCCGTAGGCCGACAGCCCGCGCGGCGCGATGAAGTCGCGATAGGCGGCGCCGACGGTGCCCGGACCGAACTGGGCCACCCAGTCGCGGTCCTGCAGCTTGTCGGCGAACTCGTCGCGCAGATAGGCCTGCCGTCCGCCCTCGGCGGTGGCGAGCAGCCGGCGATAGCCCTTGGGCACCGCCTTGCCCGACAGGGCGCGCATGATGACGAACACCTGGACGGTGTCCTCCTTGTCCTTGAGCAGGCGGCGCATGGCGCGCCACGCCGTCAGGGGCTGGAGCCGATAGCTGGACAGGCGGGCGTCCACGTCGGAACGGTCGGTGTTGATCGAAGCCGTGGCGGCGGTCATGGTCGCACCTTTCTCAACGCTTCCCCATCAAAGATGACGCATGCGTCACTTTTTAGCAAGACCCTTGTTACCCGACCGAGGCTCGTCCGCCCATGTCCCTGCGCAAACGCTCCCTGCTGCTGTCGGGCCACGCCACCTCGCTGGCGCTCGAACCCGAGTTCTGGGCCGTGCTGGACGCCATGGCCGCGACCCGCGCCGTCAGCCTCGCCGGCCTGATCGGCCAGATCGACGAGACCCGCCAGGGCCGCCCGCTGGCCTCGGCCTGCCGGGTGGCGGCGCTGGCCTACGCCGGCGAGCGTTGACGCCCGCCTAGCCGGGCCGGCCGGGAAGCGGCGACGGCAGGGGCGCGGGTTGCGGCGCGGCTGGCGGCTCCGGCAGGGGCGCGGACAGGGCCAGACGAGCCGGATGCAGACCAAGGCCGCAAGTGGCCCAGACCGCCAGGATCGCCGCCGCCAAGGCCGCGCCGCACCCGAGGATGAGCCACGAGACCCAACCGCGCCGCGCCGGCCCGGCCGATTTTTCTTTCTTCGACATGGTCCGGAAACCGCCGAGCGCGACGACCGGTTCCGGCGCCCCTTAAGGCGGCCGCGGTTTGTGCTACATATGTTCTGAATCAGAAAGCGCTTTTCCGTGTCCGACCTGCCCTCCCCCCGCATCTCCGACCTCGCCCGGCCGCACGCGCCGGCCGCCTATCTCGACGGCCTCAATCCCGAGCAGCGCCAGGCGGTCGAGGCGACCGAGGGCCCTGTCCTGGTGCTGGCCGGCGCCGGCACCGGCAAGACGCGGGTGCTGACCACTCGCCTGGCGCACATCCTGGCCACCGGCCGGGCGCGGCCATGGGAGCTGCTGGCCGTCACCTTCACCAACAAGGCCGCGCGCGAGATGCGCGAGCGGATCACCCACATCATCGGCGCCCAGGCCGAGGGCCTGCGCTGGCTGGGGACCTTCCACTCGATCGCCGCCCAGATCCTGCGCCGCCACGCCGAGCTGGTCGGGCTGAAATCGAACTACACCATCCTCGACACCGACGATCAGGAACGCCTGATCAAGCAGCTGCTCGAGGCCGAGAACATCGACGTCAAACGCTGGACGCCCGGGGCCTTCGCCGGCCTCGTCGACCACTGGAAGAACCGCGGCTGGGCCCCCGCCAAGCTGCCGCCGGCCGAAGGGGCCGGTTTCGCCGACAATCGCGGCGCCAAGCTCTACGCCATGTACCAGGAGCGCCTGCGGGTGCTGAACGCCTGCGACTTCGGCGATCTGCTGTTGCACAACATCACCATCTTCACCCAGCACGCCGACGTGCTGGCCGACTATCACGGCCGCTTCAGATACATGTTGGTCGACGAGTACCAGGACACCAACGTCGCCCAGTACCTGTGGCTGCGGCTGCTGGCGCAGAAGAGCCAGAACGTCTGCTGCGTCGGCGACGACGACCAGTCGATCTACGGCTGGCGCGGGGCCGAGGTCGACAACATCCTGCGCTTCGAGCGCGACTTCCCCGGCGCGACGGTGATCCGCCTGGAGCGCAACTACCGCTCGACCGAGCATATCCTGGCCGCCGCCTCGGGCCTGATCGCCGCCAACAAGGGCCGGCTGGGCAAGACCCTGTGGACCGAGGCCGCCGGCGGCGAGAAGGTCCAGGTGCGGGGCGTCTGGGACGGCGAGGCCGAAAGCCGCCTGATCGCCGACGAGATCGAGCGGGCCAAGCGTTCGGGCCGCAAGTATCGCGACATGGCGATCCTGGTCCGCGCCTCCTTCCAGATGCGGGCCTTCGAAGAACGGTTCGTGCTGCTGCAGATCCCCTACAACGTTGTCGGCGGGCCGCGCTTCTTCGAGCGCGCCGAAATCCGCGACGCCCACGCCTATCTGCGGCTGGTGCAGTCCGAGGACGACGACCTCGCCTTCGAGCGCATCGTCAACACGCCCAAGCGCGGCATCGGCGAGACCAGCGTCTCCAAGCTTTTGCAGATCGCCCGCGCCAATGGCGTCTCGGCCAGCCTGGCCGCCAGGGGCCTGGTCAACACCGACGAACTGCCGGCCCGCACCCGCACGGCGCTGTCCAACTTCCTGCGCGACATGGACCGCTGGCGCCACCTGCGCCAGACCACCGACCACGCCCGCCTGCTGGAGACCATCCTCGAGGAGAGCGGCTACACCGACGCCCTGCGGCTGGACAAGAACCCCACCAGCCAGACCCGGCTGGAGAACCTGAAGGAACTGGTCCAGTCGATGTCGGCGTTCGACACGCTGGAATCCTATCTGGAGCACGTCTCCCTGGTCATGGACCTCGACCGCGGGCCGGACGACGACGCCGTGTGGATCATGACCCTGCACTCGGCCAAGGGACTGGAATTTCCGCTGGTGTTCCTGCCCGGCTGGGAGGAAGGCGTGTTTCCCTCCCAGCGCAGCATGGACGACAAGGGCGAGAAGGGCCTCGAAGAGGAACGCCGGCTGGCCTATGTCGGCATCACCCGCGCCCGCGAGCAGGCCCGCATCAGCTTCGTCGCCAACCGCCAAGTCTATGGCCGCTGGACCAGCCAGCTGCCGTCGCGCTTCGTCGACGAACTGCCCTTGGCCAATGTCGAGGCCGCCAGCGAAACCGGCTATTACGGCGGCGGCCCCGGCATGCAGGAGACCACCCGCAGCCGTTGGGACGAGGCCGCTTCGTTCGGCGGCAGCGGCTATTCCAGCCCTGGCTGGAAACGGGCCCAGGACCGCACCGTCGCGCGCGGCTTCTCCGGCGGCGGCTCCCGTCAGCCGGTCATCGAGGGCGACGGCCGCCTGGTCGCCGTGTCGATCCCGGCCAGCGCCGGCGCCGGCTACGCCCGGGGCGACCGCGTGTTCCACCAGAAGTTCGGCTACGGCTCGGTGCGCGGCGTCGAGGGCAACAAGCTGACGGTCAACTTCGACAAGGCCGGCGAGAAGAAGGTGATCGACACCTTCGTCGAGCGGGGCTGACGTGACGTCCGAGCTCAAGGGCCGACGCGAGGACGCGGACTACAACCGGGGCTGGGGCGCGGCCGCCCTGGGCGCGCGCCTGCGCCGGCTGTCCGAGCGCATCGACCGCGAGGCCGCCGCCGTCTACGCCCGCGACGGCGTCCGCTTCGAGCAGCGGTGGATGAGCGTCCTGCGTCTGCTGTCCGAACGCGACGGCCTGTCGGTCCGCGACATCGCCGAGGCGCTGGTCATCACCCATCCCTCGGTCAGCCAGACCCGCCGTTCGTTGCAGGACGCCGGCCTGGTCGCGGACGCGCCCGACCCCGCGGACGCCCGTCGGCGCATCCTGCGGCTGACCGAGGACGGCGCCGCCTTCGTCGCCCGCGTGCGGCCGGTCTGGCAGGCGCTGATGGAGGCCGCCATTGAACTCGACCACGAGGCCGGCGACGTCATCGGCCCGCTGAACCGCCTCGACGAAGCCCTGGCCCGCCGATCGCTCTACGACCGCGCCGTCGACAGGCTGGCGGGACCGGACGAGCCCTCGACCTGAACCGGAAGCGCGGCGTCTTACGGCGAAGTAATGCGTAGGCGCCTATTAAATTACCGGGATCGCGGCTATGCCGCTGGCCAGACGACGTCGATCGTCGACAGGGGATGGCCATGCTCATCAACAGACGCGCAATTCTCGCCGGCGCCGGCGCGGCGACGCTGACCTCGGCGGCCGTCTACGCGAGCCCGCGCCCCGGGCGCCGCCTGGTCATCAACGGCAACCTCGTGGTTCCGATCCCGACCGGTTCCGATCCGCCGCTCGACAAGGCGACCATCGCCGCCATACGCGCCTCCGGCCTGACCGCACTCAAGATGTCGATCGGCGGCGCCTCGGCCGATTTCGACGAGGCGAACACCGAATTGGACGCCATCGACCGGGGCGTCAGGCGATATCCCACGCTCTTCATGCCGGTGCGGACCCTGGCGGACCTCGCCAAGGCGCGCACGACGCGGCGGATAGGCCTGATCTCGTCGTTCGAGGCCTCGACCCCGCTCGGCCAGGACGTCGAGCGCATCGACCATTTTCATCGTCGCGGCGTGAAGGTCATGCAGCTCAGCTACAACACCCCCTCGCCGTTCGCCTCGGGCGTCCTGTCCAAGCAGCCGTCGGCCGGCCTGACCGATCTCGGCCGCCAGGCCATCGCCCGGATGAACGCGATCGGCGTCACGCTCGACCTCAGCCACGCCGACGAGGCCTCGACCCTGGCCGCGATCGAGGCTTCCAAGCGCCCCCCGCTGATCACCCATGCCGGCTGCGCGGCGATCCACGAGCATCCGCGCAACAAGACCGACAAGGTCATCAAGGCCCTGGCCGACAAGGACGGCGTGATGGGCGTCTACGAGCTGTGCTTCCTGACGGCGGGCCCGGCCCAGCCGAGCCTCGACGACTATCTGGCCCACATGCTCCACGCCCTGAACCTCGCCGGCGAGGACCATGTCGGGATCGGCAGCGACGCCTTCCTGACAGCGTTCGACACCTCGCCCGAGAACATGGCCGATTGGAACAAGCAGATCGAGGCGCGCAAGGCCATGGGCGTCGGCGCTCCCGGCGAGGGCCGTCCGCCCTATGTCAAGGGCCTGAACAGGCCAGACCGCTGCGCCGTCATCGCTTCGGCCCTCGCCAGGCGCGGCTGCAAGAGCCGCGTGATCGACAAGATCATGGGCGGAAACTTCCATCGCGTCTTCGCCGCCACCTGGGCGGCCTGAAACCGGTTCGCCACGCTTGACTCACTCATAGCCGGACGGTTATGAAAAATCATAGCTTCCGAGTTATGATTTTCATGCCCACAGACGCCGACACGGTCTTCTCCGCCCTGGCCGATCCGACCCGCCGGGCGATCTTCCAGCGCCTCTCGCGCGAAGGCGAGCAGACCGTCCACATCCTGACCGGCCACGCCGGCGTATCCCAGCCGGCGGTGTCCAAGCACCTGGCGACCCTCAAGCGCGCCGGCCTGGTGAGCGACCGCCGCGCCGGACGCGAGACCCACTATCGCGTCCGTGTCGAAGGGCTGGCCCCGCTGGTCGACTGGATGAGCCTCTACGGCGCGTTCTGGCGCGACCGGTTCGACGCGCTGGAAGACCTGCTGGCGAGGATGGACGGATGATCGACCCGATCGCGGAGACGCGCTCGCTGGTGGTCGAGCGGCTGATGCCGCATTCGCCCGAAAAGATCTGGCGCGCGCTCACCCAACCCTGGCTCATCGAGGAGTGGCTGATGCAGAACGACTTCTCGCCCGAGGTCGGCCATCGCTTCACCGTTCGGGCCAAGCCGCTGCCCGGCTGGTCCGGCGTCGCCCATTGCGAGGTCGTCGCGGTCGAGCCGCCTCGCCGCCTCGCCTATCGCTGGGGCGACGGAACCGAGTCCGACACCCACGTCCGCACCCTGGTCACCTGGACCCTGACGCCCGAGGCGGAGGGCGTGCTGGTGCGCATGGAGCAATCGGGCTTCCGCCCGCAGGACGTGCTGGCCCACGCCCGGATGGGCGCCGGCTGGCCGCGCGTCCTCCAACGCCTCGACCAGACCGCAGGAGCGCTTCAGTGAACGCGCCGAACGCCCGCATCGCCATCGTCTATCACAGCGGCTACGGCCACACCGAGCGGCAGGCCCAGGCCGTCAAGGCCGGCGTCGAGCAGGTGGCCGGCGCCGAAGTCCTGCTGCTCGACGTCGAGGCGGCCAAGACCCGCTGGGACGACCTGGCCAAGGCCGAGGCGATCATCTTCGGGGCGCCGACCTACGTGGCCAGCGCCTCGGCCTCGTTCAAGGCCTTCCAGGAGGCCAGCTCCAACGCCGTGATGGCGACCGGCTTCGGCTGGAAGGACAAGATCGCCGCCGGCTTCACCAATTCCGGCTCGCGGTCGGGCGACAAGCTGGCGACCCTGACCCAGATCGCCCTCTTCGCCGCGCAACACGGCATGCACTGGGTCAATCTCGGCCTGCCCCCCGCCAACAACGCCTCCACGGGCTCGGAAGACGAGCTGAACCGGCACGGCTACTGGCTGGGCGCCGGCGCCCAGTCCAATGTCGACCAGGGGCCCGACGTCGCGCCGCCGGAAGCCGACCTCGCCACCGCCCGCCACCTGGGCCGGCGCGTCGCCGAGACCACCCTCCAGTTCGTCCGCGGCCGCGCGGCCTGACGCCGCCTAGGACCGTACGCGCGGCACCGCGTCGAGCCAGCGGGCGTAGGCCGCCTCGCGGGCGCGGTCGGGCGCGGCGGGGCGCAGGAGGTCGGACGCCGGCCGTGCGGCGGCGGCGTCCTCGAGCGAGCCGAACAGCCCGACGCCGAGGCCGGCGAACAGCGCCGCGCCCAGCGCCGTGGTCTCCTGATACGACGCGCGGCGGACGGGCAGCCCGGTCAGGTCGGCCAGCCGCTGCGAGAACCACACGCTGTTCGACATGCCGCCGTCGATGCGCAGCTCGACCGAGGCCGCGTTCTCGCCCAGGCCGAACGCCTTGGGCGCGTCGCCGCGCATCGCCTCGATCAGGTCGCGGGTCTGCAGGGCGCAGGCGTCGAAGGTCGCCGCCGCGATCTCGGGCAGGCCGGCGTCGCGCGTCAGGCCGAAGATCGCGCCCCGCGCCTCGGCGTCCCACCAGGGCGCGCCCAGGCCGGTGAACGCCGGCACCACCACCACGCCATGGTCGGGCTTGGCCGAGCGCGCCAGGGCCTCGGCCGTTCGAGGGCCGCCGGTGACGCCCAGCCCCTCACCCAGCCACTGGATCGCGGCGCCGGCGACGAAGATCGACCCTTCCAGCGCGAAGGCCGGCCGACCGCCCAGGCGCGAGGCCACGGTGGTCAGCAGGCGCGAGCGCGAGCGCGGCGCCGTCTGGCCGGTGTGCAGCAGCATGAAGCAACCGGTGCCATAGGTCGCCTTCATCTCGCCGGGCCGGATGCAGCCCTGCCCCATCAGCGCGCCCTGCTGGTCGCCGACCACCGCGCGGATCGGCACGGCGCGGCCCAGCAGGTCGATCTCGGTCTCGCCGTAGTCGCCGGCGGTGTCGCTCACCTGCGGCAGCAGGACCGCCGGCACATCGAACAGCCGCAGCATCTCCGGCGACCAGTCCTGGGTCTCGAGGCCATAGAGCAGCGTGCGCGAGGCGTTGGTGGCGTCGGTGGCGTGCACGCGGCCGCCGGTCAGCCGCCAGACCACCCAGCTGTCGATGGTGCCGCAGAGCAGCTCGCCGGCCTCGGCCCGCGCCCGGGCCCCGGCGACGTTGTCGAGCAGCCAGGCGATCTTGGTCGCCGAGAAATAGGGATCGAGCAGCAGGCCGGTGACCTGGGTGACCGTCTCCTCGGCGCCGGCGGCGCGCAGACGGTCGCAGACGGCCGCCGTGCGGCGGTCCTGCCAGACGATGGCCGGATGGATCGGGCGGCCGGTGGCCCTGTCCCAGACCACCACAGTCTCGCGCTGGTTGGTGACGCCGATGGCGGCCAGGTCGGCGACCGCGCGGCCGGACCGCTCCACCGCCTCGCGCAGCACGGCCACGCAGGCGGCGAAGATCTCCTCGGCGTCGTGCTCGACCCAGCCGTCGGCGGGATAGGATTGCCGCAGCGGACGCGACGCCGTCGACAGGGCCGCCCCGGCCGCGTCGAACAGGATGGCGCGCGTGCTGGTGGTTCCCTGGTCCAGCGCCAGCAGCAAGGGCTCGCCCATGGTCAACCTCTCCCCCGACAGACTCGCCCCGTCGCCGGCGCGAGCTTAAGCTTGTTTTCACGCCGGCGCCGCAGGCTGCAGACTACAGACGATTCCCAGGATCGGGGGGACGCCTTGAGCATCGCCGAACAGGCGCATGAACTGATGGCCCTGGCCAAGAGCCGCGACGCCGCCGATCGCGAGCGGCTGATGCTGGCCCTCGTCGACCTGTGCGACGAGGACGAGGACGTCCGCTCGCCGGCCGTCCAGAGCCTCATCGAATCCATCTTCATGAACTTGGTGGTCGAGGCCGAGCGCGACATCCGCCGCCTGCTGGCCGAAAAGCTGGCCTCGGCGCCTTGGGCCCCGCCCGCCCTGGTCAACGTCCTGGCGCTCGACGAGATCGAGATCGCTCGACCGGTCATCGCCCTCAGTCCCGTCCTGGGCGACCAGGACCTGATCCGGCTGCTGGTCGAGGCCACCATCGAGCATCAGATCGAGGTCGCCCGGCGCCCCAGCCTGGGCCCGCCGGTGGTCGAGGCCATCCTCGGCCAGGACGAACCGGCCGTGCTGACCGCCCTGGCCGGCAACGACACCGCCGAAATCTCCATCGAGGGGATGGCCAAGCTGCTGGAGGCCTCGCGGCGCATCGCCGCCATGCGCTCGCCGCTGGTGCGCCACCCCAAGCTGACCTCGGAAATGGCCCAGAGGCTCTATCTGTGGGTCGGCCAGTCGCTGCGCGCCGCCATCGTCACCCGCTTCCGCGTCGATCCCGCCGCCCTCGACCAGGCCATGGCCGACGCCGTGCGCCACGCCCACGGCCAGGTGCAGCCGGCGGCCCGCGCGGCGGGCGCGGCCTTCGAGGCCGATCCCGACCATGAAGAGATGGAGCACCGGCTGATCGCCAAGCTGCACGCCGCCGGCCAGCTGAAGTCCAGCTATCTGCTGCGGGTGCTGCGCGAGCGCAAGCTGTCGCTGTTCCGTATCGCCTTGGCCACCCTCGGCGGCTATTCCATCGAGGACGTGCGCCGCGCCATGAACAGCGACCGTCCCGAACTGCTGGCCCTGGCCTGCGTCTCGGTCGGCATGGATCGCAGCGTGTTCCCGACCGTGCTGTCCCTGGTCCGCGACCTCAACGGCGGCCGCCCCACCGGCGGGGTGGAGGCCGGTCGCCGCGCCGCCCGGGCGTTCAGCGTCCGCGAACCCGGCCAGGCCTCGACTGCTTTCCGCCACGCGCTGACCGCCGTCGGCTGAGAGCGTTTGACATGGGTTCCAGCGCCGGGCTTGTCTCCACGCGATGATCAGCACCGCGCCCTTCGTCCGACGCCTGGCCTTCGCGGCCAGCGACCGCCCCGAAGCCCAGGAGGCCTGCGAGCGGCTGAACGCGCGCTATGGCGGCGTCTCCGAGGACGAGGCCCAGGTGGTCGTGGCCCTGGGCGGCGACGGCTTCATGCTGGAGACCCTGCATCGCAACCTCGCTTCGCAGAAGCCGATCTACGGCATGAACCGCGGCTCGGTCGGCTTCCTGATGAACGAGTACAGCGAGGACGAATTGCTGGAGCGGATCAACGCCGCCTCCCGCGCCGTCATCCATCCGCTGGTCATGGTGGCCATCGACGAGAAGCGCCGCCAGCATCGCGCCCTGGCGATCAACGAGGTCAGCCTGCTGCGCCAGACCCGGCAGACGGCCAAGCTGCGCATCTCGATCGACGGCAAGGTGCGCATGAGCGAACTGGTCTGCGACGGGGCCCTGGTCTCCACCCCCGCTGGGTCCACGGCGTATAATCTATCCGCACACGGACCGATCATCCCCATCGACGCCCGCGTCCTGGCCTTGACGCCGATCAGCGCCTTCCGGCCGCGCCGCTGGCGCGGGGCGCTGCTGGGGCACACCGCCCGCGTGACCTTCGAGGTGCTGGAGGCCGACAAGCGGCCGGTCAGCGCGGTGGCCGACAATTTCGAGGTCCGCCATGTAGTCGAGGTGCACGTCGCCGAAGACCGCGAGGTCAGCCTGTGCATGATGTTCGACGCCGGCCGCAGCCTGGAGGAGCGCATGCTGGCCGAGCAGTTCTCGGCCTGATCCGGAGGTTGCACGCCGGCGCAGCGTGCGCATAGGCTGTCCGCCCCAATCCCTCCGGTCGCGTCGCATGCCTTCATCCGTTTCCGAACTCAACGCCTTCGGCCAGCCCGTCGGCCCGCTGGTCGCCGGCTGGATCGCGCCCGAGCCGCCGGCCGACGCGCCGATGCCCGGACGCTTCTGCTCGGTCCGGCCGCTCGATCCCGCCGCCGATCGCGACGCCCTGTTCCAGGCCTTCGCCGAGGACGACGGCCGCATGTGGACCTACCTGCCGTTCGAGGCCGCCCGCGACCCCGACGAGCTGGAGCGCCTGCTCCGTTATTTCCAGAAGGAGTTCCAGCCCTTCGGCATCGTCGAGACGGCCAGCGGCGACCTGGTGGGCGCGGCGAGCTACATGCGCCGCAACGCCGCGGCCGGCTCGATCGAGGTGGGCGCGGTGATGTTCTCGCCCAGGCTCCAGCGGCGGCCGGCGGCCACCGAGGCGATGTTCCTGATGATGAAGCGCGCCTTCGAAGCCGGCTATCGCCGCTACGAATGGAAATGCCACGCCCTGAACGCCGCCTCCCGCGCCGCCGCCGAGCGCCTGGGCTTCACCTTCGAAGGCGTGTTCCGCCAGGACGCCATCTACAAGCAGCGTTCGCGTGACACCGCCTGGTATTCGATCATCGACAGCGAATGGCCCGCCGCCCGCGACGCCTTCGAGGCCTGGCTCGCGCCGGACAATTTCGACGGCGACGGCCGGCAGCGCCGCGCCCTGGCCGAGCTGCGTCGCCGAGCCGCCTGAGCGCCGCCCCCCGAGACGCCGGCTCCCGGACGCCGGCTCTGGGGCCTGGGCCCTGCACCAGTTGTTAAACTAAGCCCTCGATAGATAACGAAGGCGGCGCCGCGCCGCCCATGGAGGGGGCTTTGAGCGACGACGGGCAAGGACGGATCATCCAGGTCCCCAACACACTCAAGGTGAAGGTCGGCGGCCGGCTCAGCGGGCTCGACCCCGCCGCCGTCGCCAAGGCCGAGGCCGCCCTCAAGAGCCTGTCCGAGAATTTCGGGGCCTGGCTCCAGGACGAGATCGACAAGGTCGAGGCCGCCCGCACGCGGATCAAGGCCGAGGGCATGACCGCCGAGACGGCCGAGCACCTCTATCTTCGCGCCCACGACCTCAAGGGCCTGGGCAGCACCTACGAATTCCCGCTGATCACCCGCATCGCCGGATCGCTCTGCAAGCTGATCGACGACCCGGAGACCCGGGTCGGCGCCCCGTTGTTCCTGATCGACGCCCACATCGACGCCATCAAGGCCGCCGTGCGCGACAACATCCGCGACGCCGGCCACCCCATCGGCAAGGTGTTGATCGAGACGCTCGAGGAACAGGTCCGCAAGCACCTGGGCTGAGCCCGCTCAGCCGTCCAGCGCCGACAGCGGCTCCTCGACCGCGCCGTATCCGGCGTCGGCCGGAATGACCAGGGCCGGCCCTTCCGGCCGCTGGCGGACCTGGGGCTCGACCGTGACCAGCCGGCGCGCCCGCGCCCGGGCGATGGCGTCCCGCCCGTCGGCCGCCTCGGCCAGCAGTTGCAGGTTCATCCGGGTCGGAAAGATCACCTTGCGCTCGCCCGCCGCCGCCAGGCGCAGGGCTTCGCCGGGAGCGATCCATTCGGAATCCACCGTCTCCCAGCCGTCGCAGGCCGCCAGCTGGCCGGCCGGCGCCGACGCCACGTAGAACCACGTGTCGAACCGCTTGGGCATCAGGTCGGGCGTGATCCAGCGCGCGAAGACGCTCAACGCCTCGAGGTCGAGGCGCAGGTCCAGCGTCCGCGCCAGGTCCAGGAAGCTGCGCCGGTCATGGGCCACCTCGTCGCGCGCCGCGTTGGCCCGGTCGTCGCCGGCGAAGATCTCTCCCCGCCCGTCGCGCGCCAGCAGCACCCCGGTCTCCTCATAGGCTTCGCGGATGGCGGCGATGCGCAGCGCCCGCTCGGCCTCCGGCGCGGCGTCCCAGCCGGAGGCGTGCTCGCGCCACAGCGGGTCATGGTCGCCGGCGTGGGTCTTGCCGCCGGGAAACACCAGGGCCCCCGAGGCGAAGTCGATCTGGTGGTGGCGCTTGACCATCAGCACCTGGAACGCGGGCTCGTCGCGCACCAGGAGGATGGTCGCCGCCGGGCGGATGGCGGACGGGGCGTCGGACATGGCGTCTTCTCCGGGGACCGGGATCAGGCCGCTCCCGTTCGGGACATGCTGCCGCGCTGACGCGGGGGCAGGCAATCGCCAAGTCCGCCCCCGGAGAATATCCGCCGGAGCGCCCCGGAGCGGATCAGGCGACGCCGGCCTTCCTCGGCCGCGACTGCGGCGGCTTGGCCGGCTTGCGCGACAGGCGGTCCATCTTGTCGAGGAGGTAGTCGATGTCCTCGCGCATGGCCGGCTGCGGCTGGGTCAGGAACCGTTGCAGCATGTGCTCCTGGAAGCGGGCCTGATCGCGGGCGCCGCCGTCCTGCTCCAGCGAATGATAGGTGTCGACCCCGGCGCGGAAGGCCGGATAGAGCCGCGAGGGCAGCCCCGCCCGTTCGTAGATCGCCCGCAGGCCCAGCGGGCCGGCGTCGTGGATCATCAGCCAGGTGCGATGGTGCGGCACCCCGGCCAGCTCGGCCATGCCCCATTCGAAGAAGGCCATGTGGCCGTGCGCGAGGGCGCGCAGCAGCAGCGAGGCCGTCAGCCGGCCGTTGCGCCCGACATGGGCGACGAAGGCCTGGACGTCGGCCGTGCGGCCGGCCTGGTCGACGAGGTCGATGGTGGCCCGTTCGCGCGCGCCCATGGCGATCTGCAGCGCGGTCTCGGGCGTGAGGGCGTGGCGGCTGACCAGATGGTCGAGCACCTGATCGCTGACCATGTCCACCAGCCGCTCGCTCACCGACAGCGGCAGGACGTTGCGGTAGGCGACGGCCGCCAGCACCGCCTCGGACTTGGCGAAGCGTTCGATCACCCGTTGCAGCGCCCGTTCGCTGAAGACGGCGTTGTCGTTGGCGCAGGCGGCCTCGACGGCCTGCTCGACGCCGTGCTCGGCGACGGCGGCGGTGACTTTCTGCGAAAGCTGCGGGCGCTTGGCCACCGCCACCTGTCGCACCGCGCCGCCGATGCGCACGATTTCGGCGAGGTCGTCGTCGGTGAAGGCCGGCGAGAAGCTGAGGATCGGCAGGCTGACCGTCTCGACGTCGCGGGCCAGGGCCATGGCCACGTCGCGCGGCACCAGGGGCGAGGCGCGCAAGGTCACGGCCAGCGCCCGGCGCACCAGTTCGGCGGCGTCGGCGGCCATGATCCGCAGGATGCTCTGGGCCGCCTCGCGCTCCTCGGGGGTCAGGCCCTGCTGGTCGATGCGCCGGCACAGCTTGTGGGCGGCCAGGGCCCGCTCGTCGGCGGTCGCGCCCTTGAGCAGCATCTGGATATCGGTGTCGGTCAGGGCGGACCTGGTCACGGTCATGGAACGAACCCCCGGGGCGCGACGGGGCGACGGCCCCGACTCGGGCAGGATGCGCGTTCATGCTTAACGATGGCTTAGGACCGCCCCCGTCCATTAACCCCTTTCCCTAACCGTGCGGCAAGGCGCCGCGCCTTATGGTCGCCCTTCGATCGGAAGGCCCGGACCGTTGAGCGCACCCCCCTCTCACGACGACCACGCCCCCGCGCGCGCCGCCAAGGCCAGGGAACAGGCGATGGCGCTGCTGGCCCTCGACGCCCAGGCCGCCCTGCTGCCCTACGCCCTGCCGGTGTTCGGCGTCGGTCTCGCCCTGTTCACCTGGGTCGCCTCCCTGGTCGGACGGCCGCTACTGATGATGGCCACCTTCGCCATCTTCGCCATCAACTGCGCCATCGACTACGCCGCCATCCGCTGGCTGCGCAGCCGTCCCGAACGGCAGGCGGACGGACGGCTCCGGACGACCATTCACCTTGTCGGCGGCGTGATGTGGGCGGCGGCGGTGGGACAGGTCGCCGCCTTCGCCCTGCATTCCGGGCCGCTGGCCGCCCCGCTGCTGATGCTGGCCGTGGGCGGCGCGGCGGCCTGCCTGTTCTTCACCTCGCCGTTGCTCATCAGCCTGCTGGTGGTCGGGCCGGTCGCCGTGGCCGGGCCGCTGATCGTGCTCCGCCTCGACCCGATGCACCAGGACCTGACGACCATCGCCGTCAGCTTCCTGGCCCTGGCCTTCGCGCTGGCCCTGATCGTCAATCGCATCCTGCGCCGGCAGTTCGCCCTGGCCATCGAGCGCGAGCAACTGGCGGCGGAGCGGACCGCCTCGCTGCGGCGGGTCGAGCACCTCGCCGAATCCAAGTCGAACCTCATCGCCACGCTCTCACACGAGATTCGCGACGGCCTGACGGGCGTGACCCACGTCCTCGCCGCAGCGGCGGGCGGCGGCGGACGCGCCGCGCCGTCGCGCGAGCAGATGACGGCGGCGCTGGACGCGGCCCGCGCCCTGATCGACGTGCTCAACACCACTCTCGATTCCGAAACGGCCGAGGCCGGCCGCCTGGTGGTTTCGCCCCGTCTTTTCGACATCGCGCGGACGGCCGAGGATCTGGTGCTCGCCCATCGGCCCGCCGCCCAGGCCAAGGGGCTGGAGATCGCCCTGCATGTCGAGGACGAGGCGACGGCGGCCGGCGCCGCCCTGGCCGACCCCGCCCGGGCCCGGCAGATTCTCGCCGCCCTGATCGGCAACGCGGTCAAGTACACGGTGCGCGGGCGGATCGAGGTGCGGCTGCGCCGTCTCGACCGCGGCCGCCTGCGCCTGGAGGTGGCCGACACCGGCCCCGGCCTGTCGCATGACGAGCTGCGGCTGGCCTTCGCCCCCTTCGAACGCGTCGAACGCACCGCCGCCGGCCTGCCCGGCGCCGGCCTCGGCCTGTCGCTGGCCCGCCGGCTGGCCCAGCTGATGGACGGCGTCGTCGGGGCCCACAGCGCCGTCGGGGTGGGCAGCTGCTTCTGGTTCGATTGCCCCTTCGACCCGGAAGGACGCGCGGCGGCCGAACCGGGCGCCGCCGAGGAGGCCGCCCTAGCCGAACCACCCCAGGGCCTGCGGGTGCTGCTGGCCGACGACGACGCTCTCGACGCGGTGATGGTGCGGGCCGTTCTCGAACAGCTGGGCCATCAGGTGGTGCAAGCCCATGACGTGCGGCGCGCCCTGTCCCTGGCCGGCGTCTGCGACTTCGACCTCGTCGTGCTCGACGGCGGTCTGCCGAACCAGGGCGCGGCCGAGGCCATGCGGGCCATCCGGACCGGCGGCGGCGGCAACGCCGAGGCCCCGATCATCGCCATGATCGACGGCGACGCGGACGAGGCGCGGACCTGCCAGGACGCCGGCGCCGACGCCGTGTTGCGCAAGCCGATGACCGTGGCCAGCGTCGCCCGGGCGATCAGCGAGGCTGTCGCCGCCCGTCGCCCCGGCGCGCGCGAGGCCGCCTGAAGCCTTTCCCTCGTCATACAAGCGTTTAAGACTAGGCGATCAAGAAACAAGATCGCTTGGGAGGCGCCTGTGCTCGAAGGCTTGAAGATCGTCGAATTCGCCACCTACATCGCCGCCCCGGGGGCCGCCGGCGTGATGGCCGACTGGGGCGCCGAGGTGATCAAGATCGAGCCTCCCGGCGGCGATCCGATGCGGCGGTTCTTCGACACCATCGGCTCGGAACAGGGCGCCAACCCGGTGTTCGAACTCGACAATCGCGGCAAACGCTCGATCGTCCTCGACATCCGCACGCCCGAGGGGCGCGAGGCGGCGGTGAAGCTGGCCCGGGAGGCGGACGTCTTCCTGACCAATGTCCGCCCGGGGGCGCTCAAGCGCGCCCGACTGGACTGGGAAAGCCTGAGCGCCGAGAACCCGCGGCTGATCTATTGCAGCCTGACCGGCTACGGCCTCGAAGGCCCCGACGCCGACAAGCCGGGCATGGACGTCGCCTCGTTCTGGTCCCGCGCGGGGGTCGGCGCCATCACCGCGCCTAAGGGCGTCGATCCGTTCCCGATCCGCACCGGCATGGGCGACCATGTCTGCTCGCTGGCGACGATCTCGGCGGTGCTGGCGGCGGTGATCGAACGCGGCCGCACCGGGCGCGGCCGCCTAGTCGAGACCTCGCTGCTGCGCGCCGGGGTCTATGCGATCGGCTCGGACATGGCCATCCAGCTCCGGTTCGGCAAGCTGGCCTCCACCCGCCCCAGGGAAGGCGCGATCAACCCGCTCGCCAACTTCTTCAAGACCGCCGACGAGCGCTGGATCTGCCTCTTGCCCCGGCAGGGCGCGACCGACTGGCCGCAGATCGCCGCAGCCGCCGGCCGGCCCGACCTCGTCGACGACCCCCGCTTCGCCAGCCCCCGCCAGCGGCGCGAGAACGGCCCGGCGCTGGTGGCCGCGCTGGACGCCGCCTTCGCCGCCTTGCCCTACGCCAAGCTGGCCGAGCGGCTGGACGCCGGGGACCTTGTCTGGGCGCCCGTGCAGACCCCGCGCGAACTGGTCGACGACCCGCAGGCCGCCGCCGCCGGGTGCTTCGTGGCGACGCCGGACGGCCGGGGCGGAACCTTCGCCGCGCCCGCCTCGCCCGCCCGTTTCCCCGGCGCCGACGACGGGCCGAAGGGCCCGCCCCCGGCCCTCGGCGAACACACCTCCGAGGTGCTGGCGTCGCTGGGCTACAGCCCGTCCCAGGTCGAGGCGATGATCGCCGCCGGCGCGGCCGCCTGAGGCCCCGCCTCGGCCTTTGGCGCCTCAGCCCTTGCGGTCGCGGGCGTGCTGGGCGTCGGACAGGGCGCGGAGCATGGCCGACGAGAACATCGAGCTGGCCACGCCGCGCATGCCGCCGCCCAAGCCGCTTCCCAGCGCCGGATCGGCCTCCTGCGGGCCGCGCAGCACCAGATCGACCAGGGCCTGCTGCTGCTGGATCCGGTCGAGGCGGCGCGCCGAAGCGTATTGGATGAAATTCTGGTCCGGCTTCGCCTCGGCCGGCGCCGCCCCGCGCTCGGCCCCGCCGGTGCGGGTGAGGTTGGCGTAGAGCTCGGAAACAGAGGTCGACCGCCCCTCGCGGTAGAAAATGGTCGGATTGGCCGCCGCCGCGTCGGGGAACATCGCCGCCGCCGAAGCCGACGGCGTGGCCTGGACCGCGCCGATCAACCTGGCCGAGCCTTGCGGACCAAGAAAATGCGCGGCGTAGAGCTCGCCCGCCGTCGGATCGCGCCCGACCCGCCCGCGCAGATAGGAAGCGTGATCGGAGGCCAGTTCGCCCGCCATCAGCGAGGCGGCGTGCGGGTCCAGGCGCAGGTCCATCACCGCCTTGCGCGCGTCGCCGCCGCCGACGTGGAACTTGCCGTCCCCGCCGCGCTCGATCAAGTCGGCGTAGCGGGCGTAGCCATACTTGGCCCCGTGCTGCTTGAGGGTGCGCAGCCAGGTCTGTTCAGTGAACTGGAAAAGACCTGCCGCCGACGAGGAGCCGGCCTTGGCGGCCGGGTTGTAGCCGCTCTCGCGCTTGGCGGTCTTCATCAGGAATCCGAAATCGACCCCCGTCGCGTTTGACGCGCGCTGGATCGCCGCCTCCACGACTCCCCGGATCGATTGAACCGCCATGGGCGGGAAGGTGAAGTTTTACGGTTAAGCAAATCCTAATTCGACGAGGGGGCGATTTACGCATCTGACGCCGTAAATCAACGCAAGTTGAGAACGGCGTTATATACAACCATTCCCGACCATGTGACGCTGGGTCAACCTTAGGTCATGTTGGGAGGCATGAGCATGGTTGTACAAGGCTCGAACGGCGTCGGTCTGCATGGGTTCGACGCTCCTCACACAAAACGGCGCGGGCTGACGCGCGGCCAGGCGATCGCCATCGGCGCCTCGGTCCTGCTGCACGTCGTCGCCGGCGTCTACGTCTATAATCAGCACTTCCGACCCGTGCAGCCCGACGCCCTGCCGGCGGGGCCGGTCATGACCGCGCCGATCGTCGAGATCGATAACCGGCCCAAGTCGACGCCCAAGCCGATCCCGCATCAGGTCCCGGTCCACCGGACCCAGACGCCGCCGACCACGACGCCGGTCGCTCCCTTCGCGCCGAACCCCGACGCCGTGATCAGCAAGACGGACACGCCGCCGGTGCTGGCGCAGGAGCCGGTGAAGGCCGTCCCGGACGCCGGGCCGACGGTCGATCCGGCGCCGAAGGTCATCGCCAACCCCAACTGGCTCGCCAAGCCGACGGCCGACCAGATGGCCCGGCTCTATCCGCCGCGCGCCATCGATCGCAACCAGTCGGGCGGCGCGACCCTGCGCTGCGTGGTCAACGCCAACGGCTCGGTCGGCGCGTGCGCGGTGATCGACGAAGCCCCGGCCGGCGCCGGCTTCGGCGAAGCCGCCCTGAAGCTCGCCAAGTATTTTCGGATGAGCCCACGCACCGAAGACGGCCGCCCCGTCGACGGGGCCATGGTCCGCATCCCGATCCGCTTCAGCCTGGCGGACTAGGCGTCGTCAGAGGCCCCTCGCCGAACGGCGGGGGGCCGCTTGCGTCCGTCAGCGCCGGATCTGATGGCTGACGTGATTTTCCTCCTGGTTCAGCGCCCGCTGCTCGGCCTTGCTGATATGGCCGTGGTCCATGCGGGCGTAGGCGCGCTCCTGGCGCCGGATCGAATGGTCCTCGGCGTGCAGCCGATGCGCGCGGGCCGCGCTGATCTCATGCTCGCGCCGTTCGACGTGGATGCGGTGGGCCTGGTGGGCCAGCCGCGCGTTGACTTCCGCCCGGCGCGGGTGGTCGTGCCGCCAGCGGGTTTCCGCCGAAGCGCCGGTCGCCGCCATCACGGCGGTGATCAGGCCGACTGCGGCGATCGCCAAGGTCTTGCCAGCCATCTCGATATCTCCTGTTCGGCCGCGTGATTGCGACGATCAGGAGCCTAGGCCCGCCAGGCTGAACGCCCCTGACCGATCCGCGTTCAGCCGGCGTTCAACTGGCGAGGACCGGTTTCAATAGCTCTTGGGCAGGTGCAGCACGCGCTCGGCGATGAAGTTCAGGATCATCTCGCGGCTGACCGGCGCGATGCGGGCGATCATCGCCTCGCGGAAATAGCGCTCGACGTCGTACTCCTTGGCGTAGCCCATGCCGCCGTGGGCCAGGACCGAGCTTTCGCAGGCGCGGAAGCCCGCCTCGGCGCCCAGATACTTGGCCGCATTGGCCTCGGCCCCGCAGTCCTTGCCGGCGTCGTAGAGGGCGGCGGCCTTGAACGCCATCAGGTTGGCCGCCTCCAGCTCGGCCCAGGCCTTGGCCAGCGGATGCTGGATGCCCTGGTTCTGGCCGATCGGGCGTCCGAACACCACGCGCTCGTTGGCGTAGGTCGCCGCCTTGGCCAAGGCGGCGCGGCCCAGGCCCACCGCCTCGGCCCCGAACAGCACCCGCTCCGGGTTGAGGCCGTGCAGCAGGTACTGGAAACCCTTGCCCTCCTCGCCGACCAGATCGTCGTGCGGGACGTGCAGGTTGTCGATGAAGAGGGTGTTACACTCCACCGCCTTGCGGCCCATCTTCGGGATCGGCTTGGCCTCGATGTGGGCGCGGTCGAAGTCGGTATAGAACAGGCTCAGGCCCTGGGTCGGCTTGGCGCACTGATCCTTGGGCGTGGTGCGGGCGATGATCAGGATCTTGTTCGAGCGCTGGGCGCTGGTCGTCCAGATCTTGCGGCCGTTGATCAGATAACCGTCGTTGGTGCGCTCGGCCCGCGTCTCCAGGCTGGAGGTGTCCAGGCCCGAGTTCGGCTCGGTGACGGCGAAGCACATCTTGTCCTGGCCGGAGATCAGCCGCGGCAGGTGGCGGTCGCGCTGGTCCTGCGCGCCGAACTTCACGATCGGCATCGGGCCGAAGATGTTCAGGTGAATGGCCGAGGCGCCGGAGAAGCCCGCGCCAGACTGGGCCACGGTCTGCATCATGATCGCCGCTTCGGTCAGGCCCAGGCCCGCGCCGCCGACGCTTTCCGGCATGGCCACGCCCAGCCAGCCGCCCTCGGCGATGGCGGCGACGAAATCCTCGGGGAAATGGCCGGTTTCGTCGGTGCGCCGCCAGTAGTCGTCGTCAAACCCGGCGCAGACCTTGGCGACGCCGTCGCGGATCGCTTCCTGTTCCTCGGTCAGCCAAAATCCCGACATGCGCGCCTTCCCTTTGCGATGATCTTGTTATGGATCGAACCGGCCCGGCGCGAACGCCGCCGCGTGAGGCCCAGGCTCGTCCCCCGCGAGATACGCCGCGGCCATCCGCGCCACAAGCGGGGCGAGCAGCCAGCCGTTGCGCCGCGCGCCCGTCGCCAGCAGCAAACCCGGCGTCCGGCCGAAGCCGACCAGGGGCATGCCGTCCGGCGTCGCCGCCCGCACCCCGGCCTGGGCCTGGACCGAACCGCCGTTCAGCCCAGGATGCAGCCGCCGCGCCAGCGCCTCGAACCGGGCGGTCACCTCAGGGTCGGGCCGGCGGTCGTTCGCCCCCGCCTGCATGGTGGCCCCGGCCGCCACGCCGGCCGCTCCGGGGGCGACGTAGCCGTCCCTCGTTCTCGCCGTCGCTCCGCGCCGAGGCCCCTGCCCGGCCAGCCGGACGATCTGGCCCTTGATCGGCTCCAGAACGCCGAGCTCGGGCGCCAGGCCCTGGGCCCCGAAGCCCGCCGCGACCACCACGAAATCCGCTTGCGCCGAACGGCCGTCGCTCAGCCCAGCCACGCCCGGCCTCCATTCGACCAGGCCCGCCCGCGCCACCTCGCCGCCGGCCTCGACGAAGGCCGCCCGAAGTCGGTCCAGGGCCTCCAGCGGCTCGATCCGCCAGTCCTCGGGGGTGAACACCGCTCCGACCGGGACGGCGAGCCCCGCGAAAGCCCCAGCAGCGGCGGCGCTCAGGCGCTCGGCCCGCGCCCCGGCGGCGGCCAGTCCTCGTTCGATGTCGTCCTGGCGTTCGTTGTCGACCCACAGCGCGCCCGAGCGGTCGAGCGTCAGGCCCGCCGCCTCGGCGAGCGGCGTCCAGGCGTCCCGCGCCGCCGCCAGCAGTTCGAACCTGCCGTGGGTCGTCGGATCGAGCACCGCCTCGAAAGCCGGAGCCAGCATACCCGCCGCCACGCCGGAGGCGTTGTCGCCGACGGGCGTCGGATCGGCCAGGATCACGCGCGCGCCTTCCCGCGCCAGGATCAGGGACAGGACGGAGCCGATCGCGCCGGCGCCCGCCACCAGTACGCGCGCGCCAGTGAGCCGAGTCATGGAGGGCAAGCCACTCCCGCCCGGCGCAAAGGTCAAGCCCGTTCGGCGCCGATCAGGCCGTCCGCGCCGTCTTCAGGCCGCTCCTGGCCTGCGACCAGCCCGAGGTGAAGGCCTGGGCGGCCGTCCGCTCCTGGAAGGTGAGCACCTTGACGTCGACCTCACCGGCCGGATCGGTATGGATCATCAGATAGGGAACATCGGCGAAGCGGTCCGCCTCGACGCCGTGATTGGCCACGAACCGATTGAGATAGACGCCGAACAGCCGAGCCTCCTCGCCCGCCTCGACGTTCAACCTAACCACCACATCGACCATGGCGCCACCACTGCTCATCCGACCCGGACGGTCCGCCTTCCAGTAATCAGACTGCGCGCCGGGATGTTCCGCATGCAAGCATATTTTTGCAGCGCAGCAATCTCGACGCCCCTTGACGGCGGCGTCCGCCGGGCCAATCCAATGGCCATGACCGACGACCTGCTATCGCTGTTCCGAGCCGCCAAACCCTTGAGCGACAAGCCGTTCATCGTCTCGGCGGGCGGTCGCGTCCTGACCTATGGCGGCCTGGACGCCCTGTCGGCGCGGCAGGCCAACGTCCTGGTCGAGCTCGGCGTCGCGCCCGGCGACCGCGTTGCGGTGCAGGTGGAGAAAAGCGCCGAGGCCATCGCCCTCTACATCGCCTGCCTGCGCGCCGGCGCGGTCTATCTGCCGCTGAACACCGCCTATACCCTGGCCGAGCTGGACTATTTCATCGGCGACGCCGAGCCGAGGCTGGTGGTCTGCGCGCCGGAGCGGGCCGAGGGCGTGGCCGAACTGGCCGCCCGCCACGGCGCGGCGGCGCTGACCCTGGGCGTGGACGGCCTGACGGGAAGCCTCGCCACGCGCGCCGCCAAGGCCTCGGCCGCCTTCGCCGACGTCGCGCGCGGTCCGGGCGACCTGGCCGCCATCCTCTACACCTCGGGCACCACCGGCCGGTCCAAGGGCGCGATGCTCACCCAGCGCAACCTGGCCTCCAACGCCGTCGCCCTGCGTGACGCCTGGCGGTTCACCACCGACGACGTGCTGCTGCACGCCTTGCCGATCTTCCACACCCACGGCCTGTTCGTGGCCAGCAACGTCGTGCTAGCGGCCGGCGCGACCATGATCTTCCTGCCCAGGCTGGACCCGGACCAGGTGTTCCGCTTCCTGCCGCAGGCGACGGCGATGATGGGGGTGCCGACCTTCTACACCCGGCTGCTGCAGGACCCGCGCCTGAACCGCGAGGCGACCGCGCATGTCCGCCTGTTCGTGTCCGGATCGGCGCCGCTGCTGGCCGACACCCATCGCCAATGGTCCGAGCGCACCGGCCATGCCGTGCTCGAGCGCTACGGCATGACCGAGACCAACATCAACACCTCCAACCCCTATGACGGCGACCGCGTGCCGGGGTTGGTCGGACCGCCCTTGCCGGGGATCGAACTGCGCGTGACCGACCCTGAGACCGGCCGCCCGCTGGCGGCCGGCGAGATCGGCATGATCGAGGTGCGCGGGCCGAACGTCTTTCCCGGCTACTGGCGGATGCCCGACAAGACCGCCGCCGAATTCCGGGCCGACGGCTTCTTCATCACCGGCGACCTGGGGACCATCGACGCGCGCGGCTACGTCCAGATCGTCGGACGCGGCAAGGACCTCGTCATCAGCGGCGGCTACAACGTCTATCCCAAGGAGATCGAGACCGAGCTCGACGCCCTGCCCGGCGTGGTCGAGTCGGCCGTGATCGGCGTGCCGCACCCTGATTTCGGCGAAGGCGTCACCGCGGTCCTGACCGTCCGGCCCGGCGCCGAGGTGTCCGAAGCCGACGTGCTGGCCAGCCTCAAGCAGCGGCTCGCCAACTACAAGCTGCCCAAGCGGGTGCTGGTCGTCGACGAACTGCCCCGCAACGCCATGGGCAAGGTGCAGAAGAACCTGCTGCGCGACGCCTATCGCGACCTCTATACCGGCTGACCGTCGATCGCCTTCCAGACCTGGCGCCGGGCCGCCACCGCCCGCACCGCCCGCTCGATCGCCTCGCGGCGGCGCCAGGGACGGAACGAGTCCTTCGGGCTCAAGGGATCGCCGAGGTGGTACTTGGCGATGAAGCGGGCCAGCGGTCCCATAGGCTCGGGCAGGATCGGCCGCAGCCGACCGGCGGTGTTCAGCGCCTCGATGGCTCCGATCAGCCCGCCATGCCGGACGATCGCCTCGTCCATCTCGTCGGGAGACCGGCCCATATAGTGCCCGGCCAGCCGGTTGCGGAACCGCCGGATCGCCGCCCGCCCCTCCTCGTCGCGTTCGGCCAGCTCGACGCCCAGCTCGCATTCGGTGTCGAACCCGCCCGAGCGATTGTTCAGATTGGCCGACCCGACCCGGGCGATGCGGTCGTCGATGACGCTGGTCTTGGCGTGGACGATGACGGCGCGGCCCTGCGGCGTCTCCGGGCAATAGGCGCGAAACCGCCCGAACACGTCGGCCAGCTGCAGCCGCCGGATCAGCACCGAACGCGTGTGGTCCATGGTGGCGCGATCAAACCAGCTCGGGCTGTGCTCGGTCGAGATCAGCACCACCTCCGGCCCGTCCGGCTCCTCGAGCCGCGCCGCCAGGGTCTCGGCCGCCACCGGCGAGGTGAAGTACTGGTTCTCCAGATAGATGGTCTGGCGCGCCGCCGTGAAGCTGCGCAGGGCCAGCGCCCCGATCTCGAACACCTCCCGCGCGCCCTTCCAGCCGGGCTCGGTGCGGGCCACCGCCACGTCGACGTCGGTCAGGTCCGGGCGGACGAAGCCGGGCCAGAGGTCGAGGCCGACCTCTTCGGCCGGCGGCGCGGGCGGCGGCGGGCGCTTGGGCTCGGCCCTGGTCCAGCGCTCGCGGGCCAGCTCGCCCAGGGCCCGCGCCGCCGGACCGTCGACCATCATCATCACCTCGTGCCGGGGCGGATGGTATTCGTGGTCGGGCATGATCCGCCGCGGCTCGCTGTCGAGGTGGGCGGGCGTGTCCCAGCGATCCGGCATGAAGTCGCCGCCGCCGCAGAAGGCCAGCTGGTCGTCGATCACCAGCACCTTCTGGTGGTGGCAGCCGCCGAACGGCACCTTCGCGTCGAGCAGGAAGCGCACGCCGCTGCCCTTGAACCATTTGCGCGCCTGATGCGGGAAGAACACCTGGGTCGCCGAGATCGGCACGGCCGAGCGCCAGATCTGCACGCGGATGTCGAGGTCCGGCCGCGCGCGCGACAGCCGCAGCAGGACGTGGCCGATCTCGTCCGGATCGTCGGGCCCCTCGCGGCCGTCCGGCGCCAGCCGCGTGCGGGCGTCGAAACCCCAGCCGAGCAGCACGATCGAGCGGCGAGCGGCGCTCATGGCCGCCAGGGCGGCGTTGAAATAGGCCTGGGTGTCGACGAGGAAGGCGGCGCGGCGGGCCCGCTCGACCCGCCAACAGGTTTCACCCGGCTGCAACAGCCCCATCGCCCCTCCGCGCCCTAGCCTTTGCCGGACACGCCCGCCTGGTCGAAGGTGGCCATGCCGCCGTGGACCTCGCAGGCCAACCTGACCAGAGAAAGCGCCGCCGCCGCGCCGGTTCCCTCGCCCAGCCTCAGGCCGAGATCGAGCAGCGGCCGCTTGCCCAGCCGCTCCAGCAGGCGACGGTGGCCGGGTTCGGCCGAAACATGGCCGGCGATGCAGTGGTCCAGGGCCGACGGATCGATGGCGTGCAGCACGGCGGCGGCGGCCCCGATCACATAGCCGTCGAGAATGACCGGAATCTTCTGGGTGCGGGCGGCGGCGATGGCCCCGGCCACGGCGGCCAGTTCGCGCCCGCCGACCTGGCGCAGGACCTGCAGCGGATCGGAAGCGCCTTCGGCTTTGGCGCGGGCGACGGCGGCCGCCACGGCCTCGGTCTTGCGGGCCAGCCCGGCGTCGTCGACGCCGGTGCCGCGGCCGGTCCAGTCGGCCGCCTCGCCGCCGTACAGGCCATGGCAGACGGCCGCCGCGGCCGTGGTGTTGCCGATGCCCATTTCGCCCAGGATCAGCAGATCGGGCTGCTTGGCCAGCACCTCCATGCCGAAGGCCATGGTCGCGGCGCATTCGCGCTCGCTCATGGCGGCGCGCTCGACCATGTCGGCGGTGGGCCGGTCGACGGCCAGGTCGAACACCTCCAGCCCCGCGCCGTGGAACCGCGCCATCTGGTTGATCGCCGCGCCGCCGGCCGCGAAGGTCTCCAGCATCTGGCGGTTGACGTCGGCAGGGAAGGCCGACACGCCGCGCGCCGTCACCCCGTGCGCGCCGCCGAAGATGGCGATGATCGGCCGGTTGACCTGCGGCGGGGCCCGGCCGCTCCAGGCCGCCAGCCAGTCGCTGATCTCCTCCAGACGGCCGAGCGCGCCGGCCGGCTTGACCAGCCGCCCCTCGCGCTCGGCCGTCCTGGCGCGGGCCTCCGCGTCAGGGCCGGGAAAGCCGGCGATGAGGGCGCGGATGTCGTCGAAGGGCTGAGCGGTCATGGACGCGGCTTAGCGGGCGCGGCGGCGATTGGAAACCCGGCACGTGGTCCGGCCGGCGGTTTGCGGCTTTCAGGCCGGGCGGACGCGCTCTAGGGTCCGCGCGGGGATGGGCCGAGCCCGAACGGAGACCCTGGTTTGCGCCGCGCCATCGACGACCTGATCCTCTGCCTGATCTTCTTCACCCGCTTGCCGGCGCGTTGGCGCGGAGACCTGCCGCCGCAGCGGATCACCCAGGCGCTTCGCCTGTCGCCGATCGTCGGCGCGGCGGTCGGCGGGATGGTCGGCGGAATCTACGCCGTGCTGGAGCTGGCCGGCCTGGCGCCGATCGCCTGCGCCGCCGTCGCCGTGGCGGCGGGCCTGGCCCTGACCGGGGCCTTTCACGAGGACGGCCTGGCCGACACCTTCGACGGCCTGGGCGGAGGCGCGACGCCGGAGCGCAAGCTGGAGATCATGCGCGACAGCCGCGTCGGCTCCTATGGGGCCGCCGCCCTGATCATGGCCTTGCTGGTCAAGGTGGCGCTGATCGTCGACCTGGACGACCCGCGCACCACGCCGATCGTGCTGGCCGCCGCCGGCGCCATGGCCAAGGCGGTCAGCGTGGTGCTGATGCACGCCACGCCGCCGGCCCGCGCCGACGGCCGCTCGGCCGAGGCGGGTCGACCGGGATGGGCCGAAACCGCGACCGCCGCCGTTCTCGGACTGATCGCGACGGCCGGCGCGGCGATCGCGCTCGACGCCCCGTTCGCCATACTGACGGCTGTGGCCGCCGCCGCGGCCGCGGGACTGGGCGTCCGCGTCCTGGCCATGCGGCATGTCGGCGGCCAGACCGGCGACATCCTCGGAGCGACCCAGCAGGCCAGCGAACTGGCCACCATGCTGGCCTTCGCCCTGACCCTCAAGATTTCGCACTGACCCCTGAAACGGGTGACGCCCCGCCGGGGCAAGGCGGGGCGTCGGCCGACCACGACCCAGGGACTACAGGTCGTGATCGGAGCTCGTGATAAGGCCGAAGGGCCTTAGGATTTGTAGTTGGAGCAGGCGCCGTCGCGCTCGGCGATCAGCTTGGCCTTGGCGTCGGGGCCGGCCTTGCGGGCCTCGCGCTCGGCGTCGGCGCGGGCGCTCTCGCCCCGGTCGACGATGTAGCTGACCCGGCCGCGCGACTGATCCTTGATGAAGGCGTCGATCGAAGTCGTGTCTATTTCGCCGAGCGCCTTCGAACCGATCAGTCCCCGGCAACGCTCGGCCTGGAGGTAGGAAGCGTCGGTCAGACGCGGCGCGGCGGCCTGGGCGGCGGTCGCGGCGGCGGCGGCGAGAACGGCCGCCGTCATCGAGATGGTGAAGAATTTCATGGTCGCTCTCCCTCGCTGGAACAAGGATAGATTTGCTTCGAGCCAGGGAGATATTCAAATTAAATGCAATTTATATTTGATCATTACATTGAGTTCATGATTACAATTAAGTAATGTGCAGAAATCGCCCAATTCAAGCCGCATTCGCGCAAAACGTCGGACCCCTCCATGACAGATACGCTCAAGCTCGACGCCCAGGCCCTGAACGCCTTCCTGCTCCGCGCCTTCCCCGACGGAGATGAAGATCGTCGCTCGCGGGTGGTCGAAGCCGCGCCGGGGCGCGTGCGCATGGTCCTGCCCAGCAGCGGCTGCCTGCTGCGGCCCGGCGGCGTGGTTTCGGGACCGACGATGATGAGCCTGGCCGACGTGGCCGCCTACGCCCTGGTGCTGGCCCATGTCGGCGAGGAGCCGATGGCTGTGACCACATCGCTGACCATGCACTTCCTGCGCCCCGCCCGCCCCGGCGACCTGCACGCCGAGGCCAGCCTGCTGAAGCTCGGGCGCCGCATCGCCACCAGCGAGATCGCGCTGTGGACCGAAACGCCGGAACGGGCCGCCGCCCGCGCCATCGTCGCCTACGCCATTCCCTCCTGACGCTTGCATCCGCCGCGCGAGGCAGGTCTGATGACGTCATGAACGCGCCCGTTTCCTCCCCGCCCCGGCCGATCGTGACGCCGTGCGTCAAGGTCTGCGCCGTCGACGGCGAGAGCGGCTTTTGCCTGGGCTGCCAGCGAACCCTGCCCGAGATCGCTCGCTGGTCGGCGATGAGCGACGCCGAACGGGCGGCGGTGATGGCCGACCTGCCCGGTCGGCGCGCCCTGATCCGCCCGGAAAAGCTGGGACTCTAGGGGCCCGCCCGCCGGCGCCGGCGCCCGATCCGGACGTCGCCGTTGATTCACCGGTTAAAAACCCTTCTGCGCCATAGTGTTACCCAAGCAGGCTGAACAACGGCCGCGAATGCCAATTCATGGCGGGGTGTCTTCATGATCCGTTTGGCGGCGATAGGCGTGGTGAGCTTGCTGTCGGCGATTGGCGCGGTCCAGGCCGTCGGCGGTTTCGACCGCGCCCAACAGGAACCGGCGGCCAACGCCGCGGTCGCCCAGGCTTCGGACGCCTCGGGGCGGCCGATGGCTGCGGCGGCCGAGACCCAGGCGGCGGAGGTGGTGAAGGCCGCCGACGGCCACTACTGGGCCGAGGGCGACGTCAACGGCTCGCGCGTCAAGTTCCTTGTCGACACCGGCGCCTCGGCCGTCGCCCTGACGGCCGCCGACGCCCAGCGTCTGGGCTTTCAGACCGCGAGCCTCGACTACAATCGCAAGGTCATCACCGCCAACGGCGAGGCGCGCGCCGCCCAGGTCAAGCTGGCCAGCGTCTCTGTCGCCGGCGCGCGCGTGGCCGACGTCGACGCCCTGATCATCGACAAGGGGCTGGAGACCTCGCTGCTCGGCATGACCTATCTGGGCCGGCTGTCCAAGATCGAGGCGACGCGCTCGGCGATGATCCTGCGCCCCTGAGGCCCGTCCCCCTCAGGCGGTTTGCAGCAACGGCTCCCGCTGCGGCCGCACGGCCTCCAGAGCCCGCTCGATCACCTCGACGCCCGCGCCGGGCTTGACGCCCTCCACCGTCAAGATCCGCCGCCAGGCCCGCGCGCCGGGCACGCCGTGGAACAACCCGAGCATGTGGCGGGTCATGGCCGCCAGGTGCACGCCCTTGGCCAGCTGGGCGCGGACATAGGGCAGATAGGCCTCGACGGCCGCGTGGGGATCGACGTCGTCGACCGCCTCGCCGAACACCCGCCGGTCGACCTCCCCCAGCAAGCCCGCCTCGTGATAGGCGGCGCGGCCCAGCATCACCCCGTCGACGTGCCGCAGGTGCTCCAGGGCCGCATCGACCGACGGCACGCCGCCGTTGATGGCGATGGTCAATTCGGGCCGCTCGCGCTTGAGCCGGTAGACCAGCGGATAGTCGAGCGGCGGGACGTCGCGGTTCTCCTTCGGGCTCAGCCCCTTCAGCCAGGCCTTGCGGGCGTGCACGACGAAGGTCGACACCCCGGCCTCGGCGCACCGGTCGACCAGTTCGAACAGGCTCTGTTCGGGGTCCTGGTCGTCGACGCCGATACGGCACTTCACCGTGGCCGGAACCTCGACCGCGTCCAGGATCGCGGCCATGCAGTCGGCGACCAGCGCCGGCTCGCGCATCAGGCAGGCGCCGAACCGGCCGCTCTGCACCCGGTCCGACGGGCAGCCGACATTCAGGTTGATCTCGTCATAGCCATAGTCCTGGCCGATCCGCGCGGCGGCGGCCAGGTCGGCCGGCTCGGAGCCGCCCAACTGCAGCGCCACGGGATGCTCGCAAGGGTCATAACCCAGCAGCCGCTCCCGGTCGCCGTGCAGCACCGCGCCCGTCGTCACCATCTCGGTATAGAGCAGAGCCCGCCGGCTCAGCACCCGATGCAGGGCCCGACAATGCCTGTCGGTCCAGTCCATCATCGGGGCAATGGAAAATCTATAAGACTGATAGGTCAGGATTTTTCCCTTAATATCAATGTGTTGCGTCAGCTTCCAGCTACGCCGCAACACGACTTTATACGCAATTCTTCTCTATAACTCTCTACTGAACCGCACCGGATTTGCACGCATAAATGGCCTCGATCCGCAAGCAGAAGTCCGGCTCCTATCGAAATGGACATGTTCGCGGGCGTACAACTCTTCAAGGCGCTCCTTTACGAAGGCCTCGTGGTTGGAGAGCACGCAAGGCTCAGGAAAAATATAGGTCGTTTGCTTGGTTGCGATGTCATCAAGGTCATCAAGAATGAATGCAGTCAGATGATAGAGCCTTCTTGAGATCGCGACGGGCAAGACGCCAGTCCGGAACGGATCTCGGATTAGCTGGCGCCGCGGCCGACAGGCTCACTCGCACAGGCGCCACTCGCTCAGTAGAAGCCTCGCAGGATGCGGTCGACGTAGTTGCGGCTGCCGGTCCACTGATATTCCGGCATCCCAACGAGCAAGTGGGTGACGCCGATCAGGGCGCAGAACAGGGCTTCGCCGGCCAACCTAGGGTTCTCGGCTGCGTCGCTCTGGAGCGCTCCGATCAGCCTGGAGAAGCGCGCGAGCTCCGGCACAACGTCGTCGTCCTCGATGAACCAGCGATCCTCGTGTGTCTCCCGGCGGTCTTGGATCAGGAAGACGACCTTGTAGCGGGCAGGGAACCTCAGCCAGTAATCGACGAAAGTCTGGGCGACCTTGCGCAACTGCGCTTCGGGCTCGATTTCCGCGGCTTCCGCGGCGTCCAGTTCGACGAACAGCGGCGCGAAAGCTTCCGACCAGAGGGCGCGCACGATGGCGGTCTTGTGCGGAAAAAAGCGATAGAGGGTCATGGTCGGCATACCGGCCCGCTTGGCGATCAGCCGGATGCTCAGCCCCGCCACGCCATCGGCTTCGAAGAGTTCTCGCGCGGCGTCCAGAATCCGGGCTCGCCCTTCTGTCCGGCGACGTTCCCTCAAGCCCATCTCGCGTTCCGGTCCGCTCATCTCGTCCCCTAGGCGCGTGGCGTCAAACGAAGGCCGCTTGACGATGCGTACACGTACGCATATCCATTCGATTTGCGTACGCGTACGCGTACGCACCCAATAACCACTCGAGCTTCTCGGGTCCAGCTCAAGCGAGGCAGGCGGATGGGCGATCAAACAGGTTTCGGCGCGACGAGCCTGTCCCGTAGGACCGCCCTCACCTTCGGTGCGGGGGCCGCGGGGTTGGCCGCCATGCAAGGCTCCGCGACGGCGCAGACCCAGTCGCAAGCAGCAAGCCGCCCTGCGGATTCCAGCGCGTCGGTCGACGTGGTGGTCGTGGGCGCGGGCTTCGCAGGCCTGACCGCGGCGCGAGCGCTCCGCGCAGCTGGCCATAGCGTCGTCGTGCTTGAAGCCGATGATCGCGTGGGCGGGCGCACGAAGCCGGGCAAGATCGCCGGCGAGACGGTCGATCTCGGCGGCCAGTGGGTCGGCCCGGCGCAAGCGCGGCTACTGGCGCTCGCCAAAGAATACGGCGTCGCTGTCTATCCCCAGTTCACCGCTGGCAAGAACATCCTCGACGTGGCTGGTCGCCGCGTGACCTACGAAGGCGAGACGCCGGGGCTTAGCCCGATGGCTCTGGTCGAGCTCGCCCTGGTGATCGGCAAGTTCGAGGCGTTGGCTCGCAAGGTTCCCGCCTCGCGTCCGTGGGAAGCGCCCGACGCCGAGGCGAACGACGCTCAGACCATGGAGACCTGGGTCCTCGCCAACGCGAAGTCGCCTGCCGTGCGGACTGTGATGCGCCTCGCCGTCCGCACCCTCGCTTGCGCCGAGGCCAGCGAGATCTCGCTTCTCGCCATGCTGGCGGCGGCATCTTCGGCGGGCGGTCTCAACGAGATGATTTCCACGCGCGGCGGCGCACAGGATTCGATGCTGCGGGGCGGGGTCTGGCAACTCGCGGCGAGAATGGCCGAAGAGCTCGGCTCCGCCTTGGTGCTGAGCGCGCCTGTGACCGCCATCCGTCAGCATGAAAGCGGCGTCACCGTGCAGGCCGGCGAACGCCAATGGCGCGCGCGCTATGTGGTGGTCACCGCGCCGCCGTCCATGGCCGCGCGGATCGACTATCAACCGCCCTTGCCGGCGATGCGGGACGGCCTCACCCAGCGCATGCCGATGGGCTGCGTGATTAAGGTCCACATCGCTTATGAGCGTCCGTTCTGGCGGACGCAGGGCCTGACCGGGAACGTGCTGTCCGATCGAAGCGAGTTCGGACCGTGGTTCGATCATTCGCCCGAACACGGCTCAACGGGTGGCCTGGTGGGCTTCTTTGCCGGAAGGGCCGCCCAGCGCTGGGCGGAACGCTCGTCTGACGCCCGACGTGAACAGGTCCTCAAGGACGTCGCCGTCTATCTCGGCGACGAGGCACTGAAGCCGGTCGACTTTCTCGAGGAAGTCTGGACCGCGGCCAAATGGCATCGCGGAGGGTATGGCGCGACGCCCGGCCTTGGCGTGCTGACCGGGTTCGGCCCAGCTCTGCGGGAGCCAGTTGGTCGCATCTACTGGGCCGGGACAGAGACGGCTGAGGCTTTCGCCGGCTACATTGACGGGGCCATTCGTTCCGGCGAGCACAGCGCTCAGGAGGTCGCCCGACGTCTTTGAACCGAGCAGCGATTGGAAAGGCTTCACCTACATCCGAGAGCCCTGCTCTCCGCTCCCGCCGTCAGTCGGCGGCTTGAACCGCCCGCTAGATCGCAGCGTCGTCGATTGGCGTTTGGCTCAGTACGCGGCTTATCAGGGCCGGCTCGGTCGCTACGCCGACCTCCTCGCCGGCCTTCGAGGTCCGCCGTCCGCCGTAGACAGCGACCGCGCGGTCTGGGGCTGGCTTAACGACGCGCTGAAGGCGCTTCCCTTCTCCGGCTGAGACCCATAGTTGGCGCCGCTTCCCTCCGACCTGGGAAGCGGCGTCTGGCTAGGTCTAACGCAGGAGCGAAAGCGAGCGAGGACGGGAACGCGGGCCGGCGCCTCCGCAACCAGCTGATTGTAATACATAATTACCCGCCACCGAGACGGCCGAAAGCCCGTCAGGCAGGGATTGCGCCCTCCCTGGCGGGCCGCGCGGCAGGATGTCAGTTCCCCGCCGATCGCGCCTCCGGGCCGCCGAGATACTGCATGAAGTACTGCTGGGTGCGCTTGACGCCGTAGGGCAAGGCCCCGGCGATATGACCCGCATTGGGAACGATCAGCAGGTCGAAGGGCCTGTCGGCGGCGATGAAGGCGTCGCTGAGCTTCATCGCCTCCTGCAACGGCACGATCTCGTCGATCCCGCCGTAGATCAGCAGCAGCCTGCCCCGCAGACGCGCCGCGAGCCGGACGTTCCCCGAGGTCTGCTGATAGGACGCGCCGCCGCCGCCGGCGGGAAGTCCGAAATAGCGCTCCGTGCTGACGGCGTCGGTCATCGAGGTCCAGTCCGCCGGGCCGACGCCGGCGACGCCGACCTTGTAGAAATCCGGGAACAGCAGCATGGCGTGCACCGATCCATAGCCGCCGTAGGAGTGGCCGGTCACGCCGACCCGGTCGAGGTCGAGATAGGGGCGGGTCGTCGCCAGGTCGCGCAGGGCGGCCACGTGGTCGGCGGCCCCGAAGGCGTCCTCGGTCCCGAAGAAGGCCTCGCGGAAGGCCCGCGACCGGTAGGCGCTGCCGCGCCCGTCGATCACCAGCACGATGAAGCCGAGTTCGGCGGTGGCGAACGGCTCGACGACGCCGCTCGACGCGAAGAACTTCGGAAAGGTCACCGGCGCCGATCGCTGCTGCGGGCCGGGATAGGTCATCTCGATGACGGGATAGCGCTTGTTCGGGTCGAAGTCGGTGGGCTTGAACAACACGCCATAGAGATCGGTGGTCCCGTCGGCGGCCTTGGCGGTCACCAGTTCGGGGGCGCGCACGCCGAGCCGGTCGAAGACCTTGGGGTCGGCCTTGACCAGCTCCTTGACCAGCCGGCCGTCGCTGGTGCGGATCACCAGGCTGGAGGACGCCCCGGCGGTCGCGACGCTGTCCACCAGGTACCGGCCGCTCGGCGACATGCTGGAACCGGGCCAGGGGCCGCCGCTCCAGAACACATAGCCGTGGTTGAACTGGTGGTCGGCGTCCTCCGGCGTCAGCAGCACGGGCTCGCCGCCGTCGAGGCCGACCTTGTAGAGATGGCGATAGTCGGGGTGGCGCCCCGCCTCCTTGCCGGCGGCGGTGAAATAGATCGTCCGGGTCCGCTCATCCACCCGCACCAGGTCGGCCACCGTCCAGGCCCCCTTGGTCAGCTGGCGCTTCACCTTCCCCGAGGCGAGATCGTACAGATAGAGATGGCCGTAGCCGTCGCGCTCGGAATACCAGATGGCCTCGCCGCCCGACGACAGCACCTGCACGTTCGGCAGGGCGTAGTCGAAGGTGTTGAGACGCACGTTGAACTTGGCCGTCTCGGTGATCAGCGGCGTCACCGCCCCGGTGTTCAGGTCGGCCTTCAGCAGCTGGTAGCGCGAGCCGCCGCGATTGGCGCCGATCAGGAACGCCGCCCCGTGCTTGAAATCCCACCAGACCTTGCCGCCGGCGGCGTAATAGCCGAGGGCGAAATCGTTCAGGGCCTGCGGGTCGATGTCGATCCGGCGGACGGTCCCGGACTGGGTGTCGATCAGGGTCAAGGCGCTGTCGGGGCGCGAGGCGTCGCCCGAGACGGGAGCCCGGCGCTTGTAGATCACCGGCGGGCCGCCTTCCGGCGGAAGGTATTCCGTGACCAGCAGGCGCTCGGGAATGCGCCGCAGGTCCTGGCGCAGCCCCAGGACGTAGCGGCCGTCAGGCGACCAGACCACCCCGAACAGCGGGTCGGCCTCGCCCGCCCTGCGCCGGGCGACCTTCTCGTCGTCGATATAGGAATCGAAGTCGCCATAGGCGAAGTTCTCGACGCCGTCCTGGGTGAGGCGACGCTCCTCGCCGGTGGCGACCACCTTCAACCAGAGGTCGAAGCCCCGCCGGAACACCACCTTCGAGCCGTCGGGGGACGCCGCGCCGCCCGCGCCGCCGCGCGCCGCTTTGGGCTCGCAACGATGCGCCGCGGCGTCGCACTGGAACACCCCGCCGGTCGTCGTCACGACGGGGCGACGCGGATCGCTGAGATCGAGAGCCCCCACGCGCAGGCTCGTCTCGCTCGCCGGCCCGGCCGCGGTCGCCGGCTGGGCGGCGGCGAGCGCCTTGTGGTCGAAGGCGGGCCGGGTCTCGCCGGTGGCGGCGTCGACGACGACGTAACGCCGGCCCTCGCCGACCCGCTCGACCATCCAGAACCGGTCCGCCCCGTCCAGCCAGTGGATCTGCGGCATGGTCTCGCCCAGCTTCGCGCGCAGGACGGCGCTCATGAACGGCTGCGCCTTGGCCAGCCGGCTCTCGGCCGAAACCTCCGCCCGGGCGGCCGGCCCTCCCATCGCCAGCACGGCCGCGAGCGCGATCCACGGCGCCCAGGCGCCGCGCTTCGAAGCGCGCGTCCTCGCCTGGCTCCAAGCCCGACGGGCGGGCCTAGCCGGCGACGGATCGATCCTTCCGCTCCATCCGAGCGAGGGGGAAGACACAGTCATCTTGGCCTCCTGAACAGCATGTGAAACGGGCTTGTCGCCGCCGCGACGGGCGTCTAGACCGCGGGCGACGCGGCGGCGGCCTTGCGCAGCCGAATGTTCGCCGCCAGGGCCGCCCAGAGCGCGACGATGGCGACGCAGAGGGCGAGCGCGCCGACGGCCGCCATCGACAGGCCGACCCGCCCGGGATCGTGGAAGACGCCGTCGGTGAGCATGGCGACCATCGCCGGACCGACGCCCAGCCCCGCCATGGCGTAGGTGAAAGAGGTCGTGGCAGCGAACACCCCGTGCAGCCGGCGCGGCGCCATGTCCTGGGTCGCCGCGACGCTGGCGGTGCCGGCGATGTTGAACAGCAGCAGCCAGGCCCCGTAGCCGAAAAGGGCGAGGCCGGGCGTTCCGGCGATGGCGAACATCGACGCCGGCAACGCCAGGGTGGCGGCGATGGCCGCGGCGCGCTGGCGTCCTTCGACGACGCCGCCCCTGTAGGGCAGGTCGCTCAGCTTGCCGCCGATCAGGGCTCCGGCGGCCGAGGTGATCAGAATGACCGACCCCAGTTGCAGGCCGAGGCCGGCGGCGTCGAAACCAAACCGCCTGACGAAGAAGGCCGGCGCCCAGGCGCCGAGCGCGGCGTCGGTCAGCGAAACCAGGGCGATGGCCGCCACCAGCGGCAGGAGCACGGGCGTCAGCGGCCGGACGGCGGCCAGGGATTCGGCCATGGTCGGCGGCGGAAGGCGCGCCGCCCCCTCGCCCTCGACCGGCTCGTGCAGGGTCGCGACCAGCGCCAGGACCGGCAGGCCCGCGACGGCGACGATCGCCAGCACCTGCCGCCAGGGCTGCGGCGGGAACGGCCAGCCGAGAGCCGGCGCGTGCGGGCCCTGGAGCCAGGCCAGCAAACCCGCGCCGATCGCCACGGCCGCCCCGGCGCCGAGCGTCACGCCCGTCATCAGGACGCCTATGGCCATCCCCCTGCGGCTAGGCGAGAAGCAGGCGTTGATCAGCGAGAAGGCGGCCGGAAACAGGCACGCCTCGCCCAGACCGACCGCCAGGCGCGCGGCGAACAGCGCCGCGAAGCTGTTCGCGAAGGCGCAGGCCCCGGTCCCGAGGCACCAGGCCGTCAATCCGACCAGGATCAGGTTGCGGCGGTTGGTCCTGTCCGCCATCCAGCCCAAAGGCAGGCCCGCGCAGGCGTAGATGACCGCGAAGGCGGTGCCCTGGACCAAGCCCAGTTGCAGGTCGGTGAGCGACAGGTCGCCTCGTATCTCAGTGACGAGGACGTTGATGACGTAACGGTCCGTATAGGACAGGAACCCCGCGATGGTCAGCACCGCAAGCGTCCACGCCGCAGATCGCCGCATGTCTGTTCCCTCTCCCGGCGTTTCTATCACCACCGACTGGCGGCCCCTTTTCGGGGATTGACCGGATCGCGCCTGAAACCGGGCGGGCGATCCGTTCGCCGCCCCGCCATCGACGCGGTTCGTGATATTGACATGTCACAAAAGCGGTGATGACCTCAACAACAAAATGAACATGAACTCAATATTGAGAACGTGACCTTTCAACCCCGTCGCCGAGGGGCCGGCGACACCCGCGACCGCAATCCGGACCAGACCCGGACGCCGAAACCTCGCGCGTCGCGCGTCGACCTGAACCGCCGACCAAAAAAGAGAGGAAGAGGGAATGAAACGCCGAACCGACACCAGACGACTGATGGCCGGCATCGCCGCCGGCACCTTGCTGGCCGCGACGGGACTCGCCGCCAACGCCGCCGCTCCGGCGACGTCCGCGTCGACGGAGGCCGTCGATGAAATCGTGGTGACCGCGCAACGACGGGCCGAAACCATTCAGACCGTGCCGATGGCGATCACCGCCCTGACCAGCAAGGCCCTGGTCGCCGCCGGGATCGCCAATTTCCAGGACTACGCCGTCCGCATTCCCAACCTCGCCTTCGCCTATTCGGGCGACTCCATGGCCAGCAGCCAGACCATCGCCATTCGCGGCGTCTACGGCGTCGGCACCACGGGCATGTATCTCGACGACACGCCGCTGCCCGAAAGCGTCGACCCGCGCGTCCTCGACCTGGACCGCATCGAGGTGCTCAAGGGACCGCAGGGAACGCTCTACGGCGCGCGGTCGATGGGCGGCACGGTGAGGCTGATCAGCGCCCTGCCCGACGCCTCAGCAGGTCAGGGCTTCGTCCACATGGTCGGGTCGGCGACACGGGGCGGCGGGGTGAACGGCACGATCGACGGGGCGATCAACCACCCCCTCGTGCAGGACAGGCTGGCCCTGCGGGTCAGCGCGTTCGCGGACTACGAGTCCGGCGTGTTCGAACGGGCGCCTTCCTCCGACGCGCCCGCACGCTTCGACACCATCAAGAACGTGGCGGCGGCGCGACGGCAGGGCGGCTCGATCACGTTCGGCGCCAACCTGCTGGACGACAAGCTGACGATCGTCCCGCGCTTACTGTTCCAGGACATGGACGAGAACGGCCACCCCTACGCCGACGTGTCGCCGGGAAACTTCGTCCAGAAGCGGTGGTTCGCCCTGGCCGAGCCGGGCAGCGATTCCTGGCGGCTCTACAGCCTGACCGCCAAGTACAAGACACCCTTCGGCGACATCACCTCCGACACCTCGCGCTTCGTGCGCGACGCGGCCGACAGCGAGGACTCGTCCGAGGTGATCTCGCTCCTGCTCGGCACGCCGCCCGTGCCGGTTCTCTTCCACCACGACGAGCGCTATCGCGCCTTCACCCAGGAAGTCCGCTTCACCTCCCGGTTCGACGGGCCGCTCCAGATCAACGCCGGTGTCTTCTATCAGGACAGCAAGGACACCAGGACCAACCCGCCCGTCTCCGCCGGTCCCTATGTCGACAACATCTTCAGCGCCGAGTTGAACACCGAGGTCGAGGAGACCGCCGTCTTCGGGGAGGCGACCTACGACCTCACCAGCGAGCTGCGGCTGATCGCCGGGGCGCGATGGTTCGACAACCAGGTGCTGTTTCGGGCCGTCGAGGACGGCGTCGCCGGCACGCCGGGCGGCTTCGCCGGCAAGCAGCACGAGCGCGGCGTCAATCCGAAGTTCAGCCTGCAATACCGGTTCGCCGACGACCGCATGGTCTACGCGACCGCCGCCAAGGGCTTCCGGATCGGCGGCGTCAACGCCTTCCCCGCCGCGCTGTGCGCCGGGGGCCTGGCCGCCATCGCCCTGACGCCGGCCCAGGCCGAATCCTACAATTCGGACTCGGTCTGGAGCTACGAGGTCGGGGCCAAGACGAGTTGGCTCGAACGCCGCCTGACGGTGAACGGCTCGCTGTTCGACATCGAATGGTCGGACGTCCAGCAGGTCGCCGCCCTGCCGTCCTGCGGGTTCCAGGTGCACGTCAACGGCGGCGCGGCCCGCAGCCGGGGCGGCGAGATCGAGGCCCAGATCGCGGTCAGCCCGGCGTTGAAGCTGTCGCTCGGCGCGGGCTACGCCGACGCCCAGATCGTCGATCCCGGCCCCTATCGCATCCTGCCCGCGGGCTCGCCGATCCCGCAGATCCCGAAATGGACGCTGAACGTCGCCCTCGACTACCGGTTCGAGCTGCCGCACGCCCTGCCCGCCTTCGTCCATGCCGACTACGCCTATGTCGGCTCCAGCCTGAGCCAGAACAACAGCGTCGCCGATCCGATCTCCAGGCCCGCCTACGCCCTGGCCAACCTCCGGACCGGGATCGATTTCGACCATGTCACCCTGTCCCTGTTCGCCAACAACATCTTCGACGAGCACGCCAACCTGGCGGACGTGCAGCCCGAATCCGTCTCCCTGCCGGGCCGGCCGCGCATCGCGACCAACCGGCCGCTGACCATCGGCTTGGACGCGCGGGCGCGTTTTTGAGCCGGCGTCGCGAAGATTTCTCAGTCTCCCCAACTTCGCCGTCCGAGCATTCAGAGCCGCTCGGACGGCTCCTTTTTTCGCCCTGGGTTCGATCTTCGCCGGCCGCCGCGTCGCAGTCGACGCGCCTGCGGCCGCTTTGACATTCCACAATCGCCAGGGCCAGTGTAAAGCGCCCGCTTGGCCTGCGCCCGAGAACGAGATGCGCCGTTGAAATCGAAACCCAGTTCGAAAGCGCCGCCGCCGGCGCCGGCCAAGCGAAAGTCGCGAACCGCCGGGGCCGCGTCCCGGTCGCTCGCCGAGGCGGCCTATGAGGCGATCTGGCGCGACATCCTCACGCTGACGCTGCATCCGGGACAGAAAATGTCCGAAGCGATGCTGTCCGACCGCTTCGGGTTCGGCAAGGCGCCCATCCGCGCGGCGCTGGCGCGCCTGGTGCAGGAGGGACTGGTCGAGAACCACCTTCGCGGCGGCCATATGGTGGCGCCGATCACCCTGGCCGACATCCAGGGGCTGTACCACCTGCGGCGCATGACCCTGGGCGAAGCCGTCCGCATGGCCTGCGGCGCCGTCACCGACGAACTTCGCCGAGCCTACGAACGGGTCGCCAACCTCGAATTCGCCGGTGCGACCTCGGACGTCATCCTGGCGTTCTGCTTCAACAACCGGGACTTCACCGTCGCCTTGGGCCGGGCCGCCGGCAACCCGCTGCTGGCGACCTGGATCACCTCGCTCGAAGACCGGTTCCTCAGGCTCCTGTTCCTGGGCGTCCGCTCGAACCCGAGCGCGGACCTCTATCAGGCCGACTATCGCAGGATCTGGTCCGCGCTGGAGGCCGGGCGCGCCGAGGATGCCCGCAAGGCCATGCTCGAGGCTCTCGCGGTCAGCGAGAAGATCATCACGGACGCAGTGCTGGGCATGCCGGAGCTGCGCACGCTCAATCTCGGCGACCTGCTCGGCCCGGCCGCCGGCGAACGCGGCAAGACGCCCGCCAAGCCCTGAGGCTCGCAACCCGATCCTGGGCGCCGACCGGCGATAATTGAGGCTTGACTCACTTATCGCCGACGGCCAATCGTGTGACATGTCACAATGCGCCCATGAGAAGCCATCAACATGACGTCGCCTCACACTTCGAACGCCCACGCCCCCTCTGCGGACGAGGTGGCCGCGGCCTGCGCCGACGACTATTTCGAAGCGCGGGACAAGTTCCTCGCCGCGGCGCGGTCGGCCGGGGCCCAGGTCGAGACCCTGCCGTGCCCCGGCGTCGGGCCGGCTGGCGAGCCGCTCTCGATGGATACGGCCCGGCTCGGCGAGCCCGGCGCGGACAAGCTCCTGGTGGTGATCTCGGGCGTCCACGGGGTGGAGGGGTACGCCGGCTCGGCGATCCAGGTCGACGCCCTGCGCCGGCTGCGCCCGGCCCCTGGCCAGGCCGTGCTCTGCATCCACGCGGCCAACCCCTACGGCATGGCCTGGACCAGCGTCGAGACCGAGGGCGGCGTCGACCTGAACCGCAACTTCGTCGATTTCGACGGGCCGCTTCCCCACAACCCGCTCTATGACGAGCTGGACGACGTCTTCATGTGCCCGGAGGTTTCCGGCCCGTTGCGCGAGGCCGCCGAGCTCAAGGCCCGCCAGTACGTCGAGCGCCACGGCCTTTCCCAGTATCTGCACGCCGGCGCCGACGGCCAGTACCACCGCCCCGGACGGTTCAACTTCGCCGGCCGCGAGCCGGCCTGGTCGAACACCGCCGTGAGGGCGGTCATCGCCGAGGCGGCGCGCGGGGTGGCCGACCTCGCCCTAGTCGACGTCCACACCGGGTTCGGCGACCGCGGCGCGGGCGTCATGCTGGCGATCCGCCAGACGCCGGAGGCGAACGCCCGGGCCAGGGCCTGGTGGGGCGACACCATCCAGATTCCCTCCGCCGATTTTCCGTGGACTCCGCAGGGCACCCTGGTCGCCGCGGCCCCGCAGATGGCCCCCGAGGCCCGCGTGACCGCCGCCGCCCTGGAGTTCGGCACCGAACCCATCGAGCGTGTGGGCCAATCCATGGTCGACCGCTTCCGGCTGGCGACCTTCTCCAGCCTCGACGCCCCCGAGGCGGCCGGGACGCTGGCCGAGATCAAGGCCTGCCTCGCCCCCTCGGACACGCCCTGGCGTCGCGCCGTGCTGAACCGTGGCCGCCAGGTCCTCGACCAGGCGCTGGCGGGCCTGGCAGGAGCCTGACAGCCACGGCCAGCCTTCCGGCCTAGAACCGGTGCTTCAGTTCGACGCCATAGGCGCGCGGCGCTCGAGCAGCGTCGCCTTCAGGCCCGCCTCATAGTTCCATAGCGTCTCGGGACCGAAGCGACGCCGCTGCCGCCGCCGAGGCCGTCGGGGAAGCCGCCCCCAAATCGACCGGGCCGGATAGTCTTCTTGAGACAGCCGCCGCGAACCACCGCACCCTCCCTAGGACGCCCGCCGCTTGGTCGGCGGGTCTGCATTCCGATTTTCGTATCCATACCGCATATTCATAATTTCTGGCGAGGCTTCTGAATTGAGCCCGTCGCCCGGCTATGCTAGCCCGGTCGCATGACAGAGAGCATCGGTCTCGACGCCGTGATGGTCCCCGACCGACCCCAACCGAGCGCTCCCAAAACGGCGAAGGGGCGACAGACCCGCGAGGCGATCCTGGCCGCGCTTAAGCGGGTGCTTAACAGCCAAGGCTATCACGGGACCACCATCAGCCAGGTCGTCGCCGAGGCCGGCGTCCCCACGGGCTCGTTCTATCGCTACTTCGCCGGCAAGCCCGAAGCGACGGTGGAGCTGCTCGAACGGCTCCTCGACAACTATCTCGCCGCGATACCGGCGGCGCGCGACCTGCCGAGCTTCTGGGAGCGCGAGCTGGCGCTGCACCTGTCGCACGCCGGCCTCTATAAGTCCGACCGCGGCCTTCTGGGCTGCTACTTCACCTACGACACCAGCGTCCCGGCCTTCGCCAGCGCCTTCTGGGAGCACACCAAGGGCTTCCTGGACAGCCACATCCTGGCGCTCGCGGCCGTGCGCCCCGGCAGCGACCTGCCCGTCGCCCTGCTGCGCCCCGCCCTGCTGGCCCTGGTGTCGATGACTGAGAACGTGATCTTCCGGCGCTTCACCGGCAGGGACCCTGGACTGGGCCTGTCGGCGGAACAGTTGGTCTATGCGGTCCTGCGCCTGCGTCACCGCGCGCTGTTCCTGAGCGACCCTCCGCCCTCCACCGCTCCCGATCCGGACCCCGCCCCCGCGGGCGAAGGCCTCGCCGAGGCGGGCGCGCCCTTCGTCACCGATCCGACCGGACGCCGCAAGGATTCCCAGCTGACCCTGCAGAGGATGCGGCAGGCGACCCTGACCCTGCTCGACACCAGCGGCTACGAGGAGCTGCGGCTTTCCGACATCGAGGAGGCCAGCGGCCTGACCCGGGGCGCGATCTACCATCACTACAAGGACAAGCGCGAACTGGTGCTGTCGATCGTGTCCGAACGGCTGGCCGACATCACCCTGGCGCTGGAGCGGGTCGAGATCAGGCCCGGCGACGCCGCCTTCGCCTCCCTGCTCGCCCTGAACGCCGTCTTCGTCGACGCTTTCTCGGCCTCGCGAGCCCTGATGAAGACCCTCTATCACCTCGAAGAGGTCGACGCCGATTTCGGCGCCTACTACCAGCAGGTCCGCGGCGGCTGGGCGACGACGCTCGCCGAAAAGCTGGAAAGCCTCTGCGACGGCGCGATCCCCGCGCGCAAGGACATCGCCGCCTTCGCCTTCCTGGCCATGACCGACCGCTTCCTCTACGACATCTATTCGCTGCGCTACGACGAGTTCGAGGACCTGCGAGCCGCGCCGGACCAGGCCGCCCGCCTGCTGGCGCTGATCTGGCATCGCGCCCTGCTCGCCAGGAACCCATCCGTCCAGGTCTAAGCCTTCCGACGGGGCGACTCACCCCGCGACATGCCGCCCCCTTAGGCAGAACCGCTGTCGCCGACGCCCTGAACGGTGCTTGTCATGATCGTCATTTTATGAATATGAGGTATGACTATGAATTCTTGATCCGCGACGTTGGAGAACGCCTTGCTGCGCGAGCCCCCGCCCGAACTGCCCCGCATCGCCGACTATGCGGCCTGGCACGCCCGGCGCACGCCGGACGCCGAAGCCCTGGTGCTAGGGGAGCGCCGGGTCAGCTACGCCGGCCTCGACGCGGCGATCAACGACCTGGCCAAGGCCTTCATGGCGGCGGGCGTCGGCAAGGGCGACCGCGTCGCCACGCTTCAGACCCCGCACCCCGACTTTTTCGTCAGCTTCCTCGCCGCCACGACGATCGGGGCGATCTGGGTCGGCCTCAATCCACGCTACCGGCGACAGGAACTCGCCCACGTCCTGCGCGATTCCGCTCCGGCGCTGTTGCTGACCCGCACACGCATCGAGGATCGGGACTATAAGGACGACCTGCTCGAACTGAGCGCCGAAGGCGTCCTGCCGGCCCGCGTGGTGCTGTTCGCCGACGAACCCGCCCTGTCCGGCGCGGACAGCTTCGCGGCCTTCCTGGAGGCGGGCCGGGGGGTCAGCGACGCGGACCTGGCCGCCCGCCGCGACGCCTGCGGCGGCCGCGATCCGTGCCTGATCGTCTACACCTCTGGCAGCACCGGCAAGCCGAAGGGAGCCCTGCTCGATCAGGCCGCGATCATCGCCTTCAGCCTGGTTCAGAACCGCCTCTGGCCGGTGGAGCCGCTGCGCGTGCTCAACTTCCTGCCGATCAACCACATCGGCTGCGTGGTCGACCTGTCGACCCCCTGCCTGACGGCCGGCGGAACCATCGCCTTCATGGAGCAGTTCGATGCGGCCGCGTCGGTGCGCGCCATCGAGACGGAGCGACTGACCGCCGCCTTCTCGGTGCCCAGCGTCTTCGCCCTGCAGGCCGCCCTGCCCGAGTTCGACACGGTCGACCAGTCGAGCCTGCAACTGGCGGTCTGGGAAGGCGCGGCCATTCCCTCCGACACCCTGGAGCGGCTGGCGGCCGTCGCCCCCCGCCTGGCCACCAACTATTCGCTGACCGAAGCCCTGGCGATCACCATCGTCGAGCCGACCGTCGACCGCGACGTCCTGCTGCAGTCGGTGGGCTTTCCGTTCCCCGAGGTCGAGGTCCGGCTCATCGACGCCGACGGCCACGACGTCGCCGACGGCGAAGGGGGCGAGATCGTCGCCCGGTCGCCCTACCTGTTCTCGGGCTACTGGCGGCAGCCCGAAACGACGGCGGCGGCCTTCACGCCGGACGGCTTCTTCCGGACCGGCGACCTCGCCGTGCGCCGCCCCGACGGCCGCTACCGCATCGTCGGCAGGCTGAAGGAGATGTACAAGTCTGGCGGCTACAACGTGTATCCCCGCGAGGTCGAGGCCGCCATCGAGGAGCACCCCGCCGTGGCCCTCGCCGCCGTGGTCGCCGCGCCCGACCCCCTGTGGCAGGAGGTCGGCGTCGCCTATGTGACGCTGAACGCGGCGGCCGAGCCGGGCGACCTGGCCGAATGGTGCCGCGCCAGGCTGGCCAACTACAAGGTCCCCAAGAGGTTCTTCGTCGAGCCGGAGCTGCCGCTGCTGCCGATCGGCAAGGTCGACAAGGTCGCCCTGCGCGAGCGCGCCGCGCGCGCCGTCGAAGCCGACTGACGTCAGGAAGAAGCGCGCCGGCCCGCCGGCGACGCCCCGGAGCCTGTCCATGCGAACCGTGCTGGCAGCTGAAGGACGGTCTGGCGACCGTCACCCTGAACCGCCCCGAACGGCTGAACGGCGGCGTCAGGCGGCCAGGGGTGAGCGCCCCGCCGCCACAGCGCCGACCTTGAATCGGCCGACCAACTGCGCCAGCGTCCGGGCCTGTCCGGCCAGGGCGTGGCTGGCCGCGGTGGTCTGCTCGACCATGGCCGCGTTCTGCTGGGTGACCTGATCGACCTGGTTGATGGCGACGTTCACCTCGCTGAGGCCGGTCGACTGCTCGCGGGTCGAGGCCGAGATCTCGCGCATCAGCCCGTCGATGCTGCTGACCTCGCGGGCGATCTGGCGCAACACCTCCCCCGTGCGGCCGACAAGGTCGACGCCCTGCGCCACCTGGTCGGCCGAGGCCGAGATCAGCGACTTGATCTCCTTGGCGGCCTCGGCCGAACGCTGGGCCAGGGCCCGCACCTCGGAGGCGACCACCGCGAAGCCCTTGCCGGCGTCGCCGGCCCGCGCCGCCTCGACCCCGGCGTTGAGGGCCAGGAGATTGGTCTGGAAGGCGATCTCGTCGATCACCCCGATGATCTGATTGATCTGGGCCGAGCTGTCGGCGATCTGGGTCATCGCCGTCACGGTGCTGTTCACCACGGCGTTGGAAGCCTCCGCCTGGGCCTTGGAGGCGCTCACCACCTGCGCCGCCTCGCCCGCGCCCTGGGCGGTCTTGCGCACCGTCGCCGTCAGCTCGTCCACGGCGGCGGCCGTTTCCTCCAGGCTGGCCGCCTGGGTCTCCGTGCGCCGCGACAGGTCGTCGGCGGCGGCCGAGATCTCGCGCGCGCCGCTGTCGATGGCCGACACGTTGGCGGCGATGATCTGCACCGTCTCCTCCAGCTGGACGACGGCCGCATTGAAGTCGGCGCGCAGGCGCTCGTACTGCGACGCGAAGGCGTGCTCGATACGGCCGGTCAGGTCGCCGTCGGCCAGTCGCCGCAGCGCGCTGGCGAGGGAGTCGACCACCACCGACTGCTCGGCCGAAACCCTGGCCCGCTCGGCCTCGCTCTCCGCCCGCTCGGTCTCGGTTAGCTGCTGCCGGCGAGCGCTTTCGGCCTCCAGCTCAACCTTGGCTATGGACGCGGACTTGAAGGTCTCGACCCCGGCAGCGATCCGCCCGGTCTCGTTGCGGTCGGCGAGATGGGGCACGTTCACCGACAGGTCGCCGCCGGCGATCGCCTCCATCGCGCCCACGAGGTCCGAAATCCGCCCGGTCAGGGCGCGGGCGATGGTCCAGGCCATGAGCCCCGCCGCCAACAGGCACGCCGCCACGATCCCGAGATTGGCGGCCAGGGTTCGGATCAGATGCTCGATCCGCGCCTGCAGGAGGCGCAGCAACTCGCCGTCGGCCCGCGTCCAGGCCTCGCCCAACGCCGCCTGGGCCGTATCGCGCTTCACCGACAGGTCGCCGGCCGAGCCGCCCAGGGTCAGGCCGCCCTGGGCCTGGGCCTTCAGCTCGCCGACGGCCGTGTCCAGGGGCGCCAGCCAGGGTTTCAGCGCGCGGCGGGTGTCGCCGGCGGTGTTGTAGTCCATGGCCGAGGCGAGGTCGCTTTGGGCCCCGGCTTCGGCCGAGGTCATGCGGTCGATGGCGGCGGCGGCGCGGGCGATGCGCGCCGCCTCGTCCCCCTGCCCCGAGGCCGAGGACGCCACCTCGGACACCGCCCGCGCCATGGCCGGCAGGCGCGCGGTGACCGCGTCCATCACGTAGAAGCTGTCGAGGTCCGGATCGAGCGTCAGGTTGGAGGCGTCGGCGACCTTGTCGACCAGGGCCACGCCCGCCCGCAGGCGCTCCTGCGGCGTGGACGCCCCGGTCAGGGCCGCCGAGGCCTCGGCCGACTTGAAGACCGCGTCCTCGCGCGACGCCACCCCTTTGAACCGCTCCATCGCGGCGCCGTCGTCGCGGTCGTGGGCCGCGGCGTTGAGGACCGGCCAGAGGGCTTCGATGTAGCGCACGCCGGAGACCTCGCGCTCGGCGAAGGCGATGTCCTTCCAGCTTTGGTGGACGAACAAGCCGCTCAGCAAGGCGCAGGGCGCCGCGAACAGCAGGGCCAGCAGGGCCAGCCGCGCCCCGAACGACAGTCGCGAGTTGATGAATTTCATGGCGGCGTCCTCGATTGACGTCGCGACGCTGCCGGAGCCGAATTAACAAATTTCTATTTCATCAGTAATCATTCCGACGCGCTCAAGAACAGACAAGCAAATCGCTATCAAGATCCATTTCAGATTGCACCCGAGAGCTGTTTTTCTAGCGGCGATATGCTTAACCGGGCCGTCGCCGCTTTCAGCAGGGACGTTTTGTCGCAACGGCGAAAGCCGGCCTCGCTCGCCGCCGCCCCGGATGCCCGCGCGCGGTCGGGCGACGGCGCGCCTTCAATCCGCGGCCCCGGCGCGCTATGCAGGCGCCATGTCCAAGAGCACGCCCGCGACGGCCGCCCTGGCCAAGGCCGGGATCGCGTTCGAACTGCACACCTACGTCTACGACCCCACGGCCGACAGGGTCGGGCTGCAGGCGGCCGAGGCCCTGGGCTGCCCGCCGGGCCGGATGCTGAAGACGTTGATGGTCGAGATCGACGGCAAGCCGGCCTGCGTGGTGCTGCCCTCGGATCGCGAGGTCAGCATGAAGCGGCTGGCGGCGGCCGCCGGCGGCAAGGCGGCCCAGATGATGAAGCCCGCCGACGCCGAGCGCGTCACCGGCTACAAGGTCGGCGGCGTCAGCCCGTTCGGCCAGAAGCGTCGCGCGCCCGCCTTCGTCGAGGAGACGGCGCTCGACCTGGACTGGGTGTTCGTCAACGGCGGCCAACGCGGCCTGCAGATCCGCATCGCCCCCCGCGACCTCCTGACAGCGCTGGACGCCGTCGCGGCGGCGGTGATCGCCTAGCCCGCGGGCGTCAGCAGGCGCGCCAGGTCGTCGGCGTCCCAGTCCTGTTCAGGCCGCCGGGGCGCGGCGACCACCGGAACGCCGCCGCCGAACCCGCGAAACGCCGACACCGTCTCCTCGAACGGCGGGTTGTCGCCGGGGCTTTCGCTCACCACCATCGCGGCGACCGACAGCCCCCGCCCGCGCAGGGTCTCCAGCGCCGTCAGGCCGTGGCTGATCGCGCCCAGATAGGCGCCCGAGACCAGAAGGACCGGCGCGCCCAGCGCCTCCAGCAGGTCGAGCCCGGTGCGGCTGTCGTCGAGGGGCGACATCACCCCGCCAGCCATCTCGATCAGCAGCAGGCCCGAGGTCCCGGCGGCGCGCTCGCGGCAGCAGGCCAGCACGGCTTCGAACCGGAGGACGCGGCCTTCCAGCCATGCGGCCAAGGGCGGGGACAGCGGCGCGCGGTAACGGAACGGCGACATGCGCGCCAGGCTTTCGGGGGTCAGGGGCGCGCCGAGCGCCGCGATCAGGCGGGCCGGGTCGCTGCCTTGCGGCTGGTCGTCCTCGATGCCGCTGACCACCGGCTTCAGCGCCTCGACGGCGTGACCCCGGCGGCGCAAGGCGCGGATCAGGCCGGCGGCGACATAGGTCTTGCCGATGTCGGTGCCGGCCCCGGCGATCGCGATGACGGTCATGTCAGCCCGCCTCCCGCAACCGGACGACCTCGGCGGCCAGCCGCGCGATCTCGTCGTCCGGGTGGCCGGCGCTAAAGGCGATGCGCAACCGGGCGGTCCCGACGGGCACCGTCGGCGGCCGGATGGCCACCACCGAGAAGCCGGCCTCGGCCAGACGGCGGGACGCCGCGAGCGTCGCGTCGGCCTCCCCCAGGATCACGGGGACGACGGCGCTTTGCGCCTCGGGCAGACCGGCCAGGCGGGTGAACAGCCGGGCCTTGGCGATCGGCGCCGCGCAGAGGGCGGGGTCCGCTTCGATCAGGTCGAGAGCGGCCAGGGCCGAGGCCGCCACGGCCGGCGGCATGCCGGTGGAATAGACGAAGGTGCGGGCCCGCGTCTTGACCAGGTCCACCACCGCCTTGGAGGCGCAAAGATAGCCGCCGTAACCGCCGAGCGCCTTGGACAGGGTGCCGATCTGGAAGGGAATGCGCGCGGTAGGGAACAGAGCGGCGCTGCCCCGGCCGCCGCCGACCACGCCGACCCCGTGGGCGTCGTCGCTGAGCAACCAGGCGTCATGCGCGGCGCACAGGTCCGAGAGCTGGTCGAGCGGGGCGATGTCGCCGTCCATGGAGAATACGCCGTCGGTGGCCACCAGCACCTTCCCGGCGCCAGCCCGTCGCGTCGCCAGGAGGTCGGCCAGATGGGCGAGGTCGTTGTGGCGGAAGGCGGCCGCCTCGGCTCCCGACAGCTTGGCCCCCGCCCAGATGCAGGCGTGCGCCAGTTCGTCGACCAGCACCAGATCACCCGGCCCGACGAAAGTGGGGATGACCCCGGTATTGGCCAGGTAGCCCGAGCCGAACACGCACGCCGCCTTGGTGTTCTTGAACGCCGCCAGCCGCGCCTCCAGCCGCTCGACGACCGGATGGTCGCCGGTCACCAACCGAGAGGCCCCGGCCCCGGTCCCATGCGCCTCGACGGCGGCGACGGCGGCGGCCTTGAGCGCCGGGTGATGCGACAGGTTCAGATAGTCGTTGCAGGAGAAGGACAGCAGCCTGCGCCCGTCCCGCTCGATCCACAGCCCGTCCAGCCTCCGGGTCTCGACCAGGGTGCGCTTGAGGCTCTTGGCCTCCAGCGCGGCGAGCTTGGCTTCGGCGAAGGCTTGCAGGCTGTCCATGTCGGGAAAGGGTTCCGTTTGCGGAAGAAGCGCGCACCGCATAGCAAGACGCGGCGCGGGTGCAACGGAGGATTCCTGATGACGACCGAAACGCCGGACTGGCTGAGCGTCGGCGCACGTCACGTCTGGCGGCCCTATTGCCAGATGAAGACCGCCCCGGCGCCGCTGGCCGTCGCCCGCACCCAGGGCTGCCGGCTGATCCTGGAGGACGGTCGCGAACTGGTCGACGGGGTGGCCTCGTGGTGGACGGCCTGCCACGGCTACAATCATCCGCACATCGCCGCAGCCGTCCGCGAGCAGCTCGACCGCGCCCCGCACATGATGTTCGGCGGACTGGCGCACGAGCCGGCCTATCGCCTGGCCGCGCGGCTGGCCGCCCTGCTGCCCGGCGAGCTGGATCACGTCTTCTTCGCCGAGTCCGGTTCGGTCGCGGTCGAGATCGCCATGAAGATGGCCTTGCAATTCTGGATCAACAAAGGCGTCGGCGGCCGGAAGCGCTTCCTGTCGTTCCTCGGCGGCTATCACGGCGACACCCTGGCGACGATGAGCGTGTGCGACCCCGAGGAGGGCATGCACGCGCTGTTCAGCGGCGTGACGCCGGCGCAGCACGTCCGCCCCCTGCCCGTCGACGCGGCGAGCGAGGCGGCCCTCGACGACTTCCTGGCCGCCAGCGGCGGCGAAATCGCGGCCATGATCGTCGAGCCGCTGATCCAGGGGGCCGGCGGCATGCTTCTGCATACGCCCGAAACCCTGCGCCGGCTGCGCCGGCTCGCCGACCGGCACGACATCCTGCTCATCTTCGACGAGATCTTCACCGGCTTCGGGCGGACGGGAACCCTGTTCGCCATGGAGCAGGCCGGCGTCGAACCCGACATCGTCACCCTGTCCAAGGCGCTGACCGGCGGGACCTTGCCGCTGTCGGCGGCGGTCGCCAGCCGCAAGGTGTTCGAGGCGTTCTGGTCGGACGACGCCGGCGCCGCCCTGATGCACGGCCCCACCTACATGGGCAATCCGCTGGCCTGCGCCGCGGCGGCGGCCTCTCTCGACCTGTTCGAGCGCGGCGACTGGCGCGGACAGGTCGAGAAGCTGGCCCAGGCCTTGCGCGAAGGGCTGGAGCCGTGCCGCGCGCTGCCCGGCGTGCGCGATGTCAGGGTCCTGGGCGCGATGGGCGTCGTGGAGATGGACCGCCCCGTCGACGCGGCGCTGTCCGACAGGTTCGTGGCCGAAGGAGTCTGGATTCGCCCCTTCGGCCGCATCGTCTATCTGACCCCGGCGTTCGTCATCACCGACGAGGACCTGAAGGCCCTCGTCGGCGCGATCCGCAAGGTCCTGGCCGGCTGAGGATCAGCCGAAGCGGCCAGTGACGTAGTCCTGGGTGCGCTTGGCGCGCGGGGTGGTGAACACCTGCTCGGTGCGGCCGAACTCGACCAGCCGGCCTAGGTACATGAAGGCCGTATAGTCGCTGATCCGCGCCGCCTGGCCCATGTTGTGGGTGACGATGACGATGGTGTGGTCCTGCTTGAGCTGGGTGATGGTCTCTTCCAGCTTGGCGGTGGAGATCGGGTCCAGCGCCGAGGCCGGCTCGTCGAGCAGCAGGACCTCGGGGCGCACCGCGACGCCGCGGGCGACGCACAGCCGCTGTTGCTGGCCGCCCGACAGGCCGGTGCCGGGGCGCTTGAGCTTGTCCTTGACCTCGTCCCACAGGGCGGCGCGGCGCAGGGCCTCCTCGACGCGGTTGTCGAGTTCGGCCTTCGAGATGTTCTCGTACAGCCGGACCCCGAACGCCACGTTGTCGTAGATCGACATCGGGAACGGCGTCGGCTTCTGGAACACCATGCCGACCTTGGTGCGCAACCCGGCGATGTCGGCGCCGCGCGCCAGGATGTCCTTGCCGTCGAGGATGATCTGCCCCTCGGCCCGGTGCCCGGGATAGAGGTTGTAGATGCGGTTCAGCGCCCGCAGCAGGGTCGACTTGCCGCAGCCCGACGGCCCGATCAGGGCCGTGACCGCCTTGTCGGCGAACGGGATCGAGACCTCGTGCAGCGACTTGTGGTCGCCGTAGTAGAAGCTGAGGTCCTGGGTTTCGAGCTTGATGGTCTCGGCGGCGGGCGCCTCGACGATCAGGGCCTTTTCCACGGATTGGAGGGAGGTGGTCATTTGTCGCCCTCAGAAGAGATCGCGCGCACGAGCGTGTTGACGGCCAGGACGGCCACGGTGATCAGCAGGGCGCCGACCCAGGCCAGCCGCCGCCAGTCGTCATAGGGGGTCAGCGCATAGTTGAAGATCACGACCGGCAGATTGGACATCGGTTTGGTCATGTTCCAGTTGAAGAACTGGTTGTTCAGCGCCGTGAACAGCAGGGGCGCGGTCTCGCCGCTGATGCGGGCGAAGGCCAGCATCAGGCCGGTGAGCAGGCCGCCGCCGGCGGAGCGCCAGATGACCTTGCGGATCGTCACCCAGCGGGGCGCGCCGAGGGCGATGCCGGCCTCGCGCAGCGCCGTCGGCTGGAGATTGAGCACGTCTTCGGTGGCGCGGGTGACCACGGGCGCGGCGATCAGGGCCAGGGCGACGGCGCCCGCGAACCCGGAGAACCCGTGCAGCGGCCGCACCATCAGCTCGTAGACGAACAGACCGACCAGGATCGACGGGGCGGAGAGCAACACGTCGTTCATGAAGCGGACGACGCGGGCGTAGGGACTTTCCTTGCCGTACTCCGACAGCCAGGTGCCGGCCAGCACGCCGACCACCGCCGCCCCGAGCATGGCGAAGCCGCACAGCATCAGCGAGCCGAGGATGGCGTTGCGCAGGCCGCCGGTCGAGCCGGGCGCCGGGGTGTCCTTGGTGAAGACGTTGAGGTCGATGCCCTTGAAGCCCTGCCCGATCAGCGACCACAGGATCGCCGCCAGCGCGGCCAGGGCGATGAAGGTCACCAGGAAGCAGAAGCCGATGAAGACGGTGTTGGCCAGGGTGCGGCTGATGCGCTTGATATCCACGATCAGACCTCCTTGGCCGAGCCGAGCAGCGCGCGGGCGATGGCCAGCACGCTGAAGGTGATGAGGAACAGCACGAAGCCCAGGGCGACGAGGGCCGAGGTGTGCATGTCGCTGGTGGCCTCGGCGAACTCGTTGGCGATGGTCGAGGCGATGGTCGATCCGGAATCGAACAGCGACTTCGGGAAGCCGTGCGCGTTGCCGATGATGAAGGTCACCGCCATGGTCTCGCCCAGCGCGCGCCCCAGCCCCAGCATGACGGCGCCCACGGCGCTGCGGCGCACATGGGGAAGGGTCACCGACATGACGACCTCGAGCGGGGTCGCGCCAAGAGCGTAGGCGCTTTCACGCAAAGGCGGCGGCGTGTTGTGGAACAGCACCCTGAACATGGCCGCCATGTACGGCAAAATCATGATGGCCAGGATGATCGAGGCGCTGAGCACGCCCGAGCCGTTGGGAATGCCCGAGGTGAGGGTCTCCCAGATGCTGCCGGGCGGGGCCGCGGACATCAGCGGGATCTGCACCTTCTCGGCGAAGAACGGCGCGAAGACGAACAGGCCCCACATGCCGTAGACGATCGACGGCACGCCGGCCAGCAGCTCGACGGCGACGCCGATGGGCTTGCGCAGGATCGGCGGGCAGAACTCGGTGAGGAACACCGCCACGCCGAAGGCCACCGGCAGCGACATGGCCAGGGCCAGGATCGCCGAGACGATGGTCCCGACGATGGGGCCGGCGGCGCCGTAGACGTCCGTCACCGGGTTCCAGTGCGAGGTGGTGAAGAAGGCGAAACCGAACTTGTGGAAAGCGGGCCAGCCGCCGATGGCCAGCGACACCAGCACGCCGCCGAGGGCGACGAGCAGCAAGGTCGCGGCCGCCCCGCACAACAGCCGGAACGGCGTGTCGAGGGAGGTTCCCTTCGGAATTGCGCGTGACAGATCTGAGACGGCGTCGGTCATGAATCAGTTTAGGCGCGGAGACGTTTTACGTCCCCGCGCCCTCCCCTTATGCAAATTCGCTTAGCGCGAAGCGTAGACGGGCTTGCCGTCCGGACCCTTGACCTGGGCGGTCCAGGCCTTGCGGACGAGGCCTTTGACCGCGGCGGGCAGCGGCACGTAGTCGAGGTTGCCGGCCGCGCCGTCGCCATTCTTGTAAGCCCAGTCGAAGAAGCTCAGCACGCCCTTGCCGGTGGCGGCGTTCGCCTGTTGCTTATAGACCAGAATGAAGGTCGCGCCAGTGATCGGCCAGGACTTGGCGCCCGGCTGGTCGAGCAGCAGCAGGTAGAAGCCCGGAGCCTTGCTCCAGTCGCCGCCGGCGGCGGCGGCGGCGAAGTTCGCGGCCTGCGGGGCGACGAACTGGCCGTTCTTGTTCTGCAGCTGGGCGTAGGTCAGCTTGTTCTGCTTGGCGTAGGCGTATTCGACGTAGCCGATCGAGCCGGCGGTCTGCTTGACGAAGGCGGCGACGCCGTCGTTGCCCTTGCCGCCGATGCCGGTCGGCCATTCGACGGCGTCATTGGCGCCGACCTTCTGCTGCCAGGCCGGGCTCTTCATGGCCAGGTAGCTGGTGAACAGGAAGCTGGTGCCCGAGCCGTCCGAACGGTGAACGACGGTGATCGGCAGGTTGGGGAGCTTGACGCCCTTGTTCAGGTTGGCGATGCGCGGGTCGGCCCACTTCTTGATCTCGCCAAGGTAGATGTCGGCCAGCACGGCGCCGGTCAGCTTGACCTGGCCCGGCTGCACGCCCGGCAGGTTCATCACCGGCACGACGCCGCCGATGACGGTCGGGAATTGCATCAGGCCCGAGGCGTTGAGGTCGTCGGCCTTGAGCGGCTTGTCCGAAGCGCCGAAATCGACGGTCTTGGCCTTGATCTGCTTGATGCCGCCGCCCGAACCGATCGCCTGGTAGTTCAGGCCGACGCCGGTTTGCGCCTTATAGGTTTCCGCCCACTTGGCGTAGACGGGCGCGGGGAAGGTCGCGCCGGCGCCGGACAGGTCGGCGGCCTGCGCCGCGCCCCCGACAAGCAGGGCCGCGCCGAGGGCGACCGCGAGTTTCTTCAGCATGTGCTTAGGCTCCAATCAGCCGACGGCGGTTCCCCCCGTCGTAGAGGCCTCAGTAGGCAAGGACTGTAACAGGGATATGACACCCGAGTTCCTCGCCGCCCCGCCCCAGCGCCCCGACGCTCCGGCCACCTACACATTATAATAGGCGCCGAAGCGGCCGCGCGCTTTCGCCGCCTTGACTCTGAGCAAGGCCGCGCACCGCCGGCGGTCAAGACTGGGCCGACACTAAAACGTCATAAGACTGAGCCGATAGCGTCATCAATTCGAGGGCGCTCTGTCACAAATCTGGACTAACAGCCGCCTCAATCCCCATCCGCAGGAGATGGGGTCGAATCGAGGGGTTACCAATGAAGAACCAGATGACGCTGCTCGGCGGAGCGGCGCTCGGAGCGATGGTCGTCGCCTGCTTCGCAGCGCCGGCCGACGCCAAGACCGTCAAGCACAAGGCGCGCCCTCGCCCCGCCGCCAGCGCCCAGTCCGAAGAGATCCGCGAACTGCGCAAGCAGGTCCAGGCGTTGACCGACCGGCTGAACGCCCAGGAATCCGCCCAGCAGCAAACCCAGGCGCAGGCGCAGCAGGCCCAGGTCCAGGCCCAGGCCGCCGCCACCCAGGTTCAACAGGTTCAGGCTCAGGCCGACGCTTCGATCAAGACCATCCCGACCCAGGTCAGCAGCGCGGTCAGCGCCCTGCCCAAAGCCAAGCCGAGCTGGGCCGACAACACCAGCGTCAGCGGCCGGATGTTCTACAACCTCAGCAACGTCGAACAGAAGTCGGACGGCAAGAAGGTCGCGCCCAGCGGCTTCGGCCTCGACGTGAAGCGCTTCTATATCGGCGTTGATCACAAGTTCAACGACGTGTTCTCGGCCAACGTCACCACCGACTTCAACTACATCGCCGCCGACGGCGAGACCCAGCTGTTCATCAAGAAGGCCTATCTGCAGGCCAAGCTGTCCGACGCCCTGGTCGTAAGGGTCGGTTCGGCCGACCTGCCCTGGGTGCCGTTCGTCGAAGACCTCTACGGCTATCGCTACGTTGAAAACGTCCTGATCGACCGCACCAAGTTCGGCACCTCGGCCGACTGGGGCGTGCACGCCTCGGGCAAGTTCTTCGACGGCCACCTGAACTACGCCCTGTCGGTCGTGGACGGCGCCGGCTACAAGGCCCCGCTCCGCTCGAAGGGCATGGACGTCGAAGGCCGGGTCAACCTGAAGTTCGACAACGTCGTGCTGGCCGTCGGCGGCTACACCGGCAAGCTGGGCAAGGACACCCAGGGCGCGCTCACCTACCACACCGCCGAACGCTTCGACGCCCTGGCCGCCTACACGACCAACAAGTTCCGCGTCGGCGCCGAGTACTTCTCGGCCAGCGACTGGAACAACGTCACCACCGCCGCCGCCGACAAGTCGGAAGGCTATGGCGTGTTCGGCTCGTACAACTTCACCGATCAGATCGGCGTGTTCGGCCGCTATGACTGGGTGAAGCCGAAGAAGGATCAGGCGTCCTCGCTGAAGGACGACTATTTCAACATCGGCGCCAGCTACAGCCCCTACAAGAACGTCGACTTCTCGCTCGTCTACAAGCGTGACTCCGTCGACAACGGCACGGTCAGCACCTCGAACGGCGCGATCGGCGGCGTCAACAAGGGCACCTACGACGAAATCGGCGTGTTCGGTCAGCTCCGCTACTGATCGACGCCGTCCTCGCGACGCATGGAAGGGCCGCCCGCGAGGGCGGCCCTTCTTCGTTCAGGGGGGGGTCAGTGGACGGTCGACGAGGCGAGCCCGCGGAAATTCCAGGCCGGCGCCGCCTCCGCGCCGCGGCGGGTCTTCGGGAAGACGATCTCGAAGACCAGGCCGCCGTCGGCTTCCCGCACGTCGAAGCGGCCCTGCAGCTGGTCGGTCATCGCCGCGACGATCTGGCGGCCCAGGTCGTCCTGGAAGGCTCCGGCCATGTCGACCCGGCCGCTCGCCAGCACCAGCCGGTAGTCGTCGCCCTCGGCCGTCAGGGCGACGCGGACGCTGCCCTTGCCCGCCCGCGGCAGGCGCTGGAGCGCGCTGCGGAAACACTCGAACAGCAGCACCGCCAGAGAGGCGGCCTGATCCGACGGCAGCGCGACGCCGTGGTCCTCGACCAGAACCTCGACCGGCCGATGCTCGGCGGCCCCCAGGCAGCTTTCGAGAAGCTGCCTGGCGAACACGGCGAAGTCGGTGGCGCGGTCGCTTTCGCCGTACATGCTGCGATGGATGCGCGAGATCATCAGCGTCCGCTTGGACGCCTCGGTCAGGGCCTGGGAATAGCTGCGGTCGTAGACGTCGTTGGCCTGCCGCTGCAACAGGGCGGCGACGAGCTGCAGGTGGTTGGTGGCCCGCTCGTTGAACTCCCGGAACAGGTTGGCGTGTCCCTCGGCCAGCACCTCGGCGCGGGATCGCTCGCTGCGGAACTGCTGCAACGCCCGGGTCATGCCGGTGATAAAATAGATGTCGACCGCGCAGGTCACCGCGAAGAAACCCAGCGAGATCAGCGCCTGCGCCCCGACGATCAGCGAGAACGCCGGCGGCGCGAAAGCCCAGATCGCCAGCGCTCCCGAAAGGACGGCCGCCAGCGCCGCCGGCCGGGCGCCGGCGAAATAGGCGGTGATCACGATGACCGGATAGAAGGTCGAGAAGATGAAGCTGCCGGCGAACACCGGCGCCAGCGCCCAGCGCACGGCGAACGCCGCGCCGACCAACAGCAGGGCGGCGACATAGCGATGGTGGCCTTTCAGCCAGCCTTGGCCCGGCATGGCGCAGTCCTTTCACAAAACGCGGCGCGCCCCATCCCCGGACCGTCGCCGCGTGGCCTTATACGCTGCAAACCCCTCAAGCCGTCGCGGCGCGCGGCGATATTTCGCCCGCCGCGCCTTCGCGTTCGCGCAATTCCGCCTCGGCGGCCGCGATGTAGTCCCGCGTCAGCGGCGCGGCCGTGGGCCGCCGGGCGATCTGCAGCTGGAAGACGACGATGTCCTGATGCCGGAAGGCGGCCTCCGACAGCGCCAGATAGAACTCCCACATCCGGCAGAACCGCTCGTCGAACAAGGCCGACGCCTGCGCCCTCCGGGCCATGAAGGCCTCGCGCCAGGCCCGCAGCGTGTCGGCGTAGTGCAGCCGCAGGACCTCGACGTCGGTGATCGTCAGCCCGTTGCGCTCGACGGCGGAGACGATGTCGGAAAGCGACGGCAGGTGCCCGCCTGGGAAAATGTGCTTGGTCACCCACGGATTGGTCAGGCACGGCTCATCCGAGGTGCCGATGGTGTGCAGCAGCATCACCCCGTCGTCGGCCAGCAGTCGGCGGCAAGTCTTGAAGAAGGTCTCGTAGAAGGCCAGGCCGACATGCTCGAACATGCCCACCGAGACGATGCGGTCGAACCGCCCCTGCACCGCCCGATAGTCCTGGAGCTGGAACGACACCCGCCCGTCGAGCCCGCGCGCCGCCGTGCGTTCGCGGGCGGCGGCGATCTGTTCTTCCGACAGGGTGACGCCGACCACCTCGCCCGCCTGGGCCGTTTCGGCCAGATAACAGGCCATGCCGCCCCAGCCGCAGCCGATGTCGAGCACCCGGTCGCCGGGGCGCAGCGCCAGCTTGGCGGCGACATGGCGCTTCTTGGCCAGCTGGGCGTCGGCGAGGCTCTGGCCGGGATGCTCGAAATAGGCGCAGGAATATTGCCAGTCCGGATCCAGGAACAGCGCGTAGAGGTCGTCGCCCAGGTCGTAGTGGTGCGCGACGTTGCGGCGCGACCGGCCCGCCAGGTTACGCTGACGCCAGCGCGACAATCCCATGCGCCAGCGGTCCAGGAGCTTGATGAACCAGGGGTCCTCGGCGTCCAGGCTGTTCTGCAGGACGAGCGCCAGGAAGTCGTAGACCGTGCCCTGCTCGATGGTCAGGCGGCCGTCGGTGAACATCTCGCCGGTCTTGAGGTCCGGATCGAGCAGGACCGCCCATTGCGCCGCCGCGTCGTGGAAACGGGCCGTCGCCCTGGGCTCGGCGCCGTCGCCGAACTCCAGACGCTCGCCGTCGGCGGCGATGACGACCAGCGCGCCAGTCGTCACCATCGGGGTCAGGGCGCGCTGCAACAGACGCGACGCCAGCATGGCCGGGCTCCCTCGGCGGTTTTCGTCTTGTAGAGGGTAGCGCCAATGGAATCGCCGCCGCAACGGTTGCGGCGGCGACTCTTCGATCCCGCCCGGGATCAGCCGAGGTTCAGAGACTCGGCCACGGCGGCGTAAGTGACGCGGCCGCCCTGGATGTTGAGGCCGGCGGCGAAGCCGGGATCGTCGGCGAAGGCCTTCTCGACGCCCTTGTTGGCCAGGGCCGAGATATAGGGCGCCGTGGCCGCGCCCAGGGCGTAGGCCGAGGTCAGCGGTGCGGCGCCCGGCATGTTGGCCACGCAATAGTGGATGATGCCGTCGACGACATAGGTCGGGTCGGCGTGGGTGGTCGGCTTGCTGGTCTCGAAGCAGCCGCCCTGGTCGATGGCGACATCGACTAGCACCGCGCCCGGCTTCATGCGCGCGAGGTCGGCGCGGCTGACCAGCTTGGGCGCGGCGGCGCCGGGGATCAGCACGCAGCCGATGACCAGATCGGCGCCGTGGACCGCTTCGGTCACCGCGTCGGGCGTGGAATAGACCGTCTTCAGGCGGCCGCCGAACTGGTCGTCCAGCTCTTCCAGGCGCGGAGCGGAGATGTCGAACAGGGTGACGTCGGCGCGGTGGCCGATGGCCATTTCCGCCGCGTGCTTGCCGGCGACGCCGCCGCCCAGGATGACGACCTTGGCCGGCGGAACGCCCGGCGCGCCGCCCAGCAGCAGGCCGCGCCCGCCCGCCGGGCGCAGCAGCTGCACCGCGCCGACGTCGACGGCCATGCGGCCGGCCACCTGGCTCATCGGCGCCAGCAACGGCAGGCGGCCCTTGCGGTCGACGATGGTCTCATAGGCGATGGCCGTGCAGCCCGAGGCCATCAGGCCCTTGGTCTGCTCCAGGTCGGCCGCCAGGTGCAGGTAGGTGAACAGGATATGGTGCGGCTTCAGCCGCGCGATCTCGACCGCCTGCGGCTCCTTGACCTTGACGATCATCTCGGCGGCTTCGAACACGGCGTCAGCCGTCGGCAGCACCGTCGCGCCCGCCTCGACATAGGCCGCGTCGGATTGGCCGATGCCCGCGCCGGCGGCGGTCTCGACGAACACCTCATGGCCGTCGCGAACCAGCTGCCGGACGATGCCCGGCGTCGCCGCCACGCGGAACTCCAGCGTCTTGATCTCTTTGGGAACCCCGATGCGCATCCTCGCCTCCGCTTGTCGTTGCGTAAGCGGCAGGCTAGGCGGCCTGAGATTGCGATGTTCGCCTAAGAGCGATAAGAGCCAGAGGGATTTCGCAAGATTTCTGCGCGAATTTGGAATCCATGACGAAATCTGCGAGCAATTTCGACAGAACCGATCTGACGCTGCTGCGCAGCCTGCAGCGGGACGGCCGGGCCACCAACGCCGAACTGGCGAGGGACGCCAGCATGTCGGAGTCGGCCTGCCTGCGCCGCGTGCGGCTGCTGGAGGCCAACGGCGCCATCGAGCGCTATGCGGCGGTCATCAACCAGCAGGCGGTCGGCCTGCCGCTGAACGTCTTCATCACCATCACCCTGAACGGCCAGTCGGAGGCGGCGCTGCGCACCTTCGAAACCGAGATTGCCGCCGTGCCCGAGGTCATGGAGTGCTATCTGATGACCGGGTCCGCCGACTATCTCGTCCGGGTGGTCGCCCGCGACATCGACGACCTGGAGCGTATCCATTCCACCCGCCTGACCCGGCTGACCGGCGTGGCCCGCGTCACGTCCAGCATCGCCATGCGCCAGGTGATCAAGCGCGCGGAGCTTCCGATCCGTTGAGCGAGACCGGGCACGAGACTTGCGAAGCCGAACCCGATCCGTGCCAAAACGGATCGGACGACGGGACCTCGACCATGCCGCAGAACCTCAAGCAGCTGACCGCCTTGCGCTTCTTCGCCGCCGTCTGGGTGGTGGGCTATCACTACTGGCCGCATCTCGGCCTGGCGCGCCCGGCGGTTCTGGAGAAGGGCTATCTCGGCGTCGAGCTGTTCTTCGTCCTCTCCGGCTTCATCCTCAGCCACGTCTATCTGCAGGCGTTCGGCGAAAAGCAGCAGAGCTATCCGTCGTTCCTGTGGGCGCGGCTGGCCCGCATCTATCCGGTGCACATCGCCGTGCTCGGCGGCCTCGTCCTGCTGATGCTGGCCGCCGCCGTGCTCGGCCTAGACATCGGCGACCACGTGGCCATGTGGCGATCGCTGCCGGCCCAGGTCACCCTGACCCAGGCCTGGGGCCTGTCGCCCGACGGCGGCTGGAACCATCCCTCGTGGTCGATCTCGGCCGAATGGTTCGCCTATCTGACCTTCCCCGTCTTCGCCTGGGCGGCGTGGCGGCTGCGCGACCGGCCGCGCCTGGCGGTCGGCCTGGCCCTGGCCCTGGTGGTCGGCCTCTATGAAATCTACGGCGGCCTGACCGGCGAGTCGCTGACCCGCGCCACCATCACCTGGGGCGCGCTGCGCATCGTGCCGTGCTTCGCCTACGGCTGCGCGATCTACCTGCTGTGGCGCTCGGGCGTGTTCAAGCAGCGCGCGGCGTCGATCGCCTGCGCCGGCGCGGCGGCGGCGGCCGTGGTCGCGCTCACCCACTTCGGCGCGCCGGACTGGGCGACCACCGCGACCTTCGGCCTGCTGATCGCCAGCCTGGCCGGCATGGCCTCCAACGGCTCGCGTCTGCTGACCTCGAAGACCTGGGTCTATCTCGGCGAAGTCAGCTTCGCCCTCTACATGGTGTGCATCCCCTGGGAGCTGGTGTTCGGCGGCCTGGTCAACCGGGGCCTGCACCTCGACCCCGACAAGCTGCCCCTGGCCGCGTGGCTGGTCCTCTGCGCCGGCGCCCTGCCGGTGGCGATGGCGGCGCACCATCTGGTCGAGCGGCCCGCCCGCGAGATCATGCGCCGCTACGGGGTCCCCTTCTCGCGCGGCGGACGGGCGGCGGCGGCGGCCTGATCGGCCTCGACGGTCACGCCAAGGCTGGAACGCCCTTGCGTCTCAGCCGGTGTTGCGCAGCCCGGCCGCGATGCCGTTGACGGTCAGCTGCACCCCCAACCGCACGCCCTCGCTCTGGTCGCCGCCGCGCCGCCGCGCCAGCAGCTCGAGCTGGAGGTGATTGAGGGGATCGACATAGCGGGCGTTGAGCGCCACCGATTCCGCCAGCTCCGGCTGACCGTCGAGCAGTTGCGCGCCGCCGCGCAGGGACAACACGAGGGCGGCGGCCTCCTCCCATTCCTGGCGGATCGCGCCGAAGATGCGGCGGGCGGCGGCCTTGTCGGGCGCCAGCGCGGCGTAGCGTTCGGCGATGCCCATGTTGCTCTGGGCCAGGGCCAGCTCCATGTTCGACAGCAGGGAGGCGAAGAAGTCCCAGCCGCCGGCCATCTCTTGCAGCAACGCGCTCGACAGCCCGGCGCGCCGCACGCCCGAGGCGAAACCGTACCAGCCCGGCAGCATGAAGCGGGCCTGCGACCAGCTGAACACCCAGGGAATGGCGCGCAGGTCCTCGATCCGCCGGCTCGCCTTCCGCGAGGCCGGCCGACTGCCGATCTTGAGGTCGGCGATCTCGGCGATCGGCGTGGCCGCCCAGAAGAAATCCTCGAACGCCGGATCGTCATAAACCAGGGCGCGATAGGCCGCGAACGACTCCCGGGCGGCGGTCAGCATGGCGGCGTCGAAGCGCGGCTCCAGGGCGACAGCGTCGGCGGGCCGGTTGCTGGCCCAGAGCACCGCCGCCGCCAGGCTGTCGAGGTTGCGGCGAGCCGTCGGCTGGTCGCCGAACTTGCGGGCGATCATCTCGCCCTGCTCGGTCAGGCGTATGCGGCCGCCCACGGTGCCGGGCGGCTGGGCCTGCACGGCCTCGGCCGCCGGTCCGCCCCCGCGTCCGACCGACCCGCCGCGGCCATGGAAGAACTGCACGGCGACGCCGGCCTTGCGGCATTCGGCGGCGATCGCCGAGGCCCCCTCCATCACGCCGTGGCGGGACGCGGCGTAGCCGCCGTCCTTGTTGGAGTCGGAATAGCCCAGCATGACTTCCTGCAACGGCTCGGCGCCGAGCAGTTCGCGCGCCGTCGGCAGCGACAGCCAGCGCGCGATGATCTGCGGCGCCGCCTGAAGGTCCTCGATGGTTTCGAACAATGGCGAGACCCGCAGGGTCGAGGCCGGCTTGGCCCCGGCCATCAGCAAGCCGGCTTCCTTGAGCAGCAGGTAGGGCTCAAGGATGTCGGACACCGACGCCGATTTCGAGACCACATAGGCGCCCAGCGCCTGCGCCCCGAACAGCCGCACCGCCTCGGCCGCGGCGTCGACGACCGCCAGTTCCTTGCGCGTCTCGTCGGAATAGGCCGCGAAAGGCGAGCGCAACGGCCGCTCGTGCGCCAGCTCGCCGACCAGCAGCGCGATGCGGGCGTCCTCGTCCAGGGCCAGGTAATCGACGCCGGCGGAACGCCGGAACAGCTCGGCCACCACCCGTTCGTGCACGTCCGAATTCTGGCGCAGGTCGATGGTCAGCAGATGGAAGCCGCAGCCCCGGGCCATCTGGATCAGGCTCTTCAGGGTGGCGCCCACCAGGCGCGGGCCGCCATGCGCGACCAGCGAGGCGCGGATCGTCTCCAGGTCGGCGATGAAGGCCTCGGGCGAGGCGTAGGGCTCGAACGGACCGGCCGGCGCCGCGCCGGAGAGCCGCGCGCCCGTCGCCATCAGCCGCCGCTCGATGCCGACCACCGCCCGGCGGTAAGGCTCGTCGACGCGATGGACGGAATCGTCGCCCGACATCTCGGCCAGCCGCAGGACCCCGTCCGACACCGGCGCCAGGGTGCTGGAGATCGACAGGTCCGGCTGCAGCTTCTCCAGTTCCTGCCGGTAGAAGCCGAACAGCAGCCACGCCTGGCCGCGCAGGGCGTTGCGCAGCCGCTCGGCGTCGACATAGGGGTGGCCGTCGCGGTCCCCGCCGATCCAGGTGCCCATGCGCAGCAGGCTCGGGAAATCCTCGCCCTCGCCCAGCTCGGGCCCGATGGCGGCGGCCCAGTTCTGATAGAGCTCGACCATGGCCGGCAGGATCGACCGGCCGACGATCGACAGCATGTTGCGGATTTCGTCGTCGACCGTGATCCGTTCCGGCCGGTTCAGGCGAGTCTGCCACAGGATGGCGATCTCGCGGTACAGCTCGTTCTGCAACCGGGTGTCGATGTCGCGCGGCAGATGGTGCCGGCGCAGGGACAACAGGCGGGCGATCTCGTATTCGCGGTCGACCACGCTGCGGCGGCGCATCTCGGTCGGGTGCGCGGTCAATACCTCGACCAGGTTCATCCGCTCCAGGGCCTCGCGCAGCGCCCCCTTGCCCACGCCGTCGCGCAGCAGGGCGTCGACGGCCGCGCTCAGAGTCTGGGGCCGCACCGGGCGGGAATCCAGCTCGAACTCGGCATGGCGGCGGCGGCCGGCGACGTCCTCGCCGATCTGGGTCAGCAGGGCGTGGCAAGCGAAGGCGCGGGCCAGATAGACGGCCTGGTCGGTGGAAAGCCCGGTCAACAGCCGGTCGAGCGCCTGGCCGCCCTCGCTTTCGGACGCGACGGCGGCGTCCCGCACCCGGGCGATCAGTTCGACGCCGACGCGGCCGTCCAGGTCGCCCATGGCCTCGATCAGCAGGCTGTCGAGCAGACGGACATTCTTCTGGACGTGGCGATTGGTCGGGGTCTCCGACGCAGCGCCCCGCTCAACACCCAGGGACGCCGACATGAGACCGCCTCCATTCACCGCACGAGCCCGCCCCCTCTAAGGGAAGGACGGTTCCATGAACATAGTTCGATGCGCCGGAGGCCGGGAAAATCGCCCCTAGGCGCCGATCAGCTCGCGCCCGATCAGGAACCGGCGGATTTCGTTGGTGCCGGCGCCGATGTCATAGAGCTTGGCGTCGCGCAGCAGGCGCTCGACCGGATAGTCCTTGGTGTAGCCGGCGCCGCCGAGGGCCTGGATGGCCTCCAGCGACACCTTCACCGCGTTCTCCGAGGCCATCAGGATCGCGCCGGCGGCGTCGAAGCGCGTGGTGCGCCCCGCGTCGCAGGCCCGGGCCACCGAATAGACGTAGGCCCGCGCCGAATTGAGCGCGACATACATGTCGGCGATCTTGCCCTGCATCAGCTGGAAGCCGCCGATGGCCTTGCCGAACTGCTTGCGCTCGCGGACATAGGGCAGGACTACGTCGAGGCAGGCCTGCATGATGCCCAGCGGCCCGGCCGAGAGGACCGCGCGCTCGTAGTCGAGGCCGCTCATCAGCACGCCGGCCCCGCCGCCGACCGGACCCATGATGTTCTCTTCCGGCACCTCGACGTCCTCGAACACCAGTTCGCCGGTGTCGGAGCCGCGCATGCCGAGCTTGTCCAGCTTCTGGGCGCAGCGGAAGCCGGGCATGTCCTTCTCGATCAGGAAGGCGGTGACGCCCCGGCTGGCGCCGTCCGGATCGGTCTTGGCGTAGACCACGAGGGTGTCGGCGTGCGGCGCGTTGGTGATCCAGAACTTGGTGCCGTTGAGGACGTAGCGGTCGCCCTTCCTGTCGGCGCGCAACTTCATGGAGATGACGTCGGAGCCCGCGCCGGCCTCGGACATGGCCAGGGCGCCGACATGCTCGCCGCTGATCAGCTTGGGCAGGTAGCGACGCTTCTGCTCGGGCGTGCCCCAGCGACGGATCTGGTTGACGCACAGATTCGAGTGCGCGCCGTAGGACAGGCCGATCGAGGCCGAGGCTCTCGACACCTCCTCCATCGCCACCACGTGTTCGAGATAGCCCAGGCCAAGGCCCCCCCACTCTTCCTCGACGGTCACGCCGTGCAGGCCGAGGTCGCCCATTTCGGGCCAGAGTTCGCGCGGGAAGGCGTTGCTTTCGTCGATCGCCGCCGCCAGCGGGGCGATGCGGTCGGCCGAGAAACGGGCCGTGGTTTCACGGATGGCGTCGGCGGTTTCGCCGAGCGCGAAGTCGAGGGAAGGACCAGCGTTCGAGATCATGCGCGGGTGCTTATCACTTCGCGAAATGCAAGACGAGAGGGCGTCTGCGCCTTGTTTACGCCTAGTCTTCCCGGCCGCCCAACCGCTCCAGCAGGAAGTAAACGGCGCTCGCCAGGCAGACCACGCCGATGACCCCGGCGACCCATCCCACCGGCCGGGCGCTGACGGCGCCGGCCTCGGCGTGCGGTCCGAATCCCCAATAGACGCCGGCCACGGCCACCACCAGCCCGACCGCGCCCAGGCCGACGAAGGGCCAGACGCTGGCCGGACGGCCGCCGGCCCGGCTCCCCGACCTGCGGCGCGCGGGGAACATGCGTTTGCGCAGATCGGCGCCGGCGGCGAGAACCGGTTCGGCCGCGGCCTCCTCGCCTTCGGCCGGCGCGTTGGCCGGCTCGGGCGGTTTCGGCGTCGAGGCCGGCGGCGTCGCGAGGCGGAAGTTGAAGCCCAGGGCGGAGGGCCGGGAGGCGATCGGAGCGATCGCCGGCGCGGGCTCCGCATCGGCCGTCGCTTCTAGGGCCGCCTGTCGGGGAGCCGCAGGCGTCACATCCCGCTCGTCCGGCGCAAGGGCCTGGAGCCGCTCGACCACCGCCGCCGCGGCCTGCTGCACGGGAGAGTCGGGCTCGGCGACGTCCACTTCCGGCTTCACCGGGCGGACGGTCTCGGGGCCGATATCGCGGAAGGCCGCGACCGGCCCGTCCAGCGGGGCGACGATGGCGGCCGGCGTCAGGCGCGGCGCGGCGTCGGCCAGCAGATCCAGCCGGGGCCGCACCACCGGCGTCGGAGCCGGAACCCAGCCGCCCGGCGGCGTCAGGAACAAGGTCTTCTCGGCCGCCCGGCGACGGACCAGGGCGTCGACGACGATGCGCTCCCCGTCGAGTTCGGCCTCGCGCCACATCTCCAGGGCGCAGGCGGCCTGGATCAGCGCGCCTTCGTTGACCCGGCGCAACACCAGCGAGCGGCGGAAGTTCTCAAGGCCGATATTGAAGGCGAACGAGACCAGGGCGTCGAACTGGTTCTGGGTGAGCGGCGTGAAGGTCCAATCGTTGACGGCTCCCGTCACCTCCAGCAGGTCGTAGATCAGCAAGGCCTCGGCGTCGGCCGGCGAGACCTCGGCCCCCTCCCGGGCCGACCGCACGTGGCCGTAGCCGATGGTCCAGCCGCCGCCGGGGAGCGCGGCCGCGGTGCGGCGGCATCCCTCGAAGCGCTTGATCATGTCGATCGCGACACGGGAGACCTGATGACGCGGCTTCATCGCCCTCTTGACCCATATTGGCACATACGCCGAAGCGTTCGCCTTTCACGGGCAAGAGCGGCGCCGGAACGGCCGAAGAGACCACGACGCCACGTCGCCGGCTCACGCCGGCCCGCCGCATTCGATCAGGATTCAGGAGGGCCCGGCCGCCGGTCCGCGATAACCATCGCGGCCGCCGGTTCCGGATTTCACTGGTGCGGTCGAGAAGACTCGAACTTCCACGGGTTGCCCCACAGCGACCTCAACGCTGCGCGTCTACCAATTCCGCCACGACCGCTCGTGGTGAGGCGCGGGGGTTAGCAAACCCCGCGCGGTTTGTGAAGGCGCGTTTTAAAGTCCGGGCGCCCCGCCCGTCCCGCGCTGGGACGCGGGATCGCCGGTCACCCCCCGGCCATGAAGTCGTAGACGTTGGCCGCGCCGGTGACGCTGATGGCGATCTTGTCTTCGTTGATCTGAATCTCGCCGCGCGCGATGGGGTGGTTGTTGGCCAGGATCCAGACCTCGTCGTTGGCCTTGGCGTCCAGGGGAATCACCGCGCCGCGCCCCATGCGCAGCAGTTGCTGCATCGGCAGGGTCGCTCGCCCCAACAGCACCGAAATCTCGACATTGACGGCCTTGACCTGGCTCACGAGAACGCACACCCCACAAGGCGGGCGCCATTGCGTTCGCCCGCGTCGAGCCCAATCTGAGGCCACATGCTTGACCGGTCGTTAAACTCCGCCGCCGCCCCGCTCCTCGGCCGCCCCGACGGCGCCCCCGTCGAATGGGCGACCTCGACGGGGCGCACGCCCTATCCAGAGGCGGTCGCGGCCATGGAGGCGCGCGCCGCCGACATCGCGGAAGGCCGCGCGGCCGAGTTGGTCTGGCTGCTGGAACATCCGCCCCTCTACACCGCCGGCGTATCCGCCAAGGCGGCCGACCTGCTGGCTCCCGACCGCTTTCCGGTGTTCGAGAGCGAACGCGGGGGACAGTTCACCTATCACGGCCCGGGCCAACGGGTGGCCTATGTGATGCTGGATCTGCGCGAACGGGGACGCGACGTTCGCGCCTTCGTCGAGGCGTTGGAGACCTGGGTGATCGGCGCCCTCGCCGCTTTCAACGTCGAGGGGCATATCCGCCCCGGACGTGTCGGGGTCTGGGTCGAGCGCAAGGCCCCCGGCTTCGCCCGCGAGGACAAGATCGCCGCGGTCGGCGTCAAGCTGCGCAAGTGGGTCAGCTTCCACGGCGTCAGCCTGAACGTCGAGCCCGACCTCGGCCACTTCGCCGGCATCGTGCCCTGCGGCATCACCGAACATGGCGTGACCAGCCTGGTCGATCTCGGCCTGCCGGCGACGATGGACGACGCCGACGCGGCCTTGAAAGCCAGCTTCACGCGGGTGTTCGGCGCGGCCGTGGACGCGCCGGCGCCGCTGTGAAGCGGCCCGACATGACGCCGTTCAGGCCGCCGCCGGCTTGATCGGATTGGGGCCGAAGCGGTTCGCACCCTGCTCGCCGCCCATGACCGCCAGCTCCACCACCGCCCACAGCAGGACGATGGAGAACAGGAAGTCGAGGAAGCCGTCCGGCTTGGGCCACACCGCCGCCAGGGCGACCAGGATCAAGGCCGACCACCAGCCGGACCGGCCGCGGTCGTGCAGCCGCTTGGACAGCACGCAGGCGCCCGAGAACAACAGCGCCGGATAGACCACCCAACCCGTGAGCCAGTGCAAGGTCGTGCCGACGATGGCTTCGTACAGCGAGGCGACCGCGATCAGAACCGCGCAGGCGATCAGGAACGGCGCCCTCGCCAGCCGTCCGGTGGACGACCAGAAAAGCTCCACCCAATCGATTTGGCTGTTCATGACGATCTCCCGAGTCGCGGCCATAGCCCGCGCGCCGGGAATTTAGGATCGCCGGACCGAAAGCGGAAGGGTCACCAGCGACGGACCCGGCCGACGTCCACATGGACGAAGTCCGAGCTGGGATAGTAGCCCACCCCGCCCAGCGACAGGCCCAGTGCCGCGTCGCGCAGGGACGCCAGCCGCACGCCGGGAACGCGGATGTCGATGGCCTTGCCTTCCATGTGCAGGCTGTGGGTGGCCACGCCGCCGCTGCGTTCGTGCAACAGGGCGTTGGTGCGGGGCGAGCGATAGCCGGAGATGATCTGGTACGGCTGGGTCGTCTCGGTCCGCGACTGCAGCAGCGTCAACAGGTCGAGCAGCTTGGGCTCGATCGGATGGACGTCGCCCGTGCGGAAATCGCGAAGGACATGGTTCACCGAGGCCAGGGCGTCGGGAATGTATTCGCCCCCCTCCCAGTAGGTGACCTTGACCGCCTCGTCCGTATGGGTGTTGCGGAACGCGAGGGTCCGCGCCGGAATGGCGGCCAACGACCGCAGCCCATAGGCGGTGAAAAAGGAACCTGCGCCCACGGCGAGGCCACGGCGAAGTAGATCGCGACGACGAAGCGACATTGGACGCCCCCGATAACCCGACTGACCGAGCGGCCTTCGCATGTGATTGGGGCGAAAGCGCGACTACAGTCGATCTTTACAGTTAATAGATTCTTAAATTCAAGAACATCGTTCACATAATTGCGTTCAACTCGGCATCCCACCCGTATATATCATCGCGGAAATTGAGTTGACCGTCCGCGTCTACGTATGCGGTTCGGTATAGAATGAACACTGGAGCCGGTTGGTCAAGCTTGATCCACCGCGTCTTGCCGGCGTCGATAGCCTTGTCGATCTTGTCGTCGGTCCACGACTGGCCGGCCAACAGCTTTCCGGCGAGCGCCCGCGGCTGCTCAAGCCTGACGCAGCCATGGCTGAGCCCCCGCCGATCGCGGGCGAACAGGGCCCGCGCCGGGGTGTCGTGCAGATAGACGCCATAGGGGTTGGGGAAGTCGAACTTGATCCGCCCCAGGGCGTTGCGCGCGCCGGGGGCCTGGCGGATCTGGCCGTTCACGCGCCGATAGCCGTGGCGGGCGAGATAGCCACGGTCGCGCGCGGCCTTGGGCAGGATCTCCTTGGACGCGATCGAGGCCGGAACGTTCCAGGGCGGATTGAAGATCACGTACTGGACCTGCGAGCCCAGCATCGGCGTCTGATGCTTCGGATCGCCGACGACCACCTTCATGGTCAGAGTCGGGCCGCCGGCCTCGAACAGCACCGCCTCCGCCGACGGAATATCGACCTCGATCCGGTTCGGCGGCGGGACACGGGGGCCCCAGCGCAGGCGCTCCAGGTTGGCGGCGATCTGCGCGGCGCGATCCTCGGCCGTCACGTTCAGGGCGGCCAGCGTGCGCTCATCGACCCGCCCGGACGCGGCCAGGCCATGCCTGGCTTGGAAGGCCTTCAGAGCGTCGGCGAGCCCCGGGTCGAACCTGGCGGGCTTGGCCGCCGCGGGCGCGGCGTAGCCCTCTGCGGCGAGGCGTTGACGCAGCAAGACCACCGAGCCTTTGGCGCCGTTCTGCACGCCCGCCGGTACGACCGGCCAGCCGCCCGCGGAGGCCGCGTCCCGGTATCGGCGATACTGTTCCGCAAGCGCCTTGTATTCCCGGCCCTGCGGCTCCAGGTCCCCGAGCCAGGCCGCCAGCCGCCCCGCCTTGTGGGCCGCCAGCAGGTCGGCGGCCGCGTCATAGGCTGGCGCGGCGAGCCCCCAGGCCTCGTTGCGGCGCGCGGGGGGCGAGCCCCCGATTCTTTGGAACCGGGCGTAACGCGTCGCCGCCTCGACCAGGGTCTGGTCGGCCTGCTCGCGAGCCGCCGGGTCCTTGGCCTTGAGCCCCGCCGCCAGGGCGGCGACGTCGAACGCCGGCAGCCCCTGATCCTTGGCGGCGGTCAGCGCGCGAAGGATCGCCTGCTCGTCCTGACCGCTTAGTCGGGGCGGCGGCTCGACGGCGGCCGGCGGCGGCGTTCCAGGCGCCTGGGCCGCGACGGTCCCCGTCAGACAGGTCGCGAGCACGATCGCGAGGCCCCTCGCGAACGATCTCGCACCCTTGGCAAACGCCGTCATCGCCACCTTCCCGGCTCGACTTCAGGAGGGCTACGCAACAGCCGCTCTCATAAGGTGAAAGCGTTGCGGCCGCACTGGTTCCGCGGGCCTAACCCGCGCCGCGCATGACCTGGAAGAGGTCGGCCAGCCGCACGCTGCGGTCCCCCGCCGCGAAGCGGCCCGCTCCGACGCCGACTAAGAGGCCCAGACCGGGAGCTGGTGCAGGCCCTTGGGAAATACGCGCCGGTCAATTGGCGCAGGCCCTGACGGCGGCTTCCAGCTCCGCCTCACGCGCGATACGCAACAGCCGGCCGGCGAGCAGCAACTGAACGCCGGCGAAGACGTCCGCCGCCCCCGCGAGCGCCTGCTCGGTGTCCGGATAGGCGGGAGCCGGCGAAACGCCCGCAGGACAACGGACCACAACAGGGATGCTCGCCGATTTCACCACGACAGGGGGGACGCCCTGGTGCGCGCAGGCGGCGCATGAGACCGCGACGAGACACGCCCAAAACCTTCGCCTCACGACGGAGCCTCCTTCATGGCGGATCATCGGATCCGGATAAGCTTCAGCGCGGCGGCGCAATGGTCGGCTTCCGGCGGCGCCGCCAACACGGCGGCGGCGGCGTCCTGCGCCCGCCGCCGCGCGGCCGCCGCCTGCGCCTGGGCCTGCTCGGCCTGCGCTCTGCGGCGCTCGCCTTGTTCCTGAAGCGCCGCGACGGCGGCGTTCTGCTGATCGATGGCGCGCTCAAGACTGTCGGCTCCAACCCTGCACTCGCGCCACCCGCGCTCGAAGGCCGCCGCCTCCTCGCGCCAGCTCTGTTGGGTCCTCGGGTCGACCAGAGCCAGCCTGGCGGCGGCCAATTGCCCCTGCAGTTGGTGCAGTCGAAGCGTCTGCCCCCAGAGCAGGCCGCCTGCGGCGACGGCGGCCAGGCAGAACCACGCTTGCGGCCTCAACAGCAGGCGCGACAGATTCCAAAGAGACAGCAATCGCGCCTCCCTCGAAAAGAAAGTTGTCTGGAACGCGGAACCTTTTCCGCCGGCCGGAATTTTGGAGTGGTCCGGTTCGTCCCAAGGACGAAGCTGACACGACCGGCCCGGCCACGCCCCCCCGACGTTAACCGCCGGGTCGGTCACCTTCTCCCAACAATGATCCAGCCGTCAGGTCGAACCTGTCACCTTGGGTTCGGCGGGGTTCGTGCCCCAGATCAGGGCCATGACCGCGCCGCCAAGCGCGCCGTAGAACACCCCTGCGTCCGTCAACGACACCGCCTTCCCGGTCAACAGCATGACATAGGGCAAGGGCGCGCCGAGCAGGAACATCAGCATGGCCAGCCCCTTGCCGATCGCAAAGCTGTCGCCGTCCGGACCCGTGAAATAGTCGCGAAACACCTTGCGCAGCAGAGCCCCCCCGCTCACGGCCGGCCTCCGGCCCAAAGGTGGCCCAGCCAGGCCTTGACCACCACCATCAGCACCGCGCCCAGTATGGTCAGGGCGGCCACCATGCCCAGACCACGGTCGCGCAAGGACATCATGGCCCGAAGATCCGCGCGCAGCCCGCCGTCGCCGTCCCGGCCGACGACGATCTCGCTGAGACTTTCAAGCTTGGCCTCGATGCGGGCCAGCGCGGCCGTGACTTCGGCGCCGTCTGTCGATCGGAACGCCGAACGCTGTCCGCCCGAGCTCATGGCCGTTCCTCGCGCACGCGCCGACCGGGCGCCCGCGCAGCGGACGTCATACAGGTACGCTTCATCTGGCTAACCTCGTTGGATGGCGCGACGCCGTGTCGCAAGACGCGCAAAAGCGCGCGACGCAACCGTTCGCGCTGACGACCGTTATCCGTTGGTGGCGGTCGCGGTCCCCTCTCCCCGGCCGTCGCCAGAGTGAGAGGCCCGGCGATCCCTTCCCCGCCGGGCCTTTTCACGCCCAGGTCAGGCCAGGCGGCGACCGCCGGTGACCGCCCAGGTCAGGATGCCGGCCAACAAGGCGTCGTAACGCCGGGGCACAAGCGCACAGGTCGAAACGACCACACGGAAGATGATCCGAGGCGCAGTCAGCGCCCTTCGCCGCCAGGCCGGTCCCTTCCTGGGACGGTCTACGGGCGGAGCCTTTGGCGAGGCCATGTTGAACATCTGACGCCTCCTGGTCGAACCCCGGAATCGAACGCCCAAGCCTGGCGCGACGTTCCCACATCTTCGCGTCGGTGTGGAGCGACCTTAGGCGGTTCGTACGCCGACCCTCATCATTTCCGCGAGTCGCCGCGCCCGGGGGCCGACCTGGCGGGCCCAGAGGCTGGCGAGCATGCCCGCCGCCGCCGCCGCATAGTCGCCGGCGCGCATCTGGGAAAGCGTGGCGCGGAACTTGAGCAGTCCTGGAACGCCTAGATTAAAGCCCATATTGACCAGGACATCCTGCCGAGCCGGCGTCATTTCCCGCCACCAGGGCAGATTGCGGTCCAGCGCGCCCTCGACCACGCCCGCATCCTGTGCAAGGGCGGCCTCGGCCTGGGCGAGCGACCAGACCAGTCCCTTGCGGACCTCAGGCCCGGTATGGCCGTAGCCGATGGTCCATGGATCGCCTCCCGACAGCGGGTCCGGGTAGGCGATCAGCCTCAGGCCCTCATCCCGCCGCAGGTCCGCCAGTACGGCCGGCGTCGGCATCTCAGTTCGCCGCCAACGGCGCGGCGGCCGGCTCGGCCGCGCCATAGCGAACGTCCGGCGCAGGATCCTCCGAAGGATCGGGCCAGGGCCTTCCTTCTCCCGGCGCTTCGCCAAGTTCACGCAGCGCCGCCTGGCGCATCTTCAGGCCACGGCCGTCGATGGCCAGACTGTGCCAGCCGTTGGCCGCGCCAAAGCCCGCGCACTGCCCGAGCACGACCAACGCGGCCTGCCGGGCCGCGACGTCCGCGATCTCGGTTCGCCTCGCGTAAAGGAGTTCGGCCGTGTCGCAGATCGTGACGACCGGCGACATGGCCGCGAGGGTCCCTGCAAGCAGTTCCGCCACACCGTCGGGCAAGGCCGGACCGTGTTGAAGCGCGAAGGTCTGCACCGCGACGCGCATTTCGGGAATGCCGGTGATGGTCTCCATGGAGGCCTCCTATTGAATGCTGGCGTCGAGCGGCGCCGGCAGGGCCTGCACGGGCTGCGCGCTCGGCGTATTCAGATTGAAGAACGGGTCCACGCCCTTGCGAGCGATGATCTCGCTGCGGGTGGCGATCCCGGTGAGCGCGCTGGCGGCTGCCCGGTGCTGGGCGCCCTGGATGGTCCGCTCGACCATCACGAACCGTGCCCGCTCGATCGCCGAGACGAAATCGACCGGCGAATGGCTCATGAACACTTCCTGATAGCCGTCCGCCTGGATCTGAAACGCCCCGGTGTCGGCCTGCAGCGCCTTGCCGTCGTCGCCGACGAGCGAGCCGGTGAAGCGGAAAACCTCCTGACCGATCTGGCTGGCCTGATCGTCATGGATGGTGCGGACCTTCACCTTGTGGTCGCCCAGTTCGTAGACGCGATCCTCGGTATTGATGTCATGCCCAGCGGCGCGCAACGCGTCGGTGATGTCCACCGGCACGCTCTTTCCTTCGGCCATGCGGCCCTCCTATGGGATTTGCGACTGGTTGTGGGTGAACACGAAAGCGCCGGGCTTGACGCCGGCGGCATAGCTGCGGTTGCCGACCGTGATCTGGGCGATGGGCCTGACGCCAATGGGTTCGACGGCGACGATCTCGGCCCAGCCGAACACGCCGTCGACCAGATAGGCCGCCGCCGCGCCGAGGGCGTGCTGGGCGAAGATCGCCGAGCCATCCCGCTGCTCGATCGGGGTCTTGACCGTGCAACCGACCTGCGCCCCGTTGGCCAGGGTCAGCATCACGCAGGGCTGAGCGCCTGGCCGGTTGCTGTAGCAGACCTCCGGCTGATGGCCGGAGCCGTCGCGCTTCAGCACCGTTAGGGTCATGCCAGCTTGGACAGATCCAGCAGGAACGCCATTCGGCATGAGGGAGTTGGCGAGGACGCAGATTGCGCCGCCGCCTCCGCCCCCGCCCGGGGGGGCGGCTGGGGGATTAGGCGGCGGACCGCCGCCCTGGGCCTGCGTCGTTTGGACGCCCAGCGCGATGTAGCGATCAGGACTGGTCGATAGCGCCTGAGTGCCTGATGAGGCCGCCACGAACGTCGAGGCCTGCAGGTCCCAATAGACCGAATAGGCGATTCCGGGGGCCAGGCCGTTGATGGGAGCTGCGCCGACGCTGAGGCTGTAGTTCGGCAGATATAGGGTGAACGGAGCGACGTTGATGCGGTTCGGCGAATCCGTCGACAGGACATAGGTCGGATTGATCACCCAGCCATAGCTTGTCATGCCGTTGATCGGCAGGCCATTGGCGTTGATGACCCGACCGCTCTTGCTGTTGTAGGCCCCCAGCGACCCTGCGAACGGCGCCCAAGGCGCGATGTCCGTGGTCGACGGACTGACCTGACAGAGCATTGGGTGGGTGAACTGGGTCCAGGCGTTAACCTGATTGCCTGAGCGGATGAAGACATACATCTGGGCGGCGCCTGTCGGCGCCTGGCCGCGAACGACCTGTCGAACATAGTCGGTGTTCAGATCATTGCTCTTGCCAGTGTTGCCGCCGCCAGACCACGCCGAGTTGATGAAGCCTAGGGAGCCTCCCGTCGGATCGACCCAGGCGATCCAGATCGAGACATTTCGGCCGGCGGCGGAGCACGTATAGAGCGAGAACTCGTAGTAGTTTCCTGCCTGGCAGGGGTAGTAGGTCGTGAAGCCGCCGTTACCGTCGGGGCGCTTGTAGAGAAAGTCGACGATATCGGTGTTGGCGCCCGAGGCCCCCTGCTGAATGGTGTAGGTCGAGTCGTCGGCCAGCCCCCAATTGCCACCGTAGATCGTTTTGGCCTTGCCGATGAAGTAGGTGACGGATTGGGGATTATAGCCGACCTGCAGGAGCAGATCGGCGTTCAGCATATGCTCTGCCCCCCAAAGCATATTGTGGCCGATGCCGACTGAGAGGTCAGCCAGGCCCGCCTGGTTCTTGGTCGCGAGAGCGCCCTGTCCGGAGATCGACGCTGCCTGGTTGATGCTGGTCTGGTCGGCGTAGCGGTCGACCGTGCCCGGCAGGAAGGGCAATTTCACGCTCGTGTTCTGCCCTGGCGGCGCCTTGGCGAGCATCGGCTCAGCGACGAACACGTAGGGGTCGTTCACCGCAGCAGTCACATCCGCGTAGGTCAGCAGCACCGCAAATTTGGCGTTGGCGGGCGCGACGCCATATCCAAACACCTCGCCGAAATTCGCCGGATCGCCATTCGCGCCACTAGGCCCGCCAGCGTCACCGGACGCCAGAGCCGCCGGTATGCGACTATCTGAAATGAAACTGGCCGAGCCATCGAACCAGCGGATCAACAAGGACGCGGCGCACCTATGGTTTGACAGCAACGCACGAGCATAGACGAGGTCGTTGGGGACAACGTTGAGGCCGAAGCGCTTCACGCTGGTCAGACTAAACGGGTAGAGGCCCGCCATCACGGAGGGCGCGTAGAAGTACTTGCCCGCGGTGACCGCGCCGCCGATGTGTCGATACATGACGTTGCGCTGGCCGCTGTACCCAATTGGGTTCAGACCGCCCTCTCCCGCATTGCCGGTGTTGCCGCTATCGCCGGTGACCCAACCATAAGCGCCATTCGACCAGCCATCGTTGATCAGGGCGTTGGCCCCGACCGGGACGTTGCGGTTGTCGACCTGTGTCGTGGTCAGGGTCGAAGTGGCGAGCTGGCCCTGGCCGGCAATGGCTGCGGCGGTATTGGCGCTGGTCTGATCGGCGCTGTCGGTGATGCCGCGGAAGCTGACGGGGTCTGAAGCGCGGATGCCGATCGCGAACCAGTCGATCTCCCACTGGGTCGTCGAGTTGTTGGTCAGGTCGACCCGAATTTGGCGAACACTCTGATTGAGGTAGCGGGTATCGCCGCTGACATCCCATTCCAGGATGAACCACTGGCCGACGGTGAACTGCGGCTGGGGCACGCTAAGCGAACGAGTGCCGTCGATCGGGATGTAACTGGCGGTGCCCCAATAAACCGTGCCCGTCCAGTTGGCGACGGCGGTCAGCGGCCTTACCCGCATCCGGATGACGTAGACATCGGTCCCGTTGAAGATGAACGGCTGGGTCACCAGCCAGTTGGTCGGGGATGATGGATAGTAGACCATCGTCCCATTGCCGGTTGAGGTCAGCGTCGCTCCCGTCGCTGTGAACCCCTGAGCCGAGGTGTCGAAATCCCAGGTCTTGCGCGGAGCAAAGCCTCCCTGGGTGTTGTCCACCTGAGCCGGCGTCAGCGGCGAGGTCGCCAACGGCCCCTGGCCGACGATCCCGGCCGAGACGTGATTGCCGGTCACGTCGGCGCCGTCCTCGGGCTTGCCAGGGCCCAGGATGTTGGACCAGTGCAGCGGCGTCTCCGGCGCCGCATTCGGGTTCAGGGTGATGGTGTAGTCGGCGACGGCCGACAGGTCCTGCAAGGCTCGTCCGAAGACGTTGAGCGAGCGGAACTTCAGGTGCAGCGTCTGGCCGACCTGCCCCTTCTGATACGGGAACTTCCAGATGCCCTGGTCGAGCCGCACGAACACTGCGCCGGGCGCATGGCTGGCGACGCCGGTGCCGTACACCCCCCGCCGCAGATAGCCCAGGCTGTAATGGTGCGCCGACACCAGCGAGGCGTCCCGGTAGCTGATCAGCTCGCCATCGACCAGGCAGAGGGTCGCGAAGGCGTCCGCGTCCGCCTGCGAGGCCGCCAGAAGGACGCCGTTGCTTGGGGTCACGTCGACCGCCAGGGTGTCGATCACGTCCGGATCGGCGCGGGACGGCAAGGCGTTGCTGATCGTGCCGAAGCGGGCTGGTCCGTTGACCACCCCCTGCCGCTCGTAGTTGGTTCCGTCCAGGCTCGCCCACACCTCGCAACCGCCCCAGTTCGGCCCGCCGGCCACGGCCAGCCACGCCTCGTACAACGTCCCATTGAGGAGAGCGCCAGGCGGGTTGATCAGCACCACGTTCACCGCCGCGCCCGGGCTGATGTCGTAGTTGGGAGCGGGGCCGGCGGCGGATTGACGGCTGAATTGCGGGGCGCTGGCGGAGCCGACCAGCACCTCCTCGGCGGTGACCTGCAGCAGACCGTCGCCGGCTTCGGCGATCTCGGTGATGCGGACCAGCTGACGGTTCAGGTCGCCGCTCGTGATGGTGACGACATCGACCATCGGTTCGAGCAGGCAATAGTTGTCGGCGAGCTGAAAGGTGAAGGTCTGGCGGACGTAACAGCTGCGCTGCACCATGATCTGGGCGATCTGGGCGGCGATGCCGGGGTCGCATATCGAATGCAGCGTCGCGGGATTGGCCTTGCGCACGCCGTAGGCGTCGATGCTGGCCTGATCGATCCCCGGCACGACGTTGGTGTTGTATTGGTGGGACCGGTCCAGGAACTCGACCTGGACATAGTTGTAGCAATCGGCCGGCTCCTTGAGCGAGACCTTGACCGGATCCTCGCCGTCGCTCGACGGAACGAAATCGGCCTCGCTCAGGTCGTAGACGGGGGTGAGTCTTGGGCTCCAGACCACGCCGTTGCCGCTGACGGCCACGTCGCCATAAGGAACCACCTTGAAGACGCCGTCGCTCCATACCGCGTCGGAATTGGAGGCGGTCAGGATCTCGGTCAGGAAGTCCGAAGCCGAACGCTGGCTGTCCAGATAGGGCGAGACCAACAGATTCGCGGCCGTGCAATAGAGCGCATGATCGCCGAGGTCGCCGACCAGGCCCGCGGGCCAGAGCGGAACCTCCGACAGGAACTCGCCGATCACGGTGGACGGCAACGCGTCGTCGACCGTCACGCCGTTGATGACCGCCCGGCTCCCCATCTCGACTTCGAACGAATGGTTCGGCAGGCCGGCGCCGTTCGACAGCGCGTAATTGGCCGCATAGGCGTAGGCTAGGCCGCTGTAGCCGATGGCTTCGGCGGGGTGGCTGCCGCTGAGATAGCCCCACACCGGTTGACCGATCGAACCGTTCGCCAGGCTGAGTCCCGCCTGCGAAAGCGCCACGCCGCCGTCGCCCGAGAATACCGACTTGTCGCGATAGACCGTCCTGACGCCGGCCACCGGCCCGGCGCAGACGCCGAGGATGATCGAGGCCGTGTAGGTGTAGGTGGTGTTGGAGCTCTTGCCGCCGCCGCCCTTGCCGCCCGTGCTGGTCGTCGTGGTGTGCGGGATCGCCTGAAAGTCAGTATAGTACAACAGATTGCAGGACGCCCTGAACGTGCCCCAGCCACGCCCGACGGCGATGCCGTAGGCGGATGTCTGCACCTTGATCTGGTTGAGCTTCGGCTCGGACGTGCTGGTCGACTTACCGCCCATGCGCGGGATCCTTCTCGGGCCAGAGGGTGAAGCACCGCGCCGGGCGGGTCAGCAGTTCGCTGTGGCCGTCCATGTCGTCGAGCGTGACGCCGACGCCGATGTAGGCGTGGATGACCAGGGGCGGGTCGACGACGATGGCGCCGTGCGAGAACGTGCGTCCGAACCGCCAGACCACGAAATCGCCGGGCGCGAGCGCGTCCCGCTCGATCTCCGTCGCCAGACGGTTCAGCCAGCCGAGGTAGAGTTCTTCACCGTGATGGAGATGCCAGTCGCGGGCGTAGACGCCGACGTCGGTGGGCGGAATGGCGCCGGCCTCGGCGTAGACCGCGAGCGGAAAGCGGGCGCAGTCGGTTCCGATCCCCTTGAGACCGGCTCCGTGGTGATAGGGCGTGCGCAGCCAGCTCATCGCTTCGGCGACCACGGCCTCGCGCATGGCGGCGGACATCAGACCACCGACGTTTCCGGAGCCGGCACGTAGGGCTGGCCCCGGAAATGGACGAGGTTGTTGAATTTGGTCAGGCAGGTCGCCTGGGTCAGGTCGCAACCCGGATAGATCGTGAAGCCGTCGCCGGCGGCGGGCGGCGCCGGCAGGGACGGCAGCAGGGTCAGGTTGCCGGCGCCGTCCTGGGCCTTGATCGTGCGGCTGATCCCCGTATTGGCGCCGGAGGTGAACACGATCGTTCCGTGCACGTAATAGCCCGACGGCGCCGAGACGTTGGTGGGCACATTGACCGGATTGGCGCTCGACACCACGACGCCCGCCCGCGCGAAACTCGCCCGATTGACCTGGCATTTGGCGCCGTAGAGCGTGTTGAGGCACGACGACTGATAGACGTCCGCCGGCATGTTGACGTTCAACAGCTCCAGCCACGACGACGCCGTGATGGTCGCCTGCGAGCGGCCGATGTCGGTGGTCTTGCTGAACCGGCCGGAGAAACGGATGTAGGTCCCGGTGGGGCCGGCGTTCAGCAGGGTCGGCCAGTCGGGTGCGATGGCCCGCTCGATCTTGACCAGGGCCCCGTCCAGGCCGTTCCGACGCAGGAAGGTCAGCCACGGCACGCCGTTCACCGTCTGGCGGGCGTCGGCCCGCAGGGTGATCTCGATGGTGTCCACCTGAATCCCGCGCTGGGTCTTGATCCCGCCGTCTTCGATCAGCGGGCCGCAGCCGAACACGTATCCGTTGGCGGTGACGGGCTGGTCGGCGCCGGTGTAGCGAAGCACCGCCCCTCCGTTCAGGGTGAAGGTGTAGAGGTCGGCCTTGACGAAGGCCTGACCGCTCTCAAGCAGGTTGATCAGGGCGACGGGTGCGCTGCGCATGGACGCCTCAGGGTTTGATGGTGACGAAGTTGAGGCCGCCCTGGCTCCAGAGGTCCTTGAACATCTGGGTGGCGTCGAGCTGGTCCTCGTCGAAGCGGCAGAGGAACAGGAACTGGCCGGACCAGACGATCTGGGCGCCGGCGGCGGGCGCGGTGCTGAACTGGATCGCGCCGTAAGGCCCGATGGTGAAGGCGGTGGTCGCCGCGCCGCCGACCGTGACCGTCGGCTGGGTCCAGATCACCGCCACCGGCTCGACGAACGGCGACGGCGAATTGGCGCCGACGGTGCGGTTGAGCTGGAACCCGATCCGCAAGCCGTCGCCGACGCCGCCGCCGCCGCCCCGGCGGCCTCGTGGGCGATGCGCTTCAGCGTCGTCGCCGCCGACAGGGCGAGGCTCTTCAGCGAACCGGCCTCCTCCGCGGTCGTCCGCACGGCCACCCCGGTCGCCGTCGCCGCGGTCTTGGCCTGCTCCCCGAACAGCCAGGCGCGAACGCCGGACACCCATTTGCCCATCATCGACAGCAAGCCGCCCTGCTCCGCGGCGGCGCGTTGCTGCGCGCCCGCCACGGTCGCCGCGGTCTTGCCGGTCTCGACGCCGAGCCAACGGGCGAGCAGGCCGCGCCAGCCAGTGATGGTGACCGCCTCCGCGCCGGCTTCGACGCCCTTCCGCTTGGCCGCCTCGGCGCCGGCGGTGGCGGTCTGCAGCAACTCGCCGGCGATGAAGCTTTTGACGCGCTTTTCGATCACCTTGATGGTGTCGTTGAGGATCTGTTGTCCGATCTTCTGCAGCATGCCCTGCAGAGTCTCGGTGCCCTTGATCATGCCCTGGACGCCCTGGCTGACGGCGTCCACCCAGGGTCCGACAGCGGCCTCAGCGTTCGCCTGCTGCTGCTTTGCCGCAGCCTCCTGCTCCTTGGCCCGATCGATTCGTTCCTGGGCGAGTTTCTTCTCAACCTCGGCCGCACGCTTCAGCGCCTCTTCCCGGGCCCGGATTCCTTCCAGGTTTATCCGGCTGAGCTCGACCTCATGCGCCTTCTTCAGCTTTTGAATCTCACGATCGATGTCCTCGATCGCATTCTTGTCGCCGTTGTACAGGCGACGCTTTTCCAGAAGGATCGCCTCCTGCGCCGCGAGGTCGGCCTTGGCGTTCTTTTCGGACATCCGCCTTTCCCTTGCCACCGCCCTCCTTGGCGGGCTTGGCCTTGGCGGGCTTCAGCTTCGTCTCGACGATTATGTTCCGGACCTTGTTGCTGGTCTCCACGCCCTGGGCGATGCGGTCGCGGGCCTTGCCGACCGCGCCGCCGACCTCCCCGATCATGCTCTTGGCGCCGTCGACCACGTCCTTCTTGATCTGGGAAAGGCCGTTGCGGATGTCCCCGGCGATCGCCCCCCAGTTCAGGGTCAGCACGTCCTTGATCACCGTGCCCAGCATCTTGAAGTAGTCGAGGACGACCTGGATCTCGGTCTTCACGAACGTGAACGCCGTTCGGAACCCGCCGACGAACAGGTCGATGGCGGCCCGGACCATCTGGAACCGGATGATGATGCTGCCGACGAAGGCGGCGATGATCTCACGTACGATGTTGAAGGCGACGCCGAGGCCGTCCATCACCGTCTTCATCGCGCCGCTGTGCTTGTAGCCGTCGATAAGACCGCCGATCAGCTTGCCGATCCAGCCCATCAGCATGCCGACGACCTGTCCGACCACGCCGAAAACGGCCGCGAGGCCGTCGAACAGAGTGTGGACGAAACCGCCCTCCTTGCAGCTCTCGACGAAGCCCGCGACAAGCTTGCCGACCCACTCGACGATCTTGGTCATCGCCGGCGCCAGGGCGTCGGTCATCACGCCCTTCAGGCTCTTCATCGCCGCGTCGCTCTGCTCGAAGGCCTTGTTCAGCGCCGACCCCTTGCCCTGGCTTTCGGCCATCGACCTGCCGAAGTCCCAGATCGCCCCCGCCGCGCCGACCGCGCCCTGCAGCACCATTCCCCAGCCGGGGATCATGCCCGCAAGGGCGGTCGCGCCGCTGGCCGCCTTGCCGGCGATGCCGGCGAGGCCATGCGCGCTCTTGGCGGCCTTTTCGGCGACGCCCGCCAGCGCCTGCCCTCCGGCCGCGCCCGCTCGCGCTATGCCGGACAGCGGGCCGTGGCTGTTGGCGGCCTTTTCGGCGAAGGCCGTAAAGCTTCGTGCGCTGCCGGCGACCTTTTCGGCCAGGGAGCTGAAACTCTCAGCGCCCCTCTGCACATTGCCGGCGATCTCCGCGACCTCCTTGACCAGGGTCTGCGACTTGGTCGCCAGCTCGCCGATAGCGGCCGACGCCGCCTTGGCGTTCACGCCCGTCTCCTTCATCGACATGGCGTTTTCAAAGGCGGCCTTCAGGTCGGCGCCGGCGGCCTTCATCCCGTCAAAGTGCTGCTTGACCCCGGCCGCCGCGGTTCCAATCTCGGAAACGTCCGCGCCGATTTTGATCAGAACCTTGCTGTCGGCCATCACCCGCTCCACTAGAGAGCGCCCTGGCGAACCCCAGGGCGACGCTTCGATCAGAGTTTCAACGTGTTCCGGGGCGAGACCGGCCGGGACACGAGCGTGTCCAGGCCGGCCGCTTTCGTGAACGGCCTATCCCCAGCCCCCCGGGGCGACGGCCTGCATGTCGGCGATGAAGTCGCCGATCTCGGCCGGCGTTTCACGTTTGGGCTTGTTCAGGCCCAGATAGGCGGCGACGGCGATGTGGACCGGGGGACCGAACTCGCGCCAGTGGTCATGCATCGCATAGTAGCGACGCAGGCCCCAGCCGGCGCGAATCCGGTCCCACGACCCGCCCTCGCAGCCCGCGGCTACGAGTTCGGCGACGATGCCGTCGAAGTTTCCGTCGAACGGTCGTCCGCCGGATCGGCCGCCGCCTCGTCCTCCCCCGGCTGATAAGCTCCGGACTGGACGAGCAGATCGTTGAAGAAAGGCCGCAATCCGTGGAACTCGGAGGTCTTGAGGGTGTGCTTCAGTTCGACCGGGTCGCGGTCGGTGGCCACGGCCACCACCTCGACCATGGCCGACATCGCCTGCATGAAGGCCTGGCCGTCGAAGGCGGTCTGCACCGCCTCGATATGGGGCCAGGCCCGTTCAAGCCGCTCGAAGGTGTCGAGGTTCCCTTCGACCGGCTGTCCGCCAATGATGACCTTGGCCATCGGATCAGGCCGTCGCCGTCTGCGACCAGGTGAAGACGCGCCCCGTGCCGTCGTCCTGGGCCTGGAAGTCGATCTGCGGCACCAGGTAGTCCTCCTGCTTGAACGGCAGGGTCAGCTTGGTCGAGGTGCAGCACAGCAGGGTGAGCACCGAGGAATTGCCCTTGGTGGTCGAGGACAGCACCAGCTGGAAGGTCGGCATCGAGCCCATGATCGGGTTGTTCACGGTCAGGGTCTGGCCGTTGACGGCGTCGCCGTAGAGGTAGTTGAACGCCACGGCCTTGCCGCTGTCGCCGGCGGCGAAGGTGTAGACCCCGCCGACGCCCAGCGAATACTGGCCGGTGCTCGGGTTGGAGGCCACCTGCTTCAGCGGCTGGCCGTTGGAGGCGTAGAACACCCCGAGGTCCTGCTTGAACGTGGCGCCGTTGGCGGCGGTCACGGTGTAGGGCGTCGACGCCGGCACCACGCTCGCCTCGTTGAACGCCTGGACGTTCTGGCCGGCCGCGACGGTCTGGCCGAAGAACAGGGCGTTGTAGATCGCCAGGTTGAGCTGGCCGAAGCTGGCCTTGCCCTCGATCTTGACCTTGCCCCGCGCCACGTCGAGCGGGAACGAGTTCTGGCCGTACAGGGCCTTGGTGTCGCCGGAGAAGTCGACCGACACGTCCTGCACGGCGCCGAACGCCACCGGGGCGCCGCCGCCGACCGGCGTGAAATAAAGATTGCCGACGCCGAACTGATATTGCTTGGCCGCCATGCCTAAAGCTCCTTCGCAAGCGCGCTCTTCAGCTCTTCGAGCTTGTCGAGCAGGTGGTTGTAGGCCTCGGTCGCGCGCGACACGGGGCTGTCGTGGATGTGCCGGCTGATCCAGTCGGCGACCGCCCGCTCCAGGCGCTCGACCGGCGCCGGAGCGCGGACCGATCGTCTGGAGGCAGGCGGATTGGCCGCGGCCGCCGGGGCGGCCTCGGGCGCTTCGTCGCTCATCGCGTTCTCTCCTTGTCGTGAAGCGTCGCCCGCAAGGGCGCGGATCAGGGCGCGAGCAGCCTGATCGGCACGATCATCAAGGCCTGGCCGTCGAGATCGCCGGGATCCTTGAAGACCTTGCCGTCGATGAAGCAGTGGTGGACCAGCCCGCCGAGGGTCTGGCGCTCGTCGGGCGCGTAGGGCGGCGGCGCCAGCGCCGCCTCGACCGCGTCGAGGATGGCGTTGTTCGCGCTGGCGGGCGTCGCCGCCGGATCCGCCCCCGCCCGGTGGTAGACCACCCACGACGCCGTCAGGACGCGACGGTAGGGCAGACCGGGCTTGGACTTGATCTCCTCGTCATGCTCGGCCTGGCACAGCGCCGGCTGGGCGGCCAGATCGTCCCAATGACGCAACCGCCGGGCGCGGTGCTCGAAGCCGGTCCCCGCCCCCCAGCGCACGTTTGCCGACAGGGCGAACAGGGCCGCGAACAGCGTTTCGCGATCCGACGTCATGCCGCGCCTCCGACCTGTCGGCGGACCGCGTCGACGGCCGCCTGCCCAAGGGTCTGCGTCATCTCCGCGGCGGCCTCGTCCAAGGCGAGCCGCAGATAGGGCCGGGGCGGAATCCGCGATCCGGGATGCTTCACCGAGGCGGCGAACACGGGCTTGCCGCCGATCATGAAGGCCAGGGCCTTAGCCTTCACAGGCAGGATTTCATGCGGCGGGGTCTGGCCGCCGTATTCCTGGATGGCCGCATACTTGACGCCCTGGGAGAACACCCGCGCATAGGTCTCCTCCCCCCCGCCCGCCACGTCGCTGGCGATGGAGCGCGCCAGGGCGCCGGACCTGATCTGCAACACCTCGCCGGACAGCTTGGCGCGGACGCGGCTCTCCAGCGCGGAGGCGACCAGGGCGATCTTGTCGCGCACCGCCGCCTGGACCACGGCCGGCATGGCGTCGAAACCGCGCCCCACCGCGTCGATATTGTCGGACACGTTGAACATCCAGCCCTCCGCCTAGCCGGCCACGCGGCGATACGGCGCCAGCATCGCCGCCGCCGCCGCGTTCATGTCTCGCTGGGAAAAGGCCACCACCTCGCCGACGCCGCCGGACAGCGACTTCGAGACCTGGCCGATGCGGTCGCGGCGGCGGAAGGCCTCGCCGACCAGCTCCACCACGGCTTGGGCCACCGCGACCGGCGGCGCGGCGTAGCCCGCCGTGTAGCGAACCGTGACCGGCGACCGGTTCGGAAACGCATCGCCGATCAGCGCCAGCGTCTGCCCCTCGAAGAGGAAACCGTCCCTGCCGCCGGCGGGATCGGCCGGCTGGTTCACCGTCCGCCCCTCGAACGTAACGTCCAGCACGGAGACGATGGGATAGTGGCGCAGCACCATGATCTGGCCGCCGGTCCCCAGGCGGGTCTCGACACGGTCGGCCAGCAGGAGGTCCCGCTCCAGATAGTCGGCCACAAAGCCGGACGCCGCCGTGATCAGGCCGGCCAGCAAGGCGTCGCTGGCCGTGCTCTGGGCCATGTCCGGCAGCCAGGTCTTGACGGCCGCCAGGGTGGTAAGGTCGCCCGTCGCCATCGCGCGCGCTCCTCTTCGGATCGACAGGAAAGGCCCGGCCGGCGCCCGTGCGGGAGCGCCGGCCGGCCGCCGGCTCAGCCCTTGGCGATGTTGGTGATCACGCCCACGGCGAAGGGCGCGTAGACCGCCAGGGTCTCCTCGGCGTAGACGCCCTTCTGGCGCTGACGCGTCGTGATCGGCCAGTCGATCTGGTAGTAATCCTGGCGGACCTTCACCTCGGCGACGTTGGGCGTCTCGCTGTTCTGGTATTGCAGCGGCAGGTCCTCGCACCAGCCGAGGATGGTGCCGGGCGGCAGGTTCGGGTGGATCTTGATCGGGATCTTCACCCCGCCGTCCAGCAGGAACGGGTTGTAGTAGAAGTCGATCATGCCGCTGGCGGTCATCTGATAGCCGCCGTCAGCCGGGGCCTGATAGTACTGCAGCAGCGAGCTGGTGCCGGTGCTCAGGCACTTGTCGGTGATGTTCCGCAGCTGCTGGCTGTTGACGTACAGCACGGTGGGCGACACTTGCGAGGCGTCCCACATCGCCTGCAGCATGTCGTCGATCTCGTTGACCGAGCCGCGGCCCGAGGCGGTCAGGGTCGTGCCGACGCCGGCGGCCCCGGCCGACAGGCTCTTCACATAGGCCCCCGAACCGGCCTTCAAGGCGGTGGTCAGCAGGCCGTCGAAGGCGGTGGCGTTGGTCGAGCAGTCGGCGCTGACAGCGCTGGCGGGCTGCCCCGTCCCGGCCAGGGGCGCAGCGAAGACGGCCGAGTTGATCGTGGTGATCGCCTCCAGCTTCTCCGCGCCGGCGAGGCCGACGAACCAGGCGTAGCCGACCGCGCCGACGACCGGCGCGACGGTCGCCGCCAGGGTCTGCCCCGACGTCACCGCCTGGGTGGCGTTGGCCGACCGGTTCGACGAGCCGCCGTTCAGGGTGAAGGTCTTGCCGTCGGCGCCGGTCACGGTCTTCGTCGTGGCCACGCCGCCGGCCAGGCTCGAATGCTTGAAGCCTTCGATGCTGAGGGCGACGACGATCACCGAATAGGTGGCCGCCGGCAGGCTCGCGCCGGTTCCGGCGGCGGCCAGGGTCGGGGCGGCCGGCGCGCCGAGGGCCAGGCTGTTGTTGCCGCCGAGCAGCGCCATCTCTTCCTTGAGCATGGTCTTCTGGAGCAGACGGATCGACATGGTCGCCTGCACGTCCTCGAACGACTTGCCGGCGTTGATCGCCTCGAAGGTCGCCGAATCCTCCTCGCCGATCGTGCGGTAGAGGGCGGCGCGGTCGGCGGCGACATAGTTCATCTGCCCGGCGCGTTGGCCTTCCGGCACCCATCCGATGGAGTCGAAGCCCGAGCCGGAAAGGCCGGTGATGGTCTTCCAGTTGGTCGCCGCGCCGACGCCGCCGCCGACCCGCGGCAGGCGGTTGCGGATCGGCGTAGCCGCGGGGAACAGGTTCTTGGCCGGCGCCTGCAGGTCGTAGGCGACCAGGCCTGTGGCGGTGGAGATCGATTTCTCGATGCTGTTCGGATCGACGCCGGCGGCGCTGAGCACCGAGCGGGCGATGTCCTCGGACGGGTTGGACAGGGAATCGACGACCGCCTTCTTCAGGTCGGCCGATTGCATCACGTGCTGCATGGATCGTGCTCCTTCCGGGGCATTAAAAAAGCCGCTCTCAGGCGGCTTGGATGCGAACGCCCCGCGAGGCGGTCGACAGGTCGAAACGGTTCGAAGGGTCAGCCCAGCGGGATCGGCTGCGACAGCGCCGCCTTGGTGAGCAGAAAGGCCCGCTCCTCGGGCGTCATGTCGTCCAGCGCCCTGCGCACCGCCTCGGCGCTCAATCTCGCCCCGACATGGCCGGCGGCGTCCTCGCCCTTGCCGACCGCCTTGGCGAAGGCCCCGCCGGCGGTGCGGGCCGGCAGCGGCGTCGCCTTCAGCCGGGCCAGTTCGCGGGCCTGCTCGTCCAGCCGCGCGGCCAGGGCTTCGATGCGCGGCGCCGTCTTGGCCAGGGCGTCGGCGAGGCGGCGATTGTCGGCCAGGACCTTGGCGTGCTCCTCGGCGAGGTCATCGTCGGCTTCCTCCGCCGGGTCGAGGGCCGGATCGGCCTGGGCGTCCTCGGGAGCATGATCGCAGTTGGCCGGGTCGCATCTGGCCCCCAGCAGGACCAGCTGATCGTGCGCCGCCTGGATGGCGTCGAGCTCGAGCCCCTCGGCGGCGCTCGACGCCGGCGCTTCCTCCGGCGTCGACGGCTTGGACTGGGCGGGCTTGGCGGCCTGCGCCTGCGGCTCGCCCTTCGGCGGACCGGCCTTGGGCGGCGCGGCCTCCGCCGCCTTGACCAACCGCTCGCGCGCCCGCACCACGAAATCCTGCCAGCGCGGCTTGCCCGCGGCCTTGGCCAGTCTTTGAGCCTCGGCGCGAACCGCCTCGTTGGTCGGAGCATAGGGCATGCGTTGGGTCCTCGTCTGATCGGCTTTCCACAGGTCGATGACCGCCTCGGGATTGCACGGGCGGTCGACCAGGCTGATTTCGTTGAGCTTGAGCGCGGTGATGCGGCTGCGGTCGTCGGGGTCGCGCGCCAGCACCTTGCCCCCGATCGAAAAACCCTTGTAGACGCCGGCCCTGACCTTGCGGATCGCTACGGGATCGACGATGTGGGTCTCGATGCGGGTGACGCCGTCCTCGTCGACCTCGGCGCCCAGGGTGGTGCCGGCCGCCGACAGCTGGTGCATCTCGCGCACCGCCCCGAAGGCCAGATAGTCTGGCAACGCCGCCTTGATCGCTTCCGGCGAGACCGTCTCGCCGGCCTCGTCGCGGGCGCCGGTCGAGGCGATCCCGAACACCCGGATGGTGCCGTCGTCCAGTTCCTCGACCTTGGTCAGTTCGCCATAGAGCTTCATGCGGGGGTTCCTTGCGCTTCGGGAGATGAAGGCTCGCTGGACGGGCCGGCGGGGACCTCGGCGGGCTCGGGCGCAACCAGCGGCAAGAGCACCGAACCGGCGTAGACGCGAGCCTCGTCGCCGCCCTCGACCGGCTTCAAGCCGCGCCGATGACGCACTTCGTTGATGGTCGCGGAGCCGTTGCGCAGATCGCGGTCGTCGATTTCGGATTGCACGCCCGGCTCGACCTCACGGCCGTCGTTCCAGCCCCATTCGAGGTCGGCGAAACCCAGGTCGTCCTGGATCACGCCGTCGGCCACCCGCTTCCACCACAGTTTCAGCGGCTCCAGCCCCTCGGCCTGGCCGCGCGCCTCGTCGGTCTCGGCGGTCGAGCGGTTCATCTGGCGCACGAACGGCGTCGGCGGCAGGTTGAAGCAATAGGCGACGATGCGGGCCAGCCACTCGTCGAATTGATCGGTGAGCGGGCTGTCCTTGAACGCCTGATACGAGGTCCCCGCCGGCACCCACACCGCCTTGGAACGCTCGGCGGCGTTTCCGGACAGGCGGGCGTCGAACCAGGTCTGGAAGGTGGCGATGTTGTCGGCCGTCCACCCGTCCGGGGCGTTGAGGATGCCCGAGGGGATGTTGCCCTCGGTGAAGTAGGACAGCTGCGCCGCCTGTCGCCGCAGGATCATGTTGATGGTGACGATGATCTGCTCGACCGGGCCCAGACCGTAGAGGTGGCCGGGGCGCGGGTTGCGCGGCGCGTAGATCAGTTCGTCCGCCGTCAGTTCCGTCCAGACCTGTCCCTTGATGACCTGCTGGAAGGCCGGCAGGGGCGGAAACGGCCGGCGGCCGGTGTCGTCGACCAGCACCTTGACCGTGTCGCCGGGCACGACGTCGAGGCCGATCAGGTCTCCCGCCCGGTTCCGCCGCCGCTCGAAGGCCGGGGCGTCGAGGGCCAGCAGGTCCTCCAGGGCCAAGCGCAGCCAGCTAGCGAAGGGCGTGACGCCGTCGGGACGCCGCCAGAAGGCCTCGACCGTTCGGATTTGGGCGTCGCGCTCGCCGGCCTGGTCCGGGGTGGCGTCCCTATGCTTGATGGTCCAGGACAGCGCCTCCATCTGGTCCTTGCGGGTCTCGATGGCCAGGCGCACGGCCTCGACGTTGGCGAAGGCGCGAAGCTGGGCGAACCCGAACGGCTCGGACGATCGCGGCGTGTAGACGGTGTTCTCGCCGACCGCGAAGTCGACCAAGCGCACCGGCTGCGGATCGGGCGCCGGAACCGGCAGGCCCGGCGAGAACAGCCCCGCCGAACCGAAGCTGGATCGGCCCGTCACGGCGCTGTTCAGGCGAAAGCTGAGCGAGGTGCGGACACCGCCGGATGGGGGCATGGCTCTTTTCCTTGTCCTTGTCGCGTCGCCGGCGCTTTGCGCCTTGTGAATTCAATGCAGAGACGAGTAAGTTCCATCACTCGCCCAAAAGGCGGGTTCCGGGGGCGGAATGGACGACAGGTTTTTGACCCTGACATTGGGCGTCGCGATGGTCGGCGTCATTCTGGCGCCGCTCGCCGGGGTCGCCCTGCTCATCCGTCTCCATTCCCGTGGAGCGCCCGAGCGGGCTCTCCGGAAGACTCTTCGCGAACAGGCGAACGCCGCCCAGCGAGTTCAGGATCAGGAACGGGCCGCCAAGGAGGCGGCGTTCCCGAACGAATACGACGGCTGGACGACCTTCGTGTCACCCTACGACCGGAGTTTTCTCGGCCTCGACTTCACCAACGAACTTGTCGCCCTGGGCGTCTATGGCGAGGCGCAGCGCTATCCGTTTTCGGCCCTGCGCAGCGTCGATCTGGTGCGCGACGGCGCGGCCGTCACCATCCACCAGCAACAGCCCTGGACCGACCTGCTCGCCACCAGCGAATGGCAGCAGTATCGACAGATCGTCGGCGCCCTGCGCTCGCCCACCTCGACGGTGCAGACGGTGCGCGAACTGTCGCTCAAGGTTGTCGTCCACGACCCGCGACGCCCCGTCCGGCACGTCTGCTTCTTCGACGCCCAGAACGCGTTCGGCGTCGAGGACAAGACCATCGCGCCCATCATCGAACAGATCGACACCTTTCACGCCTACCTGCTCAAGGCCCTGCATCAGGGGCGGCCGCCGGCCGAGGCCGCGCCGCCGTCAACCGCCGGCGGCCAGGCCGACGCCCTGAAGACGCTGTGGGACCTGAAACGGGCCGGCGCCTTGTCCGAAGAAGAATTCACTTCAGCCAAAGCCCGGCTGCTCGCCGCCGGCTGACCAACAGGTTCGCCCCATGACCATGTCGCCCCAAGACTACGCCATCGAACAGAAGATCCAGACCGCCGGCCCCAAGACCGGCCTGGCCTACCTGCTGTGGCTGCTCCTCGGCCTTGCGGGCGGCCACAGGTTCTATCTGCAACGCCGCTGGTCCGCCGCCGCCATGCTGGCGCTCTTCGTCGTCTCTATGGTTTTTGCCCGAACCGACCGGCTGACGGCCGCCCATTACGTCCTCATGCCCGTCATAGTGTGGTGGTTCGTCGATCTCGCGCTCATCCCCTGGCTGGCCCGCGACAGCCGCGACAAGATCCGCCGCGAAATGACCGCTCATCTCAGCATGATCGCCTCGACGGCCCAGGCCGGCGCACGCCCGCCCGGCTCCGTCGCTCCGCAAACGCCCATCGTCTCCAACAGATCGCCGCCGCCGTCCTCGTCCATCGTCGACTGATCCTGTTCAGCCCTCCGCCTCGGCCCGCCGGCGGGCCAGCTCGAACACGCCGCCGCCCCTCATGGGCGCCAGGTGGGCGTTGAAGGCGCGGCTGGTGCTGTCGGCGTCGTCGTCGTGACGGCCGTCGGGAAAGGCCTCCAGCGCCTCGAACCAGGCCTCGTTCCAGCCGCCGCGCAGCACGAAGACGTTGCCGGCCTCGGCCTGGGCCGAGAACGGCCCGAACCGGGTCTGTTTGTCGCCGCTCTCCACCGTGGCCCGCGCCGTGAACCCCTCCAGCAACCGGATCAGCGCCTGCCCCTGGGCCTTGCCGGCCTGGCCAGGGTCCTGGGGCAGGCTGATCTCGACGCCGGCCCCGTCCTGGACAGCCGTGTTGCGGATCAGGCTTTCGACCTTGGCGGGCGTCTCGCGGGCCCGGACATGGTCCAGCACGAAATAGCGCCCCTCGCTCGACCGCCCGATCTTGGTCCCCGCGGTCCAGTCCGGATCGTTGGTCTCCATCTTCGGCGTGCCGGCGAGGTCCCAGCCGCGGACCACGTGCAGCCCGGCCGGCGCGGCCTCGACCATCGGACACCACCCCCGCCGAAACAACAGGCCGGCGGCCGGCTTGATCTTCCAGTTGCCGCCCAGCAACCGCTCGCGCTCCACCAGCGGCAAGGCCAGAAGGTTGGCCAGATAGCCCGGATCGGCCGTGGTCAGCGCCGTGTTGTCCTCCAGGCGGGCCGGCACGAAGGTCGCGGACTTGGGCGAGCATTTCGGATGCTCGCGCCGCAACGCCTCGGCGCTCCCGGCCCAGACCAGCCGCTCGCCGACGCGCGCGAACCAGCGCAGCACCCCCGCGCGCTCCGGAATGGGCAGGCCGCTGTCCGGGTCGATCCACCAGCGCACGAAATCGGCGACCCAGCTCTCGGCGTCGGGATTGCAGGTCGCCCGGATGTAGGGGCGCACGCCGCAGGTCGAGCGGTTTCGCGAGACCATGTACCAGAACTGTCGGGCGCTGAAATGCGTCAGCTCGTCGAAGCAGATCAGCGGAATCTGCGCGCCCTGCCAGTCGAGCACGGTCTTGTCGTGCTCGAGATGTGAAAAGCGGACGCTGGCCCCGCTGGGGAAGCGCCAGCTGAGCTGGGTCTCCAGCGACCGCCCGCCAAGGAACGGGTAGAGCCGCCCGCTTTCCTCCCAGAGGCCGCCCTCGTTGCGGACCTGCACCGTGGTCCGGCGGAAGACCACCGCCGAAAAGCCGTTTCGGCCCAGGTGGCGCAAGGGCTCCATCAGCAACGCCCAGGTCTTGCCCCCGCCCGCCGCGCCGCCATAGACGGCGATGTCGGCAGGGCTGGCCAGGAACAGCGACTGCGGGCCCGGCTGCGGGCGGATGACGTCGGTGTGGCGATCTGCACGTCCGATGATGCCGACCTCCCTCAACTCTTGTCGTCGTCGCGTCCGTTCTCGGGCAGGGCGAAGACCACCACGGCGCCTGGCGCGCCCTTGGCGCCGGCCTCGACCTTGACCGCATCGCCATACTTGCGCGGCGCCAGGCGCGCCGACGCCCACTTGCGGGCGTCGATCCGCAGGCGGTCGCGGGCGGCGTCGCCGCTCGAATCCGCGCCGTCGGCGATGTCTACGATCTCGTCGGCGAGGGCGTCGGCCTGAGCTTCCCGGGCGCGAGCGTACTGCTCGGCGAAGGCGGCGTCGGCCGCCAGCCAGGCGAACACGGTGCTGGCCGCCGGCATCTGCGGATCACGGCAGACGCTTCTCAGGCTTTCGCCCTCGACCAGCCGTTCGCAGATGCGCTCGGCGATGCGGCGGGCCAGGCGTTTCGGACGCCCGTCGGCGCGGGGCGAACCAGAGTTCATCCGCGTCTCCGTCGATGAATGGAGACGGCCACGCCATGTCGATGGAAGGCCGAAAAACAAAACGCCCCGGCGAAGGCTCGGGGCGGCGTCGGACGCACTTGGCGACCGTGTTTATTTATACCCATTTCCGGCCCTCAGGTCAAGATATGGTATGTCGTCGCGATCGGTTTCGAAGATCGTCGCCCAGCCAGGAGAACCATGATGTCCGATGAAGCCCGGACCGCCCGCCCGCCCGTTTCGGTCGAGGATCGCGGGCTCGGCGGCCTGCAGATGCTGGTGACGGCCGGGGCGGCGCGCTTCGTCGCGGACGAGGACGTCGCCCTCGGCGGGCTGGACCTCGGGCCCAATCCGCACGAACTGGTGGCCGCGGGGCTGGGCGCCTGCACCACCATGACCCTGAGGCTCTACGCCCAGCGCAAGGGCTGGCCGCTCGGCCGGGTCGACGTCTCCGTGACCTGGGAGCGCCAGGCGGCCGCGACGCCGCCCGACCGGTTCCACCGCCGGATCGTCATCGGCGGCGCCCTGGACGCGGAGCAGGTGACGCGCCTGCTGGAGATCGCCGAGAAGTGCCCCGTGCACCGGCTGCTCACGGCGGGCGCCGCCATCGACACAGCGATGACGCACGACCCGGCGGCTTCGGGCGGCTAGCGGCTAGGCCGCTGCGCCGATCAGGCTGATGGCGCCGACCAGTTCACGCGAATCGAACGGCTTGTTGATGAACACGGCGTCGCGATAGTCGCCGTCGAGGCCCGCGGCGCCGTAGCCGGTGGCGAACAGCACCGGCACCCCGCGCCTGCGCAGGACGTCCGCGACCGGAAACGACGGGCGGCCATCGAGGTTGACGTCCAGGATGGCGAGGTCGGCCTCGACCGTCTCGGCCATCTCCAAGGCGGCCTCTACGCCGCAGGCCACGCCCACGACGACGTGCCCCATGTCGGCCAGCACGTCCTCCATCAGCATGGCGATCATGATCTCGTCCTCGACGAGAAGCACGTTCAGCGCCCCCGACGGCGTCGCCCCAAGATCCACCGCTCAGCCCTCTTCCGCGATCGGCGCCTCGAGGACGCACTCGACGCCCTGAGGATGGTAGGTAACACGCGCCGAGCCTCCGAGTTCCGTGGCGAGGCCCTTTTCGATCAACCGGGAGCCGAAACCCTTGCGCGTCGGAGGCGTCACTGGCGGACCGCCGCTCTCGCGCCAGGTCAGGTGAAGACGCCGGCCCTGTTTGAACCAGCTGACAGAAACCTCGCCCGTCTCGCCCGACAAGGCGCCGTACTTCACCGCGTTGGTGGCCAGTTCATGCAGAGCCATCGACAGGGACACCGCCGTCTTGGGCGACAGGCGCACCTCCGGCCCCTCCAACTCGAACCGATTGCTCTGCTGGTTCGAGTGCGAGGCCACCACCACGGCCAGCACCTGCTGCAGATCGGCGCCTTCCCAGTTCTCGGCGGTCAGCACGTCGTGCGCCTTGGCCAGCGCGACCAGCCGGGCGTCGAACGCGGCGCGAGCCTCGTCGAGGTTCCGCGCGTTGCGGAAGGTCTGCATGGCCACCGCCTGCACCATGGCCAGCGAGTTCTTCACCCGATGGTTCAGCTCGTTGACCAGCAGCCGCAGATGCTCCTCGCTGCGCTTGCGCGCGGTGATGTCCAGGGTGGTGCCGGTGACGCGGACCGCGACGCCTTCCTCGTCGAACACCACTATGCCCCGCGCGGCGACCCAACGCTCGACGCCGTCGCAATAGCCGAAGATCCGATACTCGATATCGTATTCGTCCCGCCGCGCCGGGTCGGTCGCCCGGCGGAACCGGTCGCGCACGGCCTCGCGATCCTCGGGGTGGATCATCTCGACCATGTCGGCCAGGGTCATCTCGACGCCCAGGGGCACGTCGAACATCTGATGGCAGCGGTCGGACGCCGACAGCCGCCGGGTGGTCAGGTCGAGGTCCCAGGCGCCCAGATCGGTGGCGGCTATCGCCAGGGCCAGTTGATGTTCGGCCTCCGACCGCACCAGGATCTCGCGTTGGGCGGCGTGGTGCCGGCTGGCGTTGTCCATGGCCACGGCGGTCTGGCGGGTGAGCACGACCAGGGCCTGCTCGTCGACGTCGGCGAAGGCTTCTCCCGCCGGGCGCGCGAGAATCAGCGCCCCGATCAGCCGCCCGGCCTGAGACAGCACCGGCGCGGCCACCCCGCTACGGACGGGGAGCTCCTTCTGCAGGGCGGCCAGGAACGACCGCCTGTCGCGTCGCCGCGCCTCGGCCGGACTCGCCGTGTCGATGCGGATCACCTCGCCGCGGAACAGGGGTTCGAAAGCCGTCCAGCCGGCGGCCTCGATCAGCTCCGCCGCCAGGACGGCGTCCACCCCGCTGGCGGCCGACACGCGCAAGGGACCGCCTTCTCGGCCGCCCCCGGCGACAAGGAATATCCCGACCTCGGCGCCGGTCAGCTCGCGGCCCGCATCGGCCGCCGTCTGCGCCAAACCGCCGACGTCCAGCTGCCCCGCGAACCGTGCGGCGGCGTGGTTCAGCAGCTCCAGCCGCCGCTGATGCTCGATCAGGGCCAGGTCGGCGCGGCGGCGCTCGGTGTTGTCGACGCCCTCGATGAAGACGCCCACCACGGCGTCGTCCCGCTTGATCGGCTGAAGGACGAAATCGAGCCAGCGCTCCTCGATCCGCCCGTCCGCCGGACGGCGCAGCCCCAGCGCCATGCCCTGCCCGACGAACGGCTTGCCGCTGGCGAACACTTCGTCGAGCAGCTTCAGGTAGCCCTGGCTCTCCAGTTCGGGGAGAACCTCGCGGATCTCGCGGCCGACCACGTCGCGGCCGCCCAGCAATCGCAACGCCGGCGGGTTGACCAACTGGAAGGCGTGGTTGGGGCCGCGCAGCACCGCCATGTAGCTGGGCGCCTGATCGAACAGCTCCTGCAGGAACGCCGCGTCGAGGGCCTGGCGGCGTTCGGCCTGACGCGCGGCGTCGCGCTCGCGGGCCAGCTCGGCGTTCAACTCCAGCAGCCGCTCCTCGCTGTCGCGCAGCCGCTCGGCGTCCGTCCGTTGGCGGGTGACGTCGTCGAAGATCGCCAGAACGCCGCCGGGCCGACCATCCTCGCCTTCGACGGGGGAGATCGAGCAGCGCAGCCAGGTGACGCGGTCGAGGACGTCGCGCACGGCGATCAGCATGCGCTCGCCGCCTTCGACGGCGGAACCGGTCTGCGCCCGTCGCACGGCCGACCCGACCTGCTCCCAGACATCCTCCAGGCCGTCCCCGGCCCGCCGCCCCATCGCCGAGCCCGCGCGGGCCCCGCCGACCATGCGGGCGAAGGCGTCGTTGTGCAGCCGGGTCAACTCGCCGCCCCACCACAACGCCATCGGCTGGCCGGCGTTGAAGATCAGGCGGACGCCGAACCGCAGCTCCTGCGGCCAGATTTCGGGCGGCCCCAAGGCGGTGGCGGCCCAGTCATGCGCGCGCGCGAGCTTGCCCGTCTCGCCGCCGCCGGCGAGGAACCGCGGGTGATCGTAGATCGCGCCATCCATCGCCCGGACACCCTAGTGCGAAGTCGATCCGGGGGGAAACCATCTTGACGGGAATCCGCCCATGCCGAAGCGAGCGCCAAGCGTTACAGGGGTTGTTCAGCCGAACAGGTAAAGCCCCTCCCCGTCCCCCTGCGGCGGATGGGCGGCGTAGCTGGCGTGCGCTTCCCTCGCGCCGCAGCGGCAACGGAAACGACGCCCCGCCGCGGCTTCGCTCGGCCACTGGGTCCGCCTTGGTCCGAACAGGGTCTGCGGATCGAAACTGGCGCTCGCGCCGCAGCGCGCGTTGAAACAACGGACGACGAGATAGGCGGCCGGGGCCGGCGCGACGGATGAGGCTGCGGACATGCGCCGATAGTGGCCGGATTCGGCGCGGCCTCGCCAACCCCTCGACCATCGCCCGACGCGATTCTCCACAGCGTTCGGGCCGGCCGGCGTCGGCAGCGCCCCGGGGGAACTTCAGTCATCCTTGGAGAAATGCGCGCGCCAACGCCCAGGCGACGGGCGGCCGCGCTCTTGGTCGCTACGTGCGAACGTCCATTCGGGCGCGCTTAGGCGCGATCGCGCGCCAGCCGATAGACGCCCAGAGGCGTCGCCCTCTCAGGCGAACGCCTCCTCGCGACCATTGAGATCAATACCTCAAGGGCTGTCGTCGTCAGCCCTTCAAGCAACTCGACGAGAAGGCTTTATAGGTGGTCTTGGACTTGTCGGCCGCCGACATGGCGTTCCACTTGGAGGCGCAAGCCTTCATCTTGTTGTTCTGCGAGTTTCCGCCAGCCGCCGGAGCGGTCGCGGTGGGCGCCGGGGCGGTGGCGGCCATGGCCGTCTTGCCCGACATGCAGTCGCTCGAATAGGCCTTGTAGGTGGTCTTCTTCTTGTCGGCCGCCGACATCGCCTTCCAGCTGGCGGCGCAGGTCTTCATCTTATTGGAGCCGCTGTTCGCGCTCTTGGTCGCGGCGGCGGGCGCGGCCGTCGTCGCAGGCGCGGCGGTGCTTGTCTTGGCCGGCTTGGCTGCGGGCGCAGCCGTGGTCGCGGATTGCGCGGCCAGGACCGGAGTGCTGACGATCGCAGCCGCGGCTGCAGCCAGTAAAAGCAGGCGCATTAGTCTCTCCTCTTGAGTTACCCCCCGGAAACACGAGCCTACTCGGACTGGAACCAACCGCCAAGAGCGCGTCATGGGACCGCGCCGCGACCCGACATTTGTCATGGATCGCTTTGCGGAACCTGGCGTTGATATCCTCGCTGACGAACAGACGAGGGGCGGCCATGCGGACTGTTTCCATAAGACCCTGGGGCGCGCCCTTGCTGGACGCGGCGCGACGGCATCAGGCGGACTGCGACTGCTGGATGTGCGCGTCGCGGCCGCGCGCCTGGTCGAGCGCGCGCCGGCCCAGGGACGGTCAGGACGATCGCGACGCGTCCGCCCGGGCGTGAGGTCGCCGCCACGGCGCTTGGGCCGCCTATTGCGCGTGGGGCGCGGTCGGAAACTCCGACTTGGGCAGATGCCCGACGCCCTCGCTGCGCGGCCGCAACAGGTAATAGCCGACCACGCCCACGACCACGGCTGTCGCCAGACCGCCGAGGAACCCGCCGCTGGTGCAGAACCAGACCGTCAGGAACGGCAGGATCACCGCCAAGGACCACATCGTCCATCGGATCAGTTGATTGAAATGATGGTAGGTTTCCGCGTGGGCCGGCAGATCGACTTCGCTCGCCGTATGCACGTCTTCAGCCATGACCGGGCTCCCCTTGCATGGGCTTGACTGGAAAACGGGCGCCCCGCGCCAAGGTTCCCGCGCCGGCGGCCGCTCGACCTGAAACCGTCGTGTGCAATAGGGTCGAACGCGCCCCGTGTTCCTGGAGCCCCTGGATGAAGCCTTCCCCGGCCCTGCTCGCCCTGAGCGTCGCCCTCGCCGCCAACCTCGCTCTCGGCGGGGCCGCCTTGTCCCAGGGCTCGCGCACATCGGCGCCCGCCGACGCGGCGCTGAGCGCGCTCAAGCCCGGCCAGTTCATCTGGAGCCCGCAGGTGGCGCCGGACGGCCCGCTGGTCGTCCTGGTCGACCTGCATCTGCAACAGGCCTACGTCTACCGCAACGGCGTGCGGATCGGCACGACCACCATCTCGAGCGGCCGCAAGGGGCATGAGACCCCCACCGGCGTGTTCACCATCCTTCAGAAGGACGCCGACCACCGGTCGAACAAGTACAACAACGCCGCCATGCCGTTCATGGAGAGGCTGACCTGGGACGGCGTCGCGCTGCACGCCGGGGGCCTGCCGGGCTATCCGTCCAGCCACGGTTGCGTCCATCTGCCGATCGCCTTCGCCCGGGAGCTGTTCGCCGCCACCAAGACCGGCATGACGGTGGTCATCGTCGATGGCGCCGCCGCGCCGCGGCTGGAGGCCAGCGCGGTGATGACCGCCTATGACGCCAAGTCGGGCGAGCGCCTGCCGCAGGAGACCGGCCTGGCGGAAGGGCAGAGCTATCGCTGGCGGCCCGACATCGCTCCCAGCGGGCCGGTGACGGTGATCATCAGCGGCGCGGATAGGCGGGTGGTGGTCAGCCGCAACGGCAAGGAGATCGGCCGGGCCCGACTGAAGGTCGAGGGCGACGCGCCGCTGGGGACGCACGCCCTGGTGCTGATGGACGGCGCCCAGCCCGGCGAGAACCCGTTCCTGCCCGGCCGCCCCAACCCCAACTGGATGCATCTCGACCTGCCGGGCCCCGGCGACGCCGCCGGAACCCCGCCCGATCCGGCCATCGTCTCGCGACTCAGCGTCTCGCAGGATTTCGCCAGACTGGTGTTCGACATCCTGCGCCCAGGAGCCACCGTGCTGGTCACCGACGACGCGATTCTGCCGCAGACCAGCGGCCAGAGCCTCAAAATTCTGGACGTCGGCACGAAATGAACCCGCCCTGCCCGCAGTCGGGCACGAAAAATGCGGCCTCGATCAAGAAAATGGTCGCCCCGCCCTTGCATCCCTCGCGAATGGGCTTATTTCACGCCCTGCCCTTCTTGGGCGTTTCCTCCCTATGACTTCAGGCCGCGCCGGCGACGGCGCGGCCTTTTTTTCAGCTGGCGAGCCGGTCGATCAGTTGCACGACCCGCTCGGTCAGATAGGGCTTGGGCAGGAAGGCTTCGGGCATGTCGCCGGCCGGGGGACATGTCTGCCCCGAGGTCAGCACGACCCGCAGGTGCGGGCGACGGCGACGGGCGATGCGAGCCAGGGTCAGGCCGTCCAGCGCGCCCATGTTGATGTCGCTGAACAGCACGACCACGTCGTCATGGGATTCCAGCACCGCCAAGGCCTCCTCGCCGCTGTCGGCCTCCAGCACCTCGTAGCCGGCGTCGGCCAGCGCCGTGGCCGCCACCGCGCGCGTCAGCACCTCGTCGTCGACCACCAGCACCACCGCCCGGGCTGGCCTCGCGCCCGCGCTTTCCGAGGTCCGCTCGCCGCTTTCGATCATCGCCGATCGCCTTCGCCGTCACCGCCGCGCCGGACACGGCCGGATCGCGACGACGATCGGGCGCCCAAGGGCGTCCGAACACCATGCCGAGGTCGAAGGTCCGAAAGAGAGAACCTGTCGATCGGCACGACATAAATTCGGTTAAGCCCCTCGCAGTTCCGCGTCATATGACCGCAACTACTGCCGAGGGCCGACGATGTACCAAAAATGCGACAGGTCGCGAAGTAGAAGGCGCTTCCAATAGTTAATGGGCGCGTGGGGCGGCCGCCTGTCGACGTTCGCGCTCCGGCGCGCTCGGGGGGATGAGCGCGTCAGCCGCGAGGTCCGGACGGCCGCCCGGCTTGAAGGCCTCGCCAAGAGGGAAGGAACCTCGGGGCGGCGCCACGTCCGTTCAAGCCCGCTCAGAGTGCCGCGCCGACGGGCGGGCGGCCATGGCGCGACCGCCCGAAATGGGCGCCTGGCCGATCAGGCCTCGGGCTGCGCAGTTCAGGCCGCCAGAGCCAGCAGCGAGTCGATCACGCCGCCTTTGTCGGGCGCCCCGTCCGAGGGATTGAGCAGACCGGCGAGTTGAGCGCGAGCCCGGTTGACCCTGCTCTTGATGGTGCCCACCGCGCACCCGCAGATCTCGGCCGCCTCCTCGTAGGACAGCCCGGCGGCGGCGACCAGAATCAGCGATTCCCGATGATGGGCGGGCAGGCTGTCCAGGGCCCGGCGCAGGTCCTCCAGCTGGGCCCGCCATTCCTGCACGGGCTCGCTCCTCAAGGTCGCGGCGTAGGCGCCGCTCGGGTCGGCGACCTCGCGCTGGCGCTTGCGGGTCATGGTGTAGAACGTGTTGCGCAGGATGGTGAACAGCCAGGCCCGCAGGTTGGTGCCGGGCGTGAAGCTCTCCCTGTGGCTCCAGGCCTTGATCAGGCATTCCTGCACCAGATCGTCGGCGTCGGCCGCGTTGCGGCTGAGCGACTGGGCGAAGGCGCGCAGGTGGGGAATCATCGCGACGACGTCGTCGCGCCACGTATCGGTCTTGTCTTCGGCCCCGCGAACATCGTTGGTGTTCGACATGCTTCGGCTCCTCGGGATTTCCTTGGATCGGCCGGCGTCAACCAGCAGGCGAATTGCCTTAACTAATGCCGGAGCGCCCCCGACGTTCCGAGATTTCCGGGCTCGGCGGAGGAGCCGCAGCCTTCCGGCCCGCGCGCCGGCCGCCGATTTCCGCTTGCACGGCAACGACCTTCGTTGAACCTTGCCCTCTTCGAAAAAGTCCTGAAAAAGAGTCGCAAAAGCGTGATCGGCGATGTCGTCTCCACAGTCTCGGATCGGATCGAAACCGATCGCCTGACGCTCTCGCGGCACCGCCTGGACGATTTCACCGACAGCCTGTCCATGTGGTCGGACCCCGAGATCGCCCGCCATATCAGCGGAAGGCCCTCGACGGCCGAGGACGTGTGGTCTCGCCTGCTGCGCTATGTCGGCCATTGGCAGGCGCTGGGCTACGGCTACTGGCTCATCCGCGAGAAGGACACCGGCCGTTTCGTCGGCGAGATCGGCTTCGCCGATTTCAAGCGCGAGATCGACCCGCCCTTCGACGGCGCGCCCGAGATGGGCTGGGCCCTCTGCTCGTGGGCCCAGGGGCGCGGCTACGCCTTCGAGGCCCTCAACGCCGCGCTAGACTGGGGACGGGCGCGGTTCGACGGCGCGCATGTCGTCTGCATGATCTCGCCCCTGAACGCGCCCTCGATCCGCCTGGCGGAGCGGGCCGGTTTCCGCCGCTACGCCGAGACCGACTACAAGGGCTCGCCCACCCTGCTGTTCCGGCTCTAGGGTCCGTCAGCGCCGCTCGCCGGCGGTGGCGTCGCGGGCGGCCTTGAACTCGGCCCCCGCCTTCCATTCCGGCCAGTCGCGCGATTGCGCCAGGCCGCGGCCAAGATCGTACAGCACCGACACGGCCTGCACCTGGCCGCCCATGTCCCAGTCCGGGCTCCATTCGTCGCCGGGCTGGTGATACTTCTGCGCGTTGTAGGCGTTGCGCTTGGCCGCGCCGACCGCCCGGCCGCCGACGACCAGATCGTCGCCCATCGAGAAGGACAGGGCCGGCACGCCGCGCTTCGACAGCGAGAAATGGTCCGACCGATAGAAGTGCCCGGCCTCGGGCGAAGGGTCCGGCGTATAGGCCAGGCCGTGCGCCACGCCGACGGCGATCAGGCGGTCGAGCAGGTCGTTCTCGGCGCCGCCGAACGTACTGATGTCGCGCGTGCGCCCCCAGACGCCCAGCATGTCCATATTGACGTCGCCGACCGTCTTGCTCAGCGGATAGATCGGATTCGCGGCGTAATACTCAGATCCCAGAAGATATTTTTCCTCCGCGGTCACGGACATGAAAACCACCGTCCGCTCGGTGCGCGGCGCGGCGGCGAACATCCGGCCCAACTCCAACAGGGCGGCCACGCCCGTCGCATTGTCGACGGCGCCGTTGTAGATGCGGTCGCCCCTGGCGTCCGGCGCGCCGACGCCCAGATGGTCCCAGTGGGCCGAATAGATCACCGTCTCGTCCGGCCGCTTGGCGCCGGTCAGCCGTCCCAGGACGTTGTGACTGACGATCACCTTGTGATCGACCGCATAGTCGGCCGACAGGCTGGCCCCCGCCAGGACCACCGGCTTGAAGCCGCGGGTCTGGGCCTGCTTCTTCAGGGCTTCGAAATCGAGGCCGGAACGCTTGAACAGGTCGACGGCGACGTCGCGCTGGACCCAGCCCTCCAGGGTCGGGTGCGTCCTGGCCGGGTCGGGCCGCACGATGTCGAACTGGGCGTTGGTGTTGGAGTTCTTCACCGTCTCCCAGCCATAGGAGGCCGGCGCGGTCTCGTGGACGATCAACACGCCCAGGGCGCCCTGACGCGCGCCCTCCTCGAACTTGTAGGTCCAGCGGCCATAATAGGTCATGGCCTTGCCGCCGAAGTCGCCCTGGCCGGTCTCGAAGTCCGGGTCGTTGATCAGCACGACGGCGATCTTGCCCTTCAGGTCGACGCCCTTGAAGTCGTCCCAGCCCCGCTCGGGCGCCTTGACGCCATAGCCGACGAAGACCAGCGGCGCGTCCTTGATCGCCACGCGATCGACATTGGTCTGGGTGGCCCGGATGGCGATCTGCTGACCCTGGGCCAGGGGATCGGCGCGGCCGCCGGCGGTCAGGTCGAGCCGCAGCGGCCCACGGATCTCGAACCGGGCCAGGGGCACGTCCTGCGTCCAGGCGCGCTTTCCGTCCTTGATCTCGCCGCCCGGCTCCAGGCCCGCGGCCTCCATCTGCTGGATCAGGTAGGCGATGGTCTTGTCCTCGCCCGTCGTCGCCGGTCCCCGTCCCTCGAAGGCGTCCGAGGCCAGCACCTTGACGTCGGCGGTCAGCCGCGCCGGATCGGGGATCGGCTGGGGCGCCGGCGCAGCGGCGGCGAGCAACGGCGCGGCGGCCAGGGCGGCGAGGAGGAGCTGTTTCATCGGGAAGGCCTTACGCGAAACTGGAACCGACCCTACCGCCCCGCGCCCGGCAGCGCCAAGCGCTAGGCGGCGTAACTTCGCCGGGGGCGGATCGCCGCGCGGACGGGAATCGGCGCAGGATGCAGTCGTCATGGCCGTTTCCTTCGAAGGCTTCCCGCGCGTCCTGGAGCGATCCGCCCTGCGGCCCGGCCGCTGGTTCATCGCCGCCGAAGGCCTGCGCCCGATCCTTTGCTTCGCCACCGACGTGATGGAAGGCGAGCATCAGCTGGCGCTGACGCTGGGCGCCTCGCGCCCTGAGCTGCTCGACGTCGAGGCCGCGCCGATGGCGGCCCTGGCCGGCCCCTTCGCGACGGTCGAGGACGAGCTGGTGTTCGCTCCCGGGCTCGACGCGCAAAAGCCGGTGCTGGCCGCCCCCGCCCGGCGGACCTTCCGGACCGGGGCCCTGCTGCGGCTTCGCAACGGCGACCTGGGCATGGCGTTCGCGGCCCCGGTCAGCGGCGAACGGGCCATCGTCTCCCTGGTTTCGGGCCTGAGGATCGAGAGCTACGACCTGGTGTTCGAGCGCTGGTCGCTTTCGCTGCGCCGGGGCGGCGCCCAGACCCTGATCGGCGTTTTCCGGCCGACCCACGCCGCCCTCGCCGAGGAGCGGCGCGCCTAGCCGGCGTCAGGCGTGGATGCGGACCGGCAGAGTTTCGTATCCCTTGACGAAGCTGGAATAGACCCGGCGCGGCTCGCCCAGCACCTCGATCGACTTGAACCGCTTGAGGATCTCTTCCCAGATGATCTTGAGCTGCAGCTCGGCCAGTCGGTTGCCGACGCAGCGGTGGATGCCGAAGCCGAACGACAGGTGCTGGCGCACGCGCGGACGCTCGATCCAGTAACGGTTCGGGTCCTCGATCACCTCCTCGTCGCGGTTGCCCGAGACGTACCACATGATGACCTTGTCGCCCTTGCGGATGGTCTTGCCGCCCAGCTCCGTATCCTGGGTCGCCGTGCGGCGCATATGCGCCAGCGGGGTCTGCCAGCGGATGGTCTCGGAGACCATGTTGGGGATCAGGTCGTGGTTCGCCGTCAGCAAGGCGTACTGGTCGGGGTTCTGGTTCAGGGCCAGGACGCTGCCGGTGATGGTGTTGCGCGTGGTGTCGTTGCCGCCGACGATCAGCAGGACGAGATTACCCAGATACTCCATGCGGTCCATGTTCCGCGTGGACTCGCCATGGGCCAGCATCGAGATCAGGTCGCCGCGCGGCGGCGCGTTGACGCGCTCGTTCCAAAGCCGGGTGAAATAGTCGACGCACTCATAGAGCTCGGCCCGGCGCTGGTCGTCGGACTCGACGATGCCGCTCTCGGGACTGGCGGTCGCCACGTCGGACCACCGTGTCAGCTTGCGTCTGTCTTCCCACGGAAAGTCGAACAGGGTCGCCAGGGTCATGGTCGTCAGTTCGATCGAGACCTTGTCCACCCAGTCGATCTCCTCGCCGACGGGCAGGCTGTCGAGAATGGCCCCAGCCCGCTCCCGGATGATCGGCTCCAGCGCGGCGAGGTTTGGCCCCGCGACGACCGGGCTGACCACCTTGCGCTGGGCGTCGTGCTTGGGCGGGTCCATGGCGATGAACATAGGCAGCTGGAAGTCGTCCTCCGGGTCGGCGATGGTGATCGCCCGCTCCGAGGAGAACACCGCCGGATTGGTGTCGACGGCCATGATGTCGTTGTACCGGGTCACCGACCAGTAGGGCCCGAACTCGTGCTCGGTCTGCAGGTGGACCGGCGCCTCTTTGCGCAGCCGCTCGAAATAGGGCCACATGGAGTCGGTCCGGAAAAGTTCCGGGTCCGCGACGTTGATCTGGTCTAGAGGCAACGAATAGGCCCTGGCCCTCGCCGCCGCCTGCACATCAAAGGCGTCGTCCATCGCGTCATCCTCCAGCTCGGCTTCAAACGGCCGTTCGAAGGATTAGGGCGCCACGCGGCCGAAGATGGCAAGAGGCCCCGCGCGCCGTTGTCGGGATCAGGCGGAAGGCGACCCGCCGGCGCGCCTCAGGGATTGGCCTTCCGGTCGGCCCACTCCGGCGGAAGCCCCAGCCGATCGACCAGGGCGCCCCGCACGCCGGGAGCATGGCCGTAGGCGTCGCATTCGCCCTCGACCGGCTTGCGATCCGGCCGGCCGTCGTGTTCGCGAAGACGGCGGCGTCGAAACGGGTCCTCGCCCCGCGACAACAGCCTGGCGAAGTCGTCGCTGAAGGCGCCCGCCATCTGATAGGCGTCGCCCACCGACGAGACCCTCGCCCCGGTGGTGAAGACGTCGGCGCCGCGCGCCCAGACCAGCACCGCCTTCTGCTTGCCGTCCATGTCGCGCGCCTCGCCCTCGACCGTCAGGCTGCCCAGGCCCACGGGCACGCGGATCGGCGAGACCACGCCGACGACCATCGAGGTCGCCGACGCGCGTGGATCGGTGAGGCCGAGCTTGGAGACCACCACGTGCACCGCCAGGTCGGCCGGCGCGTCGGCGGGAGCGATCTCGAACCGCTTGCCCAACTGCTTGCACAGAGACCGCCCGACGGCGCTCCGCACGATCTCACGTTGTTCCGGAGTGATCGCCGCCGCCGCCTCGGCGGACAGCTCGATCGGCTGTATCCGCAAGGTCCGCGCGGCCATCAGCGCGTCATGGTCGACCCACAGCTTGCCCTTGGCGCGCAGGCCCTTGCCGTCGGCGAGCCCGCCCGAGGGGCCATAGGCGCCGAGGCCGCCGCTGGGCTCGGTGCTGACGCTCGCGCAAGCCGACAACAGCAGGAAACAAGACCAAGCCGCCCATGAACGCCGCATCCGCCTGATCCTGTACTGTTTACGCGGCGGGAACTCTGCATGCGCGGCGCTGCGGCGCAACATTCATCTTTAGATTGCAGATTAATATGCTGTAATCATCGAGCCTCGCCCGCCCCTTGCCTCGGCGAGGCCGGCGGGCGCCTAATGGGCCGAGGCCGTCGCCCGGCCGGCCCCTCAGGACAGCCAGCCATGCGCCAAGCCAGCCACAGCCTCAGCATCGCGACGCCGGGCCGCGGACTGGTCGAGATCACCGACGACATCGCCGGCTGGGCCGCCGACCAGGGCATGGGCCAGGGCCTGCTCACCGCCTTCTGCCGCCACACCTCGGCGTCGCTGCTGATCCAGGAAAACGCCGACCCCGACGTCCGCTCCGACCTCGAGGCCTTCTTCGAGCGCCTGGCCCCGGAAGGCCCGCACCTCTACGTCCATGAGGACGAGGGCCCCGACGACATGCCGGCCCACATCCGCGCCGCCCTCACCCAGACGCATCTGTCGATACCGCTGGCGGCGGGACGGCTGGCCTTGGGGACCTGGCAGGGCGTCTATCTGTTCGAGCACCGCCGGCGGCCGCAGCGCCGGGAGATCGCGCTGCACCTCCTGGGCGAATAGGCGGACCTCAGGCCGGCGCGGCGATCTGGGCCAGCTCGGCGTGGACCTCCGCCGCGATCTCGAACGACCGCAACCGGGCGGCGTGATCGAAGATCTGCGAGGTGACCATGATCTCGTCGGCGCCGGTGCGGGCGACGAAGGACGCCAGGGCGTCGCGCACCGTGTGCGGCGACCCGATGGCCGAGCATGACAGCACCTGCTCCAGCGTCGCCCGCTGCTCGGCCGTCAGGCGGCTCTCGTAGCCTTCCTGCGGCGGCGGCAACGGCGTGGGATCGCCGCTGCGCAGGTTGACGAACGCCTGCATCAGCGAGGTCGACAGGAAACGGGCCTCCTCATCGGTCTCGGCCGCGAACACGTTGAAGCCCAGCATGACATGCGGCCGGTCCAGCTGCTCGGAGGGCCGGAAACGGCTGCGATAGACCTCGATGGCCTGGGTCATCATCGCCGGGGCGAAATGCGAGGCGAAGGCGTAGGGCAAGCCGAGGGCGCCGGCGAGCTGGGCCCCATAGAGGCTGGAGCCCAGGATCCAGATCGGCACGTCCAGGCCCGCCCCGGGCACGGCCCGCAGCCTCTGTCCCGGCTGGGCCTCGCGGAAATAGGCCATCACCTCCATGACGTCCTGGGGGAAGGCGTCGGCGTCGCCGCCGGCGAGATTCCGCCGCAGGGCGCGGGCCGTCATCTGGTCCGTGCCCGGAGCCCGGCCGAGGCCGAGGTCGATGCGGCCGGGGAACAGCGAGGCCAGGGTGCCGAACTGCTCGGCGATCACCAGCGGCGCGTGATTGGGCAGCATGATCCCGCCCGCCCCGACCCGGATGGTCGAAGTGCCGGCGGCGACATGGCCGATGACCACCGCCGTGGCGGCGCTGGCCACGCCGGGCATGTTGTGGTGCTCGGCCAGCCAATAGCGGCGATAGCCCAGGCGCTCGGCGCTGCGGGCGAGATCGAGCGTGTTGCGGAAGGCGAGCGCGGCGTCGCCGCCCTGGACGATCGGCGAAAGGTCGAGAACGGAAAGCGCGGTCATGCCGCTCATATGGGAGGCCGCGCCCGATCGCCAATCGGGGCCGCGTCCCGATTTTCTAGCAGCCGGCTCAGGCCTTCTCGGCCGTCCTGGCCGCCCGCGCCGTCGGCACCTTCCAGGTCGACGGGTCCAGGAAGCCCAGGAAGTGCGCGGGGCCGATGGTCCGCACGCCCGCCGCCTTCTGCTCTTCGCGGGTCTCCTCGCGCAGGGCCTTCATCTGCGACCAGTGCCACTTGGGCCGGTGGTGGTGCTCGGCGTGATAGCCGTTGTTGAGGAAGACCCAGTTGTAGACCGGCTCATAGGTCGAAACGCCGGTGGCCACCGGCACGTCCGGCTCGGCGCCCAGGTGTTCGTAATAGGCGATCAGGAACGAGATGCACTGGCCCAGGTAGTAGAACGGCGCCAGCAGCAGCACGAACTTCCAGTTGATCAGCGCCAGCACCGCATAGACCGCCACCATCACCCAGAACTCGGTCATCGCCCGCCGGGCCTCGTCCGGCCGCTTGGCGCGGATCAGCCGCGCCACGGTGAACGGGTCGTCGTCGCGCCAGAACTGCATGAACACATAGGACAGCATCGGCTCGGCCTTGCCGTCGGCGCCGTAGCGGTAGAGCGAGATCGGGTCGATGGTCGTGCCGTCCGCCGCCTTGCGGTCGGAATTGCCGGCGTGGTGCCGCATGTGCACGTACTTGTACATGGTCTGCGGCACGCCGAGCTCCAGCGTCAGGGCGAACTCGGTGATCCGGTTCAAGAGCCGCGACTTGAAGAACGGGTTGTGGATGAAGTTGTGCGAGACCGAATCCAGGTTCCAGCCGATGGAGGCGGCGTAGAGGCAGGCGCAGCCGATGCGGGCCGGCCAGGACAGCTGCGGCCAAGCGATGAAAAAGGCCAGCATCAGGCCGAGCTGGATGAACACCAGCGCAGCCGGAATGGCGTCCCAGTAGCTGTAGCGGAACAGGAACCGGTCCTTGGTCCGGCGGGGGCGGGTGACTTCCGCCGCCAGGGTTTCAGGATCGGCCATACGCGACTCCGACATCATTTCGACGGGGTTTCGGACTTCGACTCGCCGCCGATCAGCAGCACGCCCCCGACAATGGCTGCGCTGCCGAAGATCTCCAGCATGCCGACGGGCTCATGGAACACCGTCCAGCTCGCCAGGATCACCATAACATAGCTGAGCGCCGAAATCGAAAAGGCCGAGCTGAGCTTGATCTCGGCCAGCACCACCATCCAGACGGCGAAGTTCATCAGCTCGAGCCCCACCATCGCCTGGCCCCAGGGCAGGCGCAGGGCCTTCAGCACCCAGTCGACGCCCACGGGCACGCCGGTCAGGGCCAAGGCCACATGCTTGGCGGCCACCTGATAGCCCACGCTCAGCGCCGGCAGGGCGATCCACAGCAACGGCGCCGCCCATTTCTGGCGGAACGTGCGGGGGGGATTGGTCTTTCCGTCCATGGTCAAATCCCCGCCAGGCCGATGCAGAACACGCCGACCGCCACCAGGGCGGCGCCCAGCATCTGCTTGGGCCGCAGCCGCTCCTTGAGGAACAGGGCGCTGGCGATCGGCACGCCGGCGTAGTTCAGGTTGACCAGCGGGAAGGCGATGCTCAGCGGCACCTTCTGCAACAGCACCACCCAGGCCACCACCTCGACGGCCCAGAGGACGATGCCGAGCCAGACCGCCGGCTTCAGCGCCACGGCCAGCGCGTAGTTGTCGCTGTCCTGGGCGGAGTCGGCGGCGACCTTGAACAACAGCTCGCGCGACACCTCGGCGAAGATGCAGAAGGCGATGAGGCGCAAGGCCTCGGCGGTCAGAACATGCGAACTCATCGACCCGGCCCCGCGTCGTTCACCCCAGGCGTCATCATCGGCCGCTCCCTATCGCCACGGCGACTCCGCCGAGGGGCGGCATGTTGGCCACCGCGCCAGGCGAGCGCCAGCCCTTTCCATCGCCTTCATTTGAGGCGTTGTTCAGACCACGACATCGGCCGCGCCAGGGCCTTCGGCCAGGATGGCGGCGACGGCGGTCAGGGCCTGGGCCAGCACCTGCCGCTTGGCCGGCGCGCCCAGGGCGATGCGCACGCCGTTGGGCGAGACCCCGGCCGCGAAGGCCTCGGCGCCGACCAGGGCGAGGCCGCGCCGACGGGCGAGGTCGCGAAGCCGGGCCGGGTCCCAGCGCTCGGGCAGCGGCAGCCACACATGGATGGCCTCGTCGTCGCCCCGCGCCTGCGGCAGGATTTCCCGCGCCAGGGCCCGACGCGCCCGCGCCTCCGCGCGCAGCCCGCTCAGCACCTCGTCGGCGACGCCTTCCCTGATCCAGGCGGTGGCGACGGCGGCGGTCAGCGGCGAGGCCATCATCGACACCGCCCGCAGGGCGCCGGCCAACCGGTCGGCCCAGGCCGCGTCGGGCGCCGCGACGAAGGCGACGCGCAGGCCCGGCGTCAGGCACTTCGACAAGGTGCTGAGATGGAACACCGTCCCCACGCCGAGACTGGCCAGGGCCGGCGAAGGCGTCGACGGCAGGCGGCCATAGGCGTCGTCCTCGATGATCGGCGCGCCGGCGGCGGCGGCGATCTCGACGATGCGCCGTCGGCGCTCGATCCCCATGGTCACGGCGGCGGGGTTCTGCATGGTCGGCACGCAATAGATCGCCGCCGGCGCCGCCTCGGCGCACAGTCGCGCCAGGGCGTCCGGCGCCAGGCCCTCCCCGTCGACTTCGCAACCGACCACCCGCACCCCCAGATGTCGGGCCACGCTCAGCAACCCGGGATAGGTCAGGGCCTCGCAAACGATGGTCCCGCCGGGCGGCGCCAACAGGGTCAGCAGGGCGGCCAGGGCCGTCTGCGCGCCGCTGCACGCCAGCACGCGGTCGACCGAAACCTCGCCCAGGCACGGCGCCATCCACGCCGCGCCCGCCCGCCTCTGCGCCATCGAGCCCGGGCCGGGATGGTAGGCCATCAAGGTCGCCACGTCCGTTCGCGACAGGATCGCGCGGGTGGTCTCCTCCAGGCGCCGGGCCAACGGCACGCCGAGCGGCTGCGGCGGCAGGTTCATGCTGAGGTCGATCAGGCCGGCCTCGTCCTCGCTCCGGCCCTTGACGAAGGTGCCGCGCCCGACGGCGCCCTCGATCAGGCCGCGGGCCCGGGCCAGGGCGTAGGCGCGCGTGACCGTGGTGAAGTCGACCCCCAGCCGCTGGGCCGCCGCGCGCTGGGACGGCAGCTGGTCGCCCGGCTGCAACTCCCCCTCGCCGATGGCGCGCTCCAGGGCGGCCAGCAGCCGCATGTACAGCGGCCCGGGCTCGCCCTCGAACCGCCGCAGCCACGCGTCGCCGCCCCCGTCGCCCATGCTTGCCATCTCCATGTCAAATACATACAATACAAAATATTGTATGCAATAGCATGCAGATTGTATGTAGGCATCCTCATATGGACCACGACCTCTACAACCCGCCGCCGCCGATCGTCTCCGGCCTGCGTTGCAAGTGCCCGCGCTGTGGCGAGGGGCGCCTGTTCGACGGCTTCCTGACGCTGGCCAAGCAATGCGATCGATGCGGCCTGGACCTGAGCTTCGCCGACCCCGCCGACGGCCCGGCCTTCTTCGTGATGAGCGGCGTGGCCGTGCTGGTCACGGCGGTGTTCCTGTGGATGGAGCTGGTGCTGCACCCGCCGATCTGGGTCCACCTGGTGACGACATTCCCGCTGTTGCTGTTCGGCTGCCTGGGCGCCCTGCGGCCGGTGAAGGCCTGGCTCGTCGCCTCGCAGTATTTCCACAAGGCCGAAGAAGGCCAATGGGAAAGCATCGGCAAGCACGGCCCGTTCTGAACGCCGCCCCGGCGGCCGACTGGACATCCCACGCCGGCCGCCTAATCTGATCCTTTGTCGCCAAAACCGGGACCGATCCTGGAATGGCGTTGCGGGGGATCGCTCAGTATGCGTCAGTTCTTGCTTTTCTCGGTCGCCGCCGTGGCGTTGACCTGCGCGGCGCCGGGCCAAGCCGCCTCCAGCCAGGCGACGGACGCGCCGCCCCGGCTGTTCGAGGGCCGCGACCTGTTCGGCCTGCGCTACGCCAGCCAGCCCGAGATCCGTCCCGACGGCGCCGTGGTCGCCTATGTGCGGGTGACCAACGACATCATGACCGACCGCGCCCGACGCGCCATCTGGACGATCGACCTCAAGACCGGCGCCCAGACGCCGGTGACCGGCGACGAAGGCTCCAGCTTCGCGCCGCGCTGGTCCCCGGACGGCGCGCGCCTGGCCTATGTCGCAGCCGCGCCGGGCGCCTCGCCCCAGATCTTCGTCCGCTGGATGGCCAGCGGCCAGACCGCCCGCGTCGCGACGCTGGAATCCGCCCCGGCCTCCATCGCCTGGTCGCCGGACGGCCGCAGCATCGCCTTCACCATGCAGACCCCGGCCGAGGGCGAAAAGCTCGGCTCGGCGCCGGCCAAGCCGGAGGGCGCGAAGTGGGCCGACCCCCTGAAGGTCATCAGCAAGGTGATCTACCGCGCCGACGGCGAGGGCTATCTCAAGCCGGGCCGCAACCACGTCTTCGTCGTCTCCGCCGACGGCGGCGCCCCCCGCCAGCTCACCTTCGGCGCCTATGACGACGAGGGCCCGCTGTCCTGGAGCGCCGACGGCCGCGCCATCCTGTTCTCCGGCAATCGCGTGGCCGACGCCGAGCGCGACCCGCAGGAAAGCGAAATCTACAGCGTGTCGGTCGCCGACGGCGCGGTGACCGCGCTGACCCATCGAAAGGGCCCGGACGGCTCCCCGGCGGTGTCGCCCGACGGCGGCAAGATCGCCTATGTCGGCTTCGACGACCACTATCGCGGTTACGAGAACCGGCGGCTCTACGTCATGGACCGCGACGGCGGCGGCGCCCGCGTGCTCACCGCCGCCCTCGACCGCAGCGTCGAGGATCCGCGCTGGTCCGCCGACGGCCGCAGCATCTACATCTCCTACGCCGACAAGGGCGCGACCAAGGTCGCCCGCGTCAGCCTGGACGGCAAGATCGAGACGGTCGCCGAGGGCCTGGCCGGCGGCGGACTCGACCGCCCCTACAGCGGCGGCGAGTTCTCGGTGTCGAAATCGGGGGCCGTCGCCTTCACCCAGGGCGCGCCGGACCAGCCGCCGGACCTGGCCGTAGCGCGCGGCCGCGAGGTCACCCGCCTCACCCGCCTCAACGACGACCTGTTCGCCGGCAAGACCCTGGCCAAGGTTCAGCCGCTGCCGACGGTCTCGTCGTTCGACAAGAAGCCGATCGACGCCTGGATCGTCACGCCGCCCGGCTTCGATCCGTCGCGCAAATACCCGCTGATCCTCGAAATCCACGGCGGCCCCTTCGCCAGCTACGGGCCGATGTTCGCGAGCGACAACCAGCTCTATGCGGCGGCGGGCTATGTGGTGGTCTACGCCAATCCTCGCGGCTCGACCTCCTATGGCGAAGCCTTCGCCAACGAGATCGACCGCAACTATCCCAGCCATGACTACGACGATCTGATGAGCGTGGTCGACGCGGCCATCGCCAAGGGCTTCGTCGATCCCGACCGCCTCTATGTCACCGGAGGATCGGGCGGCGGCGCCCTGACCGCATGGATCGTCGGCAAGACCAACCGCTTCCGCGCCGCGGCCGCCCAGAAGCCGGTGATCGACTGGGCCAGCCAGGTGCTGACCACCGACGGCTACACCTTCATGGCCAAGTATTGGTTCGGCAAGATGCCCTGGGAGGACCCGCAGGCCTATTGGGCGCGCTCGCCCCTGTCGCTGGTCGGGGCGGTGACGACGCCCACCCTGGTGGTGGTCGGCGAGGAGGACTACCGCACGCCGGTCAGCGAGTCCGAACAATATTATCAGGCCTTGCAGCTGCGCGGCGTGCCGACCGCCCTGGTCAAGGTGCCGGGAGCCTCGCACGGCGGCCTCGCCAACCGGCCCTCGCAATCGGCCGCCAAGGCCAGCGCGATCCTGGCCTGGTTCGAGCGCTACAAGACCGCCGCCCCGCCCGCCGCCGCCGCTCCGGGGCGTTGACGCGCCCCGGAGTTTCCCCCTGGGCGCGCATCGCGCCGCCATACAATCGACACTTGGCGAATTCAGGAAATTGATGGAATGCTATGGTTAAGCAGCTCCGGATTTCCGATCCGCCGGCGTCTGTAGGTGTCGAGTAGCGTGCGTTGCGAGCACTAGGGGGCCTCGCCTTGGATTTCTTTGACGAGTTGGTTGAAGAGTTGATGGATTATCGGATCGCCCTCGACAAGATAGGCGGCCCGCCCGAGGTCTCCAACGTCGAGCGGCTCAAGGCCACTCTGGAGCGAGCCATCATCGAAGCGAACGTCTGCGCGCGGGCGGCCCGCAAGGCCTCGCCCCCGGCGGCGGCCTGACCGGCGAGCCCTCGACGGGACTCAAAGGCCGTAGCGGCTGGCGACGACCTCGAGCGCCGCGACGAGGGCGTCGGTCCATCGCGCCCGGCTGGTCCCGCCGCTGACGAAATGGCGAACACAACGCCCCTTGCCCGCCACCTCGCGCAGCGCCAGCACCCCGCGCCCGATCTTGTCGACCGGCCCGACCCCCGCCCCGCCGACATAGCTCGGATCGACATGCTGCACGGCGCGCTCGGTCCCAGCCACGCGCTCGGCGGCCTGGGCGCGACGCCTCGCCCAGCCGTCGCCGCCGCCTCGTCCCGCCCGGTCGGCGGCGCTCGTCCGGCCGGCGCCGGCCAGCCGCGCCATGTCCCACGACGGCGGCGTCAAGCCCCGCTCCGGGTCCAAGGCCTCGAAATCCTCGCGGTAGCGCAGGCCCGCCAGATATAGTCGACGGCCGATCCCGCCGCTCCGGGACAACATCTCAAGCCCGTCGCGGGTCGATATCCGCAGGCGGCGCGTACCTTGCCCCGCCGGCTCGCCCCCGGCGGCCCCTGCCCTGGCGACCGTCTCGACCTCGACCCGCTCGCCGCGCAAAGCCTCCAGCGCCAGGGTCTCCGTCTGGTCGCGCTCGCGGCGAGACGCCTCGGCGCGCCGATCCCGCTCGGCCTCGATCCGCTGCATCTCCGCCGCCGCCAGCTTGCGGCCGTCCAGGTCGCCGCGGCGCGTGGCGCGCTCCGCTCGCTTGAGCTCCTCCCTCGTCAGGGCGGCGGGGTCCGCCGACCGCGTCCGGACGGGCGCGCCCTTGGCCAGCATGGCGCGCCGCCGCTCCAGCCGGGCGCGCGCCTCCGCGGCGCCGCTCAGCGGAACAAAGGCGCCGACGACCGCTCCCGCCGGAGCGCGGGCCGCGACGCGATGGCGCTCGACCACGCCATGCCTCTCCTCGATCCGCCGCAACAGGGCGCGACCGGCGGCGGCGCAGGTCGGAGCTTCATCGTTGGCGGCGAGCAGCGCGAACTCCAGCTCTGACAACGCGCTGCGCGACAGGCGTCGCAGGGCTTGTCGAGGCAGGGTCAGCGGCCCGACGGCGACCGCCGAGAAATCCGGGTCTTCGATCGAACGGCAAGCCGTCATGCCTGTCTCCGCGCCATGGTGATCGACTTCCGCCTCAACGCCTCGCGCCGGCGCCGGGCCCCGCATAGGCCCGCGCCGCCGACGCCAGTTCGGCCGTCGCCGCCCGCCAGGCGTCGAGGACCGCCTCCGCGCCGGCATCCGGCTCGCCGACGCCCTGCTCCGCCGCGCGGCGGGCCTCGGCATAGGCCCTGGCCGCCGCGTGCAGGCGCTCCGTGCTCTCGGTCATGGCTCAGACATCCTTTCCTTGCGCTGCGGCCGGGTCGCCTAACGACACGGTGAAACGTGTTCAGGCGACGGCTTATCGTATAAATTATACGAAAACTCGACAAGCGAAATCGTATGACATATACGACGCCTGTTCGTAGGCTGGATACGATGGAACGACACCAACGCCTGCAGAGAGCGCGCGAGGATCGCGGCTTCTCCAGCGCCACCGACGCCGCCCAGGCGTTCGGCTGGAACCGCAACACCTATATCTCGAACGAGAACGGCAATGCGCCCTTCTCCTTCAAGAAGGCCAAGGAATACGCCCAGGCCTACGGCGTGCGCACCGAATGGCTGTACGAAGGCTCAGGCGCCATGAAGACCCCGGCGACGCCGCTGGCGCGGGTTATCGGCAAGGTGGGCGCCAATCCGGACGGCACGATCCTGTTCACCACCGGCCAGGAGACCGGGGACCAGGCCCCCATTCCGCCCGGCGGCACGCCCGACGCCGTGGCCCTGGAGGTCGCCGGCCACTCGATGCGAGGCTGGGCCGACGACGGCGCGCTGATCTACTTCGAGGACCAGCGCACGCCACCCAGCCCCGACATGCTGGGCCACGTCGTCGTGGTCGAGACCGAGGACGGCCTGGTGCTGTTGAAGCGCCTGCTGCGCGGCGGCAAGCCGGGGCGCTACGATCTGGAATCGCTCAACGGGCCGACGCTGACCGACCAGAGGCTGGTGTGGGCCGCCCACATCACCGCCATCATTCCGCCGTTCCAGGCCCGCCGCGTGATCATCCGCTCGGGCACCGAGGCGGCCTGAGCGCCTCAACCTTCGGGAGCGTAGACCTTGCGAGCCTGGGGCTGGCCCGCCTCGTCGCGCAGGACCACCTCGGCCTTGTCGCCCATGCGAAGTTGGGTGCGCCCCAGGACAAGGGCGACACGGATCGCCTCGCCCTTGCGGCCGCACGCCCGGAACAGATGGTCGTTATGGTACACCGACCAGCAGCCGGTGTGCCGCGCGATCTCGAAAACCTTGGTTCTCATCCCAGCCTCCAACGTCCGGCCGCCTCGGAAATAGACGCTCGAACAGGGACCGGTGTTCCAGTCCCAGGGCCATGATGGCGCGTCCGGGCCCGCCTCGCCATGACGACTGTCAAGAGGGAAGACGCCCACCGCCCACAACTTTGCTCCGGCGCTGTCGCATAATCGCCACATTGCGCCGCCCTGCGGATTCGAGGAAGAAATTCGCATCGAGCTTCCGGCGACTCTCTGCAGCGCCTCACCGGCGCGCTTGATCGCCTCCTGTTGGGGGACAGGAAAGCGCCCTCGGCGATCAGCCGAGGGCGCGCTCGTTAAGCCTCCTGGCCAGGATCAGAACGTGCGGCTGAAGCCGATCTGTCCGTACCCTTGGGTTCCGCGGTCGCTCTGATCGGTCACGCCCGCTCCGAACTGGATCTCGAAGCCCGGCTCGACCTGGACGCCCGCAAGGGCGCCGTACATCTGCCGGTCATAGGTCTGGTCGCCTTGCGCGCCGATCAGGCCGCCGATCCGCCAGCGGTCGCCGACCGCGTGGGTGAGGTCGAGCGAGACCTGATAATCCTGGGCGTCGAAACCATAGGCCCCGTACCAGTCGACGCGCCAGGGTCCCGCCAGGTGCGCGCCGTCGATCCCGGCGACGCCGTCCCAACGGCCGCCTCGACGCTTGTTGCCGAAATCCTTGGGACTGAGATCGGTGTTCATATAGCGCGGGCCGATCGACAGGTTGTTCCAGCCCCAGTCGCCCGAGGTCTGGTAGACCAGGGCGATGCTGCCCCCGACATATTCGCCGCGCACCCGCTGGCCGCCGGTCACGTATTTGTACTCGCCGCCGGCGACGGTGGGGCGGACCGCCCATCCGTGCCCCAGGGAAGACCCCGGCAAGGAATAAAGAACGCCGCCATAGGCGGACCAGTCGCTGGCGATGGTTCCGCCGCCGAACAGAACACCCTGCTCAGCGGCCGAAGCGGAGGATTGCGCCGCGGCGCCCCCTCCAAGAATGATGAAGAGGGCGAGACCGCAGCGCCGGATCATGCAGCGGCTCCCGCGTTCGCAGGCACGCCGTCCCGGGATTGCCGGGTCGATGGAACCAGGCCGCGGGCCCAGGCCGGACGACTGTGCATCGCCGGCTGAAAGAACGTCCGTCCGTGATTAAGCCTCATGATGAACACCTCCCCTGAACCTGCATCCATCCGTTCGAGGTCGCCGATGACGAGATCGGAATCACCGCCGTTCGACGAGACCAGCCTCAGGCCGGCTCCGGCCTGGGGTCGATCATACGACACGATCCGCCAGTCGTCGCCCTTGGGCCCCATGGGGCGCGCCAGGCAATCGACGGCCTGGCCGTCTGCGCTGGACAGCACGGCGGGGCGCCAATCCGCGCGCTCTTCCTCCGGCCGCCGCGACCGCAGCATCAGCCGCGCCAGCATGGACCGGCCGCCGTCGGCCCAGTCGTTGACATCCCATTGCAGCGGGTTGCCGTAGAGGAACTCGCTGAGGCGGTCGCGGGCCTTGACATCGCTCCACACGAAGCGAAGCCCGATGACGGCGCGGCCGTCGCTTTCGACATGGCGCACGACGTGACCCCAGAACGGCGCGGCGCCCTGCGGCAGCAGCATCTCGCCCTCGATCACGTCGCCCGGCAGAAGGCCGGCGGGGGCCGTCAGCCCCAGGCCGCAGGTCGAGAGGTTGTCGGCGACCAGGAACAGGCGGTTGCCGTCCGCGGCCTTGACCGCGACCGGCACCGGCACCGGGAACCGATAGATGTCGCGGCGTTGCTGTTCGCGGCTGATGGCGAAGCCGAGGGCGCGCACCGCCAGGCTCAGATTGAAGACCGCCCAGGCGAGGCTGATCCAGAACGCGCTCACCGGCAGGCGGGGCGCATAGAGGTAGAAGTAGATCCCCGCGATGATCGAGCCAGCGGTCAGGACGATGATCGCCAGTTGCGGCGCCAGCCGCGCCAGCATGGCCCGCCCTGTCCCGCGCTGCTTGGACGTAACCTGGAATTGCAGCTTGCCGGGGATCAGCAGAGCCACGGTCGCCCGTATGAAGGTGAAGTAGCGCAGGAAGTTGTACTCCTCCATCCACAGGGTTTTGGCATACCCGCGCCCGAACACTTCGGAGACCATGATGCCGCTAAAAATCCAGGGAATAAAGTACAGAAGAAACGTCCAGCCTGCGACCTTGAGCGGCAGTGACCCGGTCAGAAGAATCAGGGGCGGCAGCAGATACACGCTCAATTTCTGCCAGCCTTCGAAGTAGGTCATGGTCGAGGCCAGATAACAGGCCCATTGGGCCAGGTTCATCTTGCCGCCCAGCATGAAGCGCTCCTTGCGCCACACCTGCATGGCGCCGCGACCCCAGCGCAAACGCTGGGTTGCATACTGGCTCATGCTGAAGGGCGACAGGCCGAAGGCCAGAGGCTCGCTGTGGAAGACCGAACGCCAGCCGTGCTTGTGCATGCGCACGGAGGTGTGCAGGTCCTCGGTGATGGTGCCGGTGGCGAAGCCGCCGACGTCGTCCAGCGCCTCGCGGCGCATCACCGCGCAGCTCCCGCAGAAGAAGGCGGCGTTCCAGCGGTCCTTGCCCGGCTGGATCACACGATAGAACAGCGACTGCTCGTGCCAGACCTCGTGCGCGCGCTTGCGCAGGCGGTGCTGGATGGAATCCAGGTTGTAGAAGTCCTGCGGCGTCTGGACGAAGGCCACCTTGTCGTCGGTGAAATAGCCCAGGGTCTTCTCGAGGAAATCCGTCGAGGGCACGTGGTCGCAGTCGAAGATGGCGATGAAGCGGGCGTCGCAGACGCGCAGGGCGTTGTTGAGGTTGCCGGCCTTGGCGTCGTCGCGCTCCACCCGCGCGACGTAGCGGACGCCCAGCTCCTCGGCCAGGGCCCGCATCTCGGGCCGGGCGCCGTCGTCCAGCAGCCAGACCTGCCGGGCCAGGCGGACCCGTCGCGCCGCGATCAAGGTCTGCCTCAGCAGTTCGACCGGCTCGTTCCAGGTGGTCACCAGGATGTCGGCCTCCATGTCCGGCGGCGGCGCGGCGGCCCTGCGCTCGACCACGGTCCAGGTCATCAGCATGTGCAGGCCCAGGCCCACCATGCCGAACGCCTCGGCCGCCAGCAGCATGCTGGACAGGATCGGCGCCGCCGGGTTCCACAAGGGAATGCGATAACTGAAATAGAGGATGCTGGTGACGATCAGCGCGATCGTCCAGAACAGTCCCCAAAGGCCGATGGGTCGCCGCACGACCGATGCAGCCATCGTCGCCGCCGGAGCAGACTCCAGGTTTTCTTGGACGGATTTGCGCACGCGAACCCCCTTGGGCGACGAGCGTCGCCGCGAGCTGGCGATGGACATCAGAGGTTCCAGGCGAGAGTCGCCGCAGTCATGCGCATGCCGATCTGGCATGAAATCAGTATTCGAACCCCATACGCACGACTACGACTGGCCCAGCACCCAAAGCCGAGCTCATCATGCGCGGGCAAGACAGAATAAATTTGAGAAATCTCAAATTCGCCAGAAAATTGCCAAGTTTTCGCGTCGCACGCGAAGGCGTTCCCGAACGATCCCCCGTCGCGCTAGCGGCGGCTTGCCGAGCGATCGCGAACCGCTACATATGCAAGGGATCAAGGGACGAAATTCCGCTGGAGATCTCCATGCGTCGCTGGTTGCTGACGGCCCTGACCGCCCTCCTCGCCCTGCCCTTCCTGGCGACGCCGCTGCTGGCCGCCTCGCCGGCCAAACCGAAGACCGAGCAGGCCGTGTTCGCCGGCGGCTGCTTCTGGTGCATGGAAAGCGACATGAAGGCCATTCCCGGCGTGATCTCGGTCGAGAGCGGCTATACCGGCGGCGCCATGGCCCGCCCCGGCTATCGCGACGTGCTGACCGAGAAGACCGGCCACTACGAGGCGGTGCGGGTCACCTTCGACGCCGGCAAGATAGATTACGGCTACCTGCTCTCGCGCTACTGGCGCCTCGTCGACCCGACGGACGACGGCGGACAGTTCTGCGACCGCGGCCCCTCCTATCGCACCGCGGTGTTCGTCGACGGAGCCGAGCAGAAGCGCCTCGCCGAGGCCTCCCGCGCCGAGGCGGCCAAGCGCCTGAAGACGGGACGCATGCTGACGCCGGTCCTGGCCCTCGGCCCGTTCTGGCCGGCCGAGGCCTATCATCGCGACTACGCCAAGCGCCACCCGGAGGATTATCACGCCTACCGCCTCGGCTGCGGACGCGACGCCCGGCTGGCGGCGGTCTGGGGCAAGAACTGAAACGCGGTCAGATCCGCACGGCGACCAGGATCGCGCCGCCGGCGATCAGGCCCACCCCCAGCCAGTTGGCCCAACTCAGGCGCTCGCCCAGGAACGCCGCGCCGAACACCGCGACCAGCACCACGCTCAGCTTGTCGATCGGCGCGACCTTGGCCGCCTCGCCCAGTTTCAGGGCGCGGTAGTAGCACAGCCAAGACGCGCCGGTGGCCAGGCCGGACAGCACCAGGAACAGGTAGCTCTTGCCGCTGATCGTGTTCAACGGCTGGCCGCCGCCGGTGGCCGCCAGGAGCGCGCCCAGCACCACCAGGATGACCACCGTGCGCAGGAAAGTCGCGAAATCGGCGCCGACGCCGGCGACGCCGACCTTGCCGAAGATCGCCGTCAAGGCGGCGAAGGCCGCCGAGGCCAGCGCCCAGACCTGCCACGAACCCGTTTCGAACCGCATGGCTTCACCGTCCGCGTCCTATGCGCCCGGCCCAGGCTAACGCGAGCCGCCGGCGCGAAACAATCGCCGCCCCGCCGCAACCCTTTCATCGCTGGCGCGTTTTCGCCGGCCGGGCGTAGAGTGCGTACGGCGCAGGCCGTCCGCCCAGAGGAGCGTCGTTGAATACCCGTTCGTTGCTCAACCGGCTGGCTGTCGCCGCCGTGGCGGTCGGCTTCGTCGCGCTTCTGGCCGCCGCGATCGCCGCGATCTACGTCGCCAAGCGAAACGCCGAATACACCTACTGGGTAAGGCACACCTACGAGGTCGAGCTGCGCATTTCGGAACTGCGCATCCTGGCCGAACAGGTCGAGACCGCCCGCCGCGGCTATATGCTCAAGCACGACCACGCCTTCTACGAGCGGGCGGTGTCGACCAACGCCGCGCTCTTTCCCAAGCTAGAACAGATCGCCGCCCTCACCGACGACAACCCGGCCGAACAGGCCCGCGTCGAGCAGTTGCGGACCCTGATCAGCCGCCAGACCGAATTGACCAACCGTTCCCTGGAGACGACCCGGGCCGGCGGCGTGGTGGTCAGCATCAGAATGTTCCGGACGGACGGCTCGATCGAGACCCTGACCGAGATCCGCCGCATCGCCCGCGACATGGCCGAGGCCGAGCGGCGGCTGCTGGAGGAGCGCAATACCCTGCAGTCGCGCACCGTGCAGGCCCTGGTCGGCGTGCTCGTCGCCGCCGGCGTCATCCTGATCGTCACCGCCGCCTTCTCGGTGGTGGTCATCGTCCGCTACACGCGCGACCTGTCGCGCTCGCGCGATCAGCTTCGCCGCCTCAACGAGAACCTGGAGGACATCGTCCGCGAGCGCACCGCCGACCTGGCCCGCGCCAACGACGAGATCCAGCGCTTCGCCTACATCGTCAGCCACGACCTGCGCTCGCCCCTGGTCAACATCATGGGCTTCACCAGCGAGCTCGAGGCGGCCCTGCCGCCGCTGCGGGACATGATCGCCGCCGGGGAAGCTGCCTCCCCGCCGGTGGCCACGCCCGCCGCCCACGCCGCGGTCGAAGTCGACCTGCCCGAGGCCATCGCCTTCATCCGCAAGTCGACCCAGAAGATGGACCGCCTGATCAACGCCATCCTGCGCCTGTCGCGGGAAGGCCGGCGCATCCTGACGCCGGAGCGGCTGGCCATGGGCGCCATCGTCGCGGGCGTGGCCGACACGCTCAAGCATCGGGCCGACGAGATCGGCGCGGAGATCACGGTCGAGGGCGAACTGCCGTCCATCGTCAGCGACCGGCTGGCCATGGAGCAGGTGTTCTCGAACCTGATCGAGAACGCGCTCAAATACCTGAAGCCGGGCCGCCCCGGCCGCATCGTCGTGCGCGGCCACGCCGAACCCGGACGCCTGGTGTACGAGATCGAGGACAACGGCCGCGGCGTCGACCCGAAAGACCACCAGCGGATATTCGAGCTTTTCCGCCGCAGCGGCCCCCAGGACCAACCGGGCGAAGGCATCGGCCTGGCCCACGTCCGTGCACTGATCTACCGCCTGGGCGGGGTCATCGCCTGCGACTCGGCGCTTGACCGGGGCGCCATATTCCGCCTCTTTCTGCCGCCGACGTTGGCTGGCGATCAAGGGTCATCGCTTTGACGAACCACGAACCTGTCACCATCGTCATGATCGAGGATGACGAAGGCCACGCGCGCCTGATCGAGAAGAACATCCGCCGCGCCGGCATCATGAACGACCTGAGGCACTTCCTCGACGGCTCCTCGGCGCTCGAATACCTGTTCGAGGGCGACGAGAACGGCCGCCTGCGCGGACCGGCCCTGGTCCTGCTCGACCTCAACCTGCCGGACATGAGCGGCACGGAAATCCTGGCCAAGATCAAGGCCGAGCCGGACCTGAAGCGGACGCCGGTTGTGGTCCTGACCACCACCGACGACAAGACCGAGATCCAGCGCTGCTACGACCTGGGCTGCAACGTCTACATCACCAAGCCGGTGGACTACGAGGCGTTCTCGCGCGCCATCCTCCAGCTCGGCCTGTTCCTGTCGGTCATCCAGGTGCCCGACAACGGAAGCCACGTGTGACGCAACCGTTTCCGCGTATCCTTTATATCGACGACGACGAGGGGCTGCGGCGGCTGGTCAAGCGCGCGCTGGACCGGCGCGGCTATCTGGTCGAACTGGCGGCGGGCGGCGACGAAGGGGTGGAGCGGGCCTCGCGGGAGAGCTTCGACCTCATCGCGGTCGACCACTACATGCCCGGCCTCGACGGCCTGACCACGCTGGCGCGCCTCAACGCCCTGCCGACGCCGCCGCCGGTGGTCTATGTCAGCGGCTCCGAAGAGACCCCTGTGGCCGTGGCCGCCCTCAAGGCGGGCGCCGCCGACTATGTCGTCAAGACCGTCGGCGACGAGTTCTTCGACCTGCTCGACAGCACCTTCCAACAGGCCCTGGAGCAGATGCGCCTGCGCCGCGAGAAGGAAGCCGTCGAGCAGACCCTGCGCGACACCATCGAGCGCCAGGCCATGCTGCTGCGCGAGGTCAACCACCGCGTCGCCAACAGCCTGCAGCTGGTGTCCTCGTTCGTGTCGCTGCAAGCCTCCCAGGGCGGCGACGAGACCCGGCACGCGCTCAAAAGCATCCAGAACCGCGTTTCGGCGATCATGCAGGTGCACCGGCGGCTCTATACGTCCGACGACGTGCTCAGCGTCGACGTCCATGAGTATCTCGAGGCGCTCATCGACGAGCTCGGCGCCACCTGCGCCACCGGCAAGGGCCAGCGTCCGCTACGCCTGACCGCCGCGCCGGTGCGCCTGCCGACCGACAAGGTGGTGTCGCTGGGCATGATCGTGGCCGAGCTGGTCACCAACGCCTGCAAGTACGCCTACCCCCCCGACGACGACGGCGAGGTCCGTGTCGCGCTGCGGGTGCTGTCCGGCGGCCGGGCCGCGCTGGAAGTCGAGGACGACGGTCCCGGCATGGATTTCTTCGCCGAGGCCCAGGGCACCGGCCTCGGGCGGCGGGTCATCGCGGCCATGGCCAAGAGCCTACGCGGCGAACTGATCGCGGACCCGGCCCATTCCGGGGCCCGCATCCGTCTGGAATTCCCCATCTGAACTGAGCGCGGCGCGAAGCCGATCTCGGCGGGCGCCTCATGGGCCCACCGAGATGTCGTATTTTAAATACGATTTCGATTGACCGGAAATCGTATCTTTTTTACGATTTTGAGGTGCCCAAGGAGTCCCCCTTGCCCTCCCCTCATGATTTCACCGAAGCCGCCGTGGCGAACGCCTTCGCCGCGGCGGGACGCCCGCCGCCGCCCGATCGGCGCCTTCGACGCCTCGCGGCGGCCCTGTCCTACAGCTCGGACGCCGATACGGCGCTTGGGCTGGCGCGGCACGACGGGGCGCACGACCTCGTCAACGACCTAATCCTCTGGCAGGCGGCCCAGGCCGAGCGCGCCGATCCGCTGCGGCAGGCCGCGCGGCAATTGATAGAGGCCGAGGAGCGTGACCGGTGGGCGCGGTCGGCCGATCAGGAAGCCGACGCGCTCGAACGGGCGGCGGCCCGGACCGCGACGGTCTGGGACACGGGCCGCGCGCGGACGATCCGGCTGCAAGCCCAGCTTCAGCGGGCCTGCGCCGGCTCCCGCCGCGATGAGGCCGCGGCCCTGCGTCGGTCGGCCGCCGAACTGGCCGCGACGGCGGGCTGAGCCTCATGCGCCACGCCCAATACGCCCCGGTCGAATATCGCTGCGACGGCGGCGACATCGTCGAGCACGCCTATGGACGCGCCCGCCGCCTGACGGCGATCGAGGCGCGCCGACTTTGCGTCCGTCATCGGGCGCAGGCCCTGGCCTTCGAGCGGGTCGAGCCCGCCTTCGCCGCGCATTGCCGACGCCGGTTCATCGCACTTCACACCGCCCTGTCCGACCTGAGGGCCGAGGCAGCCGCCCAGGAGGCCGCATGAAGATCTCCCCCGAAGATCGCCGCGCCATCGACGAGGCCCTGGCCGCCGGCCGCGTGACCTATGCGCCGCCCGGCTATGCGGCGGGCCTGACCGTGATCGAGGCCATCACCGGCGTCATCGCCCCGCCCGACCACGACCCCGCCTTCACAGGCGCGGCGGCGCGGCAGGCGACAGGCAAGGCCGACGCGCCGCGTCGACGATCGACGGCGAGCAGCCGCGCGGGCCGCCCCCCCGGCGAGATCACCGTGGCGCTGCTGGCCATGGAGGTCGGGCAGAGCCTGGTGTTCGCCAGCGAAAGGGCGCCCGAGCACATCAAGACCGCGACCCGGCGGCGGCCTGAGCGGCGCTGGACCCGGACCCGGACGCCGGCGGGCTACCGCATCCAGCGAACCGCCTAGGCCGGAAACGCAAAACGCCCGATCCGGAGGATCGGGCGTCCACGTTTTCGGGCGCTGAGGCGCCGGTCGATCAGATCGACGGGGAGACGAACCCGATGGCCGCCAGCGGCAGGCCCAGCAGAAGCAGCGCCGTCACAGCGGCGCCAAGACGTTCGGTCCACACAGTGTAGTTCGACATTGGTCGTTCCTTTGCTCTTGGCCGAGACCCGGAGGACCTTGCTCAGGATTCCGCAAAACGCGACCGCGTCTTGCCCCGTTCTCGACAGGTTGGTGAAATAGTCATTCACCCATTCCAGTTCAAATGAATTTGCTGCAATGCAGCAAAGCAAGGCCTCGCTATGGCTTTCGCGCCACAGCCGCGCCGACCACCTCGCCGCTGTTTCCGGCTGGACCTGACCGCGCTATGCGGAGAACTCGCCCGATCGGAATCCCATGTCGCATACCCCCGCCAAGTCCTCGCTCAACCTGCTTCCCACGGCGTCGCTGCTGACGGCCATCGTGTCGGTCCAGGTTGGCGCGTCGCTGGCCAAGGGCCTCTTTCCCGCCGTCGGCGCCCAGGGCGTCACGGCGTTGCGGGTGACCCTGGCCGCCCTGGTCCTGGCCCTGGTCTGGCGGCCCTGGCGGGGCGGCCCCCTGTCGAAGCGCGACCTGCGCAACATCGCGCTCTACGGCGCGGCGCTCGGGCTGATGAACCTGTTGTTCTATGTCGCGCTGACCCGCATCCCCCTCGGCGTCGCCGTGGCCCTGGAGTTCACCGGCCCGCTCGCCCTGGCGGTCAGCGCGTCGCGGCGGCCGCTGGACTTCGTCTGGATTGTCCTGGCGATCGCGGGGCTGGCGCTGCTGTTGCCGTTCGGCGCCGCCAGCGACGGCATGGACATGGTCGGAGCCGCCTTCGCCGTCGGCGCGGGGGTCTGCTGGGCGCTCTACATCCTGTTCGGCCAGAAGGCCGGCGACGCCGTGCATGGCGGCCGGGCCGCCGCGCTCGGCATGGTGGTGGCCACCGCGATCGTCCTGCCGTTCGGCGTGGCCGAGGCGGGCGCGAAGCTGCTCGACCCAAGCCTGCTGCCCATGGCCCTGGGCGTGGCCGTACTGTCCAGCGCCCTGCCGTTCTCGTTGGAGATGGTCGCCCTGACCAGGATGCCCACCCGGGTCTTCGGCGTGATGCTCAGCCTCGACCCCGCCGTGGCGGCGCTGGTCGGCCTGGCGGTCCTGGGCGAGCGCCTGAGCCTGCTGCAGTGGGCGGCCGTCGGCCTGATCGTCGCGGCCTCTGCCGGCAGCGCCGCCACCGCGCAGAAGCGGGCGCCGGCGCCCGACACCCTGGCCTGAGCGGGCCCGGCGTCCATCCTGGGACGCCGGACCTCGCCGGGCCTACTTGGCGTTGGCGTAGATCTTGACCACCTCGTAGAGGAAGTCGCGCCCTTCATGGAGCGAGCGCACGCGGATACGCTCATTGAGCCCGTGGACGCCGTTGCCGTCCGGATCGCCGAACATGCCCGACAGGCCGTAAGTCGGAATGCCCGCGGCGTTCAGATAGCGCCCGTCGGTGGCCCCCGTGGACATCGTCGGGATCAGCGGCACGCCCGGCCACAGCTTGGCCGACACGGTCTCCACCGGCCCGAGGATCTGCTTGGTCAGGGCCGGCGCCGGCGGCGTCGGGCTCTGCGGCTCGACCACCGAGACGCTGATCTTGGGATCGTCGACCACCTTGGCCAGGGTCTGGCGCACGTCTTCGACCGGGACGCCGGGGAAGATGCGGCAGTTGACGTTCGCCCGCGCCCGTTGCGGCAGGGCGTTGGGGGCGTGACCGCCGTCGAGCATGGTCGCCACGCAGGTGGTCCGCAGCATCGAATGCCAGCTGGCGTCCTTGGACACGATGGCCTCGGCCTTGGCGTCCTGGGGGTTGGCGACCAGCGCCTTCATCGCAGCGCCGGTCTCGCCGCCTTCGAGATCGGCCATCCGCGTGAAGTAAAGCTTGGTGGCGTCGTTGAACTGAACCGGGAAGTCGAAGTCGCGCAGCCGCGCCAGGCCGTCGGCGAGGTGATAGATGGCGTTGTCCTTCACCGGCCGCGAACTGTGGCCGCCGGGGTTGGTCGTCTCCAGGGTGAAGTCCTGATAGACCTTCTCGCCGGCCTGGACGCCGAGCGCCACGCGGTTCCCGTTGGCGTCCAGACGGCCGCCGGCGCCCTCGTTCAGCGCGAACTCGGCGTCGATCAGGCCGCGTTCCTTCTGGACCAGATAGTCGGCGCCGTTGAAGGCCTTGGTGGTCTCCTCGCCGCAGGTCAGGGCCAGCTTGATCGAGCGCTTGGGCTTGAAGCCTTCCTTGCGGTAGCGGATCAGGCTGTCGGTGAACACCGAGGCCATAGCCTTGTCGTCGCTGGCCCCACGCCCGTAGAAATAGCCGTTCTCCTCGACCAGCTTGAACGGGTCGCGCCGCCAGTCCTCGCGCTTGGCCTCGACCACGTCGATGTGGGCGAGCAGCAGGATCGCCTTGGCCTTGGGATCGGTCCCATGCAGCACGGCGACGAGGCCGCCCTCCTTGGGGTGGCTCGGCTCGACGAACACCTTGACGTCGGCTTCGGGATAGCCGGCCGCCTTCAGGCGATCGGCCATCTTGGTCGCGGCGGCGGTGCAATCGCCTTGGGAATAGGTGGTGTTGGTCTCCACCAGCTCGCGATAGAGGTCGCGGAAGGCCGCCTGATCGGCGCGCACCGTCTGGGCCGGCTGGGCCGACGCGCTCGACGTCATCATCAAGGCCGCGCCCGCGGCCAACAACTTCTTCATGGGTTTCGTCCCCTCTCCAGACCGGCCATTAGGGGGACCAAGCCGACCGCGTGGCAAGCGGGCCGCCAGCCTTGGCCCGACCATTTTTCAGGCGGGCCAGCCGATCCAGCGGTCCTCGGCGTAGTCGAAATAGCGGTCCACCCGCTCGCCGTTCCAACGGTACTGCAGATGCCGCTCCTGCACCGGCGGCTGGACCGCCGTCGGCTTGAAGGCGCCGACGCACCATCCGCCGGCCAGGCGCACGCTGGGATAGACGACGCCCGCCGCGCCCTGCTGGCGCAGCCGCGCGCCGTAGGCCTGGGACGCGCCATAGGCGTCAGGGTCGAGCACCGCCGTCCGCTCGGCCTCGGGCAGGGCCGCGACATCCTCGAAGTCGTGGTCGATCGCCCCGACCAGGACGCGCATGTCCTCGGCGCGTGGCGGGTCGCCGGCGTCGCGGGCGAACGCCTCGAAATGATGGATGGTCTCGGCCAGGGCGGTCCTGAGGTCGGCCGCCGCGTAATAGACCCCGAAGCGGCCGTCGCCGAAGCGCGACCCCTTCGGATTGACGTGGGTGAAGCTCGACATCACGTAGCTGGCGCCGGGCCCGAAGATGCGGTCTTCCGGCGGCACCAGCGCGATCACCCCAGTCTCGTCGCGGACGCGCGGATTGGTCAGGGCCTCCAGGGCGATCAACGCCTCCCACACCGAAGGGTCGGCCGAGACGCGCTCGAACAGGTCGATCGGCGGATAGCGCGAAGCGATGATGCGGCGGGCGCCCCGCCAACGCACGCGACGCGTCGTCATGGCGCCGACCTCAGCTCCAGGGCGCGCGCGCGGCGTCGAGATAGGCCCGCACCGCGGCCAGATCGGTGACGTCGCCCGCCGTCATGCGGCCCAGCGGCGTCTGGCCGCCGAAGAAGCGGTTGGGCCGCCTGATCCAGCCGTCCGCCAGGCCAGCGTCGGCGTAGGCGATCTGAAGCGCCTTGAAGATGCCGGCCACATAGCCGATGCGGCGCAGGGTGTCCGCCGGGGCCCGAGCGTTGTCGCCCCGCCGCCAGGCGAAGAAGGTGCTCTGCGACGGCGCGCCGAGGATGACGCGGGCCTCGTCGTTGCCGACGCCCCAGAGGTCCATGATGCCGAAGAACCCCTGCAACGCCGCCCTCACGCCGTTCCCATCGAGGACGGCGGCCTGGATTTCATCGGATTTGCGGGCTGCGGCAGACATGCGAGATTCCGTTCTCGCACAATATAGCGCGCCGACTACAAATTCACAATGAGGTCGGCGAGAAGCCTCAGCCTGCGTACATCGCCGTGAACCAGGCCAGACCGGCCACGATCGCCGCGACCGCGATCAAGGACGCGATCAGGCAGCTGCTATCGACCACATGATCCGGCGCGGTTCTACGCCCGTCATGGAACCCTTGTACCGACATGCCGTCCTCCGGCTTCGATCGCCTGCGACAATAACACCGAAATAGTCCCGCCGGTTTCCAATTCTTTGGCCGGCGCGCAGGTAAATTCCCATGACGCGGCTAATACGGCGTTGACGCAGGGGTGCGGCGCGGCGCCGCACCTGACCGGCGCGAATTCTCCGACAGATTGCGCGAGGCGGATTTACACTCCTGGGCGGGCGCGAACATCCTCGCGCAACCTTGTCGGGAGGAGCGCGATGGCCTGCAGCGTCTGCGACGCGACCACCAACCAAATCCGCCTGAATTGCGGAAATGGGATGCATTATCTGTGCCTGGCCTGCAACACGACGATCTACAACACCCGCCAGCGGGACGGCGAAGGCCGCGACGTTCCGGGAACGCACACCACCCGGTGCCCTCTGTGCAGGGCCAATTCCGTAGGCCCGACCCCGCTCGTCCCCCGCCAGATCCTGTTGCAGCAAAGGGCGGTGGTCATCGACCAGTACGTTCCGCCGCCGCCGCCGCCGCGCGGCCTCTATGACGGCCTGCCGCCGCCCCGGAACTGACGGATCAGCCGCCTTCCAGCACGCAGCGGATGACCCTTTGCAGGATCTTCTCGAACCGCTCGCGGTCGAGGTCGGGGTTCTTGACCAGGCGCAGCGGCAGCCCCTCGAACAGCAGGCCGATCATCTCGGCCTTGGCGTCGAGCTCGGCCATGTCCTCGCCCGGGCGGCGCAGGTCGGCCATCATCAACCGGCATCGGGTGCGGACGGCGGCGTCGGCCTGCTGCACCGCCCGCGCCACCGCCGGATTGCGCGCCGCCTCGGCCGCGACCTCCAGCATCAGGGCGCTGCGGGCCGGATCGGCCGCCCGGGCCACCCCGTCGCCCGCCCGAGAGACCAGGAGATCGACCAATCCGCCGTCACCCGACGACACCTCCGACAGGAAGGCGATGCCCTCCTCCAGATCCTGCTCGACGATCGCCGCGATCAGGGCTTCCTTGTTCTCGAACTCACGATAGATCTGGCCGACGCTCATGCCGGCCGCACGGGCGATCTCGGCCATGCTGGCGCCGTGGAAGCCTTCGCGGCGAAACCGATCGGCCGCCGCAGCGACGATCCGTCGTCTGCGCGCTTCGGCCTTGCCTTCGCCGGTGTCTTCGGTCGCCTCGTTCATCGCAGGCGGTTTCTCCATTAATTTTCGCTGACAATCCAAGGGCTCACCTTGACCGCGAACAAGGCCGCCCCTACCTGCGGCCCTGAGAATGAACGTTCATTCTCAATTTGCAATATTGTCTTTTGCCACGTTTTCGAACGAAGTCGGCGTTGCGGGGGAAACCGGCGCCGTTGGCTCCAATGGGGTTCAGGATCTCAATGCTCGCAATCCGCCGCACCGCGCGCCCGCTTCTCGTCGCCGGCGCAGCCGCCGCAGCCCTGGCCCTGGCGGCCTGCGGAGGCAAGCCCGCCGGAGGGCCGCCGCACGGACCGGCCCAGGTCGGCTACGTGGTCCTGAAGGCCGAAGCGGTCCCGCTGACCGCCTCCCTGCCCGGCCGGACCAGCGCCTACCTGATCTCGGACGTCCGTCCTCAGGCCAACGGCATCATCAAATCGCGCCTGTTCCAGGAAGGCGGCGACGTCCGCGCCGGCCAGGTGCTGTACCAGATCGACGCCGCCCCCTATCAGGCCTCGCTGGCGAGCGCCCAGGCGGCCCTCGCCAAGTCGCAGGCCAACCTGGCCACGGTTCGGCTCAAGGCCCAGCGCTACAAGGAGCTGGTCGCCATCGACGCGGTCTCCAAGCAGGACTATGACGACGCCAACGCCGCCTTGCAGACCGCGGTCGCCGACGTCGCCGCGCAGAAGGCCGCCGTCCAGACCGCCCAGATCAACCTCGACTACGCCCGCATCTCCGCGCCGATCTCCGGCCGCATCGGCAAGTCGACGGTCACGCCCGGCGCCCTGGTGACCGCCGGCCAGACCAACGCCCTGACCACCATCACCCAGCTCGACCCGATCTATGTCGACGTGACCCAGTCGAGCGCCGACCTGCTCAAGCTCAAGAGCGAGATCGCCGCCGGCCGGCTCGACGGCTCGGGCAAGGCCCCGGTCAAGCTGGTGCTGGAGAACGGCCAGACCTACGCGCAGACCGGCGCCCTGGCCTTCTCGGACGTCACCGTCGACCAGAGCACCGGCTCTGTGACCCTGCGGGCGGTGTTCCCCAATCCGAACAAGGTCCTGCTGCCAGGCATGTACGTGCGGGCGGTGGTCGACGAAGGGGTCTCGCCCAACGCCATCCTGGCGCCGCAGACCGGCGTCAGCCGCGATCCCAAGGGCGACGCCACGGCCTTCGTGGTCGGCGCGGACGGCAAGGCCGAGCTGCGCCAGATCACCGTGTCGCGGACGGTGGGGCCCAACTGGCTGGTCACCTCGGGCCTCAAGCCCGGCGACAAGCTGATCGTGGAGGGGCTCCAGATGGTTCGCCCCGGCGCGCCGGTGAAGGCCGCGCCCGCCACCCAGGCCGGCGGCGCCACGCCGGCGACCGCGCCCGCCCAGCAGCACTGAAGGCCGCGCCATGTTGTCCCGCTTCTTCATCGATCGCCCGATCTTCGCCTGGGTGATCGCCATCGTGATCATGTTGGCCGGCGCCCTGGCCATCCGCACGCTGCCGGTCGCCCAATACCCCAACATCGCCGAGCCGCAGGTGTCGATCACCGCGGTCTATCCGGGCGCTTCGGCCAAGACGGTGGAAGACAGCGTCACCCAGGTCATCGAACAGAAGATGAAGGGCCTGGACGGCCTGCTCTACATGTCGTCGACCAGCGACGCGGCGGGCCTCGCCCAGATCACCCTGACCTTCGAGTCCAAGACCGACCCTGACATCGCCCAGGTGCAGGTGCAGAACAAGCTGCAGAGCGCCATCGCCCTGCTGCCCCAGGAAGTGCAGCAGCAAGGCCTGACCGTGGCCAAGGCGCAGCGCAACTTCATGATGGTCATCGGCCTGTACGGCGACAACGGCAAGTACACCGACATCGACCTCGCCGACTATCTGGCCTCGCACATCCAGGACCCGATCAGCCGCGTCGAGGGCGTCGGCGACGTGCAGCTGTTCGGCTCGCAGTACGCCATGCGTCTGTGGCTGGACCCCAACAAGCTCAACAGCTTCAACCTGACCCCGGCCGACATCGCCGCCGCCGTGCGAGCGCAGAACGCCCAGGTCTCCGCCGGTCAGCTCGGCGGGACGCCAGCGACCAAGGGAACGGCGCTGAACGCCACCATCAGCGCCCAGTCGCGGCTGCAGACGCCCGAACAGTTCCGGGCGGTCATCCTCAAGACCAACCCGGACGGCTCGCTCGTGCGCCTGGGCGACGTCGCCCGCGTGGAGCTCGGCGCCGAAAGCTACGATTCCGCCGCCAACTACAACGGCAAGCCGGCCTCCGGCATCGCCATCAAGCTGGCCACCGGCGCCAACGCCCTGAAGACCGCCGCCGCGGTGAAGGCGGAGATCGAAACGCTCTCCAAGCAGTTCCCCGAGGGCGTCAAGTACGTCATCCCCTATGACTCGACGCCGTTCGTGAAGCTGTCGATCGAGGAAGTGGTCAAGACGCTGATCGAGGCCATCGTCCTGGTCTTCGTGGTGATGTTCCTGTTCCTCCAGAACTGGCGCGCCACCCTGATCCCGACCATCGCCGTGCCGGTGGTGCTGCTCGGCACCTTCGCGGTGCTGGCGGCCTTCGGCTACTCGATCAACACCCTGACCATGTTCGGCCTGGTGCTGGCCATCGGCCTGCTCGTCGACGACGCCATCGTGGTGGTCGAGAACGTCGAGCGGGTGATGAGCGAGGAGGGATTGTCTCCCAAGGAAGCCACCCGCAAATCGATGGGCGAGATCACCGGAGCGCTGATCGGCATCGCCCTGGTGCTGGCCGCGGTGTTCGTGCCCATGGCCTTCTTCGGCGGGTCGACGGGGGTCATCTACCGACAGTTCTCGATCACCATCGTCTCGGCCATGGCCCTGTCGGTGCTGGTCGCCCTGGTGCTGACGCCCGCCCTGTGCGCCACCCTGCTCAAGCCGATCCAGAAGGGACACCACGTCTCGGAGACCGGCTTCTTCGGCTGGTTCAACCGCAATTTCGACCGCGGCAGCGCGCGCTACCAGTCCTCGGTGCGCAAGCTGCTGGGCCAGAGCGTGCGCTACATGGCCATCTACGGCGTGATCGTCCTGATCATGGGCGTGCTGTTCGTGCGCCTGCCCTCCTCGTTTCTTCCCGACGAGGACCAGGGCATCCTGATGAGCATCGTCCAGTTGCCGCCCGGCTCCACCCAGGAAGCGACCCTGGACGTGATGAAGAAGCTCGACCACCACTTCCTGGTCGAGGAGAAGGACACGGTGCAGGGCATCTTCACCGTCGCCGGCTTCAGCTTCAGCGGCGCCGGCCAGAGCGCGGGCATGGCCTTCGTCCGGCTGAAGGACTGGTCCGTCCGCAAGTCGCCCGACCTCAAGGCCCAGGCCATCGCCGGCCGAGCCATGGGCGCCTTCTCGCAGATCAAGGGGGCGATGGTCTTCGCCCTCGTGCCGCCGGCGGTGCCGGAGCTGGGCATCGCTTCCGGCTTCGACTTCCAGCTGCAGGACATCGGCGGCATCGGCCACGACAAGCTGATGGCCGCGCGCAACCAGCTCCTCGGCATGGCGGCCCAGGACAAGACCCTGGCTCAGGTCCGCCCCAACGGCCAGGACGACACGCCGCAGTTCCAGGTCGACATCGACCAGGCCAAGGCCGGGGCGATGGGCCTGACCACCGCCGACATCAACAGCGCCCTGAGCTCGGCCTGGGGCGGCTCGTACATCAACGACTTCGTCGACCGCGGCCGCGTCAAGCGGGTCTACATGCAGGCCGACGCGCCGTTCCGCATGAAGCCCGAGGATCTGAACAGCTGGTACGTCCGCAACAAGTCCGGCCAGATGGTGCCGTTCTCGGCCTTCGCCGACGCGCACTGGAGCTACGGCTCGCCGCGGCTGGAACGCTACAACGGCGTGCCCGCCTTCAACATCCAGGGCTCGGCCGCGCCCGGCAAGAGCACCGGCGACGCCATGAAGGCGATGGAGCAGCTCGTCGCCAAGCTCCCGCAGGGCGTCGGCTTCGAATGGACCGGCCTGTCGCGGCAGGAGCGGGCTTCCGGCGCGCAGGCCCCGGCCCTCTACGCCCTGTCGATCCTGGTGGTGTTCCTGTTGCTGGCCGCCCTCTATGAGAGCTGGTCGATCCCGCTGTCCGTGATCCTGGTGGTGCCGCTAGGCATTGTCGGGGCCCTGCTGGCCGCCACCTTCCGGGGGCTTTCCAACGACATCTACTTCCAGGTCGGCCTCCTGACGACCATGGGGCTGTCGGCCAAGAACGCCATCCTGATCGTCGAGTTCGCCAAGGACCTCCAGGCCCAGGGCCGCTCGCTGATCGAGGCCACCGTCGAGGCGGTGCGCATCCGTCTGCGGCCGATCCTGATGACCTCGTTCGCGTTCATCTTCGGGGTGCTGCCGCTGGCGATCTCCAACGGGGCGGGCTCGGGCAGCCAGCACGCCATCGGCACCGGCGTCATCGGCGGCATGGTGTCGGCGACCGTCCTGGCGATCTTCTTCGTGCCGCTGTTCTTCGTGCTGGTCCGGCGCCTGTTCAAGGAGCATGGCGACCATGCGTCCGAGCCGGCGCCCGCCGCCTCCAACCCGACCGGCGAGGGCCGCTGATCATGTCGCGTACACACATTGCCGCCGTCTCGCTGACGGCCCTCCTGGCGGCCGGCTGCACCCTGGCCCCGCGCTACGAGCGTCCCGTCGCCCCGATCGCCCAGGCCTGGCCCGGCGGCGCGGCGGGATCGCAGGCGGCGGCCCAGGCCGCCGCCGACATCGGCTGGCGCGAGTTCTTCACCGACGCCAAGCTGCGCGGCCTGATCGAGATCGCCCTGCGCGACAACCGCGACCTGCGGGTCGCCACGGCGAACATCGCCCAGGCGCGCGCCCAGTACCGCATCGTCCGCGCGCCGCTGCTGCCCGCCGTCAACGCCTCGGTCAGCCAGTCGCAGGGCCGCTCGCCCAGCCCCCTCACCGGCCAGGTCGACTACAGCCGCTCCTACCAGGGCCAGGTCGCGGCCAGCGCCTATGAGCTGGACCTGTTCGGCCGCGTGCGCAGCCTGTCGAACGAGGCTCTTGAGAAGTACCTGGCCACGGAGGAAGGCCGCCGCAACGTCCAGATCAGCCTGGTCTCCGAGGTCGCCAACGCCTACCTGAATCTCGGCGCCGACCAGGCTCGCCTTCAGCTGGCCCAGAACACCCTCGACGCCCAGCAGAAGTCGCTCGATCTCGTCACCCGCCGCTTCCAGTTGGGAACCGCCTCCAAGCTGGACGTGCGCCAAGCCGAGACCACCGTCGAGCAGGCCAGGTCCGACCTCGCCGGCTACACGGCCCAGGTCGCCGAAGACCAGAACGCCCTGACCCTGCTGCTCGGCGCGCCCCTGCCCGACGACCTGCGCCCCGCCGGCCTGCCCGACGCGGCGGCCGAACTGGTCGACGTGCCCGCCGGCCTGCCGTCCGAGGTGCTGACGCGCCGTCCCGACGTGCTGGCCGCCGAACATCAGCTCAAGGCCGCCAACGCCGACATCGGCGCGGCGCGGGCCGCCTTCCTGCCGCGCATAACCCTCACCGGCTCCGCCGGCTCGGTCAGCCCGAAGCTTTCGGACCTGTTCAGCGGCGGCACGGGGGTCTGGAGCTTCACGCCGCAGATCAGCCTGCCGATCTTCCAGGGCGGCGCCAACCTGGCCGGGCTGCGCTATTCGCAGGCCAGCCGCGACGTGGCGGTGGCCCAGTACGAGAAGGCGGTGCAGACCGCCTTCCGCGAGGTGGCCGACGCCCTGGCCGAACGGGGCTCGATCGCCACGCGGCTGGGCGCCCAGACCGCGCTCGCGGCCTCGACCGCCGACACCCTGCGGCTGTCCGAAGCCCGTTATACTCGCGGCGTCGACAACTACCTGACGGTGCTGGTGTCGCAGAACGCCTACTACGCCGCCCAGCAGTCGCTGATCTCGGCGCGGCTCGCCGAGGCCTCGAACCGGGTGGCGCTCTACAAGGTGCTCGGCGGCGGCTGGCGCGAGACCTCGGGCCAGGCGACCGCCGGCTAGGACGCCCGTCCTCCGCGCTTGCCGTCGCCCGCGCCGCCAGGAACGGCCCATGGCGCGGCTCCTGCCTAGCCGGCGGCGGCGATCCGTTCACCCGGCTTGTCGCCAAGGGTCCGGCGAATGTGGGTGAAGACCTCGCCCATGGGCGCGCACCAGATCGGCTGGCCGCCGATCCAGTCGAGGATGCGCCCGTGGTTGCGCAGGCAGGTGTCGCCCACGCCCATGCGGCGCGGCAGCACCTCGTGGAAGACCAGGATGGCCCAGCCGCCCTCCGTCATCGCCCGGCGCAGGTAGCGGAACGCCGGCTCGACCGCGTCGCGGTCGTAGGTCGGCTCGAAGCCGTTGAGGAACAGGCGGTTGGCCAGCACCTCGCCCGGCGCGTTGGGGGGGCCCTCGGTGGTCCTGGCCGCCTGGAACATCGGGCCGACGACGTCGCGATAGCGGGCCTCGCGGATCAGCTGGGGCCCGTCCCCCAGCGAGGTGTTGTCGCAGGGATAGGCGTAGCTCTTGAAGCGGCTGGCGCCGAAGTTGTCGTCGAGGAACCGCTCCATCGGCTCCAGCTCCAGCCGCGAGAAGCTCTCGGCCGAGTACCGGCGCAGGACGCAGGGATGGGTCACCGTATGGTCGCCGATCTCGTTCCCCGCCGCCGCCGCCCGTCGCCAGTCGTCCAGGCGAGCGCGCATGTTCTGTTCGGTCAGGAAGAAGGTGGCCCTCATGCCCCGCGCACGCAGTTGCGGCGACGCATAGTCGAGTTGGCTGGGCAGGCCGTCGTCATAGGTCAGGCTGACGGCGGCCTTCGCCTCGCCCGGCCAGAACCCGGGCGCGGCCGCTCCCGCCGGCCGCCCGCCAAGGGCGACGCCCGCCGAGAACAGAATACTGAAGCGCCGTCGTGTCAGCATGACGTCCTGCGGTCGCGGCGGCTCGCCGCCCCCTCCTCTAAGAGGCCGCCAGCGGTCTTGCGGACGCGCGGCGGCCTCTCGAGCCACGCCTCCCCGCGGGGGGTCCGGTGAGAATGGGAAGGCGTTGCGTCCCCATGCTAGCCGGCCGACGGCGGCGCGCCAGGGCGCGCCAGGTAATCAATTGTAACCTCGCAGTCCCGCCCCGTGCTCGCGCGGGCCATTCAAGAGACCAGGATACAATTGTTTACATCCATCGGGGTAGCGCGTGGTCCCACCGCCGCTCTAGCCTTGGCGGGTCATCGTCCTGTCCGGCGTCAACCGTCCACCGTCGCCGGCCAGGACCTGAGGGGCCGTCGATGACCTCCAAACCTTGTCGCGGCGCCTTGATGATGGGGGGACCGCCGCCAGGAGCAAACCTGGCGGCGGCTTCTTCTTCCGCCCGGCGGCGCGATGCTTGACCGTATTTCGGGCCCTTGCCCGCCTCCTCCTCCGAGGTAGCATCCACCGGTGAACCCCGCTGCGCGGCCTTCCATGCGCTGACGGCGACGCGCGCGCCGGCCGGGCGACGCGTCGTGGGCGTCCCGTTCCAGATCCGGCCGGAGGGAACGCGCATGCATCACGGACTTATCGCCTGGCTGGTCATCGGCCTCGTCGCCGGATGGCTCGCCGGCCTCCTGGTCAAGGGATCGGGCTTCGGCCTGGTCGTCGACATCGTGGTCGGCGTGGTCGGCGCGGTCGTCGGCGGCTGGCTGACCGGTCGGGTCGGCGTCCATGTCGGCGGCGGACTGGTCAGTTCGATCATCGTCGCCGTCATCGGCGCGGCGGCGCTGCTGTTCGTGCTGCGCATCGTCAAGCGCGCCGTCGCCTGATCGTCCCCGGGGGGACGCGTCTTCACGGCGCGTCAACGGGACGACTATAATAAGCGCTGTAAGCGGGGCTTCAAAGTCCGCGGATATTGAGAAATCTCAATGTCGCCGGCCGCCGCGGACAATAACCGGCAAGCTCTTATAAATTTACCCAAATTCAACGACTTATCACCCGCGACACAAAACTGTCGCGTACTCAACACCTATCCTTCACTTGAGAACGACGTGACCCGGGGGGCAATGACCGCCCCCGAAGGCGTTCACGACGGACGGGTGCAAAGGCCCGACGGACCGCCGCCTTAGACGGTGACTCAGGGGATTGGCGAAATGATCTATCTGCAACGACGCGCTCGGCGAGGCGCGCTCGGCTGTTCGATGTTGGCCCTGGCCACGGCGCTCGCCGCCGGCCATCCGGCCATGGCGGCGGGGGCGAACGACGCCGCCGGCAAGCCCGCCGACGATCCGGAAGTGTCCGAGATCACCGTCACCGCCCCCAAGGGCCAGGCGGCCGACGTCGCCCAGGTGAAGTCCTCGCTCAGCGCCACCGAGCCGCAGGCGGTGATCACCCGCAAGTTCATCGAGGAATCGGCGCCGCGGGTCGGCGACTTCACCACCTCGGCGATCCTGGCCCCGTCGATGGCCACCACGCCCAACGCCAACGGCCCCGGCGCCACCGACGGCGCCAAGCTGACCATGCGCGGCTTCCAGGACGGCGAATACAACATCACCTATGACGGCATCGCCTGGGGCGACACCAACGGCCCCAGCCACCACGCCAACTCGTTCTTCCCGTCCTCGACCATCGGCGGCATCGTCATCGACCGCGGCCCCGGCCAGGCGGCCGACCTGGGCCAGGCCAACTTCGGCGGGTCGGTGAACCTCTATTCGCTGCCGTTCGAGGACGCGCCCAGCGTTCGCCAGACCCTGACCGCCGGCAGCTTCGGCACCTATCAGGGCGTGACCACCCTGGCCACCGGCCCGATCGACCGGCTGCACGGGACGAACGTCGTCCTCAACTTCATGGAATACAAGACCAAGGGCTACCTGACCAACAGCCCCAGCGACGGCTACAACCAGTTCATCAAGGTCAAGGTGCCGGTGACCGACCGCTTCACGGTGACCGCGCTCTACACCCACAACTGGGACACCTATAACCAGGGCGACAGCAACTCGACCGCCAGCGTCGCCCAGACCGAGGCCTACGGCAAACGGTTCGCCCTGAGCAACGACCCGACGCTGCAGACCTATTACGGCTACAACTACACCAAGAAGGCCACCGAGTTCGGCTACATCAAGGCCGATCTCGACCTGGGCCAGGGCTTCAAGGTCGAGAACACCGCCTACACCTACTGGTACAGCAACAAGACCCTGTCGGCCCTCGACGGCACGGCCGACAACACCGTCGGCGCGAAGGCCCTTGCCGCCGCCAACCTCGTCATCCTGACGCCCTCGGCCAAATATCCCGCCGGCGGCTCCGGCTACGCCGCCACGAGCAAGCAATACGGCCTGCCCGGCTACCTGAAGCGCAACGCCTACCGCGTCCGCGGCGACATCCTGAAGGGCACCAAGGAGTTCGACTTCGGCACAGCCACGGTCGGCGTCCTGTACGAGACCGCCCGCACCTCGCGCTCGCGCTTCGACATCGACCTGATCACCACCCTGCCCGACTTCCGCGAGAAGGCCGCCAACTATCCGGGCCCGACCGGTTGCCAGGGCCTGCCGCAGCAGGTTGCGCCCGGCAAGACCTATGACGGCGCCTGCCAAGTTCCGCTCAACGTCGCCTACAACGAGTATTCCGGCTGGCACCAGTACCAGCCCTTCGCCCAGTTCGAATGGCGCCCGACCGACAAGCTGACCATCACGCCGGGGATCAAGTACGTGCACTTCGATCTCTACGTGCACGCGCCGGTCCTGGCGGTGAAGGGCTCGCTGCAGCCGGCCTACACCTCCAGCACCTACACCAAGACCCTGCCGTTCCTGACCGTGAACTACCGCATCCGTCCCAACTGGGCGGTCTACGCCCAGTACGCCCAGGGCTTCCTGGTGCCGAACGTCAGCGCCTTCTACGTCAACAACCCGCAGGCCCAGAGGGTCGTGCCGCAGGAATCGACCAACTACCAGATCGGCACCGTGTTCAACTCGGGCAAGCTGACCCTGGACGCCGACCTCTACTACATCGACTTCCAGCACAAGATCCAAAGCCTGATCGATCCGGCCACCAACGAGACCTACGAAACCAACTCGGGCGGCGCGACCTACAAGGGGATCGAGGGTCAGGCGACCTACGTCCTGCCCTACGGCTTCAGCACCTTCGCCAACGTCTCGATCAACAGCGCCGAGGGCAAGGACGACCCGCTGAACCCCGGCTATAACGGCCGCCAGTTGGCCAAGGCCCCCTTCTGGACCGGCGCCCTGGGCGTGCGCATGGAGCGGCACGGCCTGCTGCGTCCGGATGACATCCTGATCGCCACCTTGAACGACAAGATGATCGGGCCGCAGTTCGCCACCGCCGCCTCGGGCGTGACGCCGCCCACCGGCAAGATCCACGCCTTCGACCAGGCCGACCTCAGCGCCACCTACAAGCTGGGCCGCTACAGCCTGCAGGTCCAGTTGCTGAACCTGTTCGACAGCACCGACATCACCTCGTTCAAGGGCAAGGCGCTGATCGCCGGCACCAACCTGCCGGCCACCACCTCGCTCCAGGGCGGCGCGGCCAATGTGTTCACCTACCAGACCGGCCGCAGCTATCAGGTCACATTGAAGGCGGCCTTCTAAGACCGCCGCTCCCCGCAGCCCGGCCCGGCGGCCGCCCCTCTCGCCGGACCGGGCCGCGGCCTTTCCCCGAACCCTCCCGCATCCACGGAGCCCGCGATGCCCCGTCGCCTTCTGCTCGCCGCCGCGGCCGTCGCCGCGCTGGCCGCCTCGCCCGCCCTGGCCCAGGCCCCGACGCCGGCCGCCAAGCCGCACAAGCCCGGCAAGGTCCTGCAGTTCCTGACCGCCGAGGACGTCGACGCGCGCCGGCTCCTGCCGCCGCCGCCGGCCGACGACGCCGCCGCCGGCAAGGCCGACCTCGAAGCCGTCCGGCAGACCATCGCCGCCCGCTCGCCCGAGCGGCTGGCCCAGGCCAAGTGGGACGACGATCACGAGGACCCCAGCGCCTTCTTCGCCACCGCCGGCGAAGGCTTCGACCTCAAGACCCTGCCGGCGACGGCCGAGGTGATGAAGATCGTCCAGGTCGACGCCGCCGCCGCCGCCACGGCGGCCAAGAAGGTGTTCGCCCGCAAGCGCCCGTGGGCGGTGGACCCAGCCATCCCCACCTGCGATCCCGACGACAAGCCGCTGACCTCCTATCCCAGCGGCCATGCGGCCCAGGGGTACGCCTTCGCCATGACCTACGCCGTGCTGATGCCGGAGAAGGCCCAGGCGTTCATGGTCCGCGCCAAGGACTACGCCCTCAGCCGCGTGGTCTGCGGCGCGCACTTCCCCACCGACATCCAGGCCAGCCACGCCCTCAGCGCGGCGGTGGTCGCCTCGCTGCTCAAGAACCCCGGCTTCCAGGCCAAAGTCGCGGCCGCCAAGGCCGAACTGCGAACCGCCAAGTTCACCCAATAACGGCCGCCCCCGATTGGGCCAGGCCGCCGGGCCAGGCCGGCTTGACGAACGCGCTCGATTAATAAATAGATCAGTCAGTCTATTTATTAATCGAGGCTGCGGATGGCGAGAACCGTCAACCCCCGGGAACACGCCGCGCGGCGCCAGGCCATCGTCGAGGTCGCCAAGGCCTGCTTCGCCCGCAAGGGCTTCCATCAGGCCAGCACCGCCGAGATCTGCGCGGCGGCGGGGATCAGCCCCGGCGCCCTCTTCCACTACTTCCCCAGCAAGAAGGCGATCATCGCCGCCATCGTCGAACAGGAGGGCGCCGAAACCGCGGCCTATTTCGACGCGGCCGAAGATGGCGACGACCTCTACGCCGAGGTCATGGGCTTCCTCGACCTGGCGCTGGAACTCGCCGCCGACGGCGATTTCGCCAGCCTGACCCTCGAGATCGCCGCCGAGGCGGCCCGCGACCCCGACATCGGCCGCCTCGCCGCCCGCAACGACGCCGACCTGCGCGCGCGCCTCGAAGGGCTGCTGGACGGCGCGGCGCGGCGCGGCCAGATCGATCCCGGCCTGCCGGCGTCCGAGGCAGCTTCCTGCCTGACCATGCTGGTCGACGGCGCCTTCAGCCGGGTGGCGACCGATCCCGACTTCCGCCCGGCCGAGCAGAAGGGCGCCGCCCTGCTGCTGGCCCGGCGCTTCCTGCGCCCGACCCACAGAGAATAGCAATGAACGCGACGCAGAATGACAGGCTGGCCGTCGTCGACGCCCTGCGCGGCTTCGCCCTGCTCGGCATCCTGATGGTCAACATCGGCGCCTTCTCGTCGACCTTCTACGGCCTGGAGATCCCGGACCCGAAGTTCGTCGCCCCCTTCGACCGCGCGGTGCAGTTCGCGATCTCGGCGCTGTTCGAGACCAAGTTCTACCTGCTGTTCTCGTTCCTGTTCGGCTACAGCTTCACCCTGCAGATGAGCTCGTCCGAAAGGACCGGGCGGCCGTTCGCCCCCCAGATCCTGCGTCGCCTGGCGACCCTGTGGGTCATAGGGCTGATCCACGCCGCCCTGCTCTACCACGGCGACATCCTGACGACCTACGCCTTGCTCGGCCTCGTCCTGCTGGCGGCGCGCCGCACTGACGACCGCCTCCTGCTGTCCGCCGCCGGCCTGCTGGTCCTCGTCACCGCGCTGTGTTGGGCGAGCCTGGCCACGCTCCAGGGGCTCAAGCCCGAACCGCTGAACCCGGCCGCCATCCTCGCCGAGGCCCAGGCCGAAGCCGAGATATTCAGGGGCTCGCCGGCGGCGGTGGTCGCCCAGCACCTGCGAGAGCTGTCCTCGGTGTGGGGCATTGTGGCCTTCATACAGGCGCCGTGCGCCCTGGCCATGTTCCTCCTCGGCCTGGTCGCCGGTCGGCGCAAGGCCCTGGCCCGCGTCGACGAGCATCTGCCGAAGCTGCGCCTGCTGCTGGCGGCCGGGCTGGCCGTCGGCCTGCCCGGCGCCCTGTTCTACGCCTGGACCAGCGTCTTCGCCCCCGGGGCGACGCTGGCGGGGCTGGCCGTCGGCGTGCTCACCGCGCCGGCGCTGACCGGGGCCTATCTGGCCGGAGCGGTGCTGCTGTTCACGAGCCAGGCCGGCGCCCGCCTCCGCGACGCCCTCGCCCCGGCCGGACGCATGGCCCTGTCCAACTATCTCTCGCAGTCCTTCGTCTGCGCGATGATCTTCTATGGCTACGGCCTGGGCTGGATCGGACGGACCTCGCCCAGCCAGACCACCCTCATCGCCCTGGCTCTGTTCGCGATCCAGCTGTTCGTCAGCCGCTGGTGGATGGACCGCTTCGCCTATGGACCGCTCGAATGGCTGCTGCGCGCCGCCACCACCGCGGCCTGGCCGCCCTGGCGCAAGGCGCAGCAACCCGCCTAGCGGGTCGCCGCGGCCTTGGGCGGCTCTGAAGGGGCCGGCGCGGGTCCGGCCTGCAGGCCGATGCGCAGCGGCTGCGTCATCCGCTTCGGCGGCGCGGCCAGCCGGCGGCCCTCCAACAGCGCGCGCAGGCTGGCCTGCACCTCCGCCGCGCCGGCGGCCGGCGCGGCGGCCTGGGTGATCACGCCGTCAGGGGCGATCCAGATACGCACCTCGACATGGCCGTCCCGCTCGGCCTCGCCGCCGGCCGAGGCCAGGACGTCGCGCACGCGCGCCGCGCGGGCGTCGTCCTCGTTCATCCATCCGGCGATCACGCTGGTGGCCTGGGTCGCATAGGCCATCCAGGCCTGCGGCGGCTGGGCCGGCGGCGCGGCGGCGGCGGGAAGCGCCGCCCCGAACAGCGCGACGGCGCCGGAGATCCATTTCGATAGTCGCCGACCACGCATCCGACGCCCCTCCTCGATCGCCTCGCCCCAAAGCGGGACGAGCCAAAGCCCCACGCGCCGCCGACGGCGGCGCCTTGTCCGTCCCGGCGTAGTTCGCGGCCGGGACGGGTTCGTCAGGTCAGCGCGCGGCGGGGGCGGGCTGGCTGGCCGGCAGGGTCTCGCGCTCGAAGGTCAGGCTCGCCAGCTTGGCGTCCAGCCCC
>NZ_PUIC01000017.1 GCF_022750545.1 Caulobacter sp. CCUG 60055
ATTTTCCACGCCGATTCACAACGAACATGCTACAAGCGATGGTAGTGCCGGCCTAGCCGACCGCCCGGTCGCAGATCGAGCGCTCGCGAAAGTCTAGCGACAAGGCTGACGCAAAAATCGACTTAGTGCGCTTTTCAGAAAGTACACCAAGACGCGCACGATCCGCGCTCGTTGTGGCGGCGAGGTTGCCTCCCGCAAATTGGCTGAAGCTACTGCGCGAGCCGCTCACTGGCCAAAACTAGGGGCGATTTTCGCCCCTAGTTGGATTTGCCATGCGCTCTGGTCCGCCTCGCTGCTCCCGGGGCGCAGTGGAGCGTTTCGAAGTTGGGGCGCGAAGTGCTCGTTAACAGTGGGTGACGATCCCCCCTGCAGTGGCGAATTGGGCGGACGGCGGCCCGTTACAGGTCACGCCTGCCACTCCGTTATTATAATAGCCGACGCCGTTGATGTTGCCGTTGACGTTGAGCTTGTAGCCGGATGCGCCGAGGGTGGTGCCAATATCTAGCGCACCGTTGACCCAACGCCCTTGCTCGACCCCACCGACATTGAAGGTCATGATCGCGCTGGCCGTACTGCCTCCGATGCTGGTCTGGTTGGCGGTGACGCCCCAGCCGAGGCCATGCCCATCGGGCAAAACCACGTTGGCTGTCGGTGCGAGTTGGAGCGAGCCGGCTGCATCGGCATAGAGGTAAGCGACGCGGTTTGATGCGCTGGACCACCACTCGAAGCCATAGTTGGCAGGAGACTGGATCGCCGGACTAATTCCGCTGATGGCGGCGACAGAGCCTGGCAGGAAGGAAAGGCCAGCATTGAACGGCATGGGGTTGGCGGCAATGTATTCAGCGACATTGCAGTTGAATTGTCCGGCTGCCGCGAGACCCGCACCACAACCCAATTCAAGATCCACGGTGCCCGCCGGCGTCTGGTAGGGGTTCCAGGCGGACGCAGGGGGCGCTTTGATGTTTCGAGCTTCGTACTCGGCGACATAGGTGTTCGCCCCAGCCGAGGTGATGTTGTGTGCTTCAGCATAGATGGTCCAGATCGGGACCGAAGATGACACTGAGCTGTTATTGATCGAGAATAGATCGAGAGCGCGCGGTGTTGCGCCGGTCGGACTTGATGCGCTTTGCACAGCGAATAGCCCGCAAAGGAAGGGTGTTGCCGTCTTAGCGTACGTGCTGTTCGGATCTGACAGGCATTTGAGCGGCGGCACATAGATGGTGTCATCTCCACCGATTTGGCCGGCGAGATAGGCCGTGTTTAGCCAGTTGGTTGTGCTGCCAGCGACTACCTGCGCTTCAGCAGCAGAAAGGCCGAAGAGCCACGCAAAGGTGGCGACGATCAGATGCTTCATTGAGAAGGGCTCCGCTCGTAGATCCGTTTTGGGGGATAATCGAAATTGATCGACGTCCTGCGGGGCGCGATCTTTAGGTTACGGTGCTGGGGTGAACTCGCGGCCCGGCTCGTTTCGCGCAGTTGGGTTTCTCGGACGCTGGATTGCGCGGACGTGAGAGGGGCTAGATCATGAACGCCTGTTATCTAGTGGGCTTCAGATTCCGCGTGGCGGTTGGCGGTCTTCGGATCGCACGTCAGACCTTCAAGCTAGCCTTGACCCACTAGCTGTTCTCAAGCGGAAAGCTCGATACCCTCAGCTAAAGCTGCTCGCCGCATGGCTCGCAGAAAAAGCGGCTCACTCATCAAGCCATCATAGCTCGTCGGTTTTCCGCATCTCAAAAGAAGAGCGGCCGCGCTAACGACATAAATCGGAATGTTCTCTAATTGTTCTATTTTGGGGCCCGATTGTCAAGATGGGCGGGCGAGTCGAGAGGGGGACGAATCCGTCATGAGCTCTGGAGCGGGTCTGTGGACGCCTTTGCCAGCGCCCTCCGCCGCCAAGGCGCCTTAGGCGTCAGCTCGGCAACGACGTGGGTTGACCGCGCGCACTCATAGCCCTGCCGAGAAGCCTGAATATTACGCCATGCCGTTATGTCCGCGGCTGGGCGGTCGGCCACTGTCTGGGTATCGACTTCGACGCTCCCGAACTTGGAGTCGCAACAGCCCGACGCTAATTCAAGGAGCCTCCACCCGGCAGTTTTCTTCTTCTGAACCGAAAAGCTCCCGCAGGCGGTCAGCCTGATCCCGGCCTGTCGCGACCGGAAGCGCCGTCGCGCCATGGTCTCGCACCCGGCGAGCCTATGGCGTCCACCGGTGAACCGGATCTGGTTGGCGTGGTCGAGTGAAATGTAGGGCATGAAGATCGGATGGCCGCTCACGAAATGTCGCCCGACGGAGTCGTATCGGCTTGGTCGGCCACACCCGGCCCGACCCATTGATCACCTACCACGAACGACGCTTCGACCTTAGCCACATTCACCCAGACGACCGTGTCGGGCTCGACATCCCAACCTGCGCCGACAGGTGTCAACTCCCAGGTCAGTTGTAGGGTGGTCATGGCGTCGGCCCTGCCGTCCTAGGCGTCCGGCCCGGCTGGGATTGGGTCTGCGGGTACTTCGGCATGCTGGCCAAGGGCGGGGACAGGACGCGATCGCCACCGACTAGGATGACGAGCTGGCTAGGGTGCGCGGAAGTCTCGGCGCAGCGGACGATCGTGCTCTTGTCGCTCAGCAACATAATCCGGCGCTGCCGCGGAGATCAAGGGACTCACGTTTCATGACCTGCGCGGGACGTTTGTGACGCGCAGACTTAGTCAGGGCTGGACCACCCAGGAGGTGGCCATGTGCACCGGCCATTCCCTTCGTGATTTGGCGTCGCTCGACACCTATGCCGATCGCGGAATCATCGCTGATGCGGCGGCACTCCGGCTCGCACGTCCCAAAGCCTGAACAAGCAGGCAACCGCGTTTGCAAACCAAGCTGCAAACCGCGTCGACAGCGATTTCCTAACCCATTGAACTTATTGGAGGCCTGGCCGAGAATCGAACTCGGGTACGCGGATTTGCAGTCCGCTGCGTAACCACTCCGCCACCAGGCCGCCGGTGGGCTTCGGCGCAAATCGCCGTCGCCAAGGAGGCGCGATGGCTAACAGAACCCCGCGCCGCCCGCAATGTCTGACAGGCGCCGATTGCGCAGTCGTTAAAGGCGGACCTATAAGCGGCATCTCTTTCGCAGGCAGCTTCGGGGCGCAGAGCCCCGCCGAGGGGTACATGACGGTCGATTACGGCGCGGCGCGGCTGAACATGGTCGAGAGCCAGGTGCGGACCAACGACGTCACCGACGTCGCCATTCACGACGCCATGCGGGCCGTGGCGCGCGAGGCGTTCTGCCCGGCGGACAAGGCGTTCCAGGCCTATGCCGACGTCGACGTCGAGTATGCGCCGGGCCGCTGGCTGCTGAAGCCGCGCGACGTCGGCAAGCTGCTGCAGGCGCTGAAGCCGCGCGCCGGCGAGAAGGCCCTGGCGGTCGCCGCGCCCTATGCGGCGGCCGTGCTGGAGCATATCGGCCTGGACGTGACGCGGGTCGACGCCGACCTGGCGGGGGCGGCCGGCCAATACGACCTGATCATCGTCGAGGGGGCGGTGTCCGCCGTCCCGGCCGCATGGCTGCAGGCGCTGGCGCCGGAAGGCCGGCTGGGCGCGATCGAGCGCAACGGGCCGGTGGGCCGCGCGCGCATCCACCTGCGCGGGGCCGACGACGTCGGCGTGGTCGACGCCTTCGACGCCACCCCCCCGGTCCTGGCCGGGTTCGAGGCTCCCGCCGGCTTCGCCTTCTGAGCGGGCGAGGCCCAAGCAAAAAGGGCGGCCGCGCGGGGATAGGCGAGGGGGACGACGCCTTCCACGACCGGCTTTGGACGGTTTCCCGAGCAACGGCCGGCTTGGCGCGCGTGAAAAAAGCTTAACTCGCTCCGGCTGGCGACTGACGCTACAGGCGCGGTATGGGATGAAACGCGCTGGCCTTTCGGTAAGCGTTCACGGTTGTTGGGGATAGACCTTTATGCGCAAGAGTCGCCGGGCCGGGCTGCTGGCCTCCGTTTGCAGCGCCGGCGCCTTGGCCGCGTTCCTCGTCGCCTCCGCGCCCGCCTCCGCGGAGACGCTCGCCGACGCCATCGCCCTGGCCTATCAGACCAATCCGACGCTGCAGGCCCAGCGCGCCCAGCTGCGGGCGACCGACGAGAACTATGTCCAGGCCCGGGCCGGGCTGCGGCCGACCGCGAAGGTCACCGCCGACTACAACTACCAGAACTCCGAAAGCCTGGTTCAGAACGACCCGGTCACCGGCAAGCAGGTCGTGGGCCCCGAGGCGCGCAGCACCGACGCCACGCTGTCGATCACCCAGACCCTCTATTCGGGCGGGGCGCTGGGCGCGGGGATCCGCGCCGCCGAGGCCGATGTGCTCTCGGGCCGCGAACAGCTGCGCCAGGTCGAGAGCACCGTCCTGCAGAACGTGGTGTCGGCCTATGTCAGCGTGCGTCGCGACCAGCAGGCCCTGGGCATCTCGCAGGAGAACGTCAACGTCCTGAAACGGCAGCTCGAAGAGTCGAAGGCCCGCTTCGAGGTGGGTGAAATCACCCGCACCGACGTGGCCCAGTCCGAGGCCCGGCTGGCCGCCGCCCAGGCGTCGCTGTCCTCGGCCCAGGCCCAGCTGGCCATCAGCCGCTCGACCTACGCCGCCGTGGTCGGCCAGAACCCCGGCGACCTGGCCGCCGAGCCCGATCTCGGCCATGTCCTGCCGGCGACGGTCGAGCAGGCGTTCGAGACTGCGGAGAAGCGCAATCCGTCGATCCTGTCGGCCGACTACGCCGAGCAGGCCGCCGCCGCCCGCGTGGCCGCCGCCAAGGCCCAGACGCGTCCGACCGTCAGCGTGCGCGGCGGCTTCGGCTACGCCGGCGCCGATTCCTTCGGCCGGTCGGAATGGGCCGACCAGCGCAACATCACCGGCGTGGTCACCGCCTCGGTGCCGCTGTTCACCGGCGGCCTCTATTCGTCGCAGATCCGCCAGGCGGCCGAGCGCGACAACGCCGCCCGCATCGGCCTCGAGGGCGCCAAGCGCCAGACGGTGCAGCAGGTCTCCCAGGCCTGGAACCAGCTGCTGGCGGCCCGCGCCAACCTGATCTCCAACGAGCAGCAGGTTAAGGCGACCGAGATCGCCTACGAAGGCACGCGCCAGGAGAACCAGGTCGGCCTGCGCACCACGCTCGACGTGCTGAACGCCGAGCAGGAGCTGCGCAACGCCCAGCTGGCCCTGGTCAACGCCCGCCACGACGCCTATGTCGCCGCCGCGGCGGTGCTGAGCGCCATGGGCTCGCTGGAGGCGCGCTACCTGGCCGCCGACGCGCCGCTCTACGATCCGGCCAAGTCGTTCAACAAGGTGCGGCGATCGGGCGCGGTGCCGTGGGAAGGCGCCGTCCAGGCGCTGGATTCCGTCGGCGCGCCGGCGATCCGCGCCCGGCCGACCGGCGTCGACCAGCCGATCCCGACGGCGAAGGCGCCGCAATAGCCAAATAGCGACAAGGGCTTCGCAAATCTCCGACTTGCGAAGCCCGCGGAAAATTGCAGGATCGCCGAAAGCGCCTAGACTTGGGCGTTCGCGATCCAGCGATTCTGTCACGGCGGGAAAAATGGCGGACCAATCTTCGCAAGAACCCACGATGGAGGAGATTCTCGCCTCCATCCGGCGGATCATTTCTGAAGACGAACCGGCGGCCGGGCCCGCCCACGCCGAGGCGCCGGCCCATCCGGCCCCCGTGGTCGAGGCCGAGCCCGCGCCCTTTTCCGAGACCGTGACCGAGGAAGAAGACATCCTCGACCTCACCGAACGCGTCGACGAGCCGCATGCGGCCGTCGAAAGCCACGGCGATCTGGACGTCTACACCGCCGAGGCCGCGCATGAGCCGCCGCCGGCTCCCGCGCCGGCGCCCGTGCACGAGCCGGCCCCCGTCCTGGCCGCCGCGCCGCCGCTGGCCGCCTCCGTCGCCGAACATGTCGAGGGCCTGGTCGGCCGCGACGCCGCCTCGGCCTCGGCCTCGCACTTCGGCATGCTGCACCAGCATATCGCCATGCCGCCCGCCGGCCTCACGCTCGACGAGGTGGTGCGCGACCTGTTGCGCCCGCTGCTCAAGGAATGGCTCGACACCCACCTGCCCGACATCGTCCAGGCGACCGTCCAGCAGGAAGTCGAGCGGATCGCCCGCCGCAACGTACGCTAGGCGACCATGACGCGCGGTCCGGCGACCGGACCGCGCGACGCCGCTTCGCTTTCTCGTCCACACCTTGTAATAGGCACGGCGGCGCCACTCCGATGCGCCGCCGAAATTCGTCATGCTTGAAAAGACCTTCGATCCCAAAACCGTCGAACCGCGCCTCTATGCGCAATGGGAAGCCTCCGGCGCCTTCGCGCCGACGGACGACCCGAACGCCGAGCCGTTCTCCATCGTCATCCCGCCGCCGAACGTCACTGGCAGCCTGCACATCGGCCATGCGCTGAACAACACGCTGCAGGACGTGCTGATCCGCTTCGAGCGGATGCGCGGCAAGGCCGCCCTGTGGCTGCCCGGCACCGATCACGCCGGCATCGCCACCCAGATGGTGGTCGAGCGCCAGCTCGCCGCCGAGGGCAATGTCGGCCGCCGCGATCTCGGCCGCGACGAGTTCGTCGCCAAGGTCTGGGAATGGAAGGCCAAGTCCGGGGGGACCATCGTCAACCAGCTGCGCCGCCTGGGCGCGTCCTGCGACTGGAGCCGCGAGCGCTTCACCCTGGACGACGGGCTGTCGGCCGCCGTCCGCAAGGTGTTCGTCCAGCTCTATCGCGAGCAGCTGATCTATCGCGACAAGCGGCTGGTCAACTGGGACCCGTTCTTCCAGACCGCCATCTCCGACCTCGAGGTCGAGCAGAAGGAGGTCGATGGCCACTACTGGCATCTGGCCTATCCGCTGGAGGACGGCTCGGGCGAGATCGTCGTCGCCACCACCCGGCCGGAGACCATGCTGGGCGACGCGGCCGTGGCCGTGCACCCGGACGACGAGCGTTACAGGGGTCTGGTCGGAAAGAACGTGCGCCTGCCGATCGTCGGACGGCTGATCCCGATCGTCGCCGACGACTACGCCGACCCGGAAAAGGGCTCGGGCGCGGTCAAGATCACCCCGGCTCACGATTTCAACGACTTCCAGGTCGGCAAGCGCCACAAGCTGCCGCAGATCAACATCCTCGATCCGTTCGCCCGCGTGAACGAGAACGCCCCTGAGGCCTATCGCGGCCTTGACCGTTTCGTCGCCCGCAAGAAGGTCGTCGAGGCGTTCGAGGCGCTCGGCCTGCTGCGCGGGATCGAAAAGACCCGCCATATGGTGCCGCACGGCGACCGCTCCGGCGTGGTCATCGAGCCCTATCTGACCGACCAGTGGTACGTCGACGCCCACACCCTGGCCCAGCCGGCCATCAAGGCGGTGGAAGAGGGCGACACCGTCTTCGAGCCCCGCAACTGGGAGAAGACCTACTTCGAGTGGCTGCGCAACATCGAGCCGTGGTGCATCTCGCGCCAGCTCTGGTGGGGCCACCGCATCCCGGCCTGGTACGGGCCGGACGGCCATATCTTCGTCGCCGAGAGCGAGGGCGAGGTGAAGGCGGCCGCCCGCGAACGCTATGGCCGCGACGAGCCCCTGGCGCAGGACGAGGACGTCCTCGACACCTGGTTCTCGTCTGGCCTGTGGCCGTTCTCGACCCTGGGCTGGCCGGAAGAGACCTCCGACCTGAAGCGGTTCTATCCGACCCACACCCTGGTCACCGGCTTCGACATCATCTTCTTCTGGGTCGCCCGGATGATGATGATGGGCCTGCACTTTCAGGATCGCGTCCCCTTCAAGCGCGTCTTCATCAACGCCCTGATCCGCGACGAGAAGGGGCAGAAGATGTCGAAGTCGAAGGGGAACGTCATGGACCCCCTCGAACTGGTCGACGCCTATGGCTGCGACGCCCTGCGCTTCACCCTGACGGCGATGTCGGGCCAGGCGCGCGACATCAAGCTGTCGCGCCAGCGCATCGAGGGCTACCGCAACTTCGGCACCAAGCTGTGGAACGCCGCCCGGTTCTGCCAGATGAACGAGTGCCTTCGCGTCGAGGGCTTCGACCCCGGCGCGGTCGGTCAGACCCTCAACCGCTGGATTCGCGGCGAGACGGTGAAGACCGCGCACGAGGTGACGCGGGCGCTGGAGGCCTGCGCCTTCGACGACGCGGCCAACGCGCTCTACCGCTTCATCTGGAACGTGTTCTGCGACTGGCACCTGGAGCTGGCCAAACCGATCCTCAACGGCGACGACGAGGCGGCCAAGGCCGAGACCCGCGCCACGACGGCCTGGGTGCTCGACGTCATCCTCAAGCTGCTGCACCCGGTGACGCCGTTCATCACCGAGGAGCTGTGGGACAAGCTGGCCGAATTCGGCGGTCCGCCGCGCGCGGCCGGCGAGGCCCAGCTGATCACGGCGCGCTGGCCGGACCTGCCCCTGGCGTGGATCGACGTCGACGCCGAGAGCGAGATCGGCCTGATCGTCGGCGCGGTGGGCGAGGGGCGCTCGGTGCGCTCGGAGCTGAACGTGCCGCCCTCGGCCCGCCCGCACCTGATCGTCGTCGACGCCTCGGCGGAACAGCAGGCCATCTTCCAGGCCAATGCGGCGGTGATCGCCTCGACCCTCCGCGTCGGCGGGGTGCGGTTCGAGGCCGCCGCGCCGCACGGGGCCATCGCCTTCGTCGTCGACGGGGCGACCTTGGCGCTGCCGGTGGCCGAGTTCATCGACCTGTCGGCGGAGAAGGCCCGCCTGGCCAAGGAGGTCGGGGTCCTGGCCGCCGACGTCGAACGCACGGCCAAGAAGCTCGGCAACCCCGACTTCGTGGCGCGCGCCAAGGAAGAGGTGGTCGAGGAAACCCGCGAGCGCCTGGCCGAGGCCGAGGCGGCCAAGGCCAAGCTGGAAGCGGCGCTCAGACGCCTGGTTGCGGCCGACTGACCGCCGCCCGCCGGACCGGGGCCGCGGCGATCGCCGTCCGCAGCGCGCTGCGGACGCCGACGGCGGTCCGGTGCAGGGCCCAATAGGGCCCCCGGCCGACCTTCGAGCCCCGGGCCCGCAGCGAGATCGACAGAGAGCGCCGGTCGATCCGCCGCTTGGCCGGGTCGGCGTAGAAGCGGGCGATCTTGGTTCGCGCCATGCCCTCGCTGCCCAGCCATTGCGGGATGTGCGTCCGGGCCAGGACGTCGATGTCGTTGAGGATGCGCAGCATGCCGGTGCCGGACGCCGGGCAGGGCGCGTGGAAGGCGTCGCCGATCAGCACCACCCCGTCCCGCGCCGGCTGGTCGACCCGATAGAGGTCGGTGCCGCGGGCCTCGCAGCGGCGGACGACGCGCGCGCCGGCCAGGATTTCGGCGGCGTCAGGCGAAACCTCGGCCAGCGCCTCCAGGGGCGAGCGGCTCATCCGCCGGGTCCATGGATCGTCGAGGGGGCGGTAGCTGAAGACGTTGACCCGCGTCTCGCCGGGCATGGGGAAGATGCTGACATAGCCGATCCCGGCGCCGGGCAGGCCCTGGACCACCACCGAAGGCGAGCTGTCCAGCGCCACGCTGAAGCCGAGGCAGACCGAGTGGCCGGGGCTGATCGCCCGGCGGCGCAGGCCCAGTTCGTCCAGCAGCCGGGGCGCGCGTCCGGTGGCCACCACCACCAGGCGGCCGGCGAACCGTTCCCCGGTCGCGGTCGTCACCACCTGCATGTCGTCCGAAGTGGCGATGCTGTCGACGGCGGCCTCCACGAACCGGACATTGGCCGGCCAGGCGTCCCGCACCGAGGTCAGCCAGGCGTGGTGCGGCGCGCCGCAGTCGGTCAGCGAGGGGCGCGCATCGGCCGGATAGGCGTGGGGATGGCCCTCCGGGGGCCAGCAGACGTCGGCGAAACAGGACAGGGCGTCGTAGCGGCGCAGCAGGACGATCTGTTCGTCGCCCAGCTTTTCGTTGCGGAACATCGGCGGCGGCCGCCGGTGCGGGTCGAAGACCGTCACGCCGTAACCGGCGCGCGACAGCACGAACGCCAGCAGCGACCCGGCCATGCCGGCGCCGACAATCAAAATCTGGTCCAACGCGTACGGAACAAAGCTGGCGACTTCGAAATCGAAATCCTCCATGCGTTCTCTCGCGATGTTGTGCGGCGCCCTGCGTCGCCTGCGGGCCGCGTCTAGCGAGCGCCGCCGGTCGTCAGGGAACCGGACGCCGGGAAGAGCCCCGGCAGGCTAAGGGTTAGCAGGGTCTTAAGCGATCGCCCTCGAATTTCTCTCTCAGCGGGAAAAAGGCTTTGAGAGGCCATAAGGTTCCCGTGTCGGGCGAACATGCGTCGCCCAAACGCTCGTTTGCATCCGGCTTCAGGTTATGCTTGTTCACTTGGGACGAAAGCATGCGCCAAGACATGCCTCGCACATTTCGGAGAACGCCCCATGACTGACGCCGCGATGGCGAAGCCCGTTTGGCCCGCCATGTCCATCGCCCAGGCCCATGCGCTTCTGACCGCGCCCGGCCAGCCGTTCGAGATGGAGGAGGTGGTCATCCGCGGCGTGCCGACGCGAACATGGAAGAACGCGCCGCCGACCCTGCGCCAGGTCTTTCAGGCGGGGCTCGCCCACGGCGAGCGCACCTTCCTGGTCTATGAGGGCGACCGCGCCACCTTCACCACCTTCGGGCGCGCCGTCGTGGCCCTGGCCAAGGAATTCCTGGCCCAGGGCGTGCGCAAGGGCGACCGCGTCGCCATCATCATGCGAAACCTGCCGGAATGGCCCGTGGCGTTCTTCGCCGCCGCCGGCGTCGGCGCCATCGTCACGCCGCTGAACGCCTGGTGGACCGGGCCGGAGCTTGAGTACGGCCTGACCGATTCCGGCGCCAAGATCGCCGTCATGGACGCCGAGCGTCTGGACCGCCTCGCCGAGCACCTGCCCAATTGCCCGGACCTGCAACGGGTCTATGTCGCCCGCGCCACCGAAGAGATCACCCACCCCTGGATCACCCGCCTGGAGGACGTCCTGGGTCAGGTCAACGACTGGGGCGCGCTGCCGGAGGGGGCGCTGCCGGATGCCGATCTGACGCCCGAGGACGACGCCACGATCTTCTACACCTCCGGCACCACCGGAAAGCCGAAGGGGGCGCTGGGCACCCACCGCAACATCGTCTCCAACATCATGGCCTCGGCCATCTCCGGCGCGCGCACCTTCCTGCGCAAGGGCGAGATGCCGCCGACGCCCGATCCGGCCGGCCCGCAGCGATCGACCCTGCTGTCGGTGCCGTTCTTCCACGCCACCGGCTGCTTCGCGGTGCTGTCGCCGTCGCTGTTCGCCGGGGCCAAGCTGGTGCTGATGCGCAAGTGGGAGCCCGAACTGGCCATGCAGCTCATCGAGCGCGAAAGGGTCAGCGGCGCCGGCGGCGTGCCGACCATCGCCTGGCAGCTGATCGAGCATCCCAACCGCCACAAGTACGATCTGTCGTCGCTGGAGAGCGTCTCCTACGGCGGCGCGCCCTCGGCGCCGGAACTGGTGCGCAAGATCGTCGAGACCTTCCCCAAGTCGCTGCCCGGCAACGGCTGGGGCATGACCGAGACCTCGGCCACCTTCACCCACCACCAGGGCGAGGACTACGAGAACCGGCCTGACAGCTGCGGCCCGGCCGTGCCGGTCTGCGATATGAAGATCGTCGATCCCGACGGCAAGATGCTCGGCCCCAACGAGGTCGGCGAACTGTGGGGCAAGGGTCCGAACGTGGTGAAGGGCTACTGGAACAAGCCCGAGGCCACCGCCCAGACCTTCGTCGACGGCTGGGTCAAGACCGGCGATCTGGCGCGGATCGACGAGGAAGGCTTCTGCTTCATCATCGACCGGGCCAAGGACATGCTGATCCGCGGCGGCGAGAACATCTACTGCATCGAGGTCGAGAACGTCCTCTACGACCACCCGGCGGTGATGGACGCCGCCCTGGTCGGCATCCCGCACAAGACCCTGGGCGAAGAGCCGGGGGCGGTGGTCCACCTCAAGCCCGGCGCGACCGCCACCGAGGCGGAGCTGCGCGCCTTCGTCGCCGACCGCCTGGCGGCGTTCAAGGTGCCGGTCAAGGTGACCTTCTGGGCCGAGACCCTGCCGCGCAACGCCAACGGCAAGATCCTCAAGACCGAGCTGAAAAAGGTGTTCGCCGAGGCCTGACGGCCCGTCCCAGTCTCGTCCGGGCCGATCGCCGGGCGAGACCCGAGAAGCCGTGCCGCCTCAGGCGGCCCACAGCGGCGGGCGGCGCCCGGCCCACGGTCGGGCGCGTTCCAGTTCGTAGGCCAGCTGGAACAGGGTGCGCTCCTGGCCGGCGCGGGCGGCGAACTGCACGCCCACCGGCAGGCCGTCCGGGGTCCAGTGCAGGGGGACGCTCATGGCCGGAGCGCCAGCGACGTTGTGCAAGGTGGTGTAGCCGACATAGCCGGTGAGCCGCTCGATCAGCGTCGGCATGTCTACGGTCGGGGCGACATAGCCCAGCTCGACCGGCGGTTTGCCGAGCACGGGCGAGACGATGACGTCGTAGGCGTCGAACCATCGGTCGTAGGCCGCGCTGTCCGCCTTGAGGTTGGCCACCGCCTTGTCGAGCCCGCCCGGCGGCAGTTGGCGCACCAGGTCGGCCATGGCCAGGGTGAAGGGCTCCAGCATGGTCTCGTCGGGGCGGCGGCCGATGTGCTTGGCCACGCCGTCGACCAGCGCCGCCGCGCCCGACGCCCACAGAGTGGTGAAGTCCTGGCCGAACCGTACGCCGTCCACCGGCCAGCGGGCGGGGTCGACATGGTGGCCCAGGGCCTCCAGCAGCTTGGCCGCCTCTTCCGTCGCGACCCGCACCTCGGGATCGGGCGGGCCGCCGGTCAGGGTGACGACGATCAGCCCGACCTTCAACCGGCGCTTGTCTGGGCCGGTCACGAGACCGACCGGGGCCAGGGGCGCGCCCGCCTGGGTCTGCTCGGTGGCCGCGAACAGGGTCGCCGAGTCCCGCACGCTGCGGGTGACGCAGTGCTCGACCGCGATGTCCAGGGCCCGCGAGCTGGGCCGGCCGGGGATCATGCGGCCGCGCGAGGGCTTGAGGCCGAACAGGCCGCAATTGGCCGACGGGATGCGGATGGAGCCGCCGCCGTCGTTGGCGTGGGCGAAGGGCACGACGCCGGCCGCCACGGCGGCGGCCGAGCCGCCCGACGAGCCGCCGCTGGAACGGGCCAGGTTCCAGGGATTATGGGTCGGGCCGAAGGCGACCGGCTCGGTGGTCGGCAGGAACCCATATTCCGGCGTCGCCGACTTGCCGATGAAGATCAGGCCGGCCTTCTCGAACGCGTCGATATAGGGCTCCTGGCTTTCGGCGGCCGGGTTCTTGAGGTTGACCCGCGAGCCGTAGCGGGTGGGGACGCCTTTGACGTCGTTGAGATCTTTGACCAGGAACGGCACGCCGGCGAACGGGCCGGTCTGGCCGCCGGCCTTGGCCCGGGCCCGGGCGCGCTCGAACATCGGCGTGACCAGGAAATTCAGCTTGGGCTGCAACGCCTCGGCCCGGCCGATGGCCAGATCGACGGCCTCCAGCGCGCTGATCTGCCGTTTACGGATCATCTGGGCGAGGCCGACCGCGTCGGGATGGGCGGCCTTGGCCTGGACGGATCTCGCCATGACGGCGGCCGGGGCCGCGCCGGCCGCCAGCACGGGAGCAGAGGCCAGCAGGCCCCGGCGGGTGATCGAATTCATCTGGTCGCCTCCCACGGAACGTCGTCAGCGCGTTCCTTATCGTTGGCAACTTGGCGGGCGGCGTGCGCGGGCGCAAGTCGTGCTATGGCGTGGGCCATGCGAAAGCGCGCCGATGTTCTCCTGGTCGAACGGGGGCTGTTCGACAGCCGGGCCAAGGCCCGCGCCGCCATCGAGGCGGGGCGGGTGACGGCGGCCGGGCGGCCGGTGGCGCGGGCCGCCGAATCGCTCGACGAGGACGCCGACATCCAGGCCGAGCCGGCCCATCCCTGGGTCGGGCGCGGGGGGCTGAAGCTCGACCACGCCCTGGGCCTGTGGCCGGTCGACGTGGCGGGGCGGACGGCGCTGGACGTCGGCGCCTCCACCGGCGGCTTCACCCAGGTCTGCCTGGCTCGGGGGGCGGCGCACGTCTACGCCGTCGACGTCGGGCGCGGCCAGCTGCATCCCAGCCTCGCCGCCGATCCGCGGGTCAGCGACCTGTCGGGCGTCGACGCCCGCCGCCTGGACCGCGCGCTCGTCCCCCAAGCCCCTGGGCTGGTCGTCTGCGACGCCAGCTTCATCGGCCTGGCCAAGGTGCTGCCGGCCGCCCTGGCCCTGGCGGCGCCGGACGCCGACCTGATCGCGCTGGTCAAGCCGCAGTTCGAGGCGGGGCCCGAGCATGTGGGCCGGGGCGGACTGGTGCGCGACACCGCGGTGCGGGCCGCGGTGCTGGCCCGGGTCGAGGCCGAGTTGAACGACCTGGGCTGGACGGTCCGGGCGACCGCGGAGAGCCCGGTGGCCGGGGGCGACGGCAACCTCGAATACCTGGCCTGGGCGCGCCGGACGGCCGGCTGACGCGCCCAGGCCGCGCCCGCATTGCGCATTTGTAAGCAGACGCCCCGATCTCCGCGCCTCAAGGTCCGGCGGAAACGGACTTCGGGGCCGGCCCCGCGGTCGGCGAGGGAAGGGGGACGGCATGACGCGCCTGCAGGGTTTCGTCGCGACGTGGCCGGTGATGGCCTTGCTGGTGCTTGCGCAGCCTTTGCAGGCGGTCGGCCAGCCCCGCGCAAGCCTGGATCTGGAGACGGCGACGGTCGCCGATCTCGACCGGGCCATGGACGCCGGGGCGCTGACGTCCGAGCAGCTGGTGAGGCTGTCGCTGGCGCGGATCGCGGCCTATGAGCCCAAGCTCGACGCGATCATCACGCTGAACCCGCATGCGCTCGCCGAGGCGCGGGCGCTCGACGCCGAGCGGCGGAAGAAGGGGCCGCGCTCTCCGCTGCACGGCGTTCCCGTGCTGTTGAAGGACAACATCAACACCCGCGATCTTCCGACCACGCTCGGCTTCTACGGGTTGAAGGGCGCGGTTCCCCGTTCGGACGCGAGCGTGGTCGCAAGGCTGCGCGACGCGGGCGCGATCATCCTCGCCAAGACCAATTTGAGCGAGCTGGCCTCGGGCCCGACGATGAGCTCGCTGGGGGGCCAGACGCACAATCCGCACGCGCTGGACTACAGTCCGGCGGGCTCGTCCAGCGGAGCGGCGGCGGGCGTCGCCGCCGGCTACGCGCCCATCGCCATCGCCACCGACACCACCGGATCGGTGCGCTGGCCCGCCGCCACCAACGGCGTCGTCGGTCTGCGGCCGACGACCGGGGTCATCAACAATGCGGGCGTCCAGCCCAGCGCGCCGACGCTGGACGCCGTCGGCCCCATCACGCGGCGGGTGGCGGACGCGGCGCTGATGCTGAGCCTTCTGGAGGGGATCGACCGCCGGTCGCCGGCGGCGCGCGACGCCGACGGCCGTTATCCGGCCGATTTCATGCAGGGCCTGAACGCCGACGCCCTGCGAGGCGTGCGGATCGGCTTTCCACGGCGCGACTTCTCGGGCGACGATCCCGAGGTGGATGCGGTGATGAACGCCGCCGTCGAGGCTTTGAAGGCCGGCGGCGCGACCGTGGTCGAGGTCGAACTGCCCGCCGGCCTGGTTCGGCTTGGCGGCGAGCTGCAGTCGATCCTGGTGTGCACCGAATCCGCGCCCAGCCTCGACGCCTATCTGGCCGCGTCGTTCCCGCCGGGCGCGCCCCGGAGCCACGCGGAGATCCTGGCGATGAGCGAGGCGCTGGCCTCGTCCCCGCCGACGGGCGCCACGCCGAACCCCGGCCGCCTGGGCGGGTATCGCGAGGAAGCCGCCGCGACGCCGCCGACCGACGCCTATTACCTCGCCGCGCGGGACCAGGGCCGCCAGTACGTGAAAGCCATGATGCAGGCCGTCCTGGTTCGGAACCGGTTGGACGCCATCGTCTATCCGACGCAGACGACGCGCATCAACAAGCTGGGCGAACGCCCGAAACGGAACGCACGCGGCCTGTTCGGCAACTTCGGCCAGATCCTGGCGAGCCTCGCCGGCTGGCCCGAACTGACCGTTCCCGGCGGCTTCACGCCCGACGGCTTGCCGGTCGGCGTGTCGTTCGTGGGGCCCGAGTTCAGCGAACAGAAGCTGCTCGGCCTCGGCTTCGCGTTCGAACAGAGGACCCAGGCCTTGCGTCAGCCGGTCACGACGCCGCCCCTCGCCGGCGACCGCTTCGCCTATTGAAGGCCGGCGCGCGGCCTTCCAGCGGCGTCTGGCTAAGAGGTTTGGCCAAAAAGAAAGCCGCCCTGCGAAGGGCGGCTTTCCGATCGACGCTCGGGGCGTCAGCCTTGGCTTACTGGACCACTTGGTAGCGGCCGGTCGAGTCGGGGCAGACCCGCACGAAGCGCTTCTGGGTGGTTCCGTCCGGCATGTAGATCGGGCTCTCGACCAGCTGGCAGCCGTCGCCGACCGGGCGGCGGGCCACGGGCTGGCTGACATAGTTGCGGTCGTAGTCGTAGCCGTAGCGGTCGCCGTCATAGCTGCTCGGATAGGGCGGCGGGGGCGGCGGCGGGGCCGGCTGGTAGTAGGTTTGGCGCGGCGGCGGGGGGGCGGCGCCATAGGAGGGGTCGCAGGCGGCGGTGCTCTTGCCGATCTGCGAGCCGACAACGGCGCCCAGCAGGCCGCCGAGCACGGCGCCCTCGGTGCGGACGTGACGGCCGGCGACGTTGCTGCCGATCGCCGCGCCCAGCGCAGCGCCAGCCAGGCCGCCGCCGGTGGCGCGGGTGTTGGTCGAGCGTTGGCAGGGGTTGTAGTAGTAGCCGTTGGAGTCGTAGCTCGACGGCGGGTCGTAGCTCTGGGCCGAGGCGGACGACGGGATCGCCGCCAGGGTGGTCAGCACCATCGCCGCCAGGCCCGCGCCGAAGGCGGCCTTGCCGATCATGGTTTGCGCGGTCATCTCAAATCATCCTTCCAAAGAGACTCTGTACGTGGGCGGGATCAGCGGCGGTCGCTAGGACGCCAGACCCCGTCTGGGCCGCGGCAAACCTCGAAGCCGCGATTCTTCTCCTCGACCCAGCGACAACCATCGCGAGGGCGATAATAAGACGGCGGCGTCGCGCACTTGACGTTGTGCTTGCCGACCTGGTGGCCGATCACCGCGCCGGCCGCGCCGCCGATCAGAGCGCCGCCCAGCTTGTTGCCGTGGCCGGCGATCAGGCCGCCGGCGAGGGCGCCGGCGCCGGCGCCCAGCAAGGTGCCCTTGTTCGCCGAGCTGCGCCGGGCGTCAGAGCAGGGATCGCTGGTGCCGTAGTTCGAATCGCGAGCGGCGGCGAAGGTCGGGATCAACGCGACCGGTGCGGCCAGGGCCGCGACGCTGGCGATAATCAAGAGCTTCCGCATATGGACTTCTCCATCGGCCGCAGTTAGCGAGCAGGGAGCTGTGCGCCCGTCTCGCCCATGGGGTGGAAGATGACGCCGCCTACCTGAACGATGCTTGAGCGGACCGTTCATCTTCGTTCATTCGATAAAACGTCGCCGCGACGGCGCGGCCGGACCGCGGCGCGGTCGTCAATGCGCCCACCCTGGTTTCTAATGGCCGGGCCGACAGGAAGTTCCCCGTGACCAAGTCCTCTGCAGCCCTCGTCGAAGACCTCGTCGTCGACAGCCTCGGTTCCCAGGCGGACGGCGTCGCGCCCGGGCCGGTCTATGTTCCCCTGACCCTGCCGGGCGAGCGCGTGCGGGTCGAGCGGCATGGCGAGCGGGCCGACCTGCTGGAGGTGCTGTCGCCGAGCGCGGACCGCATCGCGCCGGCCTGCCCGCACTATGGCGAATGCGGCGGCTGCGCCCTGCAGCATTGGGCGCAGGCGCCTTATCTGGCCTGGAAGGCCGAGCAGGTCCGGCTGGCTCTTGGGCGCGAGCGGATCGAAACCGAAATCGCCGCCGCCGTGGCCGTCCAGCCCGGAACGCGCCGGCGGCTGGCGTTGCACGCCCGGCCGGGCAAGGGCGGCGCCAAGCTGGGCTTCAAGGCCCGGCGGTCCTGGCGGCTGGTCGACATCGCCGCCTGCTCCGTCGCCGACCCCCGGCTGGTCGCCGCGCTGCCGGCGCTGGAGCGGCTGGCCGCGCCGTTCCTGGAGCATCCCAAGTCGGCGCCGACCCTGCACGTCACCCTGACGGCGACCGGGCTCGACGTCGACGTCACCGGAGTGGAACGCCGCAGCGGCGGGCTTTCCGCCGACGCCCGCGTGCGGGCGGCCGCGGCGGCGCAGGCGGCGGACATGGCCCGGGTCAGCCTGGCCGGCGAGATTGTCTACCAGGCCCGCCTGCCGATGGTGCGGCTGGGGCCCGCCGCCGTCGCCCTGCCGCCCGGGGCGTTCCTGCAGGCCACGCCCCAGGCCGAGGCGGCGATGGCGGCACTGGCCGTCGAGGCCGTGCGCGGAGCCGGCCGCATCGCCGACCTCTATTGCGGCGTCGGCACCTTCACCTTCCGCCTCGCCGAGGTCGCCCCGGTCTACGCCGCCGATTCGGCCGCGCCGGCGGTGCGGGCCCTGACCGCGGCCCTGGCCACCGCGCCGGGCCTCAAGAGCATCACCGCCGAGGCGCGCGACCTCGTTCGCCGCCCGGTCCTGGCGAGCGAACTGAAGAAGATCGACGCCGTGGTCTTCGATCCGCCGCGGGCGGGGGCGCTGGAACAGGCCGGCGAGATCGGCCGCTCCACCGCCCAGCGCGTGGTCGGCGTCTCGTGCAATCCCGCCACCTTCGCCCGCGACGCCCGCATCTTGACGGACGCCGGCTTCAGGCTGGACCGTGTCGCCCCGGTGGACCAGTTCCTGTGGTCGCCCCATATCGAACTGGTCGGAGTGTTCAGCCGATAGACAGGACGCAGGCATGAGCGGCAAGGATCGACGGGCCGGGCGCAAGGCGGCGTTTCGCGGCGACGTGGCGGCGCAGGCGGCCGGAGCCCTGGCCAAGGCCTTGTGGTGGAGCGGGGCGGGCGCGGCGGCCAAGGCGATCACCCGCCCGACCCGCGGCGAACAGGTCGGGCGGTTCCAGCCCAAGGCCCCGCCGACCTCGCGCGAGCGTTTGCGCCGGGCCTATCTCGAAGCGTTCGCCAAGGACGCCCGCGACGTCGCCGCCGGGCTCTATCCGCCGTCCGACGACCGGCCCGGCGACGTCGGCGAGCTGCTGCGCCAGGCCGGCGACTTCCTCAACGACGCCCGCGAGGTCGACGCCCGCCGCCGGCGCGGCGACGTGGTCGAGGTCCGCGACCAGGCTCCGTCCGACGCCTATCCCGTCTATTACCGTCAGAACTTCCATTTCCAGTCGGGCGGCTGGTTCACCGAGGCCAGCGCCCGCCGCTACGAGGCCCAGGTCGAGGCGCTGTTCTCCGGCGCGGCCGGGGCCATGCGCCGCCGCGCCCTGTCGCTGCTGGCCCAGGCCTGGCGCGGCCGCGATCATCGCGGCCTGACGGTGGTCGACCTGGCCTGCGGCGCCGGCGGTTTCCTGCGCGACCTGAGGTCGGCCTTCCCCCGCGCCCAGGCGTTCGGCCTCGACCTGTCGGCGGCCTACGCCTCAAGGGCCGGACGCGAGGCCGGGGCGGCGACCGTCCAGGCCAATATCGAGCGCCTGCCGTTCGCCGACGACAGCCTGGACGCGGCGACCTGCGTCTATCTGTTCCACGAGCTGCCGCCCCGGCTACGCGAGCCCGTGGCCGCCGAGATCGCCCGCGTGCTGCGGCCGGGCGGCGTCCTGGCCTTCGCCGATTCGGTGCAGCCGGCGGACGAGCCAGAACTGGCCCGCATGCTCGAGGCCTTCCCGGCCTTCTTCCACGAGCCCTACTACGGCTCCTACGCCGAGACCGACCTGCCGGCCTTGTTCGGGCGCGCGGGGCTGACGCTCAAGGGGCAGGACAAGGCCTTCCTGACCAAGGCGTTGCTCCTGGAGAAGCCGCTGCCTTCGCCATCGTCCCGGACGGTCTGAAAGCCCGAGCCGGAACCCCGGCGGCGACCGGCGTCCAGCTTGGGCCCCGGACAGGCGCTGCGCCCGTCCGGGATGAAGACGATGGCCTCAGGCGGCTTCCTTGAAGTCGCCCAGCTGCGCGGCGAGGGCGCGTTGGAAGGCCGGACGGGCGATGCAGCGTTCGAGATAGGCCGCCAGGCGGGGCTCGTCGATCAGGCCGGGGGCGATGCGCAGGACCGAGGCCATCATCAGGTCGCCGGCCGTGAAACGGTCGCCGTCGAGATAGGGCTTGTCGCCCAGCGCCTTGGCCAGCGAGGCCAGCCGCTGGCGAGCGAACGCCTCGGCGCTGGGGCGGCGCAGCTTGGCCCACTCCTGGTCGGCGTAGAAGACCTCGATCACCGCCACGTTCATGATGTGCGGCTCGATGGAGTTGAGCGCGGCGATCAGCCATTGGGTGGCGCGGGCGCGGGCGGCGGAGTCCTTGGGCAGCAGCGCCTCGCTGCGCTCGCCTATGTGCAGGACGATGGCCCCGCTCTCGAACAGCGCCAGGCCGTCGTCCTCGATGACCGGCACCTGGCCGAACGGCTGCAGGGCGCGGTATTCGGGCGTGTCCTGGTCGCCCGCCTTGAGCAGGCGGCGGTTGTAGGGGAGGCCGGCTTCCTCGAGCGCCCAGCGGACCCTCAGGTCGCGCACCTGGCCCTGGGCGAAAGGCGGGACCCACTGAAAGGCGGAGACGGTGATCATGCGGTTTCTCCCTCACGCTGACCGCGACGCTCCCGTCGCGTACGCCTAGGACGAACGGCCGTCGGTCGATCCGACAGCCGGCCGCGATTTTTTCGCCCGCCGGGCCTATCCGAACAGCGACAACTGGTCGCCGGCCTTGGGCGGCGGCCTGAACTTGGAGACGTCGAGGGCGGGAAACGGACGGTCGAGGCCGTAGCGGCGAAGCGCGGCCTTGAAACGGGTGCGGATCAGGTCTGCGACCGGGCCTTCGCCCCGCATGCGCTTGGTCCATTCGGGGTCGTAGTCCTTGCCGCCGCGCATCTGGCGCACCAGCGACATCACCCGGCGGGCGCGGGCCGGCTGTTCGGCCTCCAGCCATTCGCGGAACAGGTCCTTGATCTCCAGCGGCAGGCGCAGGACCACATAGCGGGCGCAGACGGCGCCGGCCTCGGCCGCGCGCTCCAGCACCGCTTCCAGCTCATGGTCGTTGAGGCCCGGAATGACCGGCGAGAAGCCGACCATGGTCGGCACCCCGGCCTGGGTCAGCGCCCTGACCGCCTCGAAACGGCGTCCGGGCGTCGAGGCCCGCGGCTCCATCGAGCGGGCCAGCGACCGGTCGAGGGTGGTGATCGACACCGACACCGCCGCCAGGCCTTCGGCGGCCATCTCGCCCAGGATGTCGGCGTCGCGCGCCACCAGGGCGTTCTTGGTGGTGATGCCCACGGGATGGTGGAAGCGCTGCAGCACCTTCAGCACCTCGCGGGTGATCTGCAGCCGGCGCTCGATCGGCTGATAGGGGTCGGTGTTGGTGCCCATGGCGATGAAGCGCGGCTGGTAGCCGGGCTTGGACAGCTCCTTTTCCAGCAGGCGGGCGGCCTCGGGCTTGAAGAACAGCCGGCTTTCGAAATCGATCCCGGGCGACAGGCCGAGATAGGCGTGGGTCGGCCGGGCGAAGCAGTAGACGCAGCCGTGCTCGCAGCCCCGGTAGCTGTTGATCGAGCGGTCGAAACCGATGTCGGGGCTGTCGTTGCGGGTGATGATGGTTCGCGCCGCCTCGGCGGTGAGGGTGGTGCGCAGCTTGGGGGCCGGGGCGTCGTCGCTGGTCCAGCCGTCGTCGAACGTCTCCCGCGTGAAGGCCTCGAAGCGCCCGGAAGCGTTCGACAGGGCGCCGCGCCCACGGATGCCGGAAACAGGGGAGGCCATGCGCCAAACTTAATGCGATTATAGAACAAATCAAGAACATAACTTGACGGCGCGGCGTCGAGCGGCTTGATGCGCGGCCATGATTTCCGTGGTCATTCCCACCCTCGATTGCGCCGCGGGCCTGTCGGCGACCCTGGCGTCCCTGGTTCCGGCGGCGGTGGACGCGACGGTGCGCGAGGTGGTGGTGGTCGACGCCGGATCGCGCGACACCACCCTGGTCGTGGCCGACGACGCCGGCGCGCGGGTGGTGCGCCGCCAGGGCGACACGGACGCCCGCGTCGCCGTCGGCTGCGTGCTCGCCAAGGGACCCTGGCTGCTGATCCTGCGGCCGGGGATCAGGCTTCCCGCCGACTGGGCCGAGGCCGCCCTGTCGCACATCCGCGATCATTCGGGGGCGGCGGGCTGGTTCGACCTGCGCGGCGGGTCGGGTTTCGGCCGTCTGGCGGCGGGGGCCCTGGGCGCGCCAGCCGACGCGCCGATCCTGGCGTCCAGGGTCCTGCTGGAATCGGTGCGGGGGGCGGGACCGCTGTCGCGGCGGCTGGGCCGGGGCCGGATGCGGCCGGTGTTCCTGCGCCAGGCCTGAGACCCAAGGCTCGTCGAGGCTTGAATCTGGGCGTCAGGCCGGGCGGTCGAGCCGTTCGGTCAGCGACAGCAGGTCTTGCCACGCCTTCTTCTTGGCGGCCGGCTGGCGCAGCAGGAAGGCGGGGTGCAGGGTCGGCATGGCGGCCACGGTCTGGGCGCCGTCCTGCGAGGTCCAGTCGAACCAGCGGCCGCGCAGGCTGAGAATGCCTTCCTCGCGCCTCAGCACCGACTTGGCCGACGCGCCGCCGGCCAGCAGCAGGAAGCGCGGCTTCACCAGGGCGACGGCCCGTTCGAGGAACGGCTGGCAGACCGCCTGCTCCTGCGGGGTCGGGGTGCGGTTGCCGGGCGGGCGCCAATAGACGGTGTTGGTGATGAACACCCGGCCGGTCAGGCCGGCGGCGGCCAACATCTTGTCGAGCAGCTTGCCGGCGCGGCCGACGAACGGCGCGCCCTGGGCGTCCTCGTCGGCGCCGGGGCCTTCGCCGATCACCATCACCGGGGCGTCCGGCGCGCCGCGCGCGAACACCGCCTGCCTGGCGCCTTCGAACTTGAGGCCGCAGCCGTCGAAGGCGGCGATCGCCGCCTCCAGCGCCGCCAGATCGCCGGCCGCCGCCGCCGCGGCGTGGGCCTCGGCCAGAGCGGCGGACGCGTCGGGGCCGCCGCGGACGGGCAGGCGGCCGACCGGCGCGGGAACGCGGGGAGGCGGGGGCGGCGGCGCGCGCATCATCCGGGCCGCCTCGGCGGTGCGGTCCACGGGGGCGTCGTCGAAGCAGGCCTCGACCCCGGCCTGCGCCCAGAAGGCGAGCAGGCTTTCGACAGCGCGAGGATCTTGTCGGGGATCTGGGCCGGCGGGGATCACGTTACGCTCTTGGAGCAAAGCAACGACGAGCGCAAAGGGTTTGTCCTTGACCGCCTATGCGTCACCTTCGGATAAGACCGCAAAGCGATCAATCCCGCGCATGAGGGGCGCGCGGAATGCCTGGGGAGCTGTTGGCCATGAGTGAAGACGTCGAAGAACGCGAAGCGATGGAGTACGACGTCGTCATCGTCGGCGCCGGTCCCGCCGGCCTGGCCGCGGCGATCCGGCTGAAGCAACTGGCTCAGGCCGCCGGGACCGAGGTCTCGGTCGCCGTGCTGGAGAAGGGCTCCGAGGTCGGCGCCCATATCCTGTCGGGCGCGGTGATCGACCCCAAGGCGCTGAACGAGCTGTTCCCCGACTGGAAAGAGCTGGGCGCGCCGCTGGAGACGCCGGTCAAGACCGACCGGTTCAAGATCCTCGGCCCGCAGGGCGAGCTGGACATCAGCTGGCTGCCGATGCCGGGCTTCATGAAGAACCACGGCTGCTACATCGCCTCCCTGGCCAATGTCTGCCGTTGGCTGGGTCAGCAGGCCGAGGCGCTGGGCGTCGAGATCTATCCCGGCTTCGCCGCCTCGGACCTCGTCTATCGCGAGGACGGTTCGGTCAAGGGCGTGATCGTCGGCGTGGTCGGCGTCGCCAAGGATGGCCACAAGAAGGACGACTACCAGCCGGGCATGGAGCTGCACGGCAAGTACGTGTTCATCGGCGAGGGCGTGCGCGGATCTCTGGCCAAGGTTATCCAGGCCAAGTACCGCCTGACCGAGGGGCGGGAGCCCCAGAAGTTCGGCATCGGGATCAAGGAGCTCTGGCAGGTCCCGCCGGAAAACTTCCAGCCCGGCCTGGTGCAGCACACCCTCGGCTGGCCGCTCGACGACAAGACCGGCGGCGGCACGTTCATGTACCACTTCGGCGACAACTACGTCTCGATCGGCCTGGTGGTTCACCTGAACTACAAGAACCCGTTCATCTCGCCGTTCGATGAATTCCAGCGGTTCAAGCAGCATCCGTCGGTGCGGCCGTTCCTCGAGGGCGGTAAGCGCATCGCCTACGGGGCCCGCGCCATCACCGAGGGCGGCCACCAGTCGGTGCCCAAGCTGGCCTTCCCGGGCGGCGTGCTGATCGGCTGCTCGGCCGGCTTCGTCAACCTGCCGCGCATCAAGGGCAGCCACAACGCCATGAAGACCGGCATGCTGGCCGCCGAGGAGGCGTTCAAGGCCCTCCAGGACGGCCGCGAGGGCGACGAGCTGGCCGCGTACGAGACCGCCTACCAGGGCTCGTGGGTGGCCAAGGAGCTGAAGATCGTCCGCAACGCCAAGCCGCTGCTGGCGCGGTTCGGCACCCTGCTGGGCGGTATCGTCCTGGGCGGCCTGGAGCTGACCATCTCCAACCTGACCGGCGGCTTCTCGTTCCTCGGCACGCTGAAGCACGGCAAGACCGACGCGGCCTCGACGGGCCTGGCCAGGGACTACAAGCCGATCGTCTATCCCAAGCCCGACGGCGTGATCAGCTTCGACAAGCTATCCTCGGTGTTCCTGTCGAACACCAACCACGAAGAGGACCAGCCGGCGCACCTGAAGCTCAAGGACCCGGAGATCCCGATCTCGGTCAACCTGCCCAAGTACGGCGAGCCGGCGCGGCTTTACTGCCCGGCCGGCGTCTACGAGGTGCTGTACGACGAGGCCGGCGACAACCCGCGCTTCCAGATCAACGCCCAGAACTGCGTCCATTGCAAAACCTGCGACATCAAGGACCCGTCGCAGAACATCAACTGGACGACGCCCGAGGGCGGCGGCGGGCCGAACTATCCCAACATGTGACGGCGGGAGCGGGGCGGGCGTTCCGCTCCGATTTCCGGCTTGCGGGGGCGCGCATGAAAGCGCAGACCTTCGGCATGTCCATCGCGTCCCGTCTCGCCGCCCTGGCTCTCCTCGCCCCCCTGGCCGCATGCGCGACCGCCGGCGGCGACCTTCGCGTCCGTTCCGCCGCGACGTCGGCTCCCGCGCCCGACCGCTCGCAATACGGGCTGTTTCTGGCGGGGCAGGCGGCGCTGAACAGCGGTCATAGCGCCGAGGCCGCCGACTATTTCGCGCGGGCCTCGAACGATGCGCCCGGATCGGGCCTGCTCAAGGAGCGGGCCTTCACCGCCGCCCTGATCGCCGGCGACGTTTCGCGGGCGGCGCAGCTGGCGCCGGGACCGGACGACGGCTCGGCCGTGTCGCAGCGGCTCGGCCGCCTGACCCAGGCCGTGGACGCGCTGGCCTCCGGAAAGGGCAAGGCCGCCTACGCCATCCTGTCCGGCGATCCGATCGGCGTGCCGCACCGCACCGCCGCCGCCCTGCTCAAGCCCTGGGCCGCCGGGGCCGCCGGGGACTGGACCGCGGCCGTGGTCGCGCCCGACCTGCCCGGCGACCGTTTCGGCCAGTATTTCGCGACGCTGGACCAGGGCCTGCTCTTCGAGCGCGCCAAGCGCTACGACGACGCCGAGGCCGCGTTCAAGAGCCTGCTCGAGCGCGACGACGGTCCGGGGATATTCCCGCTGGCCTATGGCGCGTTCCTGGAGCGGCGCGGCCGGCAGGCCGACGCCGTCGAAATCTATGACCGGGCGCTGAAGCGCGCGCCGAACGACGCCTCGCTGCGCGCCGCCAAGGCTCGCGCCGAAGCCAAGGGCGCGCCGCCGCCGCAGCCGACCCTCGCCGAGGGCGCGGCCCAGGCGGTGCTGGCCCCCGCCGCCCAGTTGCTGGCCCAGAAGCAGCCCGAGATGGGGCTGGCCTATCTGCGGCTGGTGCTGCGGCTGGATCCCAGCCGCGACGAGGCCTGGCTGCTGGTCGGCGACGCCATGCGCGAGGCGGGGGACGTCGACGCCGCCCGCTCCGCCTACAACCGTCCCCGCGCCGGCTCCTCGGAATACGCCGCCGCCCGTGCGCGGCTGGCCTGGACCTATCAGGACGCCAGCGACGGCCCCGGGGCGCTGAAGATCATCGACGAGGCGGTCAAGGCCGCCCCGGACAGCATCGACGCCCAGACCGCCTACGCCGACCTGCTGCGGGCCAACAAGCGCTACGCCGAGTCCGCCGCCGTGCTGGACAAGGTGGTCGTCCAGGAAGGCGACCGCGCCGACTGGCGGCTTTACTATGCGCGCGGCGTCAGCCTGGAGCGGGCCGGCCGCTGGCCGGAGGCCGAGCGTGACCTGAGGCAGGCGTTGAAGCTGCAGCCGGACCAGCCCGAGGTGCTGAACTATCTCGGCTATTCCTGGGTCGACCGCGGCGAGCGCCTCAAGGAGGCCCTGGCCATGATCGAAAAGGCGGTCGAGGCGCAGCCGAAATCGGGGGCCATGACCGATTCCCTGGGATGGGCCCACTACCGCCTGGGCGACTACAAGCGGGCGGTCGACCTGCTGGAGCGGGCGGTCGAGCTGGACGCCTCCGATCCCGACGTCAACAACCACCTGGGCGACGCCTACTGGCGGGTCGGGCGCAAGCTCGAGGCGCGCTTCCAGTGGAACCGGGTGCTGACGCTGGAGCCCGAGCCGGCGCTGCGCGACGAGGTCGAGCAGAAGCTGAAGTCGGGCCTGGGCGCGGGCAAGGCGGTCGCGGCCGCGGTCGCCGCCAGCTGACGACCGCGCCATGAGCCTGAGCGCGTTCGCGCCCGCCAAGGTCAACCTGTTCCTGCATGTCGGCGCGCTCGACGGCGACTATCATCCGGTCAGCAGCCTGATGGTGTTCGCCGACGTCGGCGACCGCGTGGCGATCCAGCCCGCCGACGCCCTGGCTTTCGAGATCGACGGGCCGTTCGCGGGCGCGCTGGCCGACGCCGCCGAGGACAATCTGGTGATGCGCGCCGCCCGGGGGTTGCTGGCGCGCAGCGGCGGGCCCCAGCCGCCGTTCCGCCTGATTCTCAGCAAGCACCTGCCGGTGGCGGCCGGGCTGGGCGGCGGGTCCAGCGACGCGGGGGCGGCGCTGCGGCTGCTGCGCGAGGCCCTGGATCTTTCGTTGCAGGACGAGGTGGTCGAGGCGATCGCGGCGACCCTGGGGGCGGACGGGCCGGTCTGCCTGCACGGCCGGCCGGTGATCGGCGAGGGCAGGGGCGACCGCTTCCACCCCGCGCCGCGCCTGCCGGAGATGCACGCCGTGCTGGTCAATCCAGGGCGGCCCTCGCCGACCGGGGCGGTCTACCGGGCCTATGACGCGGCCGGCGCGCCCGGCGACGCCGACCGGCCGCGGCTTCCCGAGGCCTTCGAGAGCGTCGAGGAGGCGGCGGCCTTTCTCAGCCTCTGCCGTAACGACCTCGAGGCGCCGGCCGTCGGCCTGGAGCCGACCATCGGCGAGGCGCTGGCCATGCTGCGCGAGGAGCCCGAGACGCTGCTAGCCCGCATGTCGGGCTCGGGCGCGACCTGTTTCGCCCTGTGCGCCGGCGACATCGAGGCCGAGGGCCTGGCCGAGCGGCTGCGGCGGGCGAGGCCCGGGTGGTGGATCCGGCGCTGCCGCCTGGGCGGGCCCTGGACCTAGCCCGCCACAGACGAAGAACGGGAGACCCGAAGGCCTCCCGCTCCATCCTCCCGCTGGTTCGGTCGGGCGTTATTCGTGGATGGTCTCGCCGTGCAGGCTGACGTCCAGCCCCTCGATCTCGGCCTCTTCCGAGGGACGCAGGCCGACGGTGAACTTGCAGATCATCAGGATGATGAAGGTGACCACCGCCGTCCAGGCGATGGTGACGATCACGCCTTCGGCCTGGACGAGCAGGCTGTGGTCCTTGCCCGCCGGGTTGATCGCCGCGTCGGCCAGCACGCCGGTCAGCAGGGCGCCGACGATGCCGCCGATCCCGTGCACGCCGAACGCGTCGAGACTGTCGTCGTACTTGAAGATCTTCTTGATCCAGACCGCGCCCGCATAGCAGACCACGCCGGCCACCAGGCCCAGGATCAGCGCGCCCTGCGGATTGACGAAGCCCGAGGCCGGGGTGATGGCGACCAGGCCGGCCACCGCGCCCGAACACAGGCCGAGGATGCCGGGCTTCTTGCGTTCGATCCATTCGACCACCATCCAGGCCAGGGCGGCGGCGGCGGTGGCGACCTGGGTGTTGACCATGGCCGCGCCGGCCAGGGCGTTGGAGGCCACCGCCGAGCCGGCGTTGAAGCCGAACCAGCCGACCCACAGCAGGCTGGCGCCGATCATGGTGTAGATCAGGTTGTGCGGGGCCATGTTGTCGTGGCCGAAGCCCTTGCGCTTGCCCATGACCAGGGCGCAGACGAGGCCGGCGACGCCGGCGTTGATGTGGACCACGGTGCCGCCGGCGAAATCGAGCACGCCCTTCGACCCCAGGAAGCCGCCGCCCCACACCCAGTGGGCGATCGGGGTGTAGACCGCCAGCGACCACAGGGTCATGAACAGCAGCAGGGCCGAGAACTTCATGCGTTCGGCGAAGGCCCCGGCGATCAGGGCCGGGGTGATGATCGCGAAGGTCATCTGGAACATCATGAAGACGTATTCGGGGATGGTGCCGGCGAGGGCGTTGCTCGATCCGACGCCGACGCCGTGCAGGAACATCTCGCCGAAGCCGCCGATGAACTTGTTCAGGGCGGGGTTGGGATTGGTGGTGAAGGCGGCGGAATAGCCGACCACCATCCAGATCACCGTCACCAGGCAGGTGATGGCGAACGACTGGGCGACGGTGGCGATGACGTTCTTCTTGCGGACCATGCCGCCGTAGAACAGCGCCAGCCCGGGGATCGTCATCAGCAGCACCAACGCGGTGGAGGTGAGCATCCACGCGGTGTCGCCGCTGTCGGGCTTCCACGGCGCGGCCGGGGCCGCGGCCTGCGCGAGCGCCGGTCCCGCCGCCAGCCAGGCGCCCAGGGCGGCCAGCGGCAGGGCGATCCTCGCCCATCCTTTAAGTCCGATGCCTTTCATCGTCGTCATCCCCTTGATCCTGTCCCTAGAGCGCCGCAGTGCCGGTTTCGCCGGTGCGGATGCGCACGGCGTCCTCGACGCTCAGCACGAAGATCTTGCCGTCCCCGATCTTGCCGGTGGCCGCCGCGGCCTTGACCGCCTCCACCGCCGCCGGAGCGGCCGCGTCGTCGACCACCGCCTCCAGCTTGACCTTGGGCACGAAATTGACCTGGTACTCCGCGCCTCGGTAGATTTCGGTCTGGCCCTTCTGTCGGCCGTATCCCTTGACCTCCGAGACCGTCAGCCCCTCGACGCCGGCCTTGACGAGCGCTTCGCGCACGTCGTCCAGCTTGAAGGGTTTGACGATCGCAATGATGAGTTTCATCCGCCTCGCTCCCGCTCGCCGACCGTCGCCGGTCCCGCGCCCCGAATGGTCGCCGCAACACGCGTCGCCGCGCGGCCGAGGGGCGATGGATCCTGTTCCCGCCGCTCGACCAGGGAACGCTATCGGGGTCGGCCCCGTTACGAGGCGGCGGGCGCGAGCCGGGAGGGCGATTTCGGACGCTCGCCCGTTCTGTGGGCGCATGCGGCGCGTGGCGCCTAAAAAATAGGCTGGCGCCGTTCCCGGCGCTGTGGTGCTGAGGTCTTGGCGGGGCGGCGGCCCATGGGGTTCGGCCCTGGCCAAAGGTGTGATTGGAGGTTCGTTTGCCGGCGATGTCGTGGTCCGTCCTCGCCCCGTGGCTGCTGCTGCTGGGCTCGAACCTGTTCATGACCTTCGCCTGGTACGGGCATCTCAAGCATCGCGGCGCGGCGCTGCCGGCGGTCGTTCTGGTCAGCTGGCTGATCGCGCTGCCCGAGTACAGTCTGGCGGTTCCGGCAAACAGACTGGGCTCGTATCACTACAGTCCGGCTCAATTGAAGACGATCCAGGAAGTCATCACCCTGGCTGTCTTCGTGCTGTTCTCATATTTCTATCTGGGCGAGCCGATAAAGTGGTCCACACTCGTGGGTTTTGCGCTCATCGCCGCCGGCGCCTTCTTCGTGTTCCTGAATCGATAGGAATGAGGCGGGTTCTCACGAAGCCGTGATGCGGCGAAACCGGCCGCCGCCGCCGCGCGTAGTTCCGCCGGTGGGAGGCGGGGCAGGCCGGCCGCGGACAGCGCGCCGAACTTGAGTGAGGACCAAGATGCACATTCAACGACTTCTGACCGCAGCGGCCGCCGCAGCGTTGCTTGGCGGTCCTCTGGCCGCGCACGCGGCGGCCCAGGCGGACGCGCCGCAGGCTCCGGCCGCGCCGTCCGCCGGCGGCTCGCTGATCGCCAAGGGCGACCTGGCGGCCACCCTCAAGGCCTCGGGGGACTTCACCATCCTGACCAAGGCGCTGGACGCCACCAACCTGACGCCGGTGCTGAAGTCGCAGCCGAACCTGACGGTGCTCGCGCCCACCGACGCCGCGTTCAAGGCGCTGCCGCCGGGCGAACTGGACAAGCTGATGCTGCCCGAGAACGCGCCCCGGCTGCAGAAGCTGCTGACCTATCACGTCATCAACGCGCGGGTGGACGCGGCCAAGATCAAGGGCGCCAAGGGGCCGATGAAGACCGTGGCCGGCGTCGACGTGCAGATCGACGGCTCGGCCGATCCGATCAAGATCAACGACGCCAGCGTCACCCAGGTCGACGTCAAGGCGACCAACGGCGAGATCTACGTGATCGACAAGGTGTTGATCCCGGCTGGGGCGCTGGCCGAGGCCCGCGCCGGAGCGCTCGCTGCGACCGCCCAGGGCGTCGACGTCTCGGCGACGGCGCCTGACCAGGCCGGGCCGGTCAATCCGCCGGCCGCGGGGGGCGACGCCGCCCCGCCGCCGATGCCGCCGCCGGGGCCGGCCGAGAAGGTGCCGCCGTCGGTGATGGCGACGCCGGCCGCGCAGAGCTCGACCGACGCCTCCGCCGTGGCGCCGGCCGCCGCGCCGATGAGCAGCCAGGGCGACGAGGCGCGCTGGAAGTACGGCGATCCGGGCGTGGTCTCCAACGCGCCGATCCCCGACACGCGGGAGAACCGCGCCAGGTACGGCCAGCCCATGTCCAGCGCCGGCAAGCATTCGCGCCTCGAGGCGCCGGGCGAGGCCGCCGCGCCGCAGCCGCAGTGATTAGGCCGATCACGCCGCTTTCGGCGGCTTGATGCACAGGTCGGCGGGCCCTATGGTCCGCCGACTTTTTTGCATCCGCGAACAAGAATGTCCTACGTCCAGCCGCTGTCGTTCCAGAACCTGATCCTGACGCTCCACGACTACTGGAGCCGGCAGGGTTGCGTCATCCTGCAACCCTACGACATCGAGGTGGGGGCGGGGACGCTGCACCCGGCCACGGTGCTGCGCGCGCTCGGGCCCAAGGAGTGGAAGGCGGCCTATGTGCAGCCCTCGCGCCGCCCGGCCGACGGCCGCTTCGGCGAGAACCCCAACCGGCTGCAGCACTATTATCAGTATCAGGTGATCCTGAAGCCGAACCCCAGGAACATGCAGGCGCTGTACCTCGGCTCGCTGGCCGCCATCGGCCTCGACCCGACCCTGCACGACATGCGCTTCGTCGAGGACGACTGGGAAAACCCCACCGTCGGCGCCTGGGGCCTGGGCTGGGAAGTGTGGTGCGACGGCATGGAAGTGTCGCAGTACACCTATTTCCAGCAGGTCGGCGGCCTGGACGTCGATCCGGTCGCGGGCGAACTGACCTACGGCCTGGAGCGCCTGGCCATGTACGTGCAGGGCGTCGACAACGTCTATGACCTGCGTTTCAACGACGAGGGCGTGAAGTACGGCGACGTGTTCCTGGAGAACGAGCGCCAGTTCAGCGCCGCCAATTTCGAGGCCTTCGACGTCGAGGTGCTCAAGCGCCAGTTCGAGGACATGGAGCGCCAGGTGCCGCGCTTCCTGGCCATGAAGGGACCGCAGGGCCAGGCCCTGGTGCTGCCGGCCTATGACCACGTGCTCAAGGCCAGCCACCTGTTCAACCTGATGGACGCCCGCGGCGCCATCGCCGTCGCCGAACGTCAAAGCTACATCGGCCGCATCCGCGACCTGTGCAAGCTGTGCGCCCAGGAGTGGGAACGCCAGCAACGCGAACCCTCTGCGGCCTAAGAGCGCCATGCCCCAACTTCTCCTCGAACTGTTCTCCGAAGAAATCCCCGCGCGCATGCAGGCCCAGGCCGCGCGCGACCTGGAGCGCATGGCGCGCGAGCGGCTGGCCGAAGCCGGCTTCCTGCCCGAGGCGCTGAAGACCTTCGCCGGTCCGCGCCGCCTGACCCTGGTGGTCGAGGGCCTGCCCGTCGCCCAGAACGACCGCAAGGAAGAGCTGAAGGGCCCAAAAGTCGGCGCGCCGCCCCAGGCCCTGGAAGGCTTCCTGCGCAAGACCGGCCTTGGCCAGGACCAGCTGGTCGAGCGCGACGGCGTCTATTTCGCCGTCATCGAGAAGGCCGGTCGGCCGACGCCGCAGATCGTCGCCGAGATGGTCGATTCCATCATCCGGGCCTTCCCGTGGCCCAAGTCGATGAAGTGGGGCAGGGGAACGCTGCGCTGGGTGCGCCCGCTGCAGCGCATCCTGTGCGCCTTCGACGGCGAGGTCGTGACCTTCGATGTCGACGGGATCGAGAGCGGCGACCTGACCGAGGGCCATCGGTTCATGGGCTCGGGGCGGCCGTTCCGCGCCCGGGACTTCGACGCCTACGCCGCGGGCCTCGCCGCCAACTTCGTGGCGCTCGACGTCGAGGAGCGCAAGGCGCGCATCCTCGAAGGGGCCAAGACCCTGTGCTTCGCCCGCGACCTGGAGCTGGTCGAGGACGAAGGCCTGCTGGACGAGGTCGCCGGCCTCGCCGAATGGCCGACGCCGATCCTGGGCGACATGGAGCCGCACTTCCTGGACCTGCCGCCCGAGGTGATCCGCACCTCGATGCGCACGCACCAGAAGTATTTCGCCGTCCGCGACCCGGCGACCGGCAAGCTGGCCCCCAACTTCCTGGCCGTGGCCAATATCGAGGCCAAGGACGGCGGGGCGACCATCGCCGCCGGCAACGCCAAGGTGCTGTCGGCCCGCCTGAGCGACGCGCGCTTCTTCTGGGACGAGGACCGCAAGCACTCGCTGGAAAGCCGGTTGGAGAAGCTGAAGGGCGTCACCTTCCACGCCAAGCTCGGCACCATGTACCAGCGGGTCGAGCGCATCGTCGCCCTGGCCCGCGAGATCGCGCCCCTGGTCGGCGCCGATCCGGAGCTGGCCGCCCAGGCCGCTCGGCTGGCCAAGGCCGACCTCGGAACCGGCATGGTCGGCGAGTTCCCGGAACTGCAGGGCCTGATGGGCGGCTATTACGCCCGCGCCGAGGGCCTGCCCGACGCCGTCGCCGACGCCGTCCGCGACCACTACAAGCCGCAAGGCCCGGGCGACAGCGTGCCGACCGCGCCGGTGTCGGTGGCCGTGGCCCTGGCCGACAAGCTCGACACCCTGACCGGCTTCTTCGCCATCGACGAGAAGCCGACCGGCTCGAAGGACCCCTTCGCCCTGCGCCGCGCGGCGCTTGGCGTGATCCGGATCGCCTTGGAGCAGAAGGTCCGCTTCGGCCTACGAGACGTTGTCGGCGTGGCCAGTCGTATTCGAGCCGAGCAACCGGCCGGTGCGTTGGGGAAGGCCAACCCAGACGAGGTTCTCTCCTTCTTCGCCGATCGCCTGAAGGTGCTGCTGCGTGAGCAGGGCCGTCGCCACGATCTGGTCGACGCCGTGTTCGCCCTGGGCGATGACGACCTGGTGCGCATCGTCGCCCGGGTCGAGGCCCTCGACGGCTTCCTGCATACGGAAGACGGGGCGAACCTGCTGGCCGGCTACAAGCGGGCGACCAACATCCTCAAGGCCGAGGAGAAGAAGGGGCCGCTGCCCGAGGGGGCGGCGATCCGCCTGCCCGTCGCGCCGGCTGAAGAAGCCGCCCTCGTCGACGCCGTCCACGCCGTCTCAGGCCCGGTCAATGATGCTCTGTCCCGTGAAGATTTCGCCGGGGCGATGACAACGTTGGCCAAGCTGCGCGGGCCCGTGGACGCGTTCTTCGACAAGGTGCTAGTGAACGCCGACGACAAGACGGAGCGTGAAAACCGTCTGCGGCTTCTGTCGGAAGTCCGCGCGGCCATGGGCCGGGTGGCGGACTTCTCGCTGATTGCGGGTTGAGGACATCGACATGACCACGGATACGCTGACCAAGAACCGTTGGGTCTATTCCTTCGGAGGCGGCGGCGCCGACGGCGACGCGTCGATGAAGAACCTGCTGGGCGGCAAGGGCGCCAACCTGGCCGAGATGTGCGCCCTGGGCCTGCCGGTGCCGCCGGGCTTCACCATCACCACCGAGACCTGCGTCCACTATTACGCCAACGGCCGCAGCTATCCCGCCGACCTCGAGGCCCAGGTCCGCGACGGCCTGGCCAAGGTCGAGAAGGCCGCCGGCAAGACCTTCGGCGATCCGTCCAACCCGCTGCTGGTGTCGGTGCGCTCGGGCGCCCGCGCCTCGATGCCGGGCATGATGGACACCGTGTTGAACCTCGGCCTCAACGACGAGACCGTGGCGGGCCTGGCCAAGCTGTCGGGCGACAAGCGCTTCGCCTTCGACAGCTATCGCCGCTTCATCCAGATGTATTCGAACGTGGTGCTCGACCTCGACCACCACATGTTCGAGGAGATCCTCGACGACCATAAGGACCGCCTGGGCGTCACGGTCGACACCGCCCTCAGCGCCGAGGACTGGGAAGGCGTCGTCGCCGACTACAAGCAGGCGGTCGAGCGCGAGCTGGGCCGGCCGTTCCCGCAGGACCCGACCGACCAGCTGTGGGGCGCCGTCGGCGCGGTGTTCGCCAGCTGGATGAACGACCGGGCCAAGTTCTATCGCCGCATGCACGACATCCCGGAAAGCTGGGGCACGGCGGTCAACGTCCAGTCGATGGTGTTCGGCAACATGGGCGACACCTCGGCGACGGGCGTGGCCTTCACCCGCAACCCCTCGACCGGCGAGAACCGCCTGTACGGCGAGTTCCTGATCAACGCCCAGGGCGAGGACGTGGTCGCCGGCATCCGCACGCCGCAGAACCTCACACGCGCCGCGCGCGAGGAGATGGGCGAGACGGCGCCGTCGATGGAAGAGGCGATGCCCGAGGTGTTCGCCCAGTTCAAGGCGGTCGTGGAGAAGCTGGAAAAGCACTACCGCGACATGCAGGACATCGAGTTCACGGTGGAGCGGGGGGTGCTCTACATGCTCCAGACCCGCAACGGCAAGCGCACCGCCAAGGCCGCGCTGAAGATCGCCGTGGACATGGCCGCCGAGGGGCTGATCGGCCAGGACGAGGCGGTGATGCGCGTCGAGCCGGCCGCCCTGGACCAGCTGCTGCACCCGACCATCGACCCCAAGGCCCAGCGCGACGTGATCGCCGCCGGCCTGCCGGCCTCGCCCGGCGCGGCCACCGGCAAGGTGGTGTTCGACGCCGACGAGGCCGAACGGCTGGGACAGGCCGGTGAAGCCGTCATCCTGGTGCGTGACGAGACCAGCCCGGAAGACATCCACGGCATGCACGCGGCCAGGGGCATCATCACCGCCCGAGGCGGCATGACTAGCCACGCCGCCGTGGTGGCGCGCGGCATGGGCCGTCCCTGCGTCTCGGGCGCCGGCGACGTGCGCATCGATGCGAAGGCCGGCGAGTTCCGCGCCCGCGGCCGCACCTTCAAGGCCGGCGACATCATCACCATCGACGGCTCCAAGGGCGAAATCCTGGCCGGCGCGGTCAAGATGGTCGAGCCGGAGCTGACCGGCGACTTCGCCAGCCTGATGGTCTGGGCCGACGCCGCCCGCCGACTGAAGGTCCGCGCCAACGCCGAAACCCCGCTGGACGCCCAGACCGCCCGCGGCTTCGGCGCCGAGGGCATCGGCCTTTGCCGCACCGAGCACATGTTCTTCGACGCCGACCGCATCGCGGCGGTGCGCGAGATGATCCTGGCCGACGACGAGGGCGGCCGCCGCGCCGCCCTGGCCAAGATCCTGCCGATGCAGCGCGCCGACTTCGTCGAGCTGTTCACCATCATGGAAGGCCTGCCGGTCACCATCCGCCTGCTCGACCCGCCGCTGCACGAATTCCTTCCGCATACGGAAGAGGACGTCGAGGCGGTCGCCAAAGCCACCGGCCTGGACGCCCGCAAGCTGCTGCTGCGCGCCAAGGACCTGCAGGAAACCAACCCCATGCTCGGCCATCGCGGCTGTCGCCTGGGGGTTTCCTATCCCGAGATCTACGAGATGCAGGTCCGCGCCATCGTCGAGGCCGCCTGCGAGATCGCCGCCTCGGGCAAGGCCGCGCCGGTGCCGGAGATCATGCACCCCCTCGTCGCCAAGGGCGAGGAGATGAAGTTCCTCCGTGAACTGACCGACCGGGTGGCCAAGCAGGTGATCGCCGAGAAAGGCCAGGCCATCGAATACATGGTCGGCACCATGGTCGAGCTGCCCCGCGCGGCCCTGCGCGCCGACGAACTGGCCGTCAACGCCGAGTTCTTCTCGTTCGGCACCAACGACCTGACCCAGACCACATTCGGCATCAGCCGCGACGACGCCGGCAAGTTCCTGGGCGCCTATCTGGAGAAGGGGATCTTCGAGAAGGACCCCTTCGTCAGCCTCGACCAGGACGGCGTCGGCGACCTGATCCGCATCGCCGTCGAGCGCGGCCGAAAGGCGCGCCCGGACGTCAAGCTCGGCATCTGCGGCGAACACGGCGGCGACCCGGCCTCGATCGACTTCTGCGAGCGGGCCGGTCTCGACTATGTGTCGTGCTCGCCTTACCGCGTGCCGATCGCGCGGCTGGCGGCGGCCCAGGCGGCGCTCGCGCGGCGTTGAACGCCGCCCGCCGCGGCGGGTGACAGCGATTTAACCTGACACGGCGGCCCAGGTCGGCTGTTCTGTCCCCCTTCTCCGAGGGGCGTTTGGCGCATGGCGCGGTTTGATCCTGCGGCGGCGACGGCCGCCTATCTGGCGCAACTGCCGCCCGAAGCCCACGCCAAGGCCCAGGCCTACACCCAGGGCGGCCACTGGCTGCTGCTGTGGGGCTGTCTGGTCACCCTGGTCGTCGCCTCGCTGGTGCTGCGCAGCGGCGTGTTGCCGGCCGTCCGCGACCGGTTGGAGCGCCGCTGGCCGAGACCGGTCAGCACGCCGTTCATTCTGAGCCTGATCTATTTCGCGGCCAGCTGGGCGCTGTCCCTGCCGTGGGACATCTATTCCCGCTGGTGGCGCGAGCGCTCCTACGGCTTCAGCAGCCAGTCGCTGCCGGCGTGGCTCGGCGAGGGGGTCATGGCCACGGCCATCGGCGCCTTCGTCGGCGGGGTGTTCCTGATCGCGCTCTACGCCTTGATCCGGCGGGCCCAGCGCGTCTGGTGGGCCTGGGCCGGCGGCCTGACCGCCGTGTTCATCCTGTTCATTCTGCTGATCCAGCCGGTGCTGATCGACCCGATCTTCAACAGCTACACGCCCGCGCCGGCCGGTCCGGTGCGCGAGGCGGTGGTCGAGATCGCCAAGGCCAGCAGCGTGCGGCCCGACCGCATCTTCGTCTATGACGGATCGAAGCAGTCGAACCTCTACACGGCCAATGTGGCGGGCCTGTTCGGCACCGCCCGCATCGCCATGAGCGACGTGATGTTCCAGAGCGGAGCCGACGTCCCGGAGGTGCGGGGCGTGGTCGGTCACGAAATGGGGCACTACGTCCACCTGCACGCCGTGTGGCTGACCCTGGGCTACAGCCTGATCGCCATGCTGGTCTTCTGGCTGATCGACCGCCTGTTCGGCCCCGCGGCGCGCCTGCTGGGCGCCCGGGGCGTGCGCGGCCTGGACGATCCGGCCGGCATGCCCGTCCTGGCGGCCCTGGCGACGGTGCTGATGCTGGCGGCGACGCCGGCGGTCAACACCCTGTCGCGCTGCGTCGAGGCCGACGCCGACACCTTCTCGCTCCAGCACGTCGACGAGCCGGACGGCCTGGCCCGGGCCCTGGTCAAGACCATCGCCTATCGCGCCGCCGCGCCGTCATGGCTGGAGGAGACGGTGTTCTACGACCACCCGGCCGTGGCGCGCCGCATTCGCAAGGCCATGGACTGGAAGGCTTCGCATAATCTGGCCCGCCGCTGAGGCGGGCCGCCGCCGTCGGTCAGCCGCCGACGGCTCGGCAACGGCTCGCGCCGGCCTGGGTGGCGCAGAAGCCGACCTCGGGCGAGCCCTCGACGATCTCGAACCAGTGGTCGGCCACGCAGTCGCGCCAGCCGGGGGCGAAGTCGGCCGCCGAGACGTCGAGCGCGAAAACCGGCTTGTCGCTCTGGACATAGAAGGGGGTCATGCCGGTCAGGCCGCCGAAGCTGCCCCGGCCGTTGACCACCCCGCAGATCAGCCCCGACCTGGTCCGCCACACTTCGCCGAACTCCAGCGGCCCAGGTTGGGAAAGGCGGGCGGCCAGGGCGCGTTGCGCCACCGCCCAATGGCGCTGGACCGCGGGGGCGGCGCGGTCATGCTCGCTCTTCTCGTGCAGGCGCACGCCGGCCAGCACCGCCGCGCCGCCGGCGACCAGCGCCAGAATGGCCGCCGCCGTCGATATAAGCACCCGGCGTTCTCGACGCGTCATGTCCGCCCCCCGACGGCCTGAAGCCTGTCAGCCCCGCTTGCGCACGAACACGGTGCCGGCGGAATAGCCGGCGCCGAAACTGCAGATCAGGCCGGTCTCGCCCGCCTGGAAGTCGTCGTTCTTCTTGTGGAAGGCGATGATCGACCCGGCCGACGAGGTGTTGGCGTATTCGTCCAGGATGATGATGTTCTCGTCGGGGCCGGGCTCGCGGCCCAGCACCTTGCGGCCGATCATGTCGTTCATGTTGATGTTGGCCTGGTGCAGCCACAGGCGCTTGAGGCCGGTCGGGTCGACGCCCAACTCGCCGGCGTGGTCGACGATCATGTCGCTGACCATCGGCACCACGTCCTTGAACACCTTGCGGCCCTGCTGGACGAACAGCTTGTCCGGCTGACCGAAGCCTTCGGGCGCGGCGTTGTTGAGGAAGCCGAAGTTGTTGCGGATGTTGTTCGAGAACACCGTCTTCAGCCGCGCGCCCAGCACGTCCCAGCCCTGGCCGGGCTTGGCCTGGTCGGCGGCTTCGACGATCACCGCCGTCGCCACGTCGCCGAAGATGAAGTGGCTGTCGCGGTCCTTGAAGTTCAGATGCCCCGAGCAGATCTCGGGATTGACCATCAGCACCGCCTTGGTCGAACCCGAGGCGATGAAGTCGGCCGCGGTCTTGATGCCGAAGGTGGCGGACGAGCAGGCGACGTTCATGTCGAAGGCGAAGCCTTCGATCCCCAGCGCGGCCTGGATCTCGACCGCCATGGCCGGATAGGCGCGCTGCATGTTCGAACAGGCGCACAGCACCGCGCCGATCTCGCTGGCGGGCTTGCCCCAGGCCTCGATCGCCTGACGGGCCGCCGCCACGGCCATCTCGGCCAGGATCGACAGCTCCTCGTTCGGCCGCTCGGGGATGACCGGCCGCATGATCTCGGGGTCGATCACCCCGTCCTTGTTCATCACATAGCGGGCCTTGATGCCCGAGGCCTTGAGGATGAACTCCGGCGACGAGGGCTGCAGCGGCTCGACCGCGCCCGAGGCGATGTCGTCGGCGTGGGCGGCGTTGAAGCGCTCCACATAGGTGTTGAAGGCCTCGACCAGCTCTTCGTTGGAAACGGAATAGGGCGGGGTGTAGAGCCCCGTCGCGGCGATGACGGCTTTTTGCATGCAATGCCCTTGGGCGAATTCCCGACGCGGCCTGCGGCGGCCGGCGTCGATCCCGCTCTTCGGAATGAGACTGCCGCGATTGATAGCATGCCGCGCACGGCCGTCCACAAGCCCGTTCAGTCAGGTGTTGCGCCAATGCAACGAAATAAATGCGCCTTATTCTGGCCCTTGCTCGCCCACCGACCCGCCGTTTTTCAGGTCGATAACACCCCTGCTTGAGGGGTCATGTCGGGGTTATTGAGTAAAGGATTATCAATATGAAGACCATCTACGCCGCCGCCGCCCTGGCGACGCTCGCGGTTTCGGCTCCCGCCTTCGCTCAACAGTCAAGCTTCGCGCCCATCTCCGGCTACGGTACGCTGGGCTACAGCTATCTGGACAACGACGGGCCCAGCTACGGCGCGGTCACCGGCCGCCTCGGCGCCCGTTTCGGCCGCTACCTCGGGGTCGAGGGCGAACTGTCCGGCGGCCTGCAGGGCGACACGGTCAGCGTCAACGGCGTCAATGTGAAGACCAAGGCCAACAGCCAGGTCGCGGCCTATGGGGTCGGCTTCCTGCCGGTCAGCCCCAATCTCGACCTGATCGCCCGGGTCGGCTACGGCGACACCGACGTCAAGGCCAAGGCGCCGAACATCTCGGTGGCCGGCGGCAACAGCTGGAACTACGGCGTCGGCGCCCAGTACCTGTTCGACGAGAAGAACGGCGTCCGCGGCGACTACACCCGCTACGACTACAACGACGGCGGCGCGGCCAACGTCTGGTCGGTGGCCTATATCCGCAAGTTCTAGGTTTCGGTTCCTGGTTGAAGGTTCGACTGGCGCGCTCGGTGACGGGCGCGTCATTTTTCTTGACGGGCTGGTCCGACCCGGCGGACCCTTCCCAGGATTGGGAGGAAGCCCGCATGAGTTGGGCGTTTTTGCTTCAGACCCTGGCCTCGGCCGCCGCCATCGCCATCCTGGTCGGCTTCACGGCCTGGGCGAGGATTTCGCGCGCGCCGCCTAAGCTCGACGCCGCCGGCGCCCTGCGCGTGCTGGCCGACGAGTTCCCGGACGCCAGCCCCGCCACGCCCTGGATCGCCGCCGACGGGGCGGGGGCGGTGGCGCGCTCCGGCGACGAGGCGCTGATGATCTTCAGGCTGGGCGACGGCTTTGTCGCCCGCGCCGCGCCCTGGGCGCGGGTGGCGGCCAGCCCGGTCGTCGCCGGCCGGCTGACCGTGCGGCTCGACGATCCCGGCGCCCCGCGCATCCGGCTCCTGACCGGCGACGGCGCTTCGCCGTTCGGCGAGGGGGCCGCGTCATGAAGGCCGCCTTCGATCCGGTGACCCTCGCCACGCCGTTCTTCATCGTAGCCATCGTGCTGGAGATCGTGCTGGCCCGGCTGGGCCGCGCCCGCGCCGCCTACGAGGCCAAGGACACCGCCGTATCCCTGCTGATGGGCCTGGGCAGCACCGTCGCCGGCGTGCTGACCGCCGGGGCGGTGTTCGCCGCGACCCTGTGGGCGCACCAGCACCGCCTGTTCGACATCCCGATGACGGCCGCGTGGGCGTGGGTGGCGATCTTCTTCCTGGAGGACCTGACCTACTACTGGTTCCACCGGCTCAGCCACGAGCGGCGCTTCTGGTGGGCCAGCCACGTCAACCACCATTCCTCGCAGCACTACAACCTGTCGACCGCCCTGCGGCAGACCTGGACCGGCGGCGTCGCCGGCACCTGGCTGCTGTGGCTGCCCCTGGCCTTCCTGGGCTTCCCGCCGGCGATGATCGCCATCGAGAAGGGGATCAGCCTCGTCTACCAGTTCTGGATCCACACCGAGACCATCCGCAGGCTGCCCGCGCCGATCGAGGCGGTGTTCAACACCCCCTCGCACCACCGCGTCCACCACGCCCGCAACCCGCGCTATCTCGACAAGAACTACGCCGGCATCCTGATCATCTGGGACCGGCTGTTCGGCACCTTCGAGCCCGAGCGCGACGACGAGCCGTGCCGGTACGGCATCGTCAAGAACCTGGGCGATTTCAACGTGCTGCGGGCGGCCTTCCACGAATGGATCGGCATCGGCGCCGACCTGCTGCGCGTCCGCTCGCCGCGCGAGGCGCTTGGCTATCTGTTCGGCCCGCCGGGATGGAGCCCGGACGGCTCGCGCCAAACCTCGGCGATGATCAAGGCCCGTTGGCGGGCCCGCATGCAGGAAAAGGCGGCGAAGCCGGCCGAAGCCGACCCCGCCGCCGCCTCGGAGACGGTCTAGAACTGCTTCTTCAGGGTCACGAAGGCCTGACGCGGCGCGCCGGCCAGCAGGGTCTGGAACGCGCCGTTCGGGTCGGAGTTGACGAAGCCGTTCGAGCCGATGGTCGACACGTACCGCTTGTCGAACAGGTTGGTGACGTTGAGCTGCGCCTCCAGCCCGTCGAGCCAGGGCGACATGCCGTGGATGCGGTAGCCCAGGCTGAGGTCGACCAGGGTCTGGGCCTTGACCGACGCGTCGTTGAGGTAGGTGTAGTAGCGCTTGCCCATGTAGTTGACGCCGGCCTGGGCGAAGAAAGAGCCGTTGTCGTAGCGCAGCTCGGCCTTGACCAGGTTGTCGGGCGTGTCGACCGTGGTCTTGCCGGCGGTGGGGGCCACCACCACGCCGTCGCCGTTCTTGGTGTCGTCGTCGTATTGGGAGTTCGAGTAGGCGTAGGAGCCGAACAGCGACCAGTCAGGCGCGAACCGCCAGGTGCCGGCCGCCTCCAGCCCCTTGGCCGTCACCGAGCCGACGTTCTGCAGGGCCGACGGGTTGCCCTGGATGCCCGAGCCGACGGTGATCGCCAGCAGGCGGTTGTCGAAGCTGACATAGTAGGCGGCGAGCACGCCCTCGAAGTCGCCGGCATGGAAGCGATAGCCCACCTCGAAGGTGTCGGACGTCTCGGGCTTCAGCTTGTCCTTGATCGCGTTGAAGCCGGCCTGGCTGGTCGAGAAAGGCCCGGCCGTGGCCGCGCTGACGAAGGCGCGGGCGTTGCGGGCGTAGTCCCCGAACACCTCGCCGCCGCCGCCCACCGCCCAGTTGAACCCGACCTGGGGCAGGAAGCCCTCGCTGACGTCGATCGAGCCCGAGATGGTCGCGCCCTGGACGCCGGTCGCCTCGTTCTCGACCTTCATCGACTTGAAGCCGAAGTTGGTCTTCAGCGTCTCGGTGATGCGCCAGGTGTCCTGCAGGTGGAACTGGTAGGTCTTGGTGTTGAAGTCGTACTCCCACTGGGTGGCGAAGGGGTTCGACTGGAACGAGGTCGACGACCGGTTCGGCGCGGCCCGCGTCAGGCCGTAGAAGCGGCGGGCCTGGTTGAAGTCGTTGTTCTCGTACCAGAAGCCGCCTTCCAGCGTGTGCTGGCCCAGAGTGTAGGTCAGGGCGGCGATGACGCCGGCGCGGTTGATCTCGTACTCGGTGGTGCGCAGCGAGATCGGGCCGCCGCCGGGGGAGGGCACATAGGGGGTGAACCACAGGCCCTGGCCTTCGTTGTGGTGGCCGTAGCCGGTGGCCTTGAGGCGCAGGTTCTCGTTGATCGGCCACTCGACGGTGACGCCGCCGATGGTGTCCTTACGCAGGCCGGCGGCGTTGTAATAGACGTCGTCGACGGTGGTGTAGGGGGCCGGATAGACCGTGCCCGCCGCCGGGTTGGACACCGGCGCGCCGGTGTCGCCGCGATTGTTGGCCACGTCGGCGATCTGCACCGCCAGCGGCCAGTTGTTGGAGATGTTGTCGAGGTTGTAGCCGACGCGCTTGATGAGGGCGAGCGACAGGTCCTGGTAGTCGTTCTCGCGGCGGTCGGAATAGTTGATCCAGCCGGTGACGGTGGCGGGGCCGACCGGCTGGACGAACTTGGCGTTGACCTGCTGCTGCTTCTGGACGCCGTCGCCCTTCCACTTGTCGGCGTTCTGATAGCCGTAGGACAGGTAGCCGCGGCCGCCGGTCTGCAGCACGCCGGTGTCGAGGCGCGCGAAGGCGTGGATGGTGTTGTCGCTGCCGCCGGTGACGGCGGCCAGCACGCCGAACTTCTCGGCGGGGGCGACCGAGACGAACTTCACCGCGCCGCCGAGGTTCGAGGTCGAGGCGGTGTCGAGGCCGCCGGTGCCCTGGGCCAGGTCGACACGGCCGATGTTCTCGGATGAGATGGCTCGGCTGATGTGCAGGCCGTTGTAGTTGCCGTAGGACATGTCGCCGAGCGGCACGTCGTCCAGGGTGAAGCCGAGCTGGTTCTGGTTGAAGCCGCGGATCGAGATGCGGGCCGACCACTCATAGGCGCCGAACGGGTCGGCGGACTGGAAGTTCACGCTGGGCAGCTTCGACAGCACCTTGATCGGGCTGGTGCCGGGGGTGAAGGCTTGGATGTCGTCGGCCTTGATGGTCTGGATCTGGCGGGTCTCGCCACGGCCGTAGACGACGATTTCCTCGACATTGGCGGCGCCGGCGGTGGTCGCGGCGGCGTCGGCGGCCGTTTCGGCGGCCAGGGCCGGGGCGGCGCAGAGGCCGAGCGCGGCGAACGCCGCGCTGGCGAGCAAGCGGGTCTTTGACATGAGTATCCCCTCTGATTTCGCCCTCGGCGTGGGAGCGGCCGGGGCGATCTTCGGCGGATAACAGTGGTCTGTGACGGGCGGCGCAAAGTGGCGCGACAGTTCCTTTGCGCAATTGCGACGGTGGCGTTACTCGCGCAGCAGCGGCAGGGTGAGGCCGGTCGCCGGCCCCGTGTTCGGCCCGTCGCGGCGAAAGCGGAAAAGTTCGGCGGGGCGTCCGCCGGTGTCGGAATCCTGGCGGCCCAGCCCCTCGACCAGGCCTGTGCGTTCGACGCCGCGCCGGAAATTCTGTTTGTGCAGCGCCACGCCGGCCACCGATTCGACCACGCGCTGGAGCTCCGACAGGGTGAACTCGGCCGGGGTGAGCTCGAACGCCACCGGGCGATAGCGCAGCTTGCCGCGAAGGCGGCCGAGGCCGGTGGCGAGGATGCGGCGGTGGTCGGAGATCATCGGCTCGCCGAGGGCGGCCGACAGGGCGGCGGGCTCCTCGGCGGCGAGACCCTGGGCGCGGCGGCGGTCGCGGTCGGCCTCGGGGGCGAGGCCGGCCTCGTAGAGCAGTTCGTAGCGGTCCAGCACCCGTTCGGGGTTCCAGCGTTGGCCGTCGAGGGCGAACAGCGCGCGGGCCCGCGCCGCGCGCTCGTCCGAACGGTCGGCCCAGGCGGCCAGGGCGGGGGCGATGACCTGGTCTATGCCGCGCGGCCGGCCGCGCCGCCAATCCTCCCAGGGGAAGTAGCGTGACCAGGGCGCCCAGGCGGTGTCCGGGGCCGAGGTGTCCGTCGGCCGGGGCGTCAGCGCCAGGTAGCCGACCGAGATCACCCGCGCCGCGCCGGCGCCGATGTCGGCCAGCGGCGCGTCGCGGCCCTTGTCGCCGAAGGTGTAGAGCTGTTCGACATAGCCCAGCTCGAACCGGGTCTGGGCGGCGACGAAGGCGCGCAGGGCCAGCTCGAAGGTGCGGTCGGCCACGGGATCGAACGGCCCGAACGGCAGGCCGGCCAGGGCCGAGGCCCTGTGGGTCTGGGCGTCCTGCGGGCGGACGGTCAGCACCAGGGCCTCGCCGTCGCGGCAGGCGACGACCACGGCGGAAAGTCCGATGACGACCGAGGCGTTCAAGGGCGGCCCTCCTCCTGGCGCGTCAGCCGCCGGAGGGCGGGACGTAGTTGAACACGCCGCACAGTTGGACCGCCTTGCCGGCGCCGGGGCGGTCGGCCCCCTGGAACGCGGCGAGATGAAGCGTCCTGGCCGGGCCCTCGCCGTCGAGCGCCAGCGCCAGATAGGTCGGCGGCCCGCCGCCGCAGAAACCGCCGTTGGGGGCGCCCTTGGGCACGGCCTCCCGCGAGACCTTGCGGATCTCGACCCGGGCGGCCTTGGACGTCGTCATCAGGTCGGCGAAGTTCTGCGCGCCGTCGGCCAGGTCGCTTGCCGTCGCCTCGGCCACCGGCGCGGCCTCGTAGCGCAGGCCGATCCGGCTTTCGATGGCGGTCCCCTCGACGGTGATCGGCCCGGTGAAGGCCTCGGCCGTGGTCGAAAGGGCCTCGTAGCGCCCGGCCAGCGTCGAGGCTGGGGCGGGCGGGATGGCCACCGTCGCGGCGGGGGCTGGCGCCTGGGGGCGCGGCGGCTGGGCGGGCTTGTCGCCGCAGCCGGCCAGCAGGCTGGCGACGGCCAGTCCGGGAAGGACGGCTGAACGCATGGGAGACTCCTCGGTTCGGCGCCAGCTTAGCGTGCGGCGCGGCCGGCGGCGATCAGAACCGCGCCGGCAGGTCGAAGGGCGCGCCCTCGAAGGCGAAAGCCCCCGTGCCGATGGCCGTCGCCGCCTCGACCATGCGGCCCTGGCGTCCCAGCATGTCGTCGGCCAGGGCGACGATGCGGCGATTGGGCGTGGCGGTGGGCGAGGCCTGGCGCAGCCGCTGGGCGATGTCGTGCTCGGCGGTGTCGGGATTGCGCGCGCAGGCCAGCACGAAGGCGGTCGCGCTCGACCGGCTGATCCCGGCCCAGCAGTGGATCAGCATCGGCTGCGCCTCGTCCCAGGCTTCGCCGAAGGCGAGGATGCGGCGGATCAGGGCTTCGTCGGGCGGGATCAGGCCCTCGGCCTGCTCGGCGATGTCGTTGACCGACAGCTTCAGGTGCCGTTCGGGCGACACGCCGGCCGGCGTGTCGATCATCGACGCGGGATCGAGCAGGGTGACGAGGTGCGAGGGCGCGCGGGCGGCGATGACGGCGTGCACCTGGCTGAGCGGCGAGACGATCAGGGTCACGTCGTCACTCCGTGTCGAAGGCGGCCTTCACCGGCTCGTAGCCGGCGGCCTCGGACAGCACGTGGAAGCGCTGGACGTAGCGCTCCTGGGCGACGGCCGGGGCGAGGGGGTCGATGGTCAGGCCGTAGCCTTCCGGCGGATGGCCGAAGAAGCCGATGGATTCCTCGATGGAGAAGCCGGCGAGCTGGGTCGCCTCGAAGAAGGCGCAGGCGCGGTCGGCCTGCTTGATCAGCTTCTTGATCGGGGCGGGCGTCTTGGCCGGCAGGCCGAAGCGGACGTGGATCGCCGTCTCCAGCTTCTCCTCGAACTCCTTGTAGCTGACGCCCAGCGCCGCCTTGAACGGCGAGATCATGTCGCCGATCACGTACTCCGAGGCGTCGTGCAGCAGGGCGGCCAGGCGCCAGCGCGGCTCCAGGTCCGGCTTGATGTGGACGGCGATCTCCTCGACCACCACCGAGTGCTGGGCCACCGAGAACCCGTGCTCGCCGATCGTCTGGCCGTTCCAGCGGGCGACGCGGGCCAGGCCGTGGGCGATGTCCTCGATCTCGATGTCCATAGGGGAGGGGTCGAGCAGATCCAGCCGCCGGCCCGACAACATCCGCTGCCACGCCCGTGGGGCGGTCTTGCTCGCGCGAGTTTGACGCAGCCCTTTCGCCACCAGATCGTTCCTTGCTTACCGGGTTGGACGAACTGGCCCAACGGACGGAGAATAGCAACCATTGCGACCCGATCGAACGAAGCCTTTTGTGGAGAGACGATCATGAGCTGGGCGCGGATCATGGCCCCCCTGGCCGGCGCATCGGGCGACGCCGCCGTGCTGAAAGCCGCCGAAACCGTCGCCGCGCCCTTCGGCGCCGAGATCGCGGCGATCTACACGCCGGCCGACGTCGCCGACCTGATGCCGTGGATGGGCGAGGGGTTCATGGGCGGCGTGCAGATCACCGCCATCGAAAGCATCAAGGAGGCCGCCGTCGCCGGCGAGGCGGCCGCCCGGGCCGCCTGCGAGACCTGTCGCGGCCGCGTCGCCTTCACCGCGCTGGAGTCTCCGGTCTGGGCCGCCCTGTCCATGGAGAGCCGGTTGTCGGACGTGGTGGTGTTCGACGACCAGGCGGCGCGGGGCAAGGGACCGCTCGCCGAGGCCTTCCAGCAGCTCGTCGCCGACGAACAGCGCCCGACCATCGTCGCCCGGCCGGGCCTGCGGGCGGACGGCTGCGTCATGGTGGCGTGGGACGGCGGCAAGGAGGCCAGCCGCGCGGCGCGCACGGCGCTGCCCCTGCTGGAGAAGGCCCGCCGGGTGGTGATCGTCGCCGCGCCGGCGGCTTCGTCGCGCAAGTCCGACCCGGCCCGCCTGCAGGCGTTCTTCGCCGCGCGCGGCGTCGCCGCCGAGGTCGAGGTCGTCTCCGAAAGCGGCGAGGCGGCCAGCCTGCTGCTGGCCGCCGCCCGGCGGCTGGAGGCCGACCTGATCGTCGCCGGCGCGTTCGGCCATCCGCGGCTGCAGGAGTTCATCTTCGGCGGCACCACGCGCAGCCTGTTGGCGGCGGACGCGCCGTCGCTGTTCCTGTCGCACTGAAAAAAGACAACGGAGGCGCCCCATGGGCCTGTCCCGCATCGTCATGCGTCTAGCCCGCAACCCGGGAACCGAGTTCGCCAACGGCGACGATCATCGCGGCTACATGCTGATCGCGCCGCTGACGTCCGACGGCTATCTGGACGAGGATGCGTACGCCAGGGGCCGGGCGGGGTGCACGGTGCGCCGGTTCGCGCCGGACGAGGACGCGGCCGACGGCCGGCTGGCGCGCCGGGGCGGGCGGTGGTTCTTCGACTATGACGAGGCCGACGACGCCGACGACGAGGTGGTCTATCGCCTGGGCGACCATCGCTTCGCCGTGGGCGAATACGTCACGGTGAACGACGAGGACGGCCGCCCCCTGACCTACAAGGTGATGGAGGTCGCCCCCGCCGCCTGAGGCGGGACGCCCGAGGGTCTAGTCGCCGCCACCGACATTCAGCGTGATCAGGCGCTTGAGGTCGTTGAACTGGCCGTTGCGGCCCTCGGAGCGGGACTTGATCTTGGCGACCACCAGCGGGCCTTCGGACGGGCCGCGCGCCTCGTAGCCGACCAGGCGGTAGCCTTCCGGTCCGGGGGTGTCAGAGGCCAGGATATAGGTGATGCTGACGCCGGGGCCGGCCTTGTAGGCGCGGATCTCCGCGCCCTGGTCGTTGGCGTCGACCGTGACGCCGCCCTTGCCGCGTTCGCTCTTGACGACGACGTTGTCGCTGTCGCTGGCCTCGACCTTGGCGCCGTCGTCGTCGGCGTCGATATGGACGCCGGCCACGCGGACGCGGGCGCCGTTGTCGTTGGCGCGGATATGCACGCCGGGCAGGTCGATGTTGACGTCGTCCCCGCCGCCCTCGGACGGGCCGTGCGCGGCGGCCTTGGAGTCACGCGGGGGCAGCAGGGCCTTCAGCTCGGCCTCGGTCGGCTCCAGCGTGCTCTTGGCGTCGCCGCCGTCGAGGTCGACCAGGGTCAGGGTGATCTCGGAGCCCCGGTCGTTGATGTAGGTGCAGCTCTTGCCGTCGGAATCCGCGGCCGTGCGCTTCAGCCGCCCCTGGGCTTCGGGGCAGTTGAGGGCGCTGATCGTCTTGTAGGTCGAGCCGGCCTCTTCGGCGGCCTTGGCCGCCTGCTTGCGCGGCTGCGGGGGATGACATGCCGCCAGACTCGCCGCCGCAACACCGCTGAGGAGCAGGACCAGGGCTTTGTTCATTGGCTTCCGCCTCCGATGCTGTTGCGGAAAGGGTGATCCCGCCATCCGTGAAGCGCCAGTGAATTCGCTGTTAGCTCCGGACGCGGCCCTCAAACCATTCGCTCGGGACGCAGTCAATTTGGCCAGTCGGGGCGTGACCCGAAAAGCCTCAATTGCCGCCCGGCCGCCCGCCCGCGCCCTCGCGGCGGGCCAGGAAGGCCAGCCGCTCGAACAGATGGACGTCCTGTTCGTTCTTGAGCAGGGCGCCGTGCAGGGGCGGGATCAGCTTGGTCGGGTCGCGCTCGCGCAGGGCCGATTCGTCGATGTCCTCGACCAGCAGCAGCTTCAGCCAGTCGAGCAGCTCCGAGGTCGAGGGCTTCTTCTTCAGGCCCGGCACCTTGCGCATGTCGTAGAAGATGCGCAGCGCCTCGGAGACCAGCTTCTGCTTGATGCCGGGGAAGTGGACGTCGACGATGGCCTGCATCGTGTCCTCGTCCGGGAAGCGGATGTAGTGGAAGAAGCAGCGGCGCAGGAACGCGTCCGGCAGCTCCTTTTCGTTGTTCGAGGTGATGATCACCACCGGCCGGATCTTGGCCTTGATGGTCTCGCCGGTCTCGTAGACGAAGAACTCCATGCGATCGAGCTCCTGCAGGAGGTCGTTCGGGAACTCGATGTCGGCCTTGTCGATCTCGTCGATCAGCAGCACGGGGCGCTTGGGCGCGTCGAACGCTTCCCAGAGCTTGCCCTTCTTGATGTAGTTCTTGACGTCCTTGACGCGCTCGTCGCCAAGCTGGCTGTCGCGCAGGCGGGTGACGGCGTCGTACTCGTAGAGGCCCTGCTGGGCCTTGGTGGTCGACTTGATGTGCCAGGTCAGCAGGGCGGCGTCGAGCGCCTTGGCCACTTCGTAGGCCAGCACGGTCTTGCCGGTGCCCGGCTCGCCCTTGATCAGCAGCGGGCGCTCCAGCGCGATGGCGGCGTTGACCGCGACCTTGAGATCTTCCGTCGCGACGTAATCGCTGGTGCCTTCGAAACGCTGGCTCATGCCCTGTCCCCCGAGACGCGCCGGCGCGGCCGTCTCGAACAAGTGTTCGATTGAACCCTTCAAACTAAAGCGGGACGCGCGGGTTTCAAGCCGGTTTGTCGGCGGCCCCGCGCCGGGGGCGGGTGAGGGCGGGCGGATCGGAGGCCGGGAAGGTCTCCTCCAGGGCTTCGTCCAGCGCTTCGTCGAGCTGCGCCTGGGTTGGAGCGGGATCGAACCCGGAGGCGGGATCGGCGGCGGGCCGCGCGCGGGGCCGGGGACGGCGAGGGGCGGCGGTCACCGGCGCGGCTCCTTGTCGCTGTCGGCGTAGCCGAGCTCGCGCAGCTCGTCGTCCGACAGGCGGGACGACTCGAAGCGCGACAACCGGTCGCGGTCGCGCGTCGAGACCTGATCGACGCCGTCGAGGTCGGCGGTTCCCTCGTCCTCGTCCTCGTCGTCCTCGTAGTCCGCCTCGGCTTCGGGCGCGCCGTCGAGGTCGTCCTCGTCGTCCTCGTCGTCCTCGTCGTAGTCGTCCGGGTCGAAGTCGTCGTAGTCGTCGTCCTCATCGGCGTCGCCGTCGGCGCGGGTGGCGTCGTAGACGTCGTCGATGTCGTCGAAATTGGCGATGTCGGCCCCGTCGTCCGTCAGGTTGGTCTCGTCGAAGACCTCGGCCAGGTCCTGATCGTCGAAGTCGGCGCTGTTGCTGTTCGCGGGCATGGACGGCCTCCTCGCTCGCGCCGGCGCACCGGTCGGCGCTGATCGATTCAACCCCTCTGCGGGAAGACCGTTCCCGGCGTCCGGCGCGTCGCCGTCAGAGCCCGAACCGTTCGGTCAGCGCCGCCGCGATCGCCTCCATGGTCGGCCGCCAGGCCTGTTCCTCGGGATTGAACACGCGGGCCTGAGGATACCAGGGATAGCGGTCGGTGCCGAGCTTGGGCCACACTCCGGGCGGGGAGATCAGCCACGTCTCGGCGCCGCAGGCGGCGGCGATGTTGGTGGTGGCGTTGGCGAAGCCGGTAACCAGGTCGACGGCGCAGCTGAGGGCCGCGACCTCGTCGAGGTCGTTCTTGAGGTCGACGCCGGGGGGCGTCCAGATGTCGACGCCGAAGCGGGTCCTGGCCTCGGCGATCTCGGCCTCGCAGTCGCCGTACTGAAGATTGACCAGGCGCACGCCGGGCGTGCGCAGCACCGGCTCCCAGTGCTCGAAGGGCGAGAAGTAGCGCCGCCGCGCCCCGGTCAGCTTGAGGCTCTTCCAAAGGATGCCGACCTTGGGGGCGGGGCCGAGGGCGGCCAGTTCGCCGCGCCAATGGGCGACGCGCTCGGGGTCGGCCTTGAGGAAGGACGGCCGGTCCGGATAGGCCTCGACCGAACGGCGGAAGCGGCGCAGGGGCGAGGCGAGCGGCGCCCACAGGTCAATGGCCTCGAAATCCTTGACGAACGGCGCGCCGCGAATGGTGTGGGCGTCGACCTTGTAGGTGGCGTGGGCGCCGATCTCGGCCTGTGGGAACGAGCGCTGGAACAGGCCGACCAGCCGCTTCTCCACCGCGATGGCCAGCCGGCCTTGCGGGCCGAGCGCCTCCAGCACGTCGGGCACGGTGCTGGCGAACAGCACCTCGTCGCCCAGCCCCTGTTCGCCCATCAGCAGCAGCGAACGGCCGGAGAGCTCGGACTCCGGCGTCCATTTCGGCCGGTCGATCATGAAGTGGGTGACGTCGTGGAACTCCGGGACGAGCCGTTCCTCATAGGCGTCCCAGCCTTCGCCGATGCGGCCCAGGCAGAGCAGGATGGTCGAGCGGGCCAGGCGCATCATCGACGCCTCGTCCGGCGCCAGCGGTTCGGCCATTGCGGCCTCGCAATCGACCAGGGCTTCGTCGTACTGGCCCAGGGGCAGCCGGGCGTTGCCGCGATTGTAGCGGGCCTTGGCGAAGTGTGGGTCCAGCCGCAGCGCCTCGTCGAAGAAGGTGATGGCGGAGGACGGGTCGCCCTGCTCGGCCAGGACGGTGCCCAGGGTGTTCCACAGCAGCGGCTGGGCGGGCGAGGCCTGGATCACCGGACGCAGCACGGCGACGGCGTCGTCGTAGCGGTTGTCGTCGCGCAGCACGCAGGCCAGGTTGTTGGCCGCTTCCTCCGATCCCGGATAGCGGTCCAGATAATGCAGGAACAGCTTGGCCGCGGCGTCCTTCATATCGAGCCGGTAGGCGAGGCGGCCGAGGTCGTTGGCGATCTCGGCCTCGTCGGGCAGAAGTTGAAGCGCCGACTCATAACATTGCAGCGACGTCCTGAAATCGCCGGCCTTTTCCCGCGCGATTGCGAGGAGGTGCCAGGCGAGGCCGCTGCGCTCGTCCTGCTGCAGGGCCTTGATCGCCCAGTCAGCGGCGGCCTTGTGGTCCTCGCCGCGCAGGGCGTCGGCGGCCTTGCCGAGCAGCGGCAGGATCTTGGCGGCGTTGATCTCGCGGATGGCGGCGTCGATGCGGGCCAGGGCGGCGGCGGAGGCGGAATCCCCGACCGCGCCCGCGGCGGGCGGCAGGCGGAACGGCGCGGCGGCCTCCGCCTCCGGCGTCAGGGCCCCGGAGGCCGCCGACGCCTGCATTTCTGAGCGGCTCATGCGGCGCGCGGACATGCCAGGACCCTTGCGATTCTCATCCTCGAAGACCGCATGGATGGCGCGATCATGCTTAATGAAGGTTAAAGGCGGCCGGCCGCGCGGGCGATCGGGCAACGCCCCGTTAACCACGTCCCTTTAGCTTGCCTTCAGCAAGGTCGCGCACAGTGCGGGACGGGGCGCTCAACCGTGCCGCGACGATGTCGCCGCCGGCTCGCGTCGGCTTTGGGAGCATGAGGGCATGCCTCTGAAATTGTCGCTGAAGCCGGGCGAGAAGTTCGTTCTGAACGGCGCCGTGGTGCAGAACGGCGACCGGCGCGGGACGCTGATCCTGCAGAACAAGGCTTCCGTCCTGCGCGAGAAGGACATCATGCAGGCCGAGGACGTCAATTCGCCGGCGCGGCACATCTATTTCCCGGTGATGATGATGTACCTCGATGAGGGCGGCGCCACGCGCTACTACGACGAGTTCGCCCTGCGCCTGAACGAATTCATGAACGTCATCCGCAATCCCGCCGTCCTGGCCGATTGCGTGGCGGCGTCCCGGCACATCATGGCCCGCGAGTACTACAAGGCCCTGATGCTGTGCCGGAAGCTGGTCGAGTACGAAGACGAAAGGTTGGGGAATGGGGCTTCAGGCCTATCAGCAGGCGGCGGCGCGGGCTGAAAACCCGCGCGACGCCGAATATCGCCTGTTCGGCCAGGTCACGCTCGCCCTCATGGACGCCGCCAAGGCCGACGAGGGCGACCTGAAGACCCGCATCGAGGCGCTCGATTGGAACAAGCGCCTGTGGTCGGCGCTCGCCTCCGATTGCGCCAGCCCGAGCAACGCGCTGCCTGAATCCCTGCGCGCCCAGATCATCTCGATCAGCCTGTGGGTGAACCGCCACTCCAGCGCCGTGATGCGGCGCGAAGAGGATTTCGAGGCCCTGATCGACGTCAACCGCACCGTCATGCAGGGCCTGTCGGGCCAGGCCCAGGCCGCCGCCTGACCCCGCCTTCGCGGCGGGCCTGGCGCGGGAGGTCCGCGCCTCGTTTCCGGACGGTCGAACGGGCCGCGCATCCTCGGGGTGCGCGGCCCGTTCGCGTCAGGCTTCCACGTAACCGCGTTTCCAGCCCCGTTCCGGCAGAACTTGCCGCCCGGCAAGGCTGATCCGCGCCCATGCGGCGGCGGCGTCCGGGGGGCGCTGCGAAAGTTCAAGGAATTCAGGGCGCGGCCGCGGTCGCGGTCGCACGGGCTCTGGCCCGGGGCTTGCGATGGCCGGGGCGGGCGAGAACGCCCTCCCGGCAAAAGCCGTCAAAAATTCCGACCAGAATGGAAGGTACCGACGATGATCGCGAACTCGATCAATACGAACCTTGGCGCTCTCGTGGCGCTGCAAAACCTCACCGCGACCCAGGAGGACCTGACCACAACTCAGAACCGCATCAGCACCGGCCTGAAGATCGCGACGGCCAAGGACAACGGAGCCATCTGGGCTATCGCCCAGAGCCAACGTGCGGCCTCGACCTCGCTCGACTCGGTGAAGGATTCGCTTTCGCGCGTCTCCAGCACCGTCGACGTCGCCCTGGCGGCGGGTCAATCCGTGTCAGACCTGCTCACGCAGATGCAGCAGAAGGCCCTGGCGGCTTCGGACACCTCGCTGGACACGGCGAGCCGCGCCAAGCTCAACCAGGACTTCGTCTCGCTGCGCGATCAGATCACCAAGGCCATCACCAACGCGGACTTCAACGGCGCGAACCTGATCAAGGGGGGCGCCGTGGATCTGGCCGCCCTGGCCAACGCCGACGGTTCGTCCCGTCTGACGGTCAAGGCTCAGAATCTGTCGTTGGGCGGCGGCATCATCACGGTGGCTGCGACCGGGACCATCGGTACGGCGACCCTGGCCACGACCATGATCGCTACGATCAAGGCGTCGCTGGACAACGTCAACACCGCCCTGGCCAGCCTCGGCACGAGCTCGAAGGCGCTGAACACGCATCTGACCTTCATCGGCAAGCTGAAGGACTCGCTCGACGCCGGCGTGGGCAACCTCGTCGACGCGGACCTGGCCAAGGAAAGCGCCCGGCTGCAGGCCCTGCAAAGCAAGCAGCAGCTCGGCATCCAGGCCTTGTCCATCGCGAACCAGTCGCCTCAGTCGCTGATGCAGCTGTTCAAATAGGTCGCGACCGCCGGACGGGCAGCCCCCGTCCGGCGGGCCCTTTCCCCTGATCGGCATTTTTTGCCCATCGGGCGGGACTGTTTTGCCTATCGACGGCCCGCTGGGCAAAAACGACCGGGCTTCGGGCGTGTCGAAATCCGAAATAGTGCGCTGATTTTATTGGAAAACGTGCGGAGGTCTCCGCGTGGCGGGCGAGTGGCCCGGTCATTGCTTCCTACCAAGCGGGCAAAATGCCCCCGGCCGTCAAAATGACGCCGGATCCCTTGAATAGGAACCATCGCCATGGCGAGCATCAATACCAATGTGGGCGCGCTCGTCGCCCTGCAAAACCTGGCCGCGACCAGCAGCGAACTGCAAACCACGCAAGGTCGCATCAGCACCGGCCTCAAGATCGCCTCCGCCAAGGATGACGGCGCCATCTGGGCCATCGCCCAGAGCCAGCGCTCGACCTCCTCTTCGCTCGACTCGGTGAAGGACTCGCTCTCGCGCGTCTCCAGCACCATCGACGTCGCTCTGGCGGCCGGCCAATCGGTCTCGGACCTGCTCACCCAGATGCAGCAGAAGGCCCTGGCGGCTTCGGACACCTCGCTGGACACGGCGAGCCGCAGCAAGCTCAACCAGGACTTCGTCTCCCTGCGTGACCAGATCACCAAGGCCGTGTCGAACGCCGACTTCAACGGCGCCAACCTGATCAAGACCGGCGCCACCGACCTGGCCGCCCTGGCCAACGCCGACGGTACTTCGCGTCTGACGGTCAAGGCCCAGAGCTTGGCTCTCGGCGGGACCAACGTCACCGTGGCCGCCACCGCGACCATCGGCACGGCGACCCTGGCCACGACCATGGTCGCCAGGATCAAGACCTCGCTGGACAACGTCAACACCGCTCTGGCCAGCCTCGGCACCGGCTCTAAGGCGCTGAACACGCACCTGACCTTCATCGGCAAGCTGAAGGACTCGCTCGACGCCGGCGTGGGCAACCTCGTCGACGCCGACCTGGCGAAGGAAAGCGCCAAGCTGCAGGCTCTGCAAACCAAGCAGCAGCTGGGCATCCAGGCGCTGTCGATCGCGAACTCGTCCAGCCAATCGCTGCTGGGCCTGTTCCGCTAATCGAAGCTTGGCGGCGGGGCCCAGGCTCCGCCTCCGGCCGCGGCGGCGGGGGCTTCGGTCTCCGCCGTCTCGCGGTTTCACCAGGAGGATTCGGCGGCGACGCCGACATCGTGGAGCAATGAGCAAGGTAGGGATTACTCAGGCCGTTCCCGATCCGACCTTCGGCCAGACCCCGCAACCGCCCGCCGGAGACGTCGGGCTCATCGGCGCCGTCGGCGCCGCCGCCGTGTCCCAGGACGCCGCGGACCTGCGGTTGGTGATCGAGGAAGACCAGGCCGCCGGCACTTACGTCTACAAGACCATCGACCGGCGAACCGGAGAGGTGGTCAAGCAGCTGCCCCGCGAGGAGGTGCTGCGGATGCGCGAGGACCGGACCTATCGCCGAGGCGCGGTGATCGACGCCAAGGCCTGAAGCCGCCCCACGGGCGGGCTGCTTGCACGGACGCTGCGGGACGCGGCGGCCGTTAACGTGCGTTTACGCGCGTTAACCATATGGACACCATGTCTTCCTAGCTTCCTTCGCAGACGGCGAGTCTTGCGAATCGGACGCTGCGTCGTCGAGCGCCGCGGATTGCGGGCTTCGTCCGGCGTCGGAGGAGAAGGCCATGACGATTAGCGTGAACAACAATCAATCCGCGCTGATCGCGTTGCAGAACCTGAACCAGACCCAGGGCGACCTGCAGACCGTGCAGAACGCCATCAGCACGGGTCTGCGCATCAACAATCCCAAGGACAACGCCGCGATCTGGGCCATCGCCCAGGGGCAGCGGGCCGACATCGGCGCGCTCGACGCGGTGAAGATGAGCCTGGACCGCGCGAACTCCATCGCGCAAGTGTCGATGACCGCTGGGCAATCCATCTCCGACACCCTGATCCAGATGAAGGCGAAGGTGACCGCCGCCCTGGACCCGTCGTTCGACCCCAATTCGCGCAAGGCGCTCAACGCCGACTACGTCACGCTGCTGAACCAGGTCCAGCAGATGGTGAACAACGCCACCTTCGACGGGGCCAACATCCTCAACGGCTCGATGACCGGCAACATCAAGTTCCTGGCCAACGCCGACGCCAATTCGTTCCTGACGCTGTCGGTCAAGAACATGTCGCTGGGCGGGGCCATCATCACCATGCCGGCCACCTCGACCATCAGCACGGTCACCATGGCCACCGCCGCGCTGGCGCAGATCCAGGCCACCATGGCCAATGTCAGCCAGGCGCTCGGCGACATGGGCGCCCAGGCCAAGCAGATCGAATCGCACAACACCTTCGTCGGCAAGCTGATGGACGTCCTGCAGAGCGGCGTGGGCAACCTCGTCGACGCGGATCTGGCCAAGGAGAGCGCCAAGCTGCAGGCCCTGCAGGTCAAGCAGCAGCTCGGGGCCCAGGCCCTGTCGATCGCCAACTCCGCGCCGCAGGTGGTGCTGTCGCTGTTCAAGCAGGGATAAGCGGGAAGGGCGGCCATCTTCCCGCCCGCGACCTGTTCCAACATCCTGCGACCTGATCAGACCGGAGTCCGCCGATGACAACCGCCCGCGCCGTCCTGACCGGCCTCGCCGCCGTCGCCTGCCTGGCCGCTTCGCAGGCCCAGGCCTCGTCGCCGCAGTCCTGGGACCGCCTGCGCTCGCGGTCCGAGGCCGCCTGCATCCAGGCCAGCGGTTTTCGCGACGCCCGCATGACCGCCTACGCCGACAGCTTCGCCGCCTCGACGGTGGCGGTGATCGAGGGGACGTGGCCGCAGCGCCACATGAAGAACATGAAGGGGCGGGTGTTCTGCCTGTTCGACAAGCAGAGCGGCCGGGTCGAGGTCGCCGAGCCGCAGGCGGCCGGAAAATCGTTGATCCAACCCCTGTCCGAGCGCCCCTGAGCGGCGGACGGGCCGGCGCCGGCGTGCTATAGATGAAGATAAGGAGCGCGCTCGACCTATGATCGACCTGCGGGATCTTCGCGAAGACGATTGCGAACGCCTTTTCCTTTGGCGTCGCGAACGCGAGGTCGATCGCTGGATGAGCGACGGGGCGCCTGAAAGCCTCGATCACCACCAACGCTGGTTCGACGATTTCCGCGGCAATCCCGACCGCATGGGCTGGATCATCACCCGCAACGCCCAGCCGGCCGGCTTTCTCACCCTGTCCGGCCTCAACGGCCGGCATCGTCGGGCCGAATGGGGCTGGTACATCGGCGATCCCGAGGCGCGCGGCCGCGGCGCCGGCCGAGCCGCCCAGGCCTTGGGCCTGGACCGCGCGTTCGACCAGCTGGGGCTGGAGAAGATCTGGGCCCAGGTGCTGGCCGACAACGACACCGCGCTGAAGGCGCAGGCCGCCGCCGGCTTCCGCCGCGAGGGCTACATGCGCCGGCACGTGCTCAAGGACGGCCGATGGCGCGACGTGGTGCTGCTCGCCATCCTCGCCGACGAGTGGCGCGCGCGCCGGGACGCCGTCCTGCGCGGGCTGGCCGGATCGCATCTGATCGCCGCCTAGCGGGGCTTTGCGGCCCCATGGGGGGAGCCGACCGGCCCGCACGCCGAGCCTGGGCCGAGCCCAGCCGGATTTTCACCGCGCACGGTCGATGTGTTGACGGGCGTTAACTTTTCGGAAGGCGAATCCGCGACAACCTGCCGCATACCGCAACGGGAGCGGCGTCGCCGGTGATAACCTTCGATAGCAGCAGCCTGCTTGGCTATTATCTCTCCAAGGCCGGGGTCAACGCCAACGGCGGCGCGGCTACGCCTGGCGCCGGCGCGGCCGCCAAGAAGCTGCCGACGCCGCCTTGGGACCTGAAGGCCAAGGTTCCGCGCGCCAACGATCTGGTCAAACAGGTGATGAGCGGCGGCGCTTTCGTCAACGAAGGCGCGGCCAAGCTCGACGTTCCCGGCGCCAGCCACGACTATCAGAAGATGTTCGCGCTCTATCAGGCGCTCAACACCCTGAGCGGCCTGGCCGAACGCTACGCCTCGGCCAGCACGCCGGCCGCCGAGAAGGCCAGGGTGCAGTCGCTGTTCTCGACGGGGCTGGCCCAGACCCTTGGCTATCTCAACGGCATGAAGCTCGACCAGCTGCGCCTCGCCGAAGGGGCCGCGATCGACAAGGCCGCCAAGTCGACGGTCGGGGTCAAGAGGGAGAACGACAACTATCAGACGGGCGTCGTGCACGTCGGCGGCCCCGACGACGCGGTCAAGGCCTTCCAGGGCGACGTGAAGTTCGACATCTCGGTCCAGCGCTCGAAGAGCAACGCCGTCCAGGTGCCGATCGACCTGTCGGAAATGGGATCGACGCCGCGGACCATGGCCAACGTGGTCAACTTCATCAACGACAAGCTCAAGGCCGCAGGCGTCGACACCCGGTTCGCCACTGTGCGGACCCAGGCCGAACCCAAGGTGGTCAAGGTCGGTTCGAAGACGGTCACGCTGCCGGCCGGGCCGGACGAGTGGTCCTTGAAGGTCAAGGGATCGGCGATCGAGAAGGTGTCGTTCTCGGCCCCGGCCTCGACGCCGGCGATCTACCTGTCCCAGCGTGTCGGGGCCATCAGCACCGCCGTCAAGAACGGCGTGTCCGCCACCACCGGATCGACCGCCCAGCAGCTCCTCAAGTTCCAGGTCGGCGACCTGCCGGCCGGTTCGTCGGCGCCGGCGGCCAAGCCGGGCGAGGCGAACTGGGTCGACGGCCGGGTGTTCTCCACCACCCTGGGCAAAGAGGTCACGGCGACGCGAGCCACCGTCACCGGGCCGGACGGCTCGGTCTACATGCTGGCCGACGTCTCCAGCTCCAACAACGGCCAGCCGATCAAGGGCAAGGGCGACGTCGCCCTGCTCAAGTACGACTCCGCCGGCACGCTGGTCTATTCGCGCACCCTGGGCGCGGCCGACACCGCCAACGGCTACGCCCTGGCGGTCTCGCCCGACGGCAAGGTGGCGGTGGCCGGTTCGGTCAAGGGCGCCTTGCAGGGCGCGGTCGAGGGCGCGCTCAACTCCGATCCCGGCTCGGGCAAGACCGACAGCTTCGTCACCCTGTACGACGCCCATGGCGACGAGGTCTGGACCGAGCGACGCGGCGCGCGCGAGGACGATCAGGTCAATTCCGTGGCCTTCGGCGCCGATGGGACCGTCTACGTCGCCGGCCAGACCAAGTCCCCGATGCCGGGCGGCGGCGGCCAGATCGGCGGCTGGGACGGCTATCTCGAAGGCTTCGGGACCACCGCCTCGGGCGCGCCGACGGTCAAGTTCACCACCCAGTTCGGCGGGTACGGCGACGACAAGCCGGCCGGCCTGGCGATCAGCGGGAACACCCTGGTCGTCGCCGGCGTCGAGAACGGGCGGGGCGTGGTGCGGCAGTTCACCCTGCAGCCTTCCGGCCCGCCGACGCCCGCCGGCGTCCGCGACCTGGGCGACCTGCAGGGCGGCTCGATCGCCGGGGTGGCGTTCAACGGCGCCGACATCGTGGTGGCCGGGTCGACCCGCAACGGCGCGCTGTCGGCGGGGAGCGTCAACACCGCCCATTCCGGCGGCGTCGACGCCTTCGTCGCCAAGCTGTCGACAGGACTGGGGCCGCAGGCCTCGGACCGGCTGACCTATTTCGGCGGGCAGGGCGACGACGGCGCCAGCGCCCTGACCGTCTCCGGGGGCCAGGTCTGGATCGCCGGCTCGTCGGCCTCGACCGACCCCAGCAAGCCCGACGCCAAGGACGGCTATGTCGCCCAGATCGATCCGCAGACCGGCGCCGTCGGCTGGACCCGGCGCTTCACCGCCCAGGACGGGCAGGCTGCGCCGACCTCGATCGCGGTCGACCCCAACGGCTCCAGCGTTCTCGACCGCCTCGGGCTGCCCAAGGGAACGCTCAGCTATCAGGACTCGACCCTGCTGACCTCGGCGACCTCGGTGCGGGCGGGGGATCAGTTCCTGGTGCGCACCAGCCCGGGGGCGAGGCCCGCCGCCGTGACCATCGCCGCCGACGACACCCTGGCCACCCTGGCGGTCAAGGTCCAGCGGGCGGCCGGCTTCCAGGTCAAGGTCTCGGTGGTGACCGACAAGGACACCAACACCAGCCGTCTCCAGATCGAGCCGATGAACGCCAAGTCGACGGTCGAGATCATGGCCGGCGCGCCGGGCAAGAACGCCTTGACGGCCCTGGGCCTGACCGAGGGGGTGGTGCGCACCGTCGCCACCAACTCCAAGGGCAAGGTCGATCCGAACCAGGCCAAGGTCTACGGCCTGAACCTGCCGCCGAACATGGCGCTCGATTCCAAGGACGGGGCCAATGCGATCAACACCGCCTTGCAGGCGGCGCTGAGCACCATCCGCACCGCCTATCAGGACCTCGACGCCAAGTTGCACCCCAAGCCGGCGACCCCGACCGGGAAAGCGCCGGCCTATCTGACCGCGCAGATCAAGAACTACCAGGCCGGCCTCGCCCGCCTGAACGGCGGCGGCTGATCCGGCTGTCTTGAAACCGCAACCGCGACAGCGTAGCCAAGAGCCCATGAATTTCCTGAAGGACCGCAGGGTCGTCATCGTCGGCGGCGTGGCCGTCGCCCTGGTCGCCGGCCTGGGCCTGGCCAAGCTCGTCATGTCGCGCGACGGAGGGGCCAAGACGCCCGAGACCGCTCCGGCCGGCCAGCCGGGCCTGGTGGTCGAGATGGGCCGCGACGACGACGCCAAGCTCGATCCCAAGCGGGAGCTGCGCTGCTTCGTCGGCGGCCAGTTCGTCGGCCTGGCGACCCTGGCCGACTGCGCCAAGAAGAACGGCGTGGCCACCGGCTCGCTCGATGTCGGCGTCGACCAGAGCGGCGCCCTGGCGGCGGCCAGCGGGGCGGGGCCGGCGATCACGCCGCTGCCGCCGCAGGCTCCCGCCGCGGCGCCGGCTCCGGCCGGACCGCCCGCCCCCGCGGCCCAGCCCGCGGCGACCGAGGCCCAGCCCGCGGGGAAGCCGGCCGGCCAGGCCTGCTGGCGCTACGCCGGCGGCGACTGGCGCAAGCTTTCGGAGGTCCAGTCGCTGGGGGCGTGCGTGCAGGCCCTGTTCGCCGGCAAGTGCGAGCGCACCGGCGGGGCCAGCTACGGCCGTTGGGGCGAGCAGACGCTGCGGCTGGTGCCGGGACGCGTCGAACAGTCCAGCGACAACAAGAGCTTCCGCCTGCTGGTCGAGCAGACGCCGTCCTGCGGCGTGCCGCAGATCTAGCCTGAAAGGAACGCCGGGAGCCGCCGGGGGAGGGGGCTCGCGCCGGCGGACGCCGCGATATAGGGTTGCGCCATGATCCGTTCGTTCTCCATCGCGGCCGCGGCCGTCGGTCTGGCCGTCGCGCTGTCTGGCTGCGCCAAGAAGATCGAGGCGCCTTACGACAAGGGCGTCTGCTGGCACGCCGTGCCGCTCAAGAACGGCACGGTCCGCTTCAACAAGCTGTCGGTGAACCAGCCAAGCCTGGAGTACTGCGCCGGCCAGCTCGAGGCGATGCGGCTCAAGTTCGTCGGCCTCGGCGGCTCCAGCGAGAATCTGATGGGCGCCTATCAGGGCAGCTTCATCTTCCTGCTGCCCGAAGGGGTGTTCGTCTCGCAGACCTTCGACGGCCCGCGCTACATCGCTCTGGTCCGCACCGGCGACGGCAAGCTGACGGCGGTCGGGGCGGCCTCGCCCACGATATCGCAGTAAGGTCGACGGCCGGCGAAGGGGCGTCGGCGATGCGAACATTTGTGGAACATTGACACGTCGCGCCGCTCGTCTAGGGTCGCGGCTTGATAAGACATTCCCGCCCGCCGCGGATGCGGCCGGGCGCTTGGTGAGAAGGTGAAGGTCCGATGGCGGGCAGCGTCAACAAGGTCATTCTGGTCGGCAACCTGGGCGCGGACCCGGAAATCCGCACCCTGAACTCGGGCGACCGGGTGGCGAATCTGCGGATCGCCACCTCGGAGACTTGGCGCGACCGCCAGTCGGGCGAGCGCAAGGAGAAGACCGAATGGCACCGCGTGGTCATCTTCAACGACAACCTGGTCAAGGTGGCTGAGAGCTATCTGCGCAAGGGTTCGACGGTCTACATCGAGGGCTCGTTGCAGACGCGCAAATGGACCGACAATTCGGGCCAGGAGAAATTTTCCACCGAGATCGTGCTGCAGAAGTTCCGGGGCGAGCTGACCATGCTGGGCGGCCGCGGCGAGGGCGGCGGCGCCCAGGATCGCGGCGGCGAGGACTTCGGCGGCGGCTATTCCAGCGGCGGCGGCGGATTCCAGTCCGGCGGCCGCGCCCAGCCGTCCGGCCCGCGCGAGAGCTTCTCGGCCGACCTGGACGACGAAATCCCGTTCTAGGCGTTTCGCCGCCGCGTTTCGTAAAGGCCGCCTTCGGGCGGCCTTTTTCTTTGGCGGTTTCTTTGCCGCCGCTTGCCGCCGCCGCGCCCGACGGGTGTAGTGCCTGCATGCATTACGAGATCGTGGTGGTCGGCGGCGGCGCCGGCGGGCTGGAGCTGGCGGCGCGGTTGGGGCGGCGGCTCGGCCGTCGACGCGGTCCCGAGGCGGTGCTGCTGATCGATCGCTTGGTGTTCCACATCTGGAAACCGACCCTGCACGAGGTCGCCGCCGGCACGCTCGACACCCATCAGGAGGGCCTGTCCTATCCGTTGCTGGCGCGGCGCAACCATTTCAGCTTCACCCTCGGCGACGTGACCGGCCTCGACCTGAACGCCCGCCGCCTGACCTTGGCCGAGACGCGTGATCGCGACGGCGAGACGGTGATCCCCGAGCGCGCCGTCAGCTTCGACCGCCTGGTGCTGGCTGTCGGCTGCGGCTCCAACGAATTCGGAACGCCTGGCGTCGAGCACGCCAGCGTGCTGGAGGGCGCCGAGGACGCCGAGCGGTTCCACATGCGCCTGCTGGCGGCCTTCACCCGCGCGTCGTTCGCGGCGGCCGAGCCGTTGCGGGTGGCCATCGTCGGCGGCGGAGCGACGGGGGTCGAACTGGCGGCCGAGTTGATCGAGGCCAAGACCGAGTTCGAGCAGGGCCTGGCCGCCGACCAGCGTTTCAGGCTGGAGATCGCCGTGGTCGAGGCGGCGGACCGGATTCTGGGCGCCTTGCCCGAGCGCATCTCAGCCCGCGCCCAGCAGGCCCTGGAGCGCAAGGGGGTGCGGGTGTTGACCGGCGCCAAGGTGGCGGCCGTGGCCAAGAACGGCCTGGCCACCAGCGTCGGCGAGGTTCCCGCCGACCTGATCGTCTGGGCCGCCGGCGTCAAGGCGGCCGAGGCCAATCGCGACTTCGGCCTGGAGGTCAACCGGCTGAACCAGTTCGTCGTCGATACGCGGCTGCAGACCTCGGCGCCCGGCGTCTACGCCCTTGGCGACTGCGCCGCCTGTCCCTGGGAGGAGGGCAGGCTGACGCCGGCCCGCGCCCAGGCCGCGCACCAGCAGGCCGACTATCTCGCCCGCGCCCTGATCGCGGCGATGCGTGAGCGGCCGACCGAGGCGACGTTCCGCTATCGCGACTTCGGCTCGCTGGTCTCGCTCGGGGCCGGCCGCGGCGTCGGCTCGCTGATGGGCGGTCTCGGCGGCCCCAACTTCTTCGTCGAGGGGCTGGTGGCCAAGGCCATGTACATGTCGCTCCATCTCGACCATCACCGCGCCATACTGGGAACGGCGCGAACGGCGGTGCTGGCCGTGGCGAGGCTGTTGCAGGAGCGCGTCTCCGGCAGGCTCAAGCTGCACTAAGCGCGAGACAAGGCCGGGGGTTGCGGCCGATAATGCCCGGCCCTGGGCGTTCCGCGCCCGCGGCGCGTCGTCGACGAATGTGGAGAGTACGGCCATGAAGCGATCCATCCTCACCCTCGCCCTCGTGCTGTCCGTCGCGGTCGCAGGCTCGGCCTCGGCCCAGGACGTCAAGCCGGCCAAGCCGGCGACGCCGCCCCGGCAGTGCTTCTGGATCAATCAGGTCAACGGCTTCTCGTCGCCGAACCAGGAGACGGTCTATGTCAATGTCAGCGTCCGCGACGTCTATGAACTGAAGCTGTTCGGTCCTTGCCTGAACGTCGACTGGACCCAGCGCATCGGCCTCAAGCCCTGGGGCGGCATGGACAATGTCTGCACCGGCGCCGACCTCGACCTGATCGTGCCCCAGGGCATGGGCGCGGCCCCGATGAAGTGCCACGTGCGCGCCATGCGCAAGCTGACCGAGACCGAAGTCCAGGCCCTGAAGACCTCGAAGAAGAAATAGGGAAATAAGGCCGGCGGGGAGGCCGGGCCGGCTGCTATAGGCTGGCCATGTCCGACTCCTCGCGTTCCAGCCTGACGCCCGTCGAATGGGCGGCCATCGTCGCCATCGTCACCGTCTGGGGCGTCAACAACGCGGCGGCCAAGGTGGCGACGCAGCTTTTGCCGCCGTTGTTCGTGGCGGGGGCGCGGTTCGCCCTGACCCTGGCGGTGCTGGCGCCGTTCATCCGCCCGCCGTTCCCCAACCCGCGCGCCCTGATCCTGATCGTGCTGCTGCTGGGGCCGCTTCACTTCGGCGTGCTCTACACCGGCTTCGCCCTGGCCCACGACCTCAGCCCGCTGGCCGTGGCGCTGCAGCTGTGGATTCCGTTCACGGCGGCGTTCGGCTGGCTGCTGCTGGGCGAGCGCATGAGCCTGCCCGCGGCCGCCGGCATGGCCATCGCCTTCATGGGGGTCTTGTGGATGACCCTGGGCGGCGGGGCGGCGCGCGACCTCAAGGCCATCGGCGTCGGCGCGGTCGCCAGCGCCATCTGGGCCCTGGGCACGGTGCTGGTCCGCAAGACCTCGGGGATCAAGCCGTTCAAGCTGCAGGGGCTGACCGCCCTGGCCGCCGCCCCGGCCTTGCTGGGCGCCTCGGCCGTGTTCGAACCGCATCTGGGCCAGCGTATCGCCGCCGCGCCGCCGCTCGCCTGGGCGGCGGTGGCGTTCGCCGGCCTGGCCTCCAGCGTCTTCGCCACCGGCCTGATGTTCTGGTTGGTCCAGCGACGCGAGGCCGGGCGGGTGGCCGGCTATTTCCTGCTCAGCCCCCTGGTCACCTGCGCCATCGGCGCGCTGTTCCTGGGCGACCGCCTGACCGTGCACGTGGTGGTCGGCGGCCTGTCGACCATGGCCGGCGTCGCCCTGGTGGCCCTGTCCGAACGCCGGGGCTCCGCGCGCAGCGCCCCGGCGACGGCGGACGTCACCTGATCACGCCGCAGGCGATGCGGGCCCCGGCCCCGCCGATCGGCTGGGCGGCGTGGTCGTCGGGGCTGGCGTGGATGACCAGGGCGCGGCCGCCGGGGGCGAGCAGGGCGGGACGGCCGCCTTCGCCCTTTAGGGAGATCAGGCTGGAAAACACCTCGCCGACGCCCGAGCCGTCGGCCGCGACATAGAGGTTGGGCAGGTCGCCGTAGTCCGGGCCCTTGGGGTTGAGCAGGCCGTGCGGGACCTTGGCGTCGGCGTGGTTCATGTGCGCGCCCGAGTTCATGAACTTAGGGTCGGAGCAGTCGCCCTTTTCGTGGAAGTGCATGCCGTGCCAGCCGGGCGGCAGGCCCTTGACCTCGACGCGGGCCAGCACGCCGGTCGGGCCTTCCCGGAAGGTCGCGGTTCCGAGGCGGGCGCCGTCCGGGCCCTTGATCTCGGCGGTCGCCCCGGCCGGGACGGGCGCGGGGGCCGGATCGGCGGCCAGGGCGGCGGTGGCGGCGGCGAGCCCGGCGGCGATCAGGCCGAACGCGGCTGATTTCAGGACGGATGACATCGGCGGACTCCTTGCGAAAGCACGCAAGCTTGGCCCTTTGTCGCCGTCAGGCAAGCGGCCGCGTCAGTATTTTTGCGCTGGGCCGTCGGGGGTGCTAACAACGTCGAAGAGCAATCGATGTCGATTCCGCCCCCAGAATTCTCCCGTAAAGTTCAGTGACAGACGACACGACCATTCCCCCGGGCGACGGCCGCCCCGACGGCGTCCCTGGACGCGGCGTCGCCCCCATCGCCATCGAGGACGAACTGAGGCGTTCGTACCTCGACTACGCCATGAGCGTGATCGTCAGCCGCGCCCTGCCGGACGCGCGCGACGGGCTGAAGCCGGTCCACCGGCGCATCCTCTATTCGATGAACGACCTGGGCATGACGCCCGACAAGTCGTACTCGAAGTCCGCCCGCGTGGTCGGCGACGTCATCGGTCGTCTGCACCCGCACGGGGACCAGTCGGTCTATGACGCCTTGGTGCGCATGGCCCAGCAGTTCTCGATGGGCCTGCTGCTGGTCGACGGCCAGGGCAACTTCGGCTCGGTGGACGGCGACCCGCCGGCCGCCATGCGTTACACCGAAAGCCGCATGACCAAGGCGGCGACGGCGCTGCTGGCCGATATCGACCGCGACACCGTCGACTTCCAGGACAATTACGACGGCAAGGAACTGGAGCCGGTCGTCCTGCCGGCGCGGATTCCGAACCTGCTCGTCAACGGCGCCGGCGGCATCGCCGTCGGCATGGCCACCAACATCCCGCCGCACAATCTGGGCGAAGTGGTCGACGCCTGCGTGGCGGTGATCGACGACCCCGAGGTCGGCCTGGACGACCTGCTCGACCTCGTGCCGGGACCGGACTTCCCGACCGGCGGCGAGATCATCGGCCGCACCGGCGCACGCAACGCCCTGATGAGCGGCCGCGGCTCGGTGGTCATGCGCGGCACCGCGCGGATCGAGGAGATCCGCAAGGACCGCGAGGCGATCATCATCGACTCGATCCCCTACCAGGTGAACAAGGCCAGCCTCGTCGAGCGCGTGGCCGAGCTGGTGCGGGAAAAGCGCATCGAGGGCGTCGCCGACCTGCGCGACGAGAGCGACCGCGTCGGCATGCGCATCGTCATCGAGCTGAAGCGCGACGCCTCGGCCGAGGTGCTGCTCAACCAGCTCTACCGCTTCACCCCGCTGCAGACCTCGTTCGGGGTCAACATGCTGGCCCTGAACCGCGGCCGGCCCGAGCAGATGGGCCTGCGCCAGCTGATCGACTGCTTCGTCGAGTTCCGCGAAGAGGTGGTGGTCCGGCGGACCAAGTTCGAGCTGGGCAAGGCCCGCGACCGCGGCCATGTGCTGGTCGGTCTGGCCATCGCCGTCGCCAATATCGACGAGTTCATCCAGATCATCCGTTCGTCCAAGGACCCGGCCGAGGCGCGCGAGCGCCTGGTGAACCGCGACTGGCCGGCCGGCGACATGATGCCCCTGGTGGACCTCATCGCCGATCCGCGCACGGTGCTGGTCGAAGGCGAGCGCATCCGCCTGACCGACGAGCAGGCGCGCGCCATCCTGGCCCTGACCCTGGCCCGCCTGACCGGCCTTGGCCGCGACGAGATTTTCGGCGAGGCCGAGGAGCTGGCCAAGGCCATCGCCGGCTATCTCGAGATCCTGTCGTCGCGCGACAACATCATGCGGATCGTCCGCGACGAGCTGATCGAGGTGCGCGAGACCTTCGCCGTTCCGCGGCGGACCCAGATCGTCGAGGGCGACGCCGACGTCGAGGACGAGGACCTGATCGCCCGCGAGGACATGGTCATCACCGTCACGCACGGCGGCTATGTGAAGCGCACGGCGCTGGCCACCTACCGGACCCAGCATCGCGGCGGCAAGGGCCGCTCGGGCATGTCGACCAAGGACGAGGACGCCGTCACCCGCGTCTTCTCGGCCTCGACCCATGCGCCGGTGCTGTTCTTCTCGTCGGTGGGCAAGGTCTACAAGCTCAAGGTCTGGCGCCTGCCGCTGGGCACGCCGACATCGCGCGGCAAGGCCTGGGTCAACATCCTGCCGATCGAGCCGGGCGACAGCATCACCTCGATCCTGCCGCTGCCCGAGGACGAAGCGACGTGGGACCGGCTGGACGTGATGTTCGCCACCCGGTCGGGCAATGTCCGCCGCAACAAGCTGTCCGACTTCGCCCAGATCAACCGGGCCGGCAAGATCGCCATGAAGCTGGATGAGGGCGACTCGATCATCGGCGTCGGCCTGTGCACCAACGACAACGACGTGCTGCTGACCACGGCGCTGGGCCGCTGCATTCGCTTCGCCGTCACCGACGTGCGGGTGTTCGCCGGCCGCGAGTCCACCGGCGTGCGCGGCGTGCGCCTGGCCGACGGCGACAGCGTCATCTCGATGGCCATCCTGCACGGCGTCGATGCGACGCCGGCCGAGCGGGCCGCCTATCTCAAGCACGCCAACGCCATGCGCGCGGCGTCGGGCGAGGAGGTCGACGAGGCCGCCGTTCCCGACGAAGGCGAGGGCGAGGAGGAAGCCGGCGAGGCCGCCCTCAGCCCCGAGCGCATCGGCGAGCTGGGCGGGGCCGAGGAGTTCATCCTCACCGTCTCCACCGAGGGCTTCGGCAAGCGCACGTCGGCCTATGGCTATCGGCGCACCGGCCGGGGCGGCCAGGGCATGCTGGCTCACGACCTGTCCAAGAAGGGCGGCCGCCTGGCGGCTTCGTTCCCGGTCGAGGACGGCGACGAGATTCTCCTGGTGACCGACGCGGGGCAGTTGATACGGTGCCCCGTCGCGCAAATCCGTGTTGCAGCGCGAAATACAAGTGGCGTAACCATCTTCCGCACGGCCGAGGACGAACACGTCGTTTCGGTCGAACGCCTTGCGGAAGCGGAAGGCGATGAGCAAGAGGGCGAGCAAGACGGCGCATAGGCCGCGTCTCGTCCAAACGTTGCTGCGGCGCAGACGGGGGAGGCACATGACGCGCGTCGGTCTTTATCCGGGAACGTTCGACCCGATCACCAACGGCCACATGGACATCATCGGCCGCGCCGTGAAGCTGGTCGACAAGCTGGTGATCGGCGTCGCCATCAACCGCGGCAAGGGGCCGCTGTTCTCGCTGGAAGAGCGGGTGGCGATCATCGAGGAAGAGACGGCGCATCTGCGGTCCCGGGCCGAGATCGTGGTCCACCCGTTCGACAACCTCCTGATGCACACCGCCCGCGAGGTCGGCGCCCAGATGATCATCCGCGGCCTGCGGGCGGTGGCCGACTTCGAATACGAATTCCAGATGACCGCCATGAACCAGCAGCTCGACCGCGAGATCGAGACCGTGTTCCTGATGGCCGATCCCCGGCACCAGGCCATCGCCTCGCGGCTGGTCAAGGAGATCGTCCAGCTGGGCGGCGACGTCGCCAAGTTCGTCTCGCCCGGCGTGCAGGCGCGGCTGTTGCAGAAAGCCCGCAAGAGCTGATCGGCCGGGGCCGCAAAAACGCCTTCAGCGTGCGGCAACGGGCCGCCTATCGTCTTCCTCTCCTGCCTCAAGGACCAGCTTTGTTCATGCGATCCGCCCTGCTGTTGACCGCCGCCGTCCTGGCGGCGGCCTCGTCGGCCCAGGCCGCGCCCAAGAAGGCGTCCGCGCCGCCGTCCGCCGCCGCCGCCGGCCCCTCGGCGGCGGACTGGCGCTCGCCCGATCCGCAGAACCTGCTGGTGATCGACACCAACCAGGGCCGCATCGTCGTCGAGCTGTCGCCGGAGCTGGCGCCCAACCACGTCGCCCGCATCCAGGAACTGACCCGCCAGCATTTCTACGACGGCCTGACCTTCTTCCGGGTCATCGAAGATTTCATGGACCAGACCGGCGATCCGCAGAACACCGGCGAGGGCGGCTCCAAGCTGCCCGATCTGGAGCCGGAGTTCGCCTTCAAGCGCGGCGCGGCCACCCCCTTCGTCCCGGTCGGCGCGGCCGGCGCGCTGGAGAGCGGCTTCGTCGGCTCGGTCCCGGCCCGCAGCCAGCCCTCGGCGCTGATGGCCCTGACGGCGACGGGCGAGGTGCAGGCCTGGGGCGTGTTCTGCCCGGGCGTCGCCGGCATGGCCCGCGCCCAGGCGCCCGGCTCGGCCAACAGCCAGTTCTTCCTGATGCGCGGCTTCAGCCAGCAGCTGGAGCGCAACTACACGGTCTGGGGCCGGGTGATCTCGGGGCTCGACGTGGTGCGCAAGATCAAGGCCGGCGAGCCGGTTCCGCAGCCGCAGGACAAGATGGTCCAGGTGCGCCTGCTGGCCGACATCCCCGAGAAGGAACGCCCCAAGGTCCAGGTGCTGGATACGCGCAGCGCCTATTTCAGGCAGTTGGTCGAGGCGGCGAAGCACGCCAAGGGCGACGGCTTCAGCGTTTGCGACGTCGACCTGCCCGCGCAGGTGAAGTGATGCGGCGGGCCGTCGCCGCCGGTCTCGCGGGGGTCGGCGCGATGGCGCTTGGCCTGCTGGGGCCCGGCCTTTCCAGCCCGGCCCTGGCGGCGGCCGCGGCCGCGACGGCGACGGCGGACTGGCGCGCGCCCGACCCGCAGAACGTGCTGGTCGTCGACACCGACAAGGGCCGGGTGCTGGTCGAGATGGTTCCCGAGGCGGCGCCCGCCCATGTCGAGCGCCTGCGCGCCCTGGCTCGCGCCGGCTTCTACGACGGGCGGACGTTCTTTCGCGTGATCGACCGGTTCATGGCCCAGACCGGCGATCCCAAGGACACCGGCGAGGGCGGTTCCGACAAGCCCGACCTCAAGGGCGAGTTCACCTGGCGGCGCGGCACCGACAGCGGTTTCGTCGCCTTCGCCCATCCCATGGGGGCCGATCTCGGCTTTGTCGGGCCGATGCCGGCGGTCAGCCAGGGCTGGGACTACGCGTCGATGACCGCCGACCACAAGGTCGCGGCCTGGGGAACCTACTGCCCCGGCGTGCTCGGCATGGCGCGCGACGAGGGGCCCGACACCGCCAACAGCCAGTTCTTCCTGATGCGGCAGGCCTATCCGTCGCTGGACAAACGCTACACCGCCTTCGGACGGGTGATCTTCGGCCTCGACGTGGTCCGGGCGATCAAGACCGGCGAGCCGGTGGCGGCGCCGCAGGACAGGATGCTCAAGGTCCGTGTCCTGGCCGACATCCCGGCCGGCGAGCGCCCGCGGATCGAAGTGCTCGATCCGCGGGGCGCCGCCTTCGCGGCCTTGGCGGCCAAGGCCCGCGCGGCCAGGGGCGCCGACTTCTCGGTCTGCGACATCGAAGTTCCGGTCCGGGTGAAGTAGGCGCGCCGCGTCGCGCCTAGGCGACCGGGTGGACCAGGCGGAAGCCGACCCCGAAGCGGTTCCAGGCGTTGATCGTGGCTATGGCCAGGGTCAGGTTGACCACCTCGGCCTGCGAGAACTGGGCCGTGACCGCCTCATAGACCTCGTCGGGCGCGTGGCTTTCGGCCAGCAGGGTCAGGGCCTCGGTCCAGGCCAGGGCGGCGCGCTCGCGCGCGCTGTACACCGGCGATTCCCGCCAGGCGCTGAGCATGTACAGCCGCTGCTCGGTCTCGCCGTCGGCGCGGGCCTCCTTGGCGTGCATGTCGACGCAATAGGCGCAGCCGTTCAGTTGCGAGGCGCGGGTCTTGATCAGGTGCAGCAGCGAATGCTCCAGCCCCGAGGCGCGGACATGCGCCTCCAGCGCCATCATCGGCTTGAAGGCTTCGGGAGCGACGGCGTGGGCGTCGAGACGGGCTTGCATGGTCATCCTCGTTTGTCTTGCGGCCGGGGCGGGGCGGCCGTCACGACAAGGACGAGGCGGGCGCGGGCGGTGTGACATCGGCCGGCGGCGAGGCGCGGATTTTCCGCGCCGCGTTTTGTCGGCGCCGGCCGCGCCGGGGCGTCCTTGGCTCGAGCGCCGCGATCGCCGATGATGGACGGCGGCCTCGATGAGGGAGCAAGACGATGAAGACCTTCCTGGCCCTTTACATGGGCTCGCCGAACATGGCGGCGGCGATCCCGGACCTCAGCGACGAGACCAAGAGCGCCGGCATCGCCGCCTGGGGCGCCTGGATGCGCCAGCACGCCGACGCCGTGGTCGAGACCGGCGGCCCGCTCGGCCGCACCAAGAAGATATCGCCGGCGGGCGTCGCCGATTTCCGCAACGCCGTCACCGGCTATGTGGTCGTGCGCGCCGAGACCATCGACGCCGCCGCCGCGATGTTCGTTGACCATCCCCACTTCGCCATCTTCCCTGGCGACAGCGTCGAGGTGGTCGAGCAACTGCCGATTCCGGCGGGCTGAGCGGTCCGCCGGCCCCGGACGGAGCGGGCGAGCGCGAAAGGAGGGGGCGATGCTGACGGGAGCCTGCCACTGCGGGGCCTGCCGCTGGATCATCGAAGGCGACCCAGGTCCCGCCACGGCGTGCAACTGCACGCTCTGCCGCCGCTATGGGGCGCTCTGGGCCTATGACTACGAGGGCGGACGCATGCGCCTCGACGGCGAGGCCTCGGCCTATGTCCGCCAGGGCAAGGCCGACCCCGCCCTCGAAATCCGCTTCTGCCCGACCTGCGGCTGCGTCCTGTGCTGGCGCGGCCTGCGGATCGACGCGGAAGGACGCCGTCGCATGGCGGTCAATCTGCGCCTGGCCGATCCCGAGGCCGTGGCCGATCTTCCCATCGATCACTTCGACGGCCTCGACACCTTCGACGACCTGCCGCGCGATGGGCGCTGCGTTCGCGATCTGTGGTTCTAAATCCTTGGTTCTAAAGGAAAGGCCCTAGGCGCGGCCCCGTTGCCGGAAAACTCGAGCCCCGGGGTTCCAGCCGGCGGGCGTCCGGTCTAGAACGCCTGCCAACGATCCAGAATGGAGAGCCGACCCATGGCCGCCGATCCCGAAAACACCCTGATCATGACCCTTGAAGGCGGCCCGGTGACGATCCGCCTGCGTCCCGACCTGGCCCCCGGCCACGTCGAGCGCATCAAGGAGCTGTCGCGCGAAGGCTTCTATGACGGCGTGGTCTTCCACCGCGTCATCCCCGGCTTCATGGCCCAGGGCGGCGACCCGACCGGCACCGGCTCCGGCGGCTCGGAAAAGCCGAACCTCAAGGCCGAGTTCAACGACGAACCCCACGTGCGCGGCGTCTGCTCGATGGCCCGCACGCCGAACCCCAACTCGGCCAACAGCCAGTTCTTCATCTGCTTCGACGACGCCACCTTCCTCGACCGCCAGTACACCGTGTGGGGCGAAGTGGTCGAAGGCATGGACCTGATCGATGCGCTGCCCAAGGGCGAGCCGCCGCGCGAGCCGGGCAAGATCGTCTCGATGCGGGTCGCCGCCGACGCCTGACCCGGCGAAGCCGCGCGCATGACGGCGGCGTCGGCCCTCGCCCTCGGGGCGAGACGCCGCGCCGGCCGTCGGCTTGCGCCAGGACGGCGTTGAACTGACCCGATGCAGCTTTCCGAATTCGACTTCGATCTTCCCGACGACCGCATCGCCCTGCGCCCGGCCGAGCCGCGCGACGCGGCGCGTCTCCTGGTGGTGCGTCCCGGCGCGACGCCTCAGGACCACGTCGTCCGCGAACTGCCGGACTTCCTGCGTCCCGGCGACGCCCTGGTGTTCAACGACACGCGGGTGATCCCGGCCCGGCTGAACGGCCTGCGCGCCGGCCGCACGGAAGGCGGCGGCGACGGCTCGCCGGTGGCGGTCGAGGCCACCCTGCATCGACGCCTGTCGCCGAGCAGCTGGTCCGCCTTCATGAAGCCCGGCAAGCGGCTCAAGGTCGGCGACCGGGTCGCCTTCGCCGGGACCACCGATCGCGCCTGCCTGCTCAACGCCCTCGACGCCGTCGTGGCCGAGAAGGGCGAGGGCGGCGAGGTGGTGCTGTCGTTCGACCTCGCCGGTCCCGACCTCGACATGGCCATCGCCGAGCACGGCCTGATGCCGCTGCCGCCCTATATCGCCGCCAAGCGGGGCGAGGACGAGCGCGACCGCAGCGACTACCAGACCGTCTACGCCCGCGAGGACGGCTCGGTCGCCGCGCCCACCGCCGGCCTGCACTTCACGCCCGACCTGCTGGAGCGGTTGAAGGCCAAGGGCGTGTCGCTGCACTTCGTCACCCTGCATGTCGGCGCCGGCACCTTCCTGCCGGTCAAGACCGAGGTGGTGGCCGAGCACCGCATGCACGCCGAGTTCGGCGAGGTGAGCGCGAAGACCGCCGAGGCCCTCAACGCCGTGCGCGCGGCTGGCGGCCGGATCGTCTGCGTCGGCACCACCTCGGCGCGGCTTCTGGAGAGCGCGGCGGGCGAGGACCGGGTGATCCGGCCGTTCGCCGACGAGACCGCGATCTTCATCACCCCCGGCTACCGGTTCCGGGCCGCCGACATGCTGATGACCAACTTCCACCTGCCGAAGTCGACCCTGTTCATGCTGGTCAGCGCCTTCGCCGGGATGGAGACCATGCGCGAAGCCTATCGCCACGCCATCGAGGGCGGCTATCGCTTCTATTCCTATGGCGACGCTTCCCTGCTATTCGCGGCGGCCTGATGGCTTCCTTTCCGTTCAAGATCAACGCGACCGACGGCGCGGCGCGCACCGGCGTGCTGTCGACGCCGCGCGGCGACATCCGCACCCCCGCCTTCATGCCGGTCGGCACCGCCGGCACGGTCAAGGCTTTGACCGTCGATCAGGTCAAGCAGACCGGCGCCGACATCATCCTGGGCAACACCTATCACCTGATGCTGCGCCCCGGGGCCGAGCGGGTGGCGCGGCTGGGCGGCCTGCATCGGTTCATGCGCTGGGACAAGCCGATCCTGACCGACAGCGGCGGCTTCCAGGTCATGTCGCTGTCCAAGATCAGCAAGGTCACCGAGGACGCCGTCACCTTCGCCAGCCATATCGACGGCTCGCGCCACGTGCTGTCGCCGGAGCGGTCGATCCAGATCCAGGCCGACCTCCTGGGCAGCGACATCGTCATGCAGCTCGACGAGTGCGTGTCCTGGCCGGCCGAGGAGAAGCGGGCGCGCGAGGCGATGGAGCTGTCGGCCCGCTGGGGCGCGCGGTCCAAAGCGGCGTTCGGTCAGCGTGATACCCAGGCCCTGTTCGGCATCCAGCAGGGCTCGACCTTCCCGAACCTGCGCAGGGAATCGTCCGAACGGCTGATCGAGACCGGCTTCGACGGCTACGCCCTCGGCGGCCTGGCCGTGGGCGAGGGGCACGAGGCGATGTGCGAGGTGCTGGACTACGCGCCGGCTCTGCTGCCGGCCGACCGGCCGCGCTATCTGATGGGCGTCGGCAAGCCGATCGACCTCGTCGAGGCGGTGGCGCGGGGCGTCGACATGTTCGACTGCGTGCTGCCGACCCGGTCGGGCCGCCATGGTCAGGCCTGGACCTGGGACGGGCCGATCAACCTCAAGGGCGCGCGCTTCGCCGAGGACGACACGCCGCTGGACCCGGATAGCGATTGCCCGGCCAGCCGCGGCTATTCCAAGGCCTATCTGCACCATCTGGTGAAGGCCGAGGAGATCCTGGGCCAGGTGCTGCTGTCCTGGCACAACATCGCCTTCTTCCAGGCGCTGACGGCGGCCATGCGCGCGGCGGTGGCCGACGGCCGGTTCGAGGCGTTCCGGCGCGATTTCCGCGCCCGGCACCTGGCGGGCGTCAACGACTAGGCGGACCGGGCGGCGGGGCGGGCGCGACCGTCGTCACGGCGGCGGGGGGCGTCTTGTCCGGATGCGGCGCGGGGACGGCGGCCAGGGCTTCGTTCGCGGGCGCCGACGGCGGCTTGCAGCCCTTCGACAGCCCGACGCCCTTCAGATAGGCGCGGCGCACGGTCCCCGCCGAGACCGCCTGCCGCACCAGCTTGTCGTGGCGCTCCGCGCCGGTCAGCCGGCGCACCCAGCCCCGGAACGGGATCAGGCCCTCGGCCGCGCCCTTCATGGCGTCGACCGCGAGGCCGCCGGCCGCCAGGGCGTCGCGATCGACGGCGTCGGCGTCCCTGGCCGGCTTCGGACGGTCGAGGTCGGCGCCAAGGGCGGCGTCCAGCGGCCCGATCTCGTCGGCCAGGGCCGCACAGCTCATCGATTTCGGCCGGGCGTAGGGCGCGTCGCGGGCGGCCAGCAGGGCCGGCGGGATCTTGGTGCGCAGCACGTTGATGTCGTGCAGGGGCGCGGCCACGGCGCCGCCGACCCCGTCCCTGGCCGTGTCGCCCGCGGTATGGGCGGCGTGCGCGCCCTGCTGGACGGTCTGGCTGGCGCAGCCGCCGATCACAAGCGCGTACAGACAGGCCGCGATCGTCCGCATGGAGCCCGGCTCCAGGATGGTTGCGCACGCCGCGTGGCCTCGCACATGCGGGGTCGGACGAGGGGCCGCAACGCCAGGCGCCATTCTAAGCCCGGCCGGCCTGGGCGTCATCGGCGCGGCGGCTGCGGCGAAAGGTCCGACGGCGGGGGCGGCGGCTTGCTCCGGCCCGAGATTAGCCGGTTGCCGGGGCGGGACGCTGCGACTATGGTCCGCGCCGCTCTCCAAGGGCCGATTCACGCGGTTCTTCATGAGCGGGCCGGTAGCTCAGTGGTAGAGCATTCGACTTTTAATCGAATGGTCCTGGGTTCGAGTCCCAGCCGGCCTACCAATCCTTCGGGATGTCTGAACGAGCTCCCGCCTGCGGGCGGCTAAGCCCCGCCTAGCCGAAGTATCCGGACGCATCGACGAAGCGCCGCACCGCGTCCTGGTCGGAGAAGTCCAGTTCGATCATCGCGCGGACGGCCTCCTGCTTGTCCTTGGCCCGCCGGTAATAGCCCTCGCAGATCGCGTAGCCGACATAGTAGCCCAGGTCGCGGACGCCGAACGGATTGTCGGCGTTGCTGTAGAGCCAGGCGCCGTAGTCGCTGGCCATCATGTCCCGCGCGAACGCCGTCCTGATCGCGTCCGCATGGGCGGGGCCGTAGGCGACATAGGGCAGGGCGGGCAGGCGTCCGGTCGTCCGCTCGGCGACGAAGTCGGCGACGCCTTCGTACAGCGCCTGGGCCAACAAGGTGCGACGCTCGCCGCGCTCCTGCGTGTGCGTCAACTCGTGCATGACCAGGACGTCGATGTCGTCGAAGGGGCGGGCGGCGAAGTAGCGGGTCAGGGCGACGCGCAGCCGTTCCGGCGTCTCGGAGACGTCGACGCCGTCGTCGCCGGTCGCCATCTCGGCGCCGATCAGCACCTTGTCGTCCAGGGTGGTTCCGCTCGACTTCAGCGCGCCGATCTCGAAATAGACCGTCGCCGGCCGAAGCGCGGGATAGAGGGCGCGAAAGCGGTCCAGGCCGGGCTGGAGCCGGGGGAGGAGGCCCTTCACCCGCGCGGTTCGCGGACGCGCGGTCTCCCAGAAGCGCGGATAGGCGCGGACGGCGTCGACATAGGACTGGGCCGTGTAGCCCTTGGCCTGCATGAAGGCGCGCAGGCCCGGCGTGCCGGGATCGATATAGAGGCGCTGAAAGCGCTCGCGCTGCTCAGCCGGGTCCTGCGTCGCGCGCGCGGCGTCGTAGGCCGTCCAGAAACGGTCGACGTCGTCGGCGACCACCGTCAGCGCGGCCGGCGGGGCCGGGGCGGCGAGGGCGCGTCCGGCGGCCAGGGCGGCGGCCAAGGCCAGGGCCAGGACGGATGTTTTGGCGGGCATGACGCCTCCCGAATTCATGGATTGATCGCCGCCGGCGAAGGCATGGTCAAATGAAGCCGTGGTCATGTTCGACGGCTCGGCAAGACCGGCGCACGGCGGTGTGACTTGACGCCCGCCGGGCCGTCGCCCTCAACTGGTCGTCATCGGCCAGTTTTTCTGGGCGTCGACGCAGGAAAATCTAGATTGACCCCCCTTGGCCGGTAGGAATTATCGGCGCGCTTTCAAACGGGCGGCGGCGAGGAGATCGAATGCGGCCAATGATGCAGCGCGCGGGGCGTCCCGCGCCCGGACAGCCGCAGGCCGCCGCGTAATCCATCCATGAGCGTATCGTCTCCAACCGCAGCCGCCGACGGCCGGCCTCAGCCCCGCCCGCCCGCCCGTCCGCCGCTGTTCCGGCGCAGGACGGCGATCCCCGGGTTCGGCCTGACCATGGGCGTGACCCTGACGATCCTGTCGGTGATCGTGCTGATTCCGCTGTCGGCGGTGGCGATCAAGTCGGCGGGGCTGGGTTTCGACGGCTTCCTGGCGGCCGCCTTCTCGGAGCGGGCGCTGCGGGCCTATCAGCTTTCCTTTGGGGCCTCGCTGGTCGCGGCGGTGGTCAACGGCCTGTTCGGCGCCCTGACCGCCTGGGCCCTCGTGCGTTATGAGTTTCCCGGCAAGGCGGTGATCAACGCCGTGGTCGACCTGCCGTTCGCCCTGCCGACGGCGGTGGCCGGCATCGCCCTGGCCTCGCTCTACGCCCCCACCGGCTGGGTCGGGGCCAAGCTGGCGATGGTCGGGATCAAGGCGGCCTACAATCCGGTCGGCGTCGTCATCGCCCTGACCTTCATCGGCCTGCCCTTCGTGGTCCGCACGCTGGAGCCGGTGCTGCGCGACCTGGCCGCCGACGTCGAGGAGGCCGCCGCCAGCCTCGGCGCCGGGCGGCTGTCGATCATCGGCCGGGTGATCCTGCCGGCCCTGGCGCCCGCTTGGCTGACCGGTTTCGCCATGGCCTTCGCGCGCGGGGTCGGCGAGTACGGCTCGGTGATCTTCATCGCCGGCAACATGCCGTTCAAGTCTGAGATCGCGCCCCTGCTGATCATCATCCAGCTGGAGCAGTACCAGTACGGGGCCGCCGCGACGATCGCCGTGGTGATGCTGGGCGTTTCGTTCCTGATGTTGCTGGTCATCAACGCCATCCAGGCCTGGGCGAGGAGGTTCGTTTGACCGCGCCCGTCACCCGTAACGCCCGCCGGGCCACCGAGGACCCGCTGTGGATCCGCGTGCTGGTGCTCGGCGTCGTCCTGGTCTTCCTGGCCGCCGTCCTGATCCTGCCGCTGGGCGCGGTGTTCGCCGAGGCGCTGCGCAAGGGGGCGGGGGCCGCCCTGGCCGCCGTCTCGACGCCGGACGCCCTGGCGGCCGTCAAGCTGACCCTGCTGACCGCCGCCATAGCCGTGCCGTTCAACGCCCTGTTCGGCCTTTGCGCCTCTTGGGCGGTGGCTAAGCACGACTTTCCCGGCAAGGCGCTGCTGATCACCCTGATCGACCTGCCGTTCTCGGTGTCGCCCGTCGTCGCCGGCCTGATCTACGTGCTGGTGTTCGGCGCTCAGGGCTGGTTCGGCGAGACGCTGCTCGACCACGACGTCAAGATCATCTTCGCCGTGCCGGGCATCGTGCTGGCGACCGTGTTCGTCACCTTTCCCTTCGTCGCCCGCGAACTGATCCCGCTGATGCAGGAGCAAGGCTCCGACGAGGAGCAGGCCGCCGTTTCGATGGGGGCGGGCGGGCTGACCACCTTCTGGCGGGTCACCACGCCGAACATCCGCTGGGGGCTGCTGTACGGCGTGCTGCTGTGCAACGCCCGGGCCATGGGCGAGTTCGGCGCGGTGTCGGTGGTCTCGGGCCACATCCGCGGCCTGACCAACACCATGCCGCTGCACGTCGAGATCCTCTACAACGAGTACGATTTCGTCGGCGCCTTCGCCGTGGCGGCGCTGCTTTGCCTGCTGGCCATCGTGACGCTGGTGCTCAAGTCGATCCTCGAGATCGTCCAGCCGCAGGTCCACGCCGCCAACCACGTCCGGCCCGGCGCGCCGCACTGATCCGGAGACGATCCCGTTCATGACCATCTCTATCCGATCGGTGGACAAGCGGTTCGGGCGCTATCCGGCGCTCAACAGCGTCAGCCTCGACATTCGCGACGGCGAGCTGCTGGCCCTGCTCGGGCCGTCGGGCTCGGGCAAGACCACCCTGCTGCGCGTCATCGCCGGCCTGGAGTTCCCCGACCGGGGGCAGGTGCTGTTCGAAGACGAGGACGTCACCTATCTCAACGCCGCCGCCCGGCGGGTCGGCTTCGTGTTCCAGCAGTACGCGCTGTTCAAGCACATGACGGTGGCCAAGAACGTCGCGTTCGGCCTGGACGTGCGCAAGCGCCGCGAGCGGCCGTCGCGGCCGGAGATCGCCGCCCGGGTCGACGAACTGCTCGGCTTGGTCGAACTGGGCGGGCTGGGCCGGCGCTTTCCCTCGCAGCTGTCGGGGGGGCAGCGCCAGCGGGTCGCCTTGGCCCGGGCGCTGGCCGTTTCGCCGCGGGTGCTGCTGCTGGACGAACCGTTCGGCGCCCTCGACGCCACGGTCCGCAAGTCGCTGCGCCGCGAGCTGCGGCGCATCCACGACGCCACCGGCGTCACCACCATCTTCGTCACTCACGACCAGGAGGAGGCGCTGGAGCTGGCTGACCGCGTGGCCATCCTCAACGCCGGCCGCATCGAGCAGGTGGGAACGCCCGACGAGGTCCATGACCGTCCGGCCAGCCCCTTCGTCTGCGGCTTCGTGGGCGAGGCCAACCGCTTCGAGGGGCGGGTGGAGGGGGCGCGCTTCGCCAGCGGTCCCGTCGTTCTGGCGGCGGAGGGCGTCCGCGACGGGGCGGCGACGGCGTTCGTGCGGCCGCATCAGCTCGCCCTGGCCGAGCCAGGACGCGGCTTCGAGGTGACCGTGGACCGCCTGACGGTCCAGGGCCCTGTCGGCGTCATCGAGGGGCGCACGGCCGACGGGCAGCGCATCGAGGCCAGCTTCGCGCGCAAGGACCTGGGCGGGGTCGAGGTGCGCTCGACCCTGCGGCTGGCCGCCGACCACGCGCACGTGTTCCCGGACGCCTGAACGGTTGCGACAATTTATCGCTTCCCGTTTAACGGGAAATATACGCTGACCGCGTTATCGTGCGAGGGTCGGCGCGCGTATGCGCGAAGGAACACCGACTGCAGGCGCGGAGCCGTGATGCGGCGCGCCAATGGAAACTCATACTTCTTCTGTAAGTATTGAGCGCTGATCTGCGCGTATTCTGTCACCAACTATGGTACGTCAAATAGATTACGACACCTTCGGTAGTAATTTTGGCAGAAGCCCGTTCTGAATTAACGGGATGTTTTTCTAATATGGGTAGAGTTCAGGCCTAAGGCGCAACATGGGAGATCTTGAATGATCGTCCTGAGGCGGTGGTTTGGGGCTTGGCTTTCTCGCAATGACGGGACCGCCGCGGTCGAATTCGCGATCGTCGGCCCACTGTTTCTAGTGCTGTTGTCCGGGATTATCTCGTACGGCGGATATTTCTGGCTCGCCCACGCGCTCCAGCAGATCGCCAACGACGCCGCGCGCGTGGCGGTGGCCGGCCTGGACGCCAACGAGCGGCAGACGCTGGCCCAGGGCGTGCTGCAGAACGAGATGACCAGCTACGCCTATCTGAACGCTAAGGCGGCCAAGGTCAGCGTCAACAGCCAGCCGCAATCCCTCACCGTACAGATCTCCTACGACGCCTCCGGTTCGCCGTTCTGGGCGCTGACCAAGCTGGTCCCGATGCCGGCCACGACCATCCAGAGGTCAGCCGTCATCCAGTTGGGAGGCTACTGATGCGTCGATGGCTGCATCGTTTCGCGCAGGACCGGCGCGGCGCGGTCTCGGTGATCGCCGCCGTCTCCTGCGTGTTGATCCTGGTCTGCGCCGCCCTGGCGGTGGATCTGGGTTCGGTGTTCCTGCAAAGCCGCAAGCTGCAGGGCGCGGCCGACCTCGCGGCCCTCGCCGCCGCCCGCGACCTACCGAACGCCACGGCGGCGGCCCAGGCGACGGCCGCGGCCAACGCCCTGGGCTCCAACGTCATGGTCAACGTGGTGACGGGCGTCTACACGCCCGACCGCACCGTGCCGGCGGCCCAACGTTTCCAGGCCAACGCCGCCTCGCCCAACGCCGCCCGCGTGACGGTGAACAGCAAGGCCGACCTGTTCTTCGGCGCCGCCATCCTCGGCAAGCCGCAGATCGACATCAGCCGCACCGCCACGGCCGCCAGCGCCCAGCTGGCCAGCTTCTCGATCGGCACGCGGCTGCTGTCGCTGCAAGGCGGCGTCGCCAACTCGCTGCTGAGTGCCCTGACCGGCAGCCAGATCAACCTGTCGGTGATGGACTACAACCAGCTGGCCAACACCAACATCAACCTCTTCCAGTACATCGACGCCCTGCGGGCCGACCTGAAGCTGGTCGGCGTCTCGTACGACACGGTGCTGAACTCGAACGTCACCACCGGCCGCGCGCTCAAGGTGCTGTCGGACCTGCTGAACACCAACGGCCAGGATTCGGCCGCCCTGGCGGTGCGTCAGATCGCCAACGCCGCCGGCGACCTCATCCCGGCCGACCTCAACAAGATCATCAGCCTTGGCCCCTACGCCCAGCAGGACCATATCGCCGGCGGCTCCGGCGCCGACATCAAACTCAGCGCCCTCGACATGGCCAACGCCATCCTGACCCTGTCGGAGGGCGGGCGTCAGGTGAAGCTGACCCTGGGCGCCAACGTCGGCGGCCTGGCCAATGTCGACGTCTGGCTGGGGATCGGCGAGCCGCCGAACAACTCCCCCTGGATCGCCATCACCGACAAGAACACCGTGGTGGTCAGCACCGCCCAGACCCGCCTCTACATCAACGCCCAGGTGCTGCCGTCCGGCAGCGCCCTGAACGGCACGGGCGCCGGGCTGATCAACCTGCCGATCTTCGTCGAGGCCGCTTCCGGCCAGGCCAAGCTGGCGGCGATCAACTGCACCAGCGGCTCGCGCTCGGCCACCCTGGCGGTCAAGCCCAGCATCGGCCAGGCGGCCATCGGCCAGATCGACGTGACCAAGATCAACGACTTCACCAAGCCGATGACGGTCAATCCGGCCATGCTGCTCAACCTGCTGATCCTGCAGGCCACCGCCCAGGCCCAGGTCAATCTGGGCGGGGTGACCTGGCAGAACGTCACCTTCAGCCAGGCGGACATCGACGCGGGGACGATCAAGACGGTGTCGTCCAACGACCTGCTGCAAGGGGTGGTCTCGTCCCTGCTCAGCAACATCAGCCTGAACGTCAGCCTGCTCGGCCTCAACATCGGCGTCGGCCCCATCGTGTCCGCCCTGGGCGCGACCCTGGCGCCGGTCGCCGCGCCGCTGGACGGCGTGGTCAGCGCCCTGACCAGCCTGCTCGGGGTCCATCTGGGGCAGGCCGACGTCAAGGTGAACGGCCTGCGCTGCCAGGACGCCGCCCTGGTCGCCTGACCTGCGGCGTTATTGCTGCTGTTGCTGCTGCTGGTCGCGGAACAGCGCCGCCGCCCGCCTGCGGCCCTCGGCGGCGAAGGTCGGCCGGGCCACGCGCAGGAACTCCGGCTCGGCGACGGCGGTGCGGGCGCGGCGGACCGAGACCTCGACCAGCAGCTGGCTCTCGGCCTCGCCCTTGTAGACCCCGCGCGAGGGCGGCACGTCGCCATAGTCGCGGCCGACCGCCACCGCCACGTGCCGCTCGCCGGCCAGGACGTTGTTGGTCGGGTCGAAGCCGACCCAGCGCAGCGACGGCAGGAACACCTCCACCCAGGCGTGGGTGGCGTCGGGATCGGAGCGGTCGCCGCCCTCGGAGCGGTCGGTGAACAGGTAGCCCGACACGTAGCGGGCCGGCACGCCCCACAGCCGGCAGATCGCGATCATGATGTGCGCGAAGTCCTGGCAGACGCCGCGCCCGGCCGCCAGGGCCTGGTCGATGGGGCTGTCGGCCTCGGTGACGCCGGGCTGGTATTCGAAGGCGTCGTAGATGCGCCGCGCCAGGGCGTGCGCCGCCGACAGCGGGTCGAGGCGGCGCAGGGCGTCGACGTCGTGCCGCCGCATGAAGCCGCGCAACGCCTCGGTCGGCGCGGCGAAGCCCTGCTGGCGCAGGAAGTCGAAGCAGTCGCCCTGGACGAACTCGCTGCGCAGCCGGTCCCACTCGCCCCGGTCCAGCGCCTCGGGCAGCGGCGGGTGGGGGAAGGTCTCGACCGCCGAGCGCGCCTGCACCGTCAGGCGCTCGTGCGGCTGCGGCACGTCGAAGTGATAGACGGCGTTGCCGTAGGCGTCGGCGTAGGAGAACAGCTGCGCGGCCGGGGCGAGGTCCAGTTCGAAGGTGATCAGGCGCTGGCTGCCGGCCTTCTGGGGCTGCATCCACAGCTCCATGACGCTTTCGCGCACCGGCTCGGCGTAGTGGTACTCGGTGAGGTGGCGGATCTCCAGCAGCATGGCGGTCTCGCTAGGCGGGCAGTCGTTGTTCGAGCGGGTAGGCGACGAAGGTCTCGTAGACGCCCTGGTGGATGCGGGCGCACTCGTCGCTGACCGTGCGCAGCAAGGGGCCGGCGCCCGAGGCCGTCAGCTCCTTGGGATCGGCGAAGGCGAGCCGGGCGTTCAGGCGTCCCGCCAGCCGCTCGGGCCCGGCGTGGGCGGCGGCTTCGGCGTGCCGGCCGAGGCGCAGCAGGTGGGTTTCGATCTGGGCGGCGGCGAAGCGCACCGAGTGGGGGAAGTCCTCGTCGAACAGCAGGAACTCCAGGATGAACCGCGGCTGCAGGTCGGCGGTGTAGGCGCGCAGATAGGGCTCCAGCGCGCAGGCCATGCGCAGCAGGCTCATCTGCGCCAGGTGGTCCTGCAAAGGCTTGCCGCCGGCGGCCTCGCCGAAACAGACGTCGAGCAGCCGGCCGATCAGCTGCGCCCGCTCCAGATAGACCCCCAGCAGCAGGAACCGCCAGCCTTCGCCATGGCTCATGGTGGCGTCGGCCGCGCCCTTGAACAGGTGAAGGTCGGCGACGACGTCGTGGAGAAAGGCGGACTGGCCCCGGTCGAACTCAGCCTCGGCCTGCGGATCGATGATCCGCAGGTACAGCATGTTCAGCCGCTCCCAGGTCTCGGTGGTGATCTGGTCGCGGACCTGGCGGGCGTTTTCTCGGCCCCTGGCCAGCGAACTGACCACCGAGCCGAGGTCGTCGCGGTCGAACACCATGGCTCGCACCGCCTCGAACGGGGTGCGGCCGGCCAAGTGCTCGTCGGGATCGCCGACGGCGGCCAGGGCCATGTGCGCGGCCTCGGCGGCGGCCTCGCTCTGCTCCAGGCTGGCCGTCAGCATGACGTTCGACAGCCGGCTGATGTGCTCGGCCCGCTCGATGTAGCGGCCGATCCAGTAGAGGCTGTCGGCGACGCGGGCGAGCATCATGGCGGGGGCTCCCCGCCGTCGTCGTGCAGCACCCAAGTGTCCTTCGAGCCGCCGCCCTGGCTGGAGTTGACCACCAGCGAGCCGCGCCGGAGCGCCACCCGCGTCAGGGCGCCGGGCGTGACCACGGTGTGCTCGCCGCAGAGGATGAACGGGCGCAGGTCGACATGGCGCGGCTCGATGCGTCCGCCGGTCAGGCAGGGCGCGGTCGACAGCTGCACGGTGGGCTGGGCGATGTAGTTGTCGGGGGCGGCGCGCAGCCGCTCGGCGAAGGCCTCGCGCTCGGCGGCGCTGGCGTGGACGCCGATCAGCATGCCGTAGCCGCCGGATTCGCCGACTGCCTTGACCACCAGCTTGTCCAGGTTGGCGAGGACGTGGTCGAGCTGGGCCGGCTCGCGGCACAGATAGGTCTCGACATTGGGCAGGATCGGCTCCTCCGCCAGATAGTAGCGGATGATGTCGGGCACGTAGGCGTAGACCGCCTTGTCGTCGGCGACCCCGGCGCCGGGGGCGTTGGCGATGACCACGTTGCCGGCCCGATAGGCGTTGAACAGCCCGGCCGCGCCCAGCCCAGAATCGCGGCGGAAGGTGAGCGGGTCGATGAAGTCGTCGTCGACGCGGCGATAGATCACGTCCACCCGCCGCAGGCCGGTGGTGGTGCGCATGTAGACCATGTTGTCGTGCACCACGAGGTCGCGTCCCTCGACCAGCGGCGCGCCCATCAGCCGGGCGAGATAGGCGTGCTCGTAATAGGCCGAGTTGTAGACGCCGGGGGTCAGGACCACGACCTGCGGGCTGGGCCGCCAGTCGGCGGCCAGGCTCTTGAGCGTGGCCAGCAGCAGGTCGGGATAGCGCTCGACCGGGCGGACGCCGGCCGCCTTGAACGTCGCCGGGAAGGTGCGCTTGGAGGCGTCGCGGTTGGCCAGCATGTAAGACACGCCGGACGGGACGCGCAGGTTGTCCTCCAGCACCGCGAAGCGGCCGTCCTCGCCGCGGATCAGGTCGCTGCCGCAGACGTTGACATAGGCCTTGTGCGGCACGAACAGGCCGCGCATCTCGCGCCGGTACGACGGCGCGCCCAGCACCAGTTCGCGCGGCACGACGCCGTCCATCAGGATCTTCTGGTCGCCATAGACATCGGCGAGGAACAGGTTGAGGGCGGTCAGCCGCTGGGTCAGTCCGGCCTCGATCTGCGCCCATTCCTTCGCCGGGATGATTCGCGGAAAGAGATCGGTGGGGATGATCCGCTCGGTGGCGGCGTCGGCTCCGTAGACGGTGAAGGTGATGCCCTGCAGCAGGAACAGCTGCTCCAGCATGCGCTGGCGTTCGGCCAGCTCGGCGCTGGTGAGGGTGGCCATCCGGTCGTGCAGGGCGGCGTAGTGCGGCCGCACGCCGCCGTCGGCCGCGAACATCTCGTCATAGGCCCGCCCGGGCGCGTAGGCGGCGGTCGGAAACAGTTGAGGGGCGGGGACGGCGTCGGCGTCTTGTATTTTGGGCTTGTTCACGAAACCCCCGCGCTGCGCCGCCAACCAGGCGGGGCGGCCTGGCCATCAGAGACTAAGCGTTCGGAACGGGAAGGGGTTTCAAGGCTTCTCGGGGGCCGTCGCAGGCCCGGCGCCCACAAAATAGGCGCCGATCAACCGAAGGTCGACAGCTTGGTCGTGACAGAGTCAAGAGGCGCGGCTAAACGAGGACTGGGGACCGGCAGGATGATTGCGTGCGAAGAGCAAATTTCGCAACCGCCGCCTCTGTGCGGCTGATCGGCGTCGCGCTGACGATTCCCGTGGCGCTGGGCGCGTCGGCCGCGCGGGCGGACGAGCCGCGCGCCGCTGTCCGCGGCGTGACCGACGACAGGCTCGAAACCCAGATCGAACAGGCGGTCGGCGAGGCCAAGGCCGCCCCCAAGAGCCGGATCGAAGCCCGCCGCCGGGCGCGCGAAGCCGCCGACGCGGCCCAGGCGGTGCTGCGTTCCGAGGGCTACTACGCCGCCGAGATCGATCCCAGCCTCGGCGAGGGCGAGGCGCCCCAGCCGGTGATCACCGTCACCGCCGGCCGCCGCTTCCTGCTTGCCGCACCAAAGATCGACTGGGTGGGCGACGTCCCCGACGCCGACGCCCAGGCGGCCGGCGACAAGGCGATGGCGCTCAAGGCCGGCGGCCCCGGCCGGGCGGTCGAGGTGATCGCCGCCGAGGGGCGCATCGTCGCGGCGATCCAGAAACGCGGCTACGCCGACGCCGCGGCCGCGCCGCGCGAAGTGATCGTCGACCACGCCGACTTTTCGGTCCGGCCCACCTATCGCATAGAGGCCGGCAAGCTGGTCCGCCTGAACGGCCTGGACATGCATACGCGCGGCCGCACCAAGCCGGACTGGGTCCGCCGCCTGGCGCCGTGGAAGCCGGGCGACGTCTACGATCCCGACAAGGTGGCCGAGCTGGAGCGCCGCCTGCTGGATACCGGGGCCTACAACTCCGTCACCGTCGCCCTGGCGCCGGAGACGGCGACGGTGAACGGCCTGCGGCCGGTGGTGGTCAGCCTGGCCGACCGGCCGCGCAGCACCATCGACCTCGGCGTCAACTACTCGACCAGCGAAGGCGAGGGCGTCGACGCCAAGTGGGTGCGCTACAACCGCTTCGGCCGCGCCGACACCCTGACGGTGCTGGCCAAGTACGCTCAGATCGAGCGCCTGCTCCAGATCGAGCTGTCCCTGCCGCACTGGCTGCGCCCGCAGCAGACCTTCAAGGCCAGGATCGGGGCGATCGACAACGACACCGACGCCTATCGGGAGACGGGCGTCAGCACGGGCGCCGACATCACCCGCCGGTTCGGCAAGACGTCTTATTTCACCTACGGCGCCACGCTGAAATACGGCCGCACCGTCGAGAAGATGGCCGCCGCCGACGTGATCAAGAAGGAGGGGCAGGACCTCGTCACCCTGATCGGGCTGGCGGCCTTCTTCCTCGACCGCTCCAACAATCCGCTGAACCCGACGCAGGGCTGGCGGCTCGACAGCCGCCTCGAGCCGACCGTCACCCTGGACGGCAGCGGTCAGGCCTACGTCAAGGCCCAGGCCCAGGCGACCGGCTACCTGCCGTTCGGCGAGAAGGCCTCCACGGTCATCGCCGGTCGGGTCAAGGTCGGCTCGATCACGGGCGTGAAGGACGTGTACAGCGTCGCCGCGCCGCAGCGGTTCTTCGCCGGCGGCGGCGGTTCGGTGCGGGGCTATTCCTATCAGGGCGTCGGTCCGCGCTTCGCGGACAATTCGCCCGAAGGCGGACGGTCGTTGTTCGAGGCGTCGCTGGAGCTGCGCCAACGCATCACCGAAAAGTGGGGCGTGGTCGCCTTCGTCGACGCCGGCTCGGTGGATTCGCGCGCGACGCCCGAGTTCCGCAAGGTCAACACCGGCGCCGGCCTGGGCGTGCGCTACGACCTCGGCTTCGGGCCGATCCGCGCCGACGTGGCCATCCCGTTGAACAAGAACAACGGAGACCCCGACTATCAGATCTACCTCAGCATCGGACAAAGCTTTTGAGCGACCAGACCTCGCCAGAGCCGACGCCGTCCGCCGGAACGCGCAAGCGGCCCGGCCTGTTGGGCGTGATCCTGCTGGTCGTGTTGGGCCTCGCCGTCCTGATCTCGGTGTTGGTCGTGGCCGCCCGCTACAGCGTGCTGTCGCCCGCCGTGCGTCATTTCATCGAGGCCAAGGCCGACGGACTGAAGGTCAGCCGGTTCGGCCGGCTGAAGATCGAGGGGCTGGAGGGCGACCTCTGGCGCGACTTCTCCGTCCGAAAGCTGACGGTGTCCGACGACAAGGGCGTCTGGCTGGAGGCCCACCGCATCGGCGTCGTCTGGCGGGCGGGCGAGCTGCTGCAACGGCGCTTCCACGCCAACTCGATCTCGGCGGGGGACATCCGCGTCCTTCGGCGGCCGATCCTGGGCCCGGCCGGGCCGCCGGGACCGTCGCCGCTGTCGCTGGTCATCGACAGGATGGCCTTCCAGTTGGAGACCCTGCCGGAGTTCAGCGTGCGTCACGGGCTGTTCGACGTCGACGGCGATCTCGACGTCGAGCGCAAGGGCGGGCTGGAGGGGCAGATCGCCGCCCGCAGCCTGCTCCACGCCGGCGACGGCCTGAGCACCCGCTTCAGCCTCGGCCGCAGCCGGCAGATCGCCCTGTTCGCCGACGCGTCGGAGGGCAAGGGCGGGGCGCTGGCCGGCGCGCTGGGCCTTCCGGCCGACCAGGCCTTCTCGCTGGCCGCCCGCGTCACCGGCGCCACTTCGGACGGCCGGCTCAGCCTGCGCGCGACTTCGGGCGACAAGGTCCCGGTGGAGGCGGCCGGTTCGTGGACCCCGGCCGGCGGCTCGGCCTCGGGCCGGCTGTCCCTGGCCGCGTCCAGCCTGACGGCGGCCTACCAGCGCATGGTCGGGTCCGAGGTGCGGTTCACCGTCTCGGGGGCCAAGGCCCCGGGCGACATGTTCGACCTGGCGCTCCAGGCGAACGCCGACAACCTGACGCTCCAGGCCAAGGGGCGAGGCGACATCGGCAAGCGCGCCGCGCCCGACGGCGTGGCGGTGACGCTGAAGGTGGCCGACCTGTCGCGTATCCTCGCCGCGCCGAAGATGGGGGCGGGCCTGTTCGACGGCCGGCTGGCCGGGCGCGACGCCGATTGGAAACTGGCCGGGACCCTGACGGTCGATAGGATCGCGGCCGGCGATTACAGCCTGGCTCGCGCCAGCGGCCCGCTTACCCTGACCCTGGCCAAGAACGAGATCGGCCTGGACGCCCGCATCGCCGGCGCCGGCGGCCGCGGCCAGGGCGTGCTCGGCGCGCTGCTCGGCGAGCGGCCGCAGGTCTCGGCGACGGCGGCCCGTCTGGCCGACGGGCGCCTGCTGATCAAGGCGCTTCAGGCGCGCGGGGCCGGCCTCAAGGTCGACGCCAGCGGCGGCCGCGGCCTGCTGGGCGGGCTGAACTTCAAGGGCGTCGCCGAGGTGTCGAACCTGGCCGTCGCCCACAAGGGGGCCAAGGGCGCGCTCAGGACCGACTGGTCGGCCGCGCAGTCGGGGGCGAACAAGCCCTGGACCTTCACGCTCGACGGGCGCGGCGTCTCCTTCGCCAGCGGCCTGGGCGAGGCGGACCGGCTGCTCGGGGCCGCGCCGCGCCTGAAAGCGGCGGCGTCCTACGCCGACGGGGCCGTGACCGTGACCAAGGCCAGCCTCGACGGCGCGGCGGCCTCGGCCTCGACCAGCGGCGTGCTGGCCAAGGACGGAGCCCTGCGGTTCGCGCTCGACTGGCAGGCCCAGGGGCCGTTCGCGGCCGGGCCCATCGAGATCTCCGGCAAGGTCAAGGGCGGTGGCTCCATCGGCGGAACGGTCTCGGCGCCGCGCGCCGATCTCAAGGCCGACATCGACGCCATCGACTTCCCCGAGCTGACCATCAAGCCGGCCCATCTCGACCTGACCTTCGCCAAGCTGGCCGGCGGCGCCTTCGACGGGCAGTTCGGCCTGACCGGCTCCAGCGCCTACGGTCCAGCCCGGGCCAAGGCCGCGTTCCGCTTCCAGGAGGACGGCCTCGACCTGTCGGACGTCGACGCCGACGCCGGCGGGGTCAAGGCGTCGGGCGCGATCTCGCTGCGAGGAAGTTCGCCCTCGACCGCCGACCTCGTTCTGACGGCGGGGCCGGGCGCCTTCGTGACGCGAGGCAAGGCCGACGCCGCGGTGAAGATCGTCGACGCTGCGGGCGGCCCGCGCGGAACCATCCGGCTGAACGCCGACGGGCTGGCCCTGCGCAACTCCACCTTCTTCTTCAAGACCATCCGGCTGAACGCCGACGGCCCGCTGGCCCACATGCCCTACACCGTCGCCGCCGAGTTCCGCGAGAACCAGACGCCGTTCAAGCTCGCCGGTTCCGGCGTCGCCGACCAGACCGGCCAGGGCGCCAACCAGAGCTGGGGCGTCAGCTTCGCCGGCGGCGGCCGCGTGCTCCGCGCCGACTTCAAGACGCTGGAGCCCCTCCATGTGGCCTTCGGCGGCGGCGGGCTGAGCGCCCGGGCCAGCCTGTCGGTGGCCGGCGGCAAGGCCGACCTCGACGCCCGCCAGACCGGCGAGGCGGTGACGGTGAAGGGAACGGTCGACGGCGTCGACCTCGGCGCGTTCGCCGAGGACTACGCCGGCAAGATCAGCGGCGTGCTGGCGGCCAACGGCAAGGGCTCGCGCCTCGACGGCGCGCTCGACGCCAGGCTGACCGGCGCGCGCAGCCTGGACGCGGCGGCCGACCTCGCCCTCGACGGGCGCGTCCACGCCGTGCTGGCCGATACGCGCCTGACCATCGAGGCGGCCACCTCCAACAGCAAGGGCCTGAAGAGCACGGCCAGCGTGGTGCTGCCCACCGAGGCCTCGGCCGCGCCGTTCCGCCTGGCCATCGACAAGACCAAGCCGATCTCCGGCCGCTTCGACGCCGACGGCGAGCTGAAGCCGATCTGGGACCTGGTCTATGGCGGCGAGCAGTCGCTGGCCGGCCGCATCGTCGCCCAGGGAACCGTCGCCGGCACGCTGAACCAGCCCAAGGTGGTCGGACATGCGGCCTTGACCAGCGGCAAGTTCGAGGACGCCGGCACCGGATTGCGCCTGCAGGACGTGACGCTGGACGCCGACCTCAGCCAGAACCGCGTGGCGTTCCGCCAGTTCAGCGCCGCCGACGGACATGGCGGCACGCTGTCCGGCCAGGGGCAGGTCAGCCTGGACGCCAAGGAGGCCAGCACCCTGACCTTGGCGGCCAAGGCGTTCCGCGTCATCGACAACGACATGGCCCAGGCCAGCGCCACCGGCAGCGTGACGGTGGTGCGCGGCGGCGACGGCAAGGCCAAGCTGACCGGGGCCCTGACCATCGACCGGGCCGACATCGCCGCCCGCACGCGCACGCCCAACGGCGTGGTGCGCATGGACGTGGTCGAACGCAACAAGCCGGGCGACGAGGCCGCCGGCGACGTCAAGCCGGCGGCCAAGGGGCCGGCGGTGGCGCTGGACGTCGCCTTGCGCGCGCCGCGCCGCATCTTCATCAACGGCATGGGGCTGAACGCCGAGCTGTCGGTCGACGCCCACGTCTCGGGCACCACCGCCGCGCCGGCGCTGACCGGCGTGGCGCGCATCGTGCGCGGCGACTACGATTTCGGCGGCAAGCGGTTCGCCTTCGACGACCAGGGGACGATCCGCCTGGCCACCTCGCCGGACAACATCAAGCTCGACCTGTCGGCGACCCGGGACGATCCGTCCCTGACGGCCGTGATCAAGATCACCGGCACCGCCGCCAAGCCGGTGATCGCCCTGACCTCGACCCCGACCCTGCCCAGCGACGAGATCCTGTCGCAGGTGCTGTTCGGCCGCTCGGCCTCGCAGCTGTCGCCGGTGGAGGCCGCCCAGCTGGCGGCCGCCCTGGCGTCGCTGGCCACCGGCGGCGGCTTCGACATCATAGGCGGCCTGCGCGGGCTGGCCGGCCTCGACCGGCTGGCCCTGGGCGGCGACCAGGCCTCGGGCGTCACCGTTGCGGGCGGCAAGTACCTCACCGACAACGTCTATCTGGAGCTGGCCGGCGGCGGCCGCGACGGCCCGTCGGCCCAGGTCGAATGGCGCCTGAAGCGCAGCCTCGCCATCGTCTCCAAGGTGACGTCGCTGGGCGACACGCGCCTGTCGGTGCGCTGGCGCAAGGACCTGGGGCGGAAGGATCGTGCGCCGGCGGCGCAGGCGGCGCCCTGATCTTGCGCGGCCGCCTCGTTGAACGGCGTTCCGGCGGGAAGATCGTGTCTCGAAATCTCGGCTAGGGTGAAGCGTGAGCGAGCGAATCCAAGACCTGAACCTCGGCGCGGACGACCGCGCCGTGCTGGACGCCATGGCGGCGGACGGCGGACGCGGCCTCGTCGGGCGCGCCGTCGAATGGTGCGCGATCAATTCGGGCAGCCGCAACCTGGAAGGACTGGAGCGGCAGCGCGCCGTCCTGGCCCAGGTGTTGGCGCAGGCTCCGGGCGAGGTGGAGAGCCTGCCGCTGTCGCCCTCGGTCGAGATCGCCGCGGACGGTCGCGAGCGGCCGCAGGCCCATACCGACGCCCTGCGCCTGACCGTGCGCCCGGACGCGCCGGTGCAGGTGGTGCTTACGGGGCACTACGACACCGTCTATCCGGCCGAGAGCCCGTTCCAGCGGGTGGTCGACCGCGCCGACGGCGCGCTGCACGGCCCCGGGATCGCCGACATGAAGGGCGGGATCAGCGTCATGCTGGGGGCCTTGGCCGCGTTCGAACGCCATCCGCTGGCCGGCCGGCTGGGCTATCGCGTGCTGCTGTCGCCGGACGAGGAGATCGGGTCCCTGGCCTCGGCGCCGCTGCTGGCCGAACTGGGCGCCCAGGGGCACGTGGGCATGACCTACGAGCCGGCCCTGGCCGACGGCACGCTGGCCGGCGCGCGCAAGGGCTCGGGCAATTTCCATGTCGTCGTGCGCGGCCGCGCCGCCCATGCCGGGCGCGACTTCCACCTCGGCCGCAACGCGGTGGTCGCGGCGGCCCGGCTCGCCGAGGCGCTGAACGCCGTCAACGGCGGTCGCGAGGGCGTGACGCTCAATGTCGCCCGCATCGACGGCGGCTCGCCGCTGAACATGGTGCCCGACGTCGCCGTGGTGCGCTTCAACGTCCGCTTCCCCGACGCCGAGGCCGGGGCGTGGACCCGAAGCGCCGTCGAGGCGGCGCTGGAGGCGGGAAAGGGCGAGGGGCTGAGCCTCGACCTGCACGGCGGCTTCACCCGGCCGGCCAAGCCGTTCAACGCGGCCCAAAGCCGCCTGTTCGAGGCGGTGCGGGCGGCGGGGCGGCTGCTCGGCCAGGACATCGGCTGGAAGCCGTCCGGCGGCGTCTGCGAGGGCAACAACCTGTTCGCCGCCGGTCTGCCGAACGTCGACACGCTGGGCGTTCGCGGCGGCGACATCCACAGCGAGAACGAGTACGCTTGGCCGGAAAGCTTCCTCGAACGCGCGCAGCTTTCGGCCCTGATCCTCATGAAACTCGCCGCTGGCGAGATCGACGGCCCCGGACTGCGGGCGGCGATGGAGAACGCTTGATGCTGGTGGTCCGTCCGGCTGGTCCGGCCGATTTCGATTCCCTGATGGAGCTGGCGGTGCTGTCGGGGCGGGGCTTCACCAGCCTGCCCGAGGACGAGGCGACGCTGAAGGACCGGCTTCAGCTCTCCCAGCGCAGCTTCGAGGGCGCGATCGCGCCGCTCGAGGCCTGGTACACCCTGATGCTCGAGGACGCCGCCGCCGGGCGAGTGGACGGCGTGGCCGGGGTCAAGGCGGGGGTCGGCCTGAAGCGGCCGTTCTTCTCGTTCCGGGTGGTGACGCTGGCCCAGTCGTCGCCGACCCTGTCGATGCGCTTCGACCACAAGGCGCTGGTGCTGGTCAACGAATGCGCCGGCTGGTCCGAGGTGGGCTCGCTGTTCCTGCGTCCCGAGCGCCGCAAGGGCGGGGCGGGGCGGCTGCTGGCCCAGTCGCGCTACATGCTGATCGGGAGCGAGCCCCAGCGGTTCGCCGAGATGGTGCTGGCCGAGCTGCGCGGCTGGTTCGACGATGACGGCTCGTGCCCGTTCTGGGACAGCGTCGCCTCCAAGTTCTTCCGGCTGGCCTTCGACCAGGCCGACCTGATGAGCGCCTCGACCGACGGTCAGTTCATCCTCGACCTCGCCCCGCGTCATCCGATCTATGTCGAGCTGCTGCCCAAGGCGGCCTGCGACGCCATCGCCCAGGTCCACCGCGAGGGCGAGGCGGCCAGGGCCATGCTGGAGGCCGAGGGATTCCGCTACCAGGGGCTGGTCGACATCTTCGACGCCGGCCCGACCGTGGCCTGTCCGCGCGACGACATCCGCACCGTGCGGGACGCGCGCTGGTTCCGGGCGCGGGTGGGCGACATCGAAGGCTCCGAGGCGCTGGTCTCCGCTGGCGAGATCCAGCGTTTCCGCGCCGTGCGGACGGCGACGGCGATCAAGGACGAACAGGCGACGATCTCGCGCGACGCGGCCGAGGTGCTGGGCGTGCGCGAGGGCGACCGGATCAGGGTGAAGGCATGACGCAGGCGTTGTTCATCGGCGGAGCGTGGCGCGAGGGCTCCGGGCCGGTCTTGGAATCCACCGACCCCGCGAGCGGGGCGACGGTCTGGCGCGCCGCCTCTGCCGCAGCGGCGGAGGTCGCCGCGGCGGTGGCCGCCGCGCGGGGCGCGTTCCGCGACTGGGCCGACCGACCGCGCCAGGCGCGCATCGAGGCGATGCGGCGCTACAAGGCCGCGCTGGAGGCCCGCGCCCCGGCCTTCGCCGAGGCGCTTTCGCGCGAGACCGGCAAGGCGCTGTGGGAGACCAAGGCCGAGCTGGCCTCGATGATGGGCAAGGTCGACGTCTCGATCGCCGCCTATGACGAGCGCACCGGCGAGCGCAGCGCGCCGACCGCTTTCGGCCGCGCCGCCCTGCGGCATCGCCCGCATGGGGTGATGGCCGTGCTCGGGCCGTTCAACTTCCCGGGACACCTGCCCAACGGCCATATCGTGCCGGCGTTGCTGGCCGGCGACACCGTGGTGTTCAAGCCGTCGGAAGAGACGCCGCTGGCCGGCCAGCTGCTGGTCGAGGCGCTGGAGGCCGCCGATCTGCCGGCCGGGGTGGTCAACCTGGTCCAGGGCGGCCGCGAGGTCGGCCAGGCCCTGATCGATCAGGAGATCGACGGCCTGCTGTTCACCGGCTCGGCCCAGGCCGGCGCCTTCTTCCGCCGCCGCTTCGCCGACCGGCCCGACGTCATCCTGGCCCTGGAGCTGGGCGGCAACAACCCGCTGGTGGTCTGGGAGGCCGGCGACGCCGAGGCCGTGGCCGCCCTGGTCGTGCAGTCGTCGTTCATCACCACCGGTCAGCGCTGTTCGTGCGCGCGCCGCCTGATCGTGCCCGAGGGCGCGGCGGGCGAGGCGGTGGTCGAGGCCGTCGCGGCCCTGGCCGACCGACTGCTCGTCGGGCCGTGGGACGGCGCGGCCGAGCCGTTCATGGGGCCGCTGATCTCGGCGCGGGCGGCGGCCGGCGCGGTGGCGGCCGCACGCGGTCTGGTCGAGGCCGGCGCCCGGCCGATCCGCCCGCTGGCCCTTCGCGAGGACCTGGGCCAGGCCTTTGTCGGCCCAGGCCTGATCGACGTCGCCGGCGTGGACGTTCCCGACGAGGAGGTCTTCGCGCCGCTGGTCCAGGTCACGCGCGTCGCCGATTTCGACGCCGCGATCGCCGCCGCCAACGCCACGCGCTACGGCCTGTCGGCCGGGCTGGTCTCGAACGATCCGGGCCTGTGGGAGACGTTCCTCCAGCGCAGCCGCGCCGGGGTGGTCAACTGGAACCGCCCGACCACCGGGGCGGCCGGAACCGCGCCGTTCGGCGGCCTCGGCGCGTCGGGCAACCACCGGCCCAGCGCCTATTACGCCGCCGACTATTGCGCCTATCCGGTGGCCAGTTTCGAGGCCGACGCCGTGGTCTCCACCGTCGCCGACATCAAGGGGCTGCGGGCATGAGTTTCGCGGTCGAGGCCAATTGCGACGGCCTGGTCGGGCCGACCCATTCGTACGCCGGCCTGTCGCCCGGCAACCTGGCCAGCGAGAAGAACGCCGGCGAGGCGTCCAACCCGCGCGCCGCCGTGCTGGAGGGCCTGGCCAAGATGCGGCGGCTGGCCCAGGCCGGCGTGCCCCAGTTCGTGCTGCCGCCGCACGAGCGGCCGTTCCTGCCGTTCCTGTGGTCGCTGGGCTTCGAGGGCTCGGACGCCGAGGTGCTGGAGACCGCCTGGCGGCAGGCGCCGGCCTTCGCGGCCGCGGCCTGCTCGGCCTCGTCGATGTGGGCGGCCAACGCCGCGACGGTGACGCCGTCGGTCGATTCCGCCGACGGGCGGGTATGGCTCAGTCCGGCCAATCTGGTCTCCAACCTGCACCGCAGCCTGGAGCCGGGCCAGACCGGGGCGATCCTGCGGCGGCTGTTCCCGGACGAGTCCTATTTCGCCGTGCCGCCGGCGCTGGCCCCGACGGCGCATCTGGCCGACGAGGGCGCGGCCAACCATGTGCGCCTGTGCGCCGCCCATGGCGAGCCGGGGGTGAACCTGTTCGTCTACGGCCGCGACGCCTGGGAGCGTTGGGACGGCCGGTTCCCGGCCCGGCAGACGCGGGAGGCCTCGCAGGCCCTGGCGCGCCGCTCGGGCGCTCACGGCGCGGTCTTCGTCCGGCAGGCCAAGGCCGCCATCGAGGGCGGGGCGTTCCACAACGACGTGGTCTGCGTCGGCACGCGCGAGTGCCTGCTGTATCACGAGCAGGCCTTCGAGGACGTCGCGGCGATGCAGGCGGCGGTGCGCGCCGCCGCCGAGGGGCTGTTCGAGCCGGCTTTCGTCGAGATCAAGGCGGCCGACCTGCCGCTGGCCGACGCGGTGTCGTCCTATCTGTTCAACTCCCAGCTCCTGGAGCTGCCGGGCGAGGACCGCCTGGTGCTGCTGGCCCCGATCGAGACCCAGGAGAATCCCCGCGCCCGCGCGGCCGCCGAGGCCCTGGCCTCGTCGAACGGCCCGATCGGGCGGGTGGAGTATGTCGACGTGCGCCAGAGCATGCGCAACGGCGGCGGCCCGGCCTGCCTGCGCCTGCGGGTGGTGCTGACGCCGGACGAGCTGGAGGCGGCCAACCAGGCCCAGCGGCTTGACGCGGTGCTGCACGGCAGACTGGAGGACTGGGCTCGCCGTCGCTATCGCGACCGGCTGCCGCCGGCCGACCTCGCCGATCCCGCCCTGCTGGACGAAACGCGCGCGGCGCTCGACGAACTGACCCAGATCCTCGACCTGGGCGACGGCTTCTACCCGTTCCAGCGGTTCGACTGAGGTTTAGGCTCCCGCCAGCCGCCCCCCGGCGTTGGCGTAGGCCTGGGTTCCCCGCGTGGCGACGCGGTCGTCGGCTTCGACCGCTTCGATCGGAATGTCGGCGGCCGTCGCCAGGCGGTCGTAGATCGGTCCGAAGTCGCGCAGGGTGACGTCGAGCAGGGTCTGCAGCGACGGGATGACGAAATAGACCTGCTGGAAGTCGTCGATGCGGTAGGGGGTGCGCATCACCCGCTCAAGCTCGAAGCCCAGGCGGTTGGGCGAGGGATCGTCGAGGGCGAAGATCGACTCGGTCTTGGACGACACGATGCCGGCCCCGTAGATGCGCAGGCCCTCGGGCGTGTCCATCAGGCCGAACTCGACCGTGTACCAGTAGAGCCGCGCGAGGTTGTGCAGGCGGCCCAGGCTGAGGGCCCGCTGGCCGCCCTTGCCGTAGGCCTCCATGTAGTCGGCGAACACCGGGTCGGTCAGCATCGGCACATGGCCGAAGACGTCGTGGAAGACGTCCGGCTCCTGCAGGTAGTCGAGCTGGTCGGGCCGGCGGATGAACTGGCCGGCGGGGAAGCGCCGATTGGCCAGGTGGTCGAAGAAGACGTCGTCCGGCACCAGGCCGGGCACGGCGACCACGCGCCAGCCGGTCAGCCGCACCAGCTCTTCGTTGATGCGTTCGAAATCGGGGATGCCGCCCCGGTGCAGGTCCAGGGCGTCGAGGCCTTTGAGGAACGGGTCGCAGGCCCGGCCCGGCAACAGGGCGGTCTGCCGCTCGTACAGCGTCATCCAGACCCGGTGCTCGTCGGCGGAATAGCCGTTCCAGTCCTGGTCGATCGTCCAGTCGGGCCTCGCGCCGGGAGGCGGGCCGCCGATAAAACCGTCTGCGCTCATGGACGAACGATGATCGCGACCGGAGGAAAGTTCCGTTCGATTTTGGCCCCGAAAACGCGTTTCGCCGGGAAAACGTGCTGCGCGAAGGCGCTATGGCGCAAGGCTTGACGAAAGGGGAGGGGCCGGCGGGCGCCGCCTAATGGGCGATGCGCGGGCGCAGGTGGTAGCAGCCGTTCTGGAACCCGTCGAACAGCAGCGCCGCCTGGGGATGGCCGACCGGCAGGCCCGATTCGTCCGGCACGAGGTTCTGTTCGGAGACGTAGGCCACGTAGGTGTTCTGATCGTTCTCGGCCAGCAGGTGGTAGAAGGGCTGGTCCTTGCGCGGCCGGATGTCCTCGGGGATCGAGAGCCACCACTCCTCGGTGTTGGCGAACTCGGGATCGACGTCGAAGATCACGCCACGGAAAGGGAAAATCCGGTGCTTGACCACTTGGCCGATCGCAAACCTGGCGAGCCGAGCGTTCATAATGAACTGATCTTAAATCCAAACCACTGACTGGAAGATGAACGTAAGGGCAAGGCGCGGTTAGGCAAGTCCGCGCCTTTCGGCCAGGCGACGGCCTTGCTACAGTCGCCGCGAAGCAGGGCGCCTGGGCGAACCGGCCGCGCTCTTAGGATAATGTTTGATGTCTGAGGCGCGCATGCCGCCGGACGGTCGAATCAACGACCGCGAGCGGTTCCAGGACGGCCGCAGCGGCTCGGGGGAGCCGCCTTGCTTCGCCGCGCTCGACCTGGGCACCAACAATTGCCGGCTGCTGGTCGCCACGCCGACCCCCGGCGGCTTCAGGGTGGTCGAGGCCTATTCGCGGATCGTGCGCCTGGGCGAGGGGCTGTCGCAGAGCGGCCGCCTGCATCCGGACGCCATGGATCGGGCCATGGCCGCCCTGCGGGTGTGCGCCGACAAGGTTCGCCGTCGCAAGGCGGTGCGGGTGCGGGCCATCGCCACCCAGGCCTGCCGTTCGGCCGCCAACGGGCCGCAGTTCGTCGAGCGCGTCCGCGTCGAGACGGGGCTCAACCTCCAGATCATCAGCCCGCGCGAGGAGGCCCAGCTTTCCGTGGCCGGCTGCCTCAACCTGCTGGACCGACGCGAAAGCGCCGCCCTGGTGGTGGACGTCGGCGGCGGCTCGACCGAGCTGTCCTGGGTGGACCTGACCGGGCCCGAACTCGACGTCCAGGCCCGCCAGTTCGCCGCCCATCGGCTGCCGATCAAGGCTTGGCTGTCGATCCCGATCGGGGTGGTGACCCTGGCCGAGCTGTACCCCGAGACCGAGCCGGGCAGCCGCGCCTGGTTCCGGGCCATGGTCGACGAGGTCAAGGGGCGCATCGCCGCCTTCCCCCACGCCGAGCCGATGCGGGCCATCTTCGAGGCGGGGCGCGCCCATCTGGTCGGCACCTCGGGCGCGATCACCAGCCTGGCCGGCCTGCACCTGGGCCTGCGGCGCTATGACCGCAACCGGGTCGACGGCCTGTGGCTGAGCGACGCCGACTGCGAGGCCGCGGCCGAGCGGCTGCTGAACCTTGACGTGACCGAGCGGGCCGCCCAGCCCTGCATCGGGCCGGACCGCGCCGACCTGGTGCTCGCCGGCGCGGCCATTCTCCAGGCGGTGCAGGAGCTGTGGCCGTGCGATCGCGTGCGCGTCGCCGACCGGGGCCTGCGCGAAGGGCTGCTGTTGTCGCTGATGTCGGAACGGAATCGCCGTAGACCCCGCCGTCGCCGCCGCGGCGGGCGCGGCGCCCCCCTCGCCATGGCCGCCAGCGCATGACCGACAAACCTCCCGAAGAAAAGAAGCGGCTGGTCCGCATGTCGACGCGGGGCGAGGACAAGGCGCGCGCCAAGCCGGCCCGCCTCAAGACCGCCTGGAAGCGCACGGCCTCGCAGCAGGCCTGGCTGGAGCGTCAGATCAACGATCCCTTCGCCGCCGAGGCGCGCGCCAAGGGATACCGGTCCCGCGCGGCGTTCAAGCTGGCCGAGATCGACGACCGCTATCGCTTCCTGAAGAAGGGCGCGCGGGTCATCGATCTGGGCTGCGCGCCGGGCGGCTGGGTGCAGGTGGCGTTGGAGCGGGGGGCGGGAAGCGTCGTCGGCGTCGACCTGTTGCCGGTCGATCCGTTGCCGCCGGCCCACCTGATCGAGATGGACTTCACCGATCCGGCCTGCGGCGACAGGCTGATCGAGCTGCTGGGCGGGGCGCCGGACGTGGTGCTGTCGGACATGGCCCCCAACACCATCGGCCATAAGCAGACCGACCACCTGCGCATCATCGGCCTGATCGAGGCGGCGGCCGACTTCGCCATCGAGGTGCTCAAGCCCGGCGGCGTGTTCGTCACCAAGGCTTTCCAGGGCGGCGAGACCGCTGGCCTGCTCAAGCTGCTCAAGGCCCATTTCGCGGACGTCAAGCACGTCAAGCCCAAGGCCAGCCGAGCGGAAAGCTCGGAGCTGTATCTGGTGGCGACGGGCTTCACGGGGCGCACTGGAAACGCTCTACCGTAGAGAGGGGCCCGCGCCCGCAGGGCGTGGGAGGATGAGGGGGAAGCTCCGAAAAAGGCCCGCTGTCCGGGGTGACAACCCGCCGCCTCTCAGCTATACCCGCGCCGCAAAACGGAGAATCCCTATGGAGATTCGCGAAGGGCTCACCTTCGACGATGTTTTGCTCGAACCCGCCGCCTCCGAAGTGATGCCGGGCCAGGTCAACACCGCGACCAAGTTCACCCGCGAGATTTCGCTCAACATCCCCATCGTGTCCGCCGCCATGGACACCGTCACCGAAAGCCGGCTGGCCATCGCCATGGCGCAGGCCGGCGGCCTGGGGGTCCTGCACCGCAATCTGACCGTCGACGAGCAGGCCGATCAGGTCCGCGAGGTCAAACGCTACGAAAGCGGCATGGTCATCAATCCGCTGACCATCCACCCCGACACCACCCTGCGCGAGGTCCGCGAGATCACCGCCCGCCGCAAGATCAGCGGCTTTCCGGTGGTCGAGCGCGGCAGCGGCAAGCTGGTCGGCATCCTGACCCACCGCGACATGCGGTTCGAGCTCAACCTCGACCGGCCGGCCAGGGAGCTGATGACCACCGAGAACCTGGTCACGGTCCGCGAGGGCACCAGCCAGGACGAGGCGCGGGCCATCCTGCAGCAGCACCGCATCGAGCGGCTGATCGTCGTCGATGGCGCCTATCGCGCCGTCGGCCTGATCACCGTCAAGGACATGGAGAAGGCCCAGGCCCATCCGCTGGCCGCCAAGGACGGCCAGGGCCGTCTGCTGGTCGGCGCCGCCTCCACGGTCGGCGACGTCGGCTACGAGCGGTCGATGGCCCTGGTCGAGGCCGGGGTCGACGTGGTGGTGATCGACACCGCCCACGGCCATTCGGTCCAGGTCAGCCAGGCCGTCGCCCGCGTCAAGCGCGAGACCAACCGCGTCCAGATCGTCGCCGGCAACGTCGCCACCTATGACGCGGCCAAGGCGCTGATCGACGCCGGCGCCGACGCCGTCAAGGTCGGCATCGGGCCGGGCTCGATCTGCACCACCCGCATCGTCGCGGGCGTGGGCGTGCCGCAGCTGACCGCGATCGCCGACGCCGTGCGCGCCGGCCGCGAAAGCGGCGTGCCGATCATCGCCGACGGCGGCATCAAGTTCTCGGGCGACCTGGCCAAGGCCATCGCCGCCGGGGCCTCGACCGCCATGATGGGCTCGATGTTCGCCGGCACCGAAGAGGCGCCGGGCGAGGTGTTCCTGTACCAGGGGCGCTCGTACAAGGCCTATCGCGGCATGGGTTCGGTCGGCGCCATGGCGCGCGGATCGGCCGACCGCTACTTCCAGAAGGAAGTGCAGGACACCCTGAAGCTGGTGCCGGAAGGCATCGAGGGGCAGGTGGCCTACAAGGGCGGCATCGGCGCCATCGTCCACCAGCTGGTCGGCGGCCTGCGCGCCGCCATGGGCTATGTCGGCGCTCCCGACATCGCGACCTTCCAGCAACGGGCGAAGTTCATCCGCATCACCGGGGCGGGCCTGCGCGAAAGCCATGTCCACGACGTGATGATGACCCGCGAAGCGCCGAACTACTCGTCGCCGGTCTAAGGAAGGCTAGGGATTTCGGATGCGTGACGGCGGCCGGCTAGCGGCGGCGATCGACGTTCTCGAGGATATCGAGACCCGCCACAAGCCGGCCAAGCTTGCGCTCAAGTCCTGGGGCGAGGCCAGTCGCTTCGCCGGCTCCAAGGACCGCGCCTGGGTCTCCGGCCTGGTGCTGGATGCGCTGCGCCGCAAGCGCTCGCTCGGCTGGCGCATGGGGGAGGACAGCGCCCGCGCCGTCGCGCTCGGCGCGCTGCGCTTCGCCTGGAAATGGCCGGTGGATCGCATCGCCGAGGCCGCCGGCGAAGAGCCGCACGGCCCCGGCGCCCTGACCGAGGCCGAACAGACGGCGCTGTCGGCTGATCGTGGCCTGGACGAGGCCTCGCCCGCCGTCGCCGGCGACTATCCCGACTGGCTCGACGCCTCCCTGGCCCGCGTGTTCGGCGACGAGCGGGGCGAGGAGGGGGCGGCCCTGTCGGCGCGGGCGCCGGTCGACCTGCGCATCAACACCCTCAAGACCGATCCTGAGCGCGGGCTGAAGGCCCTCGCGCCGCTGCACGCCCAGGCCGGCGGCGTGCTGGCGACCGCCGCCCGCATTCCCGCGCCCGAGCCCAGCGAACGCGCCGGCGCGGTCGAGACCATTCCCGCCTTCTCCAAGGGCTGGTTCGAGGTCCAGGACCTCGGCTCGCAGATCGCCGCCTCGGCGGCCGGCGACATCAAGGGCAAGCAGGTGCTCGACCTGTGCGCCGGCGGCGGCGGCAAGACCCTGGCCATGGCGGCGGCGATGGCCAACACCGGCCAGATCTTCGCCTACGACGCCGACGCCCGCCGTCTGGCCGACACCATCCGCCGCGGACAGCGGGCGGGCGTCCGCAACCTGCAGATCCGCTCGCCGGTCGAGAAGGACCCGCTGCGCGGCCTGGCCGCCAGAATGGACCTGACCTTCGTCGACGCGCCCTGCACCGGCTCGGGCACCTGGCGGCGCCAGCCCGACGCCAAATGGCGCCTGACGCCCCAGCAGCTCGAGCGGCGCATGGCCGAACAGGACGGCGTGCTCGATCAGGCCGCGACCTTCGCCAAGCCGGGCGGCCGCATCGTCTATGTCACCTGCTCGCTGCTGGCCGAGGAGAACGAGGACCGCCTCGACGCCTTCCTGGCCCGCAACGCCGCCTTCGTCCGCCGCGACGCCCTGGAGGCGATCGCCGCTTCCGGCCTTGCGACGGCCGACGGTCTTTCCCAGCTTGCCGCCTTCCGCACGGCGGACGGCGCCCTACGTCTCACCCCCCGCCGCGCCGGGACCGACGGCTTCTTCGTCGCCGTCCTGGAGCGCGCCGCCTGACCGCGAGGACCCGCATGACCGCCGAACCCAATCACCAACGCGTCCTCATCGTCGATTTCGGCAGCCAGGTGACCCAGCTGATCGCCCGCCGGGTGCGCGAGAGCGGCGTCTATTGCGAGATCCACCCCTACGACAAGGTCGAGGCCATCCTCGACGATTTCGCGCCGGCGGCGGTGATCCTGTCGGGCGGCCCGGCCAGCACCACCGAGGACGAGAGCCCGCGCGCCACGCCGCGTCTGTTCGATCTGGGCGTGCCTGTGCTGGGCGTCTGCTATGGCGAACAGCTGATCTGCGCCCAACTGGGCGGCAAGGTCGAGGGCGGCCATCACCGCGAATTCGGCCGGGCCGAGATCGTCATCACCAGGGACAGCCCGCTGTTCGCCGGCATCGGCGCCGTCGATCACCGCGAGACGGTGTGGATGAGCCACGGCGACCGCGTCGTAGCCATTCCGGACGGCTTCGAGGTGATCGCCACCTCGACCGGCGCGCCGTTCGCCGCCATCGCCGACGAGGCGCGCAAGATCTATGGCGTGCAGTTCCACCCGGAGGTGGCGCATACCCCGCGCGGCGCCCAACTGCTCAAGAACTTCACCCATGGCGTCGCCGGCCTGACCGGCGACTGGACCATGGCCGCCTTCCGTCAGGAAATGGTCCAGCGCATCCGCGATCAGGTCGGCCAGGGCAAGGTGATCTGCGGCCTGTCCGGCGGCGTCGATTCTTCAGTGGCGGCGGTGCTGATCCACGAAGCCATCGGCGACCAGCTGACCTGCGTGTTCGTCGACACCGGCCTGCTGCGCCAGAACGAGGCCGAGCAGGTGGTCAGCCTGTTCAAGGATCACTACAACATCCCGCTGATCCATGTTGATGCGTCGAAGGAATTCCTCGGCGCCCTGGCCGGCGTCTCCGATCCCGAGACCAAGCGCAAGACTATCGGCAAGCTGTTCATCGACGTGTTCGACCGCGAGGCGGCCAAGATCGACGGCGCGACCTTCCTGGCCCAGGGCACGCTCTATCCTGACGTGGTCGAGAGCGTCTCGGCCCGCGGCGGCCCGTCGGCGGTGATCAAGAGCCACCACAATGTCGGCGGCCTGCCGGACTATATGAAGCTCAAGCTGGTCGAGCCGCTGCGCGAGCTGTTCAAGGACGAGGTCCGCGCCCTCGGCGTCGAGCTGGGTCTGGCCCCGGCCTTCGTCGGCCGCCACCCGTTCCCCGGGCCGGGCCTGGCCATCCGCATCCCCGGCGAGATCACCCCGGACAAGGTCGCCACCTTGCAGAAGGCCGACGCCATCTATCTGGAGGAGATTCGCAACGCCGGCCTCTACGACAAGATCTGGCAGGCCTTCGCCGTGCTGCTGCCGGTCAAGACCGTCGGCGTCATGGGCGACGCCCGCACCTACGAGGACGTCCTGGCCCTGCGCGCGGTCACCTCGACCGACGGCATGACCGCCGATTTCTTCGAGTTCCCCTGGGACGTCCTCGGCCGCACCGCCACGCGCATCATCAACGAAGTGCGCGGCGTCAACCGGGTGGTCTACGACGTCACCTCCAAGCCCCCCGGCACCATCGAGTGGGAATGATTCGGGGCCATTTTTGGCTATCGCGATCAATCGGCAAAGCTCCATCAAAGCATTGAAATAAAAAGATTATCTCACGTTATCTATCGAGGTCAATCGCGGAGCAGCGGTTGGCCCTGGCGTCATGCGTGACGGTATCCGGCAAACTTGCACTTGGCCCAATCCAGCGATACCGTCAGAGGTATTGAAGCCAGTGACGGTATTTTTTCCGCACTAAGCCATTGTAAATCAAGCGATAATGTCGGCGAAAATGGCCGAAAATCGCCTGACGGTATTTTGCGTAGAGGAGGTCGGTATGCTCACCGATGTTGCCCTTAAGAACCTGAAACCACGCGAAAAAGCATACAAGGTCACTGACCGTGACGGCCTTTATGTTCAGGTCTCAACCTCCGGGACGCTGACGTTTCGGCTGGACTACCGGCTGCATGGGCGACGCGAGACGCTGACGCTGGGGAAGTACGGTCCCTCCGGTTTGTCCCTGGCTCGAGCCCGTGAAGCAACGATCGACGCTAAACGTGCAGTCTTCGAAGGCAGGTCCCCGGCCCAGGAAAAGCAACGCGACAAACGCCGGATCAAGGAGGCTAAGAGCTTCGGCGAGTTTGGTGAGCGCTGGTTGGTGAAGGCGCCGATGGCCGACAGCACCCGCGCGATGCGGCGTTCGATCTTCGAACGAGAGCTTCTGCCAGTCTGGAAGAATCGGCTGCTGACAGAGATCACGCCGGATGACCTACGCGCCCACTGCGGTAAGATCGTTGATCGCGGCGCTCCGGCGACTGCGATCCATGTCCGCGACATCCTCAAGCAGATCTACGGGTTTGCGATCTTGCACGGCGAGAAGGTCGCCAATCCGGCCGACGATGTCGGCCCCGCCTCGATCGCGACGTTCGTTCCAAAGGACCGGTCGCTGTCGCCGACGGAAATTCGCGTGATGCTCAAGCAGCTCGACCATGTGGCGACGCTGCCAACGATCCGACTCGGGATGCGCCTCTTCCTGCTGACGATGGTGCGTAAGAGCGAGCTGCAGGATGCGGTCTGGGACGAGGTCGACTTCGAGAACGCCGTGTGGACGATCCCCAAGGAGCGCATGAAGCGATCCAAGGCGCATAACGTCTATCTCTCGCAGCAATGCCTCGACATCATGATCGCGTTGAAGACCTGCGCGGGCAACTCGCGCTACCTTCTGCCGTCTCGGTATGATGCGGATGCGCCAATGTCCCGGGCGACCTTCAACCGCGTCACCTATGCTGTCGTGGAGCGCGCGCAGAAGGAAGGCTTACCGCTGGAGCCGTTCACGGTACATGACTTGCGCCGGACCGGATCGACCCTGCTCAACGAACTGGGGTTCAACAGCGACTGGATCGAAAAGTGCCTGGCCCATGAAGACGGGCGGTCCTCGCGCGGCGTCTACAACAAGGCGGAGTACGAGCATCAGCGGCGGCATATGATGCAGGAATGGTCTGATATTATCGATGCCTGGGTGGCGGGGCAGAAGCGCGTGCCGGTCCTGATTCCGCCCTCGATGCCTATGCTCGCGCCTGATCCGGCGCTTTGACGGGACGCGCCTTGCGCTTGCGCACATCGGGGTGCGGCGCCCGGTCGATTGGCGATCGCCGGGCTGTCGCCAGGCGCTCGGTCAGCCAGGCTTCGACCTCGGCCAGATCCCACACCACACAGCGCGGGGTGAGCGCAAAACGACGAGGGAATTCGCCGCGTTGTTCCATCTCATAGATGGTGGTGTCGGCCAGCGGTACGATCTGCCGAAGCTCATGGCGGCGGATCATCCGCTTTTTGAGGGCCTCAGATTTCGTCGACATAACTCTACTCCAACGAGATTAGCGTCTGATGCCGATTGGAGCCGATAGACCCGACATGAAAAGAGCGAACGCACCGGCGTAGGGCTCGCGGCGGCGATGGCGTACAAATCGGCGGGTCCACGGCCGAATGGATCGCGGCCGCAGGGGAAAATATTCGCATTGACCTTAGGGTCAGGCACCTAAACCGCACGCCTGACGTAGCGCAGCGCGGCGCGCTTTGACCTCAAGGCGAAACGGATGGGTGCCGCAGTCAATATTCAGTGGGGGGTTGAGAATAGCGATGACGTCCGTCTCGAATTCCCATGGACGCTCAGCGGTAGCGAAAGTCACGCCACATGCGCTCTCAATCCAGCGTGAAAGCGGCACTTCAGAAGCAAGCCGAGAACGGTCCGATCCACGTCGCGGTTCAAGTCCCAGGCTTCCCGTCATGTGAATCGGCGTGGAAAA
>NZ_PUIC01000018.1:0-978 GCF_022750545.1 Caulobacter sp. CCUG 60055
TGTGAATCGGCGTGGAAAATTGCCCCCCATCTCGGGGAGATCGGCGTCGAAAAATGACCCCCTATCCCTGAGGCTTTGATGGCCAGATCGGCGGCTTGTTCAGCTGCGGATCGAGACGGGGATGTTGGTAGTGGAGACGGTTGCGAAGATCCGGCGCGAGCACTTCGGGCGGGGCAAGGGCGTGAAGACGATCGCGCGGGAGCTTGGGCTGTCGCGCAACACGGTCCGGAAGGTGCTGAGATCCGGGGAGACAGCGTTCGAGTATGAGCGTTCCGAACAGCCTCATCCGAAGCTGGGCGCGTTCATCCCGAGGCTGGAGGCGATGCTCGATGCGAACGCGGCGGGCGCCCGCAAGGACCGGCTGACGCTGACGCGGATGGCCGATCTGTTGTCCCGGGAAGGCTATGAGGGTGGCTATGACGCCGTGCGCCGATATGCCGGTCGCTGGGCATCGGCGCGCCGCGGCGTGAGCTCGCCAGTCGAGGCGTTTGTGCCGCTGAGCTTTGCTCCGGGCGACGCCTACCAGTTCGACTGGAGCCACGACCAGGTCGAGATCGGGGGGCGGCCGCTGACGGTGAAGGTGGCGCATCTGCGGCTCTGCCACAGCCGTCGCTTCTACATCCGGGCCTATCCGCGCGAGACCCAGGAGATGGTCTTCGACGCGCACACCCGCGCCTTTGCACTGTTCGGCGGGGTCACGACGCGGGGGATCTACGACAACATGAAGACGGCGGTCGACGCGGTCTTCGCGGGCAAGACTCGGCGCTTCAACCGGCGCTTCGAGCAGATGTGCTCGCACTACCTGATCGAGCCGGTGGCTTGCACGCCGGCCTCGGGCTGGGAGAAGGGCCAGGTCGAGAACCAGGTGGGCTATGCCCGGGACAACATCTTCAAGCCGCGCCTGCGCTTCAAGACCCTGGAGGAGCTCAACGGCTGGCTGGAGGCCGAGTGCGAGCGCCGCGCGCGCAGCGATCGCCA
>NZ_PUIC01000018.1:1046-2396 GCF_022750545.1 Caulobacter sp. CCUG 60055
GCGCGCCGGGCGGTTCAGATCCGCGCCTATGCGGACCGGATCGTTGTGCTCTGCGACGGTGAGAAGGTGGCCGATCACCCACGCAGCCTCGGCCGCGACAGGACGGTCTATGACCCCTGGCACTACTTGCCGGTGCTGGCCCGCAAGCCAGGCGCCCTGCGCAACGGCGCGCCCTTCCGGGACTGGTCGCTGCCACCGGCCCTGACCCGATTTAGAAAGAAGCTGGGATCGGGCGACGAGGCCGACCGGCGCTTCGTGCGGGTGTTAGCCGCTGTGCTGGACGACGGGCTGGAGGCCGTCGATGAGGCGGTCCGCGAAGCCCTGGATGCTGGCGTCGCCAGTGACGAGGTGATCCTCAATATCCTGGCCCGACGACGAGAACCCCCAGGCCCCCAAGGGATCACAACATCGGAGGCCCTGAAGCTGCGTGATCCTCCGGTCGCTGACTGCGCCCGTTATGACCTACTGCGAGGCTCCCGTGCAGCGGCATGATATGATCGAGGCCTTGGGGCAGCTCGGCCTGAAGGGCATGGCTGGCGCCTTCGACGACGCGGTGACCACGGGCCTCCAGCGCAACCGGACGGCCATGGAAATCCTCGCCGATCTCCTGGCGGCGGAAACCGCCCACCGTCAGGCCGCTTCCATCCGATACCGTATGACCGCGGCCAAGCTGCCGGTGATGAAGGACCTGTCGGCCTTCCTCTTCGAAGGCTCGCCGATCAATGAGGGCCTCGTCCGATCGCTGCACGACGGCGCCTTCCTGGCCAACCGTCGCAATGTCGTGCTGGTCGGTGGGACCGGCACGGGCAAGACCCATCTGGCCATCGCCATCACCGCCAATGTTGTGCGCGCCGGCGTCCGAGGCCGCTTCTTCAATCTCGTCGACCTCGTGAACCGGCTCGAAGATGAAACCCGGCGCGGCAAGGCCGGGATGCTCGCCGCCCAACTGTCGCGGCTGGATCTCGTCGTCTTGGACGAGCTGGGCTACCTGCCGTTTGCGCAATCCGGCGGCCAGCTGCTCTTCCACCTGATCAGCAAGCTCTACGAACGGACCTCGGTGATCATCACCACCAACCTGTCCTTCGGTGAATGGCCCAGCGTCTTCGGCGACGCCAAGATGACCACGGCGTTGCTCGACCGCCTGACCCACCACTGTGACATCGTCGAAACCGGCAACGACAGCTGGCGGCTGAAGAACCGATCCTAATCCGACCGTGAGGGGTGCGCCCGTCGGCTACGCGCTGCGCTGCGCAAGGGCTCCGCGCTACGCCGCCGGGCGACTGCCAACGCCAGCGCCAGGGGGGTCAATCTTGGACGCCGATCGGGGGTCAATTTTGCAAGCCGTTTGAC
>NZ_PUIC01000019.1 GCF_022750545.1 Caulobacter sp. CCUG 60055
CGCGACCTTCAACCGGTTCATCAGAACACCCCCATTTGCAGCGGAGCTTCGAAAGCCACGCTTGTGACAGCGTTTTGAGACAGTTCGTTGATCGCCCGCCGCGGCCGGCGCGCGAAATGCGAGGGTCCGCCGCCCTCTTGGCGCAGGCCACGGAGGCCGGCGGGCGGGAGGTTTTCTAAATCCCCATAAAACCAATCTGGATTGATAGCCGCCCGTGCGCCTGTCTGAATGGCGCAAGATCGCGTTTGCGCCCGGCCCGGCGAAGTTCATGTCCAACCCGCGTCCCGCCCCCGCCCCAGAGGCCGCCGACGGCGCGGTCGGGCTGCCGCCTCGTCTTCGGCCGCGCCTGCACGCCGGCGCGGAGCTGACGCTGGAGCTGCTGCGTATCTATTCGGCGGCCCTCAGCCTCGACATCGAATCCATCTGGATCCTGCTGTGCGTGACCCAGCAGTCGATGGGCTCGTTCGTGCTGGACCCGGACCGCGCCAAGGTCTGGAACGGCGCCGAGGTGGTGTCGGACGCGGTGCGTTCGCCCCTCAGCCGCCGCGCCGTCGCCGAACGCACCGGCCTTCCGCGCGAGACCGTGCGGCGCAAGATGGCGGCCATGGCCGACCAGGGGCTGCTGATGGTCGACGACTACGGCGGGGTGCGGGTGCAGAGCAGCGGTTGGTCGGTAGGAGCGCTGGAAGACATCGCGGCCCGCATAGAGGCGGCGGTCGAGCAGCACCAAGACCGCCTCGGCGTCTCGGCCGGCAAGGTTCAGTAATACCGCCATCCTGCACTTCGGCAGCCAGGCGCTTCAGTCGCCGCCGTCTGCAACAGCCGCGCCAGAGCCGATCCAGAGCCGACCCAAATCGGGTCGATGTTAGAAAAGGCCTTCGCCGCCTCAATTGATCTGCTTTGCCGCGCCCGACGCCAATTCCTACCGTCTCGATAGTTTTTAAGCCTTGGGCTTGCGAGGTCCCGGCGGACGCCGGGCGGGGGAGCAATGAGCAGTCAGTTCTTGTCGCGTCGTCTACGTCAACGCGTTCTGGCCGGAGCCGGGGCGGCCGCCCTGGGCTGGGCCGCCGTCCCGGCCATGGCCGCCGAAGGCCCGACGGCCCCGGCCACGGACGCCGCAGTCGCGGCGGCGGCCCTCGACGAAGTGGTGGTGGTCGCGCGCAAGCGCGAAGAAAAACTGCAGGACGTGCCGATCAGCGTCTCGGCGGTGTCCGGGCGCACCCTCAGCGTCGAGCGACTGGACCGCGTCGCCGACTACTCGGCCAAGATCGCCAACTTCAACGCCTTGCAGCAGAACACCCGCGTCTCGACCCTGACCATCCGCGGCGTCGGCGGCAACGCCAACAGCGACGGATCGGAAGCCGGCGTCGGCCTGATCGTCGACAACGTGTTCTTCACCCACCCCGGGTTCAGCTGGCTGGACTTCGTCGACCTCGACCACGTCGAGCTGGTGCGCGGGCCCCAGGGCACCTTGCTGGGCAAGAACACCACCCTGGGCGCCCTGGTGGTCACCACCAAGCGCCCGTCGTTCACGCCCGAGGCCACGCTTTCCGCCACCTTGGCCAATCACGACCGCTACCAGCTGCGCGCCAACGTCTCAGGTCCGCTGGTCGGCGACAGCCTGGCCGGACGGCTGACCCTCTATGGCGACACCGGCGGCGGCTGGATCACCAACCGCCACGACGGCGAGAAGTATCTCGACAATCGGCGCTGGGCCGTGCGCGGCCAGCTGCTGTTCCAGCGCGGCGACTTCACCGACCGGCTGATCGCCGAATATTACGACACCCACGAGTACAACAACTTCTATCCGGCGGCGGGCGACCCGCTGACCTATGTCAACGGCGCGCCCCGCAACGGCTGGGCCCGCAAGCTGCAGACGGCGTTCGGCTACACGCCCAGCTACGACGTCCGCCACAACGCCGACATGGACACCCAGGAGCGCCTGAAGTCGCGCACCACGGGGCTCTCCAACCAGGCCGACCTGAAGATCGACGATTTCACCCTGACCTCGGTGACGGCCTGGCGACGGCTCTACTTCCGCCCCTACAACGACTCCGACGGCACGCCCTATCCCCTGTTCCGAGGGGGCTACGACGTCGACGTCGACCAGTATTCTCAAGAGTTCCGTCTGGCCTCGCCGACCGGCGGCCGCTTCGACTACCAGACCGGCCTCTACCTGCTGAAGCAGGAGGTCTCCAGCAACTACCGCACGCTGCTGTTCTCGGACGCCACGGCCTTTTTCCTCAGCCCGGCCCTGCCGTCGGCCGTGCTGAACGGCGTCGAGGCCGACCAGTTCGGCCGCGCCGAGGTGTGGAGCGCGGCGGTGTTCGGCCAAGGGACCTGGCGCTTCACCGACAAGGCGTCGCTCACCGTGGGCCTGCGCTACACCGACGAGCGGCGCAAGGCGTCGAACCATGCCTATTCCTTCGGCGGTGCGCCGCTGGTCGGGCCGCTGGCGCCGTTCGCCGTCTATCGCGCCGCCGTGGTCGGCGCGCCGTTCCTGGTCAGCGGCGACAAGGAGCGCGGCTCGATCTCCTGGCTGATCAACCCGTCCTACCGGTTCAGCGAGAACCTGATGGCCTACGCCAGCATCAGCTACGGCGAGAAGTCGGGGGCGGCCAACCTGGGCGCCAAGCCGGGCGACACCATCATCATCGAGCCGGAGAAGTCGACCGACTACGAGATCGGCCTCAAGGGCGTGTTCTGGAACGGCCGGGCCCAGTTCAACGGCGACCTCTACTGGAACGACATCGACGGCTATCAGGCCACCCTCAGCGATCCGACCAGCCCGACGGCGCGCTCCTACCTGGCCAATGTCGGCGAGGTTCGCCTGCGCGGGATCGAACTCGAGGGCCAGGTCCAGGTCACCGAGCGCCTGACCGTGTCGGCCAGCGCCGCCTACGGCGAAGCCAAGTACCTGTCCTATCGCAACGCCCCGCCGCCGGCGGAGTACACCTATCCCGGCGCGCCTTCGTCGGTGGACCTGTCCGGGACCCAGGTTCCGTTCGCCCCCAAGTTCACCGGCCAGGTCAGCGCCCGCTGGGAACAGCCGATCGGGCGCGGCCTGACCGCCTTCGCCTACGGCAACCAGACCTGGCGCAGCGACACCTATCTCAGCGCCCTTTCGCAGTACGGCCGCCAGGACGCCTACGGCCTGACCAACATCGGCCTGGGCGTGCGCGCCGACGACGACCGCTGGTCGGCGACGCTGTGGGCCCGGAACCTGTTCGATCAGCAGTACGCCGCCGCCTACGGGACCGCCAGTTCGGCGACGCCCTACATCGCCATCCTCGGCGATCCGCGGACCTTCGGCGTCACCCTCACGGCCAAACCGTTCTGATCCCCTTCGGAGGCTCGCCATGACCCGCCCCGCCCCCCCGCGCGCCGACCGGCCGAAACCAGGCGAAGCCCTAAGGCTGTCGGTGTTCGCGGCCCTGGCCGTTCCATTGGCCGGCGCAGGCCTGCCGCTGGCGGTCTATCTGCCGCCCTATTACGCTCAGGACCTCGGCCTGGGCCTGGGCGCGGTCGGCGCGATCTTCATGCTGACCCAGATCTGGGGCGCGGTCACCGACCCGCTGGTCGGCGCCCTGTCGGATCGGACCCGGACGCGGTTCGGCCGGCGCAAGCCCTGGATCGCGGCCGGCGCGCCGCTGTTCGTCCTGGCGACCCTGGCGATCTTCATTCCCAGCCTGTTCGGCGTCGCCCGCCCCGGCCCAGCCTGGCTGGCGGCGTGGCTGGCGGCGTTCTACCTGGCCTGGACGGTGATCCAGATCCCGGTTTCGGCCTGGGCCGGCGAACTGTCGGGCCGCTATCACGAGCGCAGCCGGATCCAGACCTTCTTCCATGTCTCGATGGCGCTGGGCCTGCTGCTCGTGCTGGTCCTGCCGGCCTTGCTCGACCGTCTCGGCGCCCAGGCCGGCCAGCCGCCGGCGGCCAGCCTGAAGGTGGCTGCGATGGGCGGCTTCATCCTGGCGACCTTCCTGCCGACGGTGCTGGGTTCGCTGCTGCTGGTCAAGGAGCCGCCGGCCCCGCCCGTCGCATCGCGGCCGGGTTCGCCGCTCGCCGCCTTCGCCTCGGTGTTCCGCGACCCGCTGCTGGCCCGGGTGCTGGCCTCGGACTTCGCGGTGACCCTGGGACAGCTGACCCGCAGTTCGCTGTTCGTGTTCTTCGTGTCGGCCTATGTCGGCCGGCCGGACCTGGCCGCCGGGCTTTTCCTGCTGCAGTTCATCTTCGGCGTCTTCGCAGGCCCGATCTGGCTGCGCGTCGGCTATCGGCTGGGCAAGCACCGCACGGCGATCATCGGCGAGCTGGTCCAGGTGGCGATCAATCTCGGCCTGCTGGCGGTGGTGCCGAAGGCCCTGCCGCTGCTGCTGGTCCTGACCGTGGCCCAGGGCCTAGCCCAGGGCTCGGGCAACCTGATGCTGAGGGCCATCGTCTCCGACGTCGCCGACAAGCAGCGGCTGGAGACCGGCGAGGACCGCACCGGCCTGCTGTTCTCGATCTTCAGCCTGACCAGCAAGGCGGCCACCGCCACGGCCGTCGGCGTCGCCCTGCCCCTGGTCGGCGCGCTCGGCTTCCGGCCCGGCGCCGCCAACACCGCCGAGGCCCTGCTCGGGCTGAAGCTGGTCTTCGCCCTCGGCCCCGCCCTGGCCCACGCCGCCTCGGCGGCCCTGCTCGCCGGCTTCGGCCTGGACGAGCGCCGCCACGGCGCCATCCGCCAAGCCCTCGACGCCCGCGACGCCGCCGGAGCGGCGCCCGCGCCCGCCGAATGACCCCCGCCCACGCCCAGCAGACAGGAGCCTAGCCATGAGCGCCGACGGACACGCCCCCCTTTCCACCCTTCTCGACATCCGCCCGGTGGCGGGCCGCATCGGCGCCGAGGTCGCCGGCGTCTCGCTGTCGGCCGACCTGTCCGACGCCGCCGTCCAGGCCATCGAGACCGCCCTGCACCGGCACAAGGTGCTGTTCTTCCGCGACCAGACCCACCTGGACGACGCCGGCCAAGAGGCCTTCGCCGAACGTCTCGGCCAGCCCCAAGCCCACCCCACCGTGCCCGTCCGCGACGGCACCCGCTACCTGTTGGAGCTAAACTCCGAGCACGGCGGCCGGGCCAACTCCTGGCACACCGACGTGACCTTCCTGCCCGCCTATCCCAAGGCCTCGATCCTGCGGGCGGTGACCTCGCCCGCCTCGGGCGGCGATACGGTGTGGGCCAACACCGCCGAGGCCTACGCCCGCCTGCCCGAGCCGCTGCGCGACCTGGCCGACCGGCTGTGGGCCGTCCACACCAACGCCTACGACTATGCGGCGGCCAAGCCGGACGCCCGGCGCGAGGATGTCGAGCGCCATCGCAACGTCTTCGCCTCCACCGTCTACGAAACCGAGCATCCGGTGGTCCGCGTCCACCCCGTCACCGGCGAACGCACCCTGGTGCTGGGCCATTTCGTCAAGGCTTTGAAGGGGTTCTCGACCGCCGATTCCCGCCGCCTGTTCGACAGCCTGCAGGAGCATGTCGTGCGGCTGGAGAACACCGTCCGCTGGCGCTGGCGCGAGGGCGACGTGGCCATCTGGGACAACCGCGCCACCCAGCACTACGCGGTCGACGACTACGGCGACCAGCGCCGGATCATGCGGCGTGTGACCCTGGCGGGCGACGCGCCGGTCTCCATCGACGGCCGCAAGAGCCGCCTGATCACTCCCGCGCCCCAGGCCCCGGCGGCGGCGGCCTGACCCCGAGTTCGAAACAGGAGACACGATCATGAACGCCATTGTCGATCCCAAGAGCCTCGATCTGGCCGGGCCGACCTTCACGCCGGCCGGAACCGTGCTGGGCGCCGAGGTGTCCGGCGTCGATCTGCGCCGGCCGCTGTCCCCCGAAACGGTGGAAGCGCTCCGCGCCGGGCTCTTTCGCCATAAGGTGCTGTTCTTCCGCGATCAGGACATCAGCCACGAGGACCACATCCGCTTCGGCCGCTATTTCGGCGAACTGGAGGGTCACCCGGTGACGGCGACCGTACCCGGCCATCCCGAGATTCTGCACATCGAGGCGGCCGACGGCCTGAAGGTGACCGAGGAGATCCTGCCGCTCGCCCGCTCGGCGGACAAATGGCACACCGACGTGACCTTCCGCGAGAAGCCGTCGTTCGCCGGCGTGCTGCGGGCGCGCAAGCTGCCGCCGGCGGGAGGCGACACCCTGTTCGCCGACACGGCGGCGCTCTACGCCGACCTGCCGCAGGACGTGAAGGACCGCATCGCCGGACTGGAGGCCGAGCACGACATCCTGCAGAGCTTCGGCTACCGGGTTAGCGAGGAGAAGCGCGAGCAGCTTCGCCGGGACTATCCGCCCCAGGTGCATCCGGTGGTGCGCGTCCACCCGGCGACCGGCGCCAAGCACCTGTTCGTCAACCGCGTGTTCACGACCCGGATTCTCGGCCTGCCGGAGGACGAGGCCCGCCAGTTGCTGACCTACCTCGTCGATCGGGTGAAGCAGCCGGAGTATCAGGTCCGCTTCCGCTGGAGCGAGAACGCGGTGGTGTTCTGGGACAACGCGGCGACGCAACACTACGCGGTGCTGGACTACTGGCCGCAGGAGCGCGTGGTCGAGCGCGTGACGGTGGTGGGGACCGACCGGCCGCACTGACGCCGGCCAAGACGCGGACGCTTCCGGGGCCGATGCTCCGGGCGCGTCCGCAACCTCCTCCTACCCGCCGAAGCGCTTGGTCAGCACCAGACCGACCGTGCGGGGATTGGGCGGATTGTTGTACGGGTCATAGCCGACCACGCCGCCGGTCACGCGCGGCGGCTGGACGTCGAAGACATTGGCCGCGACGATCTGGAGCTCGCCGTCGGCCAGCCAGGACCGTGTGGACAGGCGGCCCAGGTCGAAACCTACGAACAACGATGCGGTGGTGAACGATCCGATTTGCATGTGTGTGCTTTGGA
>NZ_PUIC01000020.1 GCF_022750545.1 Caulobacter sp. CCUG 60055
ATTTTGCAAGCCGTTTGACAGACTATGCGACGCAGGTCCCGAACCTTTCGTTCAGCGTCACCGGCGTGTCGCCGGGGCGGCAACTTGGAATGGTCATCCGGGGCATCGCGGGCGGCGCCGGATTCTATCTCGACGAGATAGCGCTGCCGGCGGGCATCGATCCCCGCATCGTGGACATAGAACGGGTCGAGGTCCTGCGCGGGCCGCAGGGCACGCTCTACGGCGCGAGCGCGATGAGCGGCACGGTTCGGCTGGTCACCAATCAGCCCAGCACCGCCGCGTTCACAGGCCAGGCCCATGTGATCGGGTCCGCCACCGAGGGCGGCGGCCTGAACGGCGCGGTCGACGGCGGGGTGAATATTCCCGTCATCGCGGACAGGCTCGCGATCAAGGTTCTCGGCTATTACGACTATGAGTCAGGGACCTACGACCGCTACGCCAGCCAGGACCCGGTCTATGGCGCTCCGGTTCCCTTCGCGCCGCACAAGAACGTCGACTCGCAATTTCGGAACGGCGGTCAGGTCGCCGCGACCCTGAAGCTCTTCGACGGCAACCTGACGATCACGCCGCGCTTCATGTTCGGCGACGCCGCGTCCCATGGCCAGTCGGTCGCCGACTTCCGGCCCGGCAACACCCGCCAGGAACGGATGTTCGACTATGACAGCGGAGGTCACGACGCCTGGCGTCTCTACACCTTGACCGCGACCTACAGCATGCCGTTCGGCGACCTCGTGTCCGCCTCGTCCCAGTTCGACCGCAGGGCCGATGAGCATGAGGACTTTTCCGAGCTTTTCGTCGCTCAGGGCTTTCCGTCCATCCTGGGGGTCAACCTTTCCCAGGCCATTCCGATCACGAGCACGTCGAAGGCCAGGATCAATTCCCAGGAACTCAGGTTCGTGTCCCGCCTCAAGGCGCCGATCCAGTTCACGGTCGGGGCCTACTACCGGAAATCGAACACGTCTTCGAACTATCCGCCGATCATGTTCGACGGGTTCAACATCTACAGCGCCGGGATTGCGGCTTCGACGACGGAGCAGGCGCTGTTCGGGGAGGCGACCTGGCAGGTGACGGACGCGCTCAGCGTCACGGGGGGGCTGCGGTATTTCGACACCCGCACGGCCAATGGCGGCTTCGAGAACGGCGACTTCACCGGGCTGTCCAATTTTTCCGGCAAGTCGCACGAAACGGGACTCAATCCGAAGTATGTCGCTGAATACCGGCTGACCCGCGACGCCCAGATCTACGCCATGGCGGCCAAGGGGTTTCGAACGGGGGGCGGGAATACGTTCTCCAAACCGGGCTGCGCCGCCGACATCGCCCGCGCGGGCCTGACGGGAGCCGACCTGGATTCCTACAAGTCCGACACCCTCTGGAACTACGAAGGCGGCGCGAAGACGACCTGGCTGGACGGCCGGCTCCAGGTCAACGGGGCGCTCTTCCACATCGTGCAGACCGGACTCCAGCAGAGCATCGAATTTCCGACCTGCGGCCAGAACGCCGTCGTCAATGTCGGCGAGGCCCAGAGCGACGGCGGCGAACTGGAAGTCAACGCGGTGGTCAGTCAGGGGCTGAGGCTGTCCTTCGGGACCGGCTACACCGACGCCCGCATCACCGCCGGCGGGAAGATCGGAAACTATGTGGTTCCGGTGCCCGTCGGTCAGAGAACCCAGCAGGTGCCCAGGTGGAACGTCTCCGCCGGGCTCGACTACAACTTCCAGGTCGGCAGGTTTCCGAGCTTCGCCCATGCGGACTACGCCTATGTGGGCAGCAGCAGGGGCGTCACCGCCGAGCGCGACGCCTACCACATGGTGAACCTGCGCGCCGGGACCGACCTGGGCCGCGTTCAACTCGCCTTCTTCGTCAAGAACGCCTTCGACGTCTCGGCCAACCTCTCCGACGTGCTTGGCGTCGCGCCCACGTTCCGGACCCAGTTCTCGGTCTCGCGGCCCCGCACCATCGGGATCGACGCCACGGCCAAATTCTAACCGGCCAGGATCGCTCGCGAGCGCCAGCGCCCGCCAGAACCGACGACCGCCGCGCCCAGCCGGGCGCGGTCCTGGGCGGAAGGCGAGGCGAGCGTCGCGGCACGGGGCGCCCGCCGCCCGCCACATGGAACAAGGAGCTTCGTCATTCTCCGGTTCGACCTGCTTATGATCGTCCTTCTCGCCCTGGCGCTGCTCGCCGCGTCGCTGCGGCTCTCCAGCTGGATATGCCGGCTCCTGCTAGGCGCCGCCATCCTGGCCGCGGCGGCTCACCTGGCCTTCGAGGGCGCTCGCTGGCAGATGGTCCCGGTCTATACGGTTCTGGCCTGCTGGGGCGGGGGAGCCCTCGGGCTGAGAATCTCGCCCCTGCGGGCCTGGGCGCAGGCGCGAGGCTCCTGGTTCGCCTGGACCGCGCGGGCGGGCGCGGCCGGACTGCTGCTGACCGCGGGCGTCGCGGCCTACCTGTTTCCGATGTTCCAGCTTCCCGAGCCCAGCGGCCCCTACGCCATCGGCACGCGGACCTTCGATCTGGTCGACGCCAACCGCCTGGAGCCGCACACGGTCGAGCCCTTCGATCATCGGGAGCTGATGGTCCGGGTCTGGTATCCGGCGCAGCCGGCCAGGCGGGCCAGGCCCGTATCCTACATGGACGACGCCGACCGGCTGGGCCCCGCGATCGCCAAAGGCTACGGCCTGCCGTTTCCGTTCGTCTTCTCCCACCTGAAGGCGATCCCGAGCCACGCCTATCCGGACGCGCCGATATCCGCGCGGCGGGCCACCTATCCTGTCCTGGTCTTCTCCCACGGACGCGACGTCTACGGCGCCGCCAACACGGTCCTGATGGAGGAGATGGCCAGCCGCGGCTATGTCGTCGTGGGTGTCGACCATGCCTATGGGAGCACCGCAACGGTGTTTTCCGACGGCCGGATCGCCCGGTTCGTCGCCGGCGTATATGAGGCGACGGGCCGGCGCGCGCCGCCAAGCGCGCATCGCATCGCGGTGATGGAGCGGGCGCAAAGGGCGATCGTGGGTTTCGACGTCCCCGAAATCCGGGCCGCCGTCGCGGAGCTGGATCGAGGCGATCCCCAAGCCTTGGCGTTGAACCACTATGGTCTGGCCATCTGGTCGGCCGACCAGAGGTTCGTCATCGATCAGCTCGAACGGTGGCAGTCCGGCGGGGCCGGCGGTCTGTTCGCGGGACGCCTGGATCTCTCGCGCCTCGGCGTCTTCGGCATGTCCTTCGGCGGGAGCGCCACGGTGGAGACCTGCGCCCTCGATTCTCGGTGCAAGGCCGGACTCGATCTCGATGGCTTCACCAGCCTGCTTCTGGACCTGCCGCCGCCTGCGCAGCCCTTCCTGTACGCGAGCGGCGGCGAACAGAATCTCAACCTGGCCCAGGCCGACCGCGCGCTCGGCCCGGCCTATTGGATGAAGGTGGGGACGAGCAAGCATGGCGACTTCACCGATCTGCCCATGGTCACCCGGCTCTGGAGACTTGTCGGCCTCTCCGGCTCGATCGCGCCCCGCCGGATGCTCGCCCTCACCAACGACTATGTCGGGGCGTTCTTCGACAAGCACCTCATGGGAGTTCCCGAGCCGCTGCTCGACGGGCCGTCGGCGCAATATCCCGAGGTGCGTCTGCGCGTTCAGCGCCCTGCGGCGCCGGCGCCCTAACCGGCGAGGGCGGCGCTTCGGCCCTCAGCTTGATGTCAGAAAGTTAAGTTGAGCTCACTTTCACAAAATGGTTTGAATCGATCATGAGCCAGTTGCATCGCTTCGGAAGAGCCGCGCGCCTTGCGCTGATCCTGGCTGCGGCCGCCTTTCCGGCTGCGGCGGCCATTTCCCCGCATCACGCCGGGGAACTGACCAAAGAGGTCCGTTCGGTCCGAACGGCGGGCGGCGAAGACGTCGCCTACGAGACCGGCACGATCTTCGTCCCGGAGAACCGCGGGGTCGCCGACAGCCGTCTGATCGGGATCGGCTACGCTCGAATTCGCGGGAGCGCCGCGGCTCAGAACGGTCCGCCGCTGTTTCTGCTCTCCGGCGGGCCAGGATCAAGCTATCTGGACCTGCTCACGGGAAGCGCCGGAAACAGCCCGGTGAAGCTGAGCGACCTGCTGGCCTTCCGCCCCGCCGGCGACATCGTGCTCATCGACCAGCGCGGCTATTCAGCCCGAGGCGACAGGCTCACCTACGCCCATCCGCCCTGGGATCTCCCCTTGGACCGCCCGGCGTCGCTGGCGGCCGAAGCGAAGGCGGCGATCGCATCGGCGAACATCGCTGTCGCCGCGAATCCCGGCAAGGACCTGTCCGGCTACACGATCGTCCAATGCGCCGAGGATGTGAACGATCTGCGGCGAGCCCTGGGCTACGAGAAGCTCACCCTCGTCGGCCAGAGCTTCGGGTCCCAGTGGGCCTTCGCGATCATGCGTCTCCACCCGGAGATCGTCGAGCGCGCCCTGCTGTCGGGCGTGGAGCCGCTCGACAACGGGTACGACATGCCGTCGCACGTGTTCGCCGCCCTGCAGCGGATCGCATGGTCGGCGGACCGGGACCCCGGCCTGCAGCCCTATCTGCCGAAGGGCGGGCTCATGGCCGCCCTGCAGGCGGTGCGGGACCGCCTGGCGCGCTCGCCCGTCACGGTCAAGGTCCGCGATCCCCGTTCGGGGGGCGCCGCCTCCGTCACCCTGGGCCTCTCCGACTTCCAGCGGGACGTCGTCGGCCCGGCCGAAGCCTGGCCCGCCTGGGTCCTGTCGCTCTACCACCGGCGCTACGAGGACTGGGCGAGCGAGGTGATCGCCGAGCGCCATAAGGGCGGCGAGACGGATGCGCTCATCGCGCCGCTGATCGATACGAGCCTGGGGGTGAGCCCCGAGCGCGAGCACCTGCTGCGGACGGACCCCGCCGGCGCCTTCCTGGGAGCGTGGGGGTTCGCGCCCGACATCGCCGCCGCGCCGACCTGGCCGACCCCTGACATGGGCGACGGGCTGCGTCGGGTCGCCCGGAGCGAGATCCCCGTGCTGTTCGTCCATGGGGACTGGGACACCGAGACCCCCGTCGAGAACACCCTGAGCATGCTGCCGTACTTCCCTCATGGCCGGGCGATTCTCGTCCACCAAGCGGGACACGGCGCGCGCTTCCTGCTGATGGCGCAACGCCCGGAGCTGCGCGACCAGATCCTGCGGTTCCTGGGAACCGGGGACGCCGACGGCCTGCCTTCGGAGACCTCGTTGCCGCCGCCGCCCTTCGAGCGGCCGGCCTTCCCGCCGCCGGAACGTCGTGGGGCGGGATCGTGAACTGGCGGCCCGCCGTCGCCGTCCTGGCCGCCGTCCTGGGCCTGGCCATGCCGGCGAACGCCCCGGCCGACACGCCGCCGGCGCAATCGCTCCTGCGCAAGGGCCAGCCCATACCCGCCCAGGACCTGGAGCGGTTCGTGGACGGCGCAGTCCGGGATGCGATGGCGGCGGAACACATCGCCGGCGTCTCGGTGGCGATCGTTCAGTCGGGACGCCCCGTGCTTCTCAAGGGGTACGGACTGGCCGACAAGACCCGGCCGATGGACCCCGATCGCACCCTCGTGCGCATCGGCTCGGTGTCGAAGACCTTCGTGTGGGTCGCCCTGCTCAAGGAGGTGGAGCGGGGCCGGGTGAGGCTCGCCGACCCGGTGAACGACTATCTTCCGCCCGCGCTGAAAATACCGGACCAGGGGTTCAAGGCCCCCATCCGCGTGATCGACCTGATGAGCCACGCGGCGGGCTTCGAGGACACCGCCCGCGGCCATCTGTTCGTCTATCGGGACGAGGACGTCACGCCCCTGGCCGACTATCTGGCGCGGCGTCGACCCCGCCGGGTCCGCGAGCCCGGCCAGTTCGCCACCTATTCCAACTACGGGGCCGCCCTGGCCGGCTATATCGTCGCCCGGCTCAACGGCCAGGATTTCGAGACCGTCATGGAGCGCGAGGTGTTCGCGCCCCTCGGGATGGCCAGCACGACCTATCGCGAGCCCTATGCGCCTCGCCGCGGCTTGCCCGAGCCCATGCCTCGCGCGCTGTCCGCCCGCCTGTCGGACGGCTTCGCCTGGCGTGACGCCCGCTTTCAGGTCCAGCCCTTCGAGCACATCAGCCAGATCGCGCCGGCCGGCTCGGCGTCCACCACCGCGGCCGACATGGCCCGCTACATGCTGGCCCTGCAGAACGGCGGACGTCTGGGCGGGACGGAGCTCTACGGCCCCTTCACCGCCCAGGCCTTGCGGACGCCGATCCTGGCGACCCCAAGCGGGGTCAACGGCTGGGCCCATGGCCTGATGGTGCGCGACCTGCCGGGGGGCTTCAGGACCTACGGCCACGGCGGGGCCACCGGCGTCTTCTTCACCAACATGGCCCTGATCCCCGACCTGGACCTGGGGGTTTTCGCCAACAGCAACTCCACCGGCGGCCGGGCCCTGGTCGAGCGCCTGCCCGAGTTGATCGTCGAGCACTTCTACCTGCCGCCCCGGGGTTCGCCCCTGCCGGGGGACCCGGCCCTGGCCAGGAGAGGCGGCCTCTATGCGGGCGACTACATACCCACCCGGCGCGCCTATTTCGGGCTCGAGAAGTTCGCGGACCTCCTGGGCGCGGAGGACCGGGTCTGGGTCACGCGGGACGGCTACCTGATCGCCAAGACCGGGAGCGTCACCCGCGCCTGGGTTCCCGACGGCGACCCGTCGCGTTTCCGGGCCGCGGACGGGGGATCAGATCGCCTCGTCTTCAAGCTCGACGCGCAGGGGCGCGCGGTCAGCTTTCCCATCGCGCGGGGAAGCTACACCCTGGAACGGGCCGGCCCGATGCTGGACCGGACCCTGTTCGGAAGGGCCGCGACCGCCACCCTGGCCGTCGCCTTGCTCGTCCTGGCGCAACGGGTGTTCGCCGGCCGGCGAGCCAGCCCGGCGCCCACATGGACCGGTCGGGTCAGAGCGGCGTCGTTGATCGCCGCGGGACTTTGGGTCGTCGTCTTCGCGGCCTTCAAGGGCTTTGGCCTCGAGGATCAGGGCGGAACGGCCTGGCCCGGCCCCGAGGTGCTCGCCACCTCGATCGCCGCCCTCGCCGCCGCCGCAGCTTCCGTCGCCCTGCTGGCCGCGACGCCCCCGGCCTGGATGGAGGCGAACGGCGAGGCTTGGTGGCTCAAAGGCCTGCAGGCCTCGGCGGCGGCCCTGTTCGTCATCTTCTCGGTGCTGGTGGCCGTCCGAGGGGGGCTGTCCCCATGGGCCTGACCCTTCCCCGCGACCGCGCCTTCCCGCGAACCGAGGAGTATGGACGATGATCCTGGGCCTCTTCGCCAGCGCCCTGGCCGGCCTTGCGGTCGGCCTCACCCCCTACGCGCCGCCGCCGGCGAGCCAGGTGGTCGTGTATCGCGACGCCGGCTTGATCGACGGCCTGGGCGGCGGCGTGAAGCCTCATATGGCCGTCATCGTCGAAGGCGCCGTCATCAAGGCCGTCCTGCCGGACCAGCAGCTGAGCAAGGCCGATCTCAAGGGGGCGGAGGTCGTCGACCTGTCGGGACGCTACCTCCTGCCCGGGCTGGTCGACTCCCACGTCCATCTGGCCACCTCGCCCAACCGCAAGAGAGCGGAGGCGCTGATGCGGCGCGAGGTCTACGGGGGCGTCACTGCGGTCCGGGACATGGCCGGGGACGGCCGCGCCCTCGCGGACCTGGCGCGAGCCTCCCGGGTGGGCGAGATTCCCGGCCCGGACATCTTCTACGCCGCCCTGATGGCCGGCCCCGGATTCTTCGCCGACCAACGCACGGTCTCGGCGACGCAGGGCGCCACGGCCGGCGCGGTTCCCTGGATGCAGGCGGTGACCAGCCAGACCGATCTGCCCTTGGCCGTCGCCCTCGCCCGGGGGACTTCCGCCAGCGGGATCAAGACCTATGCGGACATTTCCGGTCGCCTTCTGGCCCGGATCACGGCCGAGGCCCATCGCCAGGGGATGCGGGTCTGGTCGCACGGCATCCTGTTTCCCGCGACGCCCGAGGAGGTGGTCGCGGCGGGGGTCGATGTGATCTCCCACGCCTGCCAGGCGGGGTTCCAGGCCGCCGCGCCGCCGCCTGTGTCCATGTCGCCGCCGCCCGTCCTGCCCTATGCGCAGCTGGCGGACCCCGACAATCCCCGGATGGCGGCGTTGTTCGGGGAGATGCGGCGACGGGGCCAGATCCTCGACGCCACCAACTACGTGTACGTGGTGGGGGAACAGGAACGCCGGGCCGCCGGGAAGCCGGTATCCTGTTCCGCGGACCTCTCCGCCCGCCTGACGGCCCAGGCCCATCGCGACGGCGTCATGATCTCGGCGGGGACGGATTCGTTCTCTCCGCCGGAGGACCCGTTCCCGGCCCTTCACCAGGAGATCGTCTTCCTCGGCGAAAAGGCCGGCCTCTCGCCGGTCGAGGCCATCAGATCCGCCACCCTGACCGGGGCCATGGCCATCGGCCAGCAGGCTCAGATGGGCACGATCGAGCCGGGGAAGCTCGCCAACATGGTGGTCCTCGCCGCCAACCCCCTCGACGACCTGCGCCAACTTCGCAGCGTCGTCCTGACGATCAAGCGCGGCGTCCGCTTCGCGCGCTCCGCCTATCCGCCGCTCACCCGCGAGGAGCTGGATGAGGAAGACAACTGACCGCCCGCGCCTGACGTGCGCGGCTTCCGAGCAGGACATGAGATGCTGATTTTCGACACCCTCACCCTGGGCCTGCTGACCCTCTGGCTGCTGTCGGGCCTGGTCGGCGCCCTCAAGAAGACCCCGTGGCCCACGGCCCTGGCGATCCTGGCGCTGGCCGCCTGCGCGACGCACCTCCTCGTGGAGGGCCCCCGCTGGCAGATGGGGCCGGCCTATGTCGTTCTGCTCGTCCTGGCGGTTCTACAGCTTGGCGCGGTCTGGCCCCCGCTGGGCGGGCGGTTCAACGGGGCGGGCGGGCGCACGAGGGGCGCCGCCCGCTGGATCGCGGCCCTGCTGCTGGTCCTGACCGTGGTCGCGTCGTTCCTGTTTCCGATGTTCCGCCTGCCGAAGCCGTCCGGCGCCTATGCGGTCGGGACCACGACCCTGCACTTCGTCGATCCGTCCCGCTACGAACTCCACACGGTCGAGCCCTTCGATCGGCGCGAGCTCATGGCGCACGTCTGGTATCCGGCCACGGCGGCGGCGGGCGCGAAACCCGTTCCCTATCTGACGGACCCCGACGTCATGGCCCAGGCGACGGCGGGCTCGCTGCCGCTGGCGCCCTTCTTCACCCACCTCGGCGCGATCCCGACCCATTCCTTCCAGGACGCGCCGATCTCGCCGGCCCGGCGCACCTACCCCGTCGTGGTCTTCTCCCATGGCCGGAACGCGTTCTGGGGCCAGAACCTGACCCTGATGGAGGACCTGGCGAGCCGCGGCTACGTGGTCGTCGCCATCGATCACGTCTATGGCGCGGGACAGTCGGACCTGCCCGGGGGCCGCGTCGCGCGGTTCGTGCCCGAGGTCTATGAAAACCGCGGCCCCGAGCCTCATCGGGGAACCCCGCCCTCCGAGGCCGATCTCAAGGCGATCGCCACGAGCCTGAAGGGCGACGAAGTCCGGTCCGCCATCCAGAAGCTGATGGCCTATTCGCCCCGGGCCGACGCCAAGAACCGGTATGGGCTCAACATCTGGATCGCCGACCAGCGCTTCATTCTGGATCAGATCGAGAGCCTTCAGACGGGACGCACGCCGAGCCCGTTCGCCGGCCGGCTGGACCTGTCGCGGCTGGGCATGATGGGCATGTCCTTCGGAGGCGCGGCGACCATCGCCACCTGCGCCACGGACGACCGGTGCAAGGCCGGGGTGTCCCTGGACGGCTTCGCCCTCCACCTGACGGAGCTTCCGCCGCGACAACACCCGTTCATGACCCTGAACAGCGGCGACTACGGGGTCAATCTGGCGATCTTCGGCCGGGGCCCGAGCTGGGACTACTGGATGCAGGTGCGGGGCGCGAACCACAGCAACTTCACCGACCTGCCGATGGTGACCCGTCTATGGCGGCTCGCCGGCCTGGCGGGCGACGTCAAGGGTGGGGCGGGGCCCATCGATCCCGGCCACATGCAGGCGCTCCTGCGGGCCTACGTCTCGGCGTTCTTCGACAAACACTTGATGGGCGCGCCGGCGCCGCTCCTGGACGGCCCCTCGCCGGACTTCCCGGAAGTGCGGCACTTCACGGTCAAGCGCCCCTCGTGCGCCGCGACCGAACCGGGATGCCGGCCATGAGCGGCATGACGCGCGGACGCCTGCGCCGCCTGTGGCTCAACGTCCACCTTTGGATCGGGGTCGGCCTCCTGGCCGCCATCGTTCCGCTCACCGTGAGCGGAGCGGCGATCATGTGGCGCGCCGAGCTGGACCGGGTCCTCGCCCCTCAACGCTTCGCCTTCGCGCCTTCGGCCGCCATCGCGCCTGTCTCGGCCTATGTCTCGGCGGCCGAACGCGCGTTCGACGGACGCCTGGCGCCGATGCAGGTGGTGTTTCCCGAACATGCCGGCGACCCGGTCCAGGTGATGGGCGCGCCGGCGGGCGTCGCCCGAAAGTCCGCCAAGCTGCTGGCGGCCTGGCTCGACCCGGCGACCGCGGTGGTCATCGACAAGGGCGATCCCCAGGCCGGCGTGCTGGGCGCTCTCAACGCCGTGCACAAGACGCTGTTGCTCCCGGTCGTCGGCCATGACGCGGTGGGCTGGGCGGGGCTCGCCCTGCTGGCTTCCTGCGTGTCCGGCCTCTGGCTCTGGTGGCCGCGGAAGGGCGGGCCGCTGAAGGGGCTGCGCTGGACGCGGGGCGCCTCCCAACTCTTCAATCTCCACCACATGGTGGGGATCTGCGCCGGCCTGCCGCTCGCGCTCGCGGCGCTGACCGGCGTCTACCTCGCCTTTCCCGGCGTCGTGGCGACGCTGTTCGGGGCCGCGGCGCCGCCCCAGCCGGCGCCCCGCATGCTCCACGTGGGGCCGATCGCCACCGCCGACGACGCCCTGGCCGCGGCGCGCGGCGCGGCGGGCGGGGCCTCTCCCACCTGGATGGCGTTGCCCACGGATTCCAGCGCGCCGACCTGGACCATCCAGATGGCGCAGGCCGGCGGTCGCGATCACCTGGAAGTAGAGGTCCGGGGCCGAACCGGCGAGGTTCAGGTCACGCCGGCCACGGACGACGTCGTCTCTTACTGGACGGCCAGGCTCCACGAAGGCGTCGACATGCCCGTCGCGTGGCGGCTGGCCCAGACCCTCGCGGGCCTCGCCCCGCTTCTTCTCGCCGGCACCGGCGTCGTCATGTGGCTGCGGCGCAGAACTCGTCGATTGGAGCTGTCATGAAACCGCCATCGGCTACCCTTCGCCCGACCCCCGAGGCGGCGCCGGACGCGGCCTCGGCCCGCGAAATCGGTCTCGCGGAGATCCGGTCGACCGCCGATCTCGTGGCCCCCTATGTCCTGCGCACGCCTGTCCATACCTGGCGGAGCCGCGAGATCGAGGAACGGCTCGGGACCACCGAGCTCGTCCTGAAGCTCGAGCTCTTCCAGCGCAGCGGCTCGTTCAAGCTGCGCGGCGCGCTCTCCAACATGCTGCGCCTTTCTTCGGATCAACTGAAACGCGGCGTCACGGCGGTGAGCTCGGGCAACCACGCCATCGCCGTCGCGTGCGCGGCGTCCATCCTGAAGACCAGCGCCAAGGTGATCATGCTGTCGACGGCGAGCCCGGATCGCATCGCCGCGGCGCGGGCCTATGGCGCGGAGGTGCTGATCGTCGAGGGCGGGGCGGCCGCCTTCGCCGCCGTCGATCAGGTGGCGGCCGAGGAGGGGCGCGTCCAGATCCATCCCTTCGAGGGCCGGCGAACCGCGCTTGGCGCGGCGACGCTCGGACTTGAGTTCGCCGAACAGTGCGGGCCGCTGGACGCCCTGATCGTCGCCGTCGGCGGCGGCGGCCTGGCCGCGGGCGTGGCGTCGGCGTTCAAGCGGGTTCAACCCGGCTGCCGCGTGATCGGCGTGGAGCCCGAGGGCGCGCCGACCATGCACCTCAGCTTCGCCGCGGGCTCCCCGCAATCGGTCGCCACGGTCTCCACCATCGCCACCAGCCTGGCCCCGCCCATGGCCCTTCCGCTCAGTTTCGAGCTCTGTCGCAGCAACGTGGATGCGCTGGTCGCGGTGGACGACGACCAGCTCTGCGCGGCCATGGCGCTCCTGTTTCGAGACATGAAGCTCGCCGTGGAGCCCGCGGCGGCGGCGGCCGTCGCCGCGCTTCTCGGCCCCCTGCGGGACGACCTGCGGGGCCGCCGCGTCGGACTGGTGATCTGCGGCGCCAACATCGATCTGGAGTCCTTCGCGACCTACGTCCGCCGCGGCCAGGCCGTCGACGCGGGGCCGTGACGGCCAGATCGATCCCGACCCATTCGCCGTGAAACCCGGTCCCCTCTTGCGTCCCATGGGAGCTCGAACTTGTCCGACCTGCCCGTAACCTTCTCCGACATCGAGGCCGCCGCGGCGCGCATCGCCCCCTTCGTGCGCCGCACGCCCGTCCTCACCTCCCGCCGGCTGAACGAGCTCGTGGGGGCCGAGGTGTTCTTCAAGTGCGAGAACTTCCAGCGCATCGGCGCTTTCAAGGCGCGCGGGGCCCACAACGCCGTCCTCTCGCTCGGCCCCGAGGCGGTCGCCAGAGGCGTCGTCACGCATTCCTCCGGCAATCACGCCGCCGCCCTCAGCCTGGCGGCGCGAAACAGGGGGACTTCCGCCTTCATCGTCATGCCGTCGAACGCGCCCAAGGCCAAGGTGGAGTCGGTGCTCCGCCTGGGCGGAGAGATCACCTTCTGCGAGCCGACGATCCTGGCCCGCGAAGCGGCGGCGGCGGCGATCGTCGCCGATCGCGGCGCCACGCTGGTGCACCCCTACGACGATCCCCTGGTCATCGCGGGGCAGGGAACCGCCGCCCTGGAGCTGCTGTCGCAGGCGCCGGATCTCGACGCCGTCATCGCTCCGGTCGGGGGCGGCGGCCTGATGGCGGGAACGGCCGTCGCGGTGCGGGGCCATGGTCCGAACGTGGCGATATGGGCCAGCGAACCCGCCCAGGCCGACGACGCCTGGCGCTCCTGGCGGCAGGGCGTCCGCACCGCCGGAGATCCCCCCGACACGATCGCCGACGGCCTGCGGACGACGCTCGGCGAAAACGGCTTCGTCATCCTTCGGGCCTTGCTCGACGAATTCGTCACCGTCCCGGAGGCCTCCATCGCCACGGCGATGCGGCTGGTCTGGGAGATCCTCAAGATCGTCATCGAGTCCAGCAGCGCGGTGCCCGTCGCCGCTCTGCTCGGGGGCGGGCTGCCGGTTCGCGGCCAAAGGATCGGCGTCATCCTCACCGGCGGCAACGTCGATCTGGATCGGCCGCCCTGGGCTTCCGCCGCCGCATGACCGGCAGGTCGACCGCTCCTGCCCCGGCCGCAGGCCCACGGGGGCTCCGGTGATGTCGGGACCGCAAAGGCCGCCGCCGGCGGGGAGGACCCTGTTCGGTCACCCCCGCGGCCTGACGGTGCTGTTCCTGACCGAGATGTGGGAGATCTTCTCGCTTCACGGCATGAGAGCCTTGCTCGTCTATTACATGACGAAGCAGCTGATGATTCATCAGGGCAAGGCGTCTCTGATCTATGGCGTCTATACGGCGGCGCTCTACCTTACGCCGATATTCGGCGGGATGATCTCCGACCGCTGGCTGGGTCGGCACCGCGCCGTCCTCCTCGGCGGATCGATCATGGCGCTGGGCCATTTCATGATGGCGTCCGAGGCGCTGCTGTTTCCGGCCCTGGCCGTGATCGCCCTGGGCAACGGCTTCTTCCTTCCGAATCTGCCCAGCCAGATTCCAGGGCTCTACGGCCCCGGCGACCCCCGCGCCGGCGCGGCGTTCAATGTCTATTATGTCGGCGCCAACCTTGGGGCGTGCCTGGCGCCCCTGGTCTGCGGCACGCTGGGGGAAACCCTGGGGTGGCACTGGGGCTTCGCCGCCGCCGGCGTCGGCATGCTGGGCGGCCTGACGATCTATGTGCTGGGCGCGGGCGAGCTGCCCGCTGACGTCGTTCCGGCCCGGGCGCCCCCTCCAGGTCCCGGGCCGACCGAAAGCCGGTGGCGCGCGCAGTTGCTGGTCCTGGCCGGCGTTTCCGCGGCCGTGGTCGTCTTTCGCATCGCCTATGAGCAGGTGGGCAACACGCTGCCCCTCTGGATCGACGCCGCCGTCGACCGCCAGCTGACGCCGGGCGGCTGGAAGATCCCGATGACCTGGTTCCAGTCGGTCAATCCGCTGCTGGTGATCTCGCTCTCGCCCCTGCTGGCCGTCGCCTGGACCCGCGCCGCGGAACGTGGGCGCGATCGCACCCCCCTACAGAAGATGGTCATCGGAGCCGCCTTGTTGTCGCTGGCCTTCCTCATGCTGGCCGGCCTCAGCGCCTGGTCGGACGGAGGTCGGGTCGGCTGGCCTTGGCTGGCGGCGTTCTTCGCGGTGTTCACCGTCGCCGAGCTCTTTGTCTTCCCGGTCGGGATGAGCCTGTTCGGCCGCCTGTCCCCCCCGGGCGTGCTCGCCAGCGTGATCGCCGTCTGGTTCCTCTCGGCGTTCGTCGGAAACCTTCTCGCGGGAACCGTCGGCGCGCTGTGGAGCATCGTGGGGGCGCCCCTGTTCTTCTGTCTCCTGGCCGCCGCCGCGGCGGCCTCGGGCGCGCTGTTCCGGCTGCTGGATCAGCACGTCCGCCGGATCGACCGCCAGGCGCCCGATCGCGCCGCCACGCCCTTCGTTCCCGTCCATGAGGCGCCCCGATGATCCATGCCGTCAGCGAAGCCGTCGCCGCGCGGCTCGTCACCCTCGACGAAGCCGTCGCCGCCCCCGATCGTGGCGAGTCGAGGCTGTTTCCCGCCGCCATGGGCGAGGGCGGGGAGGGCGGGACGCGGTTTGGCGCCAGGGACATCCGGCTTGGCGCGCGCATCTCGGCCATGGGCGCCGGCGGGCGTCGTCTTCATGGGAGCGCCTAGGGTGGGAAAGAGGCTCCTCGATCCGGATTGGTTCAATCGCTTCCTGCTGCCAGGACTGGCGTTCAAGGCCGTCGTGATCGGCGGCGGATACGCCACGGGACGCGAGCTGGCCGAGTTCTTCCTGCCTCACGGCCCCTGGGGCGGCCTGGCGGCGATGGCCCTGGCCATGGCGCTCTGGAGCGCGATCAGCGCCGTGACGTTCGCCCTCGCCTTCGCCCTCAAGGCGTTCGACTACCGCAGCTTTTTCAAGCACCTGCTCGGGCCGGGATGGATCGCGTTCGAGGCCGCCTATCTGCTGACGGTCATCGTCATGCTGGCGGTTTTCGGCGCGTCGGCGAGCGCCATCGGGGTGGCGATTTTCGCCTGGCCTCCCATCGCCGGGTCCCTCCTGCTCGGGGCCGCGATCATGTTGTTCGCCGCGTTCGGCGCCGCCGCGATCGAGCGGCTGTTCAAGTATGTCTCGCTGCTCCTTTACGGGGTCTACGCCCTCTTCGTCGTCTTCTCGCTCACCAGCTTTGGAGACTTGATCGTCGCCAACTTCCACGTCGCGCCGCCCCCGACGGGCGGCTGGCCGATCGGCGGCGTCACCTACGCCGGCTACAACATCATCGGCGCGGTCATCGTGCTGCCGGTCCTGCGTCACCTGACCCGGCCCCGCGACGCGGTCGTCGCCGGCGCCTTGGCGGGGCCGCTCGCCATGCTTCCGGCGGCGATGTTCTTCACCTGCATGGTCGCCTTCTATCCGGGGATCGCACGGGAGACGCTGCCGTCCGACTTCCTGCTTCGCCATCTCGATCGGCCCGCCTTTCACCTGCTCTTTCAGGTGATGATCTTCGCCGCCCTGCTGGAGAGCGGAGCTGGATCGGTTCACGCGATCAACGAGCGGGTGTCCGCCGCCATGAAGGCAGGCTACGGGCGCGAACTTCCGACCTTGGCGCGCGCCGGGCTCTCGGGACTGATCCTCGTCCTGTGCATCTTCATCGCCGACCGGATCGGGCTCGTCGGCCTCATCGCCAACGGATATCGCCTGCTCGCCTATGCATTCCTCCTCATCTATGTCGCGCCGGTGCTCGTCATCGGCCTGGCGCGGCTGCGGGGCCTGGCGACGAGGCCCGGGCGCATGCGCGGCGATCACGCAGGGGCGGGCCCCTTGCCGCCAGCCCTGTAATATGTAAATGAGCTCATATTTATTTTTAGAGGCTGATCCAGAATGATGGCCGGACGCAAACTTCTCCTGTGCCTTGTCTCCGTTCTGGCCCTGGGCGCGGCGCAGCGCGCCGCCGCCGAGACCGTTCACCGGGCCGGCGACGTCATCATGGAAACGCGTTCGGTGACGGCGGCGGACGGAGAGGTGGTGCCGTTCGAACTCGGCACCCTGTTCGTCCCCGAGAACCGCGCCGTTCCCGGCAGCCGCATCATCGGTGTCGGCTTCGCGCGCATCCGGTCGAACCGGTCCGGCGACAGCACGCCTACGGTGCACCTGCCGGGCGGCCCCGGCGAAACCGACATGGAGCCGCTGTTCAAGACCGATCCGGAATCGCAGCGCGACCTGACCCAGCTCCTGCAGTACCGGGCGATCGGCGACGTGCTGGTGATCGACCAGCGGGGCTATTCCGAACGCGGAGAGGTCCTGAACTTCGCCTACCATCCCATCGCACGTCCCCTGGATCGTCCTGGCTCCCGCGCCGGCGAAACGGAGACCTTCATCGAGGTCGCCAAGGCGGCGGTCGCCGCCAATTCAGGACGGGACCTGTCCGGCTACACGGTTATCCAGTGCGCCGAGGACGTGAACGATCTGCGGCGAGCCCTGGGCTACGAGAAGATCAGGCTGGTCGGGCAGAGCTTCGGGTCCCAATGGGGTTTCGCGGTCCTGCGCACCCACCCCGAGATCGTCCAGCGGGCGCTGCTGTCCGGCGTGGAGCCCCTCGACTACGCCTACGACATGCCCTCCCAGGTGTTCGGCGCGCTCCAGCGCATCTCGTGGGACGCCGAGCACGACGCCGGGCTCGCCCCCTACATGCCCCCGGGCGGGCTGGTGGGGGCCATAAGGTCGGTGCGCGAACGTCTCCTGCGGGCGCCGGTGAAGGTCACGCTCAAGGACCCCAAGACGGGCCGCGTCGACGTCATCACCCTGGGGGCGGAGGATTTCCAGCGGGCGGTGATCCGGCCCGAGGGGACCCGGCCGCCGCGCGCCTGGCCGGCCTTCATCCTGTCGATCTATTACGGCCGCTATGACGACTGGGCCCGGGAGGTGATGCAGGACCGCGCCGGCTCCAAGGACGAGATGGGGCTGATCGGTCCCCTGATCGACACCAGCCTGGGGGTCACGCCCGCCCGGGAGCATCTCCTGCGAACCGATCCGGCGGCCGACCTGCTCGGCTGGTGGAACTTCGATTTCTACATCGCGACCGCGTCCATCTGGCCGAGTCCCGACGTCGGCGACGACTTCCGCACCCCCGTCCTCAACCCCGTCCCGGTGCTGTTCGTCGAGGGCGATTGGGACATCTCGACCCCCTACGAAAACATGCTGAACATGCTCCCCTACTTCCCCAACAGCCGGGCCATCCTTGTTCACCGGGGGAGCCACGGCGCGCGCTACGCGATCTTCGCGCGCCAGCCTCAGGTGATGGAGGCCGCGCTGAGGTTTCTGAAAACCGGCGAGACCCAGGCCCTACCGGTCTCCGTGTCGCTGGACGTTCCGAAATTCCAGGTCCCGGCCTTCGCGCCCCCGGCCCGCCAGCCCTGACGTCCCGCTCACCTCCAGGACCCGCTGCATCATGGGCATTCCCAAAAACGTCGCTCGGACCGCCTGCCTCCTGGCGCTGCTGCTCGCGCCCGCGAACGCCGCCTCGGCCAAGGACGGCTACAGGGTGTTCGTCTCCGTCGACATGGAGGGCGTGACCGGGGTGGTGGGACCCGGCCAGCTATCTTCGGCCGGCGCCGAGTACCAGCGCTTCCGGAAGTTCATGACCGATGAGGTCCTCGCGGCGATCGCCGGCGCGCGGGCGGCGGGCGCCACCGACTTCGTGGTCGCCGATGGGCATGGCGACATGCAGAACCTTCTCATCGAGGACTTGCCCGCCGATGTCGTCGTGGTGCGCGGCGGCCCACGGCCTCTCGGGATGATGGAAGGCGTCGAGCGGGGCCGGTTCGACGGCGCCATGCTCATCGGCTATCACGCCAGCGCCTCCAGCCTGACGGGCGTCCGCGCCCACACCTTCTCCAGCGCCAGGCTGTCGGAGGTCAGGCTGAACGGAGCTCCCGCCTCGGAAGGCCTGGTCAATGCGGCCATCGCGGCGCAGTTCGGCGTCCCGATCATCCTGGCGAGCGGCGACGACGCGGCCATGGACGAACTGCGTCCCGCGCTGGGCGGCGCGGAAACGGTGACGGTCAAGCGCGCCGCCGGGTACCAGGCGACGGAGACCCTGACGCCGCAACAGGGCCAGGCCCTGATCCGCGCCGCGGCGGCCCGGGCGGTGGCGGCCATCCCGACCCGCGCGGCGCCCAAGGCCAAGGGGCCCGTGACGATCGACCTGACCTTCCATGCCTACCGGCCCGCCGAGATCCTCTCATGGCTGCCGATGGTCGAGCGCACCGGTGCCCGATCCGTCCGCTTCAAGGCGTCGGACCCCGCCGCCGCGATGAAGTTCGTCGATTTCGCCCTGTCCTACTCCGTCGAACTGGAACCCTAGGCGCCGCGGCCCGGCGCTCAACCGCTTTCGGAGTGAACAATGCTGCTGGCTTTCTCCACCTGGTCCGAAATTGAAGCCGTTCTGCGCTCGTCGCAGACCATCGTCATCCCCATCGGGTCCTGCGAGCAGCATGGCCCGACCGGCCTGCTGGGAACCGACTGGCTTTGCCCCGAGATCATCGCGCACGCCGCCGCCACGGCTGGAAACGCCCTAGTCGCGCCGACCTTCAACATCGGAATGGCCCAGCATCATCTGGGCTTCGCCGGGACGATCTCGCTGCGGCCGTCGACCTTCCAGGCGGCGATCTGCGACTGGTCGCGCTCACTGGCGCGCCACGGCTTCCGGCGCCTCTACTTCCTCAATGGGCATGGCGGGAACATCGCCTCGATCGAGGCCGCCTTTTCGGAATTCTATGCGGACGCCTCGTTCGCGGGTTCGTCCTCGCAGGTTCTGCTGAAACTTCGCAACTGGTGGGACCTTCCTGGCGTCGGCGACCTGGCGGAGATGATGTTCCCCGTGGGCCATGGCCACCACGCCACGCCGTCGGAGATCGCAATAACGCAGGCGGCCTATCCGGCCTCGATCAAGGCCGTCAGCTACGCTCCCCGGATCGCGCCCGTGGGCCCAATCCACGATGCGGCAGATTTTCGCAGCCGGTTCGCGGACGGCCGCGTCGGCTCCGATCCCGGCTTGGCGACGCCCGAGCTTGGGCGCAGGCTGATCGATGCGGCGACGGCGTCCCTGCTCGACGACCTGTCGGCCTTCGAAAACGAGAGGTCGGGCCCGCGAGGCGCCCGCGATTGACAAGGTCGGTGCTCGGAATAAAGTGAGCATGAATTCATATTCATTTACGTCAGCTTCGGCCTGACCGGGCTGCCGCCAATTCGGGGTTCCACCATGAGTAAGAACGCTTGGGTCCTTGGCGCGGCCCTGGGTGCGATGATGTCGTCCATCGCGCTGTCCCCGGTCGAGGCCCAATCCCAGCTCCAAGCCCCGCCCCAAGCCAAGGCCGCCGCGAAGCCCAGGGGCTGGAGCGATCAATCCTACTATCTGACGATGCGCGACGGCGTGCGGCTGGCCGTCAGCCTCTATTTTCCCGACGGGGTCGCGCCCGCCAAACCCGCGCCGGTGATGTTCGCCCAGACCCGGTACGGCCGCGCCAAGGGGGTCGGGCCCGGGCCGGGCGCGCAGCGCGATTTCTGGCTGAAGGCCGGGTATGTGATCGCGGTCGTGGACACCCGCGGCTCCACCGCCTCGTTCGGCGGCCGGCCGGTGGATATCGGCCCCGACGAGGTGCGCGACGCCGACGAGATCATCGCGCACCTGGCCTCGCGCCCCTGGTCCAACGGCAAGGTGATCTCCTGGGGCTTTTCGTACCTGGCGGACACGGCCGACTTCGCCACCAGCCGCCCCGCGCCCGGCCTCGTCGCGGGCGTGCCGCGTGAAACCGACTTCGACGCCTATCTCGGCCTGTTCTTTCCGGGCGGCGTCGCCAACGACGCGTTTCTCAACGCCTGGTCGGAGGGCGCCCGCCAGGACGATCTGGGCCGGGACCCCGACGCCCAGCTCGATTGCCTGGCGCGCGTGGGCGACTGCGCGAAGATGTTCCCGACCCTGCAGCCGGTCGACGGCGACGAAGACTACAAGCTTTTGCGCCAGGCCCTCGCCCAGCGCGGAAAGCACTGGGGTCCTGAAGACTATGCCGGCGTCACCTTCCGCGACGAGCCCGGCCGCAACGGCTACACCATGTTCGCGTCGTCGCCGGCGTCGGCCCTGGCCGGCATTCGCCGGGAGCGGAAGCCCGTGCAGTACTGGGGGTCCTGGATGGACGGGGGAACCGCCGAGGCGGCCCTCGCCCGGTTCCGTTCAGCGCCCGAGGCGCCGGCGGAAGTCTGGATCACGGCCCACGATCACGGACAGAGGAAGAATAGCGATCCCTTCGACCTGGCCCGGTCGGCGCCCTTCCCAAGCGTCGACGAGCAGTTGAAGAGCCAGGCGGACTTCCAGGCTCGCGTCCTCGGGGGCGCCAAGATCGAGCGGACGATCAACTACTACGTCATGGGCGCCGGGGTCATGCGGCGAACCGCCGTTTGGCCGCCGGCCGACGCCGCCACGGTTCGGTTGCATCTCGCCGCGGACGCGTCCCTGACCCAGGCCGCCGACGCCCCCGCGGGCGTCGATCGCTACGAGGTCGATTTCACGGCTTCGACCGGGGGGACCACGCGGTGGACGGCTCAAGGCGGACCGCCGGCGGCCTATGCCGACCGACGCGGGGCCGACGCCAAGCTCCTGGTCTATACCGGCCCCGCCATGACCGAGGACATGGAGCTGGTGGGCAATCCGGTCATCGATCTCAGGCTGGCGAGCAGCTCGAACGACCCCGCGATCTTCGTCTATCTCGAGGACGTCGCGCCGGATGGTCGGGTCACCTACCTCACCGAAGGCCAACTTCGCGCCCTTCACCGCAAGCTCGCGGACCCCGCAAGCCTGCCCTACGACCAGGGATTGGCGCCTCATAGCTTCGCGCGCGCCGACGCTCTGCCCGTCACGCCGGGAAAGGTGATGCAGGTGAAGTTCAGCCTGTCCCCGACGGCGGCGCTGATCCGGAAGGGACATCGGCTGCGCGTCGCCATCGCGGGCGCGGACAGCAGCATGTTCCGCCGGTATCCGGCCGCCGGTCCGGAGACGTTTCTCGTTCACCGCGGCGGCGGCGACGGCAGCTCGCTCGATCTGCCCATGCGCCGCTGGACGCCCGACGCGCCGAGCGATGGAAGCCGTTCCGCGAACGGCGTCGGCGAGCCCCGACACTAGCCGGGACGCTCCGGCCGGGCTTCGCGGGTCTGGGCGCTCGTTCCGGATCGCCTGATCGCGGCTCCGGGCGCCGGGCCCGGCGGGGCGGGCCGATCCGTCACGCCCCGGATGGTCGGCGCCGGGCGGCCAGCACGCGCGCGGCGTCGGCGACCAGCCGATAGGCGGGGCCGCCTTCGTCCTCGAGCACGCGGGCGGCGACGGCGAGCTTGCCGGCCGCGCCGTCGAGATCGCGCGCTTCCAGCGCGGCCAGGGCTTCGAACCGCCGCACGCGCTCCTCCGACAGCCGGTCCAGGCGCGCGTCGATCTCGAACATCTCGACGCCCAGGGGCAGGGCGCGGCGCTGGGCGAGGCTCAGCTTGAACCAGTCGAACTCGCGGGCGGCCCGCGTCTCCAGCGCCGACCAGCGCAGGCTCAGGCGGTTGATCCGCAGGTCCAGCGAAAGCCATTCGGCGCAGCGGGCGACAAGGTCGTCGGTGGGCGCGATGCGGAAAGTCCCGCTCGTTGCAGCCGCCGCCGGAGCGGACGCCGCGACGCCGAGGATGTCCCGGCGCGAGGGGGCGGGCAGGCATGCGTTGTCGCTCGCCCTTCGGTGCGAACCCATGGCGTAGTCTCTGATTCAGCGGTTATCGTGACCCTATCTCACCCATACCTCGCGTCAATCAAAAAGATCCATGTGGCTCAAAAAGTTTAATCCATGCTGACGGGCGCGCAAATCCGGGCCGGAAGGGCCCTTGTCGATTGGACGGGCGCCGAGCTTGCCAAGGCTTCCAGCGTATCCCTCCAGACGATCCGCCGTATGGAGGGAGAGGTCGGGGCCGAGCGTAGTTCGGCGGCCAACATTCAGGCCGTCCGTCGCGCGCTCGAAGAAGCGGGCGTGGTTTTTCTGGACGCCGATCCGATGGCCGGCGTCGGGCCAGGCGTCCGCTTACGGGGGTAGTTAGAGTCCGAGCGGCGGAAATTCGCTTCGCCGTTGGTCGGGGAGGATTGGATGCAGCGTGCGCGGCAATAGGCGCCTCGCTCCGGCCGCACCTGGGTGTAGCGCGGTGATTCAAGCACGAGGTGTCGATGGTCACGCCCATGCAGATCAAGCTTGCGCGAACGGCTCTAGGTTTGGGCGTTCGCGAGCTCGCCTAGGCCTGCGGCGACCTTGCGCGACGCGCGTCGCCGCAAACAGACGGACGCCCGCGGCCGGTCCCTGGGGAGCGGCCGCGGGCGCTGGGTCGGGGCGGGCGGAGGTCAGTTCGCCGGCTTGCCGGCGGCCTCGGCCGCTTCCTCGATCAGCTTGGCGACGGCGTCGGGCCGCGAGACATAGACGGCGTGGCTGCCGGCGACCTCGACGACCTTGGCCTTGGCCCGGGCGGCCATGGCGCGCTGGGCCGGCGGCGGGATCATGCGGTCGTCCTTGGCGACCAGGTACCAGACCGGCTTGGCCTTCCAGGCCGGGGCCGTGACCGCGCCCTGCAGGGCGGTGACGCCCCACGGAACCTGGGAGTCGGCCATGAACGCCGCCTCGGCCGGGTCGACGTCGGCGGCGAAGGACGCCGCGAACTTGGCCTTGTCGAGGAAGAGGTAGCCGTCCTGCGGCGGCAGGGTCGGCGGGACCGGCGCGCCGGGGGGCGGGTTGGCGATCAGCGAGGACACCGATTCACCCGTGTCGGGCGCGAAGGCCGTCACATAGACGAGGCCCTTCACCTTGGGGTCGCCGCCGGCTTCGCTGATCACCACGCCGCCGTAGGAGTGGCCGACCAGGATCGCCGGGCCGTCCTGGGCGGCCAGGGCGCGGCGGGTGACCGCCACGTCGTCGGCGAGCGAGGCGGTGGGGTTCTGGACGATCGTCACCTTGTAGCCGTCGGCGGTCAGGATCTTGTGGACGCCGGCCCAGCCGGAGCCGTCGACGAAGCCGCCATGGACCAGGACGATGTTCTTCACCGCGCCGGGGCGAGTTTGGGCGGGCGCGGCATGGGCGGCCGCGGGGGCGGCCAGGGGCGCGCCGCCGGCGATCAGCAGGCCGGCGAGGGGAGCCAGGAAAGAGCGGAGCTTGGTCATGGGACGTTCCTTTCGTTTGATTCTGCGATAATGTTTATCGCGATAAATTATGGATGCGCCATACCGGGCGCCTTGTCAAACAGAAATTTATCGCGATATCTATTTTTGTGAGAATGACACCGCGAGACGAACGATGAAAGCGACTGACACCGTGCCCCTGGACGGCCAGCTCTGCTTCACCCTGTACGGGACGACGCTGGCCATCAACCGGACCTACAAGCCCATGCTGGACGAACTCGGGCTGACCTATCCCCAATACCTGGTGCTGAGCGTGCTTTGGGAAGCCGACGGCCAGACGATCGGCGGGATCGCCGAGCGGCTGGACCTGGAGCCTAGCACGGTCACGCCGCTGGTGAAGCGGCTGGAGCAGGCGGGCTTGGTGACGCGCGAGCGCAACCCCGCCGACGAGCGGCAGGTGCGGGCGCGGCTCACCGCGGCGGGCGCGGCTCTGCAGGCGCGCACCGGCTGCCTGACCGAGGCCCTGCTCGAACGCTCGGGCCTCACCGTCGCCGAGATCATCGACCTGAACGCCAAGGTCCAGCGCGTGCGCGACGCGCTCGTCGAACGGCTCTGAGGCCGCGCGGCGGCCGTCGGGATCGATCGACGGCGTCGTGATGTTGCAATTTTTGCAAATTTACCTCCCTATGCGCCGACAAGAAAACGGGAGGACGTCATGAAGGTGCGAATGAGGGGGATCGTCGCGGCCCTGATGGGCGGGGTCTGCGCCCTGGCGGCGGCCGGCGGGGCCGGCGCGGCGGGGCCGGCGACGCTGAGCGCCCGGCAGATCGACGAGGTGGTGGAATCCGCCCGCAAGGCGTTCGACGTGCCCGGCGTCGCCGTGGCGGTGATCCAGCCGGGCCAGGCGCCCTATCTGAAGGGCTACGGGACGAGGGACGGGGCGGGCTCGCCCCCGGTCGACGCCGACACGCTGTTCGGCATCGGCTCGATCAGCAAGGCCTTCACCACCATCGCCATCGCCATGCTGGCCCAGGAGGGCAAGCTCGACTGGAACGACCCGGTGATCAAGCACATCCCGGAGTTCCGCATGGCCGACCCGTGGGTGACGCGGGAGTTCACCATCCGCGACCTGGTCACCCACCGCTCGGGCCTTGGGCCCTACGCCGGCGACCTGATCATCCTGACCGACAGCAAGGCCAACCGCAAACAGGTGTACCAGGCCCTGGCCAACCTGCCGGCCGCCACCAGCTTCCGCACCACCTACGCCTATGACAACCTGCTCTACATCGTCGCCGGCGATCTGGTCGAGCGGGTCTCGGGACAGTCCTGGCAGGACTTCGTCACCGCCCGCATCCTGAAGCCGCTCGACATGTCGGGCTGCGTCGCCGACCAGCTGCGGCTGGGCAAGGACGCGCCCAAGGCCGTGGCGCACGACTACGCCGACGGCAAGCTGGAGGCGGTGGACTTCCCGCTGCCCCAGGTGACCGTCCCGGCCGGCGGCATCTTCTGCAACGCCCAGGGCATGGCCAAGTGGATGGCCTTCAACCTCGGCGCGCCCTCGGCGGTGAAGCTGGACAAGGCCCGGGCCGAGGAGCTGTTCCGCCCGGTCACCCCGACCCCGACCAATCCGGCGGCGGCCCAGTACGCCGGCGCCAGCTTCTCGGCCTACGGCCTGGGCTGGTTCCTGCAGGACAGCTACGGCCGGCGCGAGGCCCAGCACGGCGGCGGCCTGCCCGGCATGGTCAGCCAGATCAGCATCTTCCCCGGCTCGGGCTTCGGGGTGATGGTGATGAGCAACAAGAGCACCCGCGCCTCCAGCGCCATCGCCATGCGCCTGGCCAACCTGGCGTTCAGCGACCATCCGCAGGACTTCATCCCCAAGATGGGCGCGGGCGAGCTGCAGGCGGTCGCCCAGGCGGCCAAGACCGTCACCGACGTCAAGGCCGCTCCCCGCGCCGGCTCCGCCGCGCGGGCCGCCCTGCCGCCGGCCAGCTATGTCGGCCGCTACCGCGACCCCTGGTTCGGCGAGGTCGAGGTGCGCGTCGACAACGGCGCCCTGGTCATGGACCTGGGTTCGAAGTCGCTCACCGGCCCGTTGAACCACGTCGACGGCGACCTGTTCGTCGCCGCCTGGCGCGACCGCGGCCTGAACGCCGACGCCTACGCCAACTTCCGGCAGGACGAACAGGGGCGCATCGTCGCCATCAGCATGCAGGCGGTGTCGCCGCGCACCGACCCGTCGTTCAACTTCCACGATCTGCATCTGGTCAGGGAGGACGCGCAGAGATAGTGGAGCGCATGAGCCGAACCACCGCCAACCTCGACCAGGAAGCGCCCGCGGAGTCCGTCGGGGCCCGCGTGCGCCAGATCCGCAAGAGCCGCAAGCTCACCCTGGAGCAGCTCTCGGGCCTCACCGGCATTCCGGTGTCGTCCCTGTCGCGCATCGAGAACACCCGCCTCGGCCTGACCGTCGAGAAGGTGCGCACGCTGGCCAAGGCCCTGGAGGTCACGCCGGAGACCCTGCTGACGCTCGCCGCCGAAGATGACCTGGCCCCCCGCAAGGCCTCGCCGTCGCCGGTGGCGACGCCGGGGAGCGTGTCGGTCGACCGGGCGCGGGGGCGCGAGGTCGACCGGTTCGGCGACGCGGCGGTCCACTACATGTTCGACCGCAACGAGCCGCGCGCGCTGGACTGCCTGTATTTCCAGCTGCAGCCGATCAGCATCTGGGACTCGGAGTTCGTCCGCCATCCGGGGGAGAAGGTGCTCTATCTGGTGACGGGCGAGATCCTCGCCTATATCGAGGGCCGCTCGCCGATCATCCTTGAGACGGGCGATTCCCTGCACATGGACGGCAGCGTCTGGCACAGCGTGGTGGCGATCAACGGCCGCGCCGCCGAGCTGTTCGTGGCCTATCATCATGGCGGCCGCCACGGCTCGGACGCCTTCGAGGCGCAGGCCTTCACCCCGGAAAGCTGGGCGGCCCTGTCCCAGCGTTCGAAGCGGCCTTAAGGCCGCGCGCGCGCACCGCCGCGCCGGCCCCCAGGCGTCGTCGCCAGGGCCCCGGCCGGAACCCCGCCCTCGGCTCCATCATCCGGCGAGCCTGTTTCGCATCCTCCATATTTTGCTTGAATTGCAAATTTTCTTTGCGATAAATGCAAAGAAAAGCGTGCGAGGGGATGGCGTCATGAAGGTTTCAGTCGAGCGGCGGCATATCGGGCTGCAGCGCCCGTTCCGCGTTTCGTTCGGCGCCATCTCGGGCATGGACGTCGTCGGGGTCGAGATCGAAAGCGGCGGCGTCCGCGGCCTGGGCGAATGCTGCCCGATGCAGATCTTCGACCAGACGCCGGAATCGGTCCTGAGCGACATCGCCGCCATGGCGCCGCGCATCGAGCGCGGCGAGATCAACCGCGAGCGCCTGCAGGCCGCCATGCCGGCCGGGGCCGCGCGCAACGCGCTGGACTGCGCGCTGTGGGACTACGAGGCCAAGCGTTCGGAAAGCTCGGTCTGGGACCTGACGGGCCTGCGCCCGGTCGACAGCGTCCCGGCGGACATCTCCATCGGCATCGAGACCCCGGAAGAGACCGCCCGCATCGCCGCCGCCTGCCGCGACGCGGGGATGATCAAGCTGAAGCTCGGCGGCGAGGACGACCTGGCCTGCGCCCGCGCGGTCCGCGAGACCCTGCCGCAGACGGCGCTGTTCGTCGACGTCAACGGCGGCTGGACCCTGGAGCGCCTGAACGCGCTGGCCCCGCGCCTGGCCGAGCTGGGCGTGTTCATGATCGAACAGCCGCTGCCCCGGGGCCAGGACGCCGTCCTCGACGGCTACAACAAGGCCATCCCTCTGTGTGCGGATGAATCCTGCCACACCCGCGCCGACCTCGACCGGCTGGCCGGCCGCTACGACTACGTCAACATCAAGCTCGACAAGACCGGCGGCCTGACCGAGGCCCTGGCCCTGGCCCGCGCCGCCGAGGCGCGCGGCATGCGGCTGATGGTCGGCTGCATGATGGGCTCGGGGGTGGCCATCGCCCCGGCCTATGTCGTGGCCACCCTCTGCGAAATCGTCGACCTCGACGTGCCCCTGATCGTCAAGGACCCCGCCGACGCGCGGGTCGTCCACGACGGACGGCGCCTGCATCGGTTCGCCGGCGACCTGTGGGGCTGAAACAACAAAAAAACTCTCGGGAGGAATTCAAATGACAAGGCTGAACAGCAGGCTCTTCGCGACCAGCGGCCTCGTGCTCGGCTGCGCGCTCATCGCCGCCCCGGCGGCGGCGCAGACCGCCCCGCCGCCGGCGACGGCCGAGGTCGAGACCATCGTGGTCACGGCCCAGAAGCGCGCCGAACGGCTGCAGGACGTGTCGGCCTCGATCGCCGCCGTTTCGGGGAGCGACATCGCCGAGACCGGCAAGAACGGCTTCGCCGACGTGATGGCCTCGGTGCCCAGCCTGTCGATGGTGTCGCAGGGGCCGGGCCTTTCCACCCTGGCCCTGCGCGGGATCACCACCGGCGGCGTCCGCAACGACGAGCCGCAGAACAAGGAGACCGTCGGCGTCTATATCGACGAGACGCCGATCTCGGTGAACGGGTTCAACCCCGACCTCGGCCTCTACGACATCTCGCGCATCGAAGTGCTGCGCGGGCCGCAGGGCACGCTCTACGGCTCCGGCTCGATGGGCGGCACCATCCGCATCATCACCAACAAGCCCAGGTTCGGCAGCTTCGAGGGATCGGCCGAGGCCACGCTGTCGCAGACCGAGCACGGCGGTACCAACTCCGGCGTCAAGGGCATGGTCAACATCCCGCTGGCCGAGGACGGCCTGGCCCTGCGCGCCATCGCCTACCGCACCTACACCAGCGGCTACATCGACAACGACCTGACCGGCCAGCACAACATCAACGACGCCGAGACCACCGGGGCGCGGGTCGAGCTGGGCGCGCGGATCGGCGAGAACCTCCGCGCCAACTTCAGCTACATGATCCACGACCTGGAGACGGGCGGGCGCTCGGAACAGACCTCGCCCTACCACCGGCTGACCCGCGGCTTCGACGGCCTGACCGACCGGATCAACATCTTCAACGCCACCCTGGACTACGACCTGGGCTGGGCGGGGGTGACCTCGTCGACCTCGTACATGAAGAAGCGGAACACCAACCGCAATTCGCTGGAGTTCCTGCTCAACACCGCCTTCGGCTTCAACTCGACCGCGCCGCTGGTCGATACCACCGCCATCGAGGACTTCTCGCAGGAGTTCCGCATCACCTCGTCCGGCGACGGGCGGCTGAACTACGTCGTCGGAGCCTTCTACCAGGACCGCAAGCGCGACTACACCCAGGCGGCCGACGTGGCCGGCATCGACGCCTTCACCGGGACGTCCTCGACGGGGCTGGGTGCGCAGCACGCCGATCAGGCCTTCTATGGCGTGCAGGATATCCACCAGAAGCAGAAGTCGCTGTTCGGCGAAGTGTCCTACAAGCTGACGGACAAGCTCACCGCCACCGCCGGCCTGCGCTACTTCGATTTCAACGAGGCCTATCGCACCTATTCCTCGGGCCTGTTGAACGGCGGCGCCGACAGCGGCCGGGGGAACTTCTCCGAGAGCGGCTTCACTCCCAAGTTCAACCTCTCGCTGGCGGCGACCAAGGACAACCTGATCTATCTGCAGGTGGCCAAGGGCTTCCGGCTGGGCGGGGTCAACACCACCGTGCCCGTCGACCTGTGCCGCGCCGACCTCGAGCGGCTGGGCCGCACCAACGCCGCCGGCAGCTTCGGGTCGGACTCGGTGTGGAACTACGAGATCGGCTCGAAGAACCAGCTGATGGACCGCCGGCTGACCCTGAACGCCAGCGCCTATCTGATCGACTGGAGCAACATCCAGACCACGCTCAACCTGCCCTCCTGCTCGTTCTCGTTCCGCACCAACGCCGGCACGGCCCGCAGCCTGGGGACGGAGATCGAGGCCCGCTACGCCTTCACCAAGACCCTGGAGGTCTACGGCAACCTCGGCTTCACCGACTCGACGCTGACCGAGGACGTGCCGTTCACGCCGTGGAAGAAGGGCGACCGCGTGCCCGGCGTGGCCAAGTATCAGGTCAGCGCCGGGGCCCGGCAGGCTCTGACGTGGTTTAAGGAGGACGACTCCTATGTCCGCCTCGACTACAGCTACGTCAGCAGCATGAACACCAACTTCGACACCAACGGGGTCAACAGCCGGCGCTACGGCGACTACCACATCGTCAACCTGCAGGCGGGCGTGCGCGTGCCGGGGCGGCCGCTGGAGGTGTCGCTGTTCGCGCGCAACCTGCTGGACGGCGACGGCCGGGTGCTGTCCATAGCCGGCGGCCTCGTCGGTCCGGAACGCTTCATCACGGTGCAGCCCCGCACCGTCGGGGTGACGCTGCAGGCGACCTTCTAACCGGCGCGCGCCTGTTCATCCGCCCGCGGCGGCGCCAGTCCGCGACGGCCAAGTCATGGAGCCATGGCAGTGATCATCAGTCCGTCGTCCGCCGATCGGGGCGAAGCAGGGGCGGCCGCGGGCCAGGGGGAGGCCCCCTGGCCGTCGCCGGCGCGCGGCTGGACGGCGGTGGCCATCTTCTGCGTCGCCGCCATCCTTTCGTATACGGATCGCCAGATCCTCAGCCTGCTGGTCGACCCGATCCGCGCCGACCTGAAGATCACCGACACCCAGATCGGCCTGCTGCAGGGCGTCGCCTTCGCCCTGGTCTATTCGGTGGCGGGCCTGCCCTTCGGCCGGCTGGCCGACCTCGTGGCGCGGCGCACGGTGATCCTGAGCGGCGTGGTCATCTGGAGCCTCGGCACGCTGCTGTGCGGCCTGTCCGATTCGTTCTGGATGATGTTCGCCGGGCGCTTCGTGGTCGGGATCGGCGAGGCCGCCCTGGCTCCGGCGGCGGTGTCGATGATCGGCGACCTCTTCGCGCCGCGGCGGCGGGGCCTGGCCACCGGGACCTTCATGATGGGCATGGTGGTCGGCGGCGGGGCGGCCATCGCCATCGGCGGGGTGATCCTGACCGTCGCCGCCACCGGCGCCTTCGCCGGCCTGCCGCTGCTGGGCGGCCTCGCGCCATGGCGGATCGCGCTGGTGCTGCTCAGCCTGTCGGGCGCGCCCATGCTGGTCATGCTGTCCCTGGTGCGCGAGCCCGAACGGCGCGGCGCCGACGGCTCGGGCGCGGCGATCTCGGGCTCGGCGTTCGGCCAGCTCCGCCGCTACCGCAAATCGTTGGCGCCGTTGGTCCTGGGCTGCGCCCTGATGTCGGTGGGCGACTTCGCCCTGGTCGCCTGGGCGCCGTCGCTGCTGTCGCGCAACTACGGCATGGCGCCGGGCCAGATCGGGGCCTGGCTGGGGATCATCCTGGCCGTCACCGGCGTGGCCGGCGCGGTCGGCGGCGGCTTCCTCAGCGACTGGTTCGCCCAGAGGCGGGGGCCGTCCGCCCGCGCCAGCCTGGCCGTGGGGCTGGCGGTGATCGCCGCGCCCTGGTCCCTGGTCTGGGCGACCGGCGCGCCCTGGTCGCTGCTGGCCCTGATCAGCCTGTGGTCGCTGTTCTCGTCGATGACCGCCATAGCCGGCGTCGCGGCGGTCCAGGAGATCGTCCCCAACACCCTGCGCGGGCTCAGCATCTCGCTGATCGCCTTCGGCAACATCATGATGGGCCTGGGCGTCGGCACCACGGCCGCCGGCGTCCTGGCCGACAAGGTGTTCGGCGACCCGCACGCCCTGGGCCAGGCCCTGACGCTGTGCGTCACGCCTGCGGCGCTGGGCGCCGTGCTCTGCTTCTTCCTGGCCGCCCGCGCCCGTCGGCGCACCGGCGTGGAGGCCTGAACACGGCCGGCGTCAGGATTGCAGGATCTGGTGTTCGACGGCGGCGCGGTCGACGCCGGGCAGGGCGGCCAGCCGGTCGCACAGGGCGCGGGCCTGGCGGGGGCGCAGGCCCACCACCTTCAGGCGGTGGTCGTGGCTGTCGCCCCGGCGGGCCAGGTGCAGGGCCTCCAGCCGTCCGCCGGCCTCGCCGATCAGCTCCAGCGCGGCGATGGCCACGGCCAGCCGGTCGCGGGTGACGACCTCCAGCACATGGGTGAGGACCGAGCCGGGGAAGGCCTGCTCGATCTCGTCGTCGGCCGAGCGATGGCCGGGGAGGTCCGGGACGGGGCGAAGGGCGGATTGCGGCATGGTCATGCGCTCCATGTCGAACGAGTTGACGAAAGGGCGCAGGTCCGTCCCGTTTCGTTGCCGATCATCGGCCGCATCGTCTCTGGAGAGACCGCCACCTTGCCCGGGAAGGCAGGTTGGCGTTGGGCCGGGCCCAACTCTTGATGCCCGGCCTGCATAGCCGGTTCGGCCGCGTCTTTCAACGCCCCGCCGGGCTGGCTAGGTTGGCCGTCCCCATAAGCCGGTAAGCGGAAGCGAAGACGATGAGCCAACCGAAGGCCTTCCTGGGCCCCGACGTGCGCGACCTGGGCGCGACGTGGATCGATCCGTCGGCGCGGCTGTTCGGGGCGGTCGAGATCGGCGCCGGCGCCTCGATCTGGTGCAACGTCGTGGCGCGGGCCGAGAGCGACGCCGTGGTCATCGGCGAGAACAGCAACATCCAGGACTTCGTGATGATCCACGTCGGCTCGCGAACCGGAACGACCATCGGCCGCAACTGCTCGATCACCCACCATTGCACCCTGCACGGCTGCGTCATCGAGGACGACGTGCTGGTCGGGATCGGGGCGACGATCATGGACGGCTGCGTGATCGGCCGCGGGTCGATCGTCGCGGGCGGCGCCTTCCTGACCGAGGGCACGGTGATCCCGCCGTTCTCGATCGTCATGGGCGCGCCGGCCAAGGCGGCCAAGACCCGCGACAACACCTTCGCCAACCGCATGAACGCCTTCCTCTACCGCCGCAACGGCGAGGCCTATGCGGCGGGGGATTACAGGCTGTGGTCGCGCGAGGACTTCCGCGCCGAGATGGCCGCCGAGGCCGGGCGCCTGCACGCCGAGATCGCCGCCGCCGCGGCGGCGCAATGATCGTTGCGGTTGAACCGGCGGCCGATTAGCGTGAAGCCTCCGTTCCGAGGGGGAAGGTCATGCCCAAGCTCGCCGTCGCCGCGTTCGTCCTGATGTCGGCGGCGGTCGCCGTCGCCCCGATGGCGGTCGCCCAGACCCCGGCCGCCGAACTGGCCAAGCCGCCGCCCGACGCCCAGGTGTTCACCATCATGTCCAGCGCCGGCCAGCACGGCCAGTCGCGCTACTGGACCGCGCCGGACGGCGCGCTGATGGGCCGGCTCAGCCTGCTGCTGCGCGGCCAGGCCTGGGAGGAGGACGAGACCATCCGCCTGGGCCCGGACGGCGCCATCGCCGACTACCGCCTGCGCGGGTCGAGCCCCAACGGCGACGTCGGCGAGACCTTCCGCGTCGACAAGGGCCAGGCCAGCTGGAAGTCGCCGTTCGACGCCGGCTCGGCCCGCTACGACAGCCCCGCCTTCTATCTGGCGGCCGGCAACAGCATCCGGGCGGGCGACTTGCCGGTGGAGCGGATGATCGCCACCGGCCGCGAGGTCGCCCTGCTGCCCGGCGGCAAGGGCCGGGCCGAGAAGCTGACCGAGGCGACCGTGGGCCAGGGCGCCTCGGCCCTGCATGTGACGGCCTGGACCATCACCGGGATCGTCGGCACGCCGTTCGCCGTCTGGACCGACGACAAGGGCAAGGTGTTCGCCAACATCGGCGGCCTCAGCACCATCCGCGCCGGCTACGAGAGCGCTCAGCCGCTGCTGGAGAAGGCCCAGGACGACGCCATGGCCCGGCAGTCGCCGGTGCTGGCGCGCCGGCTGGCGACCACGCCGGCGGGGCCGGTCGCCTTCGTCGACGTGCGCGCCTTCCTCGACGGCGGCCGCTTCGCCGAGCACCAGACGGTGGTGGTCGACGGCGGCAAGATCGTCGCCGTCGGACCGGCGGCCCAGGTCAAGGTCCCGGCCGGGGCCAAGGTGATCGAGGGCGCGGGCCGCACCCTGACGCCGGGCCTGTGGGACAGCCACATGCATGTGGGCGACGACTACACCGGCCCCTCGGAGCTGTCGCTCGGCGTCACCTCGGTGCGCGACCCGGGCAACAACGACGCCCTGACCATCGCCCGGCGCCAGCGCCGCGCCGCCGGCGAGCTGTTGTCGCCGCACGTCTACGCCTCGTCGCTGATCGACGGGAAAGGCCCCAACACCGCCCAGGTGGCCAACGTGGTCACCTCCCGCGACGAGGCGGTCAAGGCGGTCGACGAGGCCAAGGCCAAGGGCCAGACCGGGGTCAAGTTCTACGGCACCTTCAATCCCGACTGGGTGGCGCCGGCCGCGGCCGAGGCGCACAGGCTCGGCCTGCACGTCCACGGCCACCTGCCGGCCGGCATGCGCACCGACCAGGCCGTCGACGCCGGCTATGACGAGATCACCCACATCTACTTCGTGGCCATGCAGGCCATGCCGGACGATGTGGTGGCCCATTCCAACGGCATGCAGCGCTTCGAGGGCGTCGGCCGCTACTTCAAGGACGTCGACCTCGACGCCGAGCCGATGAAGTCGCTGATCGCCAAGATGGCGGCGCGCAAGATCGCGGTCGACCCGACCCTGGTGGTGGTCGAGGGCCTGTACATGCCCGAGAACGGCGACATGTCGCCGTCCTACGCGCCGTTCGTCGGCACGCTGCCGGCGGCGGTGGAGCGCGGCTTCCGCCAGGGCGGCTTCGCCCCGCCGGCCGGCGTCACCCGCGCCGACTACCGGGCCAGCTTCCGCAAGCTGGTCGAGCTGGTCGGCCGCCTGCACAAGGCCGGCGCGCCGGTGGTGGCCGGCACCGACGGCTCGGGCCTGGAGCTGGTGCGCGAGCTGGAGCTCTATGTCGAGGCGGGCTTCACCCCGGCCGAGGCGCTGGAGGCGGCGACCATCGTTCCCGCCCGGCTGGTCGGCGTCGGCGGGCGCACCGGCTCGATCGCGGTGGGCAAGGACGCCGACCTGGTGCTGGTCGAGGGCGACCCGTCGCGGACCATCGGCGACCTGCGGCACACGCGGGTGGTGATGATGGACGGCAAGCTGATGGACGCCGACCAGCTGCGCGGCGCCGTCGGCGTCGGCGGCCGGCCGAAGTTCGACCTGGCCGACTGAAGGCCGGGCTTCAGCCGGCGAACATCCGGGCGAAGCCCTGGCCGGCGACGCGGGTCAGGGCGGCGCGATAGGCCGCGTGCCGGGGCTCGCCCGGGGCGATGCGGCCGAAGACGGCGTCCGGCGCGCGGCGCAGGGGAACCAGGGCGATGGGCGCGGCGGCGGGGGTCAGCTGGCTGCCGACGCCGGCGTGCAGAGTGGTCAGCAGGCCGTACATCTCGCCGTCTATGGTCGGCCGGCCGAGGATGGCCAGCCGGAACTGCCCCTGCTCGTTGGTGACCAGATAGATGTGGCCCGACTGGTTCGACAGCGACACCGCGCCCTTCTGGGTGAAGGCGGCGTCCAGCCGGGCGGCCTCGCGGAAGGTCAGGCTGGACGAGGCCTCGTCCCACAGGATCTCGGTGCGGTAGGCGTAGACCGCCTCGGGCGTCTCGAACGACGGCCGCAGGGTCAGGTAGTCGCCTTCCAGCCAGGCGACCGCCGGGCGGGAATAGGCTCCCAGCGCCTCGGGCGCGAGGCCCAGGGCCGGCGGCGCCCCCGCAGGCGCCGTCCTGGGCCGCAGGGCCGCGCCTAGGGCCTCCTCCAGCCGCACGGTGGTCGCCAGGGTGAACGGACGGCGCCCGGCCAGGGCCTTCTCCAGGGTCGAGATGCTGATCCTGGCGTCGTCGGCCAGCTGCTGGCGCGAGATGCGGCGACGGGCCAGCTCCTCGCGCACGCGGGCGGCGATGGCCTGGCTCTGTTCGGTGGAAAGATCGACTTCGGCGCTCAGCCCCATGCAGTCGGCTCCCGACAAATCCGCACAAATCCTCACATAGCCGGACAGGCCGGGCGGCGGCAAGGCGACGGCGGCCGAACGCGGCGGCGGCGGCCGGAACAAGGCGGAACTTGAGGCTCGTCCCGGCGGCCGCGTGTGAAGACAAGGGAGATCCCTCTTCCTCGGGATGATGGAGATCGTCATGTCCCTTCCGACCGCCGCCCGGCTGCTTCGCCCGGCCGCTTCCCGCCCGCTTCAGGCGACGTTCCGCCCCGACCGCGGCGGCGTGATCGCCCTGGCGATGCTGGCCGCCCTGTTCGCCGTCTTGGCCCTCTACGGGCGCGCCTGGGCGGCCGACCCGGCCCGCATGACCTCGGGCTCGCTGCTGCTGCGCGCCAAGGGCGGCGACTATGTCGAGGCCGTGCGCCTCGGCACCGACGTCGACATGACGGTCAGCGGCATGACCGTCCGCACCCGCGTCACCCAGGCCTTCCGCAACGTCTCGGACCACTGGGTCGAGGCGGTCTACGTCTATCCGCTGCCGGAGGACGGCGGCGTCGACACGCTGAAGATGACGGTTGGCGACCGGGTGATCGTCGGCGAGGTCAAGAAGAAGGCCGACGCCAAGGCCCTCTACGAGCGCGCCAAGGCCGAGGGCCGCGTCGCCGGCCTGGTCGAGCAGGACCGCCCGAACCTGTTCACCAACTCGGTCGCCAACATCGGTCCGGGCGAGACCGTGGTAGTGCAGATCGAATACCAAGCCCCCGTCGCCCTGTCGGACGGCGAATACAGCCTGCGCGTCCCCCTGGTCGCCGCGCCGCGCTACACCCGGGCGGGCGGCGCGCCCTCGGCCGAGGGCCGCGCCCCGCTGCTCGACCCGCGCCGCCATCGTCCGGTCAATCCGGTGTCGATCACCGTGCGCCTGCGCCCGGGCTTCGCCCTGACGGGCCTGTCCAGCCGCAACCACGCCGTCTCGACGCGCAACGACCCGGCCGGCGGCAAGATCGTCAGCCTGGTCGGCGGCGAGGTTCCCGCCGACCGCGACTTCGAGCTGATCTGGCGGGCGGCCCCGTCGTCCGCCCCGACGGTCGGCCTGTTCCGCGAGCATGTCGCCGGCGGCGACTACGTGCTGGCCCAGGTGACGCCGCCGATCGCGCCCCGCAAGGGACCGCCCGTCCCGCGCGAGATCGTCTTCGTCATCGACAATTCCGGCTCGATGGGCGGGACCTCGATCCGCCAGGCCAAGGCCGGGCTCGCCTACGGCCTGTCGCGGCTGAAGCCGGGCGACCGCTTCAACGTCGTGCGCTTCGACCACACCCTGACCGTGCTGTTCCCCGACTCGGTTCCCGCCGACGCCGCCCACCTTGGCCAGGCCCAGAAGTTCGTCGCCGGGCTGGACGCGGCCGGCGGCACCGAGATGGTCCCGGCCATGCGCGCGGCCCTGGCCGATCCGCGCCCCTACGACGCCAGCCACGTCCGCCAGGTGGTGTTCCTGACCGACGGCGAGATCAGCAACGAACAGCAGCTGTTCGACGCCATCACCGCCGGCCGCGGCCGCTCGCGGGTGTTCATGGCCGGCATCGGCTCGGCGCCCAACACCTTCCTGATGACCCGCGCCGCCGAGCTCGGGCGGGGAACCTACACCCACATCGGTTCGGTCGACGCGGTGGAGAACCAGATGCGCCAGCTGTTCGAGAAGCTGGAGAGCCCGGCGGCCACCAACCTGACCGCGACGGTCGAGGGGACCTCCGCCGACCTCGCCCCGGCCGTGCTGCCCGACCTCTATCGCGGCGAGCCGGTGATGATCGCCGCCAAGGTGGGAGCGACGCGCGGCGTGTTGCGCGTCGCCGGAATGGTCGACGGCAAGCCGTGGGAAGCTCGGCTGCCGCTGCAGGACGCCGCGCCGGGCGAGGGGATCTCCAAGCTGTGGGCCCGCCGCCGGATCGCCGACGCCGAGGTCGCCCGCAGCCTGGGCCGCATCACCGCCGAGGAGGCCGACGCCCGCGTCCTGGCCCTGGGCCTGGACCACCATCTGGTCACCAGCCAGACCAGCCTGGTGGCGGTGGACGAGACCCCCTCGCGCCCGGTCGGGACGCCCCTGGTCCGCAGCGACCTGCCGCTGAACCTGCCGGCGGGCTGGGACTTCGACGCCCTGTTCGGCGGCGTGCGCCACGGCGCCCAGCGGCCGCCGGCCGGCGCCGAGGCCGGCCAGGGCGTCGAGGGGGTGGACCTGCCGCAGACCGCCACCGACGCGCCGCTGCTGATGCTGCTGGGGCTCGGCGGGCTGGCGGCCGGCGCGGCCGTGGCCGGCGGGACCTGGGTCGCCCAGCGGAGGCGGGCGGCGTGAGCCCCCGCCGGATCACGACGGGAGCCGCCGCGCGGCGGCTCCCCCTCCCGATGCTGGCCGGCGCCGCGCTGGCCCTCGCGGGGCTGATCCTCTGCGGCCAGGGGGCGTGGATCTACGCCAAGGCCGCCTTGGCCCAGGTGCTGCTGGACCGCGCCTTCGCCCAGTCCGTGCACGATGGACGGCCGGTGCGGCCCTGGCCCTGGGCCGACACCTGGCCCGCCGCCCGCATCGAGGTTCCGCGCCTCGGCCGCAGCGAGGTGGTGCTGGCCGGGGCCAGCGGCCAGGCCCTGGCCTTCGGGCCGGGCCACGTCACCGGCACGCCGCAGGCCGGCGAGGCGGGCACCGCCGTCTACGCCGCCCACCGCGACACCCACTTCGCCTTCCTGGGCCAGGTGCGGCCGGGCGACGAGATCCGGGTGGAGCGGGCCGACGGCCGCATCGCCCGCTTCCGGGTCGAGGGCGCGCGGGTGGCCCGCTGGGACGCCTCGGGCGTCGATCCGCGCGCGCCGGGCCGCAATCTGGTCCTGGCGACCTGCTGGCCGCTGGACGGCCGCGTCCACGGGCCGCTGCGCTATGTCGTCGAGGCCCGCGCGCTGGAGGAGGACGGGCCTCAGGCCTTGAGCCGGTAACCCGTCTTGAAGATCCAGGCGATCACCGCCAGGCACGCGGCCATGAACGCCACGGTCATGCCCAGGCTGACCCCGACCCCGACGTCCGACACCCCGTAGAAGCTCCAGCGGAAACCGCTGACCAGATAGACGACGGGGTTGAACAGGGTGATCTGGCGCCAGACCGGCGGCAGCATGCTGATCGAATAGAAGCTGCCGCCCAGGAAGGTGAGCGGCGTGACGATCAGCATCGGCACGATCTGCAGCCGCTCGAAGCCGTCGGCCCAGACGCCGATGATGAAGCCGAACAGGCTGAAGGTCACGGCGGTGAGCACCAGGAAGGCGGCCATCCACAGCGGATGGGCGATCTCGAACGGCACGAACAGCCGCGCCGTGATCAGAATGATCAGTCCAAGGATTATCGACTTGGTGGCGGCGGCGCCGACGTAGCCGGCGACGATCTCCATCGCCGAGATCGGCGCCGAGAGGATCTCGTAGATGGTGCCGGTGAAACGCGGAAAATAGATGCCGAACGAGGCGTTGGAGATGCTCTCGGTCAGCAGCGACAGCATGATCAGGCCCGGTACGATGAAGGCGGCGTAGGACACGCCGTCCACCTGGGCCATGCGCGAGCCGATGGCCGAGCCGAACACCACGAAATAGAGCGAGGTCGACAGCACCGGCGATACGATGGACTGCAGCAGGGTGCGCCAGGTGCGCGCCAGCTCGAACAGATAGATCGCGCGGATCGCGTGGAGGTTCATGGCCGCGCCCTCACCAGGCTGACGAAGATGTCCTCCAGCGAGCTCTCGCTGGTCTGGAGGTCCTTGAAATCGATCCCGAGGTCGTTGAGCCGCCGCATCAATCCGCCGATGCCGGTCCGCTCGCCCTGGGCGTCGAAGGTGTAGACCAGGCTCTCGCCGTCGGTCCCCAGTTCGAGGTCGTAGTCCGACAGGCCCTCCGGCACGGCGGCCAGCGGCGATTGCAGGTGCAGGGTCAACTGCTTCTTGCCGAGCTTGCGCATCAGCACGGCCTTGTCCTCGACCAGGACCAGCCGGCCCTTGTCGATCACCCCGATGCGGTCGGCCATCTCCTCGGCCTCTTCGATGTAGTGGGTGGTCAGGATGATGGTGACGCCGGTCTCGCGCAGGGCGCGGACCATCTCCCACATGTCGCGGCGCAGTTCGACGTCGACCCCGGCGGTCGGCTCGTCGAGGAACAGGATGGCCGGCTCGTGCGACAGCGCCTTGGCGATCATCACCCGGCGCTTCATGCCGCCGGACAACGTCATGATCTTGTTGTCCTTCTTGTCCCACAGGGACAGGTCGCGCAGCACCTTCTCGACATGGGCCGGGTTGGGCGCCTTGCCGAACAGGCCGCGGCTGAAGCTGACCGTCGCCCACACCGTTTCGAAGGCGTCGGTGGTCAGCTCCTGCGGGACCAGGCCGATCTTGGCGCGGGCGGCGCGGTAGTCGGTGACCACGTTGGCCCCGTCGGCCAGGATGACGCCCTCGGTCGGGTTGACGATGCCGCACACCGCCCCGATCAGCGTCGTCTTGCCGGCGCCGTTGGGACCAAGCAGGGCGAAGATCTCGCCCTTGCGGATGTCGAGGTCGACGCCCTTCAGCGCCTGGAAACCGCCGGCGTAGGTCTTGGAAAGGCCGGCGATGGAAATGATCGGCTGCACGCAACCTCCTGAACGCTGGGGCGGCCGCATATGTCGCAGGATTCGCCGCCGGAATTTAGGGGCGGCGAACCCGGTCGGCGCGGGGGCGCGCCGCGAGCCGCCGCCCGGACGGCCCGCGGCGGCGGCCTCATCCCTTGGGCGGCGGGGCGGCGGGGCCCGGCTGGGTGAACTCGGTCTCGATCACCACCTCGATCGCGTCGCCGACGCCCATGGTGGTGCCCGGCGCGGGCAGGCCGAAGGCGATGCCGAAGTCGGAGCGCTTGAACGTTCCGTGCGCCGAGAAGCCGATGCGCGCGCCGCTCGGGTCCATGCCGCCGGCCGGATAGCCGCCGTTGAACTTGGCGTTCAGCGTCACCGGCCGGGTCACGCCGTGCAGCGTCAGATCGCCGGTCACCGTCGCCGTCGCCGGTCCGGTCGGCTCGACCTTGGTGGAGCGGAAGGCGAGGTCGGCGAAGCGGGCGACGTCGAGGAACTGCCGCTGCACCTGGGCGTCGAAATCGAGCTTCTTGGGCTCGGGGTAGTCGGTCTGCAGCGAGCGCGGGTCGATGGTCACGCTCACCGCCATGGTCTCCGGCTTGGCCGGATCGAACTGCAGGCGGCCGTCCACCTTGGTGAAGCGGCCGGTGTAGCGCGACAGCCCCAGGTGATCGACGCGGAAGATGACGCTGGTGTGGGCGGGGTCGAGCGTATAGGCGCCGGCCGGGGCCTTGGTCTGGGCCGCGGCCGGCGCGCTCTGGGCGGCCGGCGCGGTCGTGGCCGAAGGCTGGTCGGATTTGACGGCGGCCGGCTTCTGCGGCGAGCAGGCCGTAAGGGCGACGACGGCCATGGCGGCCGGGAACAGGCGTTTCATTCGGCGTCTCCTTTGGTGAACAGCGCGTCGAGACGGGCCAGGCTCTGCGTCCAGCCGATCTCCATGCCTTGCAGTTTGGCGTCCGCCCCCGGCGCGAGGCCGGCGGCGCGGGCGTGCACGCGAACCTCGACGCCGCCGTCCCGCTCGGCGAAGAGGGCGATGGTCAGGGCCTCCAGCACCGGGCCGCCGTCCTCTTCCCCGGCGACGGCGACGAAGGCGATACGCTCCGGGGCGGCCAGTTCGCGGAAGGTGGCGCTCATCGGATGGTCGACCCCGTCGGGCCCGTGCATGACCAGGCGCAGCGCGCCGCCGGGACAGGGAGACAGTTCAGCGACGGTGCTGCTGAAGCCCGCCGGACCCCACCACGCCGCCAGGCGGGCGGGCTCGATCCAGGCCTTGAACACCTGGTCGCGCGGCGCGGCGATGAAGCGGCTGACCTCGATCTCGCAGGCCGGGAGCGGCTTGGGGAAAGGGGTTCTGGTCATGGCGGCTCCGGGGTGGAACGCCCGGCCGCGACGCAGATGCGCCGGCGGCCGGGCCGCGTCGCGCGGTCAGGCCGGCGAGACCATCGCCCACAGCACGCCGAAGGGGTCGCGCAGCTGGCCGTAGCGTTCGCCCCAGAACATCAGCTCCACCGGCATCACCACCTCGGCCCCGGCGTCGACGGCCTGCTTGAACCGCCGGTCGATCTGGTCGACGCGCAGGGTCAGGCTGAAGCCCTGGTGCGGCGTCACGGGATGGCCTTGTTCGGGATAGCCGTCGCTGAGCATCAGCGAGCCGCCGTTGATATAGAGGTGCAGATGTGGACGGCCCCCC
>NZ_PUIC01000021.1 GCF_022750545.1 Caulobacter sp. CCUG 60055
ATTTTGCAAGCCGTTTGACACCGTAGGCACTGGCGGTCTATTTTCCTTGGGGATGCTAGGAAACGCGTCGTTGAGTTGCTCCTCGCGACACCACCAAGCATAAAACCCCGGCGATGACGGAGGCCGGGCGGCAGAAGGCGCTAGGACTTCCCGGGTTAAAAGGTCCGAGACAATTTCCTCCGCGAGCATACCCAAATTCCTCCAGTCGACGTTGTCAGCCGGCGCGCCCGATTGACCGGCGTCTTTCATCCTGACGGCAGGCCATCGATCGCGGCGACCGCATCAACGAGCTGTCGGCGCAGACTTGCCAGACCGATCGCCAGGACCAGATCTTGCCGATCCGCCAGGCCGAGCATTGTGCGTAGCACGAGATCGGAGTGGCGCATCAGGATAACCAGGTTTTCGCCGCTCGGGCTGTTCTTCCCCTCGAACCAGTTGCGAACCGCGCGCTCGTTTGAGCGCGTGAGCTGCGCCACGGTCTTGTGGGCGGAGGGCGTATTGCCGAATTCCGCTTTCAGCGCCGTGGCGATCGCTGTCGCGAGCGGCTCGACTGACTGAGGCGACGGAAAAGAATTTCCAGTTTTCGACTGAAGTTTTCGGTCTTTCTCGGAGAACGACATTCGTCCTGACTCCCAATAGATTTGGTGGGAAGTCGAACCTGTCCGCTCGGAGCCTAAACGAAAGCAGCCGGTGTGATGAACCTATCGGAGACGGTCACTGCTGAAGCATCGCTGCGGCCTCCGGTGCGCGCTGCGCGGTATGTCCGTATGTCGACGGAGCATCAGAAATATTCGACCGAGAACCAGGCCGAAATCATCGCCCAATACGCCGCTCGGCGTGGCTTCGAGATTGTGAAGACCTACGAGGACTCGGGCAAGAGCGGCCTTCGGCTCGATGGTCGGCTATCGCTTCAGCAGCTCATCGCCGACGTGCGAGGCGGTCAGACCGACTTCAAGGCGATCCTAGTCTATGACGTGAGCCGCTGGGGCAGGTTCCAGGACGCTGATGAGAGCGCCTATTACGAGTTCATCTGCCGGGAAGCGGGGATCGCCGTTCAATACTGTGCTGAGCAGTTCGAGAATGATGGCAGCCTGAGCGCGACGATCATCAAGAGCATGAAGCGGGCGATGGCTGGCGAATATAGCCGTGAGCTGTCGGTGAAGGTTTTTACTGGCCAATGCCGGTTGATCCGCCTCGGTTTCCGTCAAGGCGGTGCCGCGGGCTTTGGCCTACGCCGCTATCTCGTCGATGAGCATCGCCAGCCCAAAGCGGTCCTCAATCATGGAGAGCAGAAGAGCCTGCAAACGGACCGGGTCGTCCTCAGGCCGGGGCCACCTGAAGAAATCGAGGTGGTCCGGCGTCTCTACCGGATGTTCGTCGTCCAGCGCCGCACCGAAACGGAGATCGCCGCAGCCCTCAATGATGAGGGCATCCTCACCGATCTTGGTCGGCCATGGACGCGCGGAACCGTTCACCAGGTGCTGACCAATGAAAAGTACATCGGCAACAACGTCTATAATCGGGCGTCCTTCAAGCTGAAGGCGAAGCGGGTGGTGAACACGCCCGATATGTGGGTCCGGGGCGATGGGGCTTTCGAGGCGATCGTCGAGCGTGATTTCTTCGAAGCGGCCCAGCGGATTATTCAAGAGCGCAGTCGCCGCTTCACTGACGAGGAGCTTCTTGGTCGGCTGTCAGCCTTGCTCGTTGAGAAAGGTTGGTTGTCGGGCCTCGTGATCGACGAGGTCGAGGACATGCCGTCCAGCTCGACGTTCCGACACCGTTTCGGAAGCCTGGTGCGCGCCTATCAGCTTGTCGGGTACGCCCCGTCGCGGGACTATCGCTATATCGAGACCAATCGAACGCTGCGGACACTGCATCCCGATGTCGTGGCGCAGGTCATCGCCGATATTGGCGCGGCCGGCGGCACGGTGCGCCGCGACCCCATCACCGACCTCCTGCATATCAACGACGAGTTCACGGCCTCGCTGGTGATCTCTCGGTGCCACATCAGCCCCGCCGGCGGGCTGCGCTGGAAGGTGCGCTTCGACAGCGGGTTGAGGCCCAGCATCACCATCGTGGCGCGGATGCAGGAAGATAACGCCGCCATTCACGACTACTACTTGCTGCCATGGCTGGACGTCGGCGCCACGCCGAATCTGCGGCTCGCACCAGAGAACGGCATCCTGCTCGATGCCTACCGCTTCGATACGCTGGAGGCGTTTTTCGATCTGACGCGCCGCGTGCCGCTGAAGGTTGCCGCATGAGCGCGCCGCCCCCCGAAATCCGCTCGGTGCCGGTCGATCTGATCACCATTCTCAACCCGCGGGTCCGCAACAAGCGAATCTTCCAGGAGCTGGTGAATAGCATTGCCCATCTCGGGCTGAAGAAGCCGATCACGGTCAGCCAGCGACCCGGAAAGACGCGGTTTGACCTGGTGTGCGGTCAGGGTCGCCTCGAGGCCTTCATCGCGCTCGGCCAAACCGAAATCCCGGCCATCGTGATCGATGCGGCCGAGGAAGATTGTTACGTCATGAGCTTGGTCGAGAACCTTGCGCGGCGCCAGCACAGCCCATTGGAACTGGTTCACGCTATCGGCGCGCTGAGCGCCCGGGGCTATTCGCACTCGGAGATCGCCGCCAAGGTCGATTTCTCCGTCGAGTATGTCAGTGCGATCTGCCTGTTGCTCGACAATGGCGAGGAGAAGCTGATCGCGGCGGTCGAGCGCGGCGTCATCCCGCATTCGATCGCGATGGAAATCGCCCGCGCTAAGGAAGGCGAGGTTCAGCAGGCGCTGGCGCAGGCCTATGAGGAGAAGTCGATCCCAGGCAATCAGGTGCTCGCGATCCGGCAGATCATCGAACAGCGCAACACCAGCGGCAAGCAGCTTCACAAGCGGGGATCGCGGGTTGGTCGCACCCAAAAGCCGGTCACATCGGAGAGCCTGATCCGCGCCTATCAACGCGAGACGGAACGGCAGAAGCTGCTGATCAAGCGCGCCTCCTTGGCGCGCAGCCGGTTACTGTTCGTCGCCAACGCCATGCGGCGTCTGCTGGCCGACGATCATTTCGTGACGCTGCTGCGGGCGGAGGGGCTGAGCACCTTGCCGCGCGCACTGGCCGAGCGGATCGGACCGACGAAGGCGTAAGATGTCCGATACGGTCAAAATCGCCTTCGAGCGCAAGATCCTAGCCCTCCCGATCGCCGACCTATTGGCGACCAAGGCGCTGCCGGCAGGGGTGCGTGAGTCCGTCAAATATCGCCGGATTGCGGCATCTGTTGCGGAAGTCGGGCTGATCGAGCCGCTGTCGATCGCGCGCCAGAAGGGCGGCAGCTACCTTCTTCTCGACGGACACATGCGCCTGGATGCCCTGCGGTTTCTTGGTGCGACCGAGGCTCCTTGCGTTGTCGCCGATGACGACGAGTCCTTCACCTACAACAAGCGGGTCAACCGGCTGGCGACGATCCAGGAACACTACATGATCGTGCGCGCGCTCGATCGTGGGGTGTCGGAGGAAAAGCTGGCGCGCGCGCTCAATGTCGACGTGAAGGTGATCCGCCAGCGCCGGCATCTTCTGGCAGGGATCAGCGGGGATGTCGCCGAGCTGCTGAAGGACAAGCCGGTAGGGCACCACGCCTTCCAGAAGCTGCGCAAGATGAAGCCGATCCGTCAGCTTGAGGTGGCCGAACTGATGGTGTCGGCGAACAATTATACGGTCAGTTATGCCAAGGCGCTCCTGGCGACCTCGAAGCCGTCGGATCTGCACAAGCCTGACGAACTCAAGAAGGCGACGGGCTTGTCGGCCGAGCAGATGGGGCGTCTCGAACGGGAGATGGCGTCCGTGAGCGAGGACTATAAGGAGCTTGAGGTCTCCTATGGCGACGACATGCTGGTCCTGGTCGTGGCGTCCGGCTTTATCGAGCGCCTGCTGGCGAAGCCCGAGATCGAGGGATTTCTCGCGGGGCGGCACCCCGAGTTTCTGGAGAATTTCCGCGCCATCGTGCAGGCCACCTCGCTCGATCAATCGACGACGCCCTGACCGTTCAAGCTTGGGGACCGGGACCCAGAAGCGCCGGGACCGTCGGAGAAGCCGCCGCGAGGGGCGGATCAAGGGCGGTGGCGGGGATGGCGGCGAACCCGCTCGGAGCCCGCTAGGCCAGTCGCCATAGGGCTGGCTGCGTGCCGTTCGCGGCATGATTGTTCTGGAGCGCGCCGATCATTCCGGGTCGGCGCGCTCCAATCTCTTTAAGCGCTGGAATTATCGCGCATCTCAGATGCGCGATAATTCTTGCACGCGGAGCCGGATGGTGGGATTAACGCGCATCTGAGATGCGAGATAATCCTATGGCTCTTCATCTAGTCGGTGAGACAATTGACGCCAAACGCGCGCATCAGCGCGCGCAAGCCGGTGAGTTGATCCAGCTCGTGCGCGGGGTTTACGTCGATGACCAAGGTGACATCGAGGCGACGATCCTCGGTCATGCGGTGCGTATTGCGCACTATCTCTATCCCAACGCCTATCTGTCGTCGGCAAGCGCGGCGCTGCTCGCGCCGACGCCGGACGGACGGTTGTTTATCAGCGGCCGCCGCAACCAGCGCACGCGGTTGCGGACGCTCGAGATCATCCAGAACGAAGCGCCGAAGCATCCATCGACCGCGATCGCGGTCATCGGCGACGACCTGGGCGAATTGCGCGTCGATGCCTCATCGCCACGCCAGCGCTTTCTCGAAGCGTTCCGCCTGCGCAGCGAACATGCGAGCGCGGTTACCGCCGAAATGCGTGCGCAGATGGCGGCGCGCCTGGTGGAGGAGCATGGGACGCCTCAAGCCGCGGCCGACGCCGTCTGGGTGCTGGCGCGCGAGAACGAATGGTATCGCGAAGGTGAAGGCGCCGAACGCTTCCTGCTGGCACAGCCGGGCGTTGCCAAGGCGCCGGTCAACAAGGCAGCGCTCGATCTCCTCGTCGCATGGCACGGTGAGCCGCTCGGCCGGCTGACCCACGATGGATTTGAATGGCGCTGGAAGCCGGGGCGTCGAGCGGGACCGGCCCTCGTGCGCGAAACCACGCCGGGCAAGCTGCCGGCCTTCATCGAATCGCTGCTTCCCGAGGGCTGGCTGGCGCAGGTTCTCCACGAACGCGATGAACGCGAGGCGCTCCGGCGCGGACGGCGATATATGTCGAACATCGTCATCGTCGAGGGTCGAGAAGAACTGGCAGCGCTGCCTGCTGACATTCTCACGACAACACTGGCTGGATACATCGACACCGGTCGCTTCACGGGCCGCTACGCCGGTCCGGCGCGGGGCGAGATCGAGGAGACCTTCGAGCAGAACCTGGCGCGCATCTTCGCGCGCGCGGAAACGCCGCGCCTGTCGGGCGTCCAGATCAAGGCGCCGATGAGCCTGATGCCTGATGGCGCCCTCGTTCCGGCCATCGATCAGCCGTTCACCCATATCCTCAAGCCCGCCGGCACGGCGGGCTTCGAGACGTTACCGGTCGTCGAGTGGCTTTGCCTGGAGCTTGGCCGCTCGGCCGGGTTCGATGTGCCCGACGCCGCGCTGCTGGAGATGCCCGACGGCATGTCGCCTGCACTGGTCGTCGAGCGGTTCGATATTCGTCGCGGGCCAGCGGATCAGCGGCGTCTGGCGATGGAGGACTTTTGCTCCATTTTGGACCTTCCAGCATCCGCCAAATACGACGGAACGATCGAGCGGATGGCGCGCGGCCTACGACCGCTGTCGACCGATCCGGCCAGCGATCTCGATATCCTGTTCCGCCGGGCCGTGTTCGCCTGGCTCATCGCCGATGGCGATATGCATCTCAAGAACCTCGCTGTGCTCAAAGTCGCCGAGGTGGATGCCAAGGCCTTCACGAGCGTGCGCTTCGCGCCGCTCTACGACGCCGTCACCACGCGCGTCTTCCCGGGTTTGGGGGGCGATCGCATGGCGCTCAAGCTCAACGGCAAGGATGACCGTCTGACGCGCCAGGACTTCCTCGCGCTGGCGCGGACAATCGGCGTATCCGCCGGAGATGCCGAGACTGCGATTGCGGACTTGACCGCGCGTGTGGCCGACCGGGCGCAGGGGCTTCAGCTACCTGCCTTCGCGGCCGAGGCTGAGGCCGCCAAGACAGCGCAGGAGAAGGTGATCGCCTTGGTCGGGGAGCGCTGCAAGGCACTTGCCGTTGAAGGCGACTGAGCGGCGCGACTTCACGGTTGGAGCCGGATTTGCAGGTCGGCGAGATCTTCTGCCGCCATGGCGGTTCCCATGAGGCTGTGAAGATACTCCAGCAGGTCTTCCTGACGCGGTTGTCCGAACGCGAGGCGATAGACGGTCAGGCTTCGTTTGAGCCACTCGAGTCGTCGGACCTCGCGGCTGAACGGGAGCATGGGCACGCGGCGTTCGACCTTCACCGGCCCTTCGTAAATCCAGTAGGGAATGAGGTCAGAGTCATTCTCGGTCTCGGCGCGAGCTGCGTCGAACATGATCTGCCAGGGATCATCGTGATCTCTCTCGCGCCCACGCACCACGTCGACCTGCCGATGCGCCAGATTTAGGCGGATAGCGTGACCCTTGAAGCGGTGGACACGCCCCTCGCGCTGCTCGAGATCGACGGGATTTCCGGGCAAGTTCCAGTGATAGAGCCGATAGCAATAAGGGTGAAAGTCGAGGCCTTCCTGTCCGACAGAGGTCGTGGCCAGCGCGAAGGGTCGGAACGGTGAGTTGAAGGCATCGCGAACGCTGGAGAGGCGTGCGGCCCCGCCTTCCTCGTCTTTGTAGTCGGCCAGGCGCATGGCGAAGCGCCCGCGCATCTGGAACTTGTTGATCACCAGCTTCTTACCGTCGACCGTTGGATCTTCGACATCGATCTGCGAGGGGCGAATGGCCAACGCCTCCGAGATCGCCTTGCTGATCCCAGCGATACGATCGACGGCTGGCTTGGCGCCCAAGCCCTCGGCGTCGAGCAGATAGTGGACGTACTCGTCGAGAACGGCCTGAAGGTTATGCTCAACGCCGTAGGTGAGCACCTGGCGCCAATAGCGGTCATCGTCGTCCTTGCGGAGGAGGGCGACGGCGTCGTGCTGGTTGAAAAGCGTGCGGAAACCCCAGGAGATCTGGTTCGCTGCCTTCAGCAGTCGATGATCGTCCCAAGCGAGATCGGGCGCGATCCGGTGCAGGGCGCGCAGCGCACAGACTGCGGGGCTGCCGAGAGCAACATCGACCAGAAGGTCAATCAGCGTGTCCGGTACGGGTCCAAAGGTGCGTTCGGTCGTCACAGTCCGCAGTTCGGCGACATGCTCCTTGAAACCCTCTTCGTTGCCGAGGAGGGCGAAGCCGTAAGGCGAGTTGACCCAGGCGACGGAGCTGGCTTTCGCCATGGCGTCGATGACGGCCGGGGCAGCCCATTCCCAATCGCGGCCATCTGCGGTGTCGCCTGACCGCTCGGCGAGCGCGGCGACGCTCTCGCGCAAGCGGTCGGCGACGGCTTTACGCATGGCTTCGACCGACAGGGTTTCGTTTGACGCTCCAAAGATCGCAAGAGGGTCGGCAAGGCGCGCCAAGGTCGGCGACGGATAGACCAGGTGCATTGCGCGCATGGCGACTAGCCGCCCTTGATTTTGCCGGAACTGGATGGGGCGTGGGCGAACATGACCGAAATATCGCTGCCCCGAAGCGCCAACGCCCATGCGGCGTTCGGCCTCGTAGGACAGGATTGACGCGATCGCATCGGGCACCATCGACCAGGATGAGAAGATCAGCGCCTTGGTCAGCGGCGGCCCGGATCGCTCGGGACCGTAATAGGGTAGGGATGGTGGGATCCACAGATGTTGATCGAGACCATCGCCGAACACGTCATCCATGACGCCGCGCATCCGACCGTTAGCGGGTTCGAGCGGCTCGTAGGCGTCAAGCCGGTCGCGATCGAGCATGGCAGGCCGTGCGCGTTCGAGCGCAGCGCACAGATTGGGCGCCGGCTTGTCGAGCTGATCTTTCAGAAGCCGTTTGAGCGCATAGTCGCGCATGAAGTTGAGGAGGTAGGGCGCGGACTTCCAGTATTCGGTGATCTCCGGCGCATCGAGGGCGCGCGCAACGTCCGACACTGCTGCGGCCTGGCGTAGATCAGATGGCAGGATCGTGATGGCCATCGGCGGCTCGCCCACCATTGAGTCGCGCTCGATGGTGCTGGCCACGCGTTCGGTGCGCGCCATTACCTTGCGCAGCCGGTCCTCGACGACGTGGCGCGCGCCGATGGCCTCGTTGCGCGCGCCGGGCAGGGCATGAAGGAAGCCGCGAAACTCGCGCATTTCGCGTTCCAGCGCTTTAGCCACGTCGGGACCGTTGGTCCGACCGTAGAGGAAGGACAAGGTCTCCAGAAAATCACGGTAATGTTCGCCGTCATCGGGTTCGTCACCCGACAATGTCAGCATCCGGTAGGGTGTGGCGGAAAGCAGAAGCGTGCGCGCGGCATGACCCTTGCCGTCCGAGTAGTCGAACAGCTCGCGCGCCAGGTCAGCAGCCGGGGTTTCGCCGTGGAGCAAGTCGCGGAACCGCTGAAACTCATCCATGATGATCAGGTCGGGTTTCAGGGCGTCGATGCAGGCGTGCGAGAGTTTGCCGCGAAGACGACCGACCAAGGCATTGCGCCGCTGGTTCAGCTCATAAGGATAGGCTTCACGGCGACGCGGGAAGAGGTCGCAGACCGCCTCCAGTTCCGTGAATAGTTCGGCATCTTTTTCGACGTCGCGGCGGAAGCGATCGATGATCCGTTGATCAACACCATCCAGAGACAGTTCGCGGACGGCGGTATTCCAGCCATCAACACCGGCGGACACCTGAAGCAGATTGTGCAGGCCGCGCGGCCGCGACACCCGGTCTTCGAGCATCCGCAGCAGCAAGGCGCGTTCCTGCGTGACGCCTGTGGTCGAGCGCAGGTCAAAGGTCGTGCCTGGTGTCAGGCTGATGAAGTTGACCTTGTTGGCGTCGAGCCCCTGATCGCCCCGGACCTGGAGCGGTATAAGGGTCATGCGGGTCGGTAACGCCAGCTCGCGTCGGCCAAGCACATTGAGCCGATTGATGTTCTGAGCCGCAATCGCCTGATTGGAACAGATATAGAGGATATCGATCCGGTCGGTGCTGCCCCAAAGCTTCTCGATAGTGCGGGCGATGACGCCGCGCGCGACCATGGTTTTGCCAAGGCCCACTTCGTCCGCGACGAGAAATTGCCTCACGGGATCCTGATCGCCGTAAAGCCGGTCAAACACATAATCGACTGTACGACGCTGAAAGGCTTTCAGCGGAGCGAGGGCAGCTTCGGCTTCAAACCGGTTATCCGTCATGGCTGAGGCCCTGATCCTGGAGGGCAATGCGGAAAGCATCCCAAAGGGTTCGGAAATCGCTGGGTATCGGATCGGCGCCGGTATCGTTGCCAGCCTCCAATCGCGTCATCAGGCGTTCGATTGCATGAAGTCTTTCGCCTCCACGACACAAGGCGCGAACCATATCTTCCAGGAGCGGTGCGTCGTCGGCGGCACTGGCCCAAGCCATGCTGCCGGAACCTTCCTGCGCCGCCAAGGCCGCGCCGAATGGATCGCCGAGTTCTGACAAGAGGAGCCGCAGATAGCGAAAGAACGCATCTCGGCTGTCGATCACCCAGCGAAGAATGGCGGCATGGCGTTCAGGTGGAAGGCCTTCCATCACCAGACTGGTGCTGAACAGGGCTGACACCTGGGCACCGTCTGCGGTCAACCGAAAGGCCAGAAAGCGGGTGAGGTCGACGATCGGCATGGCACCGAGATCGACGGCCGTTCCTGCGCGAAGGGCATCCAGCACATCGCTGGCATGGCCATCTCCTCGGGTGATGGGCCAAACCTGCAGCGAGGCGACGCCGACAAGCGGCAACGGCTCCGTGGGAATGAGCCAGACGCGCCACGGGTGCGCATCGCCGTCAATGCTTTCGATCCGCTCACAGCGCAGGCGCAATCCACCGCGGCACAAGGCGCGGCGTGCGTCGTCGAGCCGGGCCTCTGCGGCGATGGTGGCGGGATCAATGGGTTCAAGCTCGCTGGCAACGAAGGTGCGGGTGAGGCGCCCAAAGCCCTTCTCGCCCATGATCTGCTCGACGCTGCCGACCTTAGATCGCTTGCCTCTGAGCGAAGCGAAGAGCTCCACATTGTTGCCCGACAGAAGGGCAGGACGCGTCGCGTTGCCGGACCCGATCGTCAGGATCGTGTCCCAGCCCGTCTCGGCGATGAATGCCTTTGCGTGTAGTCCCTGAAGCGCGCTGGTGGAGACCTCCTCGCCGTCTTCGCTTGCGGCCATTTCGTCGAGGACGGAAACGCGTTCAAAAGCGTCCAGTGTGGCGCTGTCGACGCAAGCCAATTGATCCGGCCGGCTGATGATGACGGGCTTTTCTGCTGTCGGCAGCCCGCTGAGCAGGTTGAGCGCACTGGTATCGCAAAAGGGCGAGATGACGCCCAGTCGCGCGCAGGACGCAGGCTGCCAGATTTTCCCGCCAAGCCCGTTGACCGCGAAGCTGACCTCGTCGAACCGGTCGGGCACGCTCCACCGGGCGCGCCGAATATCTTCGGCAACCTCGGCGGTCAGTGTGCGCGCATCGTCGGAGATGCCGGCGACAGCGAGGTCTGGCAGTCGGCTCAGAAGATCGAAGAGCGGCCGGTTGTTCGCATCGGGACGGCGCGTCAGCTCGCCGTCGAGGCGTAGCGAGATGTCCCAGGACCGATCTCGCGTAAGGTTGCGCGAGAGCACCAGCAACCGCAGGAGCGTCGGATCTTCGGCGCGCGTCGGCCGATAGCGGAGAGCCCAGAGCTTGGGATGGAACGCACCTTCGCGCGGTGCGGCGACTTCGACGATGATGCGTTCGAGCAGAGAGCAGAGCCGTGAATGAGGGCGGCTTTGAGCATGAAGATGCCCTGCATCGGCGTAGATGACGAGGCGTCCAGCGATCCGCTCGGCGCCTTCGAGCAGCGCCAGCGGGTGGGTGAGAATGTCGTCGCGATTTTCAGCCGCGAACAGGGCGAGGCTGACGGGTGCGGCGAGCGCGGTTTCGAAATCGAGCGAGAAAGTCGTCGCGATCGCAGCGTCGAAGACATAGCCCGGAGGGGGCTGAAGGCTGTCGCCGTAGAGAACGCGGGTTTCCGGATCGAGCGTCGTTCTATTCAGCACTGGCAAGATCCCGCAGGTGCGACTTGGCTTGTGCCCATCGGAAGGTTAGCGGCTCGACACCAGAAGCGCCTGTCCAACGGTCTCGCACGGCTCGGTTAGCGAATCGGGACTGGCTTGTTTTCAGTCGCCGCTCGCGATCCTGTCAAACGGCTTGCAAAA
>NZ_PUIC01000022.1 GCF_022750545.1 Caulobacter sp. CCUG 60055
GCCAGCTTGGCGTCCAGCCCCTGCACCACCGCCGCCGTCAGGTCCCCGGCCATGTTGCCGCCCAGCACCGTGCCCCGGTCGATCAGCAGCCCGCAGCCACGCGCCTTGTACACCGCCGCGATCACCGGCTGCGCCTCCGTCGCGATCCGCCCCAGCGCCTTCACCCGCGTCGCCTCGATCTCCCGGCTGCGCTGGTCCGCCTTCTGCTGCAACGCCGTCAGCCGCGTCCCCAGCGCCTGCTCGCGCTGCTGGAACTCCGCCGGCTTCAGGCTCGCCTTCTGCGCCGCCAGCGCCTTGGCGTCCGCCTGGATCGGACCGCGCTCGCCGTCAACCTCCGCCTGCGCCTGGTCCGCCAGCTGCTTCAGCCGCGCCGACGCCGCCACACCCGCCTTGGCGTTGGCCAGCACCGCCTGCTGCGACAACAGGCAGACACCCGCCACCGCCGGGCCGCCCAGCTCCGTCTGCCCAGCACCCGCAGGCTCCGCCGCCCACGCGCCCACGCTCGCCCCACTCATCGCCAACACCGCGCACGCCGCGACCTTCAACCGGTTCAT
>NZ_PUIC01000023.1:2500-5608 GCF_022750545.1 Caulobacter sp. CCUG 60055
TCCGCATATTTCCGAATGGGGAAACCCACCTTTACGGTCTTCCAACTTGCTTCTGGTTCGCCAGGAGCCGGATTGGTTGATCGTTACAAGGTATAATGACCTGAATACATAGGGTTCATTAAGCAAACCCGGAGAACTGAAACATCTCAGTACCCGGAGGAAAGGACATCAACAGAGACTCCCGTAGTAGTGGCGAGCGAACCGGGACCAGGCCAGTGCTGTCGTGAAATAAAGTCGAACGATCTGGAAAGGTCGACCATAGCGGGTGATAGTCCCGTAGGCGTCAAATAGCGACAGACTCGAGTAGGGCGGGACACGTGAAATCCTGTCTGAACATGGGGGGACCACCCTCCAAGCCTAAGTACTCCTCGACGACCGATAGTGAACAAGTACCGTGAGGGAAAGGTGAAAAGCACCCCGACGAGGGGAGTGAAATAGATCCTGAAACCGGAAGCCTACAAGCAGTCGGAGCCCCCGCGCGGGGTGACGGCGTACCTTTTGTATAATGGGTCAGCGACTTCATGTGTCGAGCAAGCTTAAGCCGTTAGGTGTAGGCGCAGCGAAAGCGAGTCTGAATAGGGCGACGAGTTCGACGCATGACGACCCGAAACCAGGTGATCTATCCATGAGCAGGTTGAAGGCTGGGTAACACCAGCTGGAGGACCGAACCCATAACTGTTGAAAAAGTTTGGGATGACTTGTGGATAGGGGTGAAAGGCCAATCAAACCTGGACATAGCTGGTTCTCCGCGAAATCTATTTAGGTAGAGCGTCGGATGTATTCCTTGGGGGGTAGAGCACTGGATGGATGCGGGCGGCGCGAGCTGTACCAATTCTAACCAAACTCCGAATACCCAAGAGAACTATCCGGCAGACACACGGCGGGTGCTAACGTCCGTCGTGAAAAGGGAAACAACCCTAACCATCATCTAAGGCCCCCAAGTACTGGCTAAGTGGGAAAGGATGTGGGATTGCTTTGACAACCAGGATGTTGGCTTAGAAGCAGCCATCATTTAAAGAAAGCGTAACAGCTCACTGGTCAAGCGATCCTGCGCCGAAAATGTAACGGGGCTCAAGCCAGTCGCCGAAGGTATGGGTGCACGTAAGTGCGCGGTAGCGGAGCGTTCCGTAAGCCTGTGAAGCTCGATCGCGAGGTCGGGTGGAGGTATCGGAAGTGAGAATGCTGACATGAGTAGCGATAAAGAGGGTGAGAGACCCTCTCGCCGAAAGACCAAGGGTTCCTGCGTAAAGCTAATCTGCGCAGGGTTAGCCGGCCCCTAAGGCGAGGCCGAAAGGCGTAGTCGATGGGAACCAGGTGAATATTCCTGGGCCAGTTGGAAGTGACGAATGGCGTAACTTGTCGGGGCTTATTGGATTGCTCCCGGCAGGGAAGTCGTTCCTGGAAATAACTCCAACGGAGACCGTACCCGAAACCGACACAGGTGGTCAGGTAGAGCATACCAAGGCGCTTGAGAGAACTATGCTGAAGGAACTCGGCAAATTGCACGCGTAACTTCGGGATAAGCGTGACTCTGCTTAGGGCAACCTTTGCAGAGTGGCACAGGCCAGGGGGTAGCGACTGTTTATCAAAAACACAGGGCTCTGCGAAGCCGCAAGGCGACGTATAGGGTCTGACGCCTGCCCGGTGCCGGAAGGTTAAAAGGAGGGGTGCAAGCTCCGAATTGAAGCCCCGGTAAACGGCGGCCGTAACTATAACGGTCCTAAGGTAGCGAAATTCCTTGTCGGGTAAGTTCCGACCTGCACGAATGGCGTAACGACTTCCCCACTGTCTCCAGCATAGGCTCAGCGAAATTGAATTCCCCGTGAAGATGCGGGGTTCCCGCGGTCAGACGGAAAGACCCTATGAACCTTTACTGCAGCTTCGCCTTGGCGTTAGCAGCAACATGTGTAGGATAGGTGGGAGGCTATGAAACCGGGGCGCCAGTTCCGGCGGAGCCATCCTTGAAATACCACCCTTGCTGTTGCTGACGTCTAACCGAGGTCCGTCATCCGGATCCGGGACATGGCGTGGCGGGCAGTTTGACTGGGGCGGTCGCCTCCCAAAGTGTAACGGAGGCGCGCGATGGTGGGCTCAGACCGGTCGGAAATCGGTCGTCGAGTGCAATGGCATAAGCCCGCCTGACTGCGAGACTGACAAGTCGAGCAGAGACGAAAGTCGGCCATAGTGATCCGGTGGTTCTGCGTGGAAGGGCCATCGCTCAACGAATAAAAGGTACTCTAGGGATAACAGGCTGATTTTGCCCAAGAGTCCATATCGACGGCAAAGTTTGGCACCTCGATGTCGGCTCATCACATCCTGGGGCTGGAGCAGGTCCCAAGGGTTCGGCTGTTCGCCGATTAAAGTGGTACGTGAGCTGGGTTCAGAACGTCGTGAGACAGTTTGGTCCCTATCTGCCGTGGGTGTACGAAGCTTGAGAGGATTTGTCCCTAGTACGAGAGGACCGGGATGAACATACCTCTGGTGGACCTGTCGTGGCGCCAGCCGCGCAGCAGGGTAGCTAAGTATGGAATAGATAACCGCTGAAAGCATCTAAGCGGGAAACTAACCTCAAAACAAGGCTTCGCTGAGATCCGTGATAGACCATCACGTTGATAGGCCGGGTGTGGAAGTGCGGCGACGCATGCAGCTTACCGGTACTAATCGATCGATCGGCTTGATCGTTCCTCAGCAAAACTCATGAACACCCAACAATACTGACGCTTTCGTCAGACATGATGTCTTCTATCGCATGCTTTTCGTTGACCTGGTGGCTATGCCGGAAGGTCCCCACCCGATCCCATTCCGAACTCGGTCGTTAAGCCTTCCTGGGCCGATGGTACTTCGTCTTAAGGCGCGGGAGAGTAGGTCGTCGCCAGGTCTACCAAAAGCATGCTTCAGGTCAGAAACCCTTCATTCCCGATTTCCCCCAGGCCCAGGGACCATACCCCCAAGGCCCGGCGCGACGCGGGATGGAGCAGCCCGGTAGCTCGTCAGGCTCATAACCTGAAGGTCGCAGGTTCAAATCCTGCTCCCGCACCCAGCGATCCATACGCTCCCGCGAGCATACGCTCCGGGAGCGTTCGCTTGTCCAAAGCACACACATGCAAA
>NZ_PUIC01000024.1 GCF_022750545.1 Caulobacter sp. CCUG 60055
TTTCCACGCCGATTCACATCCCCAGGGCGATCGCGCGTTCGGCCAGCGTTTCCTGCGCCCGATCACCGGCCGGATCGGCATCGTGAGCGATATAGAGCCGACGGAGCGTGGGGGGCAGGATCAACGCCGCGAGGTGGTTGGCCGACAGGGCTGCGGCCATCGGTAGGGTTGGCAGGACCTGACGAACCGAAAGCATTGTTTCGATGCCCTCACCGGCAACGAGCACATCCACAGCATGACCGAACCGCACTGCATTGCCCAACAGCTGCCCCATGGCCCGCCTGGGGGTGGAGATGTCGGCCTTGTGCGAGCCTGAAGGATCGAGCCAGGTCCGATGGGCTCCGGTGATCGTGCCGTCGAGATCGGTGACCGCTGCAATAATGGCTGGCCAGGCGTCGCGCAGGCGATCACGCGGGTCTTCGTCATCACCGCGATACCAGCAGCGAGGATGAAAGCGCAGGGGGTCGCCATGCCGCACATCCGTAATGCCGCGTCGGCGCAAATACGATTGTGCGACTGTGCCCGTGATCGGCTTCGACATCGCAAATAGGCGACGCGCCGCTTCGGGCGACCCTGTTGGGACCGGCGCGGCCGGTCGCCTGTCGGCATGAGACTCGGTTCGTGGCAGGCTGAGGAACAGGCGAGCCTCGTCCAAGGTGTCGCGCAGGCTTTGCAGATTTCGGCAGGCGGCGATCAGGTCGAGCAAATCGCCATGATCGCCCGTCGCGGCGTCGGTCCATTTGCCGGCCGCGCCGCTGCCGGTTTCGACGCCGCGCAGCCGGACATAGAGACTGCGGCCCGGGTTGTTGTTGATGTCGCCGACAAGCCAGTATCGGCCTTCGCGGCGTCCACTGGACAAATAGTGTCGGCAGACCGCCTCGGCGTTACGCGCGAGACGGTCGGCCAGCTCAGCAGCAGGGCCGTACATTGCCGGTATGCGGTCACCCTGCGGCATGGCGGGTTGCCGCCCGAGGGGCGATTCGTTCGACAGGGTGCCGACTGAGCAAATCCGCGGTAATCGAAGGACCGTTGCTGCCCGTCGGGATGAACAGGCGCAGCTTCCAGGCGATGATTTCGGAGGTTAAGCCGATGGCTTTCAGCCGCGCGACCATCGCGCTGGTGAAACCCCCCAATTCGATCCGTTGAACGCCCATGACGAGCGAACGCCGCAGGGACATCGCATCGGTAAGGTGAAGTGTATCCCCCTTGGTCAGCACGGCGGCAAACGCATCACCTGCAGCCATGCTTACGGGCGCTTCTCCGAAGGCCCGAGCCACCCATGCTGCCGCGACCTGCCGGCCGATCACGCGCTCGCCATCGTCAGTCTGAAGCCGGTAAACCCGACATCCTTCTCCGGGAAGGCGTCGCCAGATGGGCAACAGCAGCCCGGTGACGATGTGCGAGGTGACTTCGGTAAACGCCGGCAATTCGGCGATTTCCGCACTCCACGCGTGGGCAAAGCGCTCCGCGTCGACCTCTTCCCAGGCCGATTCCTCAAGAGCGCTTTGCGCCATGGCCATTCGCTCGACCGGGCTGAGCAGCCGGACGCGGCGCTCCACCTCGCCGTCATCGAGCGTCAGACTGGGGGCCGGAATTTGTACCGCTGCCCGCTTCGAACGGTGATTGATCAATAAGCGGCAGTCGCGGTCGGCACCGCGCTCAACCGCTTCGGCAAGTGAAATCGGCCGGGTCGGGTTTCGCTCGACGACCGTAAAGACCTGGGTCTCGGCGCCCGTCGCAGGGTGGGTATAGAGTGTGCGGCGCTCGGTGACGCGTAGCGAGTGCGCCGTGATGGTCTCTACGCCGCGATCATAGACGCCGGCGGCGACCGCGCCTTCGATCTTGGCGCGAAGCAAACCTTCGAATACGTCAAAGATCGTGCCTTGCAGGTCGATGGTCAGCGCCAGCATCCGGTTGAGGAATTGCGTGATTGGCGGCAGTTCCTCGCGCAGGGTGCCGTCGCGATCGGTCAGTTTGAGGGCCGTGGCGTCCTCGAACCGTTGCAGCGTACAGCCCGGCACCTTGCCGAGCAGGAGCAGTGTGTAGAGCTGGCGCAGTGCCGCTTTGGCATAGGCGCTTTCGAGGTTGTCTTCGGCACGGAAGAGACCCTGTCCGCCGGTCTGCCGCTGTCCTTTAGTAATCGCGCCCAACGTGTCGAGCCGCCGCGCAATAGTCGATAGAAACCGCTTTTCCGCTTTCACGTCGGTCGAGATCGGCCTGAAGATGGGCGGCTGAACCTGGTGGGTGCGATTGGTGCGCCCGAGCCCCTGGATGGCCGTATCCGCCTTCCAGCCTGCCTCGAGCAAATAGTGAATGCGCAGCCGCCTGTTCCTGGCGCCAAGGTCGGCATGATAGCTCCGGCCCGTGCCACCCGCGTCGGAGAACACGAGGACGCGCTTGTCATCGTCCTGAAAAGCAGCGGTCTCCGCCAGGTTGGCGCTGCCCGCGCGATTTTCCACACACAGACGCCGTTCGCCGTCCGCGCCGATGCGGGCGACGACGCGGCGGGACCGTCCGGTGACTTCGGCGACCTGCTCGGTGCCGAACCGCTGGACGATCTGATCGAGGGCGCCTTGCACCGGGGCCAGTGCGCCGAGATGCTCGATGAGACGATCGCGGCGTTCGAGCGCATCGCGGCATTGCACGGGCTGGCCATCCCGCATCACCGGCCGCGAGCACAGGTTACCCTCGCCATCGGTATAGGGTTCGAAGAGCTGGGTTGGGAACGAGTGCGCCAGATAGTCCAGGACATATTCGCGCGGGGTGATGTCGACGGCGATATCGCCCCATTCTTCGGTGGGAATGTCGGCGAGTCTCCGCTCGAGCAAGGCTTCGCCTGTGGAGACGATCTGGACGACGCAGGCGTGACCTTCGGCAAGGTCACGGTCGATCGCCGCGATCAGCGTCGGGGTCTTCATGGCGGTAATCAGATGATTGAAGAAGCGCTGCTTGGCGCTCTCAAAGGCCGACCGCGCCGCGGACTTGGCCTGAGCGTTCAGCGTCTTGGTTCCGCCATCCGGCCCGGCACCAGTGATGTTGGCGGCTTCAAGCGCGGCCGACAGATTGTTGTGAATGATCTCGAACGCGCCGGCATAGGCGTCATAGATGCCGGTCTGCTCGGCTGTCAGCCGGTGTTCGACGATCTCATATTCGACCCCTTCGTAGGACAGCGAGCGAGCGGCATAGAGGCCGAGCGCTTTGAGGTCGCGGGCGAGCACTTCCATCGCGGCGACGCCTCCGGCCTCGATTGCCTGCACGAACTCGGCGCGGTTGGCGAACGGGAAGTCTTCGCCACCCCACAGGCCGAGCCGTTGGGCATAAGCGAGGTTGTGAACCGTCGTCGCGCCGGTCGCCGAGACATAGAGTATGCGGGCATCGGGAAGCGCATGTTGCAGGCGTAAGCCAGCCTTGCCCTGCTGCGACGCGGCCTGCTCGCCGCGTTCGCCCTTGCCGCCTGCGGCATTCTGCATGGCGTGGGATTCGTCGAACACGATGACCCCGTCGAAGTCGGAGCCCAACCAGTCGACGATTTGTCGGACGCGTGAAACCTTCCCCTCGCGTTCGTCGGACCGTAGCGTGGCATAGGTGGTAAAAAGGATGCCTTCCTCCAGTCGGATGGGCGCCCCTTGGCGAAAGCGGGAGAGCGGCGTCACCAACAGCCGCTCCTGGCCGAGGGCCGACCAGTCGCGCTGGGCGTCCTCCATGAGCGCGTCGGATTTCGAGACCCACAGCGCGCGTCGACGGCCCTTCAGCCAATTGTCGAGAAGGACGCCGGCGACTTGGCGGCCTTTGCCCGCGCCCGTCCCATCGCCGAGCATGAAGCCTCGGCGAAATCGGACCATGCCGTCGGCATTTTCAGGCGCGGCACTGATCTGGTCGAAGGTCGCATCGACTGTCCAGGCGCCTGCCAACTGGCCATCATGGGCTTCGCCCGCATAGATGACGGTTTCAAGCTGGGCATCGGAGAGAAGGCCGGCTTCGATCAATCCCTCCGGCAGGAGCGGCACATAGCTCGGCTTCGGTGGGCACACAGAAGCCATGGACGCGGACTGCACGAGCGGCGTCGGATGGGGGCGAGCTCCATCGATGGCCACTGATTGCAGTCCGTAGCCTTCATAGAGAGCCTCGGTGATCCGATCGGCTGCGGGTTGGGACCAGTCTACCACGGAATAGCGCAGCGGCACGGCGGCGGGGTCGATCGATTGCGACGCAGATCGTGCAGGCGACGCAACGGATTTCCGCAAAGGCGGCTTTGGGGAGACGCGGCACGGCGTCAAAGCGGCGCTGATAGGCAGGCGCGCGGGAATCGCATTGTCGACCCAAGCCAGAAGCTCGGTGGTACTGGACGCCATGCCGGGTGTGACGGGGAAGCATGACGGGTCATCGGCCGGGAGACGGTCGATCACGGTCAGGCGCGTTTCGGTCGTTGTACCATGCCGAGCATAGACACGGCCGTCGATCGCGGCGGAGAAGACGATTCGGCCCCGCGCCTGGAGGTCGATGAACGCGTCGCGCCATGCTGCATCGTAGGGGGACAGGCTCGCCCCAGTGATGGCGACCAGGCGACCGCCTTCGGCAAGACGGGCCAGGGCGGAGTTGATGTGCCGCAGGGCCGCGTCGGCGACGCGGCCTTCGACCTGCGCTGCGACCGAGAAGGGCGGATTCATGAGGACGACGCTAGGAACCAGCCCGGCGTCGAGATGATCATGGATGTGGGCGGCGTCAAACCGGGTCGCGACCGCGGTCGAAAAGAGATGACCGAGAAGGTCGGCGCGGGTTTCGCCCAATTCATTGAGCGCCAATTGGGCGCCAGCAAGCTCAGCGAAGATGGCAAGCAATCCGGTCCCCGCCGATGGCTCCAGAACAAGATCACCTGGCGTGATCATGGCTGCGCGTGCCGCGATCCAGGCAAGGGGCAACGGCGTCGAGAATTGCTGAAGCGCCTCGCTTTCTATCGAGCGTCGGGTGTGGGTGGGGAGCAGGCCGGCAATCTTGCTGATCACGGCAAGCTGCGAACTGGCCGGACGGCCGCACAGCGCCGGTCCAAATCGGCGCAGGAATGCGATCTGCGCTGCTTCGCACGCCTCATAAGCGTCTTTCCAGGTCCACAGCCCTTCGGCGTCCGATCCGCCAAACGCTGCCTCCATAGTGGTGCGAAGGGCGTGGGCATCGAGCGCCGTGCCCGCGATCAGGGTGGGAAGGAGATCCAGAGCGGCGCGGTGGAGCGCCAGGGCGCGAGTGGCAGGCGCGCGGCTTGTCACGGTGAGGGTTGGGGACGCGAGTGCGGTTGATGTCATGGCGGGTCATCCGGGAGAGCAGGAGGAGGGCAAGCCGATCGGCGCTCTCTCTCGACCGCACCGGCTCGCCCCCTCCCGGCCCCGCTCTCACTCTGTTTCTGCAAAGCCGCCGCCGTCGACCGGAGGCAGATAGGCGTCGAACGGATTGCCGGGCGCGAGATGCCCGAACGGCGTGAAGACATAGTCTTCGCCGTCTCGGCCGACGGCGCAAAGCACGTAGCGCAGCTCGCGCGTCTCGGCGTCTAGGCATTCCATCAGGGCCAGATCATCATTGCGGGCGGCCTGTAGGAGAGTCTGGAAATTGCGGGAGGCATGGTCGGGGATCGGCATGGCAAGCTCCTGACAAAAGAAAGGCCCGCCAGAAGGCGGGCCGAAAGGTGGGAGTGGAGCGGGGCGGCCGGACGCCGCCCCGCGATGTTCATTCAGCGGCGATGGCGTGCTCGAACCCTGCATCCGGCTCGGGGTCGGAGGCTCCGGTCTCATCATCCTCGTCTGCGGTCAGGAAAGCCGGCAGCGCTTCGGGCTCCGATCCGTCCGGTTCGAGCAGGACGGGTTGATCGGTTGCGGTGCGCAACGGCTCCGGCAGCCAGCCTGAACCGGCCAGCAGCCGTTCGGCCTCCTTGGCCATATCGCCCTTCTTGAGGTGCTCGATGAGCTGGGCCTCGCGATCACCCTTGCCGTCGCGAACAGCCTCCAGAATGCGCGGCTTGGTCACGCGGCCGAGGTAGGATTCGACCGTCGGGGTCCAGCCTGCGGCGACCATGTCGAGATCGACGACCTGCGCCAACGCGTCAGCATGTTTCATCCTGTCGCCCTGGCTCCAGGACTGGTGGACGGCGTTGACGCTGAAGCTGACGCAGTGGGCGAACAGTGCCCCGCGTTGATCCGCATCGAAGGTGGTCAACGTCTGCCACAACGCACCGGGGTCCTGAGGCAGGTGATCCGACCAGCTCGCATGGCGCGCGGTGATCGCCTGCGCCGACGCTGTGTCGTTGAGACCAGGCACCTGGTGACCAAAGGCGGAGTGCTTGGCTTCGATCTCCAGGCACGTCGCGGTACTGAAGCGGTAGAACGTCTTCAGCGCGAGGGCATGAAGGACGGCGAGATAGGCCGTGTCGGGGTCGGCACCCACTGCGTTGCGCAAGGCCAGCGTCCGATGCGCAGTCAATTCGGTCATCAGCCGCTCGGGCAGCGGCTTGATGGTGTCGTCATCCTCATCGGGTTCGCCGCCGGGCTGGGCTGCGCCGCCGATCGTGATGACGGCGCGCTGGATGCCGGCATCGGGCTCGGAAGGCTCGACGGCCTCATCCGTATCGCCACGGGTGGCATCCGGCTCGGCTTCTGCCTCGTCCTCCGGTCGCACAAACCCGCGTTCGATCTTGAGGCTGCCAGAGCTGTCGAGGCTGACAAAGGCGCCCGCCCGCGTGATGTCAGCCGGATCGAACAGCGCCGGTCGGTTCTGGAGATCTTCGAGCGCGGCCTCGATTTCGCCGAGGCGCTGGTCGGCCTCGTCGGGCAGCTCCTCGGCCTCGGCGTAGATTTTCTCGAGCACCGCATACTCCTGGCTGAGCGCCTCGTAGGTCGCGTGTTCTTCATCGGTCAGCGAGCTGGTGGAGGACAAGGCGCGGAGTCCGCGCGTGTGTCCGTAATCGAAACCGATGTCGGCGCTGATCCACTTCCAGCCTTCGGCAGCGACGGTCTCCGCAGCCGCCGCGAGTTTGTCTGAGACCAGACGGTCGAGAAGCGCCGGATTCTGGAACCACCCACCGTCATCGGTCTGGAAGAGGTCACGCGAGATGTCGCCGCCTGCGGCTTCATAGGCTTCCGCGCCGATGAAACGTGCGCGTCGATCGGAGGCGCGCACGGCGCCTTCGGTCAACATGCGCCGGATCTGATAGGCTTCCTTGTAGGGGTTGCGCGCGAGCGCCTCCCAGACCTGTTCCTGACGCGCATGGTCGTTTGTGACGGTGAAGGCCATCAGCTGGTCCAAGGTCAATTCGTCCTCGGCGTAGAGGGCGAGCAGCCGGTCGGATACGGACGCCAACTTGAGGCGCTGGCGAACGATGGCCGGCGTGACGAAGAAGCGCGCCGCGATTGCCTCGTCGCCCTGACCCTGTTCGCGCAAAGTCTGGAAGGCACGAAACTGGTCGAGCGGATGCAGCGGCTCACGTTGACTGTTTTCGGCGAGCGAATCCTCCTCGGCCGAGATGTCCGCGCTCTCGCGGATGACGCAGGGCACGGGTGCTGTCCGCGACAGGCGCTTCTGTTTCACGAGCCGTTCGAGCGCACGATAGCGCCGACCTCCGGCCGGCACTTCGAACATGCCGGTTTCATTGCCTTCGGCATCGACGACCGCGCGGACGTTGAGGCTTTGAAGCAAGGTCCGTCGTACAATGTCCTCGGCAAGATCTTCGATCGAGACGCCGGACTTGATCCGGCGAACATTGGACTGGCTCAGCACGAGCTTGTTGAAGGGGATGTCCCGCGAGGGGGACAGGACGATCTTCTGGGAAGCCTGGGTCATGGGATATTCTCCGTGACGGGCGGCCGGGAGCCTCTCTCTCGACCCTGACCCGTCACGAAGTCCGTCTCGACCCTCTTACTCTCCTGGACCCCGGCCGAGCTGGCGCGCAGCGGGCGAGGTCACGCCGCTTCCCGATCCTCCTCCCGTGCCGTCGCACTGGGCGCGAAGGCTAGGAGGTAGTCCGCCGCTTTGGAGGCCGCGCTCGCGGCGCGCACGATGGCGCGATTGTCCTCGCGCAGGACGTCGAGCCAGGCGCCGATGTAATCGGCATGGCGCACGGTCGGCGCGATGCCGAGGCTCGCGCAGCAGAAGGCCGACGTCATTTCGGCGACGAGCTCCTCGCGCGAATAGGCCTTCGACCCGAAGCCACCGCTCAGGTCGCGCGCGAGGCGTCCGGGATGGCCCGACCAATGCCCCAGCTCATGCAGGGCCGTGCGATGCCAGTTGATCGGCTCGAAATAGGCCTCGGGCCTGGGGATCTGAATGAAGTCAGGACCCGGTGCATAGAAGGCCTTGTCTCCGCCCAGGCGCAGGTCGACGCCGCTGGCACGAATGAGCGCCTCCACTTCTGGCACGATCAGACCTTCGGGAATGGGTGGGGGCGGCGCCGATAGCCCGTCGGGCAAGCCCTCACATTGGGCGACGTTGAACACGGTAAAGCGCTTGAGGAAGGGAATGGCGGCTGGATCGTCACCATTGGTCTGTGCCCGGCGACGCTCGTCATCGGGGATGAAGCGATCGGCATAGACGACGGTGGTGCCGTGTTCGCCTTTGCGGACATTGCCGCCCAGCCCCAAAGCCTGGCGGAAGGTGAGCCAGCCTTGCGTGGCGAAGCCATGTTGGACGACCGCGCCCCAGAGGATCAGGACGTTGATGCCGGAATAGCCACGATCGGTCGCGGCGTTCCGCGGCATGGCAAGTGGCGCCGATACCGTGTTCGAGCCCCACGGCTGGACCCAGGGGAGGCGGCCTGCCTCCAGCTCGGCAATAATCTTGGTCGTGATCTCGTCGTAGATGTTCGAGCGCTGGGTTCGGGCATGGCCTTTGGAAGCTGGGTGTGTCATCGCGTATCTCCGCGACGGGCCGGCCAGAGAACCTCTCTCGACCTCCAAAACCCGTCACGGCGACAGCCGCAGCCCTCTCCCTCTCATGTGCGCCGGCGGATCCGTCAGCTACTTAGTGACCGACACGCGGACCTGATCAAGCAGGCTCCGCGTCACGGCCAAGGCCTGATCGGGCGACATCGCCAAGCCGCCGGTGGCCACCAATTCGGACAGTCCGTGCCGCTTATAGTAAGGGCTGATAGTGGCGATCAGGGCGGCAAGGTCGGGATGCGCTGGTACAAATCCGACCTTCGCTGCTTCGCCGAGGGCTTTGGCGATGTCATGCCGCACCTCGGTGCGGCAGCGATCGTCGTCCCATCCCCGCTCAACAAGGAGCGCTTTGAGCCCGAGTTCGAGTGCATAGCCGACATTCTGTAAAAGCGGTTCTCCGCAAAGCCGGGCTTCAGGTTCGGCGACGTGATCGGCCATGACGAGGAAGCTCGCTGCCCGTTCGAGCAGATGTGCCTGAAGCGTGGGTTTCATCGCGTGAGTCTCATGCTGACGGTCAGAGACAACGCACGTCGCTGCGAATGGATTCCGCCGTCAGGATTGGTTGTCACCGCGGGGGCGTTGCGGGGGGCTCCCCGCAGAAGGGGTCGGACGAGACGTGTCGGCTCGACCGCAGGGGAAGGCATTCCCCTCCTGGACTCAGACCCTTCTTGATCGAGGTTCGACGATCAGTTGCCGCCTTCGGGCGCGTGCCGCGCACGGAGCAGATCGCCGATCGAGCGGCCATGGACGCGGCATACGGCGATTACCCGGTCGAAAACGATCACGCGGCCACGCCGCCCGCGCCGCGCCTCGCAAGCTACATTTTGACCGAACGCAACCTGCTCGAGGAGCGACTTGGACAGGCGGCCATCAGGGGCGTGGAGCTCCGGCGCGTCAAAGTCCGCCAAGCGCACTTCGACCCAGGTGTTTGGATCGTTGGAATTGCCGACGCACAGCCCGTCGCCGTCACCGATGTCAAACGGCTTGCAAAATT
>NZ_PUIC01000025.1 GCF_022750545.1 Caulobacter sp. CCUG 60055
GCGCGAGAAGCTCGCTGGCCAAGATGGTGTTCGCTACGCGCGCTCCAAACACATTGGCGACATCGGGATGCCAGTGCAATCTTCGGAATGTCGCGCGTACCGACCGATAGGTCGTTTCCATCTGTTCGTTCGTGCAAGTCTCCTGGGCAGTCCGGGTGCAGCCTCTTTGGCTTCCGGGCGCCGGTCTCAGATCAGGTCGGGTTCAGTGCTGCGGGCCGGGTGTAGACTCCGCCCGACACCATCAGCCGCCAAGCAATCCTAGCGAACTTGTTGGCCAACGCGACCGCGACCAGCTTGGGCGGCTTCCGCTCCATGAGCTTGGCCAGCCAGGGCGATGGCTTTGTATGCCCGAGGCGCACATGGCGCAGCAGCGCTGTGGCCCCGACGATCAGCGTTGACCGGATCAATGGATCTCCAGCCTTGGTGATCCCGCCGAGTCTTGATCGACCGCCTGTCGAATGGTCTCGCGGCGTGAGCCCCAGCCATGCGGCGAAGTCGCGCCCGGAGCCGAAGGTCTCCGCCGGCGGCGCCTTCATGCTCAGCAACGTTGAGCCGATAGGGCCGACGCCGGGAATGGTGGCGATGCGCCGGCTCAGCTCGTCGGCGCGGTGCCACTTCATCAGCTTCGCGTCGATCTCCGCCAGGCGCGCCTCTACCGCGGCGTATTCCTTGGCTTGAAACTGGAAGAGCTCGCGCGCCAGCTCCGGCAGCGTGTCATCTTCGAGGACGCACGCGATCAGGCCATTGACGTTCTGCCGGCCGGACGGGCCCACAATCCCGAACTCCGCCGCATAACTCCGAAAAGCGTTGCTGAGCTGCGACTTCACCATGACGAGCCGCTCGCGCACCGTCATCAACATGCAGGCCGCCTGACGGTCCTTGGACTTCACAGCCACGAAACGCATGGTCGGCCTGGTGACGGCCTCGCAGAGCGCTTCGGCGTCGGCCGCGTCGTTCTTCCCGCGCTTCACGTACGGCTTCACGTACTGCGGCGGGATCAGCTTCACCTCGTGGCCGAACGACTCCAGGAGCCGCGCCCAATGGTGGGAACTACCGCAGGACTCGATCGCGACAAGGGCCGGCGGAAGGTTCTCGAAATAGCGGATCATGTCGGCGCGCCGAAGCTGCCGCCGCAGAACTACAACCTCGTTCTCATCCACTCCGTGGAGCTGGAACACGGACTTAGCCGTGTCCATGCCGATACGCACTGGTGTGACCATGTGGCTCTCCTCTCGACTGGTTTGTTGACGCTAAGCGCCATCAAACCGTTGGGATGAGAGGCCGTCCACACCAACA
>NZ_PUIC01000026.1 GCF_022750545.1 Caulobacter sp. CCUG 60055
GATGGCCAAGGAAAAGTTCGAACGCAACAAGCCGCACTGCAACATCGGCACGATTGGTCACGTTGACCACGGCAAGACGACGCTGACGGCGGCGATCACGATGGTGCTGGCCAAGACGGGCGGCGCGACGGCGAAGAAGTACGACGAGATCGACGCGGCGCCGGAAGAGAAGGCGCGTGGGATCACGATCAACACGGCGCACGTGGAATATGAGACGCAGAACCGTCACTACGCGCACGTGGACTGCCCTGGGCACGCTGACTATGTGAAGAACATGATCACGGGCGCGGCGCAGATGGACGGCGCGATCCTGGTGGTTTCGGCGGCGGACGGCCCGATGCCGCAGACGCGCGAGCACATCCTGCTGGCGCGCCAGGTCGGGGTTCCGGCGCTGGTGGTGTTCATGAACAAGGTCGACATGGTCGACGACGCCGAACTGCTCGACCTGGTCGAGATGGAAGTGCGCGAGCTGCTGTCGAGCTACGACTTCCCGGGCGACGACATTCCGATCGTGAAGGGCTCGGCCCTGGCGGCGGTTGAAGGCCGCGAGCCGGCGATCGGCGAGGACCGCATCCTTGAGCTGATGACGCAGGTCGACGCCTACATCCCGCAGCCGGACCGTCCGATCGACCAGCCGTTCCTGATGCCGGTGGAAGACGTGTTCTCGATCTCGGGCCGCGGCACGGTGGTGACCGGCCGGATCGAGAAGGGGATCGTCAAGGTCGGCGAGGAAGTGGAGATCGTGGGTCTGCGGGCGACGCAGAAGACGACCTGCACGGGCGTGGAGATGTTCCGCAAGCTGCTGGACCAGGGCCAGGCGGGCGACAACGTCGGCGTGCTGCTGCGCGGCACCAAGCGTGAAGACGTCGAGCGCGGCCAGGTGCTGTGCAAGCCGGGTTCGATCACGCCGCACACCAAGTTCGTGGCCGAGGCCTATATCCTGACCAAGGAAGAAGGCGGCCGTCACACGCCGTTCTTCACCAACTACCGTCCGCAGTTCTACTTCCGGACCACGGACGTGACCGGGATCGTGCGCCTGAAGGAAGGCGTGGAGATGATCATGCCGGGCGACAACGCCGAGCTGAACGTCGAGCTGATCACGCCGATCGCGATGGACCAGGGCCTGCGCTTCGCCATCCGCGAAGGCGGCCGTACGGTCGGCGCGGGCGTGGTGGCCAAGATCGTCGAGTAATCGGCGACGGGCGCTTGGGGCCTGCCCGACCTGGGCGGGCCCGAGCCAGACAAGCCTGAACGAGATGACCCCGTCGGGAACCCTCCCGGCGGGGTTCTTCTTTGCACGCTCCCGTCCAGCGGCGGC
>NZ_PUIC01000027.1 GCF_022750545.1 Caulobacter sp. CCUG 60055
ATTTTGCAAGCCGTTTGACAAGCGAAACGCCAGCAGCACAGCGGCGCACCATCCTGCCACCATATGCCAACTGGCGATCGGGCTGTCGTCTTCGGACGATAGAAAAGCCACCAGAATGGCCAGAACGAGCAGCCAATGGAACAATCGCAGCGGCGCGTCCCAGACCTTCAACGTGTCCGCCTGAGCGAGATTTGTCATACAATTCTTCCTTCCCGAAGGAAGGGCTAGGCAGATTGTCTGACCGAATCCTGACGAGAACGAGGGGCTATACGACCGTCCCGAACAGCCGCCCGATCCCTGCTGTTGCCGCCATGGCGAGCGCCCCCCAGAATGTCACCCGCAAGACCGAGCGCACCGGCTGCGCGCCACCGGCCCATGCGCCGAGCGTACCGAGCAGTATGAGGAACAGCAATGTCGCGGCGATCTCGATCGGCACGAGACTGGCGCGCGGCGCGACAGCGACCAGTGCCAGCGGCATGAGCGCGCCTGTACTGAAGGTCGCCGCGGAGGTGAGCGCCGCCTGGAGTGGACGGGCGGTCACGACTTCGGAAATGCCAAGTTCATCGCGCGCATGGGCGCCCAGCGCGTCGCTGGCCATAAGCTGATCAGCGACGCGAAGCGCCAAGTCCTTGTCGAGCCCGCGCGCCACGTAAATCTCGGCCAGTTCATTGCGCTCAAGGTCTGGTTGACCGGCCAACTCGCCGCCTTCTCGGGCGAGATCGGCTTTCTCCGTATCGGCCTGCGAACTCACCGACACATATTCCCCGGCGGCCATGGACATCGCGCCTGCGACCAGCGCTGCTGCGCCAGCCACCAATATCCCCGACTTTTCGGCGCCTGAAGCGGCAACGCCGACGATCAGGCTGGCCGTCGACACGATCCCGTCGTTGGCGCCGAGTACAGCGGCACGCAACCAACCGATGCGTGACACCGCATGACGCTCAGGATGGGTTCGCAATCTGCTCATAATGTCCTCGCAAAGCATAGGGTGGTTGTCAGCCTTTTCTGACGAAACCCTGACGGCCGGCATCGCGCACTGGCATGGATGATATAGACCGCCGGCGCGGCAGCCCTGGCCGCCATCTCACCGGGGCCGCGGCTCTCGTTTGACTGGCGCTGGGAAGTGCGCGCGCATGGACCAACCCCTCCGACGTGGTGCATTGTGTCAGCCAACAAAGACCGTCAGCCATGCCGCGCCGATGATCAGTAACTGGGCTGGAATGACACGGGCGGCAAAGGCGCGCGTTCCCACCGTTGCGGAAAAGAAAATCTTGGCGAGGGTACTGGTGGTGCAGGCGGTCAGGATAGGAAGGATGGCTTGCGGCGCGGCCATCGTGCCGTCGGCGACCTGTGCCGCTAATGAAATCACCGCGGCATGAACGTCCAGCACCCCGCCGATCGCGGCTACGGCGATAAGCCCAGCATCCCCGAACCAGGCTCTGAGGGCCGCTGCGGACATCAGCATGATCGCCACCGTGGCGGCAAAGGTCAGTGCCATCAGCAGATTGAAGGACCTGCTCATTCTCGGCGGTTCAGCCGTAACCTCGCGCCAGGCCGCGAGGGTCAACCATCCGCCCGACAAAAGTGCGGCCAGTCCGGCTGCGCCCACCGGCAGGATGGTAGCAAGAAAGGTACGATGGTCCGTTGCCTCGATCACCACGGCCATCTGCGCATAATTGGCGACGGTCGATAGAACCGCCGCTGCCGCACCCGCCGCGGCGGAGGCGGGATTGGCGCGAACCCAGGCACCCATGGCCCCGATAGTTGCCGAGCTGGAAACGAGCCCCGAGATGAGGCCTAGTGCGGGCACCCCCAGGCGCGCACCCAATAGCCGCGTCGCCACCTGGCCCAGCGCGTTGATCCCGAGGATCATGACAACGACCATCCAGATCGAATGCGGATTGAGCGCGTCGAATGGCCCCATCTGCCGGTCCGGCAACATCGGCAGCACGATCAGGGTGGCGCCGGCGATCAGCAGGATATCCGCAATCTCGTCCGCGCTGATCGTCTGTCCGACGAAGCGATGGAGCGGATCGCGGGCTGCCAGCACGATCGCGATCAGCACCGCAAGAGCCCCCGCCAGCAACGGCGCAGTTACGGCAAGCGCCCCAAGCAGCGTAGTGGCGACGAGGCTAACTTCCGTGGTGATGCCGGGGTCGGTTGTATTGCGCCTGCGCCAACTGCTCAGCAGGGCCAGCGCGGTCATGCACAGCATCACGATCGCGATCATCCACTGCTGCGGCATCAGAGCTGCACCACAGCCCAGTAAGGCAGCGATCGTGAAGGTGCGCAGCCCCGCTGCGGCCGGACGGTGGACCTTGCGCCGCTCGCGCTCCGCTCCGATCAACAGGCCGATGCCCAGCGCAACCGGGAGGTGGTGAATGAGGCCGACGTCGTCCATGGACAGGGTTCTGTGCTCCTACGCGCCGAGCTAGAGGCAAGCATGTGAATCGGCGTGGAAAA